>DAOUKV010000008.1:0-230857 GCA_034420955.1 Dehalococcoidia bacterium
CGACGCATCATTTGCGGAGAATATAACCCCTAATCGCCGCATTCCGCAACTCCTTGCGCTCGTGCCCTCCGCGTCTCTGCGTCAAAACCGCCGCGCGTTCCCCACCCATCCCATCACCACCACGTCCTCCCCGATGCGCTCCACCCGAGCCCCGCTCAGCCGTACCACGTCCGCCATCATCGCCGCGCCGGATCCGCCGACCGGCGACAGCGCATCAGCGCCCCCGATGATGACCGGCGCCACGAATCCCACCACTCGGTCAACCAGCCCCTCATCAAACAGCGAGCCCAGCAGCGCGCCGCCGCCCTCGACGAAAACACTGGTAATCTCCAGACGCCCAAGCTCAGCCAGCAGCGCTGCCAAGTCCACGCGCCCGTCATCGCCGCCTGCCGCGAACACAGCCGCACCCGCCGCCTCTAGGCGCGCCCGCGCGCCCGCGTCCTCCCTTGCCATAGCCACCAGCGTATCGCTGGGCTGAGACAGCATCGCCGCGTCCGACGGCAACCGTCCCGCGCTGTCCACGATCACGCGCAGCGGCTGGCTGGGCAGGGGAGCGCCGTCCGCGTCTCGCGCCGTCAACTGCGGATCGTCCGCCAGCGCAGTCCCGATGCCAACCATGATCGCGTCTGACCGCGCCCGCATCTCGTGAACGTACCGCCGGGACTCCGCCGACGTTATCCACTTGGAATCGCCTGTCCGCGTCGCTATCTTGCCGTCCAGGCTCATGGCGAACTTCGCGGTAACCAACGGCGTTCCGGTCCGAATGAACTTCGCGTGCGGCGCGATTAGCTCAGCCGCCTCGTCTCGCCCGTCGCCGACCTCCACCCTCACTCCGGCCTCGCGCAGATGGGCCACGCCCCGCCCTCCGACCTTCGGATTGGGGTCTATGACCGACGCATACACCGTCGCCACGCCTGCCTCGATTATCGCGTCAGTACACGGCGGCGTTCTACCATGATGCGAACATGGCTCCAGCGTAACGAACAGCGTAGCCCCCCGCGCCCTCGCGCCCGCGCGTCGCAACGCCACCACCTCCGCGTGCGCCTGGCCCGCCGGCTGCGTATGCCCCTCGCCCACAACCTCGCCGTCCCGGGCGACCACCGCCCCCACCGCCGGATTCGGACTCGTCGAACCTGCAGCATCCCGTGCCAGCGCCAAAGCGCGCTCCATGTACAGAGACGCGCTCACCCCTCACTCTCCGCGCCCATCCATCGGCAATTGATAGTCCATGTAGTAGCGCGACGCCACCGGCCCATCCTGACCCTGGTACTTGCTCCGCAGCTCGCTGGAGCCGTATGGGTTGTCGGCGGGCGTGGTCAGCTGGGTAAACGAAATGTGGCCTATCTTCATGCCCTGGCGCAGTGTTATCCCCAGTATGCCGACGTTCGAGAACTCAAGCGTCAGCTTGCCGCTCCATCCCGGGTCCACGAACCCCGCCGTCGAGTGGATCAGCAGCCCGTACCGCGCCAGCGAACTCTTGCCTTCTATGCGCGCCACGATGTCGTCTGGTATCGTAACCGTCTCGAGCGTGCTGCCGAGCGCGAACTGCCCCGGGTGCAGCAGAAACGGACGCCCCTCCTCCACGACCACCCGCTCCACCACGTCGTCGGCTGGTTGCATAACGTCGATGTGCGTCCGCCAGTTGTTGCGGAACACCAGAATCTCGCTGTCCAGCCGGATGTCCACGCTCGCCGGCTGGACGGCGTTCGGACCCAGCGGATCGATCTCTATCCGGCCCTTCGCCATCTGCTTCTTGATGGAACGGTCGCTCAGTATCATTGCGCGGACGCCTCCAGTTTTCTGACCCGAATCATACCCAACCCCAGCCCACGCATAAAGCGCGCCGCAAGCCTTCGTATTCGCAAAAGCTCACGGCGCATAGCCCCTTCTCCCTTAGGGAGAGGGTTGGGGTGAGGGTGAAACTCCCCCTACTCGATCGCGAACGCCGCATGGACTATCAGAGAGACCTGGAGCTCGCCGCCGCTGATGGACGTGGTCGGCGCCGCGGCCGCGGGCGCGGCCCGCAGCGCACCGGCGCTTTCGAGGAACACGCTGCCACCCCCGCCGCTGACGCGAGAGTCCGTGATGTACGCCAGGCTTCCCAGCGCAACGCCCGCGGTATCCGCGATAGCCTGCGCCTTCTCCATAGCGTCCATCACTGCCGACTCGCGCAGGTCTTCCATCACCGCCGACGTATCTTCCACCGTGAAGCGCAGGTCATCGAACCGCGTCGCGTCGCCGCCCGCGACTATGGCGTCGTCTATCACCGCGCCGATCGTGTCTAGATCTCGAATCTTCGCGGTAACATTGTTCCTAACGCGGTAGCCTACCAGCTCTTCACTGCCAGACCTGCGACCGCTCTCGTCCACTTCTTCCACCCACTCGTACCTCGGCCTGATGTCGAAGTCGTGCGTCTGAATGTCCTTCTCCTCGACGCCGTTGGCCGCAAGCGCCTCCATGATCGCGTCCATCGCAGTGGCCGCCGTCGCATTGGCGTCGGCCAGAGGCAGCGCGATGACCTCCACGCCCAGGCTCAACACCGCCAGGTCCGGCTCCATAGTCATCCTGCCCTCGCCCGTAACCCAGATGCCCGACTCGCCGGCGGCGACCGTGCCGGGCAGCGCCGCCGAAAGCGACATCGGAGCGCCTGAAGCTAGGCTCGCCGCTAGCGCGGCCCCGGTCCCGTCGTTTCCCGCAACGTCGCCCCCAATCGCCTCGCCGGACGACGCCTCGCCCTCCATCACGCACCCGCCGAACGCCCCCAGCGTCAGCAGCGCCGCCATGGATACCAATATCATCGTCTTCAACTTATCCATATCTCCAAAACCTCCGAACCTTTCTCTCATTGTTCATTACAATCCGCTTCCATTATAGATACAGACGAATGAGCGCGTCATATTGTTCCCGCAAAACCTCTTTGCGTCTTCGCGCCTTTGCGCCTTTGCGTTAAATTCCCCTCATATCCTATGAACCATACGTCGCCAGACCCACCACGCCGCCAGCGCCAGCAGCAGCGCGCCGACCCCAACCCCAATCGGAACCAGTGGCGGCGCCGTGCCCTCATCCGCCGGAATCATGGTCTGCATCGGCTCGAACGTCGCCGAGGGCGCTGCAGTTGCGGTCGGCTCGGGCTTGGGCGTCCATGTCGGAGTCGCCGTCTGGGTTGGCGTAGGTTGCGGAGTTGCAGTCGCGGTCGCGGTTGGCTCTGGTGTGGGCGTCCGTGTCGGAGTTGCCGTCTGGGTTGGCGTAGGTTGCGGAGTTGCAGTCGCCGTAGGGGTTGAAGTCTCCTCAGCCATATCCGCCATCATAGCCTGCGCTTCGGGCTGAATCGCTTCGACCTCCGACTCTACCTGGGCGCTTGCCGCACGCGCGCCGGGAGCGGCGGCAGGCGCTGCGGCTGGAACTGTATCGGTCGGCGGAACCACTGTGGGCGTCGCCATGGTCGGCGCAGGCGCGACTGCGGCGGCGGGCACCATAGCCGTTGCCGGAGCGGCTGGTGGAGCCACTGTGGGTGTCGCCATAGCAGGCGCGACAGGCGCCGCAGCTGGCGCGGGCGCCGCCGTCGCGACGATAGGCGCCATAGCCGGCGCTTGTGCCACTGCCGCTTCCGGCGCGGGAGCCATAGCCTGCGCCGATTCGATCTCCGAATCCGCCTGCTCCACCTGCGAGTCTAGCCTAAGCAGCCCCGCCGCTCCCGCCATAATCGCCACCAGGAGAACCGCCGCGACCGCGGCCGCCATTCGCGTATTGGAGATCCACCCCAACCCTCCGCGCTCGGCTTCCGGCGCAGACGACAGCGTGAACGACCGAGACGGCTCTACCTCCGGCAGCCCACGCACCAGCTCCACCGTCAGGCGCAGCGACTCCAACTCCGCCCGGCATTCGGCGCATCCGGACAAATGACGCTCCACGCGCCGCCGGTCGCGCTCGCTCAACTCGCCGTCTATGTAAGACGACAGCAGAGCCCTAGCCCGATCGTATCTGAACCTGTCCAGCAGATCCTTCACCCTTGTCGCAACCCCTTCACTCCCTAAGACGAATCCAGTCTTCTATAAGTTCCCTCCGCCCCATCAGTTCGTCCCGAACCCGCGCCCTGGCTCGGCTCAGCCGCGACTTTACCGTGCCGACCGACACGCCCAGCGCATCGGCGGCCTCTCGGTAGCTAAGTCCCTGCGCGTCAACGAGCGTGAGCGTGGCGCGCTGATCTGTGGGAAGCGTGAGGATGGCGCGCTGTATCTCAGCGTTCAGCTCTCCCCGGAGCGTGGCGGCGTCAGGAGACTCCGCCCCCGACACCGGCTGAAACGACGGATTCTCAAGCGACAGGTCCAGCGAGCTTTCGGGCCGGCGCGCCCGGCGGCGCAGAACGTCGCGGCTGCCGTTCGCCGCTATCCGCAGCAGCCAGGAGCGCAGACTGCCGCCCCTGAACCGTCCCAGCGACCGGTACGCCGAAATGAAAGTCTCCTGAACCACATCCTCCGCCTCAGCCCGGCTGCCAAGCATCCGCGCCGCCAGGTTCAGCGCCTGCGACTGGTAGCGCTCCACGATCATGTTGAAAGCGCGCAAACAGCCGCCCTGGCTCAGCGAGATCAGCTCCGCGTCGTCGCGGCATCTGTCAGAATCCTTGCCGATAGCTAAAACCCCCGGTATCTTCACCCACAACGCGCGCTCGCCTATAATAACAGTGGCGGCGCCCAATCGCGCCGGACGCAGACATGAGATACATAATTGAAGAAACCATCCAGACCGTACTCATAGCCCTGCTGCTGTTCATCGCAGTGGAAGTTACCATCCAGAACTTCAGGGTAGAGGGCTCGAGCATGGACCCGACGCTCGAATCGGGCCAGTATCTGATCGTCAACAAGATAATCTACGCTAGCTTCGAGCTCAACGACGTCGCGCCCTACGTACCATTCGTCCATGCGTCCGACGGCGCCGCCGACCGCACCCTGTTCGCCTTCCATTCGCCGGTGCATGGCGAAGTGGCCATATTCCACTATCCCCATAACCCGGATCGCGATTTCGTAAAGCGGGTCATCGGCCTCCCGGGAGATACGATCGAAATCAAGCGTGGAGACGTCTATCGCAACGGCATCCTCGTGGAGGAACCCTACGTAACCCAGAACAGCTCGCGCAGCTACGACCCAGTAACCGTAACGAGCGGACACTACTACGTGCTCGGAGACAACCGCCGCGCCTCCAACGACTCGCGCGACTGGGGCCTCGTCCCCGCCGAACACCTCGTAGGCCGCGCCATGTTCGGCTACTGGCCCCCCCAAAACTTCGGAATCATAGACTGACATGCCGCTGCGCGAGCACGCTAGCAGTCCGGCAGATCGAGCGACTCCAAGTCATTGGATGGTACGTCCCTCAGCGCTGCTGGAACACAGCCGACAAAGTCGTTCCCAGCAATCTGAAGCAATTGCAGGTTGGCAAGCTGCCCCAGTTCGGGCGGGATAGCCCCGCTCAGGTTGTTTCCAAATAGCCGAAGCTCATACAGGCTGTCAAGCTGCCCCAATTCCGGTGGAATGGTCCCGATCAAGCTGTTTTCACCGAGCCAAAGCGATTTCAAGTTGTCAAGCTGTCCAAGTTCCGGTGGAATAGCCCCGATCAAGCTGTTTTCACCGAGCCAAAGCCATTCCAGGTTGTCAAGCTGCCCAAGTTGGGGCGGAATCGGTCCGATCATGCCATTTCCATAGAGCGCGAGCGCTAGCAGGTTGTCAAGCTGCCCAAGTTCCGGTGGAATCGAGCCGCTCAGATTGTTTTCTTGGAGGGCCAATTGGATTACGCGACCGCTGGCGTCGGTAGTCACTCCGTGCCATTGGTCGAGCGGCGCATCGCTTAGCCAGTTGGCGTCATCTACCCAGTTGGGGCCGTCCGTGGCATTGTATATGGCGATGAGAACTTCCCGGTCCCGGTCGTCCTGTGGGGTGGGCGTAGGCGTAGGCGTGGGCGTCGGTGTACAGTCCGGCAGGTCGAGCTTTGCTAGGTCGTTGAAACGTACGCCCCCCAGTTCCAGTGGAATGCAGCCGCTTAGGCGGTTCCCAGCGAGATAAAACTCGTGCAGCTTGTCAAGCCGTCCCAGTTCAGATGGGATATGGCCGCTCAGGTTGTTTTCGTGAAGGGCAAGTATGTCCAATTCGGAAAGCCGCCCTAGTTCGGGTGGGATAGCGCCGCTCAAGCTGTTGTTGTCTAGCCAAAGACGTCGTAGGCTGGAAAGCCGCCCCAGTTCGGTCGGTATGTGGCCGCTCAAGTTGTTTCCTTGAAGGGCAAGCATGGCCAATTCGGAAAGCTGTCCCAACTCCGGCGGTATGGGTCCGCTCAGGTTGTTTTCACCGAGCCAAAGCGACTCCAGGCTGGAAAGCCCTCCCAGTTCAGGTGGAATCGAGCCGCTTAGCTTATTGTTGTCTAGCGCAAGCGTTATCAAGTTGGAAAGTTGTCCCAGTTCAGGCGGTATGTGGCCGCTCAGACTATTTCCATAGAGCCAAAGTATTTCCAATTCGGAAAGCTGTCCCAACTCCGGTGGGATGTGGCCGCTCAGGTTGTTTTCATAGAGATGAAGCGATTGCAGCTCGGAAAGCTGTCCCAGTTCAGGCGGGATAGGGCCGCTCCAACTGTTTCCAATGAGATGAAGCGATTGCAACTTGGAAAGCAGTCCAAGTTCGGGCGGAATAGCGCCGCTCGAGTCGTTACTGACTATCAACTCAACGACGCGCCCGTCTGCGTCGGTGGTTACCCCGTACCATTGGTCGAGCGGAGCGTCGCTTAGCCAGTTGGCGTCGTATCCCCAGTTGGGGCCGTCCGTGGCGTTGTACAGGGCGATGAGAGCCGCCCGGTCCGGGTCGTCCTGAGGGACGGGTACAGGTGTAGAAATAGGCGTAGGCGCGCAGCCGTCCAGGTCGAGCTTCGCGAGATCATTCTTGGGTATGTCCCACAGGCGCGGGGGAACGCAGCCGCTTAGGTTGTTTCCAGTGAGCTCAAGCTCTTGCAAGTTGACAAGCTGTCCCAGTTCGGGTGGGATGGCGCCGCTCAGGTTGTTCGCGGTGAGCCAAAGCGCTTCTAAGTTGGCAAGCTGTCCCAGTTCGGGTGGAATGGCGCCGCTCAGGTTGTTTTCCTCGAGCCAAAGCCTCCGCAGATTGGCAAGTCGTTCCAGTTCATATGGGATCGTACCGCTCAGATTGTTGTCGTGCAGGTCCAATTCAACTACGCGCCCGTCTGCGTCGGTGGTTACTCCATACCATCGGCCAAGAGGGGCCTCGCTCATCCAATTATCGTTGTTCGTCCAGTTCGGGCCGTCCGTAGCGTCGTACAATGCGCTCAGAACCGCCCGATCCGGCGTGTTCACCAGAGTAGCGGTGGATGTAGGCGTAGATGTCGGTATGGGTGTGAGCGTCTGTGTAGGCGTGGGCGTGGCTGTCGGAGCCGGTAGGGGTGTAGATGTCGGCGTAGGCGTGGCTGTCGGCGTCGGCGTCGGCGCAGGTGTGGACGTCGGCGTCGGCAGAGGCGTAGATGTCGGCGAGAGCGCAGGCGCATCCGCCGCCCTCTCTACCGGAAACGACTCCGGAGACGCCCCATCCGGCGCATCCCCACACGCCGCCAGCAGCGCGACGGCAAGCGCCGCCAACAGCCCAGCCAGCCCGACGCGGCAAACGATCTTCCGTAATCTATCCATGATTCCTCAGCGACGTGACGTTGCGCGCCGAGTATAGCCCGAACGCCCGAACGTGTAAACGACACCGAAACGAAACAACCCCTTGACAACCCGCCCCCGCTAATATACTGTACGGAATATCGTAGATTTGGAATGATTCCAGAATAGGAGACGATGTTGGATCCACTGGTTCGGGCGCGGATAGAAGAGATGCGAAACGCTCTCCTCGAACGCGGCACATCCATCACCCGGCGCAGAGACAAGATGCTTGAGGCGCTCGCGTCCAACGCTCGCCACCCTAGCGTCAACGAACTGCACGCCGAGGTGCGCCGCTGGTACCCGTCCACCAGCCTCGCCACCATCTACAACACCATCGAGTTGCTCAAGGAAGCGGGCCAGGTGCTAGAACTCGAATTTAGCGGCGCCGCCAACCGGTACGACGGCAGGCGACCCGCGTCTCACCCGCACCTGATATGCTTGGAATGTGAATCCATCGAAGATATGGACGGCCATGGCCCGGAGGACGACCACCTGGATCGAATGTCGCGGAGCACCGGCTATCGGTTGGTGCGCCAGCGCACGGACTACTATGGTATCTGCCCCGAATGTCTTGAACAGACCGAAGACGGCTCTGCCGCCGCAGACTAAAACTCCGGCAAACACACACGCCAACAACAAAGACCAGCTGTACCGAACCTGAAAGGAGGAAGCAGATGGCAACCAGAGAAGACATCGCGCTAATGTCTCACCTTATGCGCCGCGCCGGTTTCGGCGCAACCAGGGAGGAGATCGAGCGCTATTGCGAGATTGGTTATGAGCAGACCGTAGAAATGTTGCTCGATCCCCAGTCCCAGCCACCCGTGGACGAGTACGCCCTGTACCGATACCACCCGATCACCGAGGTCCCCGGCGGCGCGGCGGCGCCCGGTCAGGCCAACTGGCTGTTCTGGATGGTAACCACCCAGAGGCCGCTCGAAGAGAAGATGGCGCTGTTCTGGCACCACGTCTTCGCCACTGGCAACTCCAAGGTGGACAACTGCAACCACCTGCTCGAACAGATCAGCATGTTCCGCGAGTACGGCATGGCTAACTACCGCGACCTCCTCATCGAGCTCGCCAAGAACCCCGCCATGATCTACTGGCTCGACAACAACGAGAACCACAAACACGCCCCCAACGAAAACTGGGGACGCGAACTCCTGGAACTGTTCAGCCTCGGCGTGGGCCACTACACCGAGACCGACGTGTTCGAGTGCTCCCGCGCCTTCACCGGCTGGACGATAGACGCCAAGATGCCCCGCTACCCATACGGACGGCACCCCTGGAAGTTCAGCTACAGGCCCGAAGACCACGACCACACCGAAAAGACCTTCCTCGGACACACGGGCAACTTCGATGGCTATGACATCATAGACATCGTCCTCCAGCAGGAAGCTTGCTCGCGCTTCATCACGCGGCACCTCTACAACTTCTTCGTCGCCGACGAGCCGCAGGTGCCCGCATGGAACATCGAGCCGCCGCGCAACCCTGAGGCTATCGAGTCGCTGTCCAAGACGTTCGTGGATAACAACTACGAGATCAAGCCCGTGCTGCGCGAGCTGTTCAACGCAGACTACTTCAAGAACGCGCAGTACCAAAAGGTCAGGAACCCCGTGGAAGTCGTAGTCGGCACCCTCCGCATGACGAAGGACATGACCGGCCCCGACCCGCGCCTCGAGGCCCTCGGCAAGGAGCCGGGCTACATGGGTCAGGACATCCTCGACCCGCCCAGCGTCGAAGGCTGGCACACGGGCCGCGAGTGGATCAACAGCGGCTCACTCGTCAAGCGCGTCAACTTCGTCTCCGACCGCGTGAGCGACCCCGAGTTGGGCGGCGTCCGCGAAATGCTCGACTACGTGGCGGCCGCCAACGGCCCCACCATGTCCCCCGAGGAGCTTGTGGACAACTGCCTCGACATCATGGGGCCCATGGAGGTTGACGAGCGAACCCACGGCGAACTTGTCTCCCACGCCTCCGCGGGCGGCGACGTAGCCGTAGGCACGGATGACTTCACCGACCGCGCCACCCAGACCTTCGCCCTGATCGCCGCGACCAGGGAGTACCAGTTCGGCTAGACGACAATCGGAATCGGGGAACGGGCGCCCTCGGCGATGTGATAGATAATTCCCACACGCCGCCGGCGCCCCTCCCGCGCAGACCGGAGAGCCATAGGACAAGGAGATAGTGCAATGGCTGCTAACGGCAACGGAAATGGGAAGCCCCCGGTACTGGTTGTGCTCCAGCTGACCGGCGGCAACGACTACTTCAACACGGTCATACCGTACAACGACGAGCACTACTTTGACAGTCGCCCGTCCCTCCAGATCCCCCAGGACCGCGTCCTGAAGCTGGATGACGAGCTCGGCTTCCACCCTGCCATGGGCCCCATGCAGAGCATGTACGCCGAGGGAAACATGGCGATCATACACGGCGTCGGCTACGCCAACTCGCCTCGCTCGCACTTCCGCTCCATGGACATATGGCACACCTGCGAGCCGGATAAGGTCGGCACCGAAGGCTGGCTGGGCCGCGCCCTTCGCGAGATAGACCCGCAGGGCGAAAACCCCGTTACCGGCGTGAACATCGGACAGGCGCTCCCACGCGCCCTCGTCGCCCCAGGCGTCTCCGTCGCGTCCGTCGCCGACCTCTCCACCTACGGCCTGCTCACCTCCATCGAGCAGCAGGAACAGCGCAACTCCATGCTGGACCGCTTCGCCGCCATGTACGGCCCCGCCGTAGGCACCGGCCAGGTGATGGAGTACCTCGGTCAGACCGGGCTCGACGCGCTTAAGGGCGCCGACATCCTCAAGGTCGCGCCGGACAAGTACGAGTCCTCGATAGAGTACGGCGCGAGTCCGATAGCCTCCAAGCTCCGCGACATCGCGCAGATTCACACCGCCGACGTCGGCACCCGTGTCTTCTACTGCGACTACGGCAGCTTCGACACCCACGCCGCCCAGGCGACCACGCACGCCAAGCTGTGGCAGGACGTGTCCGAGGCCGTGCAGGACTTCTGGGACGACCTCCGCGAGCACGACGCCGATGAGAACGTGGTCATGATAATGTTCAGCGAGTTCGGTCGCCGCGTGCGCGACAACGGCTCCGGCACCGACCACGGCGCCGCCGGCGTAGGCTTCGCAATGGGCCCACGGGTCAACGGCGGGATGTACTCCGAGTATCCGGAGACCAGGCCCGAGGCCCTCGAACAGGGCGACCTGGTTCCCAACCAGGACTTCCGCGGCTTCTACACCACGATCCTGGAAGACCACCTCAAGCTCGAGGCGCCACCGATCGTCAACGGCCAGTTCGATGCCCCCAGCTTCCTGAGGACCAACGGCCACTAGACCCGAAATATAAACACGAACCAATCCACGCTCGCGCGGTTCCCGGCCACCGGGCCGCGCGAGTCGTGCTTGTATCAGAGGTGAAACCATGCTCACAACCACAGTAGCGGGCCGCACTTGGAACTTCAGCCACGCCATAGGCCGAAACGCCGCCGCAGGCAACGGCTTCACGCAGCCCGTGGACGTAGCCGCCGCGCCCGATGGCGTGCTGTACGTCCTCAGCCGCGGCAACGACGGCGTCGGTGGCGTAACCGCCGAGAACAAGCGGATCGGCAAACTGACCATTGACCAGCAGTTCATCGGCGACTTCGCCCGCGGACAGATGCGCTGGCCTGCCTGCATAGCCGTGGACTCCGAGGGCAACATCTACTGCACCGAGGAGTTCATGAACCGCATCTTCGTTTATAACGAAGACGGCGAACACATCGGCGACTGGGGCGAAGCCGGCTCCGACGAAGGGCAACTCAACGCCCCATCCGGAATCGCCTTCGACAGCGAAGACAACCTTCTAGTCTCCGACGCCAAGAACAACCGCATCCAGAAGTTCACCAAGGACGGCGAGTTCCTGGCGACCATAGCCGCCGGACAGCTCAGCAGCCCTTGGGGAATCTCCGTTGACGCCGACGATAACATCTTCGTCGCCGACTGGGGCAATAACCGCGCGCTGAAGTTCTCGCCTGGCGGCGATCTGCTCGTAACGTTCGGCGGCTCCGACGCCGCAGAAGGCGCCGAAGTTGACCACCCCGCGAGCGTCGCAGTAGATAGCGAAGGCGATGTGTACGTCTCCGACTGGGGCAACAAGCGCATCCAGATATACGACTCCGAAGGCTCCGTCATAACCGCCCTCTACGGCGATGCCGTGGAGTTCAGCAACTGGGCCGCCGAGGTCATCAACTCCAACCCCGACGCGCAGAAGGCATACCGCCGCGTCAAGGACCGGACCCCGCTCGGACTCTTCGAGCGTCCTGTAGGCCTCGCCGTGGACTCCGAAGACCGCCTCATCGTAACCGACTCCACGCGCGGACGCCTCCAAGTGTACGCCAAGGAGAAGGACTTCATGGACCCACAATTCAACCTCTAAGCCAAGCTCAAGCGGCAAGGCTGAGAATCAAAGGGGCGGCAATCCTAGCCGCCCCTTCTTCGTGATATACTGCATAACAGATCCTACAACGACCGAAAGCTGGACGTCCCTATGACTACGGCCCCAATCGAAAGCCATGCTATACACAGCGAGCGGCTTATTGCTCACGCCGAGCGTGAGCTTGCCAACGGCGACAGGCTCCAGGCATCCGAAAAAGCGTGGGGCGCGGTCGCTCACCGCATCAAAGTAATCGCCAACGAACGCGGCTGGGAATATAAGGCGCACAGACAGATTTACGGCATTGTGGAGAGGCTCTCCGGCGAACTTGGAAATCCCGAACTCCGAGATCTTTTCGCATATGCCACCAGCTTGCATCAGAACTACTACATATACGCCGTGCCCATTCGTCAACTGGAATACGAAATCGGCAAAGTCAAGCAACTGCTGGAGATGCTGGAACCCCTCTAGCGCCTACGTCAGCGCCACCGGATCAACGTCAACGCTCCACTCGCGTGGAACCTCCACCATGTCCAGCAGCGCGCGCGGATTGCGCCCACGCAAGACGATGTGCCACCGATACCGCCCGCGCAGCCGGGGAGGGTAGGGTGGCGTAGGCCCCAGAACCTCGACGTCCGACAGGTCCGCCTCCGCCCGCGCCGTTCGCAGCGCCTCCGCCAGTTCCATCGCCCTAGACTCGGCCGCCGCCACGTTCCTATGCCCCGTCAGCAATCGAATGATCCGCGAATAAGGCGGGTTGCCCTGCTCGCGGCGGTATCGCATCTCCGACACGTAGAAACCCTCGAAGTCCTGCGCCGCCGCCGCTCTGATCGCGTAATTGTCCGGCTGATACGTCTGGAATATCACGCTGCCGCCCTCGCGTTCGCGTCCCGCGCGTCCGGCGACCTGGCACAGCAGCTGAAACGTCCGCTCGCCGGAGCGATAGTCCGGAATGCTCAGCCCCACGTCGGCAAGCACCACGCCCACAAGCATTACGCCCGGCAGATGCAGACCCTTAGCCACCATCTGCGTACCCACGATAACGTCCGCCTCGCCGCCGCGAAACGCCGACAGCAGCGCCTCGTACTCCCGAGCGTATCGAACCGCGTCTCGATCCCAGCGCGCTATCCGCGCCTTCGGAAACTCGCGCCCCAGCTCCGCCGCCACGGATTCCGTGCCAATGCCATAAGAACTGAGCCGGTAGCTGGAACACTGCGGGCAGTTCTCCGGCATACGCCGCCGCCGACCGCAGTAGTGGCAGATCAGCCGCTGCGCCGGACGGTGGTACGTCAGCGGAACGTTGCACCCTTGGCACTCCACCCCCGCGCCGCAGTTTCGACACTGCATCAGCGTCGCCGTTCCGCGACGATTCAGAAACAGTATCGCCTGGTGACCCGCCGATAGACACGCCTCGAGCTCGGAGCGCAGCCGCCGCGAGAACATGGATCGGTTTCCATCGCGCAGCTCGCGGCGCATATCCACCACTTCCACCTCCGGCATCGGCAGCGTACTCGTCGAGCCGTCATCCGTCCGGGTTAGGCGATGCGGCAGCCGGCGCAGCCCATACTGTCCGCGCAGCCCTCGGAAGTACGAACCGACGTCCGGCGACGCGCTGCCAAGCAGCGTAATCGACCCCGATATTTCGCCCAACCGGATCGCCACGCTGCGCGCGTGATAGCGAGGCGAGGCGTCGTGCTGCTTGTAAGTCCACTCATGCTCCTCGTCCATCACGATCAGCCCCAGGTTCGGCGCCGGCGCGAATACTGCGCTGCGCGAACCGATGACGACGCTCCGCTCGCCGTTGCGGATGGCCCACCACTGGTCGTGCCGCTGCCCGTCCGTCAAGCCGCTGTGCTGTACCGCCACCTGGCCGGGAAATCGGCTTGCGAACCGCTCTATCGTCTGCGGCGTAAGCGCGATCTCCGGCGCCATCACGATGGCCTGCTTGCCCAGCCGCAAACACTCCTCCACGGCGGAAAGGTACACCTCGGTCTTGCCGCTGCCCGTAACCCCCTGCAACAGCGCCACGCCCGGAACCCCTGAAGCGTCCGGCTTGCCTCGCAGCGCATCTATGATGTCCGATACCGCCGCCGATTGGTGGCTCGATAGGGCGACGCTCGGCTCAGGCTCGAATACGCGGTCAGCCAGCGGATCGCGGAATACGCGCTTTCGCCCAGCCTCGACGAACCCGCGCCCGACCACCGCCGCAACCACCGCCCCTCCGAATTCCCGCCGCGCGTCCGTCGCCGATACCGGCCCGTCCGACTCGAGCATCCACCGGACGAACGCTGTCTGCCGCCACGCGCGGTTGCTCTCGTCCCCAAGCCATCGAGCGATCTCGTCCCGCGCCCCCTCTCGGACGCTCAGCGTCTCCGAGTAGCGGGGCCCTATCATCCGGCGAGATGAGCGGTAGCTCCGCTCCACCACCCCGCGATTCACGAGCGGTCCGATGGCTCCGCGAACCCACTCGCCCATGTTGGATACGAGCCGCTCCACGTCAACAGGCCCGTCTCCCCGCCCGGTTCCCCGTTGAATCGCTTCCAGGACATGCAGCTGCCGTTCAGAGTTCGCAGCCTCCCCGATGTCGTCCACGTTCTCGGCGACGGAGACGACGGCCCGGCTCTGAATCCTGCTTCCCGGTGGCAGCATCGGCGCCGCAGCCTCGAACGGCGCGCAGACGTAGTAGTCGCTGATCCAGCGCGCCAACGCCAGGTGATTCGAGTCCAGCAGCGGCTCGTCGAACAGCGTGGCCGACACGGGC
The DNA here is from genome assembly GCA_034420955.1 of Dehalococcoidia bacterium. Lineage (GTDB taxonomy): Bacteria > Chloroflexota > Dehalococcoidia > Lucifugimonadales > UBA1123 > VXRN01. Next base: position 14,871 of record DAOUKV010000008.1, read on the forward strand.
CGCGTCTCCTCGACCTGCGGTGCGTCAGCCAGCTCGAATACGATACCGTGAAGCGAACGAGGACCGAACGGAACGCGCACAAGCTGCCCGGGCGCAAGCGTCATCCCATCAGGAATCGAGTAGCTGAACGTCTGGGACGAGCCGGTAGGGGAGTCAACCGCCACTTCGGCGAACTTCATACGCGCCCCCGCCATTGGCTCTGACCCTGTCTCGACTTGTTACATACCCAGACCTTGGGCACAATTTCCGCCCTTGCCCGTCATTCCGGCGAACGCCGGAATCCAGAGCGCTTGTTAGCAACAGGCCACGATTTCCGCTATGATCCTCACCTCAACGCTATTCCCGCAGAGGGGGGAATCCAGAGTGCCACACCACTATCAACCTTGATTCCCCGAAACCGCCCAAATCTAGCACGGCACCGAGTTGCGCGTCATCGCCAACCAAACCCGAACCCGACGCGGTTCATCGCCGTTGGGCATCCAACCCATCCCGTATGAATCGAGAAAGGATCTCTGCAAGCCTCTTCAGACCGTCTTCGTCATTTTTGTATTGAATGTGTCGAATATGCCCTATGTCAAATGGTACTCCCCCGCCATCGTCGTCTTGGACAATCATGATCACATCCTGATTCAGTCCATGCGCGAGTCCAGTCTCGTACATGACATTTGGATTGTGTCCGGTAAGGTCGCATACCACGAACTTGCTCTCGGCTATCGTCTTGAACACATCATCTGCGATTGGAGTGGGACTGCTTATATCGTCAACGCGCCGCGCTTGCAGTCGTTGGCTTGAGCAGGCCGATTTGATCGCCTCGTACACCGAATTAAGCTCATCCCTGAAAGGCATCATCACCGCCACCCTGTTCTCGGCTGGCACGGGCCACTCTCGGACGTTGAAAATCTTAGGGCGTTGGTTCTCTAATCGGTTCTCGATCAGTTTGAAGACCCCTTCAACTGCGTTACCTTCCTTGACGGCCCAATGCGTACGGGAACTTTCATCAATCCCATAATTGCGGATCGTAATGTCGAAGAGACCAGATCCAAAAATCTCATTCGCGGTGATTTGGTCAGATAACTTCTGAAACCGGAAGGATATGTCCGCGCCCTGTTCTTTGACTTCGCTGATGAGACACAAAAATGCTGGCATTACTTCGTTGGCATAGAGCTCAGTAGTTACTATGGCTGGCAGATTTCCTAGATTGGCGAAGTCTCCTCTATATCTATCCTGGAGATTTTGGTCTGTAAATTCGAACAGGCGCTGCCTTGGAAAGGAGCAACGCCCAGATTCTTGGGCAAAAATCGGGTCATCCCGCATATTCCCTACAACTATCAAGTTGAACTCAGTCAGCGACCACATAGCATAGCTCTCACTTTTGGTACTTCGCAGCAATTTTCGGCAAGCACAATCGGACACCCCAATAGCCGCGAATAAGGCGTAGGACGACCGCATCCCCGCATAGGCGGCAACTGGCAACTTGACCGACGTATCGCACTCAACGTCGCCCAATCAGACACGGGGCCAACTCAACGCATAGACCCAAGGACAGCGAATTTCCATCCCAACCCTCCGCGCCTTCGCATCTTCGCGCCAGATTTGGATGGAATGACCTCGCCCGCTAACGCCTCGCCCGCTCCCTGCGATCTTCTCTGATGCGGGCGGCGCGACCGGACCTGCCGCGCAGATAGTACAGACGCGCCCGCCGCACGCGACCCCGCCTCACCAGTTTCACGAATTCGACGTTCGGCGAGTGCAGCATGAAAGTCCGCTCCACGCCGATCTCGTAGCTCACGCGGCGCACCGTGAACGACGCGCCCGGACCGGCGCCGCGCGATCGGATGACCACGCCCTCGAACACCTGCGTCCGAGTCCGGTTCGCTTCCGTTACCCGCACGCCCACCTGAACGGTATCGCCGGGCGTAAACTTGTCTATGCTCTCATTCGTCTTGAGACGTACCAGTTCGTGCGCTTCCATAGGTTCCAATCCTCGATGGTATCAGTGGCGTGGACGTGGAGAATCACATCATTCTACCCACTCGCTCCCCATCCGTTCAAGTCCGGCGTCTGGAACGCCTATCCCTCCTCCGCGCGACGCAGGAAGACCGATGAGTCTTCTCGCCATTCGGGGTACCCAATGCGTCCGCTGTCTGTGAGGTAGTCTATCTTCTCGTTCAGGCAAGACGCCAACTCCGCGTCCTCGATGGAAAGCGTGAAGCCTCCGCGCTCGATCGCTTCGTCGAAGGCGGTAACCTCAAACTCGCCGGGGCGTTCGTGAGATGCGTCGCGGTTGCCGACCTCGCCCCTTGCTATGGCGTCTATCGTACCGTCCCGCAGAGCGTCCAGCATCTCCCTCTCTTCGGTGTCATCGCTCAGATACACCACTTGGGGCATATTCTCAGATGGCGGGAAGAGATGGGTTCGCGTTTCCAGATTGGGCGATTCGGAGGCGGAGGTGATGAAGTAGTCTCGGCTGCCGTCCGCGACCACCTCGCCGTTAGACGTGAGGACGCGAGTCCCCTCGGCAAGCGTCCCCTCGCCGTCCACGATCCCCGTGATCTCCAACAGGCGATGCTCGCCCGTCGTATTCACGAGCGCGCCCACGCGAACGGAGTCGGTCAGATCCCCATGAGTCGAAAAGCGCGCGGCGTCCTCGGCGCGCACCAGCAGCGACTGCCGGAATACGATATGACCAGATGTGAACATGATCGCTCTGTCTCCTGAAGCGTCCAGCTCACGAGATTCCAGTATCGTGATGCCCCCGCCCGCGAGATCAAAGTCCGGCTCCGTAGGCAGCAGCCATACGCCGTCCCAGTCCGCCACGGCCTTGCGGGAGAACTTCAGACCAGCGCCCGGCATCGCCTCCAGAGCCGTGAGCAGATCGGCCTCGTATCCCAGGTGGGTGTTGAACCCGTCCGATTCGCTGTCTCCGTCCGCGCTGTAGCTGACCGGCTTGAAATAGGCGAAGAACGCTACTCTCAACATACGATCCCCCTCGACGCAAGGCGCAGCTTCACTGTCCATCCCTGTCGAACACGCCGCCGCCATAGAAAAGAATGCGGCGAGCATCGCCACCACGAATACGGAGGGACTCGCCAACGCTCCAAAACTCACGATGGTCCTCTCACGGCTAACCGCTAACCAGCGCAATCTCCTCCGCCAGCCCTGCGAACTCCCCGGTCCCGTTCGCCGACACCAACCCCGGGTCCACCGGCGTAATCGAAACCCAGTCGTTGCGCGTCGCCCATATGTCGCACCCCTCCGGAACCGCTGAGCCGGTAGGCTTGTTGTGGTGTATCCAGTAGTGCGTCCGTCGCCCGTCGTTGCCCCGCTCCACCGTCTCGAGATACGCCTTTGGCCCCAGCGTAGTAACACGAACTCCCTTCAGCCGTTCCGCCGGAAGGTTCGGCACGTTCACGTTGTACAGCAGAGGCTTTCTGTCAGAACTCGCCACCTCCGACGCCAGCCGCCGGGTAACCGCCGCCGCAACCTCGTACCGGACGTTCGTAAGCGACGTCACCGACACCGCGATAGACGGAATCCCGCGATAGAACCCCCTGAACGCCCCGCCGACCGTGCCGGAGTCGAAAGCGTCCAGTCCCAGATTCGCTCCCTCGTTGATGCCCGACACCACGAGGTCGAACCGCTCGTCGAATATGGCCTCCGTCGCTAGAATCACGCAGTCCGCCGGCGTCCCGCTGACCGTATAAGCTGGAACGCCCTCGATGCGAGACTCCACCTCGTTCACTCGAAGGATGTTCAGCAGCGTCCGCGCCGTGCCGATGCCGCTCTGGTCGCGGTCCGGCGCCACTATGGACACGTCGCCAACCTCGCCAAGCGCCTCAGCCACCGCCCAAAGCCCTTCTCCGTTGATGCTGTCATCGTTCGTTACCAATATCCTCAAAGCAAACGCCCTTTCGCTCTGTTCACAAGCCGCGCGATTCCTAAAGCTCCCTCGTAACGTACCACCGCATGTACTTGGGATTGTCCATGGACACGCCCCGGTCGTAGTAGATTTCGAATCTTCGCCCCTCCGAGGTCCGTATCCGGTAGTAGTTCCGGTGGCGACGCTGAATCCACTTGTGCTTGCGTCCGTCGTTTGGGAATCCGTAGTCTTGCCACGAAGTCAGAATCTCGGCCACCTCGTGCCGTTCCTCCCTGAAAGAGAACGCAACCGGCGCGCGAGACTCGTCATCCCGCTCTACCTCGATCAATTGCCCAAAAAACCGACGCTCCATCCCAACCCCCAAATATCTGCGTCCCCATTATAGCAACCCGCCCCTCTAAACTCATAAACCCAAAACACCCCCCTCTGCGTCTTCGCGCGCCTCTGCGCCTCTGCGTTAAATTCCCCCAACCTCGTCTGCTATAATCACTCTGTTACAAGGAGGGACACAGATGACAACCGCAGTCGCAGCAGATCTCAAGAAGAAGAGCCGCGTCGTTACCGACGGCCCCGACCGCGCCGGCGCGCGGGCCATGCTTCGCGCCACCGGTCTGGACGACGACGACATGCAGAAACCGTTCGTAGCCGTCGGCAACCTCGCGTCCGACGTTACCCCGTGCAACGTGCACCTCGACCGCCAGGCGCGGAAGGTCAAGGAAGGCCTGCGCGCGCACGGCAGCGTGCCGTTCCTGTTCGGAACCATCACCATCAGCGACGGCATCTCCATGGGCACCGAGGGCATGAAGGCGTCGTTGGTAAGCCGGGAAGTGATCGCAGACTCGATAGAGACCGTAACATTCGGCGAGAGCATGGACGGCCTGATTGTCGTCGCCGCCTGCGACAAGAACATGCCCGGCGCCATGATGGCGATCGCGCGCTGCAACGTTCCGTCCATATTCGTGTATGGCGGAGCGATAATGCCCGGAAACTGGCGCGGACAGGACATCAACATACAAGATATGTACGAAGCCATTGGCGCCTACTCTCAGGGGCAAATAACGCTCGACGAACTTATCGGGATGGAGCGTGTCGCCTGCCCGGGCGAGGGCGCCTGCGCCGGAATGTTCACCGCCAACACCATGTCCTCCGCCATCGAAGCGATGGGAATGTCCATCCCCGGCGCCGCGTCCGTACCCGCCATAGATCCGCGCAACGATCAGATAGCCTTCGACTCCGGCGAGGTCATCTACAACCTGCTCGAACAAGACCTGAAACCCCGCGACATAATGACGCGCGAGGCGTTCGAAAACGCCATCCGCGTAGTGCTGGCGATGGGTGGCTCCACCAACGCCGCCCTCCACATGCTCGCCATAGCGCACGAAGCCGAAGTCGAGCTTGAACTGGAAGACTTCGACAGGCTGAGCCGCACGACGCCCTATATCACAGACCTGCGTCCGGGCGGGCGATTCGTCATGTCCGATATGGACAAGGTCGGCGGCATACCCGTCGTCATGAAAGAGCTCGCCAACGCCGGCCTCATCCACGAAGACTGCATGACCATCACAGGCAAGACCGTCGGCGAAAATCTGGCCGAGGTCTCCACCGAGCCTGACAACCGCGTCATCTACTCCGTCCCCAACGCCAAGAGCGAGACCGGCGGCCTCGTCATCCTCAAAGGCAACCTCGCCCCCGAAGGCTGCGTGATGAAGGTATCCGGCACCAGCCGGCTCCAACACGAAGGCCCCGCGATGGTATATGACGGCGAGCGGGCCGCGTTCGAGGCGATAACCGCCGGCGAGATAGAGGCCGGCGACGTGCTGGTGCTGCGCTACGAAGGCCCCAAGGGCGGCCCCGGAATGCAGGAGATGCTCGCCGTAACCGGCGCCATGATGGGCACCGGCATCGGCGAAGAAATCCTGCTCATGACCGACGGACGCTTCTCAGGCGCGTCCAGGGGGCCGATCATCGGCCACGTAGCTCCCGAAGCCGCCGTCGGAGGCCCGATCGGCCTCGTCCAGAATGGAGACATCATCTCCATGGACGTCGAAAGCCGGCAGCTAAACGTCAACCTCTCGGACGAAGAGATGGAAGCCCGCCGCGACGCCTGGCAGCCGCCCGCGCCGCGCCACACGACCGGCGTATTGGGCAAGTACGCCAAGCTCGTTTCATCTGCGTCCAAAGGCGCGGTAACCACCTAAGAACTACCAATTAAACGCAAACGCGCAGAGACGCAAAAAGGGCTTAGATAAAGGTGAGAACCTTCGCGTCTCTGCGCGCCTGCGTTAGACTTCTTCCGTGTCTTCGCGTCAAACGCTTGCGCCCAAGCAAAGTTCCATGTAACATAGTGAACCATGTATTCCATACAGTTCAATTAAAGTATCAGCATGTCAGGAGTTGCGAATATGCCAACTTTCGAGATAATCCCGATACAAGAAGCTGAGCTTGCGATCACCCTTTCCGGCGCGCGCGGCGCTCAACTCCGCGAGTACGTTGAGATCGTCCGACAGCTGGAGCCCGGCACCGCGGGCCGCGTTACCGCCACAGAGGATGGCGACACCACCGCCGCGATCCGGCGTCGTCTCTCAAGAGCCGCCGAACTTCTCAACAAGAACATCGTCGTCAACCGGCAGGACAACGTGGTGTACTTCTGGACGGAAGGCGACGGTCCCGCTCCCGTACGCCGCCGTCGCCGCCGCGCCGTCGCCGATGATTCCGGCGAGTAACTATACCAACCACAAACAGGGCAGATCACCCTTGGGGCATTTCGATTATTTGAGAGATATGCTGGTCAATTGCTAAACAGACCTGTCTCTCAGGGACAGGGCGAGTGTGATCGGCGCAACTTCTCCTATGCTCGTAGTTTCGTCCCAGTTGCTGCCCAAACATTCCAACGAAAGTTGACGGATTTCCCTATATGCGCGCCATAGATATGCACGTACACATCCCGCGTCAGCCGGGGCTGCCCGATATGGTCATCGAAGACAGTTTGAGGCGTTTCTTCAGGCTAAACGATCCGCCACAACAGGCCGAGGAGCTGGCGGCGCGATACGAGGAGTGGGACATCTTCGGCGTCGTCTTCTCCGTGGACGCGCAGACCGCCACCGGCGATAGCCCGGATACCAACGACTACGTCGCCGAGTTGGTCAACGCGCATCCCGAACGATTCATCGGATTCGCAACCGTAGATCCGTGGAAAGACCGCTGGGCCGTCAACGAGTTGGAACGCGCGGTCAACGAACTCGGCCTGAAGGGACTTAAGCTGCACCCCATACATCAAGCGTTCTTTCCGGGCGACACAAGGTTCTATCCGCTCTATGAAAAGGCCGCCGAACTCGGCGTTCCCTTGCTGCTGCACTCCGGCTTCGCGGCAGCCGGCGTCGGGATGCCCGGCGGCGGAGGCTTTAAGCTCAAGTACGCCGCGCCGATCCCCCACGTGGACGACGTGGCGGCAGACTTCCCGGACCTGACCATCATCATGGCGCATCCCGCCTGGCCCTGGGTCGAAGAGCAGATAGCCGTCGCCCTGCACAAACCCAACGTCTATCTCGACCTCTCCGGCTGGGCGCCCCGGTACATCCCGCAACCACTCATTGACGAGACCAACACCCGCCTCCAGGACAAGGTGCTGTTTGGATCAGACTTCCCATACCTGCCCCCGGACCGCTGGTTGGCAGGCTTCGAACGCCTCGATATACGGGACGAAGTCCGCTCCAAAGTCCTACTCGAAAACGCCCGCAAAATCCTAAACCTCTAACCCCCAAAGTCCCTTCCCCCTTCAAGGAGGAAGGCTAGAGCCTGCCCCGTACTTGATACGGGGATAGGGGTGAAAACCCCGTCGCCAACCAGTTGCATATCCTCAGAAGACCCTATGAACTTCAACGCCCAAGCCCACCTCAACGCCGTCCAACGCTCCGTATCATCGCCGGAGCGCAACGGCCAACCAGCCCGCGCCGTAACCCTTTCCCGCCCCTACGCCACGTCCGCGCAAGACTTGTGGGACGCCATAACCAACGCCGAACGCATCCCGCGCTGGTTCCTGCTCGTCGAAGGCGATCTCGAACCCGGCGGACGTTACCAACTCAAAGACAACGCGGGCGGCAAGATAACCGCGTGCGAACCCCTATCCCACTTCGCCCTAACGTGGGAGTTCGCCGAGGACGTCAGCTGGCTCGACGTCCACCTTTCGGACGGGAAGGGGAACAGCGGCGCTCGTCTCGCCCTAACCCACACCGCGCTGCTGTCAGATCATTGGGAACAGTACGGCCCAAGCGCGACCGGCATCGGCTGGGAGATGGCCCTACTCGGACTTGCCCTACACCTATCCCAACCCGACGAGCCTATGCCGGACCCCGAGGCTTTCGCGGTATCGTCGGATGGCAAGGCGTTTCTCACGGGCAGCGGCGAGGCATGGGGACAAGCGGCTATCGCCTCTGGAACCGACCCCGCCGCCGCGCGCGCCGCCGCGAAGAACTCGATCGCGTTCTATACCGGAACAGCCTAACGCGGCGTTGCCAAAGTCAATAGAACCTCAGTGTCTCTCTGCGTCCTTCGCGCCTCTGCGTTGAACCTCCTCGCGCCTTTGCGTTAAATCCTAGCCCAGAAGCTCCGCCAGAATCGCCTTCTGCGCGTGTAGCCGGTTCTCCGCCTGGTCGAACACTATGGACTGTGGATGATCGAGCATCCCTTCCTCTATCTCCTCCCCCCTGTGCGCCGGCATATCGTGCATGAACACCGCGCCCTTATCCGCGCGTTCCATCAGCGCCGCGCCCACCTGGTACGTCGCGAACACCTCCCGGCGCGCGTCCGCCTCTGCCTCGTCCCCCATGCTTATCCAGACGTCCGTATAGACCACGTCCGCTCCCTCCACCGCCTCCTCCGGCCGCTCCGTCCACTCGAGGCGCGTTTCGCGCTCCACAGACCTCTCCCGCGCCACGCTCCACGCCACCTCAGGCACCCTGTACTCCTCCGGCGACGCGATAGTGAAGTTCGCGCCCACAGACGCGCACGCGATAGACAGGCTCGACGCGATGTTATTTCCATCCCCAACGTACGCCACGTTCAGCCCGGATAGATCGCCCTTATGCTCGCTCATGCTCAGCAAATCGCCCACCGCTTGGCACGGATGGGCCAGATCCGACAGCGCGTTCACCACCGGCACGGTCGAGCGCTCCGCGAGAATCTCCAAATTGCGGTGCGAAAACACTCGCGCCACTATCACGTCCACCAGCCGGTCCAGAACTCGCGCTACGTCCTCAGCCGGCTCTCGAACGCCCAGCCCAACGTCTCCGCCGCTCAGATAGATACAATACCCGCCCATCTGTTTCACGCCGACCTCGAAACTCACACGCGTCCTCAGCGATGGCTTCTCGAACAGCAGCGCCGCAACCTTCCCTTCCATCGCCTGCGGGGTCTTCCCCGTCTTCATGGCGCGCGCCTTCCGCACCATCCCGCCAACCTCATCCGGTTCGAGGTCCGCCAGCCACAGAAAATCCTTGCCTTTCATTTGTCCTCCAATCTAAAGCCCAATCCATCAAAGCGACAGGGGCGACACAGTCGCCCCTGTCTTGGCTAATGCTCGATTCCACCCGCCCACAGCGGGGGAGTTCGTCATCAGTTCCGAATCTCCCCGCCGTTGGCAGCCGAATTCATCCGCGCCGTTAGTCGGCGTGGTGCTCGTGCTCGTCGCACTCGTGAATGTCGTGAACATGCGCGTGGTGTTCGTGCTCATCGCACTCGTGCACGTCGTGAACGTGCGCGTGGTGCTCGTGCTCGTCGCACTCGTGCACGTCGTGAACGTGGTCCGGCCCGTCGTGGTGCTCATGCTCGTCACACTCGTGCACGTCGTGAACGTGCGCGTGGTGCTCGTGCTCATCGCACTCGTGTGTGTCGTGGACGTGCGCGTGGTGTTCGTGCTCGTCGCACTCGTGTACGTCGTGGACATGTTCGGTAGTCATTCTTATCCCTCCACGTACCTGAGAAAAAATTTGTAGTTGATCCGGGGGGCTCCCGGCACATTTCGCAGTATATCATAAGCGACAACGCTGGCAAAGCCCGAATTCTTTCAGGGCCTGATAGATAACTTAAGCGCCCCTCGACAGTTCATCCAGAAACCTCAGATCATCATCCGAAAGTTCATCAGGCTCCAGTCTCTCCAGCAGATCGGGACGCCGTTCCAGCGTGCGCCGCAGCGACTCTCGACGCTGCCACCGCGCCACCGCGCCATGGTCGCCGGACAGCAGCGCCGCCGGAACCTCCATGTCCCTGAACCGCGCCGGCCGCGTGTACAACGGATGCTGGAGAAGCCCCGTAGAAAACGAATCGTTAGCGACCGAATCCGGAGAACCGACGACGCCCGGAGCCAGTCGAGACACCGCCTCGATCACCACCATAGCCGCCAACTCCCCGCCCGCCAGCACGTAGTCCCCGATGCTGATCTCGTCCGTCGCCAGCCGCTGCCTAATGCGCTCGTCGAATCCCTCGTACCGTCCGCACACCAGCGACAGCTCGCCGTACCCCGCGAACTCCTCGGCTACGCGCTGCGTGAAGGGCCGACCCTGAGGCGTCAGCAGAACGACCGGCGCCGCCTCGCTAACGTTCTCGCGCCCCCGCACCGTCTCGACCGCCTCGAACAGCGGCTCCGGTTTCATCACCATGCCCGGGCCGCCGCTGTACGGGTAGTCGTCCACCGTAGAGTGGCGGTCATGCGCGAACTCTCGGATGTCGTACAGACCGACCTCTATCAACCCGTTGCGGATGGCTCGCGCGATGATGCCGTCGCCCAGCGGCCCGGCGAACATTGCGGGGAACAGCGTGAACACGTGAAAGCGCATGTCATTCATCCACCGCGGCGTTACGGGTTCGCGTGAGTGCGCCAGCCGCGAATCATCTCCAGCGCGTGCGGCATTGCGCGTAGCGCGACCTCCAGCGTCTCCCGCACGCCGGTGGGGCTGCCCGGCGTGTTCACTATCAGGCAGCCGTTGCGGACGCCGACCACGCCGCGGCTGAGCATGGCGAACGGTGTGTTCTTCAGCGTCTCCACCCGCATCGCCTCAGCGATCCCGGGCGCCTCGATGTCCAGCGCCGCCCGCGTCGCCTCAGGCGTAACGTCGCGCGGCCCCAGCCCGGTTCCGCCGGTCGTTACCACAACGTCCGCTATGGCCGCGTCGCACCACTCGATCAGCCGCGCCGTAATCGCGTCCCGCTCGTCCGGCACAATGTCCCGATTCGTTAGGCTGAATCCGGCGTCGCGCATCATCTCAACCACCGTATCGCCGCCCACGTCCTCGACACGCTCGCCTCGCGAACCCGTGTCGCTAACCGTAAGCGCCGCAAATCTGAAAGTCGTATCACTCATGTCGAAACCTATCCTAAACCACTAAGACCCGCATCGCCACATGCCCAAATCGCTGAGCGCGAGGATGCGATTCACCTTGCGCTTCCTCACCGGCTGGTTGGAAACTGAATCTGCCACCCAATATGCTAACATAGCCTATGACCAGACGCCCGAACGTTCCGAATATGACTGGCCCCGATAGAAACGCGCAATCAACAGCAGTTCATACGCCCGTTATGGTATCCGAAGCGCTCATGATGCTTCCGACGACCTGCGGCGGACGGTTCATAGACTGCAATCTCGGAGACGGCGGACACTCCGAAGCCATCTTGATGGCGGCGCCAGGCGCGAGGCTTTTGGGCATTGACTTGGATGGGGACGCTATCCGCAGGGCGGAGCGCAGGCTCGCCCGCTGGTCGTCGCGGCTGACCACCTACCACGGAAACTTCGCCGACGTCGCCCACGTCGCCAAGGGTATATTCCCGGAAGGCGCCGATGGCGCGCTGTTCGACCTCGGTGTATCCTCCGCCCAGCTCGATGCCCCGTCGCGCGGCTTCAGCTTCAGGTTCGACTCCAAGCCCGATATGCGCTTCGATCGGTCCTACGGCGTCTCGGCATACGAGATCGTGAATCAGTGGTCCCGCTCACGTATCGAGCGTCTCATCAGAGACTTGGGCGAAGAGCCTCGCGCCCGCCGCGTCGCGCGCGCGATCGTCAACAACCGTCGAATAGACAGCTCCGCGCAGCTTGGCCGGATCGTCGCCAAGGCGCTCAACTGGCCCGAACGCAGCCGCGTTCACCCGGCCACTCGCACCTTCCAGGCGCTGCGCATGGAGGTAAACAACGAGGCGGCGAACCTCGAGCTTGGCCTGGCGGCGGCGGTCGAGACTCTCCGCGTGGGCGGACGCCTGGTGGTCATCAGCTATCACTCGATAGAAGATCGCATAGTCAAGAACTTCATCAGGAACTCGACGCTGTCCTGCGTCTGTCCGCCCATGCTGCCCGAATGTATCTGCAATCACTCGCCAACGCTCGAAGGCGTCAGCGACGGAGTCATCCGGCCCAGCTCCTGCGAGACGCGCAGGAACCCACGCTCCCGCAGCGCGCGGATGCGCGTTGCAGAGAAGATTTAGCCGCTGGACGCCAAATTTTCGTTTCAACGACACCCGTAGATACCTTGCGCCACTGGCGGATGTATGGACAAACTAAACAAAACGCAATCTATTTCTAATACAAATGCTAATCAGGCGGGGAGCGCGGCATGAGGCAGGATCCAGGAGTTTTGGTGGCGGTAGATGTGGGCACGACTAAAGTGTGCACGATAATCGCGCGTCGGGAGGACGCTGGAGGTTTCCGTGTTCTCTCATTCAGCGCGTTGCCTTCAGGAGGCATCGCCGCAGGCGTCGTTACCGACATCTCCGAAGCCGTAGAGTCCATCCGGAACTCGATACAGGATGCCGCTCGCCAGGCGTCGGTAACCGTCAAGTCCGCGTACATCGGCATCTCCGGATCGCACGTCTCGTTCGAGAATCGCCTCGATCGCATAAATGGGGCGGCCTCGCGCGGCGTCATCACACGAGATGACCTCGACCGCGTGCCGGAGGCGGTAGCCAAGGTTAGCGCTCGGCCCGGACGAAAGGTCATCCACGCTCTGCCCAAGAGCTACTCGCTCGACGGACAGGGAGGGATCCGCGATCCGCTGGGTATGCACACCAGCAGGCTCGACGTGGAAAGCCATCTCGTCTTGGCGGACGACGACTCCGTCCAAAGTCTGCGCGGCGCGATCGAAAGCTCGGGCATTCGGGTCCAGGGTATGGTCCTGGATCCCATAGCCAGCGCCGAAGCGATTCTCACCGAGCGTGAGAAGTTCGACGGCGTAGTCTTGGTGGACATAGGCGGCGGAACCTCCGACGTCATCGTGTTCGAGCGCGGCTGCGTTCAACTCACGGCGATTCTGCCTGTAGGCGGCTTCCAGTTCACCAACGACATCTGCGTAACGTACGGAACGAACTACACCTCCGCCGAAACCGCAAAGATCGAGAAGGGCAACACCGACCCTACAGGCTTCAAAGCCGCAGATGAGGTAGTCCTGCCGGTTCACGGCCAGGGCAGCGAGCGACAGCGTCACGTCGCGCTGCGCGAACTGTCCCAACTTCTGCGTGAACGGGTGTTCGAGTTGTCCAGAATGATTCGCCTCAAGATGATCGATGCAGGCATCGAGGACCCAGGCTCTGCGAACTTGGTGCTCACCGGCGGAAGCTCCAGGCTGGTCGGCATGGAAGACCTGTTCAAGCAGCGGCTAACGCCTAACGTGCGCGTCGCGGGCCCCGATCCCGCGCTGGACCTGCCGGAGGGCCTGCGAGAACCGGAGTTTTCAACCAGCGTCGGGCTGTTGCGCTGGGCGCTCAAGCAGCCGGCGGACGCCGCCGGATCAGAAGAACTCCTCGAGGCGGACACACAGCAGCCCGAAGAACGGCCAAGTCTGTTCCGGCGGCTATTCCAAAGATAGTTTCGTAACCACTAAATCAAGAATGGGGGATTGGTATGACAACTTATCACGGTGATCACGAGACCCTCGCTTGCATCAAGGTCGTGGGCGTGGGCGGCGGCGGCTCCAACGCTGTCTCCAGAATGTACAGAGAGCGCATCCCTGGCGTGGAGTACATGATCGTCAACACCGACTCGCAAGCGCTCATCCGAAGCGACGTGCCGGTGAAGGTACGGATCGGCGACCAGCTCACCCAGGGCAAGGGTGTCGGAGGGATGCCAGAGATGGGCGCGAGGTCGGCGGAAGAGAGCATGGAAGACCTCTACGAGGTGGTGCGCGACGCCGACATGATATTCATCGCCGGCGGTATGGGCGGCGGAACCGGCACCGGAGCGGCGCCCGTCATCGCGCAGATCGCCAAAGAGACCGGCGCGCTGACTGTTGGCGTCGTAACCAAGCCCTTCGAATTTGAAGGCTTGCGTCGCATGAGAGTCGCCGAGGCCGGCATCGAACGCCTCAGCGAGCACGTGGATACCCTGCTCGTCATCCCGAACGAGCGTCTGCACGTAATCTCAGAAGACGAAATAACCGCCGAAAACGCGTTCAAGTTGGCAGACGATGTACTCCGCATGGGCGTTCAGTCCATAGCAGAACTCGTTGCCGTCGCCGGAGACATCAATGTGGACTTCGCCGACGTAAGCGCCATCATGCGCAACTCAGGTCCCGCCTGGATGTCCATAGGCTGGGGCATGGGTGAACACCGCGCCCGAGAAGCCGCTCAGCAGGCGATCACCAATCCGCTGCTCGACGTGTCCATAGAAGGCGCGCGCGGCATCCTCTTCAACATATCCGGCGGCAGCGACCTCAAGCTCAACGAATTGCACGAGGCCGCCGACGTCATCAAGCGCGTCGTTGACCCAGAAGCCAATATCATCTTCGGCATGGTCACCGACCTCAAGATGGAGAACGAGGTCAAGCTCACCATCGTCGCCACCGGGTTCCCGACGGAGGGAACCGTCGACGAACGCGAGGCTCAGGTAGATCGAATGCTGGCCGAAGCTCTCGAGAACGGCAGCGCCGGCGAACGCGATATAGATCTCCCGCCGTTCCTGCGGCGCTACTCGCGCGCCCGCGCCCGAAACGGCGTCTAACCGCAAGCGCAACATTCCTAGCCAGCAACATCAGCGGCATGGGCAGAAACGCCCATGCCGCTACTTTTTTGCCCCAGCGTAGAACCCCTTTCGCCTATCGCGCCGCCGCCGGCCTAGTCTATCGTAAACCGAAATCGTTTGCGTCTCTGCGCCTTTGCGCTAAAATCCATATCCTTGACTTGAGCTTGACAGCCTCCTATGTGTGGATTATATTAGCCCTTACCCCTAACGAGATGGTTTTCACACGCGAAACCGCGTTGGACACAATGTATAACCATAATCCAATACAAACAACCAAAGAAAGCTAAGACATGCCCCAAACCTTTGATGGCATAATTCCCAATCCATTCCGCCGATAGCGGGATACCCCATCTTCTGATACAATTGTTCTGACAGCCATCCACCGGAGGCGACCATGATAGGCAATCCCAAGCCCGCAACCACAAATGGCAACGGCAACGGCAGCCTTGCCCACGACTTGGAGCGGATGATCGCCGAATCCCCCGAATTCCGCGCCCAGATCGAAAGCCTGCTCGCCAGCGCCGGCGACGCTCGCGCGTCCGAAATCGCAGACACCGCCGCCGCATACGACGCCGAGCTAGAACTCTCCGAAAACGCCGCTCACATCCTCGAGCAACGCTACCAGCGCAAGGACGCCGATGGCAACGTCATCGAGACGCCCGAAGAACTGTTCCGCCGCGTCGCCCGCGCCATCGCGCAGGGCGAAAAGTCGTCCGACAGAACTAAGTGGGAAAACAGGTTCTACGATCTGCTCACTTCGCTAAAGTTCCTGCCCAACTCGCCGACCATCGTAAACGCCGGCACAGGGCGCGGCTGCCTCTCCGCGTGTTTCGTCGTATCCCCCGACGACAACATGGAATCCATTATGGATGTAGCGCACGATGCAGCCATGATCGAAAAATGGGGCGGCGGCATAGGGTTCGGCTTCTCGAAGCTGCGCCCTCGCAACGACATGATAAAGACCACGCACGGCCACGCCTGCGGCCCCATCGCCGTGATGAAGCTCTACT
Organism: Dehalococcoidia bacterium; assembly: GCA_034420955.1. Taxonomy (GTDB): domain Bacteria; phylum Chloroflexota; class Dehalococcoidia; order Lucifugimonadales; family UBA1123; genus VXRN01. Next base: position 30,754 of record DAOUKV010000008.1, read on the forward strand.
CCTCCGTAGGCGCCACCCTTACGCAGGGCGCGTTCCGACTCGGCGCGCACATGGGACAGCTCCGCGACTCGCACCCTGACATCCGCGAGTTCATAACCTGCAAGGACGGCGACGACACCCTCCAGAATTTCAACATATCCGTCCAGATAACCGACGCCTTCATGCAGGCTGTCAAGGACGACGCCGAATGGCCCCTCATCAACCCGCGCGACGAGGGCGACGGGCCGTCCGGCGAGGTCATATCCACCATCCGCGCGCGTGACATGTGGAACGAAATAGCCCAATCCGCTTGGAAGACTGGCGACCCGGGAGTAGTGTTCATAGACCGCGTGTGGGAAACCGCTCCCAACCCGCAGCTGGGACAAATCGAGACCTCCAACCCTTGTGGCGAAGAATTCTTGGAAGACTATGGCAACTGCTGCCTCGGCTCCATAAACCTCGACGCTCACGTATACGGCGGCGCGTTCGACTGGGACGCGCTCGAAGACACCATACGCGCATCCGTCCGCTTCCTTGACGACGTGATCAATGTAAACACCTTCCCGCTGTCCAAGCTGCGCGAGGTGAACTTGGCGACGCGACGAATCGGACTCGGCGTCATGGGGTGGGCAGACGCGCTCGTTCGCATGAGCGTGCCTTACGACTCCCAAGAGGGTCTGGACCTCGCCGACGAGCTTGGCGCGTTCATCAACCGCGTCGCCTGGGACGAATCCGCCAACCTCGCCCGCGAACGCGGTCCGTTCCCGGAATACGAACGCTCCGCCCTCGCCCAGCGTGGTATGCCGCCCGTCCGCAACTCGAGCGTCGTTACCATCGCGCCCACCGGAACGATCAGCCGCCTCGCCGGATGCTCCAGCGGCATCGAGCCGCACTTCGCCCTGGCATGGTGGTCCAACGTGCTGTGGAAAGACCAAGAGGGCGGCAGTTCGCGGCTGCTCGACGCGCCGGCCTCGATCACCGAATCGCTCAACGCCGCGCTCGGCGACGAAGCCCGCGTTCGACACGCGCTCGGACGCATCACCGGCAACCCCGACTCCTCTGAGGAGATACTGCGTGAACACGGCCTCGACCCCGCGGTGTATCGCACCTCTATGGCGATAAGCCCGGAAGCGCACATACGAATGCAGGCAGTCTGGCAGAAGCACGTAACCAACTCCGTGTCCAAGACCATCAACCTGCCCAACAGCGCCACCGTGGAAGATGTGCGCGCCGCCTATGAACTGGCGTGGGAAACCGGATGCAAAGCCGTTACCGTGTATCGCGACGGCTCCAAGTCCATGCAGGTCCTCGAGACGAGCGCCGAATCCGAAGATGCCTCTAACGAAGCCCAACCGGCGCCCATGGTACGCAGAGACCGCCCCGCGTCCGTGCTCGGCGTTACCGACCGCGTTCGCACTGGACACGGCAACATGTACGTCACAATCTCCTTCGACGAGGATGATAAGCCTTTCGAGGTATTCACCGCGCTCGGCAAAGCCGGCGGATGCGACTCCGCCAACCTCGAAGCTGTCTCGCGTCTCGCGTCGCTCGCGCTCCGCGCTGGTATCGCGCCCGACCATATCATAGAGCAGTTGCAAGGAATCACATGCTGCCCCGCATGGGACGACGGCAAATTGATCCGCTCCGCGCCCGACGCCATGGCGAGCGTCTTGGCGAACCACTTGGAGAACGGCCACGCCACGATAGACGCGTCTGCCCAAGAGCGACCAACGCGCCCTTCCGCGGTGCAGCCCGGCCTATTCCCGGCTACCCCCGCCCGAAGCGGCTCAGGAGGTGGGTTCGTACCCGCCGCCCTCGCCGTCCGCTGCCCCAAGTGCTCCGGCAATCTCATTCCGCAGGAAGGCTGCCTAAACTGCCTGGAATGCGGCTACAGCAAATGCGAATAGCTCCGCTCAAAGTCCCCTCCCCCTCGATGGGGGAGGGCTAGGGTGGGAGTGAAATCTCCTCTGTGCCTCTGCGCTAAAATCCCCACTATCGCCCACCGCGCCCAAAAGCGTATAATGGCGCTCACACCCCACTAACGGAGAACCCCATCCATGAACGAACGCCCCTTGGTCGCCATCACCATGGGCGACGCCGCTGGCATCGGCGCAGAAGTTACCGCAAAGGCGCTCCAGGACGACTGGGTGTACGAGAAGTGCAAACCGTTCGTCATCGGCAGCGCGGCGGCTATGGATGCCGCGCTGCGTTTGATCGAAGCCGGAGGCTCCGCGCGCGTCGTTCACGACGTAGCCGACGTCGCCGGGCGACGCGATGAGATAGACGTGCTGGACATGGAAGCTCTGGACTTCTCGCAGATCGAGTACGGCGCCGTGTCCCCGCTCGCCGGCAAGGCTTCGGTCGAGTGGATACTGCGCGCTGGCGAGCTCGCCGCGTCAGGCAAGATCGCCGCCATCGCCACAGCGCCCATCAACAAAGAGGCGTGCGCCGCCGCCGGACACCGAGACATCGGGCACATGGAGATATTCCAGCGCCAAACGGGGTCCTCCAACGTCGCCACAATGCTGATGGCGCGCAACCTGCGTGTGGTGCATCTGACCACCCACCGCTCCCTTCGCGTCGCCTGCGACTACGTAACCGTGGACAACGTTCTTGGCAAGATAGAACTGACCGATGCCTGCTTCCGCGACTGGGGATTCGACGCTCCTCGTATCGGAGTCGCCGCGCTCAACCCACACGCATCCGATGGCGGGTTGATAGGCGACGAGGAGGCAACCCAGATAGCTCCCGCCGTCGAACTGGCGCGCGAGCGCGGTATAGACGCCACCGGCCCCGTCCCTGCCGACACCGTGTTCAACCAGGCGATAGACGGCAAGTTCGACGCCGTAATCGCTATGTATCACGACCAGGGACACATCCCCATCAAGGTATATGACTGGGCCAAGAGCGTCAGCGTCAACCTCGGGCTGCCGTTCATCCGCACGTCCGTAGATCACGGCACCGCCTTCGACATAGCCGGCAAGGGCATAGCCGACGCTGAAAGCATGGCGGAGTCCATCAGAGTGGCCGTATCGCTGGCAAGCGACTCGATACTTCCATAACCCCTCTCCCTCAGGGAGAGGGCTGGGGTGAGGGTGAAAACGCTGCCCTAAGCCAACTAAAGACTAACCACCAACAACCAAAGACTAAGGAACCCCCATGAATATCTCATTCATCGGCGGTGGAGTGATGGCAGAGGCCATCATCAGCGGCATCGTCAATACCGGCCTCGCCCCCGCGTCCGACATCACCGTAGGCGAGCCTGCCGGCGCCCGTCGCTCTCACCTCTCAGAGACCTATGGAGTCGGCGTTACCCCCAGTAACCTCGAGGCGATCGAGTCCGCGACTCTTACGGCGCTCGCCGTCAAACCGCAGACGTTGCCCTACGTCTATCCGGAGCTGAAGGGCAACATCTCCGAAGAAAACACCATCCTGTCCATCGTCGCCGGCGCTACGATAGACAGACTCAAGACCGGCCTCGGCCACGACCGCGTGATTCGCGTCATGCCCAACACCCCCGCGCAGATCGGCGCCGGAATCACCATGTGGATGGCGTCCGAATCCGTGCCGCCGGAGACCGTAGAGACCACGCGAGGCATCGTTCGCACTCTGGGCGAGGAGATTCAGGCATACGATGAGAGCATGATAGACATGGCCACCGCGCTCAGCGCCAGCGGCCCCGCCTACGTCTTCCTGTTCATCGAATCGCTCATAGACGCCGGCGTATATCTCGGCTTGGCGCGCGACGTAGCGTGGCAGCTCGCCCTCCAGACCGTTCTGGGCAGTACCCAGTTGGTCAAGGACACCGGCATACATCCCGCCGAGTTGAAAGACATGGTAGCGTCTCCGGGCGGCACCACTATCGAGGCGCTCCGCGCATTCGAAGACGGACGCTTCCGCGCCCTCGTCTTCTCGGCCGTCAACGCCGCATACGAAAAATCCAAAGCGCTGGGCGGGTAGGGCAATGACCGGCTACTTGATAACCTTCTTGGACGTACTTGCGACCGCGCTCTACATAGCCATCTTGGCGCGCGTCATCGTATCGTGGATTCCGATAGGCCCCGATAGCAGGTTCGCCCCCATCGTGCGAACCATCTACCAGATCACCGAGCCGATACTCGCCCCCATCCGACGCCTGCTTCCCAGCATGGGCATGTTCGACCTATCGCCGATGATCGCCATATTGGTCATCATCCTGGTCCAGGCGCTCCTAATCCCAGCCCTCGCGAGGCTCTAACTCTCGCGCCTTCGCCGCTTCAGGATCTCGTGACCCTACGACTCACTTTGCGCCTTTGCGCCTTCGTGTTAAATTCCCTCCGCGCCCCTGCGTTAGAATCCTCACGCGTGCGCCAGCGCCCCGCCGTCTATGAAGAACGTCTGCCCCGTTACGAAGTCGCAGGCGTCCGACGACAGATACACCATCAGCGCCGCCAGATCGGTCGGATGGCCCTTGCGCCGCGATGGCAGGTAGCGCACCAGCAGTTCGCGCTGGTCCTCCTCCGAGGGCTCGTCCGTGGACATCCAGCCCGCGCCTATGCCGTTGACCCGGATGCCTTCGCGCCCCCACTCCAGCGCCAAAGACATCGTGATCTGGTGTATCGCGCCCTGCGCCGCGCACACCGCCACCGAGTTCCACAGCCCGCGCTGAGACAGCGCGGAGCCAATGTTCACTATCCGCCCGCCGCCCTGTCTCAGCATCCTCCGCCCCACCGCCTGGCACGTAAGGAACACAGACTTCACGTTGAAATCCATAAGCTGCGACCACTCGCTCTCGGAAACGTGCTCGAACCGCTTGCCGAATTCCGCGCAGGCGTTGTTCACCAGAATATCCACACCCCCAAGCTCCTCTAAGGCCGCGAAGACCATAGCCTCCACACTCACCCGATCCGTCAAATCGGTTTCGATTCCGACGGCAGATCCTCCCCGCTCGTTGACGGCGTCCACCGCCGCCGCCATGTCCGAGGCGTCCGAACCGGCCACCGCCACGCTCGCGCCCGCCTCCGACAGCGCGCGCGCCAGGTATGGCGTCCATCCGCGCCTGTCAGCCGTAATGATCGCCTTCTTGCCCGTAAGCTCCCACTCGCTCGGTATCGCCATCTTTCTCTCACCCTCTCAATTACACTATTACACTCGACGCCAAGACGCATGGACGCAATCGTCTTCTATCTATTACTTTGCGTCTCCGCTTCTTCGCGCCTTTGCGCTAAATTCATTCAGACCCTATATCACCAGTGGAATCTCCGGCGCGTGGCCCGTTGGAGCCGCGCCGCCCGCCAGTCCGCCGCCGTCTATCGCGAACGACTCGCCGTTCATATAGTCCGACGCGCCGGACGCCAGGAACACCGCCACCGCGCCCATCTCGCGCGGGTGTCCCACGCGCCCTATCGGGATGAACTCGCCGCGTGGCAGCGTTAGCCGCGACTCGTCCGTACCCTCAGTCGGAATGAAGCCCGGCACGATGCACGTGCTGGTAATGCCGTACCGACCCAGGCTCGTCGCCAGAACGCGCGTCAGATTCACGATGCCGCCCTTGCCGACGCAGTACATATAGTTGTCCCGTCCCCCACGGTATCCGAAGCCGGACGATACGTTGATTATCTTGCCGCCCCCGCGCTCTACCATGTGCTTGGCGATGGCGCGCGCGCAGTAGAACGCGCTCGACATGTTGACGTCTATGCCTATGCGCCAGTCGTCGTCAGTTATCTCCCAGATCGGAGTCGCGCCCTGGCCGCGCACTATTCCCGCGTTGTTCAGCAGCACGTCCACCTTGCCAAGCGCCTCGATGGAGTCTTCCATCAGCCGCGCCACCTGCGCCGTATCGGTAACGTCCGTCGAAAACGCCAACGCCTTGCGTCCCAGCGCGCGCGCCTCCTCGGCCACTTCCTCTATCGGCCCCACGCGCCGCGCCGCTATCACGATGTCCGCGCCCGCGCGCGCCATCGCTAGGGTCATCTCGCGTCCCAGACCGGTTCCGCCGCCCGTAATCACGACCGACTTGCCTTCCAGGCTCAACCTTTCTTCCAGCATATTCCAAACTCCCAACTCAGATTCGCTTCTCGACGATGCAGTTGCAATTATAGCTACACCAATCAAACCTTTGCATCTTCGCGCCTTTGCGTTAAATCGATCATCCCTTCGCGCCTTCGCGCCTCTGCGTCAAATCTAAACCTGCGAAGTAACCTCACCCGCCACCACGCTAACCCGCTCCCCGTCGTCCTGAAGCAGAATCAGGTTGCCAGCGTCGTTCACCCCCTCCGCTACGCCGCGCAGCAGCCGGTCGCCCCAGCGGAGCTCGACGCGCTTGCCAAGCGTCTCCAAAGTCGCCGCCCACTCCTCCGCCAGCGACTCGCCGGCGCGGATTCGAGAGTACAACTCGTCGAACTTGCGAAGCGCAACCGCCAATATCTCCTCGCGCTCGAACTCGCGTCCCGTCGCAGAGCGCAGGCTGGCAGCTATCTCCGAAATCTCCGCGTGTTCGCTCACGTCCAAATTCACGTTGATTCCGATTCCCACCAGCGCGTGCGCCAGCCTTCCGCCGTCGAACTCCGTCTCGACCAGGATGCCGCCCAGCTTGCGCCCACCGATGCGGACGTCGTTCGGCCACTTCACGGCCACCGCCAACCCGGTCGCTTCAGACGCCATCCCATGCACCGCCAGCGCCGCCGCCATATTCATAGATGGAAGCTGGGACGGCTCCGGACGCAGCAGTATCGTAAAGTAGAGATTCAGTCCGGGGGGCGACACCCACCGCCGGTCGAACCGACCTCTGCCCGCGCCCTGCTCCTCGGCGACAACCACCGTCCCCTCCGCCGCGCCCCCATGAGCCAGCGCGCGAGCGTCATCCATCGTCGAGCCTGTCCGAAGCCGGTACACGATCCGCTGCCCGATGACGGCTCCCGCCATAGCCGCCTCGACCGATCCGATATCCAACCCCGTCTCCGGCGTGTTCATCGCGCTACCCGCTCGTCGGAACCAGCTCGACCAGCTTGCTGCCCGCGACCCACGACTCGACGTCCAGCCCCTGTCCCTGCCTGAACGCAGACTGCGCCGCAAGCCGCGTGAACACGTCCCGACGCTCCGCCTCAGCCGTAATCGGACGCGCCCGAACCGCGATGTCCGCCTTCACCTCGTCCTTCAGATGCAGAGTAACCTCCCGGTTCGCCGCCAGATTCGCGTACCAGCTCCGACGCCCCGGCGACGCTGCCAGAAACAGCTGCCCGTCCATCAGATGGCACCAAATCTCTATGCGCCGCGCCTCCCCGGACCGCCGCCCGGTCGTAGTAATGTCCACCACCATATCAATGCTCAACGCGCCCCGAATTCCCGAATCCAAACCCTGTACCATGTTTCCAATCTCCTTCCCAAACTGCGCCGATTCTCGCACACAACCCCTCACCCCACAAATCGCTCAACCGTACCGGATCACCACCAAGGGTGAAGTCCGGTGGCTGACCACCGATTCGTCCCATTCGCCAAAATTACTCCTCCGGGAACATCGTCAGTGTAACTGTGAACCTGTCGTGGCCGCCGTCGGAGCTTGCCGACATCGCCGTCGCGCCTAGGCTGCTTAGCAACTCGTACTGTCCCCGGCTCAATCCCGCGTCGCGCCAGTCTATGTTGGTTACGATGCGATTGATGTTCACGAAGCCGAACATCGTTCGGTCGTCCGGTAGATGGTCCACTGCGCGGCGATATTCGGTGTTTGACGCCAAGCTGTCCCCGGCTCGAATTTGCGCTTCAACCGCCGCCTGCAGACTGCCCTCCGTGGCGCCAAACGTCAACAAGCCGTCGTGTATGGCGTAGCCGGGCGAGTATCCGCCTGTGGCTACCAGATTCTCGAAGACGTAAGCGTTGGCGTACTCGCCTACCTCCACTGAGTTGGCATCCGCCCCGGTCCGGTCGGTTATCTCAGCCGATACGTCTCCCATCGTATCCGCCAGGTATTCCTCGCTGCCCTCACGGTACGACAGCAGCGCCATCACTTCGACCGGGTTGGCTTCGGGATCTTCCGCTACGTCCTGGAAGTCGAACTCGCGCACCGCCAGTACGGCGTCGCCCAGCAGATGGTCCAAGAGGTCCTCTTCCAAGTCGATACCCAGCGCCAGTTCTACTATCAGCAAGCCGGTGTCCAGCGCATCAGCCAGCGTCCGATCATCGCGATACGCCACCTGGTCGTACACGTCTCCGCCCAGACTCCAAGCTATCTCTTCCACTATGTAGTCGTATTCCGGGAAGATATCGACGATATCGCATCTGTCCAGCGAACTGCGCCAGTCATCCATTGTTGGATTGAACGACACCGCGAACGTCGCGACCGTATCCTCAGGCAGATTCTCGGCCACATCGGTTAGCCCGCGTGATTCGGGCCAGTCGGACTCTATGGACGGGCTGGCAAGCTCGAAGACCAAGCCTCGCTCGATCCATCCCAGAGAACCGGCGAGCCAAGCCGGAGTGTCGAACATGTCTCCACCGCAGAGGTCGTCCACCGAGTCCCCGAGGTACCCATCGCCCGTCAATAGATCGCCGCCGAGCGCCCCCACGATGGATGGGTCCCTAATCTCGTCTTCGATGTCCAGCGCCCTGTCAACGTCAACGTAGAACGAAGCGAACCGCCTGTCCGGCAGCGCCGCTCTCGCCATCTGGAAGTTTTCACTTGACGCCAGCGTCCTGTCCGAATCGCCCTCGATGCGATCTAGCGTATCTTCCATCAGGTTCCGCGTAGTCGCGAACACCATCAAGTCGTCCGACAGCGCATACACTTGAAACTTCTCCTCGTCATCCCAGATAGAGAAGTCCCCATACGAATCGCGGTCGAAGTCAGCGTCAGTCTCGGCCTTCATATAGCCTAGCCAGTTGTCTAGGAACCTAGACGCCGCCTCCTCATCCCTTACACCCACCGTGGCGGCGATTTCAACAGACTCCCTATCCAGATCGACATCGACGAGAGCCGCAGACAAATCGTACCCGGCCCACGGCGCAATGTCCTTCTCGAAGTCAATAGCGGTCCCCGATTCCAAGTCATCCGTAATCCGATCTCGGAAGTCATCGAACTCGGAAAGTTCGCCGAGGCGGTCGAACATGTCCAGCATATGTCTTCGCTGGCCCTCGCCGGGATTCAGCGTAACCCACGTGTACGCGACGACGTTTTGCGGATAGTAGCGCGCGTTGTTCTCCGGCTCCGATGATGGCAGCAGATAGTCCCAGAAGAAATAGGCAGCCACCCCCGCAACCGCCAGCGCGACGATCGTACCCAGCCCCGCCAAGACCAATTTTCGTACCATCTGCCAACTCCGATCCCGAATCTCGAACTCTGCGCCAAATCGTCAACTCCGACGCCTAATCATAGTAGCAAATGTCCCACGCGGCAAAGCCCCGTCCGATCCTAACCGTCCCAAGCTTCTGGTATAATACCTGCGCGCGCCAACAGAAATATCCACAAGGACACATTAGCATGGCGACAGAACTTCAGAATGTGAACGAGCGCTGGGGCGTCTCGTCATCGGATACCCATCCCAGCCCAGTGGAACTTAAGCTGTTCTCGCTGTCCGACTATCTCAAGACAGCCATAGCCTGCGCCGAGTATGAACTCGAAGATGGCGCTATCACCGCCAGTGTGCCGGGCGTCATCGGGTTCTACTCCGAGGGCGACACCCAGGAGGAAGCGCGAGCCAACTTGCTTGACGCCGTCGAGGGCAATATCCTCATCGCGTTGCAGATGGGCTGGGACATACCGCAGTTGCCAGGCGTGGAGATCAAAACGGAAATTGTCTCGTTTGACTCCCCTTAGGTCGCGCGAAGTCATTCGCCGCCTCCGCTCGCTTGGATACTCCGGACCGGTCCACGGCGGGCGCCACGCTCGCATGATTCACTCTCGTTCAGGCCATTCGATCCCCGTCCCCATGCACGGGAGTAGGGATGTGGGCATTGGGCTTATCAGAAAGATTGTGCGGGATTTGGAGATCAGTACGCGAGAGTGGAATTCGCTCTAGCTCGTTGCCCGCATCCTCGCCTTGCCCTGCCCCCATCCCCCTGCTAACATGCCCACCATCGGCAATCCCCCAACTATCAGGAGACCGCCATGATCTATGAATACCGCGTCTATGAGGCCGCGCCCGGCAAGCTCGACGCCCTCCACGCCCGCTTCCGCAACCACACGCTCGGAATCTTCGAGCGACACGGCATCAAGAACATCGGCTACTGGACTTCAGCCGTCGGAGACTACTCAGACCGCCTAATCTACATCGTCGCCTTCGAGGACGAGGGACAGCGCGAGCGCGCTTGGGCGTCCTTCCGCGCCGACCCCGAGTGGAACGAGGTGCGATCCGCTTCCGAAGTGGATGGCCCCCTCACCAGCAGAATCTTCAACACCCTGCTAAGTCCCACCGACTACTCCCCCCTCCAGTAGCTTATTCGCAAGTCCCTTCACCCTTGATGGGGGAAGGTTAGAGCCTGCCCCGTACTTGATACGGGGATGGGGGTGAAAACCAATAACCGATGACCGACTACCATGTCGCCGTTGACATTGGCGGCACATTCACCGATGTCGTCGTCCAGCGCGCCGGAGGCGGACTGTGGACGACGAAGACCCCGTCCACGCCCGCCGATCTCGCCGACGGCTTTATGGCGGGCGTCCGTCACGGTCTCGCGCAGGCGAACGCCGACGCCCCGGTGGATGCCTCTAACGTGCTGCGACTGTTCCACGGCACTACCATCGCCACCAACGCCGTTATCGAGCGCCGACCCGCGACCGTCGGCCTGCTCACCACGCGCGGCTTCAAGTACGTCCTCGAAATCGGCAGGCACGACATTCCGCGCGGCAACAACATATACGGCTGGGTCAAGCCCGAACGCCCGGTTCCGCCCGACCGCATCTTCGAGATAACCGGGCGCCTCGACCGGAACGGCGAGACCATCGCCCCGCTCGACGAGTCCGACTGCCGCGCCGCCGCTCGCGCCCTCCGCGATCTGGACGTGGAGGCAGTCGCCGTTTGCTTCCTCTATTCTTACGCCAACGACGCCCACGAGCGCCGCGCCGCCGAGATTCTGCGCGAGGAGATGCCGGATGTCCCCATTTCGCTATCGAGCGAGGTGTTGCCCCAGTTCCGGGAGTTCGAGCGTACCATCGCGACCACTCTAAACGCATACGTCATGCCGCGCGTGTCCAACTATCTGGCGGGCCTCGAGTCCGCCGCGCGGCGCGACGGGATCAGCGCGCCGCTGTTCATCATGAAGTCCAACGGCGGCGTAACCAGCGCCGACCTTGCCGCGCGGCAGGCCATCCACACCGTGCTGTCCGGCCCTGTCGCCGGCGTCATGGGCGCCACAAGCGTGGCGACGCGGGCGAGACATCCAAGCTTCATCTCCGTTGACGTGGGCGGCACCTCCGCCGACATCTGCCTGGTCAGCGACGGACAGCCCGACGTTACCGTCGAACGCAGTATCGGCGGCTTGCCGCTCCAGTTGCCGATGCTCGACATTGCCACTATCGGCGCCGGCGGAGGCAGCATAGCCCGCGTGTCGCAGACCGGCGGACTCTCCGTCGGCCCCGACAGCGCCGGAGCCGATCCAGGTCCCGCCTGCTACGCACAGGGCGGAACAGAGCCGACCGTAACCGACGCCCGGCTCGCGCTCGGACATCTGCCCCCGCACCTGCTCGGAGGCGATATGCGCCTCGACGTCGAGCGCGCCCGCGCAGCCATACGCGAGCGGGTAGGGGAGCCGCTGGGCATGAACGTCGAGCAGGCGGCGGCCGGTATCGTAGAGATAGCAGACAACAACATGGCTGGAGCCATGCGCGCCGTGTCCGTCGGACGCGGACTCGACCCCCAAGACTTCGCGCTCGTCGCATTCGGAGGCGCCGGCCCGCTCCACGCCTGCGCCCTGTCTTCGCTGCTCGGCATGGACACCATAATCGTCCCGCCCACGCCCGGCGCGCTGTCTTCCTACGGCTTGCTGTTCACCGACCTGCGAAACGACTACGTGCAGACGTTCGTACACTCCGGCGAACCGGCCCTTCCGGCTATTGCCGACGTCGCCGCCGCTTACGACCGCCTCGAACGCCAGGCGACCGAGTGGCTTAGCCGCGAATCCGTCCCCGAATCCGACCGCCGCATCAGCCGCTCCGCGGATATGCGCTACCTGCACCAGGGCTGGGAGATCACCGTCGAAGTTCCGGACGGCCCGGTAACCCCCAAGACGCTGGACGACATCGAAACCAACTTCCACGCCCTCCACGAGCGGCTCTACACCTACAACCTGCCCCACCAGACCGTCGAGCTAGTCAACCTCCGCGTAACCGCCATCGGCCACCTACCCAGGCATATCCCCTCTCCCCAGACAGGAGAAGACAAACCCCCTCTCCCTCGGGGAGAGGGCAGGGGTGAGGGTCAGTCCCCCGCGCCCGCATCCACACGCCCCGTCATGTTGTCGCGCTCCGGCGGATTCACCGAAACCCCAATATACCAACGCGCCGACCTCCACCCGGGAACCGCCGTCTCCGCACCCGCCGTCATCGAACAGCGCGACACAACCACCCTGCTAACCCCCGGCTACACTGCCACCGTTGACGAGTACGCCAACCTGATTATCACGAGGCAATGACTCATGCCCACAGACCCCATCACCCTTGAAATAGTCCGCGGCGCCGTGTCATCCATCATCCGGCAGATGGAAGCTCTCATCGAGAGAACCGCCATGTCCCCCGTCATCAAGGAGAAGATGGACTACTTCGTCGGCGTGTACGACCTCCAAGGCCGCGTCGTGGACGGCTTCCTCTCCACTTCCGGCCCCCGCATCGTGGACCCCGTGCTCCGCGAATATCCTCTCGACGAGATGCGTCCCGGAGACCTCTACTGGTACAACGACCCGCACCGCTCGCTCGGCGCCATACAGCACACTGGCGATATGTGCTTCACCTCCCCGGTGTTCTACGACGGAGAGCCGGTAGCGTTCGCAGTCAGCTACGGACACTTCTGGGACATTGGCGGCAGTGTCGCCGGCAGTTTGTCGCCCCAAGCCTCCGAAATCTTCCACGAAGGGATGCTCGTCCCGCCCATTCGCATCATGCGCGAAGGCGAAATGAACCGCGAGGCATACCGGGTAATCCTCAACAACAGCCGCTTCCCAGAAATGCTGGAAGGCGACACCCGCGCGCTCATGGCGGCCTGTCGCCTCGCTGAAGACCGCCTCGCCGAGCTTATGGACCGCTACACCGCGCCCACCGTTCTGAAGGCTTTCGACGAGATAGTCCGCCGCAGCATAGAGGCTTACCGCGATTTCGCGCGCAGGACCATACCCGAAGGTGAGCATCACTTCTACGATTACGTGGACGCCGACCCCGTGGACGGCGAACCTCGCCTGGTGGACGTGAAACTGCTCCACCAAGACGGACGTCTCACCGCCGACCTCACGGGCAGCGGCCCGCAGGCTAAGGGACCTGTAAACTTCATCACCAGCCCGGGCGCGTTCAACCTCATCCTCGCCCGCCACCTCGCATATATGAAGCCCGGCCTGCCGATGAACGAGGGTGCCGTCTCGTTCCTCGACGACGTTCGCACAGAACACGGAACCATCACCTATCCCAACTTCCCAGCGCCCGTCGGTCTTCGCAGCCACACCGTCATCAGGCTAATGGACATCCTCGGCGGCGTCCTCGCGCAGACGAACGAAGGCGCCGGCCCGGCCGCGTCTCCGGTCTATGTCATCTACAACCTCCGCGCCGTGGACGACGACGGCAAGTACCTCTACTTCAGCGAAGGCATCGGCTCGGGGCAGGGCGGGCGTCCGACAGCAGACGGCCTCAACGTCATCTACTTCCGGGATCAGCGCAACTACCCCATAGAGTTCGAAGAGGGCGAGTTTCCCCTGCGGATCGAGAGATACGCCATCCGGCCCGACTCCGGCGGTCCCGGATACTACCGCGGCGGCTGCGGCGTCCTGAGAGACGTTCGCGTGCTTGTGGACTGCACTCTCAGCACCCGCATGGACAACGTCCGCTTCCCGTGCTTCGGACTAAACGGCGGACGCGCCGGCCAGCCAGGACGCTTCGTCCTAAACCCCGGAACGCCCGACGAGCGAGAAGTCCCGCCTGCCGGCGAAGGCATCCAGGTCCGCGCCGGCGATCTGCTCACGATCCAAACCGGCGGCGGAGGTGGCTGGGGCCACCCCTACGACCGCGACCCGGACGCCGTCTTGCGAGACGTCCGCGAAGGCTTCGTGTCCCACCAGTCCGCCCGCGCCGACTACGGCGTAGCCATAACCCCTAGCTTGGAATTAGACCGCGCCGAAACCTCCAAGCTCCGTCAAAATCGCCCCGCCATCCCCGACGTAGATCGCGGCCCCCACGCCGCCAAGTGGCTTGCCAAGATGCCCTAGCGCCCACCCTGCGCGCGGCATTGCGACAATGCCGACCCCCGCAGAGGCGTCCTTTGTAGGCGCTCGCTATGCGTCCGAACGAACCCGCCCGCTATTGACACCCCCGCCCCACCATTCATACCATATACGTAACTTGGTCAGCGGGTCGAAGCGGCGCCATGCAAGCTGTCACCACCATCCTGCCACAGACTTCGGCGATCAAATACGAGGTCGCCGAGTTTCGCGGCGTGTCTTACAGAACCTACCGCGCCGAGCTACGATTGCTGCGCCTTCAATTGCTGCTCCTCCAGGAATGGGTCGTCCAGCAAGGCAAGCGCGTCGCCGTCGTCCTCGAAGGGCGCGACGCCGCGGGCAAAGGCTCCACGGCCTCCGGCATCACGCACTATCTCAACCCAAAGTCGGCGGTCGTCGTCGAGCAAGGCATACCCACACCCAAGCAGATGCGGAACTGGCTCGGACACCACTACGCGCGGCTCCCGCAAGCCGGCAACATCACCATCTTCGACAGGTCGTGGTACTCCCGCGCGCTCATCCAGCCCGTCATGGGATACTGCACCATGCGCCAGTACAATTACTTCATGAACCGCGTCAACGACTGGGAGCGCCGCGTCGTGGATGAGGGCGTCGCCCTGCTGAAGATATACCTATCGGTATCCCGCGAGGCGCAGGACCTCCGCTTTAAGCATCGTCAGAGCAGCGAGCTGCAGTACTGGAAATACTCATCCACCGACCGCAGGGCGGCGGAACGTTGGCACATGCTCACTTACTTCAAGGACCGCATGTTCGCCGTAACGTCCACCGACTACGCGCCGTGGATAATCATCGAATCCGACAACAAGCACGAGGCGCGTCTCAACGTCATCCACTACATCCTCAGCCAATTCGAGTACGACGGCAAAGACCTCAGCCTCGAATCCATCCAACCGCAAGACGACGAACCGTTCCTGACCGATATGATCGTGGACGGCGTACTATTCAAGGACATGGCGCCCGAACAGGTCGAAGTCCTAGAACGGATTCTTATGCATGAATAGCTCCGACATCCCGCAGATGGCTGCCGCCGGAGGGCTTGTGCTCTGCGGCGGCCACGTATTGCTGATAAGAAAGCACGGTCTGTGGGACATACCCAAGGGCAAGGTGAAGAAGAAAGAGCCGCCCGAACGCTGCGCCCGCCGCGAAATCGCCGAAGAGACCGGACTGAGGCGCAAGAGACTCGCCATCCGAAGGCGCCTCTGCCGGACCAGCTACATCTCCTACTACTCCGGCAAGCCCTTCAACAAGACCGTTGATTGGTTCCTGCTCGACTACGACGGCAAACTGACGGACCCCCTGAACCCGGACTTGTCAGAAAACATAGACCACTGCGCCTGGATACTCATAGAAGACCTGCTCGACACGATGCAGACCGCCCGCCCGTACCTCCGCGCAGTCCGCGCGGTTCTGGCAGATTCCCTAGACCTGCTCCGCCAGTCCGAAATGCTCCTGGATGCGGGAATCGCCGCGTCGTGATCCGCGGACGCCAACATCAGCATAAGTACCTTCCCCCTCGATGGGGGAAGGCTTGGATGGGGGTGAAACTCCCTCTCCCTCAGGGAGCGGGTTGGGGTGAGGGTGGCCAGCGTACTTGACGTGAACCGGCTCAAACTCCCGCCCGCGCCGCTCTACGTAACCATGATCGCCTACGGCGAGATGGCGTTCATGACCTACGTCACCGTCGCCTCCGTGTACCGCATCGTGGAAGCGCGGCTAGACCCGTTCCAGCTACTACTCGTCGGCGTAGCGCTCGAACTGTCCTTCTTCATCGCCGAAACGCCCACCGGCGCGCTGGCCGACGTGTACAGCCGCAAATGGTCCGTAATCGTCGGATTCGTCCTAGTCGGAATGGGCTTCATCCTCGAAGGCGCTGTAGCCGTCTTCGCCACGATCCTGCTCGCCCAGACAGTCTGGGGCGTCGGCTTCTCATTCATCAGCGGCGCCCGGCAGGCATGGCTCGCCGATGAACTCCGCGACGACTCCGAGACCGCCCGCGTATTCGTCCGAGCGTCCAAGTACGAATCCGCCGGAGCGCTCGTCGGCATTGCCCTCAGCGTCGCAGTCGCCAGTTACAGCGTAGGATTGGCGCTAATCGTCGGAGGCGCGTTGATAATCCTGCTCGCCGCCTTCCTGGCCGTCGCCATGCCCGAGACTGGATTCGCCCGCCCCGCGTCCGGAGCCGCCGGCTACGCCGAAGCCGATAGGGTAGGGTGGCGCGCTGCCTTGAACGTCCTGAAGACCGGCATCCGCGCCGTCCGCGCCAGCCGCGTCCTGACCGCCCTGATTGTCATAGAGATATTCGCCGGAATGTCCACAGAGCCGTTCGACAGGCTATGGGCAAAGCACGCTCTGGATACGTTCGAGTTTCCAATAATCGAGCTGCCCGTCATCGGCGGCTTGGACCCCATCGTCTGGTTCGGCATAGTCCACGCCGCCGCCTCGCTCGGCGGCTTGCTCGTCATCTGGATAATCGAGCGCATCGTCCCAGTCGGGCGCGCCGGAACTCCCCGCATCGTCCTATCCATATACAACGTCGTCATGATCTGCGCCGTCGCCGCCTTCGCCCTAGCCGGCAACTTCCACCTCGCCTTGGGGATGGTCGTAATCACCTACGTCCTGCACCGCGTCGCCGAACCGTTCACCGCCGCCTGGATCAACCGCATCGCCCGCTCCGAGTACCGGGCCACCGTGTTCTCCATCCACGAACAGGGCAACTCCCTCGGCCAGATCGCCTTCGGTCCCGTCATGGGCATCTACGCCACCACCGCCGGCATCCGCCCGGCCCTCATCGCCTGCGCCCTGCTGCGCCTCCCGTCCCAAGCCCTCTACTTGGTACGAGAACGCAAATAATCCCTTTTCCCCCTGCATCAAAATTCTCTGCGTCTTTGCGTTTAAATCCTCCATCCCCCTTCGGGCGCCTCCGCGTCTGTGCGCCTCTGCTTCAAACCCCATACCCTTGCCTACTCCACCTATCTGCGATAAAGTACCCCCATAACACCGAAGCAACCAACCAGTCGCGCCCAGTCGCGCAAGGAGGGACGACGTGACCACACAGGCAACGCTCGGCGAAAGCATCAAACGCCGCGAAGACCCCAGACTGATCACTGGCCAAGGAACATATGTTGACGACGTGCGGCTGGTCGGAATGCTCAACATGTCGCTCGTTCGCAGCCCGCACGCCCACGCGCGCATCACTGGCGTTGACACCGCCGCCGCCGAGTCCGCGCCCGGCGTAGTCGCCGTGTACACCGGACAGCAGCTCGCCGACGAGCTGGGTTCGCTCATCTGCGGCTGGGTAGTGCCTGACACTAAGGAAGTGCCGCACCCTCCCATAGCCATAGACAAGGTGAACTGCGTTGGCGATGCCGTGGCCGCCGTCGTAGCCGGAAGCGCTCAGGAAGCCGCCGATGCCGCCGCGCTGGTGGCGGTGGACTACGACGTACTCGATGCCGTTATAGACATGGAAGCCGCCGTACAGGACGGCGCGGCGCAGGTGCACGAAGACGCTCCCAACAACATAGCGTTCGAATGGGAAGTTGGAGGCGGAGACTTCGATGCCGCCGCCGAATCCGCGGCGGTCAGGGTTACCGAGCGCATAGTAAACCAGCGACTCATACCCAACCCCATGGAGCCGCGCGGCGTAGTCGCCGACTTCAACGCCGGCACCAACCAGCTAACCGTCTGGACCTCCACCCAGATACCGCACTTGGTCCGGCTGCTGCTCGCCCTGGTCATGGGACACCCTGAGCACCAGATCCGCGTCATAGCCCCCGACGTCGGCGGAGGCTTCGGCTGCAAGCTCTACCTCTACGCCGAAGAAGTCATAGCCGCCGTAGTCTCCAAGCACCTCGGACGCCCCGTCAAGTGGATCGAGAGCAGGCAGGAGAACTACCTCGCCACCACGCACGGACGCGACCACGTTGGCGACGTCGAGATAACGGGGGATAGCGAAGGCAACGTAACCGGCCTGCGTTGCGACATCTACGCCAACATGGGCGCCTACCTCTCAACCTTCGCGCCCGCCATACCGACGTACCTGTTCGGCCTGATGCTAGTCGGCCCGTACACCATAGACAACGTCCAGTGCAAAGTAACCGGAGTCTTCACCACCACGACGCCCGTGGACGCCTACCGAGGCGCGGGCCGCCCGGAAGCGACGTACCTGGTCGAGCGCATGATGGACCGATACGCCGCCGAGATAGGCATGGACCCGGCGGAAGTGCGCCGCAAGAACCTGATACCGCCTTTCGAAGACGGCCACGAAGTCGCCACCACTGTCATCTACGACAGCGGCAACTACGAGGCCGGCCTCGACCGCGCGCTTGAGCTAGTCGGCTACGACGACTTCCGCGCATCGCAGGCCACCGCCCGCGACGAAGGACGCTACCTCGGCATCGGCCTCTCGACCTACGTGGAGATATGCGGCATGGCGCCGTCGGCCGTAGCCTACACGCTCGGCGCCCGCGCCGGCGTCTGGGAGAGCGCCCTCGTCCGCGTCCACCCCACCGGCAAGGTAACTGTCTTCTCCGGATCCTCAGGGCACGGGCAGGGCCACCACACCACCTTCGCCCAGCTTGCCGCCGCCGAGCTCGGCGTCCCCGTAGAGGATGTCGAAGTAGTGCAGGGCGACACCGACAAGGTGCAGATGGGAACCGGCACGTTCGGCTCCCGCAGCGCCGTCTGCGGTGGCAACGCCATCCACATGAGCATCGAGAAGATACAGGACAAGGCAAAGCGCATCGCCGCCAACCTGCTCGAAGCCGCGCCCGAAGACGTAGTGGCTGAGAACGGCGAGTACTTCGTGCAGGGCGCTCCCGCCAACGCCAAGACCTTCCAGGAAGTCGCCCTCGCCGCCTACTGGTACGAGAGCCTGCCCGAAGGAACCGAGCCCGGCCTCGAGGCCGTCAGCATCTTCGACCCTCAGAACTTCACCTGGCCCTTCGGAACCCACATAGCGGTAGTCGAAGTGGACGGCGACACCGGCGAGGTCGAGTTGCAGAAGTACGTCGCGCTCGACGACGTAGGCAACGTCATCAACCCGATGATAGTCGAGGGCATGGTCCACGGAGGCGTCGCGCAGGGCGTAGGCCAGGCGCTAACCGAAGAGGCGATCTACGACGAGTCCGGCCAGCTCGTAACCGGCAGCATGATGGACTACGCCATCCCCACGGCCGAGGACATCCCGTCCATCATCACCGACCGCACCGTCACCCCGTCGCCCACCAACCCCTTGGGCGTCAAGGGCGCCGGAGAGACCGGCACCATAGCCGCATCGCCGGCGGTAATGAACGCCGTCATAGACGCCCTCTCCCCCTTCGGCGTAACCCACATGAACATGCCCGCCAAGCCCGAAAAAGTCTGGCGCGCCATGCAGAACTAGCCGGTCGAGTGCTACACATCGCGACCGCTTAGGCGAATCAAGGCAGCCCTCTCCAGAACCGGAGGAATCGGAGAGGGCTGTCAACTGTAAGACTTATGTTGGAAGGGTGAGGATTGTCATGTATCAGACTGGCAAAACGATCAAACAAACTCTTGACGAGATACACACACATCAACTTATTCTGCCAGCCATACAACGAGAATTCGTATGGGGACCATCGCAGATCCAGAACCTGTTCGACAGCATTATGCAAGGATATCCTTTCAATACCTTTCTGTACTGGCAAGTGGATCCCGAGAACAGCGACAAAATTAAATTCTATGACTTCGTTCGTAATTACCACCAGCGAGATAACCCTCACTGCCCGCCTCTTCCGTTGATGTCCAACCAGAGACTGACGGCGGTGCTGGATGGTCAACAGCGCCTGACTGCACTTAACGTTGGCTTGAGTGGAACTATGGCATGGAAGCTCCCCCGTCTGTGGTGGAACAATCCAGAAGCGTTCCCTGTTCGTAAGCTTTATCTTGACTTGCTTTGGCAGCCCGATGAAGATGACCAGGTGAAATATCGTTTCGGTTTTCTGACTGATTATCAATACAGTGAGTCCGGGAATAATGTGTTTTGGTTTCCAGTCGGGGACATACTAGCTATGAAGGAAGTGGCTGATGTAAATGATTGGCTGCTCGACAATCTCCTACCAGAACAGGTAGGGACGCACTTCAAAACAGCGTCTAGAACTTTATTTCGACTCTTTCAAGTTATACATACTGAGAAAATGCTCGCTTACTACGAAGAACGTGAGCAGGATATTGAAAAAGTCCTCCAGATTTTCATTCGCACAAACAGCGGGGGCACGATTCTTTCATACTCAGACCTACTTCTCTCCGTCGCAGTAGCTCAGTGGGACGACCATGACGCGCGGGAAGAGATTCATGGGCTAGTGAACGATCTCAATAGAATCGGTTCTGAATTCTCATTTTCCAAGGACTTTGTTCTGAAAGCCGGACTGATGCTGAGCGATATTGGTAGTGTCGGATTCAAGGTCGAGAACTTTAACAGGGAGAATATGGATATATTTGAAGGCAAATGGGACGACATCAAACGCGCGCTTACTTTAACTGTCCGACTGGCATCTAGCTATGGATTCAATTGGCAGTCCTTGAGAGCAAACAACTCCATCCTTCCAATTGCATACTATCTCTATCTTAAGAATCCTGCCGACTCATATCTAACGCATAGCCAATTCAAGGACGATAGACAAGCGATTCGGGAATGGCTAATCCGTAGCCTACTGAAATCCGGCATATGGGGTAGTGGACTGGACACTCTCCTGACAGCTCTAAGGCAGGTCATCAAAGATAACTCCGGTGACGCTTTTCCCATATCAGAGATATATGCGGAAATGAGAAGTCGAGGAAGATCGCTCTCCTTCGAAGATGAGGAGATAGAAAACCTAGCGGATATGCGATACGGCAACCCACTCACGTTTGCACTGCTATCGTTACTCTTCCCATTCGTTGATCTCCATAACCATTTCCATGTTGATCATATCTTCCCGAGATCTAGATTTACCAAGACCCGACTCAGAACCGCTAACGTTCCAGATGACAAGATAGACGATTTCATCCAACTCAGGGACGGACTCGCTAACCTTCAACTGCTCCAAGGCTCAGACAACCTAGAGAAACACGCCAAGATGCCCGCTGAGTGGTTAGATGAAAATAACCCTGACCCTGCAAACAAACAGGCATACCAAGACCGACACCTGCTTGGAAAAGTCCCCGACTCGATAACTGAGTTCAACAAATTCTACGAGATTCGCAGAGAGCGGCTAAAGGTGAAGATTAAGCAGATACTGGGTAGGGATGAGAACCCGATGTAACTAGGATGCATGACGCCCCGCCCTCTACTAGGGACAGATCAAAACCCGCCGTATCAATTCACCCCAACCTGCATGGCGTGCAGTATCTGGATCACCTATTCCTGTACCTCAACTCGTCCATCGGCAGGGAGATAGTCTCGCTATCCGCCAGACGATACGGCGACGGCCTCAGCAAGTTCGAGCCGAACGACTTGAACACCGCGCTCGTTCCCGCCCCAGAGGTCTTCGATGCAATCCATCCCGACGCCGTCGCCGACGCCATGAAGCGTCTAAAAGAGACGGGAACCGCGCCCCACGTCGTAGAGTCGTGGTTCCGACCCTTGAGAAAGGCTCCCTCGTGAGAACAACCGGCGCGTCTGTTACAATACGCGACGCCAGACGCCGGAAGACAGCCACGACGCGAGGACAGCCCTGAACCACCCCGATCCCATCCGCCGCATCGTCCGCGAGCTTGAATCGCGCGACTACATAGCCGACCCCGCCATCGCCACCTCCATCTACATGGCGCAGACGCTTGGCAGACCCCTACTCATCGAAGGTAGGGCAGGGGTCGGCAAGACCGAGATAGCCAACACCATGGCGCAGCTGCTCGACACCCGCCTCATCCGTCTCCAGTGCTACGAGGGTCTGGACGTCACCACCGCCCTTTACGAGTGGAACTACCCCAGGCAACTTCTCTGGATTCGCCTCGATGAGGGCAGCGGACGCTCAACCGAGCAGCGCGAGCGGCAGATATTCAGTCGAGACTTCCTTCTCGAACGTCCACTCCTCGCCGCCCTCACCCAGCCAGACAAGTCGCCCGTTCTGCTGATTGACGAAGTTGACCGCGCCGATGAGGAGTTCGAGGCGTTCTTGCTGGAAGTGCTGTCCGAATTCCAGGTTACCATCCCCGAAATCGGCACGATCAGCGCCAAGCATCGTCCGCTCGTCATCCTGACGTCTAACCGCACGCGCGACCTCTCCGACGCCCTACGCCGCCGCTGTCTCTACCTCTGGATAGACTACCCCGACCTCGAAAAAGAGCTGCGCATCGTCCGACGCAAAGTGGACGGAATAGACGAAAAGCTCGCACGCCAAGTCGTCCGCTTCGTCGACGGCGCCCGCCAGGCCGGTCTGGACAAGGTGCCGGGCGTATCCGAAACCCTCGACTGGGCGACCGCGATGGTAATCCTGCACTACGACCACCTCGACCGCGCCGCTGTGGAGCAGACGCTCGGCGCCCTCCTCAAAGACGCCGACGACCTCGACCGCTTCCGAGAAGACACCATTGACCAGCTGATCGCCCTCGTAGGCGACTAGGGTGGCTAATCCCCGCGCCGCCTCCTGGCCCCGACACCGACGAAGACCAAACCCTATTAGGAGGAACCCCATGAACGTTACACTGCAACAAGCCCAGACTATGGTAGCGGCGGCCATCGCAAAGGCCGACGACCTCGGAATCAAGATCAGCGTTGCCGTCTGCGACTCTGGAGGAAGGCTGGTCGCCTTCGCCAGAATGGACGGCGCGATTTGGGCCGGAGTGTATGGCAGCCAGGGCAAAGCCGTCGCATCCGTCGCGTTCGGCAGGCCCAGCGGCGAGATGCAGGAGCGCGCCGGCAGCCCCATCGTTACCGGCATCCGCTCCGCTGAGGGCGACCACATGATAGCCAGTCTGGGCGGCGTCCCCCTCATCGTTGATGGAGCTGCCATCGGCGCCTGCGGCGTCGGCGGAGGCACCGGCGAGGAAGACGAAGAGTGCGCCCGCGCGGCCGTCGAAGCCGTCTCCTGAATCCATCCCGTCCCTGTGATACCATTGCGCCCAAACACACCCCCAACGCCGCAACGGAGGATCCCCATGCCCACAATGACAGGCAAACGCGCGCTGATGGAGATGCTCACGGCAGAGGGCGTGAGGTACATCTTCGGCAATCCAGGAACCAGCGAAGGCCCCATCCTGGACGCGCTCGAAGACTACCCTAACCTCGAATACATTCTCACCACTCAGGAAGGCGCAGCGATGGGCATGGCCGACGCCTACGCCCGCTCGACCAAGCGCCCGTCGTTCGTCAGCCTCCACATCGAAACCGGCCTCGCCAATGGCATCAGCCTGCTGCACAACGCCAAAGAGGGCGGCACGCCGATGGTCGTAACCAGCGCCAACAAAGACGTCCGCAAGCTCGCCGAGGGCAGAACCCAGCTCGACGAGATGACCCGCCTGTTCACCAAGTGGAGCGCGGAGATAACCCACCCGGAACAACTGCCTTCCGTAATGCGCCGAGCCTTTACCGAAGCCGCCACGCCGCCCACAGGCCCCGTGTACGTTGGATTCTCAGCCAACGCGCTGGATGACGAGGGCGAAGTCGAGATAGTATCGTCCTCGCGCGGCTACCACCGCATCGCCCCCGACGCCCAGGCGATAGCCGACGCCTCCGCCATGCTGTCCGCCGCCGACAACCCCGTCATCATCGTAGGAGACCGCCTCGCCCAGTCCACCGGAACCGCCGAGGCCGTCCGAGTAGCGGAGTTGTTGGGCGCCAAAGTTTACTCATCCGCTTACTCCGAGATGAACTTCCCCACCTCGCATCCTCAGTTCATGGGACGCTCCGCGCCCGTCTCGCCGGACGCTCGCGCCCTGTTCGCCGACGCCGACGTCGTCCTCGCCGTCGGAACCAACGTCTTCAGCGGTTACTTCCACCATCCCGGACGCGCCCTCGCTCCCCATACCAAGCTGGTCCACATGGACCAGGCAGCCCGCGAGATAGGGAAGAGCGAGCCGACCGACATCGGCATCATCGCCGATCCCAAAGTCGGCCTTGCCCACCTCGCCGACGCCCTCGAATCTGACATGAGCGGCGCAAGCCGTGAAGCCGCGCGGGGCAGGGCGGAGGACCTGGCGGCGGCCAAAGCCGCTCGAGACGCCGACACCCGCGCCCGTATCCAATCCCGCTGGAACATGAACCCCATGTCGGCGGAGCGCATGATGTACGAAGTAGCCTCTGCGCTGCCGTCCGACGTTCTGCTCGCCGACGACTCCGTAACCACCCGCGACGCCATCCACGCCAACATGACCTTCGACGCGCCCGGTACTATCTTCGGAGAACGCGGCGGCGCGCTCGGCTGGGGCATGGGCGGCGCGCTTGGACTCAAGCTCGCCAACCCCGACAAGCCGGTAGTCGGCATCATCGGAGACGGCAGCGCCATGATGACCGTCCAAGCGCTCTGGACCGCCTCCGCCTACAACATCCCCGTAACATACGTCATCTGCAACAACCGCGCCTACCGCGTCCTCAAGCTCAACATGAACGCCTACAAGCGAGACATCCTCGGCGAGTCCGACCCTCAGAGCCAATACATGGCGATGGACTTCCCCGTTCCGTTCGACATAGCGGGCGTAGCCCGCGCCATGGGCATCCATGGCCAGACCGTAACGGATCCCGCCGACATCGGCCCGTCCCTGACCGCCGCGCTCGAATCAGGCGCCCCAGCCGTCTTGGACGTCTCGATAGACGGCGCCGTATCTTGACCCATCCCCTATCAACCCCTATCATACGCCCAATCTGGGACGCTTCGCGTCCTCCCCCGTTATCCCACACATCGGAGGATTGACCATGACGACATACGGCTCAGGAGACTACACTTACGAACTCGTAGAAGGCTGGGGAGACCTCCCCGAAGGCTACGAGTGGCACCAGGTCGCGGGTGTCGCGGTGGACAGCGAAGACAACGTGTACGCATTCAACCGCTCCTCCCACCAGATGATGGTGTTCGACAGCGACGGCAACTTCCTCAATACTTGGGACGAGACCTTCGCCGGGCCACACGGCATACACATAGGCCCCGACGACTGCGTATATCTCGCCGACCGCGACGCCCACGTCGTGTCCAAGTACAGCTTGGACGGCGATCTGCTGCTCAAGCTCGGCACCGGGCAGCCGTCCGAGACCGGCTACACCTCGAATGCCGACCCCGTGCCTAAAGCCGCCGGCCCCTTCAACCTGCCCACCGGCATCGCAGTAACCGACGAGGGCGACATCTTCATATCCGACGGATACGGCAACAGCCGCGTGCACCGCTACGACGCCACCGGCTCGCTCATCCTGTCGTGGGGACTTCCCGGCAAGACCAACCCAGGAGACTTCCACCTCCCGCACGGCATCGGCCTCGACCACGACGGCTATGTCTTGGTCTGCGACCGCGAAAATCACCGGATCCAGGTGTTCGACCAGGAAGGCGAGTTCGAGGAGATATTCGACGGCTTCCGCCAGCCCACCGACGTCGTAGTCGGACCCGAAGGCGAAATCTACGTGCCGGAGCTGGCCGGCAGAATGACCATCATCAACAACGAGGGCGATATCCTCGCGCAGTGGGGAGGCGAACGCACCCACGAAGCCGGGCTGTTCTGGGCGCCGCACGGCATCGCCGTGGATTCCAAGGGCGACATCTACATTGGCGAAGTCCTCGAAGGCCAGCGCCTCCAGAAGTTCGCCCGGGTACAGTGAATGACAACCGTTTCCACACCCGAAGCCATAGCCGGCCAGTTTCGGCAGACCGCAGACCGCTTCATGCTGCACGCTGAAGCCGAGTTCGAGCGCGGCGACCTGTTGCAGGCATCCGAAAAGGCGTGGAACGCGGCAGTCCAGCAGCTAAAAGCGTTGGCGACCCTGCGCGGAATGTCCCACAACGCACACTGGGAGCTTCGCATGGTCGCCCGCCAGATCGTTGACGAAACCGAACAGGAGCGTATCGGCGAACTGTTCGGACTTGGCGAAGGCCTCCACTCAAACTTCTACGAACAGTGGATGCCTGAAGCGGAAGTCAGAGCGCGCATGAATAACATGCGGGAGTTGATAGACCTCCTCCGAAGTGTCCCGACTCCGAATGAAAGCGTTCCAATCCGCCCCAACCGCGGACGCACCTTCTTCCGAGACCGCGGCGACGGCTGATCCTCACCCCCCATAGTATGAAACCAAACAGAGTTGCAAACATAGATTAAGGAGAACCAAATTGAACGGAGACCAGGCAGTAGCCAAGATACTCAAGAAAGAGGGCGTCGAGTGGATCGCCGCCTTCCCGGCGCAGAGCCTCATAGACGCCTGCGCGCGAGAAGGCATCCGGCCAATCCTCTCACGACAGGAGCGCGCCGGCGTCAACATGGCCGACGGCTTCAGCCGCATCAAGAACGGCAACACAATCGGCGTCTTCACCATGCAGACCGGGCCCGGCTCCGAAAACGCCTTCGGCGGCGTCGCCCAAGCATTCGCCGACTCGGTGCCGATCCTCTGCCTGCCCGGCGGACAGCCGCTCGACCGCATGGACGTTCATCCCAACTTCGAGGCTGTCAAGAACTACGGCGGCATCACCAAGTGGATGGCCCTCGTCAACAGCCCCGAGCGGATACCCGAGCTTATGGGCATGGCGTTCAGCCAGCTAAAGCATGGCAGACTCGGCCCCGTGCTGCTCGAGTTGCCCCGAGACGTCATGATCCAAGAAGTGCCGGAGGCGCTCGTTGACGGCTACAAGCCTATAAAGCCGTTCAAGTCGGGCGCTAGTCCCGAGGATGTGCGCGATCTCGTGTCCGCGTTGCTTGCGGCGGAAGCCCCCGTCATCAACGCCGGGCAGGGCGTCATGTACGCCGAGGCGACGGATGAGCTTGTCGAGTTCGCCGAGCTTACGAACGTCCCGGTCATGACCACTCTCGCCGGCAAGAGCGCCTTCCCCGAAGATCACCCGTTGTCGCTTGGCACCGGCGCGTCCTCAGGCACCCTCATGTGCCAGCGCTTCCTCGAAAAGTCCGACTTCGTGCTCGGCATGGGCACCAGCTTCACCATCTCCAACTTCAACGCCCCCATGCCCGGAGGCGTGACTCTAGCCCACTCCACCAACTGCGCCGAGGACGTGAACAAAGACTACCGCGCTGACTACGGCGCGGTCGGCGACGCGAAGGTCGTTCTCCGCCAGATGATCGAGGAAGTAAAGAGTCAACTCGGAGAGCACGGACGCGGCGACGTCCACGGCGTCCGCGAGGGGATAGCCAACGTCCGCGCCGAGTGGATGGCGGAGTGGTCCCCGTCCCTCAACTCCGACGAGGTGCCGATCAGCCCTTACCGCGTCTTCACCGAGCTTATGGCGGCGGTGGATGCGCGCGAGACTATCATCACCCACGACTCCGGCTACCCGCGCGAGCAGATCGTACCGTTCTGGCCCGCCGTAACCCCGCGCAACTACATCGGCTGGGGCAAATCCACCCAGCTCGGCTACGGACTTGGACTCGCGCTCGGCGCCAAGATGGCCGAGCCCGGAAAGCAGGTCATCAACATCATGGGCGACGCCGCGTTCGGCATGGCGGGCCTCGACATCGAGACCGCATCCCGCTCCGAAATCCCCATCCTCACCGTAGTCCTCAACAACGGCGTGATGACCCACTACTACGACCACATGCCGTACGCCACCGAACGTTGGAACAGCAACGCGCTCGGCGGCGAGTACGCTGAAGTGGCCCGCGGACTCGGCGCCTACGGCGAAAAGGTCTCCGACCCCGATGAGATCGCCCCCGCCATACAGCGCGCCCTCGCCGCGAACCGCGAAGGCCGCCCCGCGCTCCTCGAAATGAAGAGCAAGGAAGAGGAAAACATCTCCCGCTACTGGCGGTAGGTGAAAGACCTATGAAATAGCGAATCCGGTGAGCGCAGACCGATGCCTATGACACGCCGCATCACGGCCCCGCAGGTCGCAATACTCGCCACCGGGTTCGCCGTCCTGTTCTTCGGAACCGGCACCCGCTATGTATTCGGCCTCGCGCTCGTCCCGATGACCGTCGATCTGGGCATCAGCCGCTCCGTTCTGTCATCCGCGCTGCTGCTGTTCATGATAGTCTCCGCGTTGGCGATGCCCGTCGTTGGCAGGCTGATAGACCGCGGCGGCATTCGCCCCATGATGGCGGTCGGCGCCGTCATCAGCGCGGCTGCCGTCGCTCTCACCGCATTCTCCCAGTCCGCGTGGCACGTATTTGCCATGTACGGCATCCTCTACGCCGTCGGATTCGCCACCACAACGGTCGCGCCCGTCAGCGTGCTGATGAGTCGCTGGTTCCCCAACAACACAGGTCTGGCGTCCAGCGCCGCCATCACCGGCAACGGGACCGGGCAGCTGGTCATCATCGCTCTGCTCGCGTCGTTCCTACCCGCAATCGGCTGGCGCGGCGCCTACCTCTGGCTAGGCGTCGTCAACGCCGCCGTGGTCATCCCCATCATTCTGCTGTTCGTTCGCAATCCGACGCCGGGCGCGACTATGCCGGCGCCGCCCGCAAACCCGCATCCGCCAATCTCATGTGAGCTGCCGCCCGCCCCCGCCGGCGACGCGCCCTCCCAGCCTCTCCGCGCCATCCTGACGACCGCCAACTTCTGGATGCTGATAGGCATGTACATCATCTGCGGCTTCCAGGACTTCTTCGTCGCCACCCACGTCGTAGCCTTCGCCCAGGACCGCGGGGTAGGGGACTTCTTCGCGGGCAACATTCTGGCATTCATGGGCTTGGCCGCGCTAACGGGCGTCCTGCTGTCCGGCGTACTCGCCGACAGGTACGGCGCAGTCCGCCCGACCATCCTGTGTTTCGTTTTGCGAATAGCCCTGTTCGCCTACGTCTCCATCATGCAGGACCCAATCAGCATAGCCGCCGCCGCGCTCGTTTACGGCTTCACCTTCACCATAACCGCGCCCCTAACCGTTGTCTTCGCCCGGAACATATACGGCGTCGCTCAGCTCGGAAGCGTCAGCGGCTTCATTAACATGGCGCACCAGATAGCCGGCGGACTCGGCGCCCTGACCGGCGCCCTCATCTTCGACTTCACCGGAAGCTACACCGGTGCCTTCGTCGTCATGTTCGGCCTGTCAATGCTCGCCACCGTGTTCACCCTCGCCATCCGCGAGCGACCACGCCGCGCGCTCGCCGCCGCAGCGACCTAAAAGGACACTGCCACCGCCACTCGTCCATGCGCGCCCCCAGTGGCGCTAGCGCTTTCAGCTAACTCGCAGTATCCTCTCTGAAAGATGACATTTCGGAGGAGATGCGCAATGAACTGGAAGCAAAACGAAAAGCAGGATGTCATCAGGTCTCAATCCATACACGAAGGGGACGGAGTGGTAACGCGCCGCAGGTTCTTTCGAGACACGACCCGGCTGCCGATCCGCATCGAGGTGTGGGAGCTTCCACCGGGAGCGAGCGAAGGCGATCATGTCCACGAAGGGGACGAATCCCTAGAGGAGTTCTACTACTTCATCGAGGGACAGGGCGTCATGTGGATGGGCGACGAGGAATTTCCCGTCTGCCCCGGCGACGCTGTAATGGCTCCGCCCGGAGTTCCGCACGGCTTCCGCAGCGAGGGAGACGACACGCTGAAGCTACTAATCCTGTGGGGCGCCCCCATCACGTCGTGAAGCCGGCATGTGGCGCACGAACACTCCTTCGCCACCCAACCTATCCAGCCGCATCCCAGCAGCCTTCACTTGCCGCCGGATCCGCGCGAACCGGATGAGCGGAAAGTCGCTGCCGGGCAGTATCTTCTCCTCCCCAACGAGCCCCGCCACCATCCGAAACACCCCCGCGTCGTACAGGAACGGCGACGCCGCCGTGTCGAACCACACGTTCGCCAGCGCCTCCCGAACCTCCGGCATCAGCGCGTAGAACGGCAGACCCCCGCCCCAGTGCGCGCACACGACCTTCACGGTCGGGTACGCCCGCGCGTTCTCGATGAACCGCATCAGCCTATCCGGCGTCGTCCGACCTTTGCCCGGATACGTATGTCCCACCGGCTCAGACGAGTGTGTCGTGATGACCAGTCCGTACTCTTCCGCCACCTCCAGGATGGGACGCATCGTATCCGCGTCGCCCAGGTCGAAGCCCTGAGTGTCCGGGTGCAATTCGCCGATGCCCCGCAACCCCAGGCCCGCGCACCGCTCCGCCTCACGCGCCGCAGCGTTTCCCCAGGCTGGCCCCCATGCTGGATTAACCGACCCGAACCCGATCAATCTGTCCGGACGCGCCCGTACCGCATCGGCGATGTAGTCGTTGCACGCCCGAGCCAGCTCCATGTCCGTCCAGCCCATGCCCATCGTCACAGCACGCTCGACGCCGTCCTCATCCATAGCCGCGATCAAGTCTTCAGCCGTCGCCAACGGCGCCTTCGGGTCTGCGAACAGCGCTCCGAACGTCGCGTCCCGCTCCGCCCACCGCGCCCGCTCGCGCTCCAGCCACTCTGGGAAGATGTGCGTGTGGAAGTCCGTAATCGCCACCGCGCGTCGCTACTGCGCCGTCATCCCGCCGTCTATCACCAGTTCGGAGCCGGTGATGTAAGACGACTCGTCAGACGCCAGGAACAGGATGCCGCGCGCGATCTCCTCCGGCGTGCCCATGCGTCCCATCGGGATGCGTTCCAGCATGAACGCGCGCCGTTCATCGTTGTCGAACCCGGCTGCCGTCATCGGCGTTAGCATGAAGCCCGGATGCACCGAGTTCACCCGTATCCCGTCCTTGGCCAGTTGGACCGCCGCCGATTTCGTAAAGATGCGCGACGCTCCCTTGCCCGCGTGATACGCCGTCGAGCCAACGCTGCCGACCAACCCGTAGATTGACGATATGTTGATGATCGAGCCGCCGCCCGCCGCGCGCATATGCGGTATCGCGTGCTTGGTCCCCAGGAACACGCCCTTGCCATGCACGTCTATCTGTCCTTGCCACACCTCCTCCGTCGTCTCCTCCACGATCGCCCGACCGCCGGTGCCGGCGTTGTTCACCAGCACGTCCAGCCTACCGTAGGCGCCGACAGTCGCCTGGATCGCCGCCTGCCACTCGCTCTCGCTCGTAACGTCTAGGCGGACGAACATTACGTCGTGTCCGGCTTCGCGCATCTGCGCCACCGTCCGCTCGCCTGACTCTACGTCAACGTCCGTAAGCGCGACCTTGGCGCCCTCCTCCGCGAACATCCACGCTGACGCGCCGCCGAACCCCATCATCTCACCCTTCACCCCGTGCGCCGCGCCTGTGATGAGCGCGACCTTGTTCTCCAGTCTCATTCCGACACCTCCAGACCTGCATGATGCCGCCGATTGTATCACGATCTTGACGGCGTGCGAGACGTAGCAACCCAGTCCCCCTCCGCGCCTCTGTGTCACAATCTCCGGTCAAGCGCGTGGCTTGTGCTAAGATTCGCTCATGACGCACCATACCCGCGCAACCCTCCGCAAGCGGCTGTCTGCGCTTGGCCTAACGATCGCCGCCTGCGCCGCAATCCTGATCTTGGTGAGCCGCATGTCCATACTCGACAGACTCATGGTCTATTTTCCAGAACGGGCGCTGCTCGCCACCCCAGCCGACGTCGGTTTGCGCTACGACGACGTTTACCTCACAGCGGCCGACGGCGTCCGCGCCCACGCATGGCATATCCCGGGGGAATCAGACGTCACCATGCTCTGGCTGCATGGGAATGCCGGCAACATATCGCACAGGCTCGACAACATCGCCGTCCTGCGCGAGATGACCGGCGCCGGCGTCATGATACTCGACTACCGTGGCTACGGCCTCAGCGACGGCAGCCCGTCCGAGCGCGGACTATACGCCGACGCCGAAGCGGCCTTCGCGTACCTGACGTCCAATCTCGGCCTCGACGCAGAACGCGACGTCGTGCTGTTCGGACGCTCGCTCGGCACAGGCGTAGCCGCCGAGCTCGCCACCCGCCATCGCGTCCGTCGCGTCATCCTCGAATCTGGCTTCACCTCCATCCGCAACATGGCAGACCGCTCGAGGCCACGCTGGTTCACAGCCGTCGTCATGCCGATGTTCGACGCCAGATACGACACCCTCTCCAAGATGCCCAGTATCGAATCCCCGGTCATGATAGTCCACGGCGACCGCGACGAAATCATTCCTTTCGACATGGCTGAAACTCTCTACGCCGCCGCCAACGAGCCGAAGCGCCTCCATCGCATCCGCGGCGCCGGACACAACGACACTCACATAGTCGGCGGCCCAGACTACTTCCGCGCCCTCCGCCAATTCATCTACGATGACGAATAATACTCACGACGTCATTCATAAACTCTTTGCGCCTTTGCCCCTTCGCGCCTTTGCGTTCAATCCCCTGCGCCTTTGCGTCCCTCTGCGCCTCTGCGTTAAAATCCCCCCAATCTTGTATATCTAATCCAAGGAGCGTCCAATGGAATTTGGATTTGGCGTCCCAAGCCGCGGCCCGCTCGCGTCGCTGGAAAACATCGTCGCGCTCGCCCAGAAGGGCGAAGAGCTGGGCTTCGACATCATCACCGTTAGCGACCACATAGTGGTGCCCAACGACATAGACTCCATCTACCCCTACAACGAAACCGGCGAGTTCACCAGTTCCCAGTCCGGCGAATACATGGAGCAGCTAACCACCGTCGCCTACCTAGCCGGCGTAACCTCGCGCATCAAGCTGCTCACCTCCGTCATGGTGCTGCCCCACCGCGCGCCCGTGCTGACCGCAAAGATGCTCGCCACCATAGACGTCCTGTCCCAGGGACGGCTCATAGTAGGCTGCGGCGTAGGCTGGATGGAGGAGGAGTTCGAGGCGATAGACGCGCCGCCATACGCCGAGCGCGGAGCCGTCGGCAACGAGTACCTCCGCGTATTCAAGGAGCTTTGGACCAGCGACGACCCGTCGTTCGACGGCGACTACGCCAGCTTCTCCAATATCGCCTTCGCGCCCAAGCCCGTCCAGGATCCGCACCCGCCGCTGTGGATCGGAGGCGAGAGCCCGCCCGCGCTGCGCCGCGCCGCCCAACTGGGCGACGCCTGGTACCCCATATGCAGCAACCCCGCCTTCCCGGTAGGCACGCTCTCGCAGTACGCCGAGTACCAAGCCCGCGTCCGCGCTAACGCCGAACGCGCCGGCCGCGACCCCTCCGAGCTGGATTTCGCGTACAGCGTCAACTGGTACGGTCCCGAGCAGCGCTTCGACGAAGACGGCGGACACCTCGTACTCACCGGCTCCCCGGATCGGATCGCCGCGGATATCGTCGCCCTCGAAGAGCTCGGCGTCAACCACCTGATGCTCAACTTCCAGGGCGACACCCTAGAAGCCACGTACGAAGACCTGTCTCGATTCATCGAAGACATCAAACCGCTGACCTAGCCGCTACGAGCGAGAACACCCGCATCCCACCGGCCTCGTACCAACAAAACAACCACGCCAGCCATAACGGTCAAGCGCCCGGCTTGCGGTCAAGAGCTCGGCTTGTTGCAGGAGAATCTATGAAAGCTATCTACATCACCGAACACGGCGACGCCTCCGTACTCCAGTACGGAGACCTGCCCGAACCCGAGGTAGGCCCTAACGACGTGAAAGTCCGCGTGCGCGCCGCCGCGCTCAATCGCCTCGACGTGTACACCCGCGCCGGAGTGCGCGGCACGCGGCGACGCGACCTAAGCGGCGACAGCCCTCACATCCTCGGCGGCGACTCAGCGGGCGACATCGTGGAAGTCGGCTCGGCTGTGCGCGGGCGCGAGGTCGGACAGCGAGTCGTCGTCAACCCGCGAATGGTCTGCGGCCAGTGTCCCTACTGCTCGGCTGGTACCGACGAGTTCTGCGAGAACTCCGGGATGCTCGGCTCGTCCCGAAGCGGCAGCTACGCCGAGTTTGTATCCGTACCCGCCACCAGCGCCGTGCCGATACCCGATAGCCTCTCTTACGAAGAGGCCGCCACTCTGCCTACCGTGTATCTCCCAAGCTGGACGATACTCGTCCGCAGGGGCGCGCTCCAGAGCTGGGAGACCGCGCTGATACTCTCGGCGTCGGCGGGCGTCGGCACAGCCGGCATCCAGGTAGCCAAGAACGTTATCGGCGCCACCGTCATCACCACCACAAGCACAGATGAGAAGGCCGCCCAAGCCGCCGAGCTTGGAGCTGACCACGTAATCAACTACACCACCGAAGACATAGCCGACCGCATCCGCGAGATAACCGGACGTCGCGGCGTGGACGTAGTGCTCGACCACGTAGGCGCCGAATTCTGGCCCGCCGCCACCAGATCCCTCGCCGTCGGCGGACGCTACGGCATCTGCGGCGTAACCACCGGCTACCGCGCCGAGCTGCAGATGGGCGCCATGTTCACCCGCTACCAGACCGTATTCGGCGTCTTCATGGGGCGGCGCGAGGACATGCGCCAGATAGTCCACCACGCCGGGCGCGGCGACATACGCGGAATAATACACCAGACCTTCCCCCTGTCCGACGCCGCCAAAGCCCACGAAGCAATGGAAAGCCTAAACTTCTTCGGCAAACTCGTCCTCAAGATGGGGTAGGGAGCCATCCCAAACAAATAAACCGGCTCCCGCAGTCTAGGGAGCCGGTTTGAATGATCGGTCTAATTCCTATCTCTGGGGACGGCGTTGAGGCTGGGGTGTCGGTCTTGGCGGCGGTGGCGGGGCCGGCGGGTCGGGAGATGGTCTGCTTGGCGGTCCGCTCTCCTCAAATGTTTCGTCAGGATGCGTAGGACGTGGCGACCTCTCCTTGATCGTAGCGGTGCCGGTCCTCGACGATGGCATACGCCTTCTCCATGCACTTCTGATTCAGTTTGTTGTTAATGGTTATGCCGGCTTCGCCAGCGCGCTCCGCGACATCCGTCACAAGTCGTTGAAGCTCCACGTTCTTCTGCCGAGTTGCCTTATCCTCGGTGTCGGCTTCATCTATGCCGAGCCATAGCGCCTCCCATTCAAAACCTAGACGTCTCACCTGGCTCGAAATTCCGTGGAGCAAGGCTGCTTTCCTTGCGAAATCCCCAACGTAGTCCAGAGCGACAAGGATTGCGGTTATGCCGACCAGTATTATGGCAGTCACAGGCTGAGGTAGGGACATGAACGAAGATGCTACGCTCACAATCACAAAGAAGAGCATCGCGAACCTAACCGTGAGATAGATTCTCTGGTATCGGTCAGAGAGAACTTCGTAGTAGTACGTCAGGCGCACCACGTCCAAATACCCCTGCCAAACCGCGTTTCGCGTCGCATCGCTAACCATGATTGCCCTCCGCGCCTGACTGCGCGACCTGACTTAGATGCGAGCGGGCGTCCCGCGACCAAAACCGCAGGACGCCCGCAAGATTTACGACCGATGACTAGTGCTAATCCAGCGCCCCCTTCGGCCACGGGGGCTGCGGGCTCTTCACCTCGCCCACGTACGTCCTGCCGCCGAACAGCGACGCGAAGCTGTCGAAGACCTCGACGGACTCATCCGCCGGCGGAATGAACGTCTTCATGTACGCGGTATGCCCGTTCTCGAACAAGAACGTTGGAGTGCCGAATACGCCCATCTCCTGAGTGGTCGCCGCCTCGTGGTCCGCGGCCACCGCCTCGACCACCGCCGGGTCGTTCAGGTCGGCCTTGAACCGCTCCACGTCCAGTCCCGCCTCCTCGGCGATAGCCACCAGCGGCTCGTCCTCGTTCAGCGGAACCCTGCCGCCGGCGTGTCGCGCGGTCAGCAGCCCCAGGTGGAAGCGATCGAACGCCTCAGCGTCGCCCTGTCGCTTCGCCGCCTCGCCGGCTACCGACGCCAGCAGCGCTCGCGCCTCGCGCACGTCCATCTGCTCCCAGACCTTCCAGTCCGGCCCTTCCTTGCTGTTGATCTGCTCCAGCGAGAAGTGCCGCCAGTTGATCTCCAGATCATCGCCTTTTTCCTGCTTGACCCTATCCAGCCACACGGCTGCATTGTAAACCCACGGTCAAGCGTAATCGAACCAAACATCCACTTTCATCTTGTCTGCCATCTCGCTGCCTCCGTCAACTACCGCGCGACCCACACAGCCGCGCCTAACCGCATTGTAACACAACCCCAACTAACCCGCAGAAACGCCCATGCCGAACGAACCCGTAGGGGCAGCTCTTGCGGTTGTCCGTCCAGTGCCTACAAATTTCGCTCACCCGCCCAGCATACTCTACCACCCTAAGCTCCATTTCCCGTATCATAGGCCCAGATAACAACAGGAGACCTGCGCCCGTGATCAAGAAATTCTCAGTCCTCTACGTCGGCAACATAGACCTCGACGACGTGGGCGCCGACGGCGCGCCCGCCGACAGCCGGCGATACGCCAACGACAGGCTTATGGAAAGCCTCGACACCGCTACGCAGCTCTCGACGCTCATGGACGAGCGCGGCTTCGATACCCTTTGGATGGCCGAGCACCACTTCCAGCATGAGGGCTACGAGACCATACCCAACATCATCCTGCTCGGCACTCACCTGGCGTCGCGCACCAAGACCCTCAAGTTCGGTTGCGCCTTCAACATCGTCCCCATGTGGCATCCCCTGCGCCTCGCCGAAGACTACGCCGTCGCCGATATCCTGACCGAAGGGCGTATCGTGTTCGGCGTAGGACGTGGCTACCACAGCCGCGAGGTCGAGACGTTCGGCGCCCCCGTGCTCGACAACGACGCCAATCGCGAGTACTTCCAGGAGCAGATGGAAGTGCTGCTCAAAGCCTTCAACGAAGAGTCGTTCTCTCACCGCGGCAAGTACTTCACAATCCCGCCAGACGTCGAGTACCGAGGATACGACCTCGAAGAAGTAACCCTCGTCCCGCGTCCCAGGCGGCTGCCCGTCGAGATGTGGCAGCCCATCGTCAGCGGCAGGACCATAGACTTCATAGCCGAGAACGGCATCAACGGCGTGGTCGGGCTGACCGGCGAGTCGCTGGTCGGCGGCATATTCGAGCAGTACCGCGACGCCAACGCCAAGTACGGACGCGAGCTGCAGCTGGGCGAGAACCTCGCTCTGGAGTTCGGCTTCTACATCGCCGATACCCAGCAGGAAGCGATGGACCGTCTGCGGCCCTACCATGACGAGCGATACAAGTGGTTCGCCCCTTTCGGATTCGTCCGATACGCCGACGAGCAGGGCAGGGTCTGGGGAACTCCGGGCGCCCCCGCCCGCACCCCGTTCATCGAAGACGGCGTAGAGCAGAAGGCGTGGATCTGCGGCCCGCCGGAAGACTTCGTAGCCTTCCTCCGCGACCTCGAAGCCAAGTATCCGGGCCTCGAGCACGTAATCCTGCACTACGCTGAAGGAATGCCCCGCGCCGAGTTCATGCAGCAGCTAAGCCTGTTCGCCGACGAGGTGATGCCCCACTTCAACGGCGCCGAATAACGCATCGCCGCATGGCGCGCCATGTAGGGGCAACCCTTGTGGTTGCCCATGAGAGTGTTCGCCCCCTCTCCCTCAGGGAGAGGGTTGGGGTGAGGGTGAGAACCCGCCCTTGCCATCCCTGCCAGAAGAAGGAACCCGCCCATGAACACGCGAGACCGACTCCGAAGCCAGTGGACCGGAGCCGCCGAAGACTGGATTGGCCAAGACCAGACCATCCGCGCCGACTTCCTCGACTCATGGATGCTGGACGCGCTCGGCGACGTATCCGGCAAGCGCGTCCTCGACATCGGCTGCGGCGAGGGACGCTTCACCCGCCTGCTCGCCGGCCTCGGCGCCCGCGCCACCGGCATAGATCTGACCAAGCCGCTGCTGGATCGCGCCCGCCGCCTCGCCGTAGCAGACGAGACCTACCTGCTGAGCGACGCCGAAACACTGGACGGCATCGAATCGGAGAGCTTCGACCTCGCCGTGTCCTACATAGTCCTCGTTGACCTACACGACTACCGCGCGTCCATCGAGGCGGCATACCGCGTCCTCCGGCCCGGCGGCGCGTTCATAGTCTGCAATGTCCACCCCATGCGGATGGCAGTGCCGATGGGCTGGATAACGCAGGGCGGGCGCAAGCTCTTCTACCCCATAGACGCCTACGCTGACGAAGGCCCCCGCGAGTTCACATGGTGGGGCAAGCCATTTATGAACATGCACCGGATGCTGTCCAGCTACATAGCCGCCTTCCTCGATGCCGGGTTCGTCCTCCAAGCCCTCCACGAGCCAACCCCCACGCCCGAACAGCTAGAGCGCAACCCCCACTTCGACGACGAGTACCGCGCCCCCAACTTCATCATCTACCACCTACGCAAGCCCTAGATCACACCACCTCTACGTCGTGCCGGAAGACCATGTTGTTGCCATAGCCCATCCCGTCCCACTTGTTGGGGAACTCCATCGGCTGAGTCTCACCCTTGTCGTTCGTCGCGCGCGACATCAGCACGTACTTGCCAGGAGCCGGGATTGACCAGTCTATCTCCCACCGTGTCCAAGAGTAGCCAGAACGCGGAACCGTAACCCGCGCGTCCCGCCACGACTCGCCGCCGTCCACGCTAACCTCGATGCGAGTTATGTCGCTCTCGCCCGACCACGCCGCGCCTGAAACCGTGTAGTCACCGCATGGCGTCAGATCCCCCGGCGCCGGGTCCGTGATGATGGACTTCACCTTCATCCCCGTCAGATACGTCCAGAACTCGTCCGCGTCCGGTCCGTTCATCACCCGGTAGCGTTCGATCTGGTAGAAGCCCTCGAATGCCTTGTCCAGCACGTGCACGCCCACAAGCCACTTCACCGAGCACATCCCGTACCAGCCCGGCACCACCAGGCGCAGCGGCGCGCCGTGCAGCGGAGTCAGCAGCTCGCCGTTCATCTCCCACGCCAGCATCGTATCCGGGTGCAGCGCCTTCTCCATAGGCAAGCTGCGCTCGTAGGTAACCTCCTCGGGGTCTCCCACCACCTCATCCGGGCCGTGGTCCGCCCCCTCGAACATCACCTCCACCGCGTTCGGTCCCACCTCCGCCATGTTCAGCACGTCCGACAGCGACACGCCGACCCACTCCGCGTTGCCCATGATGCCGTGACCCGTAACCTTCTCCATCACCGAGCGCGTCTGCTTCGCCCAGTACT
The DNA here is from genome assembly GCA_034420955.1 of Dehalococcoidia bacterium. GTDB lineage: Bacteria > Chloroflexota > Dehalococcoidia > Lucifugimonadales > UBA1123 > VXRN01. The sequence continues at coordinate 70,217 of DAOUKV010000008.1, forward strand.
CCGGGATAGGCCCATTGCCGCAGCACTCGAACGTAGCCTGGTAGCGACGTTCCGGCAGCGCCTTCAACTGTTCCAGCGACAGCGACAGATCCGTCGCCACCTCGCCGTTCACCGCCAGCCGGTACGACGCCGGATCGATCTCCGGCGCCCCCTTCCAGTGATTGCGAACGTAGAACAGGTCCGTCGGCGTAACCGCCGACTGGAGCGCTTTCGGAGGCCCTGCGAAAGACCGTCCCCCCGCGTTCGTCGGAATAAGCTGAGGCTGATCGTCTCGTGTCCGCGCCGTCGTCATGACTCGCTCCTAACTCCTGTGTAATTCTGATCTTGGTTCAGCGATCCCGCTCCATCGTCGTTCCCACGCCCCACCTCGTCGTTCCCGCGTAGGCGGGAATCCAGGGAAGGGCAGGGATGCGCCCGTCATCCGCGCGCCACTGTCCGCCACTGCGGGAGTCCATGAGCGAGGAAGAGAACCCCTATCCCAAGTATTCAGTCCCAATCTCGTTCGACGGCGCGATGACCAGCATCCGAGCCGCCACCCACGTATTGTTGACCACCCGGTGCGCCACACCCGGCGGAGCCACCATCGAGTACCCAGACCTCACAGTCCGCACCTCATCCCCCACCACGAACTGGATTGAGCCTTCCGTAACCATCATCGCCTGATCGCAGTCGTGAGAGTGCAGCCTGCCATCGAAGCCCGGCTCCACCACCACCTCCCTGATAGACAGCGACACCGTCCCATGCTCCCCCGACACCAGATCCCGCCAGCCCCGCTTGTCCACCACCTCCCCCATCGGCTGCGTACTATGGTCAATGACTGGCATAATCCGTCTCCCGTCCCGCTGATCCAAAATATCGCCCGTCCATGTTGCAACAGCGCGCCCTCCATGTCAAACGGGCGGGGCAGCGCAAGTAGCAAGCTCTGTTCCGAAAAGACAGCGTATCATCCGCCCTGCGTGAAAACGACGTCATCCACCGCGATCCATTTCGGGTCTGGCCCGTTATCGCCGTTCCGGAAGACGATGCGTACTGGTGAGCATAGCAGATGAACCAGTCGTTCACAGATGGCATTATCCGAACCATCCGGCTTTGCGTCCCCGGCGGGAATCCCGACCGTCTCCTTCCGCCTTTGCGTCCCCGGCGGGAATCCCGACCGTCTCCTTCCGCTCATCAACCTGCCAACCTCGATTCTAGCTTGACCGGATTGCAGTTTACGTCTAATATCCAAGATACGGTACAGTTCGTGAAGTTCACTATTAGCGACGCGAACATACACCTTGCGGTTGGGAGGGGTTGGCTTGAGAGACAAAATTCTTGCAATCCTCAGACTTTACATAGACGGCGAAATCGCCCTGGTCGAACTCGAAGAACGGGTGATAACCCTTGCCTTGAGCCCGGATACGGAAGACTTCGACCCCATAGACGAAGTAGCCGTAGAGCTATCATACCTAAAAGACCAGGTATCGGACGAAGCCGCCTTCAGACGAAGCATGAGCGATATAGTAGCGAGACACAGCGCAGAAGCCCGCCCCATAGCCATCTAGTCCGCCCTAGACCATCGCCTTATTCGCACTCTACCCTCGGAACACACGCTCCCGGTGATACGCCAGAAACTCCGCCCCCGGCGCAAACTTCTCCGGCAGCCGAATCCGCCGCCCCGCGAACTGCCCGATAGACTCCTCGAAGTAGGTATCATCCCTCGGTGTGTCCCTCTCCGAGACCACCACCCTAAAATCCCCGTCCAGCGTAATCAGCCCACGGTCGAACGCCCTATCGTGCAGCGCCGACAGTAGCAGCCCATTCTTGGGATTCGTCCTGTTGGCTTCATCGTCCCGCCACGGCACAATATGGCTAGCCACCAGCAACGACCTAACCGACAACCCCGTGATGCAGCATCGCCCATCATAAGCCGACCGGACAGCGGCCCGGAAGAAATCATGCCCTATCCGGGTCTTGGCGACTGAGAGACGGTCACGTCCCTCCGGAAGGACCGTCGCATCCTCATCGTCCAGATCCTCAACAGCTTCACTCTCCCCCAGTGCCGCCCGCACAGCCCGTTCCGACTCCACCGCGAACGATGCCCAATCCTCATTCATCTCCGCCCACATAGCCCTATCCGCCCGTGAAGCGTTCGGCAACCCAGACCGCCCCGTTGACGTAATCGCCGGATCCAAGCCAGCGATATTCCCCATCTTCATGGACAGCGCCGCCGGAGTCCGTCCAATAGCTGCCGCATACCGAACAATCTCACGATTCCTACTATGGATAACTCCAAACGGAATCCGGCAGTACAGCGCGAACGCCACCAGCAGTTCATCCCTAGTCCATCGTCTGCGCGTAGTCACTTGTATGTTCCTAGTCTATTCTGGACGTTGCCAAATTACCTTTTGGTGTTGACTTCCTTGTCTCTGTTCTACACGAATCGTTATATCCGAAATGTCAGCAACCTTATAGTCCACAGCCAACTCCACGACTTCAAGCATTTTTCGGAAATTTCTGAAGCCTTTAAATGTCTCGGATCCTCGACGAATTTTCGGCCCGAATGACGATACACCTGAATTGAATGATGTTAATGTGATGTCTGTCATGTGCCGTTCGATCATTGCTCTGGTATCGATGACAAGCACGTCATGCGTCCGAAGTCTGTAAGCGGCCGCTTTCAATAGCCTTTGGAGCCTATCTTCACTCAGCCAGAAGAAGCATTTGCCGTTTAGTAATTCATACCACTCGCCGGGCGTCATTCCATCCAATTGCGGTGCCAGAGTATGAGGTGGCATAGGCGCCTGGTCGCGTATCTTAGCGATGCCGTACTGAGAGTGCTGAATGGAAACAATTTCAGGTCTCCATTCGGTTTCGATCTTAGATCGTCTATGCTCCGCGACCTCAAACAAGTCAAGCAACGCAGATGTGCTGAGTAGCCCATGCTGCTGAATACTAGGCCAACTACCATATTCAGCCATATGGAAGAGACGGGGATATCTAGTGACGAATTCGTTTATCATTGTACTTCACCTCACCATGTGCGTCTGTCTATGATACTTCTATGATTGAAGCCAGTTGCTATCAGAGAAACTTTAGCATTAGATACACATTCAATCTCTTGAATGAAATTTATAGTATTCGTGTCCAGTTGCTCGAATCTTTTTGCATCTGAATTATTAGAATTAATGTAATCTGTGAATGTCAAAGCGACGTCAGTTGGCCGATTTAAAAACGACGCTCTACGTAGTAAGTCCCAATCAAATTCACCAATCCTACGACTCCGATTCGTTGTTGAAGTGCGCTCAGTCGCCTCTAACTGTTTCAAGGACATTTCAGAGCGTTCGGCAATCGTCCTTAGACACAACTCTTGAGACATGGGGCCAGAAGTTCCACCTTTGGGACTCTCAACCCTGATCGGATATGTGCGGCACACCATGATTATGTTCCTAACTAGTGCTGGGGGAATGCCAGCTTCAGCAATACACCCTGCAACTGTGGTATCTCGCGAAGTCACGTATGGATAATTGCCATGGTATAGACTCAGACCCGTCCCTTGTGTCCCTTCAAGGCAAATCCGCATACCCTTAGAAAGTGCTCTTTGCAAAACATCTAAACCATCACTTATGTACGGTTTGAGCTCGGGTATATCACCTGCTAATTTAGTTTCCTTATTGCGGCTCATTATGCGTCGAGACGTGGCCGCTCCTACGCCCTGACCGGTTGAGCCGATACCCATTACCAGATTGGCCTCATCTTCTAAGTCTTCTTGCTGGTCAATAATCATCGCTCGCCGATCGATTTTGAGTCGATCCTTGTCTACATTACACTCAGCAATTTCCTTCATCAATTTCTCTACATTGAGAACAGCGCCTGCCCCAATTAGTAAATCAGATCTTTCACTCCTTCTAGTACCTGATGGAAGCTGGTGGTGGGTATATGGAACTGGTTCTTCAAAAACCTTGTGCCCCGCATTGGGCCCTCCTACCCGAACAAGTAGGTCATACTCTGTTGCAAGGTATGCAGCTATCTGACCCTTTCCTTCACTACCGTATTGTCCACCCACTATCACATCAACATAACCTGATGCGCGCTCACAATATAGGCGGAGATGGGATGCAACTCTTACTAGCACATCCTGACTTGTACATCTCTCAGAGTCAATCACAACATCCGCAACTGCCATAAGATCCTCAACCTGTAACTCTGTACAGTCCTCACGCACTTGCTGGTAGGCAATTGAATCAGTCCTTGGCGACGTACGCTGCTGTCGTGCATTGTATCTTCGTTCCAACTCCCCTAGGGATGCAGTCAAATGAATGTGGGTTACTGAACGTCCGTATGCTTTTCGAATTGAATCAATTTGTTGTTGTGTTCTTATGGAGTCCAAAAGAATATCCTGTGATTCATCTAATCTGAAGAGTTCCTTTCTCAAACCATCGCGTACCCATTCTCCATTTGTGGTCTCGTCTAGTTGATTGCCCAAAGTCTGAAGTTCAGCGCGTTCCAGGTTGTTATCACTGCCACCAGCGATTGAATACAAGACATCTCTAGTACTCAATATGGCGACGTCGAAGGTCTGTGACAGATTTTCTGCCAGCGTAGATTTACCAGACGCTACTGGACCGGACAATAAAATTATTCGCCTCGCCATATGTTCACCACCGGAGAATCATGTGTAGCTGCTGTTTGGATTTACAGTTTCAGCATCCCTTGAATTTGAGGAGGAATGGAATCAGGCAGAGTGTATATATATACTGGTATCCCACGACGAGCCAGAGTTTCATCAATTAGTTCACGAATCAATTCCCAACTGCCTCCAGCTTGTCCAGATCCGATCCTAGGCATATGTACACTCGCACCCTGTTGCAATGCCAGTTGTGCTAATTCCTCAAGGGTGTTGATCAATGCTGAGTATCGTATTCTCGGTATATCGGACGGCCCATACCCTCGTTGTGCGATCATATGCACGACGCTCAAGCTATCCTCGGCATATGACCTATAAGATCTGCCTAGTGAAAGATTCTGTCTATCTTTCTCAACCCAATGTCGAAAATCTTCCTGTACATGCGTCCATCTCTCTTTGACCTCCAGCGCGAATCCCGCTCCCCAATTAGGAGTTGCATCGTTGACAATGTGTGCGATAATTCGCTCTCCGCTACCGCGAGGCATGAGTGCGTTACCAATCAGTTCCTCAATTCGATTTCCAGGATGGCTAGTTTCTGTGTTGAAAGTTAAGACACCAACGACTCTAGGAAATCTGTTATTCGGAAACGGCGGTATCCCAACACATTCAACCTTGAATTTGGGTGTATGGTCAAGCCATGCTTCAGTACCTTTGGCTGTAAACCCGACAGCCGTGCATTCACTCATTACTGATCTTGGGCCGACTTCAAATCCACTTGGAATTGGAACTGCCCAATTCCGGGAAGGAATGCTATAATCTACTCGAAATCCAGAGGTGTCGTTAGAGTCAGTTATCCTAGCAGCGGCGAAAATGGCACAAGCATGTTTTGTGAGTTTGACCATCCGAAGGAGTATTGCCTCGGTTGAGACGTCGAAATTTCGTCTTAGTCGTAATATGTTATCGATTGCAATAGGTTCATCTTCAAGATCAATATTGCCAGATGGCATGAGTAATTCGGCAGCCCCTATATTGCAAAGTAACTCTAATTGCCATTCGTCATCGCTTGCTTGGCCAACGTCCATCCGATTGCGAATTGTGTCGGCGCAGTCGGGAAATAGAGTATGTGCAATCTCGTGTGCGATAGAGTATCGGATCCGTCCATGCGGCCTGTTGGGGTTGAATTCAATATGAAATCTGTCAATGCCGATTGGGACGATACGTGCATCCAGTAGATCGTCGTTGGGCGAAATGCCAATGTGTAGGAATTCAGCTAATTCGAAAGGATCATATGGAGGACCTCCCCAGCCATTTTCGACAGCATCAAAGACTGTTTGTCTGGCTCTGGACTTCATCACATCAATTGGATCGGCTTGTTCAGCAAAAACTTTCACCGAAGGATGGGTCCACTGCTTTTGGTAGTTGTCCATGATCAACTCAACACCCCAATATGATTCATCTGTGCCTAGGTCCTCGGCAACCCTACATACGTCCGCCGGACGGGTCAACACATATGGAGGTCAATTTCGGAAGGTCTCGCATAATCTAATCAGTTGTCAACTTGTGGACGGATAGTTATCAGCAATTCAGGGCAGGGGACGTCTCAACGCCCCTGCCCCATGCCCCTAATCCGCCGCCATCCCCTCCGTAGTCCGCCCCAGCCACAGCTCGTCCCGCACCGATGTGCGGCGCTTCAGCCGCGTCGTCAGCAGATCCTGCGCCCGGTCGAAACGACCCGCCCGGATGTAGCTCTCCAGGATCGTGTCCTCGAACACCTCACGCTGCGCGTGGCTGCCGCCGATGCGCGGCAACTGCTCCACCAGCCCGTCCAGATTGTCCGCCGCGTCGTCGTAGGCGCCATGCGCGAACGCCTCGATCCCCGTCACCAGCGGAATCATCACCTCTCGCGCCAGCGCATCGCCGTTCGCGGAGTTTTCGCGCATCCCGTCCAGCATTCGGCCAAGCTCCTCGTCGAAGCCCCCGGCCGCGAACGTCAGCGCCGCGTGCGCGTCCCGGAACGCCGGACCCGGCTTTTCCGCCGCCGGCAGCGCGATCTCCCGCACCTCATCCCACGGGGCCGGCTCCCCGTCGCCGTAGATCTTCATCCGCCACATCAGCGACGCGCTGTCCTGAAGCGATCCCAGATTCTTCTTTACCACCGACGGACGGATATGCCCTTCGTACAGCGACACCGCGTTCTCCGGCCTGCCCGTCGCAAGCTGGAACAGCGCCTGGTGCCAGGACAGATGGACGTTGAACGGCCCCCGCCGGTCGTAGCTGTCGAGCCAGTCGCCCAGGAAGTCCGAGCCGCCGTCCGGGTCGCCCGTCTCGAAATAGACGTGAGCCACCGAGTGCGACGCCGTGCCGCTGTCGGGCCGCGTCTCCAGCGCCCGCGTAGCGTAGCGCAGCGCCTCGTCGAAGTAGCCCGTCTCGTGGTGCGCGAACGAGTACTGCCCCATGAACGCCCAGTCGTCGCCGTAGTCCCCGGCAATCGGCTTCAGCATCGAAAGCAGCTCTTCAGGAAAATTCGCCACTCCCGCGCCAGAACAGCCCAGGATCAGCACCCGGCTAGCCAGCCGCACCATCAGCATATCGCGCGGAAACTCGTCCAGATGCTCGCGGATCAGCCGCAGCGCCTTGCGTCCGTCGCCACTGATCATCAGGATGATCGCCTCTACCTGCTGCCGTTCCCGCTTCGTGGCGTGGACCGCCAACGCTCGCGCCTTCGTCGCCGTCTCCTTGGCGCGCGGGATGTCGTTGCGGTACGACTGCTGAAGCGCGTTGAGCGCGTGCGCCAGCGCGAAGCCGTCGTCCGCCTTCAGCGACTCCGCCAGCGCGATGTCCGAGCCGTACACCTGCGCCAGGAACTTATCCAGCGCGTCCACGTACAGGTCCGCAGCCTCATGCGACTCCGTAGTCAGCGCAAGCTCGTACCTGTCCTTGATAACACCATTCTGCATATCGAACCTCCTGGTTAGACCCTGATTAGCCTATGTATCGACGCCGCCCGCTTCATCCCAGCAGCAGCGCAAGTATCGCGGTCGCCGCGGATATGGAGGCGACCATTATCAAAATCGTAGCCACAAAGAGAATCCTAGCCTCTCTGGACTGCGCGTCTATCCGAGCGTTCATCTCCCTGTGGAGAGCGTCGAAACGAGCGGTCATTTCCGTCTGGAGAGAGTCAAACCGCCTATCCAAGCTCTCCAGTTGTCGGTCCACTCTCTCATACGCCCCCTCGAGCCTTGCGACTCTCTGCGCAAGCTCCGGATTTCCGTTGGTCTGAGTGGCCATGGACGCTCCTCCATGCGGCTACTGTGTCTCGTCTCGCCCATCCTACCATAATTAGAGCGGCGCCGCGTTCCAATCGGATACAATGTCCCCAAAACCAACGACCTATCACTGGAGGACCACATTGCCCAAATTCGTATTCATGCCGCCGCAGGACGACCTCAAAGCCATGTTCGCCGCCCGCCTCGCCGACACCGTGCCGGAGTACGACGTAGTGTCGCCGGAGACCGACGAGAAGGCGGTCGAGGCGATACGCGACGCCGACGCCGCCTGTGGATGGGTGCCGCCCGCCGCGCTCCGGGCCGCCACCGAGCTGCGCTGGCTGCACAACCCCGACGCCGGGCCGTTCTTCGGCTACTACTACCCTGAGCTGATTGACCACCCGCTCACCATCACCAACCCGCGCGGCATCTACTTCGACCACATCTCGCACCACATAATGATGTTCGTGTTCGCGCTGTCGCGCGGGCTGCCCTGGTACGCCGACGCCCAACGCCGCCGCGTCTGGGACAAGGATGCCCGCCAAACGCCCTACATATACTTGGGAGAGGCTACCGCGCTCATCAACGGCGTCGGCGGCATCGGACACGAGACCGCGCGCATCTGCAACGAGCTCGGCATGAAGGTCATCGGCATCGAGCCACGGCCCGAGTACGACCTTCCATACGTCGAGTTCCACCACCCGGACGATCTGGACTCCGTCCTCCCCCGCGCCGACTTCGTGATAACCACTGTCCCGCACACGCCCGAAACCGAGGGAATGTTCAACGCCGCCCGCTTCTCCCTCATGAAGCCCACCGCCTACTTCATCAACATTGGACGCGGAATGGTCTGCAAGATAGACGACCTTGCCGACGCCATAGAGTCCGGCCAGATCGCCGGAGCCGGCCTCGACGTCTTCGAGCAGGAGCCGCTCCCGTCCGACCACAAGCTCTGGGGACTGCCCAACGTCCTGATGACGCCCCACGTAGCCGTACGCGACGCCGAAAACATCCCCGAGCGCCGCTACCGAATCATCGAAGAAAACGCCCGCCGCTTCCTCGCAAACGAACCGCTCACTAACGTCGTGGACAAGACGCGCTGGTACTAAGCGCCGTCGAGCGCCGCCGTGTATAATCGAAGCGCGACTCAATCCGCAGGGTAGGGCATAGGGACAGCTGGAGGAGGCTCAATCATGGTCGTAGCCCAGAAGCCCAGAATCAAGTTCACCTACGAAGACTACCGCAACACGCCCGAAGACAAGCGCTACGAGTTGCACGACGGAGAGTTGATATTGGCCGCCGCCCCACGCATGTCCCACCAGCGACTCCAGAGCAACCTGGGATTGCATATCGGTCCAATCGCTAAGGCCGAAGCCATCGGCGAGGTCTTCTTCTCTTCGACCGAGGTTTACTTCACCGAAACCGACATCGTACAGCCCGACCTCCTGTTCATCTCCAAAGAGCGAAGCCACATCATCACCGAGGACAACGTACAGGGCGCGCCCGACCTGTTAATCGAAATCCTGTCTCCGTCCACCGCCCACATAGACCGAGGCTTCAAGCGCGCCCTCTACGCCCACCACCGCGTCCCGGAGTACTGGATATGCGGCCCCGACTCCGAAACCATCAAGGTCTTGGTACTCGGAGAAGACGGCTACCAAGTCTTCGGCACATTCGGCGAAGGCGACACCTTCACCTCCCCAACCGTCCCCAGCTTCACAGTCAGCATAGACGACGTGTTTGGGATGCCGGCGGATTAACATCAACACTTATACAGGGACCACTACAAGGCGCTCGCCCCTCTCTCCCCTGGCTTATAGTCAGGATATTGACAAGGGACGCCGCGCGCCGGATACTTAGTTCCGTACGCAAACCCCCGTACAGGAGGTGGAGATGGTCGGCAGATTAGATGTGCGGCTTGACGAAGAGCATCGCCGACGATTGGATGAGCTTGTAGCGGAGAGGGGTGAGCCGATTTCGAGAGTGGTGCGCTCGCTGATAGACGACGCCTACGAAGACGCCGTGCAGGAACGCCGCGAACGGGCGCTAGCTCGGCTGAGTCGGCTGGAGGTAGAAGACCCGCCTGACCCCGACACGCTATCGCGCCAACTGGAGGCTGCCCATGACCCCTGTGGCGTTCATTGATGCCAACGTTCCTATATATGCCGCTGGAAGAGACCACTCCAACAAGGTCCCATGCACTCAAGTTCTCGCGCTTGTCGTCGAACGCCCCTCGCTATTCGTAACAGATGCCGAGGTAATCCAAGAACTTCTGCATCGCTATCGCGCTATCAGAAGATGGACATTGGGCAGAGAGGTTCTGCAAGCTTTCTCCGAGATTATGCACGATCGGCTCGAACCCGTATACGCAGAGGACGTCCTCGTGGCGGCAAGGCTTGCAGACGAACATGCCCAGGTAAGCGCGAGAGACCTTGTTCATGTGGCTGTTATGCGACGTCTTGGAACCAGCAAGATTATCTCCGCCGACACCGACTTCGACCAACTGCCGGGCATAGTTCGACTGAATCCCGCCAGAGTATCCGAGTGGGCTGAGTCCGTTCTTGCCCTCGGAACCGGATAGCGTCCCATCGAAAGGACCCCCATGAAAATCACCGCCGTAACCCCCGTACCCGTATCATCGCCCACGCCCTTCGGCGCCCGCAACTACATGTTCGTCAAGGTAGAGACCGACGAGGGCATCACCGGATGGGGCGAAGCCACCTCCGGCCCCCTCGCCGTCGCTGCTATGGTAGAGGAGTTCGGCGCCCAGCTCATCGGCAAAGACCCGGGACGAATCGAACAGCACTGGCAGACCCTCTATCATCACTTCCACGTCCGGGGTGGAGTCGTGCAGATGTCCGCGATCAGCGGCATCGAGATCGCGCTGTGGGATATCAAGGGCAAGGCTCTCGGCGCGCCCGTCTATGAGCTGCTCGGAGGCCCCATGCGCGACCGCATCTGGTGCTACGGACGTTGGGACGGCGCGACCCCCGAAGCCGCCGTCGAGCGCGCCCTCAGCTTCACCGATCAGGGCATCACCGCCCTCAAAGGCGACCCGTTCGACCACCGCGGCCTATTCATCCCCATAGAGGCGGAGCGCGGCGCGATAGCCAAGCTCGAAGCTGTCCGAGAGGCAGTCGGCGACGACGTTGAGCTGCTGGTGGAAGTGCATGGACGCCTCGCGCCCTCCGACGCTATCCGCATCGGGAACGCCATGGAGCAGTACCGCCCGTTCGTGTACGAAGAACCCGTTCCCCCGCAGAACATAGACGCCCTCCAGCGCGTCGCCGAATCCGTCTCCATCCCCATCGCCACCGGCGAGAGACTGTACACCAAGTGGGACTACGCCGACCTGCTCAGCCGCCAGATAGTCGCCATGATCCAGCCCGACATCGTGCAGGGCGGCGGTATCCTCGAACTCAAGAAGATAGCCGCCATGGCCGAGGCGCACTACGTCGGATTCCAGCCTCACAACCCCTACGGTCCACTCTGCACCATCGCCTCCCTGCATCTCGACGCCTGCGTGCCCAACTTCATGATCCAGGAAGGTGGCATCCACCCGTGGTTCCAGGACGTCTGCTTCGACAACTTCCCGAAGCAAAAGGATGGCTTCCTGCCGCTTCCCCAGGGTCCGGGACTCGGCGTCGAAGTGGACGAAAGCTGGGTAGCCGCCAACCCCTGGCGCGACGATGCCGCCGTCTGGCGCGCCGGAGACGGCTCCATAGCCTCGCGCCAAGACACCAACTGGTCGTAGCCCTGCTGAGGCGCGCTGGGAGATAGATAAAAGTATGGGAAATCCCCGTCGCTGTCCGACTGGGGTTTCCCCATCACACCCCAAATTCGCAGAGAGGGAAGAGGTTTCCAATTCATCCCTCTGCGCCTTTGCATCTTTGCGCCTTTGCGTTAAAATCCGACCGCAGGCCAAGACCGAACCCCATCTCGCCGGGAATAGCCCACAGGAACGCCCATGTCATACCCTCCCCACATCTTCGCCGACAACCCCCTCGACCGCGGAGACCTCCAGCGCCGCGACCCGCAATGGCTCGCCGCCGCCGCCGAGAATCCAGACACGCGCGTCCTGGTGATGCCCGAACTCGACGTACCAATTACGGACGGCCATCAACCCGCGCTGAACTGGCTCAGCCCGCGCGACGTTCGCTGGTTCGGCGTGGGTGGCGAATCCGTCTTCCTCGGACTGCTCAAAGGCGTCGCGCACTTTGCCGTACACGTCCCGGCGACCAGCGGCGCCGCCGCGATGTTGCGAAACGACGACACGCTGCGCTTCATGGACGCCCGCTCGGCCGCCCCCATCGTCAGCGGCCGCGAGTCCGGCATCATCGCCCAGGCGCGCGCGCAGCTCGACTGGCACAACCGGCATGGCTTCTGCTCCGTTTGCGGCGAGAGAACCAGCATGGGACGCGGCGGACACGTCCGAAAGTGCGACGACGGATGCGGCGCGGAGCACTTCCCCCGCACCGACCCCGTTGCCATAATGCTCGTCCACGACGGCGAACGCTGCCTGCTCGGCCAGTCGCGCGGACGCCTCGTGCGTATGCGAATGTACTCCGCCCTCGCCGGCTTCATAGACCAGGGCGAGGCGATAGAAGAAGCCGTCGCCCGCGAGGTGCGCGAAGAAGCCGGCATCGAAGTCAAGAACGTCCGCTACCACTCATCCCAGCCCTGGCCCTTCCCATCGTCGTTGATGATAGGCTGCCACGCCGAAGCCGCCACAACCGACATACACATAGACGCCGAAGAGATGACCGACGTCCAATGGTTCGACAGGGAAGTAGTCATAGACGCCCTCGAAGGCAGAAGCCAACACCTGGCCGTCCCCCAGCCCCTCGCCATAGCCCACCACCTAGTCAAGACCTGGGCCTACAACCAACTCTAGCCGAAGACTACGAATAGGGCCAAAAGTAGAAAACAGTCTCAATTCCGTAGATTGGCGCGCGCCCTCAACCGTCATTCCGGCGAACGCCGGAATCCAGAGCGTCCCGACCGAACCGACCTCGATTCCAGAAGTTGGTTACTGATCTGGTACAGTCAAGCATTTCAACATGCCGAAAGCCCGATAACCATGAGAGAAAGGCTAAACCATGTCAACTCGAAAACCATGGACCAGAGATGAGGTGTTAGCAACTGTAAGGCTGTACAATAGTCTTACAGTTAGCGAATTTGATCCCAAGAATCCTAAAGTCATGTGCATGGCTAGGGCCCTTGATAGACCTTCTAACTCCGTTTCCATGCGACTCAGGAACATCGCAAGTATCGATCCTGAATTCACGAAAACCGGACGTGTAGGGCTGTCAAATGGAGCATCTAAACTCGTCCGAGAAATATGGGATGAGATGAACGCGGACCCGGAGCGTTTCGCTATTGAATCCGAACGCGCTATGGCAGCAGTCTTTGGAGAATCTGATCTCACTAAGGTTGGTCAGCCTGAACTAACGACCGAACCTAAACCTGACCCACCCCCACCTCCACCACTCTCAGAATACACCCCCCAATCCATCCTAGACGATGGCTGCTTCCTCCCCCAACCCAAACTCCAAACCACCCTGAACCGTCTCAACGCCAAGAAAAACCTAATCCTCCAAGGCCCGCCCGGCACCGGCAAGACATGGCTCGCCCGCCGCCTAGCTTACGCCCTCATCGGAAGGAGGGACGACAACTGCGTCCGCCGGTTCCAATTCCACCCCAACCTGTCCTACGAAGACTTCATACGCGGCTACCGCCCCAACCCGGACGGCAAGCTCGACTTGGTTGACGGACCATTCCTCAACGCCATAATCGATGCGGGAAACGACCCCAACAACAAGTACGTCGTCGTCATCGAGGAGATAAACCGCGGCAACCCTGAGCAGATACTCGGCGAGATGCTCACCTTGCTGGAATCCGACAAGCGTAACCTCGACGAGGCACTTGCACTAGCGCACCCCAAGAATGACGATGAGCGCGTCTACGTCCCACCTAACCTCTACGTCATCGGAACCATGAACCTAGCCGACCGCTCAATAGCCCTGGTCGATCTCGCCCTCAGACGCCGCTTCGCGTTCATAGACCTAGCCCCCACGTTCGGCGACGTCTGGCGCAACTGGGTCAACGACCAATGCGGCATCTCCATAGACTTCCTTACCAACATAGAAAATCGCGTCACCGCGCTGAACGACAAGATAGCATCCGACGGCGCCCTCGGACCGCAGTTCCAAATCGGTCACAGCTACCTCACACCAACCCAGGCAGTCGAAGATCCCGTCGAGTGGTTCACTGACGTCGTCGACACCGAAATCGCCCCTCTCCTGGACGAGTACTGGTTCGATAATGCCCAAGAAGCTGAAACTGCCAAGTCCGACCTGTTGGCTGGTCCGCAATGACCACTTCCGCCGCCGCTCCCGTCCGCTACGTCGGACGCATCCCCGTCAGAAACCTATGGCTGTTGATGCTCTACGCATCCCAGTTGTACCGCGAACTTCCCAGATCCCGCATTGGAGGCTACGAGGACAACCCCGACGACCTGCCCAACCTGCTCGCCGAAATTCTCACGCGCGCAGTAGAGCGTCGGATGCGGCGCAACCTCAGTCTTGGCTACCTGCGACGGCGAGCCGATCTGACCCGAGTTCGCGGACGCATAGACCTTCTCCGAACCGAGCGCCGCCAGCTGCTCCGGCGGGGCAGGGTAGCGTGCGCGTTCGACGAACTGACCGTAGATACCCCGCGAAACCGCTACGTCAAAGCCGCGCTGAATCTGCTGAGTAGAATCGTCAGCAAGCCTAAACTCGCCCATGCTTGCAGAAACGTCGTTGCTCACATGGAGCGCGCCGGCGTAACCGGATCCTTGGCAACCCAGAACCGTCGCCGCCCCCAAGCGCCCCTATCCGGACTCGGCAGACTCGGCGCAGACGATCGGCAGATGCTCGCCGCCGCCCGCCTAGCCTTTAACCTAGCCTTGCCCACCGAAGACCCCAACGATTTTCACCTGCCAACCCCCGACAGAAGCGACGAGCGTTGGGCGCGGAGACTGTTTGAGAACGCCGTCGCCGGCTTTTACAAGGCGGTCCTACTCCCTCAAGTCTGGTGCGTGAGACATGGGCATCGCATCGACTGGCCCATAGACGAAGGCATCCGAATCCCGTCCATGCAAACTGACATAGAATTGGAACTTGTAGCCAACGACGTGTCTCCATCCATCCCACGCCGCATCGTCATAGACACCAAATTCAACGAGATGATGACATCAGGCCAGTACGGAAATCAGACGCTCCGAAGTGGCTATATCTATCAAATCTACGCCTACCTCAGATCCCAAGAGCGCGATTCCGACCCCGCCAGCTTAAACTCCACCGGCGTCCTCCTCCACCCGTCGGTAGGATACGACCATGACGAATACACCGTAATCCAAGGCCACGAGATCCGCTTCGCCACTGTGAACCTAGCCGCCAACACCCAAACCATCCGCCGCCAACTCTGCCGCGTCGCCGACTAGCGCAACCATACAGACGGGAACAAAGCAAAAGACGCAGAACCACAAAGAACTCTAAACAATCCCTTTGCGTCTCCGCGCCTCTGCGTTAAAACCCGCGCCATCCAAATTCCGGTCAAGCGCGTGGCTTGCTACCGCGCAATATACCCCCCATCAATCACCAGCTCAGTGCCCGTGATGAACGACGCCTCGTCCGACGCCAGGAACAGCACCCCGTTGGCGACTTCTATCGTCTCGCCCGTCCGCCTCAGCGGAGTCTGCTGGATGTGCTGCTCGCGCTCCGGCCTATTGGAGATCATTGAGGTCTTCATCGGCGGCATGAAGCCCGGATGCACCGAGTTCGCGCGTATCCCGTCCGGTCCGTACCGCACCGCCGTCGCCTTCGTGAAGATGCGTACCGCGCCCTTCGACGCGTGGTACGCCGGGTGGCCGTACTCGCCCGCCACGAATCCCATGATGGACGAGATGTTCACTATCGCGCCGCCGCCCGCCGCCTGCATCGCAGGAATCACCGCGCGAGTGCCGAGATAGACCCCCGTGGCGTTGACGTCCATGATGTTCGTCCAGCCGTCCAGGTCCAGCGGGTCCAGGTACGAGCCGCTGCTGATGCCCGCGTTGTTGACCAGAATGTCTATCTTGCCGTACTTGTCGAGCGTCGCGTCCACCAGCGCCTGCCAGGATTCCTCGCTCGTAACGTCGGTGTGAACGAAGATGGCGTCTCCGCCGGTGTCCTCGATCTGGCGGGCGACCGCCTCCCCGTAGTCATCCGTAACGTCCGCCACCACCACTTTCGCGCCCTCGCGCGCGAACAGTCGCGCCTCCTCGGCGCCCATCCCGCTCGCCGCTCCGGTAATGATCGCCACTTTCGATTCCAGCCGCATCCTAGGCGTCTCCTGTTGACTTAACGTTGAAAGTAAAAAGCTACGGCGCCGACCGCCGTCGTCCCTGCAACCATCCCCGCCGTTCGAATCCCGGTCAAGCGTGTGGCTTGTCCACCAGCTTGTCTATGCTGATCGAGCGGGCGCGGCGAGTATATCGCACTCGCAGATGGTCGCCGACGCTCAGCATCCCGTAAGTCGCCTCGTCCACCATCAGCCACGCGCCGTTGATCCGAATGACGCTCTCGCCATCCGCCGTTATCTTCTTTGCCGCCAGCTCACCTTCGCAGGTGTAATAGGGAGGAATCGCGTCCGTCAACGACCATGCCCAATTCGCCACCGCGCTAACGATAGCTTTCAACTGATTAGGTTTGGGCAGGGCCTGACTTCTGAACACGCTAGGGGTCTCCGGTTCACTTTTCGACCGAATTTGCGTCTCCGTCATTAGAATATGATAACGCTACATCCATCGTCTTGCAACTGACTGAGACAGGGTTTCACACCCTTCAAACCGGAGCGACCGCCCCGATCATCCCCTCCGCCTCCCTCTGCCCCTCCACGCCTCTGGGTTAGAACCCAGCGTATGAGGCCGCCCCCGCGCCCGCGATCTTGCCGAATACCGACCCGGCCATCAGCCCCGAGCCGCCCGGGTAGTTGTGATAGAACAGCCCGCCCACGAGCTCGCCGGCGGCGTACAGACCCGGGATCGGCGCGTCCTCCGTATCCAGCACGCGCCCTTCATGGTCTATCTTCAGGCCGCCGAACGTGAAGGTGATGCCGCACGTAACGGCGAATCCCAGGTACGGCGGCTCGTCTATCGGCAGCGCCCAGTTGCTCTTGGGAGGCTCGACGCCCGCCGTGCGCTTGCCGTCCAGCGCAGTCGGGTTGTACTCGCCCGGCTGCACCGCGTCGTTGAACTCGCGCACCGTCCGGACCAAGCCCTCGCGGTCTATGCCCAGCCCGTCCGCCAGCGCCTCTATGCTGTTCGCCTCCACCTTGGAAACCTGCGGTATGTCGTACTCGTCTCGCAGCAGATGCTTGGTCTTCTGGTCGAATATCTGGAACGCCGCCCGCTGCGGTTGGAACAGAATCTCCCTGCCGTACTTGGCGTAGGTGTAGTTGCGGAAGTCCGCGCCCTCGTCCACGAAGCGGTTGCCCTCGACGTTCACGATGATGCCGAACGGGTACGAGTGCTTCTGGAACAGGTCCGCGATGTTGCGGTCTCCCGTAGGTGGCGCGTTCAGGTCCCACGCCACCGCGTGGCAGCCCGACCAGTGGCCGAACGACTGCGCGCCCGCGTCCAGCGCCATGCGAATCCCGTCGCCGGTGTTGAACTGTGTGCCGCGCACCTTCGCCAATTCCCAGCCCGGCCCCAGGTACCGCGTCCGCATCTCCGCGTTCGCCTCGAAGCCGCCGCACGCCAGCGCGACCGCGCCGCACTCGATGTCTCTGAACCCGTCCGAGTCCCGAATCGTGATCCCCGTAACCGCGCCTTTCCGGTCCGTGATGAGCGCCGTCGCCTTCGTGCCGTACAGGATGTCTCCGCCCTTGCTCTCCACTAGCTCGAACTGCGAGTCCGACAGCCCCTTGCCCGCGCCCACCGCCTCCACGATCAGCCCGCCCCAGAAGCGCAGCTTGCCCTCGTGCCTAAACGCCTGCCTGCCGTATGCCAGGATCCACGGAACCCCCTGCTCCTTCAGCCACGCCATCGTCGGAAGCGACTGCGAAACGAGCGTCTCCACCATCTGCGGGTCCGACAGCCCCTCCGTAACGCGCATCACGTCCTCATAGAAAGCGTCCTGCGTGTACGAACCCACGTCTATGCCCGACTTCTCATCCTCCGACATATCCGGCAGCAGCGGCACAAGGTCCTCTATCCCGTCGTAGGCGAACCGGAACAGCCCCCCGGTGAAGTACGAGTTGCCCCCGCGCAGATACTCCGGCGCCTTCTCCAGAATCAGCGCCGACGCGCCCCGCTCGATAGCCGCCAGCGCCGCGCTCAGCGCCGCGTTGCCGCCTCCAACCACAACCACGTCGTACCTCTTCCCAGAATTTTCGGAACTCACGTCAGCCTCCCCCAAGTCCGGTTTATGTTCGGTTCATGCGCCCATTCAAGACACCCGAAAAAGTACAGTACCCGCGCCGCCCCTGTAAAGCCGCGTGCATCGAACACGCAGCCAATCCAAAACGCAAAACACCCATCAACCCCCTGCGCGCTCCCGTTGACCCTCATATATAACTATGTTATATTGCAAACATGACAAACATAACAGAAAGAAGCTCCATAAGCCCAACCCTCCAAGCCATCCGAGCCAAGTTGGACCTGACTCAGCAACAACTCGCCGAACGGCTTGGGGTTTCGTTCGCCACCGTGAATCGGTGGGAGGGCGGACTCGTAACGCCGCAGAGGGCGTCGCGGACCGCCATCGCCGCCCTTGCCTCGGATGCCGGAATAGATGTATCGGCGCCGGACGCAGACGCGACCGAGTCTGCCGTCCGCGTTACCCGCCGGCGCGCCCGGCGACGCCCGGTGACCGCCCCATCCACGAAGCCCATGGAGCAGATGCTTTGGGATGCCGCCTGCTCCATTCGAGGCCAGAAGGACGCGGCCAAGTTCAAAGACTACCTGCTGCCGCTGCTGTTCCTCAAGCGTCTCTCGGATGTGTTCGACGACGAGGTAGAGCGGCTGGCGCAGGAGTACGGAGGCCTAGCCATCGCGCAGGAGATTGCGGAGAGCGACCACGGTGTCCTGCGCTTCTACCTGCCGCCGGAAGCGCGATGGGGCGTCGTCAGCGGACGCGAAGCTCACGATTGGCCCGACGGCGCCCGGCCCCGCGACATCGGAGAGCGCCTGACGATTGCCGTGCGAGCCGTCGTCCGATACAATCCCAGCCTCTCCGGCGTGATTGACCTGGTGGACTTCGCGTCCGAGCGCAACGGCGAGCGCGACCTCAACCCCGCCCGCCTAGCCGCCGTCGTAGAGACCTTCTCGGACCCGCGCTACCGGCTCGGCCTGGCCGACGTGCAGCCCGACTTCCTGGGTCGCGCCTACGAATACCTCCTCCGCAAGTTCGCCGAAGGCTCCGGCCAGAGCGCGGGCGAGTTCTTCACCCCCACCGAAGTCGGCTTCCTGATGGCGCGCATGATGCGTCCGAGGCCCGGCGAGGAATGCCACGACTACGCCTGCGGTTCGGCGGGGCTGCTCATCAAGCTCCAGCTGGTCGCGCAAGAGGCCGACCCCACCAGCCGCGTGCCTCTCAAGCTCTACGGACAGGAGCTGCAGGCCGACAGCTACGCCGTCGCCCACATGAACGCCATCATCCACGACATGGAGGTCGAAATCGAGCGCGGCGACACGATGATCAACCCCAAGTTCAAGACCGACTCGGGCAGGATTGCCACCCGCGATATAGTGGTCGCCAACCCCATGTGGAACCAGGACTTCAACCCGGACATATTCGAGAACGACCCGTTCGACCGCTTCCGCGCCGCCGGGGGCGTTACGTCGGGCAAGGGCGACTGGGCATGGCTGCAGCACACGCTCGCCTGTCTGAACGAGCGCGGACGCGCCGCCGTCGTGCTGGACACGGGTGCTGTAACTCGCGGCTCCGGCAGCAGGAACGAGGACAGGGAACGCAACATCCGCAAGTGGTTCGTGGAGCGGGATTTGATAGACGGGGTTGTCTTGCTGCCGGACAATCTGTTCTACAACACCAGCGCCGCGGGAATCATCGTCCTGCTGTCCAAGCGCAAGCCGGAGGCGCGCAGGGGCAAGATCGTCCTCGTCAACGCCAGCCGTCGCGTAGGCAAGGGACGCCCCAAGAACTACATCCCGCAGGACGACATAGCCGCCATCGCGGATATGTACCTGAAAGGCGAGCCGACGGAGGGCGAGGTCGCCGTCATCACCTGCGAGCAAGCGGTCGAGGCGGACTACAACCTTAGCCCGAGCAGGTGGGTGGGACAGACGGACAGCGGTGAGGAAGCCAACATAGCAGACATCATGGATCGGTTCGAGGCAATCGTCGCAGAGGAGGAGGCAGTCTCGGCAGACCTTCAGAATATACTCCAGAGCCTGAGAGGATTGACGTGATGAACGGCGCGACCGTCCCAATCTCGGACCTGTGCGAATTGATCTCCGAACCGGTCAGACCTGGTGAGCGTCCCGACGCGCTGTATCTCGGTCTCGAACATCTTGCTCCTGGACGGCTTGCTCGTATAGGCGGCGGCAAGGCGTCTGAGATGCGAAGTACGACATCGGCGTTCAAGCCTGACGACGTGCTGTACGGAAAGCTCCGTCCGTATCTCGATAAGGCCATACTCGCTGATAAAGAAGGAGTCTGTACTACCGAATTACTCGTACTTCGCGCGAGAGCGAGCGTGGATCCGAGATTCTTGGCTGTGGTTCTCCATTCCTCTAATTTTCTAGAGTATGCCGTCGCCGGAACTACTGGCGTTCAGCATCCCAGAACCTCATGGGTGCACATACGAGAGTTCAAGGCACCTGTGTTCACATTCAAAGAACAACGGCAGATCGGGGATCTACTTTGGCTCATCCATGAGGGCATTCTCGCATCCGAACGAAAGAAAGTAGTACTTGATGATCTCTTTGGGGCTTTGTTACACAAGCTGATGATGGGAGACATCCGAGTGAAGGATTTGGTTACCGCAAGGATCGCAGGATCAGGACGATAATGCAATGGCTATTTCCAAAAGTGCACAAGATCGGCTGGAACTTACACAGCGCTTGAAATTCCTCGCCGACGTTACAGCATTACGTACATTATGCAGTCCAATGGCTATTGACCGGCTGGCAAGTCAGGTTGAGTCACTCAATACCACCGAGCAACGAAGTTTTCTTCGGGGCTACCGGCTAGCCACGGCAACGCCGTTGTACAGTATGCTCCGGTTCATCGTTAATGCTCCGTGGCTGTTGGGACTGGAGTACGATGAGACATTGTTCAACTGGCTAAACTACCGACGTCCCGAATCTGGTGATACGATACTAGACGCTGTCAGCGATCCAACGTCAGACTTGGGACGAGTTTGTAATATCTTTGAAGATGCAATGGATGCTTTACGCAAGGCAGAAGGCGGCCTGGAGACCACAATTGCTGCAGTAGAGAAGTGTGGGAGGATCGCGACGGCTTTTGATTCGCTCATTTCCGGGCCAAGGATTGTCTATCTAGCCTCTCGAGAAGAGTGGCTAGATAGAGAGCCTATACTTCGGTCGATACTATCGGAGCGAGTATTGGACTACGCTGAGTATGAATCTAGTATTGTGGAATTTGCACACATGATAGTGTGGCGCGACAAAGAAGAGCTTCGTCCAATTGGAGACATGGCTGGCTCTAAAGCGGAGACACATCTAGGATACATCTCACTTTTCCCTTTCTCTAACGGGGTTCCAGTAGAGTGGCTAGGTGGTTTCTGGTTTGGCATTGATTTGCTTATCCAGTTTTATGGTATCGAGTTGTCATCTCATTTCGATTCGTCCCACTTCGCACCACGTGACTGGCTCAAAGACTTGACATCTTTCGTCAATATGGATGTACCACAGGTAGAGTGGCCTAGCACGGAGTACGGGTTGACCGAGTTCTCGAAATTCGAGATAGACAGATTCTTAGGCCACTTTGAGGTGAATATGATGAAATCTGTATCTTCCAAGCGCAGACTAGCGGCGATACTTGGTGTGGATCAAGTGCAACTCATGGCTGATAGCAGTTCTACGGCTTTGCTAGAGTTGGAAGCGATGCTAAGTGGAGCAATCACTATGTCTGGCGATACTAAGGTGCGGCTTCTTATCTTGACTCATTCAGTAGATTCGGATGGAGACGACCGTACATGGGTCTCCATAGCACTCAGATTTCCGATATATAGTAACATTGGCTCAAATTTCTCTAAGTGGTATCTCTTCTACAAAGTTTATCACGAGGGATTTGTAGACGATACCGATGTTGGTCGTGCTATTAAAGCCACAGATAAGTTGCTATTAAAATTCACAGACAACTTAGACATTGAGCAGATAACAGATATTGATTCAAAGGATTTTCTAGTTCACTGCACGTCACCGGTATTTCGCGCAATGCGTAAATTTAACCACGATGCAGAGCAGGTGAACAACCGTTTGCGATCCGGTAATTCCGAGTTACTGGCTGCATTCTGGCTCGTTAGCCAAGGCTATCAACTTGTTAAAATTGCATTCAAACACGCATCAATTGGCACGTATGAATATGACGCGATCGGCGTGAAGAGTGGGAAGTGTTTGGTCGTTGAAGTTAAAGGTGGCGGCACCATTGACACAAAACTTCGAAGACAGATCGGGAATCTTGCTAACAAAATCGAACACCTGCGTGATCGGCTGCCTATACTTGCCGCGACTTTGGGGTATGACTCCAGCATTGACGATATTTCAGGATTGTTTATATCCTTGGCAGACTTGGACGACTTCAAATCAGATTATCCATCAATACGACTATGGGGATATAATCAATTCGTCGCGCAACTGAAATCAATAGGTTTGCCGGAGAAGATGGTTGGATTGTTGGATAGGGCTGACATCATGCTTGTCAAATGGGCCAGTGATTCTTCTAATGATTCATTCTCCGACGGACTAGAGGAGTATCTCCAATAAATGTCAAAACTACTAGAACAAATCTATACGAGGGCTTCCGAACTCCCGGCAGAGGAAATCGGAGTGGCGGTGGGAAGAACTGTTCACCCGTCCCGAATCCGAGGATTTGCTGGAACGGTTGGCGGACAAAGCCCTTGCTGAACACTTGGCGGGGCGAACTCGTCCGCTTGATCTGGATGAGTTGTAGGCGTGGGTGGTTGAGGATTCGGGGCGTGTTGAGAGCGTGGGTTTCTGGATTCCGGCGTTCGCCGGAATGACGATTGGGTGTGGGCGCGTCTTATCCAAGACGGGTTCCTGAATGGGTAGCAGGCGCGGATTGGTCAACCGGCGCGGTAACGAGGGTACTGAATAATGAAGAAACATACCAGCGAATTCCCGCCCGGGTGGGACCAGGAACGCGTACAGGATGTAATAGACTACTACGAATCGCAGACCGAGGATGAAGCGGTTGCCGAGGATGAGGCGGCGTTCGCGGATTCCACGCAGACGGTGATGGCGATTCCAAATGAGCTCGTGCCTGCGGTGGAGGCGCTGATCAAGGAACACGCCGGCTAGGCAGTGTACTAGGATGAGCTCCAATTTCAACGTAACAGAAGCCGCCACCGTCCAATTCCCCATGGTGTGGCACGCCGCCGAAATGGGCTGGGCGCCGCTGTCGCCGTCGGACGCTCTCGCCATGCGCGGCGGACAGGACGGGCTGCTGCTGCGCGGCGTTCTGGAAGACGCGCTGCGCCGGTTCAATCCGTGGATGACGGATGACGCCGTCCGCTCGGTGGTGGAGAACCTCCTGGCGCTGCCCCCGTCCATCGAAGGCAACCGCCAGATGCTGGCGTGGATGCGCGGCGAACGCCAGTGGTACGACGAGGCGGAACGGCGACACCGGCGTGTCAAGGTAATCGAGTTCGACGACCCGGCGGCAAACGATCTGCGCGTAACGTGGGAGTGGCGGCTGAAACCGCCCGCCCGCAAGGGCAACCGCGCCGACGTGATGTTCCTGGTCAACGGCATCCCCGCCGCCATCGTGGAACACAAGAACCCGACTGACGCGGACGCCATCGAGCGCGGCGTCGCGCAACTGCGCCGCTACGAGGCGGAGACGCCGGAGCTTATGGGCGCGGCGCAACTGTTCAACGTTACTCACCTGCTGGACTACTGGTACGGCGTTACCTGGAACCTGTCCCGCCGCTTCATGGCGCGGTGGAAGGAGCGGACGGATGAGAGCTACCGCTTCGCCGTACAGTCTTTCTTCGAGCCTACGGACTTCCTGCGAACGCTGCACGACTGGATTCTGTTCTACGTCGAAGATGGCGAGACGCGAAAGACTACGCTTCGCCAACACCAGCGCCGCGCCGTGGAACGCATCGTCGAGCGGTGTTCCACGCCGTCGAAGCGCCGGGGTCTGGTCTGGCACACGCAGGGGTCGGGCAAGACGTTCACGCTCCTCACCTCCGCCCGCCTGGTACTGGAAGCGAGGGACAACTTCCGCAATCCTACGGTGGTAGTAGTGGTGGACCGCACGGAGCTGGAGGGACAGCTCGCCGGCTGGGTCGAGCGGCTGCTGGGCGAGATGCAGCAGCAGGACATCGCCGTATGGCGCGCCAACTCGCGGGCGGAGCTTCGGGAGATTCTGGCTACCGATCGGCGCGGCCTTATCCTCTCGATGATCCACAAGTTCGAGGGCATAGAGAAGGACGCAAATCTTCGGGACAACATCTACGTGTTCATTGACGAGGCGCACCGCTCGGTGGCGAAGGACCTCGGAACCTACCTGATGGCGGCGCTTCCCAACTCGACTATTGTCGGCTTCACCGGCACGCCCATCGCGCGGACGGACTACGGGGAAGGCACGTTCAAGATATTTGGCGCGGACGACGATCAGGGCTACCTGGACAAGTACTCCATAGCCGAATCCATCGAGGATGAGACAACCCTCCCCATTCGCCACGTGATGGCGCCGAGCGAGATGATGGCGCCCGCCGCGCAGCTGGACAGGGAGTTCTTCGCGCTGGCGGACGCGGAAGGCGTTACGGACATTGACGAGCTAAACCGCGTGCTGGACCGCGCGGTGGGCCTGCGAACCTTCCTGACAGCCGACGACCGCATCGAGAAGGTGGCGTCGTTCGTCGCCGTGCACTTCAAGGAGAACGTGCTGCCGCTGGGCTACAAGGCATTCCTGGTAGGGGTGAACCGCGAAGCCTGCGCCAAGTACAAGCGCGCGCTCGACGAGTTGCTGCCGCCGGAGTGGAGCGTGGCGGTGTACTCGGAGAACGTCAATGACGTGATCGAAAGGCCGCTCGTCGCCGAACTCCAGCTTTCGGAGAATGAGGAAAATGACGTCCGCCTCGCGTTCAAGAAGGCGGACGAGAACCCCAAGATTCTGATAGTAACCGACAAGCTGCTAACGGGCTACGACGCGCCCCTCCTCTACTGTATGTACATGGACAAGCCGATGCGCGACCACGTGCTGCTGCAAGCCATCGCCAGGGTAAACCGTCCCTACGTGGACGCGGACGGAACGAGCAAGTCCATCGGCTTGGTCGTTGACTTCGTAGGCGTGCTGCGTGAGCTGAGGAAGGCGCTCCAGTTCGATTCGTCCGACGTGAGCGGCGTTATCGAAGATCTCGACCTGCTGATGGACGACTTCCGGGTAAGGATAGCCAAGGCGAAGGCGGCGTATCTGGGTGACTACGCGGTGGCTGAGACGCGAGCGCCATACGCTGAGTCGGGCGAAGGCGCGGACCGGAGCCTTGAGCGTATCGTGTACACGCGCTTCCTCGACCCGGATGCTCGCAAGGCGTTCTTCACTGACTACAAGGACATAGAGACGCTGTGGGAGATACTGTCGCCGTCGGCTGAGTTGCGCGACCACATGGAAACGTTCAAGAGCCTCGCCATCCTGTACGCCGTCGTCCGCAACGCCTACGGCAACCGCGCCGACTTCATGGCGGATCTGGCGCGCAAGACGCAGCGGCTGGTGGAAGGGTCTGCCGCGATGTACGGGTTGGGCAATCTGTCCAAGGCGGTCAACTTCGACCTTCGCACTCTCAACGCCATGCGGAACGAGTCCGGCCCTGACGAGGCCAAGGTGTTCAACCTTGTGCGCGGCCTTCAGGCCGAGGTGGATAGCGATCCCGAAATGGAGTCCGTGCTCCGCCCCCTAAAGGAACGCGCGGAGCGAGCGCTGAAGGGTCTGGAAGAGCGCACGACCTCCGGACTTGCGGCGATGGATATATTGGAGGCGCTGGCGCGAGAGAAGGAAGCGAGCGTGGCCGCCGCGAAACAGAGCGCGCTGCCTCCGAGGGCGTTCGGGGCGTACTGGACGCTGAAGGACGACGCCGCGCTCCAAGCCGCCGGCGTGAGCGCGATGACGTTCGCGACAGAAGCGCAGGCGCTCGTCGAACGTTTCCCGAACGCCGCCGTCAACGCCGACGAGCAACGGCTGCTGCGGACTAATCTGTACATCCCGCTGCTGAAGGTGGAAGGGGACGAACGCATTCGGATTGTAGAGCAGACCATGGCAATACTGCTGGGCGAGGATGCCGATGCCGGCGCGTGACGACGGGCGCGAAGCCCTCCGCCAGCGTGTCGAGTACTGGTCGGACCGTCTGCGCGTCCCCGCGCCGCGCGTTCGAGTTCGGGACATGACGCGCAAGTGGGGATCATGCTCGACGTCTGGAACGATCACCCTTGCGAAAGATCTAAGCTACCAGGACGCCGGTTTTCAGAATTTCGTCATTGCCCACGAGTTGCTGCACCTGCGCGTGCCCAATCACGGCAGGCTATTCAGAGCGCTGATGAACGCTCACGTCCCCGACTGGCGAGAGCGCGACATAGCGAAGTAGCGCGCGAACCCCTAACCCCCCGCGCCCCCGTGTCAAACCCCTTCCGCGCCTTTGCATCTTTGCGCCTTTGCGTTAAAATCCCCCCATGCAGCCGCCCCGCATCCTGCTCATCGCCGCCATCATCCTCTCCGCCATGTGCGCGTCCGCCTGCGCTCGCGACGCTTCCGATCCCGTTCTGGTCTTCGCCGCCGCCAGCGTCGAGGAGCCGCTAACCGAAGTCGCTAAGCTCTACGAAGAAAAGACCGGCGTAGTCATAGACCTGAGCTTCGGCGGCTCCAACGCCCTCGCGCGGCAGATTGCCGCCGGCGCGCCCGCCGGTCTGCTCTTCTCCGCCGGCCTCGCCCCCGTCGCGCTGCTGGCGTCCGAGAACCTCGCCCGCTCCGGCGACGACGCCCTGCTCGGCAACGAACTCGTGGTCGTCGTCCGCCCGGGAATCGGCGAGCTGGCGAACCTCGACGCCCTGCTCGACGACGACATCGGCCGACTTTCGATCGTGGATCCGGAGCTAGGCCCCGCGGGACGTTACGCTCATGAAGCGCTGACGGCTGCGGGACTTTGGAACGGGCTGCTGCCCAAGATTGTACTGGCGCAGGACGTTCGCGCCGCGCTGGCATACGTCGAATCCGGCAGCGCCGACGCCGGCATCGTCTATCGCACCGACGCCAAGACCTCGCCTGAGTTGACGGTAGCCTACGCCATACCCTCCGAGATGCACTCGCCTATCTCTTATCTCGGCGTCGCCATACGCGACGCGGCAAACTCCGAAGCGGCGGCCGACTTCCTGCGGTTCCTCGCGTCCGACGAGGCATCCGAGGCGTTCCGCGACGCCGGCTTCAGCAGTCCGCGCTAGGGATGCTCGCCACCCTCCAGATAACCCTGCAAGTAGCCATCGTCGCCACGCTGATAGACGTGCCGCTCGCGCTGCTGCTCAGTTGGCTCGTCGTCAAGAAGCGGATACGCGGCGCGTTCTTGCTGGATATCCTGGCGTCGCTGCCACTCGCGGTGCCGCCCGTGGTCGTCGGCTACGCGCTGCTGCTGCTCTTCGGACGCAACGGTCCGCTCGGACGGCTGCTCGACGCCGCGTTGGGATGGGAAGTCGTCTTTACCTGGTTCGCCGCCGCGCTCGCCGCCGCCATCGTGTCGTTCCCGCTCGCCGCCCGCGCGATCATGGTCGCCATGGAGGGCGTGGACGAGCGACTCGAACGCGCCGCGCGTAGCCTCGGCGCCGGCCCTGTCCGCGTCGCCTTCACCGTAACCCTGCCCCTCGCGTACCGCGGCATCCTCGCCGGCGCCCTGCTCGGATTCGTCCGCGCGGTCAGCGAGTTCGGCGCCACCATCGTCGTCGCCGGAAACATACCCGGCAAAACCCAAACCCTGCCCCTAGCCATCTACCACAACGTCCAACTCGGACGCGACGACCATGCCCTAACCCTGGTCGCCATATCCATAGCCCTGGCCGTAGCGACCCTGGCCATTCACAACCTGCTCCTCGCAAGATCCAACAGATAACCCACCAATTCTATTCTTGCGTCTCTGCGTCCCTCCGCTAAAATCTTCGCGCCTTCGCGTCTTAGTTAAAATACCTCCGCGTCTCTCTGCGCCTCTGCGTCTCCGCGTTAAAATCTTTCCGCCTTTGCCCCTCCGCGCCTTTGCGTTAAAATCCCCCCATGTCCCCCTTCATATCTTTCAACATACAAAAAAGGTTCCCCAACTTCGCGCTGGACTGCGCCGCCGAGTTTTCGAACGGCGCAACCGCTGTGTTCGGACCGTCCGGCAGCGGCAAGACGACGCTGCTCGATTCCATAGCTGGCATGACGTCGCCTGACGCCGGCCGGATCGTAGTTGGCGACATACCCGTCTTCTCGACGGACGAGCGCATAGACCTGCCTCCTGAGCGGCGGCGCTTCGGCTACGTCTTCCAGCGCGGCGCGCTGTTCCCCCACATGACCGTCCGGCAGAACGTGTTGTACGGCTACAAGCTCACGCCGCCCGGGTCGCGCCGGCTGGACCCTGAGAACGTCTGCGCGCTGCTCGGCGTCGAGCGGCTGATGGATCGGCGCGTTACCAACCTGTCGGGCGGCGAGCGGCAGCGCGTCGCCTTGGCGCGCGCGCTCGCCAGTTCGCCGCGCCTGCTGCTGCTCGACGAACCTGTGGCGTCGCTCGACGCCGCGAGCCGGGCGACCATCATTACCTACCTGAAGCGGGTGTCGGATCGGCTGCAAACGCCTATGGTGTTCGTGTCGCACTCCCTGTCCGAGGTCATGGCGCTGGCGCCCTATACTCTCGCGCTCCGCGACGGCAGCGCGGTGACGCATGGTCCCACCGCCGAGGTCATGGCGCATCCCGGCGTCGCCGCCTTTGCCGACTATTCGACGCTCGAAAACATCCTCGAAGCTCGCATCACCGGAGCCGACCCGACCACCGGAACCTCGACCCTCCGCGTCGGTGACATCGAGCTGATAGGCCCCGCTCTGGATACGTCAAACAACCTCGCGCCCCCAATCCCTACCGGAGACCGCGTTACATTGTCCATAAGGGCGGGAGACATCATCCTGAGCCTCGGAGCGCCGCCCATGATGAGCGCGCGCAACGCGATCCCCGCCACCATCCGAGACCTGCGCGACGCGGGCGGACGCGCCCTGGTGTACTTCGACATCGGCGCGAACCTCGTCGCCGAAGTAACCCCGGCAGCCGCCAGCGAGTTGCGACTGCGCCCCG
The DNA here is from genome assembly GCA_034420955.1 of Dehalococcoidia bacterium. Taxonomy (GTDB): domain Bacteria; phylum Chloroflexota; class Dehalococcoidia; order Lucifugimonadales; family UBA1123; genus VXRN01. Next base: position 99,644 of record DAOUKV010000008.1, read on the forward strand.
GTATCCAGGTCCACCTCGTAATCAAATCCAACAGCATCCTAGTATTCTGACAGACTCAAAAACCCCTCTGCGCCTTTGCGTCTTTGCGCCTCTGCGTTAAAATCTGTAAGTAGCTACAAAGGAGACCCCATTTTGTCCCTGCCGACTTTCCCCGACCGGCTCCACGCCGCATCCGTAGCCAACCGCAGTCTGGTGTGCATCGGACTAGACCCGGATCCCGACCTGATGGCCATATCCGACGTCGCCGAGTTCAACGCGCGCATCGTGGACGCGACGCGCGACTTGGTCTGCGCGTACAAGCCCAACTTCCCGTTCTACGAGGCGTTGGGCATCGCCGGCCTTCGAGCGCTCGAGAGCGTCGTCGAACACATCCGCGCCGTCGCTCCGGATGTCGCGCTGATTGCCGATTGCAAACGCGGCGACATCGGCTCCACCAACCGCTTCTATGCTCGCGCGCTGTTCGAGACGTGGGACTTCGACGCCGCCACAGTCAACGCGTGGGGCGGCGGCGATTCGATAGAGCCGTACCTCGAATACGCCGGACGTGGCGTCTTCGTATGGTGTCGCTCCTCCAATCCGGGCGCGGCCGAGTTCCAGGACATGCCGGTGCCGTTCGACGGCGGCGCGATTCCCCTGTACGAGTGGATGGCGGTCAAGGCTGCCGAATGGAACCGCGCTGCATCTAATATCGGCAACGTCGGCGTCGTCGTCGGGGCGACCTACCCCGAAGAACTCCGCGCGGTCCGCGCGCGTTGCGCCGATATGCCCATACTCATTCCAGGCATAGGCGCCCAGGGCGGAGACCTGGACGCCAGCCTCGAAAACGGTCTGGACGCCCGCCGCCCGAACGTGCTTATCAGCTCCTCGCGCGGTATAACATACGCCTCGCGCGACCCCTCGAACTTCGCCTCGGCCGCCCGCGCCGCCGCCTCGCGCCTGAGAGAAAAGATCAACGTAGCGCTCGCGCGAGAAGGTAGAGCATGGTAACCCAGTACGCCGTCGGCTGGATCGTGCGCATGCGCAAGCCCCACCCTTGCGGCGGCGCGGACTGGGAAGTCGTCCGCATCGGCGCCGACATCGGCCTGCGCTGCCTCGCCTGCCGCAGACGTGTCCTGATGCCTCGATCCGCTCTCGATAAGCGTATCAAAACCGTCGTATCTCCAAAATCGCCCTGAAATACCCTAATTTCGTTACCTGAAAGTTGACACCCACACAACCTAAACCTAGAATGGCAACCAATAACAGTCAAGTGAACCTACGAAAATCTCTTCCCCCTTGATGGGGGACGGTCTAGGATGGGGGTGAAGGCAAATGCGGGAGATGTCTATCGACAGCATCCGTGTCAGCTTGACGAACTACCAGCGAGTGGTGATTCTCAAGGTCAAAGACTCTGATCGCTACTTGCCGATTTGGATAGGCGCGACAGAGGCCGACGCCATTGCGCTGAAGTTGCAGGACATGAACGTCCCGCGTCCGCTTACTCACGACCTGCTCGGCTCGGTCATCTCTTCGCTGGGCGCGCAAGTAAGCCATATCCTTGTCTCCGATCTAAGCGATGACACGTTCTACGCCAAGATCGTGCTCGAATTTGATGGTCAACAGGTCGAGATAGATTCTCGTCCTTCCGACGCCATCGCCCTCGCGGTGCGAGCCAACGCCCCCATATTCGCCGAGGATGCCGTCATAGAAAAGGTCGGCGTGCGTATGGACGAAGAGTCCGCGCAGTCTGAATCCGAGGATGGCGATGAGCCGCGCGAGGTCAATGCTGATGAGCTGGAGCGGCTGTCCGCCTTCACCGACTTCATAGACAGCTTGGATCTTGACCTTGGCAACGGAGAAGAGGGCGCGACTCACAAACACTAGACCCGCCTCCCCAACTTAGCGCAGAGGCGTAGAGAACCCCATCAGCGCCTGAGAAATCCACATAGCCCTCGAACCCGGCGGGGATGGACGGCCCTCACTCCAATCTCCTATTTTCTCGCTTCTCGAAAATCGCATATGCAATTTTCTTCTGCGCCTCTGCGTAAAATCCGGCTAAACCTCCCCCCGTTCTCCTTGAAACTTTCGTTGACCGTCATTTTTCGATTGTGATATACTACACAAGCCTTCGAGGAGGCCCCCGATGCGAGGGCGGACGATAGCGTTGGCCATGCGCCTGATAGGCGTAGGCTGGTTCGTAGCCATGTGCATCGGCGGGGGCGCATTCGGAGGGCTGTTCTTGGATCGGCAGTTGAATACCGGCCCGCTGCTCACTCTGGTGGGCATGTGCGCCGGAATCGCAATCGCCGTCATCGGGATGTACAGGATGCTCATGGCTATACTGAACTCCCCGCGCGAGGAACAGCCGGACTAGCGGGCGCAGCCGACGCGGGACACCGACCCGCGTGCGACGGGTAGGGGATTCGTAGTTTGAGTAAGTCCACACGGCTGCTCATACAGTTGGTGGCCCTTGTAGTCTTCGTGATAGCCATTCTCGGAGGCGCGTTGGGCGAAGCTTTCGGTTTCGGTTTTATCGGAGCGCCGCTGGCCACCATCGCGCTGCCCGCCGAACCCGTGCTGTCCGAACCCATAATCGGCGGCTTCAAGCTCACCAACACGATGATCGCCACCTGGATAGCGCTCATCGTCCTCATCGCCATCGCGCTCAAGGTCCGCTCCGGCATGTCCGAAGTGCCCGGACGCTTCCAGGGCATGGTCGAGGTCTTCATCGAATTCTTCCTCGACCTCTCAGAGCGCGTCGCTGGACACAACAACGCCCGGCGGTTCTTCCCCCTTGTAATGACCATCTTCCTCTTCATCTTCGTAGCCAACTGGATCGGCATCCTACCCGGATTCGGCACCATCGGCAGAGTCGAGACGGTAGAGGAAGTCGTTTACCACCACCACTGCTACGAGTACCACTACGACGCCAACGACACCCCCGAGCAGAGAGTCCAGAAGGCTAACGACTGCGCGCACCACACCAAGGTACAGGTCTTCCAGGGCGACGGCGGATTCAGCTTCCTGCCGTTCGGCTCGGTCGGCGAGAGCGGTGTCGCCACCGCGGACGAGTGGGGACATTACGTAGCCGGACCCGACGGCAAACCCGAATGGGTCAACGAGCAAGCCCAACCCGGCAAGCGCGCCGGCCTTCTGGTGCCGTTCTTCCGAAGCGCCAACACAGACATCAACACCACCTTGGCCGTGGCCATCGTGGCGATGGTCATGATCCATTTCTGGGGATTCAGTACGCTCGGCTTCGGGCACGCCGGCAAGTTCATCAACCTGCGGCAAGGCCCCATGTGGATGTTCGTAGGACTGCTCGAACTCATCTCGGAATTCGCGCGCCTCATCAGCTTCACCTTCCGACTCTTCGGAAACATCTTCGCCGGCGAAGTGCTGCTGGCGGCGATGATATTCCTGATTCCCCTCATCGGGATCGTCCCATTCTTAGGCTTGGAACTCTTCGTCGGCCTCATTCAGGCGTTCATCTTCTCGATGCTCACGCTGGTATTCGCCGCGTCAGCCACAATAGCCCACGAAGCAGACCACTAGACGATACAGCCATCAACAGCCCCGAGCGGCCGGAACCGTCCGGCGCCGGCGGCAAGAGCGGTCAACACTCATCAACAATAAGGAGTGAGGAATAATGGAAGGAGACATCCTGAATCTGGGCGCCGGCCTGGCCATCGGACTCGGCGCAGTCGGACCGGGCATCGGCATCGGGCTATTGGCCGCCAAGGCGATGGAAGCGCTCGGACGCAACCCCGACGCCGCCGGCCCCATCCAGCAGAACATGATCTTGGCGATCGCCTTCACCGAGGCGATAGCGATCTACGCGCTCGTCGTCGCCATCATCATCAAGTTCGTCTAACCGCGTCCGGCGCTTGCGCCGGATCCCTCTCTCGCCGCGCGAGAGAGGACGCCGGGAACGGCGAATCTCAACGATTCGCGGCCTCCGCGCCACGCGAATAGAGCTATCATCTACCGGAGAATGGCGGAAACAGGCGAGGTAATGGCATGCATGGTCTAGCAGCCATAGGAATAAACCTGCCGGGTCTGCTGACCCACTTGATCAGCTTCATCTTGCTCGTCACTGCGCTGACGATCCTCCTTTACAGGCCGGTCGTCAACGCCTTGGACAGACGCTCCAAGCGCATCAGAGAGAGCCTCGAAGCCTCCCAGCGCGCGCAGGAAGAGGCGGCGCGCTCTCAGGAAGAGATGCGCGATCAGCTGACGGCCGCCCGCGAGGAAGGCCAGCAGCTAATCGCTCAGGCGCGAGAGACGGCCGACAGGTTCCGCGAAGAAGAACTCGCGAAGGCGCGAGAGGAGATATCCGCCGAACGCGCTCGCGCCCAAGCCAACATCCAGCGCGAACGTGACGCCGCCATCGAAGATCTCCGCCGCGAGTTCGCCGGACTCGCCATCGTCGCCGCCGAGCGCGTCATCCGTCGCTCACTCGAAGACGACGACCACAACAGCCTGATCGAACAGGTGCTGGACGAAGGCTCCCGCGCCCCGAGCAGAAACTAGACAGGGAAAGAAAATGCCCGCAGGCGCATCGGCCAGAAGATATGCCCAAGCCGTGTTCGAGATGGCGGTCGAAAACGACACCCTCGAACAGTGGCTGGACGACCTCACGCTGCTGGCCGACTCTATTACCAACCGCGAGTTCTTGCAGACGCTTTCAGCGCCGCGAATCTCGCTCGCGCAGAAGGAACTGGTCATACGCGAGGCTCTCGGCGAATCGGTAGAGCCGCTCGCCCTCAACCTCATGTGCCTGCTGGCGAGCCGCGGTACGGTTAGCGTCCTGCCAAGAATAGCCGATAGCTTCCAGGATATGCTCGACGCTCACCAGGGAATCGAGCGCGCCGAAGTCGTCTCAGCCATCGCGCTGTCCGACGAACAGCGCGACCAGGTAACGCAGATGCTGGCCGAGATGTCCGGCAACGACGTGCGCCTCACGACGCGAGTCGATCCCGAAATACTCGGCGGTCTCGTAATCCGCATCGGCGACCAGGTGATGGACGGCAGCGCGCGATCCCGCCTCCAGAACATGCGCCGCGAACTCGCCCAGCGACGCTGACAACTAAAGAATTAAAGACCAACAACCAAGAGCTAGGAGTCCCGAAATGGCGGTCAGAGGGCAAGATATAGCCTCCGTAATTCGGAGCCAGATCGAAAACTGGGAGCAGCAGCTCGAAGCAGTCAACGAAGGCACCGTGATTGAGGTCGGCGACGGCGTCGCCCAGGTTCACGGCCTCTCAGGCGCCGCGTACACCGAACTTCTCGAGTTCGAGGGCGGCGTCATGGGCATGGCCCTCAACCTGGAAGAAGACTCCGTAGGCTCCGTCATCATGGGAGACCCGGTCAGCGTGAAGGAAGGCTCCCGAGTTCGCAGCACTGGCAGAATCGTCGAAGTGCCGGTGGGCGACAGCCTGCTGACCCGCGTGGTCAACGCGCTCGGCGAACCCATAGACGGCAAAGGCCCGGTAGAGACCTCCGAAACCCGGCCCGTCGAGGTTGTCGCGCCCGACGTCTCCACTCGCAAGTCCGTTGATACCCCTGTCCAGACCGGCATCAAGGCCATAGACGCCATGATTCCCATAGGACGCGGACAGCGCGAGCTTATCATCGGCGACCGCTCCACAGGCAAGTCCGCCATCGCGCTCGATACCATCATCAACCAGCGCGGCGGAGACCTCATCTGCATCTACGTCGCAATAGGCCAGAAGGCCAGCAAGGTAGCGCAGACCGTCGGCCTGCTCGACTCGCACGGCGCCATGGAACACACCATCGTAGTCGCCGCCAACTCCGCAGATCCGGCGCCGATGCAGTACCTCGCGCCATACGCCGGCTGCGCCATGGCCGAGTACTTCATGGATCAGGGCAAAGACGCGCTCATCATCTACGATGATCTCTCCAAGCACGCATGGGCGTACCGCGAGATGTCGCTGCTGCTGCGCCGACCGCCCGGACGCGAAGCCTATCCCGGAGACGTCTTCTACCTCCACAGCCGGCTGCTCGAGCGCGCCGCCAAGATGGACGACGAGCACGGCGGAGGATCCATCACCGCCCTCCCAATCATCGAGACGCAGGCGGGCGACGTGTCTGCCTACGTGCCGACCAACGTAATCTCGATCACCGACGGCCAGATATATCTCGAAACCGAGTTGTTCAACTCCGGCATTCGCCCCGCCGTCAACGCCGGACTCTCCGTCTCCCGCGTCGGAAGCTCCGCGCAGACGCGCGCCATGCGCGCCGTCGCCGGAACCTTGCGCCTCGACCTGGCGCAGTACCGCGAACTGGTAACGTTCGCGCAGTTCGGCACCGCCGACCTTGACCCGGCGACCCGTCGCCAGCTCGAACGCGGACAGCGCGCCACCGAAGTCCTCAAGCAGGGCCAGAACGTCCCCTTGCCATTCGAAAAGCAAGTCGCCGTCTTGTACGGCCTGGTCAACGGCTTCTTGGACGACGTGGAAATCGAGCGCGTCACCAACTTCGAGGACGCCTTCCACAGCTACATGGACGCCAACCACCCCGAGCTGCTCACGACCATCCGAGACGAGCGGACCATCAGCGACGAAACCGGCGAATCCCTAAACGAAGCCATCCAAAACTTCAAAGACAGCGTGCCGTACTAGATTCGGCCACACGCCATTAGAGCCCCTTCTCTGCCGGACAGAGCAGCGAACCCAACGGTGATGGAAAGATGGCAGCAAGCGTAAGACAACTCCGCCGCCGCATCCGCAGCGTCGAGAACACCGCCAAGATTACCAACGCGATGTCCATGATCGCCGCGTCCAAGATGCGCCGCGCGCAGGAAGACGCGATCACCAGCCGTCCATACTCGGACAGCCTTCACGAACTGCTGGCGGACCTCGCAGCCCAGCCTGTCGAAGATGAAGATAACATCCACCCCCTGCTCGAATCCCGAGACATCAAGAAGGTGGAAGTAATCCTCATCACGCCCGACCGCGGGCTGACGGGCGGCCTCAACTCGAACATCAACCGCGCCGCCGGACAGTTCATCACAGGCTATGGCGACGACGCCAGCCTCATATGCGTAGGGCGCAAGGGACGCGACTTCATGACGCGCCGCGCCAACGTCCGCGCCGTCTTTACCGACATCGGAGACAGGCCCGTCATTACCGACATCACACCCATAGCCCGCCTCGCCATGGACCACTACTCCAACCGCGAGGTGGACGCGGTGTTCATCGCCTATGCCAAGTTCGTCAACACTACGCTCCAGAACGCAGTCGTCGAACAGCTGCTGCCCGTGCGGCCGGCGGAGCTGGCGTCCAACCAGCAGGTCGGCTATATTTACGAACCGCACCACCTGGCGGTGCTGGCGGACCTGCTGCCGCGCTACGTCGAAATGGAGATTTATCACGCCCTGCTCGAAGGCATCGCCAGCGAGCAGTCCGCCCGCATGGTCGCTATGAGAAGCGCCACCGACAACGCCAACGCGATGGTCGAAGACCTCACGCTGGTAATGAACAAGGCGCGCCAGGAGTCCATCACGACCGAGCTCCTCGACATCATCGGCGGCGCCGCGGCCGTAGAAGCCTAAGAACTAAAGACTATAACGACCAAGAGCCCTGGCGCAGGGGAGAAGAAATGGCAGACGGAAGAATAACGCAGGTTATTGGAACAGTCGTGGACGTCGAGTTTCCGCCGGAATCCATGCCGTCCATATTCAACGCCCTCGAAACCGAGATAGATGGCGAGAAGCTCGTCCTCGAAGTCGAACAGCACGTCGGCAACAGCTGGGCGCGCTGCCTCGCCCTCGGCCCCACTGAGGGTCTCAAGCGCGGCGTGCCGGTCGCGGACACCGGACAGCCCGTGGCCGTGCCGGTCGGCGACCCCACGCTCGGACGGCTGTTCAACTGCCTAGGCGAGACGCTGGACAACCTCGAAGAGGTTGACGACAGCGAGTCCTGGCCCATCCACCGCGAGCCGCCCAGCTTCGACGAGCAGGCCACCGAAGTGGAGATGCTCGAAACCGGCCTCAAGGTCATGGACCTCATCACACCCTTCACCAGGGGCGGAAAGGTCGGCGCCTACGGCGGCGCAGGCGTGGGCAAAACCGTCGTCATCCAGGAGTTGATCCGCAACATCGGCGTCGAGCACGAAGGCGTTTCCGTCTTCGCCGGCGTCGGCGAACGCTCCCGCGAAGGCAACGACCTGTGGCACGAGATGCAGGAGTCCGGCGTTCTCAGCAACACTGTGCTGGTCTTCGGACAGATGAACGAGCCGCCCGGAATCCGCGCCCGCGTCGCCCTGACCGGCCTGACGATGGCCGAGTACTTCAAGGAAGAGCGCGGACAAGACGTGCTCATGTTCATCGACAACGTGTACCGCTATATCTTGGCGGGCATGGAAGTGTCCGCGCTGCTCGGCAGGATGCCGTCGGCTGTCGGATACCAGCCCACGCTGGCGACCGAGATGGGCGCGCTCGAAGAGCGCATTACATCCTCCACCACGGGTTCCATCACCTCCTTCCAGGCCATCTACGTGCCGGCCGACGACTACACCGACCCGGGCATCGTAACCACGTTCGGACACCTCGACGCCGTCGTATCCCTCGACCGCGCCATCTCCGAGCAGGGCCTCTACCCGGCGGTGGATCCGCTGTCCAGCTTCTCCCGCATACTCGAACCCGCCATAGTCGGGCAGGACCACTACGACGTCGCTCGCGGCGTGCAGCAGGTTCTCCAGCGCTACCGCGACCTCCAGGACATCATCGCCATTCTCGGAATCGAGGAACTGTCCGAGGAAGATCGGCTCACCGTCGCCCGCGCGCGCAAGATACAGCGCTTCCTTTCCCAGCCCATGTTCGTCGCTGAGCAGTTCACCGGCCAGGAAGGGCGCTACGTCCCGGTCCGCGAGACCGTTCGCGGCTTCCGAGAAATTCTCGACGGCCAGTACGACGACCTGCCTGAGCAGGCATTCTACATGGTAGGCCCCATCGAAGAGGCCGTAGAAAACGCCGAACGTATGCAGGCCGAAAACTAACGAAAACCCATGCCCTGACGACACAGCCCCTTCCCCCTCGACGGGGGAAGGTTAGGATGGGGGCGAGAAAACCCCCTCTCCCTCAGGGAGAGGGCTGGGGTGAGGGTGAGAAACTCATGAGACTCGAAATCGTAACCGCCGAACGGGTAGTGTACTCAGAGGAAGTCAGCGCGCTTGTCGCCCCCGGCGGCGCGGGCGAGCTTGGCATCTTGCCCGGCCACGCGCCTCTGCTCACCACCCTTCGCTCGGGCGAAATCCGCGTAACGCGCGATGGCGAAGAGTCGTACATGGCGGTAAGCGGAGGGTTCATGGAAGTCATCGGCGACAAGGTAACGGTCCTTGCCGACACCGCGGAACATGCAGACGAGATAGACCTGGAACGCGCCGAAGCCGCCCTCGCGCGCGCCGAGGAGCGCGTAGCCTCCGCAGCCTCCGACCAAGACCTCGAACGCGCCCTCGCCTCCATGCGCCGCTCCACCGCTCGCCTCGGCGTAGCCCGCAGACGCCGCTCCCGCCGCCCCCGGCCCAACCAACCGCAAGCCTAACCGAGTTTAAACGCAAGGGCGCGAAGACGCCAAGAATGTCGAATCGTTCTCCCAGTGTCTCCGCGTCTCTGCGTTAAAGTCCTACCCACGCCCCCTTTAGTTGTCTCCCTCCGCGGCTTCGCTCCTTTGCGTTAAATTCCCCCTACTTCAAGTAGTATGTCATACTCTGCAAAGACAGCACCGGATCTATGTTCCGCACCACCACGCCCCTCGGCACGTATGGCGCGACGGGCGCGTAGTTCAGAATCCCCCGAATACCCGTCTCCACAAGCCGGTCGATCACCGACTGCGCCTGCGCCGCCGGCACGGCCACAATGCCGATGGACACCCCCATATCATCCACCACTTCCGCCAGATCCCTCATCGGGCGCACCGACAACTCGCCGACCGACGCCCCAACCTGCTCGTCCGAGCTGTCTAGTGCCGCGACAATCGTGAACCCTTCAGGCGCAAACCCGGTGTAGTTGATGATCGCGCGTCCCAGCCTGCCCACGCCAACCAGGCACGCGCGCCACTCGCCGTTCAGCCCCAGGATGTCTCGCAGCTCCTCCAGCAGAAACGCGATGCCGTAGCCGCGTCCTTGCTTGCCGAACCTGCCGAAGTAGCTCAGGTCCTTGCGTATCTGCGCCGGCGTCATCTGGAGCCGTTCCCCGAGCTGCTGTGAGCTGACCACCGATTGTCCCTCGCGCTGAAGCTGCGTCAACGCCCTCACGTAGAGCGGGAGGCGCAGAATAACGACCTCCGGCGCCTCGCCTGTTTGCATAAGATTCATAAACGCTCCGGGCGCTCTCAACCAGTGGGGGCTTGTCTATAGTATAATATAGTCTCGCCGCCGAATTGTGAACAGCGTATCACACGACCGCATGGCAATCGCATCCTGCAAAACCCCCATTCCCCGTTGGCGTCTTAGCGCAAAATTCCCTCTGCGCCTCTGCGTTAAACTCATCCATGCCGTTTGACACCGCAACCCCCCGATGCTAAGATTTGTGTGCTTTTTGGGGGTGGTTGAAATACCTTTTCCCAAGCCTGTTGACCAAATTAGCGCGCTTTCGTGGCAGCCCCCTGCCACCACTGGGAGGACGAAATATGACGGAACAGAAGGTCCAGCTCCATCGTGGCCTTCGCGAAGTGTACATAGATAGGACCAAGTCCAGCTTCATAGACGGCGGCATCGGCAAGCTGCTCTACCGCGGCTACGACATCCACGACCTCGCGGAGAAGTCCAACTTCGAAGAAACCGCGTACCTCGTGATGCATGGAGATCTGCCAAATCAAGCCCAATTGGACGCTTTCGACGCCCAGCTCAAGGCGGCGCGCTCCCTTCCCGGCGAGATTCTGGACGTAATTCGACTCACGCGCAACTCGCACCCGATGGACGTCCTCAGAACCGCTGTCTCCGCGCTCTCGGCATACGACGAAGAAACCGAAGACAACTCCGCAGAGGCGACGCTCCGCAAGGGCATCCGTCTCACCGCGCAGGCGCCGACCATCGTAGCCGCCCACGCGCGCATCCGCGAGGGCAAAGAAGCCCTAGAACCCAACCCTTCCCTCAGCCACGCCGCCAACTTCCTCTACATGCTCTTTGGCGAAGTGCCCGCCGAAGAGGATTCCGATCTGATTGACAAGGACTTCGTTCTGCACGCCGAGCACGGCATCAACGCATCCGCCTTCGGCGCGCGCGTAGCCGCATCCACTCAGGCAGACCTGCACTGCGCCGTAACTACCGGCATCTCCGTCCTCAAAGGCCCGTCGCACGGCGGCGCCGCTGAGGAAGTGATGAAGATGACCCAGGAGATCGGCACAGAGGAGAACGCCGAAAACTATGTCCGCGAAACCATTCGCGGCGGCGGCAGGATAATGGGCTTCGGACACCGCGTTTACAAGGCCGTAGATCCCCGCTCCCTACACCTCCAGGACGATGCCCGCGAACTCGGCGAGCGCAAGGGCGAACCCAAGTGGTTCCAGATACTCCAGTCCGTCATAGAAGTCATGGAACCTTACCGGCGACGCGGCATCTACCAGAACGTGGATTTCTTCTCCGGCGCCATCTACTACCTGCTCGACATCCCCGACGACCTGTTCATATCCATCTTCGCCATGGGCCGCGTGCCCGGCTGGACGGCGCAGGTCATCGAGCAGTTCGAAAACAACATCCTGCTCAGGCCGCGCCTGCTCTACACAGGCCCGATGGACGTCCCATACGTGCCCATCGAAGAACGAGGTTAACAGCCTAGCCAGCGCACATAAGGAAGAAGGTTCGCATTGAGTGAAGAGTCCGTAGCAGCCTCCGATTGCATGCACCACTGGATGATAGATGAGCCGAACGGTCCGACCAGCAACGGCATCTGCAAGGTGTGCGGAGCCACGAGGGAGTTCAAGAACTCCATTCAAGGCTCCGGCTGGGACCGTGACGGCAGGAGGCGACGCGCAGCCCGGCAGCAGAGCGCATCCCGCTCCTGAGCGAGCCGTATCCGGATAAAACCCCCCATCATCCCCTTGTAATCGAAAAGACAGGGGTGGGCCTAAATCCCGCCCCTGCGCCTCTACTGCGCCTCTGCGGTAAAAACCCACAGGCAATGACCCCCGCCGAACGCCAGATACGCGCCCGAATCGCCGACGGAGGCGCGATCGCCTTCGCCGAGTTTATGCGGATCGCCCTGTACCATATGGGTGGATACTACCCCAACCGCAAACCCATCGGCGCCGGTGGAGACTACTTCACAAGCCCCGTCGCCCATCCCGCCTTCGGCGCTCTGGTCTGCGTACAGCTGCGTCAAATGTGGCGGACGCTCGGCTGTCCGACATCCTTCTGGGCAATCGAGTGTGGGGCAGGGGACGGAACGCTGGCGAACGACGTCATTGCCTACGCGCAACGACAATTCCCAGAGTTCGCGCTCTCTCTCAGATACCTTGCCATAGACCGCGCGCCCTCAACCTATCCCCGTGAAGACGAGAATCCAGAGCTCCGCTCCGGTACCGGCAGCGATTCTTCCAGTTCGCCAAGCGAACTGGAACAGATCCAATCCGATACAATCCCCCTGCGTGGCGTAGATGGCTGCATCCTGTCCAACGAACTTCTGGACGCCTTCCCAGTCCACCGTTTCGAGATGGCCGGCGGACGCCCCCGCGAAATCCTCGTAACGCTCGACGCCAACGGCGACTTCGCCGAGCGTCTGTCCGAGCCGACCACTCCGCTCATAGCGGAACGAATCGCCACCGCCGGACGCATGCTGCCTGACGGCTTTCGCGGCGAAGTCAACCCCTCCATCGGCGCGTGGGTCGCATCCGCCTCAGCCGCCCTGAAACGCGGCTACGTCCTGACCATAGACTACGGCTACGAGGCTGACGAGCTATACTCCGACGCGCGCCGCCGCGGAACGCTCCAGACCTATTACCGCCACACCGACGCCTCCAGCCCCTATCAGCGCATCGGACGCCAGGACCTAACCGCTCATGCCGACTTCACCGCGCTTGTCGAATCGGGACGGGACGCCGGTATCCGCCCCGTATTCCTCACCACGCAGGCCGAGTTCTTGCGATCTCTGGGCATCGAGCGCATGGCGTCGGCCATCCGCGACAGCGGCATGAACCGCATGGACAAAACCGCCAACCTCCGAGACATGAACCGCCTGATAGACCCCGACGGACTGGGCAACTTCCGAGTCCTCGTCCAGCGCAAGAACGCCCGCATAACCCACTCCACCAATCTAATCCCACCGCCCAATACGCTCGCTCACCTGCGCCCCCCAACCCCAACCGAATCACGCCTCCCCAAACCTAGTTTCCACAGATAGACAATCCCTCTGCGTCCCTCCGCGCCCCTGCGTAAAAAATTAAGACCGCTCCCTCTCCTCGACCTTCCGCGCCGTAACGATAAACCCTGTATGCCCCACCATCCTGTGCGACGGGCGAACGCTGCGCCCGCTCACGTTCCACTGCCGCATCATGATCTCCATCGTCTCGATCGCGCCGAACGTCCGCGCCGCCCGCAGCGCCCGCGCCAGATCATCCACCTGCGGCACTGTCGGAACGAACCCGAAGAACAGCCCGCCCTGAATCAGTCGCTCCGATGCGTGTGGGACGACATGCCACGGCTCAGGCAGGTCCAGGATGACCCGGTCCAGATCATCCTCCTCGAAACCCTCATACACGTCGCCCAGCTTGATTTCGAGATTATCCCACCGCTCGAAGTACCGCGCGATGTTCTGCCACGCCTGCGCGATCATGTCCTCCCGAACGTCGTAGGTGAACACCCGCCCAGTCGGTCCGACGGCGCGCAGCAGCGTCATCGTAACCGCGCCCGACCCGGCGCCGGCCTCCAGCACGCGCGCGCCGGGAAATATGTCCGCATAGATCAGCAGCGCCCCCAGATCTTTTGGGTACATTACCGTGGCGATGCGCGGCATCCGAAGCGTGAGTTCAGAAAGCGTAGGGCGCAGCGCCATCAGCCGGTGCCCTCGGCTTGTCATAACGTAGGAGCCATCCGGACGCCCGATTATCTCAGACAACGGCACGTTGCCCGTATGCGACTCGAATCTGCCGTCCGGATCCAGCTGGATCATGTAGCTTCGCCCCCTACGGTCGAGAAGCTGCGCGTACTCTCCCTCGCGGAACGGACCGCGCCTGTTCAACTCCATCGCCGACCCCCTAAAACCAGAAAGAGGAGCAAGAGGTGAAACTCGACCTCTCGCTCCTCGCTCATACTCACTCGCTTCTCGCCTTACTCCAGCTTTTGCACCTCAGCCAGGATGTTGCGCGGATCAACGTCCCCCGCTGCAGAGTACGTCTGCTTGAACCGGATCACGCCTTCCTTGTCGACGATCACTATCGCCCTGAACGGCGCGCCTAGCTGATCGTTCAGAATCCCCAGGCTCTCGCAGACGCCGCCGTGCGGCCAGTAGTCAGCGAGAAGCGGGTAGGGGATCGAGCCTAGCGACGCGGCAAACGCCGTCTGCGTCGGGCGGGAGTCGCAGCTTATGCCCAGAACCTGGGCGCCGGCCTCCTCGAACGATGCGTTGTGAATACGCATCGAGGAGACCTGGTGCGTTCAACCGCCTGTGAACGAGAAGATGTGGAACGACAGGATGACGTTCTTATCCCCCCGGTAGTCGCTCAGCGTAACCACCTCGCCCGTATGGGCGGGCAGCGTAAAGTCCGGCGCCATATCGCCTACTTCTGCCATGTATCCCTCCGTTTGTCTGCTCTAACTGCAATATTGGATGGGCTTCATCGCCCATCTTGGATATCTCGTCAATCTATGTGAACTAGGGTCTCCACCGCAGCTCCGGTCGCCGCGCCGCCCGCGCCTCGTCCAGCCGCGTGTTCGGCGTATTGTGCGGAGCCTCGTGTAGCAGATCCGGGTCTGTGGCGGCTTCCGTTGTAATCGCCTTCATCACCTCGATGAAGTAGTCCAGCGTCTCTTTGGACTCCGTTTCTGTCGGCTCGATCATCAGCGCCTCATCTACTATGAGCGGGAAGTACATCGTCGGCGGGTGGATGCCGTAGTCTATCAGCCGCTTGGCGACGTCCATAGCCCGGATGCCGTGTTCCCGTCGCAAGTTCGATGCAGAGAACACCACCTCGTGCATACACGTCCGGTCGTAGGGCAGGTCGAATTCGCCGCGCAGCTCGCTCAGCACGTAGTTGGCGTTTATCACCGCGTCCTCGCTTATCTGCGGTACACCCTCGCGCCCCAGCGTCGAGATGTACGCCCACGCCCGAACCAGCGCGCCGAAGTTGCCGTGGAATGCCCCCATCCTGCCGATGGACTTGCTCGGACGATCCAGCGTGTATCTTGCTTCGCCGTCCCTGTCGTTGTCATCTCCTCCGGCGCGACGCCCGGCCACCGGCGTCGGCAGGTACTCGACCAGTCGAGGCCCCGCGATGACCGGCCCCGCGCCCGGACCGCCGCCGCCGTGCGGCTGCGTGAATGTCTTGTGAAGGTTCGAGTGGATTACGTCGAATCCCAGGTCGCCGAACTTCACCCGCCCGACGATGGCGTTCAGGTTCGCGCCGTCTCCATAGACTATGCCGCCCGCGTCGCGCACGATGCGCGTAACCTCCAAGATGTTGCGGTCGAACAGCCCCAGAGTGCTGGGCAGCGTGATCATCAGACCCGCCAGCCGCTCGTCAACCGACTCGCGCAGATGGTCGAGGTCGGTGTTGCCGTCCGCGTCCGACCGCAACGTAACCACGTCGAAGCCGGCCATGGCCGCCGACGCCGGGTTCGTGCCGTGCGCCGAATCCGGGATCAGCACGTTCCTGCGCTCCGAGTCCCCGCGCTCCAGGTGATACGCTCGCGCCATCAGCATCCCGGCCAGCTCGCCGTCCGCGCCCGCCATCGGCGCCAGCGAGCAACCGGCCATGCCGGTGATCTCGTTCAGATACTCTTGAAGCTCCCACAGCAGGCGGATCGCCCCTTGCGCCGTCTCCTCAGGCTGAAGCGGATGAATCTGCGAGAAGCCCGGCAGCGACGCGATCTCGTCATTCAGCTTGGGGTTGTACTTCATGGTGCAACTGCCCAGCGGGTAGAAGTTGTGGTCTATGGAGAAGTTGAACTGGCTAATCTGCGAAAAGTATCGGACGATCTCCCCCTCAGACACCTCCGGCAGCGGTAGCTCGTCCCTCAGCATCGAAGCGTCCGGTAGCTCTGCCTCCGGCACGTCCATGGGCGGCAGCGTCGTGCCGACCCGCCCGGCGTGGCTGCGATCCATCAGCAGCCGTCGCCGATCCAGTCCAAACCTGTCAAGCAGCGTAGTCATCTATATCGTCCCGAATCCATGAACATACCGTCGAACTCAACCGCCAATCTCCCCCAGCGCGCCAACCAGCATGTCTATCTCGTCCCGGGAGTTCATCTCCGTAACGCACACCAGCATACCGTTCGGAACCTGCGCGTTCACGTCCAGCCCTCCGATGATTCCGTACTCCAGCAGCCGTTCATTGATCGCGGACGGCGAGGTCGGGCATTCCACTATGAACTCCTGGAAGAAAGTCCCGCCCATCGGCAGCGAGTATCCCGGAAGCTCCGCGATGCGAGACGCCGCGTAGTGCGACTTGTGGTAGCAAAGCTCAGCCACGCGCCGTAGGCCGCGAGGCCCGAACGACGCGAGGTAGATGGTGGACATCAGCGCGATGAGCGCGACCGCGGTGCAAATGTTGGACGTCGCGCGCTCGCGCCGGATGTGCTGCTCGCGCGTCTGCAGCGTCAGCACGTATGCCGTCTCGCCCCGCGTGTCCACCGTGCGCCCGACTATCCGACCTGGCATCTGGCGAATGTAGGCTTGCTTGCACGCGAACAGCCCAACGTAGGGACCGCCGAAAGTCGTCGGAACCCCAATCGCCTGTCCCTCGCCGACCACAATGTCCGCGCCGTACTCGCCCGGCGCGCTGAACATTCCCAGAGAAACCGGATCTACGCTCACTATCAGCAACGCTCCCGCGTCGTGCGCCGCTTTGCCCACGCGCTCCACGTCCTCGATATAGCCGAAGAAATTGGGCTGTTGGACGATGACGCACGCCGTATCGTCCGAGATTGGCGCGCCACGCGATTCGATATCCGACGCGCTCACCACGTCCGCGCCTATGCCCGGCGCCTGCAAGTACGTGTCCAGAACCTGTCGATACAGCGGCGATACCGTATCCAGAACCGCGACGCGCCCGCGACGGGTGATTCGCGCCGCCATCAGGGCCGCCTCCGCCAGCGCCGTCGAGCCGTCGTACATGCCCAGGTTGGCAACGTCCATGCCCGTAAGCTGGCATACCATCGTCTGGAACTCGAAAGCCGTCTGAAGCGTTCCCTGCGACACCTCCGGCTGGTAGGGTGTGTACGCAGTCATATACTCGCTGCGACTGGCGATCTGCCGCACCACGGCGGGGATGTGGTGGCGATACGAACCCGCGCCCAGGAAGCAGGCGTAGTCGCCCGGCGTCCGATTCAGCGACGCGAGTTTTTGCGCGTAACGGCCCAGTTCTAGCTCGTCTCGCGCCGCAGGCAGGTCGAGCGCGTCTATCAGATACCCCTCCGGTATGTCCGCGAAAAGCTCCGCTACCGAATCCACGCCGATGGCGTCCAGCATAGCCCGCCTGTCCGAATCCGTATTCGGCACATATGGAGACTGGAATCCGTCACTCGTCATTGCCAATCCTGCCCGTGTTCCATAATGCCGCCCGCGACGTATCGGGAGCGTCCGACCTACTCATCCGCCAAGAATGCCTCGTACTCGGCGGCGCTCAGCAGATTATCTACTTCCGACGAATCCGAAACTTCGACGCGGAGCATCCAGCCGTCCTCATACGGGCTGTCGTTCACAAGCTCAGGCGCGTCGGTCAGCGCGTCGTTGCGCTCGACCACCGTGCCGCTCACTGGGGAGTACAGGTCCGACACCGCCTTGACCGACTCGATCTCGCCCATCTTCTCGAACTGGCCGACCTCATCGCCCACGTCCGGCAGCTCCACGAACACCACGTCGCCAAGCTCATCTTGGGCGAAGTGCGTGATCCCTACGAGAGCCGCCCCATCGTCGCCGACTCTAAGCCACTCGTGCTCGCGCGAATACTTCAGGTTCTCCGGATTCATAGTCAACGCGCTCCTTCTCAGTTCGAAGACGAATCAAACCCCTCAAAAAACACAGGCTCCAGCGCAACCGCCGCTGTGGCGCCGCCACCGTAGAAGGGCAGATCGACAACCTCGGCCTCTACCTTGCGTCCCCGCGCGTCAATCGCTATCCGCGTTCCAACCGCCGAGTACGCGATGGGAACATAGCCCATACCTATATTCGAGTCAAGCGTTGGCGAAGGGCCGCCCGACGTTACGCGACCAATCCTCCGCTCTCCGTCCAATATATCATGCCCCGCGCGCGGAATGCCCCGACCAACCATCTTGAACCCGACGATCTTGCGCGACACGCCTTCATCGCGTATGCGCCGCAGCGCCGGCCCTGCCGGGTAGCCGTCGCGGTCCGGTTCCACGAACCGTGCCAACCCCGCCTCATAGGGATTCACCGACCGGTCTATATCGTTGCCGTGCAGCATAAGCCCGGCTTCGAGGCGCAAAACGTCTCGCGCCGCCAGCCCGCACGCCGCCGCCCCAATCTCCATCAGCGTCATCCACAGCCGGGCCGCGTCCTCGCTCGGAATCATAACCTCGAAGCCGTCCTCACCCGTGTAGCCCGTCCTCGCGATAAGCCCGTCGCTGCCGACCACCGTCGCGCGAACCGCCCTGAACGGACGCACCTTGGAAAGATCGCGTTCGGTCAGCCGCTGAAGCGCAGCCTCCGCGTTCGGCCCCTGGCACGCGATCATCGCTATCCGCTCCGTAACGTTGACCACGTTTGCGTCGGCGTCCATCCGTCCGGCCAGCTCTGCCAGTCGCGCGATAACCGCGTCCGTGTTGGATGCGTTCGGAATCAGCAAGAACCGCGACGACCCGCGCCTGTAAACGATGCAATCGTCGATGATGCCGCCATCGTCATCGCAGATGACGTTGTATCGGGCGCGTCCCAGCCGCAGCCCCGTAACGTCCACGCTTAGCGTCGCGCTCAGCAGCGCCGCTGCGTCCGCGCCCGAAACGTTCAGTCGCCCCATGTGCGAAACGTCGAACAACCCCACGCTGGACCGGACAGCCCGCGCCTCCGATAGGATGCTGCCGTACCGAACCGGCATCTCCCATCCACCAAACGGCACGAACCGCCCGCCGAGACGGGCGTGAACGTCGTACAGAGGGGTGCGCCGAAGTGTAGAACCGTCGTTAGCCATACTTTAGTTACACCTGCCTCAGCCTATGATCTATGCGACTCCTCAGCCACTCGCCCAGGAAGTTCAAAGACATTGCCATTAGAAATATAGTAACGCTTGGATACACGGAAATCCACCACGCTTTGCGGATGAAATCTCGTCCGTCCGCGATCATCGAACCAACCACCTGGGCATGTCATATATGCCGGCAAGTCTAAAATTCACCTATTCACCAAGACACGTTACCCAACTATTCCTCTGCCCCTCTGCGCGCCTGCGCTAAACATAAGGTAAGACGCGCCCAAATCTGCTACAATGATAGACGCCTGCCCGCGCGAGCGCGCGCAACATTTGGGAGGATGGACGAGGAACCCATGCGAAAGACCCTCATCTACCTACTCATCACCGTGGCGGTGGTTGCCATCGCCATAAACATATTCTCCGTCAACATCGGACGCGATCAGCAGATACCCATAAACGAAGTGGTATCCATGACCGCCAGCGGAGACGTCCGCACCATAGAGATACAGGGAGACTCCCTGACGCTCACCACCACGTCCGGTGAGACGCTCACCTCCCGCAAGGAGTCCGATTCCTCGATAGTCGAGATACTCCAGCGCGGCGGGGTGAACATGGCGACGACCCCGGTGGAGATAATCCCGAAGGGACAGAGCGGCTTCTCGACGCTCCTGAGCGTGCTGTTCAACTTCCTGCCGCTCATCTTCTTCGGAGCCATCCTGCTGTTCATGATGCGCAGCGCTCAGGGCAACAGCAACCAGACGTTCAGCTTCGGACGTTCCCGCGCCCGCATGATGATGGGCAACAGCCCCCAGGTGAGCTTCTCCGACGTGGCGGGCGTCGAGGAAGCGAAGGAAGAGCTCCAAGAGGTCGTCGAGTTCCTCAAATTCCCCGAGCGCTTCCTGGCGCTGGGGGCGAAGATACCGAAGGGCGTGCTGCTGGTCGGCCCTCCCGGCACTGGGAAGACGCTGATGGCGCGGGCTGTGGCCGGAGAGGCCGGGGTGCCGTTCTTCAACATAAGCGGTTCAGAGTTCGTGGAGATGTTCGTTGGAGTTGGGGCGAGCAGGGTTAGAGACCTGTTCGATCAGGCGAAGCGCAACGCTCCGTGCATAGTGTTCGTGGACGAGATAGACGCGGTGGGCCGGCACAGAGGCGCCGGGCTTGGTGGAGGGCACGACGAGCGAGAGCAGACGCTGAACCAGATACTGGTAGAGATGGACGGGTTCGAGACTGGGACGAACATCATCGTGATAGCGGCGACGAACCGTCCCGACATCTTGGATCCGGCGCTGCTGCGTCCCGGTCGGTTCGACCGTCGGGTGATCCTGGACAACCCCGACCTGCGCGGACGGACGGCGATCTTGGGCGTTCACGCGAACGGGAAGCCGTTGGACGATGACGTTGACTTGGGCAGGGTGGCGAGCCAGACGGTAGGGTTCAGCGGCGCTGACCTGGCGAACCTGGTCAATGAGGCCGCTATCCTGGCGGCCCGCCGCAGCAAGAAGCTAATCGGCTCGTCCGAGTTCTCGGAGAGCATAGACCGCGTAACCGCCGGACCCGAGCGGCGCAGCCGCGTGATCAGCGACCACGAAAAACAGGTTACGGCCTACCACGAGGCCGGACATGCGGTCGTCGCCCATATGCTGCCAGACGCGGACCCTGTGGCTAAGGTTACGATAATCGCGCGCGGACAGGCCGGCGGATACACCAAGACCGTGCCCGAAGAAGACCGCACCCTCATAACCAGCGACCAGCTCGAGGCGCGCCTTGCAATGGCGATGGGCGGACGCGCCGCCGAAGAGCTTATCTTCGGCGAAGTAACCACCGGCGCCAGCAACGACCTCGAACAGGCGACCAACATCGCGCGCACTATGGTAACTCGCTTCGGTATGAGCAAGAAGCTCGGTCCCCGCACGTTCGGCAAGCGAGACGAACTGGTATTCCTCGGCCGCGAAATCTCCGAGCAGCGCGACTACTCAGACATGGTTGCCGAGCAGATAGACGACGAAGTGCACTCCCTAATCGGCGGCGCATACGAGACCGCCATGCGAATCCTGACGGAGAAAAAGGTCAACCTGGAACACATCTCCCGCTACCTGATCGAAAACGAGACCATAGAAGGCGAAGACTTCGCCACCATCTTCGACAACCCGACGCCAACGTCAGAGGCCGCGGCGGCGGGCTAGTCCATGGAGAGAAACAGGATGACGATCTGGGTAATCAGGGCGGGTAGTAAGGGCGAGTATGAAGACTACGCGCTACAGGAAGGGACAGCGATAATCAACTTTGACTTCCGGCGGAGCGTTGCCGACTTCAGCGATCGCGCAGGGTTGCAAGAGTACCTCATTGCTGAGAGAGGCTCCAGTATGGCTAGGAGCAACACTCCTGGTCAGCTATGGCGTTTCGCCAATGAGATACAGCTTGGCGACATGGTGGTTCTCCCGAGAAAGCGGCCCAAGGTTGTTGCGGTAGGACGGGTGGTTGGTGACTATAAATTTCGCCCAGACCTACCTGACTTGTTGCCAGGAGCCGGTTGCCACACTCGCACCATCAAGTGGATAGCTGAAGATGTACCCCGTTCCAGCTTCGATCAAGACCTTCTCCATGCATTCAATGGCATGCTTACAGTGTTCCAAGTCAACCGAGACAATGCGTCTGATCGTATTGAGCGAACGGTCAGAAATCATCAGTCTGGTGAACCAATAGAACCCATAGACGAGACCTCTAATGAAGAAATCCCGGAAATTGATCTGGATGAACAGATCAGGGACCGAATCGTGCGGATGATTCGCCAACGATTCTCAGGGCTAGGATTGGAGCGCCTTGTCGCATCCATCCTACGGGCGTCAGGATACAACGCTGTGGAAACGAGACGTGGACCCGATGGTGGTGTTGACGTCTTGGCCGGCATGGGCGAAATGGGATTCGGTGAACCCCGGCTATGCGTGCAGGTCAAATCCGGCGCCGCGCCCGTAGGCATAGCCGACTACAACCGCTTGCAGGGCAACATACAAGGTTTCGGCGCGCAGTACGGCCTATTCGTCAGCATGGGAGATTTCACTGAGCCCGTCAAACGGGAGAACGAACGCTCATTCTTCCAAATACGCCTTTGGGGTCCCTACGAACTGGTTGATAGGCTGCTAGAAATCTACGACTCGCTGCCGGAGGAGATCCGCGCTGATATTCCCCTGCAAACTCGCCGAGTCCCCATCGAGTCAGAGGAATAACCGTTACCCCCAGGAGAAGGGAACGCTATTATCCCCCTCCCCATAGTCGTTACCTATCGTTGCGCTCACCCCGCCGCTACCTCACTAAACCGCCCAATCGCCTCAATGTGCCCCTGAACCGAGTCTAGCCCCGCGTTCATCGTGTTCACCGAGATATGCGTCGCGCCCAGTTCGCGCCAGCGCTCGACCAGCCGCTTCTGTTCGTCCTCGCCGGCGCGTCCTATCGAGACCCAGCTTTCGACGCCGATGGACGAGCGGTCGCGCCCGGCGTCGTCCGCCTGTCGCCACATGCTGGACATCAACTCAGCCCCCCGCTCGTCCGGCGGGAACAGTGGGAACCAGCCGTCGCCCATCGTCGCCACGCGGCGGATGGTCTGCGGCGCAGCGCCCCCGAACCATACCGGAATCGGCTGCTGCACAGGCAGCGGATTCAGCCCCGCGTCCGTAACCTTGTGCCATCTGCCCTCGTATGTAATCAACTCCTCAGTCCAAAGGCGGCGCATCAGCTCGATCTGCTCCTCCGAACGGCGGCCCCTGTCGTTGAAATTCTCCCCCAGCGCCTCGTACTCCACAGCGTTCCAGCCAATGCCCACGCCCAGGCGCAGCCGACCGTTGCTCAGCACGTCCACCGCAGCCGCCTGTTTCGCCACCAGCGCCGTCTGACGCTGCGGCAGGATGATGACCGCCGTCACCAGCTCGATGTCACTCGTAACGCCCGCCAAGAATCCGTACAGCACAAACGGCTCGTGGAATGAGTCCGTGTGCCGGTACGCCCCGCTCCACCCCGGGCGCGACCCGGCGTTCGCGCCCAGCACGTGGTCGAAGGCGATGATGTGGTTGTAACCCATCCCCTCGGCTGCCTGCGCGTACTCTCGCACCCCCGCCGGATCGCTGCCTATCTCAGTCTGCGGAAACACAACTCCAAGTTTCATATCTCAACATCCCCCTTTGTCGGAATTTCATTCCCGCATAGTGTACTATAACCAGCGCGATTTGAGACGATGCCACCAAATGAGCGCGGGGAAGCTGAGAACTTTAATTCCATTCCTTTGCGCCTTTGCGTTAAATCCAGATATTGAATAGGAAGGGACGAAACCGACGAACCGATGCCAAAATACGACCTGATGCTGACTAACGGAACGGCGCTAGACCCGGCAAGCGGATTCGAAGGACGCGCCGACGTGGCTATCCGGCACGGCAGGATAGACCGTGTGGAACCGGATCTGGACCCGGCAAAAGCCCGGCGGGTTCAAGACGTCTCCGGCCTTTGGGTTATGCCCGGACAGATAGACACCCACGCGCACACCGCCGGACTGTCGCGCAACTGGGATCCCGCCATCGGCTACGCCATGCTCGCGCGCGCCGGCACGACGACGGTGATGGACATGGGCGGTACAGGCCCTTCGCTGATAGACGGCATCGCGCGGCGCGGCGCCGGGCTGAACGTGGCCGGAAACTTCGCCCTCATCCCCGATGTTACCGTGCCGAAAGGACGCCTTTCCACGCCCGTCATACGGGGCGCGGTCGCCAACGCTCTCCGGCAGGGATGCTACGGCGTAAAGCTTCTTGGCGGATATTACCCTTTCACGCCGGAGGAGACCGCCAACGTCATCGCCGAGGCGAACGCCCAGCGCGCTTACGTCGCCTACCACATCGGCACTACGGAGACGGGCAGCCAGATAGAAGGACTGCGCGAGGTTCCCGAACTCGTAGGCGCCGGACGCCTCCACGTCTGCCACGTCAACAGCTACTGCCGCGGCGTCATCGAAGACCCCGCCGACGAGTGCGCCGAAGCTCTGGGCATCCTTCATGACATGAGTGGACAACTCGTGTCCGAAGTCTATCACGCTGTCCAGAACGGCACTAGCGGACGCTGCGACGGCGACGGCAACGTGATGGCCGACGTGCCGCGCAACTGCCTGCGTCTGCGCGGCTACCCCGAGACGCGCGCCGGCCTGCGCGAGGCGATCCTGGACGGCTACGCCGACGTGATAGCGCAGCGTCCCGACGGCGGCGACAGGGCAGGGGAGATATACTACGAACGCGGAAGACGCGCGCTCGCCATCTTCGACGAAGCTGACAGCAACGTCGGGATGAGCTTCCCTGTCAACCTGCCATCGTCCGCCTTCACGCTCACCACGGCCAAAGACGACGAGGGACGCTTCATCGTGGATGCCGTCAGCACCGACGGCGGCTCCCACCCCCGCAACGTCGCTATCCAGACCACCATGGCCCTCGTACAATTCGGAGCGCTCACGCCGCTGGAAATGGCCGACAAGCTCTCATTCACCCCCGCCCGCATGATGGGCTTGACCAACAAGGGACATCTGACGCCGGGCGCCGACGCCGACATAACCGTACTCGATCCCGACCGCAACGTCCCCGCCATGAGCTACGTGGCCGGCAAAATGATAATGAACCGCGGCGAGCTAACCGCCACAGGTGGAACCCTGCTCGTAACCCCCGACGGCGAACGGGCTGCCAAGCAAACCGGCATTCCCCACCAGGTAGTGGACCTCTCCCAAAGCAAGCTGTACGCTGGTTTCACTCCCTAATCATCCCTCAGCTCTGGCTCGCAACCGTCATTCCGGCGTTCGCCGGAATGGCATTGGGGCTCGTGGCTTGCCACCCTATCCCCTCAACTCCGGCGGCAGCATGTTCGGAATCGTATCCTCTATCGGATACACCTCGTCGCAGCCCGTACACCGCAGGCTGCCGGATACTATCTCATCTCCCTCTTGCTCATCGACTGTCAGTTCCAAGTCCTCCCGACACACCGGGCAGACCAGAATCTCCATCAAGTCCAATCGCACGTCGAACCTCCCGTGTCGGGTCCCTGACTAGCGCAGCGCCATCTCATACAGAAACTTCAGCAAGTCCGCCAACAGAAAGATAATCACCCCCAGAATGATAATCGTATTGTATCCCGATACCGCCCTGACAGCCTTGCCCGGAAAGCCCGACGGCGGCGGCGCGTCCCGGCGATGCGCCTCCATCAACTCCGTCCGTCTCCGGCGGCGCGACGCCAGCAGGAACATCCACACGCTCAGCGCCACCTTGACCGCGAGAACCACAACGTACCACACGCCGGCGACGCCCCCGCTCAGCCGGTCAAACGTCAGACTGATGCCCGTAACTACGATGAGGAAGAAGCATATGTCCACCAGCACCTTGAACTCTGCGGCGGCGTAACGATTTACCTCGCCTCCTGAGTCTTCCGAGCGGCGCAGCGCCGGCCTCAGCACGAACAGATAGAAGATGCTGCCGCCGACCCACGCGACCGACGCCGTGAGATGAATCCACCTCACGATGAGCTGAAATACATCCTCCACGCCCACGGCTCATTCGCTCCTCACCGCGCAGACCGCGGAAGTCCCTTCCCCCTTGACGAGGGAAGGCTAGGATGGGGGTGAAGGCCCCCTCTACCTCAGGGAGAGGGCTGGGGTGAGGGTCAACCCACCCTCGATTACTCCCCCAGCAACTCGCCCCTCACTATCTCCTCCAGCTTCTCCAGGTTGATCGCGCCGACCCACTGCCGTCGGATATTGCCTGCGCCGTCTATGAACACGGTGGTTGGAAACCCCGATACCCCGTAGTCCTGTACGATTCCCCCCATCCGTTCCGAGCTCGCGTCCGGCCCCAGCATGTAGTTTACGCCCAGCTTGCGGACGAACTCCTGCCCGTCGGCTATCGTATCCAACCCCACCAACTGCACGCCGATGAAGCGCACGCCGTCGCCCTTGAACTTCTGGTGCGCCGTCTCGAAGTCCGGCATCTCCGCGACGCACGGCGGGCAAGACGGAAACCAGAAGTTCAGAACAACCGGGTCGCCCTCGAGCTCCGACAGCCGTACCGTATCACCGGCGACGTTCTCGGCGTTCTCGAACAGCTCAAGCTCGAAATCCGGCGCGCGCTCGAACTCAGCGTCGCCCCCCGCGTCGGGCCCAGTGTCCGGATCAACCGCATGGCCCATGCACGCCGCGAACAGCAGCGCCGCAATCACCAAGACGACCGCCCAGACACGCTCGCGCCCACGCATCGGACCGCTACGCGCCCGATAGCCCGCGCGCAAGTTCCACGGGCAGCGACTCGATAGGAA
Organism: Dehalococcoidia bacterium; assembly: GCA_034420955.1. Lineage (GTDB taxonomy): Bacteria > Chloroflexota > Dehalococcoidia > Lucifugimonadales > UBA1123 > VXRN01. The sequence goes on from DAOUKV010000008.1 coordinate 126,268, forward strand.
CGCGCGTCTGCTCCATAGTGTCGCGGTCTCTGATGGTAACGGCGCGGTCGTCCAGGGTGTCGAAATCCACAGTTACGCACAGCGGCGTGCCTATCTCGTCCTGCCTTCGGTAGCGTCGCCCGATGCTCTGCGTGTCGTCGTACTGTACGAAGCCCTGCACCAGCGGAGACCGGCGCGCCACGTCGTACACCTCCCGCGCCGTCGGCGTCAGCCGCTGGTTGCGAGACAGCGGCAGAATCGCCACCTTCACCGGCGCGATGTCCGGGTGCAGCTTCAGCAGCGTGCGCGTCTCAGTCCTGCCAGCCGCCGACGTTACCTCCTCCTCCGTGTATGCGTCCACCAGGAACGTCATCACAGAGCGATCGACGCCAGCCGCAGGCTCTATCACGTATGGGACGATGTGCCTCCGGTTCGGCTGGTCGAAGTACGAGAGCGTCTGTCCGCTCGCCTCGCTGTGCGCGCGCAGGTCGTAGTCGGTCCGGTTCGCCACGCCTTGGATCTCGCCCCAGCCCCAGGGATACAGGTACTCGATGTCGTGCGTCGCTTTCGAGTAGTGCGAAAGCTCGTCCGCGTCGTGCGGACGCACCCGCAGCCGTTCCGGGTTGACGCCCAGCCCCGTGTACCAGCCCACGCAGTCGGCGATCCAGCGTTCGTGCGCCTCCTCGTCCTCGCCGGGCATCACGAAGTACTCTATCTCCATAGCCTCGAACTCGCGCGTTCGGAAGATGAAGTTGCCCGTCGTTATCTCGTTCCTGAACGCCTTGCCGATCTGCGCGATGCCGAACGGCAGCCGCTTGCGCGTCGCAGTGAGCACGTTGTCGAAGTTGACGAAGATGCCCTGCGCCGTCTCAGGCCGCAGCCAAGCCTCCGCCGCCTGGTCTTCCACCGGCCCCACGAACGTCTTGAACATAAGGTTGAACTGGCGCGGCTCGCCAAGCTCGCCGCCGCACTCCGGGCAGCCCTCGCCCTCCAGGTGGTCTTCCCTAAAGCGCTGGTTGCAGGACCGGCACTCCACCATCGGATCGCTGAAGCTGGCGACGTGTCCGCTCGCCCGCCAAACGTCCGGGTGCATCAGTATGGATGCGTCCAGACCCACCACATCGTCGCGGCCCCATACGAACGTGCGCCACCAAGAATCCTTAACGTTCTTCTTGAGCTCGGCGCCCAGAGGACCGTAGTCCCAAGTGCTCGCCATGCCGCCATATATCTCGCTGCTCTGGAACACGAACCCGCGCCGCTTGCACAGCGACACCAGCTTGTCCAAATCAACATGCGTAGGGGGAGTCTCAGCCACGATAGCCCTCTCAAAATCTCAAAGTCTAAATTGAGAATAGAGAATCCAACCAAAACAAGGCAAGCGCAACCTCACAACTTAGCGCCTTTGCGCTAAATTCCCTCCGCCACCTTCTCCGCAATCATGATCGTAGTCGCGTTTGTGTTCGCGCGCACCACATCCGGCATAATCGAAGCGTCCACCACCATTAGCCCCTCGACGCCGCGCACGCGGCAGCGCGCGTCCACCACCGCCATCGGGTCGTCGTCCGGCCCCATTTTGCAGGTGCCTGACGAGTGGTGCTGCGTTACCACGTTGTCCAGCAGCCACCTGTCCAGCGCCTCGTCCGAGGCCAGCGTGTCGTCCGACGGAGACAGCCGGGACATCCGCGCCGGCGCGTACTCCGGCATCGCCGATATTTCCGCGCACAGCCGCACCGCGCCGCGCATCCGCTCCAGGTCGAACGGCTCCGACAGGTAGCGATAGTCCAGTACCGGCTGATCCGCCGGACTCGCGCTCGCCAGCCGCAGCTCGCCGCGAGACAGCGCCTTCTGCATGGCGATGCTGAACCCCGTCGGCGTCCGCCCATCCGTGAAGCTGAAGTCCGGCGGCACGTGCTCGGTTCGTATCTGAAGCGGGCGCATCTGCATGTCGTTTCTGAACGGCGAACCGGGCGTGGTGTACCGCATCCCGATCTGCAGCGGCGGCGGACGAGACGGCGGCGCGATCTCGCTCTCGTAGTGCATAAACACCGCCGGATGGTCGCGCAGGTTCTGCCCAACGCCCGGCAGGTCGGCTACTACGCCGATTCCGAACTCGGACAGATGCTCCGCATCTCCCACGCCGGACAGCATCAGCAGCTGCGGAGAGTTGATGGCTCCTCCGCTCAGGATGACGCGCTCGGCGGCAACCTCGAATATCTCGCCTCCCGACTCCGCCACGACGCCCACCGCGCGCCTCCCGTCGAAGCTCACACGGTGGACCATCACCTCCGAGCGCACCGTCAGGTTGAGCCGAGACCGCGCCATGTCGAGATACGTCAGCGCCGTGCTCATGCGGATCCCGTCTATGCGGTTCAGCGCGTAGAAGCCGACGCCCGTGGACTCCGGGTGGTTCATATCGTCCGTGCGCGGGAAGCCCGCCGCCACACACGCTTCCAAAAACGCCCTCGGACTCGGCAGAAGCTCGTCCTCACCGTATCGGCGCACCGGAATAGGGCCGTCGGAGCCGTGAAAGTCGTCGCCGCTGAAGTCCAGATCGGTCTCAGACTTTCGGAAGTAGGGGAGAACGTCCAGAAAGCCCCAGCCCTCGTTGCCCAGCTCGCGCCACTCTTCGAAATCCTCTGGGATGCCGCGAAACCAGATCTGCCCGTTGATCGCGCTCGAACCGCCTGTAACCTTGCCGCGCGGCAGCCTGAAGGGCTGTCTGTCCCGTTGCTCGCTATCGAGAGCGTTCGCCTCGTAGCCCCACGTGTGCGCCAGCGGATCGTAGGACTGGTACCATGGCTGCACGCCGTTCTTGATCTGGTCGGGCAGCCGCTCGAAATCGGGATAGTCCGGACCCGCCTCCAGCAGCATCACCGAGACGCCCGGATCCTCGGTCAGCCGCGACGCCAGCGCGCAACCCGCCGACCCGGCCCCCACGATAACGAAATCGTACTTCATCCCACACCCCCAGCTCGTTACTCCCGCGAAAGCGAGAATCCAGAGCGTCCATCAAGGGCCAACCTCGATTTCCCAAAATCCCTTCACCCTCGACGCGAAAAGGGCAAGGAACAAGTAAAAACCCATCGCCCTCCAAATACCGGTCGAGCGTGTGGCTCGTGGTCGGGGTGGGCGGGATCGAACCGCCGACCTCCTGTTCCCAAAACAGGCGCGCTACCGCTGCGCCACACCCCGTACACTAAGAGTAACGCTTTGCCCACATCCGGGTAAAGTTTCGCTCGCCCACTAACCGACACTCCATATGTCCACTGCGCCCGCCCATTCCCCGATGACAAATGTCGGTCAAGCGCTCGGCTTGGCACGCCTCGACGTCCACCCCGAAGCTCGCTCGTACCGGTGCGCCACCCTCAGCAGATCCGCCTCGCCGAACGGACGCCCGATTATCTGAACCCCGATCGGCAGCCCCGCCGTCGAGAATCCGCACGGAACCGAGATCGCGGGCAGCCCCGCCAGCGCGGCCGGACTAGTGTATCGCCGCCGTCCCAAGTCCAGCCGTCCCTGGTAGTAGCCGCCCGGCGCGCCCGTGGACTGCGCTATCGGCGGAGCCAGCGTCGGGCTGGCGGGCATCACGATAACGTCGTAGTTGTCGAGCGCCGCCATCATCTCGTCGCGGATTAGCGTCCGCGCGCGCTGACCGCGCAGATACGTCGCAGCCGGAGTAATCGACGCCGACTCCAGCCGCATTCGCGTGCTCCTGTCGTACAGATCGCCCCGCGTCCGCAGCCACTCCCGGTGGTACGTCGCCGAGTCCACGTCCGCCGTCGCCAGAAACACCGAGCCGCTGCGCGCCGACACCGGCAGCCTTACCTGGTCCACCGCCGCGCCTAACTCCGCCATCGCGTCCACCGCCGACGCTACGCCGTCGCGGACCTCCGTCTCAAGGCCCTCGAAGTCGAACATCTCCGCCGGCAGCGCCACGCGCAGATCGTCCGACGGCGGCTCTCGCAGCGCGGCGGCATAGTCAGGCGCCGGCAAGCCGGACGACGACGGATCGCGCTCGTCGCGCCCCGCTATCGCGCTCAGCATGATGGCGCAGTCCTCGACCGTCAGCGTCATCGGCCCCACCGTGTCCAGACTCCACGCCATTGGCACAACGCCGTGCCGCGTAACGCGACCATACGTCGGACGCAGCCCCACGATGCCGCAAAACGCGCTCGGCCCGCGTATGGAGCCGCCCGTATCCGAGCCGAGCGAGCCGGCGCACAGCCCGCCCGCCATCGCCACCCCCGATCCGCTGCTCGACCCGCCCGCCGAGCGTCCCGTATCCCACGGATTGCGCGGCGTCCCGTAGGGGTGATCTATCGTGCCGCCGATGGCGAACTCGCTCAGATTCAGCTTGCCCAGCAGGACCGCCCCCGCGTCGCGCAGACGCTCAACGATAGTAGAATCATACTCAGGAACGTGGTCCGCGAGAACCCTCGACCCCGCGCTGGTCAGCGTCCCTTTCGTGTAGATGATGTCCTTGATAGCTACCGGAACGCCGTGCATCGGCCCCCGGAACTCGCCGCGCGCCATCTCATCAGCAGCCGTCCGCGCCTCCGACAGCGCCGAATCCGACATCACCGTGATGTACGCCCCCAGCGTCGGATTCAGCCGCTCGATGCGCTCCAGGTACACCGTCGTCGCCTCGACCGGAGACAGCGCCCCAGCGCGGAACGCCTCGCCCAGCTCCACGATCGTCAGCAGGTGAATGTCTTGCGTCGTCGTCATGGATCACCTCACCCCCGCTCGACGTCGAATGTATGCGACGGCTCGACCGACTCGATCAGATCGTCCGGTATCTCATCGAGCTCGGACAGGATGCCGCTCAGCCTCGCCGCAATGACATGCGCCCGCGACTCCTCGATCTCCAAGCCCACCTGCTCGCCCAGTTTTACAACATCATCCACGCTAAGCTCCGCCATCATCTAATCCCCTTTGCGCCCTTGTGCCACAGTCCCTTCCCCCTTGACTGTAGGCTCGTGCATAACTGATCTGTCGTGTGGGAAGTATAGCGCATATCATCATTATTACTCACTTGGTGTTATCACGTCATCTGACGGAGCGCCATGTCTCTGAACGCGCCTCGCTCCGCCATTAGCTCGTCGAAGGAGCCTTGCTGAACCACCTGGCCGTTCTTCAAGACGTAGATTCGGTCTGCCCGGCGAATGGTGGATAGGCGATGGGCGCTCACTATGCGGGTCACGGACAGTTTTTCGATTCGCTCCATCACGCTGGATTGAGTTTCGTTGTCCAGCCAATTGGTGGCCTCGTCCAGGAGAATCACTCTCGGGTTTCGCACTAAGGCGCCGGCCAGCATGATCCGTTGCGCCTGACCGCCGGAAAATGCGGTCGAACCCTCAGATGTGACGGTGTACATGCCCATTGGCATTGCCTCAATATCTTGGTCCACAGAGGCCAGACGCGCTGCGCGCCATGCATCCTCCAGGGTCAAGTCGTTGCCTGTTCCGATGATGTTGTCCAGCACCGTCTGGGGACGTAGCGAGGCATCCTGCACTACCGTGCCCACGCCATTGCGCAGCGCATGACGGTTTAGCCGTTCCAGGTCATGTCCGTCGTAGTACACCGCGCCGGAAAGTGGGCTTTCCAGCCCCAGCGCCAGTCGGAGCAGGGTGCTTTTCCCCGAGCCGGACTCTCCCACCAGGGCGATGAATTCGCCGGGGCGGGCATACAGCGATACGTCTTGGAGGACGAGGGGACCATCCTCGGTGTATCGGAAGGTCACGTGGTCAATCCGCAGTTCGCCCTGCAACTCCAGTACTGGGGCGTCGGCAATCGACCTCCTGGGGCGCTCGGCGAGAATGGGCGCGGCCTGTTCGACGGTAGGCAGGATAGCGGCAATTGCAGAGAAGGATAGACCAACCTGGACCACCGCGCCGTAAAAAATCATAAACGCGACATATATCGCCAGAAAGCTGCCTACGGGAAGCCCATGCTCGCTGCGCTCCAGGGCCACCGCGAACAATCCTGCTACGGCGAAGTACGGCGCGGCGGAAACGAACGCTACCAGATGCTCGTTGAGACTACCCAACTGCATCTCGGTCTGCTTCCGCTCCCGGTAGTGGGCCGCCCACATGGCAAACCCTGACTCTTACGCTCCGGCCACCCTCAGCTTGGCCACTCCGCTGATAAGTTGAAGCAGAACGCCTGTCAAACGGCGCGAGGCAGCGAGTAACCGGCGGTGGTGCGGCAACTGCCGCATACCTATGTACAGCGTCACGGCGAGAGACGCCACGCCTACGCCCAGGCCAAGCCCGCCCAGCGCTGGATCGTAGATGAGCATCAGGGCGGAGGCGGGGAGAAGGAAGATCAGCGTGAGAATCGATCCGGCGACTACGCCTGCCACCCTATCCCGCAACTGCTGAAATCCCAAAGCCCGGCTTCCCAGGTCGCCAACGGTGAAGCGTCGGAAGAACGATGAAGGGAGGACCAGCATCCGATCCCACAGGGCTGCGCTGATGCGCGCGGCGGCTCGGGCTTCCAACCGCATCAGGGCGGTCCCTTTCATCATCTGCGCCAACGCCAGAACCAGCCCTCCCATCGCCATTGCCGCCGTTAACATCACCAGGGCGGTCAGGTCGCCGGACGGTAGCGTCTGACTTGCAATCGTTGCCAGAAACGCCGCCGGCGCCAGCATAGCCAGTCCCGCCAGAATTCCCGCTCCCACCAAGCGGGCCGAATCACTCCACGCCCGGTTGAAGATCATCCCAGGCAGCGAGGCGGCATCGCTCGTACGTTCGTCCGGCAGGGGGCAGTAGAAGAAATAGGCGGTTCCGTCCAGCAAAGCGGCGCGCCGGGCGTTCACCCGCACGGACTGCGAGGTGTGGGGATCCACCATCAGGTATCGCCCGGAAGCGCCCGGAATCAACGCTACAGGAGCGCCGTCTTGTTTGTACGACGCAAGCATGGCCCCGCTATCGCTCAGCCACCAGCGCTGGTTATTCTTGAGGGCAACGTGACGGAAGCGAACCCCCGACAAGTTGAGGATGTCTTCCAGCGTCGTGTCTTCGCTGGAAGAGGCCCGACGTTGCGCCTGTGTCGAAGCCCGGAAAGAGATCCCTTCATGGCGGCCAATGCGCTCCAGCATACGCAGAAGCCCCGAATCACCCTCGGCCGGAAGCTCACCGCTCAGGACGCTGAACAGGTTGCGGCGCGCCCGTTCCGCGCTTCTCCGGCGATACCGGGCGCTGGCGGTCTGCAGATTGGACACGTCGGCCAGAAGCAGCGCTCGGTTCGTCTGGTCGGCCCTCATGGCTAGGCAGTTGAACTCGGCCAAGGCCTCGAGCAGCCGCCCTTCCCGGCGCAGTTCCAATGTGCTCATGGCCACTACGCGGGCCGTTCGGCCCTGTACCACCCAGCTAAAGGCGGTGATGGGAACCGGGAGGGACTTGGACTGATCTAGTTCCTCGGTGCCCAGGTATTGCATGTCTCCGTCTTCGCTGAACGCCCATGTCACGCCGTGTTGGACAGTGATGGTCGCGCCGCCGGCGACTTCGTCAGCGCCATCGGGCGCTAGCTCCCGGTCTATTTGCGGTCGGAACGTAACGTCGCCCGCAATGGACTCTGAGAGATCGCTGACCCATGCGTTCGCCTGCTCGACTATCTCGGCCTGAAGATCAGCCGTTGCCAGGGCGTCGAGGGGAATCCGCCGCAGTTCTGAATCCGGCAGTCCCTTGGCCACCAGTACGCTCGGGCCCGCCTCTTCCGGCGCGTTGAAGAGCAAGCGGCCCGGCCCGGCCCGCAGCAGGTGTTTGAAGTCGGTTGGAACGCCATCTCCCCTGAGACGAGTTGCGAATACGTCCACCGAGCCTTGAACAACGAACCAGAGAGTGTCTCGATCCGAGAGGCGGATGGGGCGATTGCCGCCGCCGATGAATCGTTCTCCCTGGGCAAGCGCAAGTTCCAGAAGCTGATCCGTCTCGCGCCTATCTGGCGTCACGCTATCCAACGCATCTACTCCGCTTCGATAAGCCGGTGGTAAAGTCCCTTGTCATCGGCCATAAGTTCCTGATGGGTGCCGCGCTGCACTTCCTTTCCCCTTTCCAAGACTACAATCAGATCGCAATCGCGTATGGTACTCAGCCGGTGAGCCACGATGAGGCAGCTGCAGCCACGCCGGCGGAGAGCCTCGTCGATGCGCATCTCCGTAACCGGGTCCAGCGCGCTGGTGGCTTCGTCGAGAATCAGCAGCGACGGATTCCCCACGAGAGCGCGGGCAATCTCGAGCCGTTGCCTTTGACCGCCACTGAAATTGCGCCCACCCTCCTCGACGGCGGAATCGTAGCCGTAGGTTCTGGCCAGGATGTCCTCATGGATGTCAGCATCCTTCGCCGCCGCGATCACATACTGGTCCGGAATCTCCGGGTTCCACATGGTGATGTTCTCGCGGACGCTCGCGGCGAACAGGAAGATGCGCTGGTCAACCATGGCCACGGAGTTGGTCATGAGCTCGCGGGGAATGTCCGTGTCGGGCTGGCCGTCCAGCAGGATTTCTCCGCCCCATGGTTGATGGACGCCCGCTACCAGCAGCGCCAGGGTTGATTTCCCCGATCCGGTAGGGCCGACGACGGCAACGCGCTGGCCGGGTTCGATAGTGAGGCTGAAATCATCGAGCAGTGGCTCGCGCCCGGCTTTGTATCCGAATCGCACGTTGCGCAGTTCGAGCTGGCCGCTGAGCCGCAGTCGCGTGGCGAACGCTCCGTCCCTTTCACCGGGCTTGCCGTCGCGTCTCTGGAAGAACCGGTCTTCGGGCGCGTCCAGAACATCTTCGAGCCGTTGAAGGTTGGCTTCCAATATCTGGAACAGGTCTGAGAACTGGACGAGGCGACCAATCGGCAAAAGGAAGTTGGTGGCAAGAACGTAAAGGCCCATCATCACGCCCAGGGTCATCTCTCCTTCCATCACCCGCCAGCCTCCGATACCCAGAACTGCGGCGTTGCTGGCGATCAGGAACATTCCGGGCAACGAGGCGATAACATGTCCAAGCTCGGCAAAGCGCTGCCGCGCCCTTAGCTCCCGAGCTTGGTAGCCGGACCAGTGGGCAAAGAAATCGTTCTCTGCGGATACTGCCTGTATAGAATCTATGCCCCTCAGTCCGTACATGCTGATGCCCTGCAGCTTGCCCTGCTCGCGTTGAAGGCGGCGGTTCTCACCCACGCGAGACCGGGTTATAAGACGTATGATGACCACATTTGCCGCGCCTATGGCGGCGACCACACTCGCCAACACGGGATCGTAGATGAACATGACCGCGAGGAAGACGGCGCTGGCGGTTAGTTCTATCAGGACTCCGACGAGCTGCGTCGTCGCTACCACTGCAATCTCGTCTATCAGTTGAACGCGCGAGGCCAAGTCGCCGGAGAACCGCTGGGTGAAAAACCCCATCTGCAGCCGGAAAAGCCGTCTGATAAACCGGTCTGCATGGTCCACCGACAGCCGCACCGCGAGCAGTCTGAGACAACGCTGCCGCAGCCAGGTGAGCAGATAGACCAGCGCGCCGGACACTGCAAGGCCGGCGATGATCGCCGCGCCCCAGGAGGCAGGCTCCTCTCCGGTCAGCGCGTTGTCAACGAAGACACTCAGAAGCAGGGGCAGGGCCAGGTTGGGAATCGAGAGAAGCAGTCCGCACAACAGGGCGAAGGCCAAGGGCCCAGTAACTTCCCTGAGCCAGGGCCACAGGCGGGGCAGGATGCCCGGACGGGCGCCGCCGGTCTTAAAATCCGGTCCCGGCCGGAAACTGAGCGCTACGCCGGTGAAGCCGTGGTCGAACTCCTCTTCCTCGATTACGCGGTGGCCGTTGGCAGGATCGTTTACCAGGTAATCTGGGCCTCGGAAGCCTTCTAGGACCAGGAAATGGTTGAACTCCCAGAATATGATTAGCGGCAGGTCCATGTCTCGGAGCTGCTCCGGCTCTCTTCGCCACCCTTGCGTCTCCAAGCCATACTGTCGGGCCGCGCGACTGATGTCGGCGGCGTCGCAACCGTCCCGGTTGACCGCGCATGCCTCTCGGAGCTCCTCCATGGGGACCCAACGGCCAAAGTAGGCCAGCACAATGCCAAGAGAAACGGCGCCGCACTCGGTTTCCTCTTGCTGGAGCATTAGAGGCGTATGCGCGCGCCTGCGCCGCTTGGTCAGAGACGGTACCCGTATCATCTGCCGCTCCCTGGCGCCAACAGGGATGCCAGTGACTCACGCCCCAACACAATGCGCAACGATACTACCGCGCCATCAGCCGGGAGAACGTCCGGCTCGTTGCTGGTGAGCGCCACTCGCAGCAGATGCGCTTGTTGAGGTATGGCAAGACCCTGATCCGCGAGCCACTTGGGAGGCGTTGCCGGTCGCGCGGAAACTTCCGCCACCTGTCCTTGCAAGGCCTGCCTGCCGCCATCGGCGGGACCGCCAAGACTGACGCGAGCCTCCATTCCGGCGCTGAGGTTCGCGGCGTCGCTAGGTGAAATGAAAGCCATCACTTCTGGCCGGTTCGTCGAGGCTTCACGCACCAGACCGACAGAGGCTCCGGCGTCCACCGCCTGCCCGGGCGTAAGGTTCAGCGCGACCACCTCGCCTCCGTATGGGCTGATGACCTCGATCTGAGCTGGGGATGATGCGGCCCGGCCGCCCGCGAGTAGGGCTTGCAGCAGCTCGGTCCGCGTGTCTTCTTCCAAATGACCGCCCTCTTCCAAGGCGTCTATGATTCCCACAATCACCGTCTCCCAACGCTGCGCGTGAGGAGGCCGAATAAGCGCGATGGGTTGCCTTGCTGCTACGGTGTCCGTTACTTCCACGAAGACGTCCGACACGGCGCCCGACGCCGGGGCAACCAGGTAATGGCGCTCACCCGGAAGTACCAGCGCCGCCTCCAAGGACATAGTGCGGTCCACGCGCCCGAATACAGAGAAAGCCATCAGCGCCAAGACCATCACGCACAGCCCGCCCACTATCAACCACTCGTGGGGCGCAGTGATCTGCAGCCGGTCATCCAGCGGCTCTTGCCTGGCGCGTCTCTTCAACGCCCGCTCGCGGAATACCCTATTAAAAAGCAATCTCGACCGAATCTCCCGTTCCGTTGAGTTGATGCCAGTTTCGCCCGGCGCCGAGGGAAGGCGCGCTTTACTCCGCTACGGCGACAGGGGAATCCCGCCGGGATTCAGGATGTGTCGAGGGTCGAACTCCCGCTTCCACTCCAGCATCCGCTCCCACAGGTCTCCATAGTGCTTCTGCCACTCCTGACGGTCAAAGTCCAGCCAGCCCGAAAGATAGCGCTTGCCGCCTGCGTCGATGATGCGCCGGCTTTCCTTCGCCAGGATCGGCAGGACCTCTTCCATTTCCGACTGCGGAGCTTCTATGAGGATGCCGTACCCCATCAGCATTTCTCCCTCCGGATGCATGAACAGAGGCGCCCTGAATCGCTCGCCTCTGAAAGGTCCGAGCATTATTCTCGCCTTGCGCGCAACAGGGCCGGGAAGCTCAGAGGCCACGTCTGTCATGAATTGTGGGAAAGCGTCCCAGGGCAACACGCCCTCAGTGCATGGATGAGCCTGGCTCCAGTCGTCGAACCAATTGAGGCGGCGTGAACCCGCTTCTCCGTTGGTCCTTGGCTTGGTCCAATCGAAGTTCGCCTTGCTCCGGAAGGACTTGGTTTCCTTGAGGGTGACGAATTCCAGAGTGGAATAGTCGGAGCGGTTGGCCAGGAAGGTATGGTGGAGACCGCTCAGAAGTTCCTCATCGTGAGGGGGCGTCTCGTCCCACTCCACGCTCAGATAAACGACGAAGACATGGTGGGCGAACAACTCGCCGGACAAGACCTGCCACAGATCTCGGGCGACTGGCACACACCATCCGTCGATGTACTGAAAGCGGTCGTCCCACGCAAGCAGCTCGAGGTCCTGCATCAGGACAGGGATGTCCTCATAGAGGAGTCCATACGTTCGCACGTTGGGCAGCGCTTTGCGTAGCCGGAGGCGCGCTTCGGTAATAGCGCCAAACTGTCCGAGTCCGCAGCGGACGCAGTCGAACAGAGCGGGGTCGCTGTCGGCGGAACAGCGCAGGCGCTGGCCGTAGCCGGTTACAACTTCCAGCTCGGTTACGTTGTCCGCCTGGGAGCCGTAGGCGTGGGAGGTTGTGCTGAGGCCGGCCACCGAGAGGGTGCCGCCCACTGTCACACTCAAGTGGGTGGTGAGGGCCGGAGGCAGGTATCCTTCCGCGTAAACCTTGTGGACAAGGTCGCGCCAGGGGACGCCGCTTTGCACTCGTATCTCGCCGCCTTCGATATCGCCGATCTTGTTGAGCCCCTTTGTGTTGAGAAGGATGCCGCCATCGCTCAGAGATTGACCGCTCTGCGAATGGCCCGCGCCTTGAACCGTCAGCGGAATCCGTTCCCGATTTGCTTGACGGATGATCTCCACCACTTCACGCGCCGAGTTTGGCCGAGCCACGGCCAGGGGCTGTTTTCGGACAGCGCCGCCAAAATCGCGGCTGGCAGCCGCCAGCGTTTCCTCGTGTCTATCGAGCTTGGAAAGGTTCATGACATTCATATCAGCGCCGCGCTGGCTGGATGCATGTAGCGTCGATCGTTGAGCGGGGAACAACTGTGCATGGGTAGAGTGTCCTCACTGGCTTGTACGCCGCACGTCCATGCCAACGTAGGCCTTCGAATAGACGGAGCCACGGTCGATCACGACCTTGAAATGGTTTATGATCTGTCGAACTTGGTACATGCCGTCCTGGCCGAAGAACACATCCAAGCGTGGCCATTCCCGCAGCCCGTCAGCTTTGGCTGGCAGGCACCAGCCCCTCTCTTCCAACCGGTCGATCGGCAGCTTCCATCCCGGGCGGTCCAGGCGGAACGACTCGCGCGTGGAAGAACCATCCGCTCTCATCCGGGTGAGTTCCAGATCGAGGCGCGGCAGCGCGCCTTCCGGGGTTATGCTGATGCCAAGTCCGCAACTCGGGGAAACCAGCCCGGCAAACTCGGAGAGGACAGCCATGGCCTGCGACGGATCGCCAGGCCATAGAACCCGCCTTAGTCCCTCAGCGACTTTGGCGCCGTCCACGCCCAACGCCACCAACCGGATGGCCCGCCCGGCCCGGCCCGGCATTACGCCAGCGTGAGACACGTACACGCCGCAGTCTGCCAGAGCGGCGCACACCCGTTCAACGTGGCGCGATTCGGCGACATCCGGTTCCCACCCGGCTACAGACCGCAAAGCGGCGACCAGCGCCGCGGGATCCTCGTACAGCCCCGCCGGATCGGGCGCGCGGTGGACGCCGGGTACGAAGAAGATACCCGGGACGCCGTACTGTCCCGGAGGCGATCTGGAGAGGTCGTACTCCAGGATTATCCCTTTTCCGGTGCGAGTGAGAAATGAGTCGGGGTGTCTAGCCTGCTCGTTGAGAAAGGCTGTGAAGTCGGTCCCTGCCAGCCCCGAAGCGGTTTCTTCGGTCAGACCCCTGTAAAACTCGGCGAGGCGGGTATGGGGCGCGGAGATCACGAAGAAGTCCGCAGTGGGGTTGGGGTCGGATAGGTGAAACTCGAACCCGAAGCGCGAATCCGCTGCGCAGACGGGCAGGCGGTTCGTCAGTGGCTGCAGTCTCTCCCACCCGGAGCCGCCGAGCAGCGCGGTAGGGAAGAGGCTCCGTATGTCCTGCAGCAGGCTGCCGAACGAACTGTACTCAGCATTCACGATTTCCCTTAAACTCTTTCCGGGCGCGCCCTCACGAGCGGAGCGTTTACAAGAAGCGCAGTCGCACAGGTCCCTCGCTAGCCCCTATAGGCTGGCGAGGCCGGGGATCAGTCGTGCCGTATGGCGGTGGTCACGATACATTGACTGTGTCCCAATTGACGTCAACCCCCGCGGCGACCTCAGCCAACTCCTCATCCGTGAGGTGGTCGGACAAAGGCAGGACCACGTGTGCGCTGGTGGCGTCGTCTTCATGCACCTGAATGGTGAAACGCTCAGGGATGGGGACGCCCAACTCGGCCGCAATGACGGGCTTCGGGTCCGCAAGTAGCTTTGCGCGGAACTCACCGTCCTCCGTGGCCCGTTTTATGATGTGGGCCTTCATCTCGCTCATCGTTGTAGTTGCCATGCTCGTTTATCTCCTTTCCTGGGCTCGTCGCTCCGCCGGATTCTCAGGTCACGGAATTTAACGGTGTCCCGGCTAACCTCGACTCTGTACAGTTACAGATTGTTCATGTCATCTTCCAGCTGGTCCATGGAATCCTGCCCCCAGTTGCCACCGGCAACCTGCGCCAACTCCTCGTCAGTAAGGCGGTCGGCCATGGGCAGCGTCAAATGGGCCGCAGTAGCGCTGTCCTCATGCACGTGTACGTTGAACCCTTCAGGTATGGAGACTCCAAATTCGGCCGAGATCACGGACTTGGGGTCCGCGATCAGAAGCTTCCGAAAGTCCTCGCTCTCATCCGCCTTGGCGACGAGACGCGCCTTCATTTCGCGCATAGTCATGGTTGCCACCGGTTTCACCCCCTCTTGCAGATCACTTATTCTAGACTCGATAAATATCTACGCCCGCGGCAACCTGCGCCAACTCCTCGTCAGTAAGGCGGTCGGCCATGGGAAGCGTCAAATGGGCCGTAGTGGCGCTGTCCTCATGCACGTGCACGTCGAACCCTTCAGGGATCGAGACCCCAAACTCCGCCGAAATCACGGACTTGGGATCCGAGATCAGACGCTTCCGAAAGTCCTCGCTCTCATCCGCCTTGGCGACGAGGCGCGCCTTCATTTCGCTAATCGTTCGAGTTGCCATGGCATTGACCTCCTTATTGGGAAGAGAAAGATAGGAAGAGAGAGCTTTACCTATCCGGATAGTCCGCGAAGGGGTCGTCTTGATGTTCGTCACCCTGGCCACCGGCAGCCATCTCCAGTTCCGATTCGGCGAGAAGTCCGGATGGCGGCAGGATCAAATGCATGGTGGTGGCGGTGTTCTGGTGCACCTGCATGTCAACCCACTCGGGGAGGTTGATGCCCAGCGCCTCCGAAATCGCGGCCTTGGGGTCATCTATCAACTGGGTCCGAAAACCCTCGTCCTCTGCGGCTTTCGCCAGGATGCGAGTTTCTAGTTCACCCGAATACGAGAATGCCATAGTTTCAACCTCTACCTTGCTTGCTAGCGCTCCGTGTAATATTACCACAGTATATGTAACTTGGGTATGATAATTCGGAATAATCACCATGACCGCTTGTGATGAGAGGCCCGCGGAAGCAAATTAGGTTGACTTGGACGCTCTGAAGGAAGGGAGTCGAGAATTGCAAATGAGGTCGAACCTGTTGGAGTTTATGCCGCTCATGGCTCTTCTGGCGGCAATCGTCATTGTGGCCGTGGCAGCCTGCGGCGGCAATGATGAGGAGACGACGGCTCAGGAGGCGGCAGTGGCGACTCCGACCATGGAGTCGGGCGCGCCTGCGCTCCCACTCGATACACCGGCGCCGTCTGCAAATGAGGCCGTCCCCGGGGAGATAGAGACCGCGGCGAGGAAGCTCCTGGCCGACGAGCTAGGCGCAGACGAAGGGGACTTCAGGCTCGATAGCTCAGAGGGCGTGGGGTGGTCCGACGCCAGCCTGGGATGCCCGCAAGAGGGCTATGCCTACGCCCAGGTCATTACCTCGGGCTACAAGCTGGTCTTCGATCTCGCGGGTACGTCCCACGCGGTACATACCAACTCTGACGGCTCCCATATGGTGATCTGCGGAGACGGGTGAACGTCTGAGTCCGGGCGGATACGCCACCCACGGCGTTCCAACCCGCGCGGACTGGACCCCGATGGCTTACGCTGGAGAGACGGATGGTGGCTACCTGTATCGCTGCGCCTCTGCGTAAAATTACCCCGGCCGCTTCCTACCAGTCTTAGCCTCGTAAAGCTCCCACGTAGCGTCGTTGAACGGATAGTACTTGCCCGGCGAGCACCGTTCGACCTCGAGCTGCGCCTTCACTATCTCCTCCACCTCCTCCCGCTGGTGAGCGATTCGGATGACCTCGTCCACTTCGGAACGCGGCACCACCACCACGCCGTCATCGTCTCCCACAACCGCGTCGCCCGGACGCACCAGGACGCCACCGCACTGGATGGCGTCGTTCACCTGCCATGGCCAGAACTCGGCCGGCCCCTGCTTAGCCGTCGTGGACGCGCTGAACACCGGGAAGCCGTACTCTATCAGCGACTCGCTGTCTCGCACCGCGCCGTCCGTCACCAGCCCGCCCGCTCCCAGCTGCATCATGCGAAAGAACTTGATGTCGCCGCCGATAGAGCTGTACTGCCAGCCCATCGCGTCCACCACCAGCGCCTCCCCCGGCCCGCAAAGCTCGATAGCCACGTACTCCGCCGATTGGTCGCCCTTCGGCTTGTCATCCGCCAGATCCGGACGGTGCGGCACGAACCGCAGCGTAACCGCCCGCGCCGCCATCTTGGGCTGCCCCGTTCGCAGAGGCCGCGCGCCCTCGATGTAGGCTTGCGGCCATCCCTTCACCCACAGCGCGTCTATCAGCGTCTGCGTCGGGATTCCGCGCAGAACCTCAAGCATCTCATCCGAAATCTGCCCAAGCGTTGACATGTCCAACCCTCTCTGCGTGTGGCGAGCCAACTCGCAACCCGCCTAGCATCCTACTCCCTCCAACCCCGCCATGTTATCATGTGGTAAATCGCAGGCGATAGGCTTCAACAAATTCTCCCATCGCGCCTTCGCGTTAAAATCCAACGCAACCGCTATGCAGGCGCTAACCCAGACCATCAGGAACTCCCCAATGCCAACTACAACCGCAGACATAGTAATCATCGGCGGCGGAGTCAATGGGACGAGCGCCGCTATGCACCTCTCCCGCATGGGCATCGGCAAAGTCGTCCTCGTCGAAAAGGGACACCTCGCCGGCGGAGCGTCCGGACGCTCCGGCGCCATGATCCGCGAACATTACCTCCATCCAACTCTCGTTCGCATGGCAACCGAGGCGTCCGGCATCTTCCACGACTTCGACGAGGCCATAGGCGGCGACGTCCGCTTCATCGAGACGGGTAGGGCGCTGCTGTTCGGAGAGGATGACGCCCCCGCCGTCCGCGCCAACGTCGAGATGAACCGCGAGCTCGGCGTGAACATCCAGACCCTCACGCCATCCGAACTGTCTCGCATCATCCCGCAGGCGAACATGGACGGCGTAGCCATCGGCACATACGAACCCGAATCCGGTTACGCCGACCCGGTAGCCACCACCTACGCCTACGCCGACCGCGCCCGCGACCTCGGCGCGGAGATCATGACACAGACTCCCGCGTTCGGCATCACAACCTCAGGCGGTCGCGTAACCGGCGTCGAGACCTCCGCCGGGATGATCCAGACGTCCTCTGTCATAGTCGCCGCCGGTCCGTGGGTTCACTCCATCGCCGCTCCGCTGGGCGAGCATCTGCCCGTAACCCCCATCCGCGTCCAGATGGTTCACCTGCGCCGTCCGCCCGCGCTCGAATCTATGAACACGATCGTCATAGACTACACCACCGGCGCCTACTTCCGCGCCGACGCCGGATACGGCACCCTGGTCGGCGGCGAGGCGTTGGAGGACCTGTCCGAGGTAGCCAATCCCGACGCCTTCGGGCTGAACGCCGACCACAATGTGATAACCCGCTTCTGGGACCGCGCCAAGCTCCGCTTCCCCGATTTCGCCGCCGCCACGTGCAGAGGCGGCTACGGCTCGCTGTACGACATGACGCCTGACGGCAACCCGATCCTCGACCGCTCCCGCAACGTGGACGGTCTCTACTGGGCGGTTGGATTCAGCGGACACGGCTTCAAACTGTCGCCCGTCGTCGGACGGATGGTGGCGGAGCTTGTGATGCGCGGAGAATCTTCCGACCATCCGGTCCACCAGTTCCGCGCCTCGCGCTTTGCAGACGGCGAACCGCTGGAAGCCGAGCATCCATACAACGATAGGCTGCACCAGTGAGCGCCACGCATACAACGTTTTATTACGACGGCGACTGCGGCATGTGCGTCGCCTTCGTCCGCCGCGTCGCCCGGTTCGACCGGCGCGGCAGGGTAGTGTGGACTCCTTACCAGAGCCTCGACCCTTCCCCCGCCAATCCCACGAACCCTGAGAGCGTCGCCGACCTCAATACGTCACTGAACCCCCCGCCGCTCGGCGTAACCCTCGACGACATGGACCGCGCCGCCTACACCATATCCCCCGACGGCGTGGTCAGCGAGGGATTCTACGCCATCCGCGCCCTGCTCAAGGCGATACCCGCCCTCGCTCCGCTCGGCTTGCTCATGTCCATACCGGGGGTATCCTTGATAGGCAGGCCCGCGTACCGGCTGGTAGCCAACAACCGCCGCCGAATCTCTAAATCCTGCCGCATACAGCCCAAAGACCCCAACTAAGGCCCATTCTCCCACTCCCCTTTGCATCCCTGCGTCTTCGCGTTAGATCCTCTGCGTTCCTCTGCGCCTTTGCGTTAAAATCCTCCCGCCAACCTGATATATTCTATGAACCGAAAACCTCAACCCGGAGGCAAGCTCCCGTATGGCAACAACAGCGCTCACGCCCGAAATCCGCAGAGGTCGCAACCAGCTCGCCGCGACCGTCGTTCTGGGACACACCGTCAAGCACATCTACAACTCCGGCCTCAACTCCATCATTTTGGCGACCATGAAGAAAGATCTCGGGCTGACAGGCGCAGAGTTCGGGCTCCTGACCACCTCCGGACGCATCACCAGCGGCGCTACTACCATGGTCGCCGGCTACCTGGGCGACCGCTTCGCCAACCGCTCCGGGTTGATGCTGCTAATCTCCCTGACCATGATGGGCGTATCCTTCTATCTGCTCGGCAGCGCGCCCAGCTACTGGACGCTGTTCGCCGTCATGCTGCTCGTCGGCATCGGCCCGTCGCTGTACCACTCCCCCGCCATAGCGTCCTTGTCGCGCAAATTCCCCGACAGGCGCGGATTCGCCATCTCGCTGCACGGCACCGGAGGCAGTATCGGAGAAGTCGTCGGCCCCGTCATGGTTGGCGCGCTGATAACCGGCACGTACTTCGTCGCCTTCGAGTGGCGCGAGGTGCTGCAGATAAGCGTGCTTCCCGCCCTCTTCTTCGCCGTCGCCATCTACCTCATGATGCGGAACATACCCGCCGCAGCCGCGGACATCGGCTCCCTGCGCGAGTACTTCTCCTCGCTTGGAACCCTGTTGCGCCGCTCAGCCATGATCTCCCTCGTCTTCGTAACCGCCCTCCGAAGCGTCGGACAGTCCGCCGTCATGGCGTTCCTCCCCGTATATCTGCTCGAAGACCTCGGATACCAGCAGGTAACGATCGGCTTCTTTATGTCCAGCGCCCAGATCATCGGAATCGTCGCCCAGCCAATTATGGGTTGGGCTTCCGACAGATACGGTCGCAAGATAGTGCTGGTACCCACCACCGCTGCGCTCGGACTGTTCATAATCCTGCTCAGATTCGCTCCCGACGTTGGCGGGCTGATCGGGTTCGACTCGATGGACATAGCCGGCTTCAGCGTAACCCCGGAAGGCGCCGCGCTCTACATCGTCGTCCTTGCCGCCGGCGCGTTCCTCTACTCCCTGCACACAATCTACATAGCCGCCGCCATGGACGTCGCTCGCGGGCAGGCGCAGTCAACCGTCGTCTCCTTAATCTACGGAGCCAGCTTCCTCGGCGCATTCAGCCCTTGGGTAGCCGGCGTCATAGTGGACGCCTTCGGCACCCCGAGCGCCTTCATATACGGAGGCGTAATGGTCATCCTTGGCGCCGCCCTGATGGCCGCCACCCGCCTGCCCCGCACCTCCACCCAGGAGATGTCTGCGTAGGGGCGAGAACCGGACAGATGAAACTGCCAAACGCAGAGAACGCCTACGTAGAGGAGCGGAAGATCGCAGCCAGCCACGGCTGATAGGCGCGTACCCATTCTGAGTCAAGCAAGGAACGGCTGGCGATGTACGAAGAACACGACGTTGTAGCGATCACCACTCACATAGCCGCCACGCGAATCTATGCCAAGGGTAGAGGCAAGTTGCCCAGCGCTATCAACGGCTCCCCCGCTGGCCTTTCTCCGGGACATATCGGCGCAATCGTAGATATCTATCCCGGACATTCAGGCTATACATTGGAGATAGTTGACGCCAAAGGCGACACCATCGGCCTTGCCGAAGTCTCCCCCTCGGAAGTCCGCCCCGCCACCGAAGCCGATCTGCTGGCGCGCCGCCAGGCCACCCCGGAACCAGCGTAGCGCCGACCATCCCCATGGCCGAGCTCGCCCCAGCGGACAGTAGCAGTATCGGCTCCTTCACCCTGCCCCTCAATCGGCTACCGACATAGGCGATTGACGCGAACCCATGTGCTGACATAGAATGTCCACAACTCAGCGCGGGGTGTCTCGCATGACCAAGCTCAACGTTAGGAACCGTACTCTCGCGGTCATGGACAACCTTCCCTTCCTGCGCTCGCTCAACAACGAGTGCATTGACCTGATCGCCATAGACCCGCCATTCGCCGCCAACGAGACATTCACCGGCTCTCCGAGGCCGCCTATCACCGATGCCGAGATCGCAGAGGAGAAGGCGCTTGCGAAGGCGCACGGCGTCCGGCACGATGAGGGACGCGGAACGACCGTTAGCGACATCTGGACCTGGGACGCCAATGTCCATCCCAACTGGCTGAACCGAATCGAGGACGACTACCCGCCCGTCTTCAAGGTCGTCCAAGCTGTCGAGGCCTGCGCGTCCGAGAACGAAGCCGCCTACATCGCGTTCATGGCTGTGAGACTAATCGAGTGCCGCCGCGTCCTCAAGCCCACTGGCAGCATATATGTTCACTGCGACATCCACGCGGACAGCTACCTGCGGATGCTTATGGATGCAATCTTTGGTGCGGACAACTTCGTTACCGAGATAGTCTGGAAGCGCACCAGCGCCCACAGCGACGGACGACAGGGGCGCCGCCAGCACGGACGCATCCACGACGTAATCCTGTTCTACGGCAAGAGCGACGAGCGCACTTGGAACACTGTCCATACGCCATACGATCAAGAGTACATAGACAGGTTCTACCGGCACGTCGAACCGGAAACTCGGCGACGTTTTACGCTCGGTGATCTAACGGGGCCGGGCGGCGCCGCGAAGGGCAATCCCCAATATGAGGTGATGGGCGTTACCCGCTATTGGCGGTACAGCAAGGATCGGATGCGGGAACTGATAGATGAGGGACGAATCTTCCAAGCTCGGCCTGGCGCTGTTCCACGGTATAAGCGCTATCTCGATGAAATGCCTGGAGTCCCACTGCAAGACATGTGGACCGACATCGGCAACGTAGCTTCACAGTCGCGCGAGCGCACCGGCTATGCTACCCAGAAGCCCCTCGCTCTCTATGAGCGCATCATAGAAGCATCCTCCAACCCTGATGATGTGGTGTTGGACATCTTCGCCGGCTGCGCGACAACAGCAGTGGCCGCCGAGAACCTCGGGCGTCAGTGGATCGCCTGCGACATGGCATACCGCTCCTGGACGATGCTCAAGCGCCGATTCGCCCTAAACGGTGTCGCCCTGAGCGATATGACCAAAGCCACTACCGACGCGCTGGAAGGGGAACAGCCCCAACTATCCAGGGCAACGTCATACACCATCGGCCCGAACGACCTCCCCAAGCGTGATGACGAAGACCCCGAACCGTTCCACAACCTGATGGTGGCGAAGCGGGGCGGACGCAACCGGAAGCGGACTACCCGCTCTTCATCCTGGTCCGGTCGCATTTCTAAGGATGAGGCGAAAGACCTCTTAGTCAACGAGTTCGGCGCTGAGTGCTGGGGCTGCGGTTGGGAAGCCCCCAAATTCCCCAACGGCGAGTACGACTTGGCGCTGCTGGAAGTAGATCACATCTGGGCAAGGAACGACGTCCACACCGACGACGGCGGTTCCGACGAACTGTACAACTTAGCGTTGCTGCACTCGACCTGCAACAAACTCAAGAGCAACCGCCTAACGCTGGAACAACTGCGTCAAGCCAACTACGAGATGATGCGCAACTACAAGCCACTGTCTGAGATGGTGCATCTAGGCCAAGCCACCCAATTCGCCTTCGAGCATATAACCCAACGTGGCGCATAGCCGGCCTGCGCTAGACCGGATGTGGCGAAAGTGTTTTCATGCGCCCATTCCCCTACCTCCGTCTAGTCTCCCTACAACGGCTACCGGTCTAGGCAATTTGACGCGAACTCATGTGCTTGTATAGAATATCCGCGACGCGGCGCTGAGTCCCAATCAATACGGAAAACCTTGATAATTGAGGATTGCTCCATGAGTACGTTTGAGGTCACAATCGAAGTAGGCGATCTTGAAGGCCACACCTCCGAGCAGGTTTCAGCCCTCGTAGATACCGGCGCCACCGCCACCGTCATCCCAACCTATCTTCTCAGACAGATCGGAGTCGTGCCGACAACCAGCCGGACTTTCGAATACGCCAATGGCGAGGAAGTAGATTTGGACATGGGCCAAGCGCGTGTAACGGTAGAAGGGAGGGAAACCTTCACGTGGGTGATCTTCGGAGACGATGGCGCAGGTTCGCTGCTCGGCGCTCTTACCCTGGAGTCTCTGTTCTTGGGGGTTGACCCATTCAACGAACGCCTTATCCCCGTAAAGGGAATCCTGAAGTAAACTGCCCCCTCACCCCACCGTCACCACCTCCCGCTGCCGCTCCGTCGTCACCTCCGGCCCGTCTTCGGCCATGAACACGTCTATCTCCGACCGGACCCCGAACTCGGGCACGTAGATGCCCGGCTCTATCGTAACCGCGATGCCCGGTATCAGCTGCCGGGTGTCGTGAGTCTCCCAAGAGTCCAGGTTGACCGCGTTCGAGTGGACCTCCCGCCCCAGGCTGTGTCCTAGCCGGTGATTGAAGAACTCCCCGTAACCCGCCGCCTCGATGTAGTCTCTCGCCACCTTGTCCAATTCCCAGCCTTGCAGCGTGCGACCCGCCGAAAAAGCCGCCTCCATCTCGGCGAACGCCGCGTCGCGCGCGCCGACTACTATGTCGAACACCTCCTGGTGTCGCGCCGGAACCTCGTCGCCCACATATGCCGTCCACGTAATGTCGCCGAACATGGCATGATCGTCCGGCAGTCGCGTCCACAGGTCTATCAGCACCCAGTCGCCCCTATGTATGCGAACGGACGCCTCCGGCGTCGGCTCGAAGTGCGGGTCCGATGCGTGCTCGTTGACCGCCACGGCCGGACCGTCCGTTACGATCATCCCCGCGTCCAGGAAGCGCTGCCGGATGAACTCCGCCACGTCGTACTCCGTTATGCCCGCGTCAACCTTCTCTCCGATGCGCTCGAACGCCTCTTTGACGATTCGCGTCAGCGCGTCTGCCGCGAACCGGTGCGACTCGAGCTGCTCCGCGTCCCACCGCTGCGTGGCGTACTGCAGGATGTCCGCCGACGGTACCACCTCGACGCCGAGCGAACGCACCATCTCCAGCGTGCCGCCATCCACCTTCGACACGCGCGGCAGCGCGCCCTCCGGCGTGTACTCCATCGCGACGCGACTCGCGCCGCCATGCGTGGCGCCCAACATGGCTCGTAATTTGGCTATCATGTCCCGCCGGTTTACGAACAGCGTCGTATCCAGCCCCAGGTGGGTGAAGCGGCTCTGATCGACGAAGCTGACCAGCATACGCGGTGCGCCGGATGTCGGAATCCACAGCCACACCGGACGCGTAACGTGGCTCAGATTCGTGTTGCCAACCGTATCGCCGAAGATCGGGTTCATTCCCCGATAGTCGTACACCAACCATCCGTCCACGCCCTCTTGCGCCATGTACTCGCGCGCCTGTCGCGCCACCGGCTCCATCGTCATCGCCAAACTCCCGTCTCTACTCTCGAATTGCCTATCATGTATAATACCATTAGCGGCGCGCCGCTTGGCAGGCCCGCCTATACCAAGTCAACACACGCGAATAAGGGGACTTTACATGCGCGCGAGGCGAACGGTAACTCTAAGAACGGTAACCCGGGACGACGTAAGCCGCGTCAAGGCTTGGCTGGAAGACGAAGAGACAGCCGACAACTGGTTCGGACGCTACGGATACGGCGAGGCCGCCCATCTCGGATACCGGCCAGCCGACGCCGATGAGGCGACCGACGACGAGTTCGCCGCGATGCTCGAAGACCCGGCGCACTTGACGCGCTCGGTCTATACCGGAGAGGGCGAGCATATAGGCGAAGTCCACCTGGGCTTGGAAGAAGCTCTGGGCGACGGCCAGCTATCCATACTCATGGGCGTCCGCAGCAGGTGGACGCGTGGCTACGGCGTGCCCGGCATCCAGGCGGCGCTCGATCTCGCCTTCAACGAGTATGGTCTGTACCGGGTTTGGGTGGACATCCCGGAGTTCAGCCAGGCCGCCCGCTCCCTGTTCGAGCGCGTGGGCTTCATCCACGAAGGGACGCTGCGAAAGAGCAGGCCGCGCGGCGGCGCGCGGTTCGACTCCGTAGTAATGGGCATACTCGCCGCCGAATACTCGAAGTAGCCGCCGCCACATTCTGACCCAACCCGTCGTTCCCGCGAAGCGGGAACCCAGGGCGGCGGGGCGCGGCGACGGGACACTCCAACTAAATCACAACGAAAGCGTCACACATGACCCTCTACGAAGCGGAATCCGGCAACCTGACACTCGCCGCGTCCGGCGACACTATGATAACCCGCCGCCTGTCGGTGTTCGACGAGCCGCGCTACATGTCGCTCATAGACCTGTTCCGAGACGCTGACGTCGGCTACACCAACCTCGAAATGCTGATACACGATTTCGAGCACTCGCCCGGCATGGCGGGCGGCACGTTCACCGGCGCGGCGCCCCACTGCCTCGACGAGCTGCGTTGGGCGGGAATAGACCTCGTTTCCACCGCCAACAACCACAGCTACGACTACGGGGAGGGCGGCGTGCTGACCAACATCGCGCACCTCGAACGCTCCGGCCTCGCATACGCCGGCACCGGACGCAATCAGAGCGAGGCGCGCGCCCCCGGATACCTAGACACGCGGGCGGGCAGGGTGGCGCTGATCTCGGCGTCCTCCACGTTCAGCGAGGCGGGCAGGGCGATGGAACAGCGCCCCGACATCAACGGCAGGCCCGGCCTGAACGCTCTGCGTCACTCCGTAACCTACACGGTGGACCGCCCGGCGTTCGACGCCCTGCGTCGCGTCAGCCGCAGGCTGGGCTTCGAAGCCGCCAATGCCGCCCAGGTCCGCTTCCGTCCAAAGGGAACGGTGATGTCCGATACCGATACGCAGCTTGGCTTCCTCGGACGCAAGTTCACTCTCGGTGAAGATTTCGCCGCGTCCACCTCCCCGAACCGCCGCGATATGGAGGAGAACCTCAAGTGGATACGCGACGCCCGGCGGATGGCGGATTGGGTGTTCGTGTCGTTCCACTGCCACGAGAGCGGCGAAAGCCGCGATGAGCCGCCGGAGTTCCTCAGAACGTTCGCGCGCAACTGCATAGACGCGGGCGCCGATGCCTTCCTCGGACACGGCCCCCACATTACCCGCGCCGTCGAGATATACCACGACAAGCCCATCTTCTACAGTCTCGGCAACTTCATCTTCCAGAACGACACCGTGCGATGGCAGCCGGCCTACAACTACGAGAGCGTCGGGCTCGGCCCTGAGCACACGCCCGCCGACTTCTACGACCGCCGCAGCGAAAACGACGCGCGCGGCTTCCCCGGGGACCCGATCTACTGGCACAGCGTAGTGGCGAGGTGCGAGTACCGCGCCCACAAGCTGCGCCGCGTAACCCTTCACCCCATAGACCTCGGCCACGACAAGCCTCGTTCCCAGCGCGGACGCCCCGTGATGGCGGACGGGAAGGCCGCGCGCCACAGCCTCGACCGCATCCAGCGCCTGTCCCGCCGCTACGGCACGCTAGTAGAAATCAAAGACGGCGCAGCATACATCGAACCCTAACCCTCTGATACATCCCAAAATAAAAAACCCTCTGCGCTTCTCCGCGACTCTGCGTTAAATCTAAAGACTGATCGCACGATGAACATAGAGATCGTTCGCCACTGGTCCATATCCACGGTGTACCGCGCAACAACCCGCATGGGGAAATACTACTTCAAGCAATCCCCCACATTCTTTCCGAACGAAGTCCCCGTAACCGTCGCCGTCGCCAACCGATTCCCGGATGTCAGCCCCCGCGTCTTGGCCTCCGACGCCCGCAGCCGCTGGATGCTCCTCGACGACCTCGGCGACGTCACCATGGAATCCGCCGATCCCCATACGTCGGAAGGCGCCGCTCTCTGGATCGCCGCCGTCCGTTCCTTGGCGCGCATCCAAGCCGCGTACGCCATCTCCCCGTCCGACCTTGACCTCGAGCGCCGCGCTACTGACGCCACACTCGCCACAATCCGCGAGTGGACGACCGCCCCGCCGTCCGGCGACCTCCGCTACCACGCCGACGATACCGCCCGGGCGCTCAGCCGACTCACCCCGCTGCTGCCCCGCCTCGACGAGCTGCGCGCCGCCCTCATCGCCGCCAACCTGCCCTCGACCCTCTGCCACGGAGACCTCGACGCCGGCAACATCTTCGTCCGCGACGGCGAGCCGGTCCTGATGGATTGGTCGGACGCCTGCATATCCAACCCCCTGTTCGACGCCGTCCAGATCCCGCAGATAACCGGCAGTCCGCGCATCGCCGGCGCCTACCTGTCCCGATGGACCGACCGCGCCCCCATCGAGACCCTGCAAACCGCCTTCGGCGCTGCGGCGCCCATCGCAGCGCTCGAACGCGCCATCCATTATCGCCGCAACATCGTCCCCTACATCCCAAGCCCCTCAGATGATCGCCGCCACCTCGAGGCTTACATCCCAGACCTCCTAAACCGCGCCGTTGACCTGCTTCTGGAACCTAGCGCCGCGGGATCTGCCTGATTCTCCGCCGCCGTATGCTATAATCCAACCAGTCAACCGGCGATCAGCAGAGTGCGTTCTGAGAAGGAGACGCCCATGGTCACGCCGACAACCACCCCAGCCATCGCTGGAGCGAACGGCTCGACGCTCCCTATGGAATACGACCCGGCTCGCCTCTACGACGCCTACCCCCCGAACGAGGAGCCTATGGCAGACATTGCTCGGTTGCTATACTACCTGCTCGACATGATGTGGCCGCTAGTCGAACGGTTCAGAAAACTCCCTAGCGTCTTCGTCAATGGCAACGTCTTCATCTACTACCTAGATGGCGATGATGTAAAGGCAATCGCGCCCGACCTGATGGTGTCGTTCGACGTGGACGAAGAGAGAATCATGGAGAGCGGATCCTATCACATGTGGGCGGTCGGCAAGCCTCCGGAGCTCGTGATGGAGATAGGATCGAAAAGTACCTACAACCGCGATCTTACTGAGAAGCGCGACATCTACGCGAAGATGGGCATTCCCGAGTACTGGCTGCTAGACCCGCCGGATGGGGCGAATTACAGCTTCATTCTCAAAGGCTTGCGTCTGGTGAACGGCGAGTACGAAGAGATGCCGATGATAGAGGGTCGCGGCGACGCCATACGCGGTCACAGTGAAGTCTTGGGATTGGACCTCTGCTGGGAGAACGGCGCTCTCCACTTCTACGACCCGATGACAGGCGAGTATCTCAAGAACCAGCAAGAGACCATAGTCGCCCGCGAAGAAGCCGAAGCTGCCCTCGCCGACGCCCAAGCCGAAGTCCGCCGTCTCCGCGCCCAACTCGCCGACCGGAATCAAGCCTAACCGCCAGGCGCTTCCAAAGTGATCCAATGACCACTTCCCTCCCAACCTCGCTATCATTCAACGACGCCGTCGATCTCGCCATGAGCCTGGCGGATTTCGAGCGGTCAACGCACTTTCCCGGCCACTCGACCTTCCACTTGGAACGCGTCGATATGCTCGCCGCGCAGCTGGACGACGTCCACCTTGCGACGCCCGCCATCCACGTCGCCGGCACCAAGGGCAAAGGCAGCGTCTCCGCGCTGATAACGTCCGCGCTCTCGGCCGCCGGATACACCGTCGGGCTCTACACCTCGCCTCATTTGCACACTGTGTTGGAGCGCATCCGCGTCGGCATGGAGCCGATCAGCAAGCGCGATTACGCCGCGCTTATCGCGCAGATTTGGCTCGCCGTAGAGCGCGTCGAGCGGGAAGGGCAGTGGGGCGGCGTCACCTTCTTCGAGATGATGACCGTCCTGGCCATGCTCCACTGCCGCAACATCGGCGCCGACTTCCACGTTCTCGAAGTCGGTCTGGGCGGCCGTTTGGACGCGACGAACATCGTTATGCCCGAAGTGTCGGTCATCACTTCGATCAGCATAGACCACGCCGCCACGCTCGGAGACACCATAGAGTTGATCGCCACCGAAAAGGCCGGCATCATCAAGCCCGGTGTCCCATGTGTGATCGCGCCGCAGCATTCGCCGGACGCGACCCGCGTGTTCGATCGGATCGCGCGCGAACGGGGTTCGCCGATGGTGTCCGTATCAGACCGGTTCTCCGTCAAAAGCCTGTCTTCCGACCTGCGCGAGCAGTCGCTTACGCTAACCGGCGCCCACAAGAGCTACACGCTGACGACGCCGCTGATAGGCGACCACCAGTTGGAGAACGTCGCCACCGCCGTCGCCGCCGTCGAGGTACTGCGCGAGCGCGGCTTCGAGGCGTCGGACGCCGCGATCGCGCGAGGCGTTAGAGACGTGCGCTGGCCCGGACGCTTCGAGGTATATGAGCGCGATGGCAAGACGGTCGTCCTCGACGGCGCGCACAACCCGTACTCCATCAGCCGGTTGGTAGAGACCGTGCGACAGAACTTCGATGTTGGGCGCGTCGTGCTGGTATTCGGCTCTCTCGGTGGACACAGCGCGGCTGGGATGCTCCGAGAACTCGCGCCGCTCGCGCCGGAGATAGTCGCCGTGCAGTCGCGCCATCCGCGCTCGGCGCGCGCCCCTGTCACCGCAGACACCGCGCGCGCCGCCGGTATGAACGTCGTCGCCGAAGGGCCGTCCGTCGCCGAAGGGCTGCTCAAGGCGATTGATCTTGCGCGCCCGCAAGATCTAGTGCTATGCGCCGGCTCGCTCGCCGTCGCCGCAGAAACGATAGAGGAGCTTGAGGGCATCGAGCCGGAAATCTACGAAAACCTCGTAGGGCCCGTGAATCGCCCCCCAAAAGACAGCGCTTAATTCAGGGAGATTGCGCAATGAAGAACGCCACTACCCGCGTGGTCGTAACCGGCATGGGAGCGATGACCCCGCTCGGCGAATCCGTTGATGAGTACTGGGACAGCTTGGTGAACGGACGCTCCGGCATCGGCCCCATGACGCTCTGCGATCCGTCTCAGTATCCGTCGCAGATCTCCGGCGAAGTCAGCGGCTTCGACCCCGGCGCATACATAGACCGCCGCGAGCATCGCCGCATGGCGCGCTTCTCACAGCTCGCCGTCGCCGCAGCCGCCGTCGCCATAGAAGACGCCGGCCTGAACCTTTCGGCCGAAGATACGGAGCGCATCGGCGTCGTTATGGGCAATGGCAATGGCGGATTCCCAACGACCGAGGACAACGCCCGCATCCTCTTCCGACGCGGCGGAATGCGTATGTCCCCATTCTTCATCCCGATGATACTGCCCAACATGGCCGCCGCCAACGTCAGCCGCATCTACGGGCTCAAGGGCTACACCGCCACGGCGATCACCGCGTGCGCCGCCGGAACGCAGGCGATAGGAGAGGCGGCCGTCTCCCTGCAACGCGGCGTCGCCGACGTGATACTCGCCGGCGGCTGCGAGGCGGGCATCAGCCAACTGGGGCTGGGCGGATTCAACGTCATAAGAGCGCTCAGCCGCTACAACGAAGAGCCTGAGAAGGCCAGCCGACCCTTCGACGCCAAGCGCGATGGCTTCGTGCCCTCGGAGGGCGCCGCCGTTCTCGTGCTGGAAACGCTCGAACACGCTGTGGATCGCGGCGCCGAGATACTGGCTGAAGTTACCGGATACGGCGTCTCGTCCGACGCTTTCCACGCCGTCCAGCCCGACGAAGACGGCGCGGGCGCCGCCCGCGCGATCCGATGGGCCATAGAAGACGCGGACCTGGAGCCGTCAGACATCAGCTACATAAACGCGCACGGCACATCGACCCCCATCAACGACCACGTAGAGACCCTGGCGATCAAACTCGCCTTCGGAGAAGACGCATACCGCGTCCCTATAAGCTCGACCAAGTCCATGATCGGACACGCGCTCGGCGGCGCCGGCGCGCTCGAAGGGGTAGCCTGCGTCCAGACGATCCAGCGGGGCGTCATTCATCCCACCATCAACTACG
The DNA here is from genome assembly GCA_034420955.1 of Dehalococcoidia bacterium. GTDB lineage: Bacteria > Chloroflexota > Dehalococcoidia > Lucifugimonadales > UBA1123 > VXRN01. Next base: position 156,588 of record DAOUKV010000008.1, read on the forward strand.
AAAACCCGGACCCCGGCTGCGACCTCGACTACGTGCCGAACGCCTCCCGCGAGGCAGACGTAACCCACGTCCTCTCCAATAGCTTCGGCTTCGGCGGCCAAAACGCCTGCGTAGTCTTCAGCAAGGTAGAGTAGGGCAGAACGCTTGAGGGCAGGCCACGCGCCTGCCCAAATCGAAATTCCTTCCCCATCGAGGGGGAAGCTTGGAGCCTGTTCCGGCGAAAGCGGGGGATGAGAGAAATCCCCCTACCTAGCCCACGCGGCCTCCGGCTCGCCTACCATGCCTTCCAGCATCAGCTCCATCGCCATGATGTGCGTACACGACTCGCGCCCGATGATGTAGTCGCACGAGCATCCCCACCGCTCCCCATCGTAGCTGATCGTGTGATCGCCGTTGTCCCCCTGGAATCGGATGGTGCAGCTTGTGAAGCGGACGCGCTCCTTCTGAAGCGCGTAATCTTTCGCCTTCTCGATCTTTCTCATGCTCATCAGGCTTGGGCTCATATGGCAGCGTCCCTCCGTGTGCGCTCAAATTCCCGCCGGCGCGTTTACATTCTTGCAACACCCCTGCAACATGCAGGCAACATGCCCAGCGTTAGATAAAATTGTAGCGATGTATCCGAACCCCGGTCAATTCGGAAAGCTAATCGCGCCCCAAAAAGCCCCATTCCTCGGGCCACGCCATTGCCGAATAGCCAATATGATGATAAATTCCCCTTAGAGCAAAACATAAGCAGCGTCGAAAGGTTGGTAGAGCATGGCGGATGATATGCGAATCGCGGTTATCGGACAGGCCGCTTTCGGGAAGGACGTTCTGGCAGCGCTGGCGGACAACGGCGAAAACGTGGTCGGCGTCTTCTGCCCACCCGACCGCGAGGGGCGGCCCTCTGACCCGATCAAGCAGGAGGCCGAAGAGCGTGGCATCTCCGTCTTCCAGTTCCGGCGAATGCGGCGCAAGGTAGCCATAGACGCCTTCCTGGGCCTGAACGCCGACCTGTGCGTCATGGCGTTCGTTACCGACATCGTGCCGGACGCCATCCTCGAAGCGCCCACCCGCGGAACCATCCAGTACCACCCGTCGCTGCTTCCCAAGCACCGTGGCCCAAGTTCCATGAACTGGCCCATCATCTGGGGCGAGACGGTTACCGGTCTGTCCATTTTCTGGCCCGACAAGGGCTTGGATACCGGTCCAATCCTCCTCCAGAAGGAGGTGGAGATCACCCAGGACGATACGCTCGGCTCTCTGTACTTCGGCAAGCTCTACCAGATGGGCGTTGACTCCATGGTAGAAGCCGTAGGCTTGGTGAGAGACGGCGCCGCGCCCCGCATAGACCAAGACCACTCCCAGGCGACCTACGAAGGCTGGTGCCGCGCCGGAGACGTCGTAATAGACTGGACAAAGCCCGTAGGCGACATATACAACCTGATAAGAGGCGGCGACCCCAGCCCGGGCGCCAATACAACGCTGGACGGCGAGACCGTGGCGCTCTTCCGCGCGTCCAAGATCGATGGCGAGACCGGCAAGCCAGCCGGCGAAGTTCTGGAAGTAACCTCCGAAGGCTTCACCGTCGCGGCGGACGGCGGCGCGATAGCCATCGGTCGCGTGCAGCCTGAACGGGAGCGCAAGGTGATGGCGCCGGAGTGGACGGAACGGGTGGGCCTGAATCCAGGAGCTAGGTTCGGTTCGTAATTCGCAAAAGGCCGCCCTGCGCCTCGTCCAAGAATGTGGATATGGACGGGCAGGGCAAAGATAGATGCGCTCGCAAGGAGAGGACATGAACAGGCGAGAGAACCACGTCGCAGGCATCGTCCGGCGTTTGGCCGGGGCGGGAAGGCGCGGCGAAGCAGACCCGGAACCCGCCCAGGATCGCATGGCTTCGTTCCCGGATCATAACCCCAACCCCGTTGTAGAAACAGATCTGGACGGCAGAGTCACTTACATGAATCCGGCAGCCGAGACGCTTCTGGAACTGGGCGCCCCCCCGGGATTTCATCCACTCGCGGCGAATATGGGCCCTCTGCGAGCGCGACTGCTCAGCGAAAGTTCCGGCGTGCTTGCCCGCGAACTGATCGTCAAAGACTCCACCTTCGAGCAGAAGTTCCTCTATATTCCGGAAAGCTTGGTAATCCGCATATACTCGACCGACGTTACACGCTTCAAATCGGCGCAAGCCGCTATGTACGCCGCCAACCAGGAGGCGCAGCGCCTTGCCGCTGAAAACGAGTTGCTGGGCGAGGTAGGGCGCATCATCAGCTCCAGCCTCGACATAGACGACGTTTACGCCGGCTTCGGCGAACAGCTTCGCTCGCTCATACACTTCGACAGGCTCTCCATAAGCCTCGTCAACCTCGACGACAATACCTTCACCAACTCCTACATCATTGGAGACTCTATCCCGGGACGCAACCCGGGCGAGGTCAACACGCTCGAAGGCACGGTCACCCACGAAGCGGTCAAGTCCAGAAGTGCGATGATAGTGCAGGGCGATCCCGATGAGATGGAGCGACTCTACCCGAACCTCATCCGTTACCCGTCCGTCCTTCTCGCGCCCCTCATATACCGCGGCGAGCTCTTTGGCGTGCTGAACGCTCGCTCGCTCAGCCTAAACGCCTACACCGACGAGGACATCGAGATGCTGTCCCGCGTCGCCGCCCAGATCGCGCCCGCCATCGCCAACTCCCTGCTGTACGCCGACATCGTTCGCGCGCAGGACGACCTCGCCCGCTCCAACTCAGACCTCGAACAGTTCGCCTACGCCGCCTCTCACGACCTCCAGGAGCCGCTGCGTACCATCACGGCCTACATCGGCCTCGTCATGGAGCGCTACGGAGACCGCCTCGACGAGACCGGGGTAGAGTTCATGGACTTCGCCATAGACGGCGCCGAGCGTATGCAGCAGCTTATCAACGACTTGCTCGACTACTCCCGCGTGGACACTCGCGCCCGTGAGATGGAGCCTGTCAACTGCGATACCGTCCTGAGAGACGTGCTCAGGAGTCTGAACGACTCGATAGAGACCAAGAAGGCGAAGGTGGAGCGCTCGCCGCTGCCGATAGTCAACGGCGACGCCCCACAGCTGTCGCGGCTGTTCCAGAACCTTATCGGCAACGCCCTCAAGTTCTGCGGCGACTCGCGTCCCAATATACAGATATGGGCGGAACTCGACGGAGACCGCTGGACATTCTCCATTAAAGACAATGGCATCGGCATCGCGCCCGAATACCACGAGCGCGTGTTCGGCATGTTCTCCAGATTGCACTCCAGATCGCAATACTCCGGCACTGGTATAGGGCTTGCCCTGTGTAGTAAGATTGTCCAAAGGCACGGAGGCAGAATATGGGTAGAGTCGGAAGTCGGTAGCGGATCGACCTTCCGGTTCGAGATACGGTCATAGCATAGCGTTTTCGAGCGCAGGAGGTTACACCCATGGTAGCTGATATTGGTGATCGCCCCATTGAGATTCTATTGGTAGAAGACAACCCGGCCGATTTCCGGCTTGCTCAAGACACTATCGAACGTTCCAACCAGCGAGCCAACATAACCCACGCCGAGGACGGCGAGATAGCGCTCGCCATACTCCGCAAGGAAGGCGAATACGCCGACGCCCCCAGGCCCGACCTCATCCTGCTAGACCTCCGCCTCCCCAGAAAGGACGGCACGGAGGTGCTCGCCGAGATGAACCAGGACGAAGATCTGGTATCCATCCCCGTAATGCTGCTCACCGGCACCGAGGCCGAGTCCAGCCTGTTGGAGTCGTATTCCATACCGCCCAGCCGTTACGCGCGCAAGCCCCTCCAGTTGGAGGTCTTCCACCGCGCTCTGGGACAGATGGGCCTGTTCAGTCGCCAGCCGATACAGGTGCCGACCCAACAGCAGGTTCAGCAGGCAACCACCGAATCCGCGCCCCGACGCCGGTGGTGGTGGCCCTTCGGCTAGCGCCGAGCGGCGCCCCGCCTATGCTGAGAAAGCTATTGACAATCGGCGGCGGCAAGTTAACTCTGGGCGCGCTACAGATCGCGGCGCTGTTGGCGGCGGTAGCCTGCGGTTCTGAAAGCCCTGCGCCCCCCGTCGCCACCCAAACTACAATAGCGCCGGTCACCTCGCTTCTGAGGACGACGCCCACGCCCACAGCCACGTCGTCGCCGACCGCTACTCAGACGCCTACGTCCACAGCTACGCCGGTTCCAACTGCCACTAAAACGCCAACTGTCGCGCCGCCGCCTACTTTCACGCCCACAAACACCGCCACGCCGTTGCCCACGCCCACGCCGACCGCCACTCATACGCCCACCTCCACAGCTACGCATCTTCCAACCGCCACACCCTCACCCACCTCCACAGCTACGCCTACTCCAATCGCCACTCATACGCCGACATCTGTCCCGTCGCCCACGCCCACAGCCACTCATACACCCACTAGCACGCCCGAACCTACTGCGACTCCGACCCCGACCAGCACGCCTGAACCGACGTCCACGCCGACGCCAACCGCCACTCCTCGCGCAAAATTACCCCCACGTCCGCAGGCGCCCGCGGTCTGGTACTTCCATGATCCGGAGGTCCCGTATCTGAAGTGGGAGGTAGGGCCAGAGGTGACTGAGGAGCAATTCCAATACTTTCGTGCCGGCATTTTCGATATGCATCGGTACGCTTCTTCGCTGAATCTGCCCCCGTTGCCGGATGACGCCACATTCTATCTGTATAGCAACCGCGATCTGGCGGTCAGGACGTTTGCGCGGGTGGAGAGGAGGTCGTTGGAGGATGCTCGCCAACGGTTCGACAGTGGTGATTGGGCCGCGCTGGCGGGACTGGAACCGAAAAACGAGCGTTCCGCTTGGATCTTGGTCAATCTCCAAGCATTCGGAAATTTGGAGTCATGGTCGTACATGGGGATTGCTGCCCACGAACTCAGCCATGTTTACCAATACACGTTGCAACGCCACGGACGGTTCGACACCACCCATAAAGAAGTACGGGTCATCGGGCCGGCCTGGATGCAAGAAGGGTTTGCCACCTTCCACCCAAGTAGATCACTTGCGATGGGAGGCGTTGTCCCTTATCAAGAAAGTCGGCACAGACTCATAAGACAATCTCAGAGGGTTGATGTCGAACTCGAAGATACGGAAACCTACGATGGTCTCCGCGCGGGTCCGGGTCGATACGACATGTCAGCTATGGCGAGCGAACTGCTGGCGGCAAAAGCAGGGGAAGAAGCGCTGATCACTTTCTGGACGCTACTAGGGCCCGATACTTCTTGGCAGGAAGCGTTCGAGACCACATTTGGAATGACTGTTGACGAGTTCTATCCACTGTTCGAAGAACACCGGTCGGCCGGTTTCCCCAAACTGGACCTGCCGGACATAGAGCCGCGAATCCCGCTAGCGGAGGCGGACCGAGAGGCGCTGATCGCTCTTTATGAATCCACCGGCGGGGCCAATTGGGAGAACAGCGACAACTGGTTGAGCGACGAACCTGGCAATCGCTGGCATGGTGTGCGCACAGACGCCGATGGGCGCGTAACCATGGTGGACCTGCGAGACAACCGACTGAACGGCGAGATTCCGCTGGAACTGGTCAATCTGCTCAACCTACGTGAGTTGATGTTGCAGGACAACCAGTTGCGGGGAGGAATACCGCCGGAACTGGGCGAAATCTCCAATTTGGAGGTGTTGGACCTGCGAGACAACCGACTGAACGGCGAGATTCCGCCGGAACTGGGTAACCTCACAAACTTGAGAAGGTTGCATATCTCGAGAAACGGACTGAGCGGCGAGATTCCTTCGCGTCTGTCGAACCTGACCAGGCTGACCAGTTTCGCCCTGGGTGGGAACCAGCTGACCGGGGAAATACCGGCATGGCTCGGAGACATGACCAATCTGCGAAATCTTCACCTAAGTGAGAACCGGCTCACCGGCGGTGTTCCCGACAATCTCTCCAATCTGACCCACGTACAGTACTTCAACATCAACAGGAACCGGCTGTCTGGAGAGATACCCGAGTGGCTGGCTGATTTTCCATTGCGCCAACTGTTCCTCAACGATAACCGGTTCACTGGAGAGATACCGGAGGAACTGACAGAGTCGACTGAGTTGGAGTGGCTATGGCTGGCAGGAAACGACCTGACCGGCTGCGTACCGGCGACGTTGCGGGAAGTTCCCGAGAATGATCTACACCGGCTGGGATTGCCGGATTGCTGACCGGCGCGCGACGAAACAGGAGGCATGAAGACGTCCTAGAAGGCGGGGCGGACGCCATGGACGACGACGTGGAACGATTCATCGCCGCCATCCGAGATACGGTAGCCGTCGGCCCGCGAATCGCCGACTAACGGGCCCTTGCAACCGCGAACCTACCACCCCCTCGATCCTCCTCGCGGCTCTGCGTCAAAGCCTCTATATCCGCTTCTTCCGCGACCGAAGATAATCTACCATCACGTACTCGCCCAACTGGTTCGGAGTACTGTAGAACGCGCGCCCGTTGTTTACCCGCGTTACCTGGTCTATGAAGTCCATCAGGTAGTAGTTCGTCTCCAGCATGAAGGTGTTGATCGTGATGCCTTCCTGGGTGCAGCGCTTCACCTCTTTCAGCGTCTGCTCGATGGTGCGATGGCTGGGAGGATAGTTGAAGTATGCGTGTCCTTCCTCGAGATGCGCCGTCGGCTCGCCGTCCGTCACCATGATGACGTTCTTGTTGGCGACCTTCTGCCGGTTCAGCAGCTGCCGCGCCACCATCAGACCGTGCTGCATGTTAGTGCCGGAATTCCAGTAGTTCCACGTGCACTCAGGCAGGTCTTCCTCCTTGAACTCCATGGCGTAGTCCGAGAAGCCGACCAGGTAGAAGTAGTCTCGCGGGTACTGCGAGTGGATGAGCCAATAAAGAGCAAGCGCCACCTTCTTGGCGGGACCCCAGTAGCCGAACATCCCCATAGACTTGCTCTGGTCTAGCAGCAGAACCGTGGCTGTCTGCGTTAGATGCTCCGTGTGTCGCGTCTCCATGTCTTCGACCGACAGCTTTATTGGCACGTTCGCGCCGCCGCGCGCGACCGAGTTGAACAGCGTCCTGTGCAGGTCTATGTCGAACGGGTCGCCGAATTGGTACTGCCTCGTCTCTCCGGTGAACTCCCCGCCGTCGCCGCGAGTGAACATCTCGTGTCTGCCCAGCCTGTCCTTGTTCATCTCCGAGAACACCTCGCGCAACGCGCTCTGCGCCAGCTTCCGCATCCCGCGCGCGGTGATCTCCAGCCGGTCGCCCTTGCGTCGCAGGTAGCCCGCCTCCTCCAGCTGGCGGATCATCTGCTGAAGCTGCTCCATCTCGCGGCGCGCGTCCTCTCCCAGGTGCTCCTCAACAGCGTCCAGGTCCACGTCTTCCACGTCGCCGCGACGCATCACAGACTGCATCTGGTCGTCCAGCTTGTCCATGTCCCGCAGCTGCTCCATCAGCCGCATGGCCTGCTCCAGCGTAACCGACTCGTCGCCCATGAACGGATACTCGTTGGCCATATCGTCGAACGGAAACAGCTCGTACATCAACGAAGCTAGCTCAGAAAGGTCGCCCATCATGGACGGGTCCATGCTCGCTTGCAGCATGTCCATCAACTCATCGCGCTGCCCTGGAGACATCGAGTCCATCAGAGACTGCATGGACGCCATCTGCTGCTGAAGCATCTCGATAAGTTCATCCAAGCTCGCCGGCGGATTATCGCCGAACATATCCCCGTACTGCTCCATGAACCCCTCGAAGTCCGGATCCTCGCCCATCGCGCGGTCGTTCAGCATCTGGTTCAGTGCCTGGATCATCTCCTGCATCCGCTGCATATCTTCCGGCGACATGTTCTCGATCGCGTCCTTCATCCCTTGGAAGAAGTTCTGCATCATCTGTTGGCGTAGCGTATCCATAAGCTCTTCGAACTTCTGGCGCGCCTCCGGGTCCATGAAATCGTAGTCCGAAAGCTCCCGCATCTGCCCCGCCGCGCTTTCCGGCAGCGCGTCCAGTCGCTCCGTGTTCTGCCGCGCCTGTTGTTCCAGCACGTCCATGGCAGGCTTCAGCGTATCGGCGAGGTCCCCCGCCTCCTCCAGTTGCTCCAGCGCGTCGGACAGCCTGCGCTCGATGCCGGAGCGCTCCGTGTCTATGACGTCCTGGAGCCGCTCCGCTAAGTCGTCCATCACCGATTCGAGGTTGTACTGCTGAAGCTTCTGCTCCTGGAGCCGCTTCAGCCGCTCCCGGAGCTCGCGCAGTCCTGTGATGCGCTGCCCCTGCTCACCCGACATACCGCTACGCATCAGATTCCGCATCGCGCGGTTCACGTCCCCGTGCTCCATGATGTCATCCGACAGCGCGTCCAGAATGTCGTCCTCGTCGAAGTCGAACGGGTGCTGCGTACCGTCCCACCGTGAGTAGCGATAACCTATCATGACAAGCCCCCTCCCGGAATCCCACCGGACGCCCCACGCGGGCCGCCACCTGGATTGCGCCCATCATATGAACGCGCCGTCCCCGTGTCAACGCCGCCCCATCGTTGTGATATACTCACCGCTAAGCTGAAAGGAGAAGCCCCATGTCCACTCCGCTAAGACTTCTCTCCATCCTCTGCTGGCTCTGCGCCGTAATCATGATGGGATACACCATCGTCTTCCAGTGGCTGGGCCCGGACGGCCAGTTCCTTTGGGACTGGGTCTTCGACCCCATATTCTTCCTCCCTACATTCGTCATCATCGTCGTAGTCAATACCATCATCTCCCTCAACCGGCGCAACGAGGGGGCGCATCTCGAACAACTCCCGATGGATATATTCACGATGGCGGCCGGATTCACCGGTGTCATGTACATCGTCAACTACATCCGAAAATTCATCACCGAAGTCGCCCCCGTCAACAACCTCCTGTGGGACTTCATCACTCCCGCTACTGTGGTCGTCATGGTAGTCTCCGCCATATACTACTGGCGCGAGTCGAACAGGGCAGGCCGCTAGACCGAATGGAATAATCGTCCCCTCTCCCTCAGGGAGAGGGTTAGGGTGAGGGTGTGACCCCGCCCGGCCAATCTAGGATAGCTTCACCCCACTAGCCACAGAGCCAGGAAAGAACAACTCACATGAAGATAACTTCCCTCACTATGGAAACCTACCGCTGGCTGCGCGACAAGCCCATTCGCAATGGCATGTACGTCTATCCCACCGCCGGCCTCAACGTCGTGAAGGTGGAGACGGACGAGGGCGTAACCGGCGTCGGTCTTGCCGGCGGCGTGCAGGGCGCGGAGGAGATAGGCTCCGCAATACTAGACCACTTCGCCCAGGTCGTTGTCGGGCAGGACCCGTTCGATACAGAGAAGATCTGGGACGATCTGTGGCAGCCCAAGCTCGTCGGACGCCGCGGCATTACCACCCGCGTCATCAGCGGCATAGACATCGCGCTCTGGGACCTCAAGGGCAAGGCGACCGGTCTGCCCGTGTATAAGCTGCTGGGCGGCTTTACGAACAAGGTGCCGGTCTATATCGCCGGCGGCTACTACGAAGAAGGGAAGGGACTTGGCGAGCTAGCAGAAGAGATGGTGGTATCCGTCGAGATGGGCGCCCGCGCCGTCAAGATGAAGATCGGCGGCGCCCCTATCAACGAAGACGTCGAGCGCGTTCGCGTCGTCCGCGAGGCCGTGGGTCCCGAAGTGAAGCTGATGGTGGACGCAAACTGCGCCTACCGCCACTACGAGGCGCAGGAAATAGCGCGCAAGATGGAACCCTACGATGTGTTCTGGTTCGAAGAACCCGTCAACCCAGACGACTACGAGGGCCATCGGCTGATAACCAACTCCACCACTATTCCGGTGGCTACGGGCGAGAACGAGTACACCCGCTACGGGTTCCGCGAACTGATCGAGGGTCGCTGCTGCGACATCTTACAGCCAGACGGTCTCATCATGGGTGGCGTAACCGAGTTCATGAAGGTCGCCGCGATAGCCCAGGCTCACGACATGCAGATCGCCCCGCACGGCAACCAAGACGTCCACGTCCACCTGGTGTCGGCTATCCCCAACGGTCTGACCGTAGAGTACTATCGAGGTTCGACAGACCCGATGTGGGGACGAATGTTCAACGAGACGCTGGAAGTAGAAGACGGCCACGTAAGCCCGCCGGATCGCCCGGGCTTCGGCATAAGCCTAAACGAAGAAGCCCTCGCGCCGTACCGCGTAGGGTAGGGCGCCGGCGACGGAATTCTACACGGCTGCAAGCGACCCTATCCCACGCCCATTGTCATTCCGGCGAACCATGCCCCGTACCCCGATACGGGGGCCCGAATCAAGGGTGCCTCGCCACTAACATCCGCGAATCTCCGAATGTAGGGCACAACCCTTGTGGGCGCCCGATCCATCCGCCTTAAACAGGCGGGGCGCCCACGAGAGACGCCCCTACCTTAGACCGACCGCAATCGCCTTCAGCCCTACGACTCGTCCTCAGCCTCCTCGCCCTCGGCGTCTTCACCCTCTTCGCCCTCTTCGCCCTCGATGCCTTCTTCGTCCTCGTCGTAAACTTCAACTTCGAGTCTCGGCGGGACGACACGGGCGATCGCCTCTTCAGGGTCGTTCAGCACCGTAACGTTGCCCGGCACATCCACGTCCCCGACGACTATGGATACGTCGAAGTCAATCAAGATAGACACGTCTATCGAAATCTCGGCTGGCATGTCCATCGGCAGCGCCTCGATCGACAGCGACTGGATGTTCTGCAGCAGTGTGCCCGCCATCTGCGACACCGCAGGCGCCGCGCCAACCATCGTGAGCGGCACCTCTGCGCTGATCGTCTTCGTAACGTCCACCCGCAGAAAATCGACGTGAATCACCTCTTCGGTAACCGGGTTGCGCTGGACCTCGCGGACGAAGCAGATGTGCTCCATATCCTGCCCCTCGAACTCCAGAGAGAGCGGCACGTTCGCGCCTACTTGGAGCAGTACACGGTTCAGCGTGCGGTCGTCAACCTGAAGATTCACCGGCTCAATGTCCGCGCCGTACAGATGCACGGGTACGACCCCTTGTCGTCTGAGCTGTCGCACCTTCTTGCCCGTAACCGAACGGTGGTCCAGGTTCAGCGTTTGCACATCCATAGCCATAGCGGAAATCTCCTCCGACGTCATAACAAACGGGCAAGCGGCTCAGCCGCGCGACAATGCGGAATTATAGCATAGCCACAGGCGCCGCTGGTAGCGCCCGCGCCTACTGATCGATCACCGACCCGTCTTCGTGCAGCCGTGTCGAGACTACGCGCGGAGTGAACGGGTAACGCTCCGCGGCGTCCTCCGCAAGCTCGACGCCGATTCCCGGAGCGTCAGTGATTATCAGATAGCCATTCTCCTGCGTAACTGCGGACTTGACGATCTCCGACTTCGGCGGCTCGTGTTCCCCGATGGGGTACTCCTGGAGCGCGAAATTGGGGATGCACGCCGCTATCTGCAAACAAGCCGCCGTGCTGACGGGACTGAGAGGATTGTGCGGCACAACGCCCACGTAGTGCGCCTCCGCCAGCGCCGCTATCTTCTTCGCGTGCGTGATGCCGCCCACCATGCACACGTCCGGCCTCACGTACTGCACGGCTCCGCGCCTCAGCAGCATCTCGAACTCGTGAATGGTGTGTAGCCGCTCGCCCGTCGCTATCGGGATGTTGATGTGCTGCGCCACAAGCTCCATCGCGTCGAAATTCTCCGGCAGTATCGGGTCCTCATAGAAGAAGGGATAGAACCGCTCGATGCCCTGACCCAGCGCGATCGCCTCCGCCGGAGTCAGCCGCCGGTGTATCTCGATGCACAGGTCCACGTCATCCCCAACCGCGTCGCGGTACATTCCCACCGCGTCTATCGCCTCCTTGATCTTGTTCGCGTGCGTCTTGAAGTAGGGGACATCCCGCTCCTCGTCCAAGAAGGGAGTCAGGTGGCCCACGGCGGTGAACCCCATCGCCTTCGCGTCCTTCACGCCCTGGACCAGCGTCTCCCGCGTGTCGCCGAAGACGTGGTAATACACCCGCGCCTTGTTCCGTGTCTTGCCGCCCAGCAACTGGTGCGTCGGAACGCCGAACCACTTGCCCGCTATGTCCCACATAGCGATGTCCAGCGCGCTCAGCGCTCCCATGATGGCCGCGCCCCTAAAGTGCGAGAATCTGTACATGTACTGCCAGTGGTGCTCGATCAGCAGCGGATCCTTGCCCACCAGGTATCGCCCGAATAACTCTATCGCCGCCTTCGACGCCTCCAGGTAGCCCCATGCGCCCGACTCGCCCACCCCCACGATCCCCTCATCGGTGTGGATCTTCGCGTACAGATACCGGCTGACACCAATCGCCTCGACTTTCGTAATCTTCATCGAATCCCTCCTGTATCGTTGTATAACGACCAACACGAAACGTAAAACTAAGCGCTATCCCCCAAAAGAGCAAGCCCCTCGCGCGCCAGAACCATCGCGCAGCTTATCAGGATGACCGCCACCGTCGCCCGCCGGAACATCGCCTCGTTCATGCGGCGAACGAGATGCGTCGCAAGCCAGAACCCCAGCAGCGCGGGCGGCGTTACGATCAGGATCAGCGCGATTCGCTCCGGCGTCAGCAGTCCGGCCACGGCGTAGCCCACCACGCCAGCCGACTCCACGAACAGGAAGTAAAGCGCCAGCGCTCCCCGGACGGCGTTGCGGCTCCAACCCTGCGCCAGTACGTACAAAGCCATGATAGGGCCGCCGATGCCCAGCGCGTTCAGCGTAACCGATACCCCGAACGCCACCACCAGCCCGGCGGCCAGACCCCTTGGAACCGGTACGCGCGCCCCGACAGCCACCATTACGGTCAGCGCCATAGTAATCGCCGCGATTGAGATCTTGAGAAGCGCCGTGTCCGAGTCGCGCAGCGCGACCACGCCCACCGGAACGGCCAGCAATCCGGCGACAGACCACAGCCCGACGCGCCTCACCGGAATCTCCGCCCGGTTCTGATAGATGATCAGAACGAACAGCAGCAGCGACACCGTGTTGATGACGATGACCACGGTGCGCGGATCGAACACGAACAGCAGCGCCGGAATCGTTGTCATCCCGATCCCGAACCCGACGGTCGAAAGCGCCGTCGCGCCGATGAACGTAACGACTGCGGCAATCGCGGATTCGATCAGGCCGGGCAGGGGCAGCGCCAACCTATGGAACCGCCCGGCCCGCCAGCGCCCCCGTGCACCGCTCGTTGTCCACCGCCACCTGGCCGTTGACCAGCACGAACGGGATGCCGGTGGGGAACTGTACCGGGTCGTCGTAAGTCGCGTTGTCGATCACCCGCTCGTCGTCGAAGACCACTATGTCCGCGAACCTGCCGCGCTCGATGCGGCCCCGGTCCACAAGTCCGAACCTCTGCGCCGCGTTGTCAGTCATCCGCTGTACGGTCTGTTCCAGGCTGATGATCGGGTGCTTGCGCCGCAGCCGCCCCAGGAATCGCGGGAAGCAGCCATACGCGCGCGGATGCGGCATCGAGCCTATCGGGATGGCGTCGCTGCCAACCATGTAGTCAGGACGCGACAGGAACTCCATAGCGTCGCGGCTGATCTGGTCCCACACGCGCACGCTGGCCGGTGGCGCGCCGCGGTAGCAGATCTGTCCGTCCTCCTCGATGAGCAGCTCTACCAACGTCTCGCCCAGGCTGTCGCTGCCGCGCATAGCCGCCACGTCGGGCAGGCTCATCCCCTCCAGGTCCTTGTTGACCTTCATGTATGTCAGCACCGCGTCGTGCAGCGTCCGCCGCCCGTTGTCCTCCAGCATCCGTACCAGCCGGCTACGCCGCCGCCCGTCGCGCAGTCGCGCCATCACCTCATCGGGCCCGCCTTCGTGGTACTCCGTCGGCAGAAAGCTCAGCGGGAACGAGCTTCCGGTGGGGTAGGGGTATAGCTCCAGCGTGCAGTCCACGCCCTCGGCCTTAGCCTGGTCTATAAGCTCCATCTGCTCGGCGACCTGACCGGCGTTCGACGCCTGCGTGCGGTAGTGCGAAAAGTGCACCTTCACACCTGCCCGTCGTCCGATCTCCAGAGCCTCCGGCACTCCGCCCCCGCCGAAGCCGCGATCCGTATTCACGTCTCGCAGGTGCGTAGTATAGACGCCGCCGTACTCGGCCACCACCTCGCAAATCGCCACCAGTTCGTCCGTATCGCTCCAGGCGTTCGGGTGGTACGACATCCCGGTAGCGAACCCGACGGCGCCCTCCTCCATGCCCTGCCGCACCAGGTCCAGCGCCTTGTCCAGAGCTGCGCCGCGCAGCGGAACGTCCTCGAAACCAACGGTTTCCAGCCTAATCGCGCCGTGCGCGATGTTGTACGCTGTGTTGATCGCCACCTTCCCGTCGTAGTGCGACCGGAACGCGGCGACACTCGACATGTCCAGATCCTCCGGCGGCTCTCCCAGTATGCCCGACAGATACCTCCGGTACATCCGGTAGTTCTCGGCCGACATCGGAGCGTAGCTCAGGCCGTCCTGCCCCAGAATCTCCGTCGTGATGCCCTGTCTCAGCCCGTTCGCGTGCTGAGCGTCCCACAGCAGAACCCCGTCCGAGTGCGCGTGCGTATCAATGAATCCGGGCGCCACGCAGAGTCCCGTAGCGTTCACCACTCGCCGAGCATCCGCGGCCCGCAGATCGCCAACCGCGCTGATTCGATCCCCCTCTATTCCCACGTCCGCTCTGAACCTTCGCCGTCCGCTGCCATCAATCACAGCCCCGCCCGAAATGATAACGTCGAACATCGTACCGCCCTCCGATTCGCCGTTTTCTACCATTGCAAGCGCATAATACCACAACCGCCGAGTGTGTATTCGCGCAGACGCAAATACGCCCCGGCGGACGCTCTCACACCCGCCGGGGCGTATTGTTCGCGCGCGGAAGTCAGCGACGCCGCGCTTGGATAAGACCTAGATGCCGCGGTCCATACCCATGTCGGCAGGCTTCTCGCGGTCGGCAAGCGACTCCTCAACGCGCTCGCGGAAGTCCGTCCACATATCGTCCGTGCCGTTGGCGAAGCTGTGTCCGTTGCCGTTCGAGTGGCCGTTGCCGGTGCCATTGCCGGTGTCCGAGTGCATGTCCATCAGCTTGTCGCGGAATTCTATGAACACCCAGTCCTCGGCTCTGCCGTGCGGCATATCGAAGAACTCGCGCTTGAAGCTCGGCAGCTGGCTGGGGCCGAAGTAGCCCTTGTCGGACAGCGCGTAGCCTTCGAGGTTCTCCGTACGCTTTCCGAGAATCTCTCCGCCGGTCGCGACGTAATGCTCCATCACTGGCTTCATGCCGTACTTCTGGATCGGGCAGACCTTCATGCACACTCCGCAGCCCTCGTAGCGCGCCATCACCGGGCGGCAGCGCTTGAAGACCAGCTTGTTCTTCTCCACGCCCCTGTACCAGACCTTGTCCGGCATCAACGCGCGGCCCGGGCAGCGGTCCACGCACACCTTGCACTCTTGGCAGAACTGGTGGATGCCGTAGTCTATCGGCTGGTCGTGCGTAACGTTCGCGTCGGTGTAGATGATCTGCAGCCGCGCGCGCGAGCCGAAGTGCGGCGACAGCAGCTGGCCGTTCGCGCCCAGCTGCCCGAGGCCGGCCTCCACGAACATCGGGATCATCGGCCCGTAGTGCCACGTCGGGCCGGACACCTGCACGTTGTAGCCCAGCGAGCGGATGTACGCCGTCAGCTCCATCGTCAGCGGCCCCTGGTTGTAGTACGTGCCGAAGTGGGTGTCCTCGGCCTCCATGCTGGGGATCGTCTGCGTCTTGCGGTAGTCCTGCTCCAGCGCCAGGCATATGGCGTTGGGCAGGTCGCGCCGCAGCTGCGGCTTGCGGCTCTGATAGACGTAGTGGCCGTCATTCTTGGTGAACCCGACCTCGCCGTAGCCAAGCTCGTATGCCCTCTGACGGATCAGCTCGGTAACGTCCTCGCCGGTCGGAGTTCCGGTCGGCTCGAGCTCGCCGCTCGTCCGCACCCACTCGACGATCGGATCCATCTCCCTCTGATGCTCTTCGAAGAACTCAACGGACTCCGGCGTGAACGCCTCGCGCTCCTGACGCGCCCAGTCCACGGACGCGCTCTCCTCGATCGCCATGTTCTCGATCGGGTACTCCCGGCTGAAGAACGTAACGTCGTAGTCTCGCGTCGGGATGCCCGGCACCGTCACCAAGTCCTGGGGCACGGGTATCCTGTAGGTCGGATCTCCCACCCTCCGTCCCGGACGCTCAACGTAGTGACTAACACTTTTGGCTACCACGATCCCCTCCTTAGAAAGAGAATTTCCGGCGCGCGCCCCTCCGTGAGGCAAAAATCGCTACCCGACGGACAATCTACCACATAATTGCAGAATACGCAAAGGGTTTTCATCATTCCCATTTCACGAATCGGCGCGCTCGTGGAAAACCCACATCCGCCCTCCCGCCAATCCCGTGGGCGGCGACAAAGCCCCCTCTCCCTCAGGGAGAGGGTTGGGGTGAGGGTGAAAGTGCCCGCCTTCCAAACTCCGGTCAAGCGCGTGGCTTGTGATAAACTCTCCCCATACCACCCCCGCGAGGCGAACCATGAAGATAACGAAAGTAACCCCCTGGATAATCAGCTTCCCCTGGGAGATGCGAATCGGCGCGGCCCAAGAGGCCGTCGTAAACGACCGCCAGCTCGTGCTGGTGCAGGTAGATACCGATGAGGGCATTACGGGATGGGGCGAGATAACCACCTATCCGGGCCCCGTGGCCAACCGAGCCGTCGCCGCGATGGTGGGGCAAATGGGCGAGTTCTTGGCCGGCGAGAACGCCAACGAGTTCGAGCGGCTGTGGCAGAAGATATTCCGCTCCTTTACCTACGTCGGCACGCGCGGCGCCACCACCGCGCTCATCAGCGGCATAGACATCGCGCTGTGGGACATTCGCGGCAAAGAGCTGGGCCTGCCGATCTACCTGCTTCTCGGCGGGCCCGTCCGAGACCGCATCGCGCTGTACACGCACCCGCCTGAGCCGCGCAGCGTGCCTGACGCCATAGCCGACGCCCAGCAGATAGTGGACGCCGGTTACGAGGCGTTCAAGTTCGACCCCATGATGCGATTCATCCCCGGCGGAAACGACGGATTCCTGGACGGCAACCTGAGCCGCGAAGGCATAGCCACCGCCGACGAGATAGTTGGCGCCGTCCGCGATGCCATAGGCCCCGACATAGAGATACTCATAGACGCGCACGGCATGTACAACGTGCCGACGGCCATCGAGCTGGCGACGCGCCTTTCGAAACACGACATCCACTGGTTCGAGGAGCCGGTGCCTGTCGAAAGCTACAAGGCTCTCCAGCAGGTGCGCCGAGAGATACCCGTCAAAATCTCCGTGGGCGAGCGTCTGCACACCCGATGGGAGTTCGTCCCGATACTCGAGAACAACCTCGCCGACTTCATCATGCCCGACGTCACGTGGACCGGCGGCATCACCGAGCTCAAGAAGATCTCCACGATGGCCGAGGCATACTACGTACCCGTTTCTCCGCACGACGCCAGCGGCCCCATCAACGTATTGGCCGGCGCGCATGTAATGATGACCACCCCCAACTTCTACAAGCTCGAAACCATGCGCTACGACCTCGGCGCCTACGGCAAGTTCATAGAGCCGGGCCTCGACATCCGCGACGGAGACCTCTACGTTCCGGACGCCCCCGGCCTCGGCGTAGAGATAGACATGGACTTCCTGCGCGCCCACGTAGTATTCGGAGGCGAGTAGCCGGGCGTATCCCCGACAGAGAATGTAAATCCCCTTCCCACTTTAGATCCAGTCCCTTCCCCCTTGACTGGGGAAGGTTAGAGCCTGCCCCGTACCTGATACGGGGATGGGGGTGAAAACTCCGCCTTGCCAGCCGTATAGGCGGCAACATAACCCCCTCTCCCTCAGGGAGAGGGTTGGGGTGAGGGTGAAAACCTCGCCGTAACCAAGTTACATCCCCTCATCATCCAATCACCCGCACCGGCGCTCCCGCCAGGAACGCCCGTATATCCTCTACCGCGTCGCCGTAGAATATGCGGTACGTCTCCGAAGTAACGTAGCCCATGTGCGGCGTCAGTACGGTGTTCGGAAGCGAGCGCAGCGGGTGGTCTAGCGGCAACGGCTCGACGTCGAACACGTCCAGCCCCGCGCCCGCTATCGCGCCGGAGCGGAGCGCGGAGATTAGCGCCTCCTCGTCCACGATCGGACCGCGCGACGTGTTGACCAGGTACGCTGAGCGCTTCATCATCGCAAGCTCATCCGCGCCGATCAGCCCGTGCGTGCGCCGGCTCAGGATAGTGTGAATCGTCAGGATGTCCGATGAGCGCAGCACCTCCTCCTTCGGCACAAGCTCCGCGCCGAACTGGGACGCTCGCTCGGCCGTCAGATTCTGGCTCCACGCGATCACGCGCATACCGAACGCCACCCCGACCGTAGCCACCTGCGAACCCAGATTGCCAAGCCCCAGAACGCCCAGAGTCTTCCCCTGAAGCCCCTCGCCCATCGTAACTTGCCAGTGTCCCTCGCGCGTCGCGCTGTCCTCGGTCGAAACCTTGCGCGCCAGCGCCAGGATCAGCCCCCATGTGAGTTCGGCGGTCGGGTAGGGCAGTCCGTTCGTGCCGCACACCGTAATGCCATTGTCGTTCGCCGCGGCCACGTCTATCGAAGCGTTGCGCATACCCGTCGTAACCAGCAAGCGCAGATTCGGCAGTCGCTCGAGCAGGCCGCGACGGAACGGCGTCCGCTCCCGCATAGCCACCACCGCGTCGTAGGGAAGCAGCCGCTCGGCCACCTCATCCTCGTCCGACAGGTGATCGGAGAATACGTCCACCTCCACTCCATCTGGCAGAGAACTCCAATCCGCCATCTCCAACGCCACACCCTGATAGTCGTCCAGAACCGCAACCTTGGTCATCGTGGAACTCCCCCAATCATGCCGCTAGATGCTGCCGCCAACCGTAGCCGCAAGCATACCATACCCAACCATCGCATCCGGCGAACCGCGCGAACGCGCCGTATGCGCTATAATCACTTAAAAGCCACCACACAATCCAAACACGGAGGTCTTCGCATGGTAACCCCAAAGCAGTTGGGACACTTGGTAATCAGAGTTCGCGACCTCGAAAAGTCCGAGCGGTTCTACTCCGACGTTCTCGGCCTCAAGGTCATGAACAAGCGGCCCGGCAGCATGACGTTTATGAGCGCCGATACCGGTCTGTCGCACGAGCTCGCTCTCGTCCCCGTCGGCGATGACGCGCCCGGCCCCGAGGAGGGCAGGGTGGGTCTCTACCACTTCGCCTGGGAGATGGAGTCGTTGGACGACCTCAAGAAGCTCTACAAGGTGATGAAGGAAAACGACGTGAAGATCGGCGGCATCGGCGACCACGGCATATCGTTGGGCGTCTATTTCTTCGACCCCGACGGAAACGAGATCGAAGCCTACTACGAGATGCCCCGAGATGAGTGGCCTCCCGAAGGCGACCTGTTCGAGGGCGAATTCCCCGGCGGCTCCCTGGAAGACTAGACCCGAAACCAAAAGGGGCGTCCCATTGTCAGGACGCCCCTCACTGATCTCTAATCTTTCCTCAAGTCCCCATCCCCAGCGTCCCCAAGTCCGCGCGCTCGCGCAGCAGCGCGGCGAACCGCGCGACCTTGGCGGCGGTATCCATCCGCGCCGACGATGTTACGTCGTTCAGAAGCGTCATCGTCGTCAGCGTATCAGGCTCCACCACCATCACAGGCGTCTCCTCCTCCCGCGCCTCATAGCTGATGTACTCGATCGGCTCTATCCCGCCGGTCAGCACTAGGCACGACACCGACGCGTTGAGCGCGGACATCTGTATGTCCGGCCTGTCGCCTCGCACCACCACCGCGTTGCGCTCGTATATCCCGAATCGCAGCTCGCCCGGATCGAGGCTCATGGCGCCCACCTGGAACCACTCGATAGGCGCGTCCATATCTCCCTCATCCACCACGTACCTGCCGTCCAATCCGGCGCGAACCTGATCGACGCTCACGGTCAGCAGAGCGCGATCTTCGGGAATCATGCCCACGAGCGGTATGCCCGCCTCAGCGAAAGACGGCGCGACTTCTTGTCTTGCCTCCGTCCCCTGGTACTTCGGAACGCCGTTCACCAGTACCCCCGCCAGCCGTTCAACTAGCGCGTCCGCCCACGCTGACAGCTCGCCGCCGCGCATCCCGCGCCGGCTGGCGACCGCCACAAGCGCCTTTGCATCCAGCGCCTCCGCCACCCGCGCCACGCAATCTGGATGGCCGGCCGGCATTTCCAGGATCGTAATGTCGGCGTTTCCCTCGGCTACCTGCGCCTTCAGCGCCGCGACGTCTGCGTCCGAAGGTCCGCCGTCCCCAACCTCGCGCGGCCACCCCGAAGGGCAGGAATGCCCCAGCCGGGCCAGCGTATCCCAATCCGAGCGAAATGGCTGAAACGCCGCCACCGAGCGACCGTCCGCCTCGCAGATCGCCGCCAGCCCCAGCGCCGTCGCCGACTTCCCCGCGCCCTTCACATCCGAACCCACCAGTAGTACAGACATAACCCGCTCCCCAGATTAGTGGGTGCCGTCTGGGCGGGCGATAGTCCCCTCTCCCTTGATGGGAGAGGGTTAGGGTGAGGGTGACTCTGCCGCCTACCAGACTGACACGGCCTCTCCAAGCAGCCCGATTATACCAGACACCGCAGCGTAAGCTATAATGAATCGTCATGAAAACCGTCATCCTCATACTCTTAGCGCTGGTCGCCGTTGTCTTCTCCACCGCCTGCGCCGCCACGTCAGACTCGGATGTGCCAGACATAGACCGCCGCGCTACCGCCCTCAACAAGGCGCTGATGTGCCCGGTCTGTCCCGGCGAGTCCATAGACCAGAGCCAGAACCCCCTGGCCGTGCAGATGCGCGCCGTAGTCCGCGATATGTTGGAAGACGGACGCTCCGAAGACGAAATCAAAGATTTCTTCGTGGAGCGATACGGCCCTAGCGTACTGCTGCAGCCGCCGTCCGAGGGCTTCGGACTGGCCGCTTGGATAGTCCCGCCGCTTGGCTTCGGACTAGCCGTAGTCGCGCTGCTGCTGACGCTGAAATGGATGCGGATGAGCGCTGACGCCTCAGTCGCCCAGCGCGAAGAAGACTCCGAGCGCGAGCGCCAAACGTATGTCTCCAAGATAGACGCTGCCCTAAGTCCCCAATCCCCACAGGACGCTGCGCGTCACAACGATCCGGACGCTGACGAACCCGACGCGAGGCAAGGCCGATGATAGTAGATGCGGGACACCTGGCGCTGATACTGGCGCTCATCGCGTCCGGCTACGCCGCTGTCGCTTCGATGCTGGGAGTCGCGCGAAGATCATCGCGGCTGCTGGTAAGCGGCAGGTTCGCGCTGTACAGCATACTGCCGCTGCTGACCGTTGCCACCGCCGCGCTGATCTATGCTTTCGTAACCAACGACTTCTCCGTTCGCTACGTCGCCGAAAACAGCAATCTCGCCATGCCGCGCGCCTACACCTGGGTGGCGTTCTACGCGGGCAACGCCGGTTCGATGCTCTATATCGCCGTCGTCTTTTCGCTCATGGCGCTCATCGCCGTCATCGGCATCCGACGCGCGCTGCCATACACCTCGCCATACGCCACCGGTATCATGGCCGTCGTTCTGGCGTTCCTGCTCGGCGTAATGGTCTTCCAGGCGAACCCGCTCGAACGCTTCGCCATCGTCCCATCCGACGGGCAGGGGATAAACCCGCTGCTGGTTCACTTCGGCATGTTCATCCACCCGCCGCTTCAGATGGCGGGGCTGGTGTCCGTCGCCATACCGTTCTCGATCGCCATCGGCGCGCTGCTCGCCAACAAGGGCGGCAACGACGAGTGGGTGGACCAGGGTCGTCTGTGGGGCATGATCTCGTGGCTGATACTAACCGTCGGGCTTATGCTGGGTTCGTGGTGGGCGTACACCATATTGGGCTGGGGCGGCTACTGGGCGTGGGATCCTGTCGAAAACTCTGCGCTCATGCCCTGGCTCGCCATGACCGCGTTCGTCCACTCCATAATGGTGCAGAAGCGGCGCGGGATGTTCCGAATGTGGAACATGGTCATAATCATCCTCGCGTTCACCATGGCGCAGCTCGGCATGTTCATCAACCGGGGCGGTCCGGTGCCATCCGTCCACTCGTTCGCCCAGTCCACGATGGGCTGGCTGTTCCTCGCGTTCATGGCGGTAACGCTCATAGCGTCCGTCGCCGCCTTCATATGGAAGTCCGACACTCTGCGAAGCCGCGGAAGCCTCGAATCTGCGCTCTCCCGGGAGAGCGTGTTCCTTGCGCAAAACGTCGGCTTCCTCATCGTCGCCTTCGTAACTCTGTGGGGGACGATCTTCCCGATATTCTCCGACGTGGCGAACGACGAAGCCGTAACCGTCGGACGCCCGTTCTTCGATCGCGTGAACGGCCCGATACTCCTGCTGATAGTGCTGATGATGGGAGTCGGCCCTCTGCTGCCGTGGAGACGCGCGTCGCTGTCCCACGCGCTTCGTCTCACCCGCATTCCCCTGGCCGGAGCCGTCGCGACCGGCGTCGCGCTCTATGCGATTGGACTGACGCGCCCCGTGGCGCTGCTGGCGTTCATGACGTGCGCGATAGTCGTCGTCGGGATCGTCCACGAGTGGATCCGCGGCACGCGGGCGCGGCATCGCGGCGGCGAGGACTACGCCACTGCATTCGTCCGGCTGCTGTCCGCAAACAGGCCGCGATATGGCGGATACGTCGTGCATCTGGCGATCATTATGCTCGCCACCGGCGCGATAGCGTCATCGTTCTTCAGCGTCCAGCGAGACTTTGCCATGCAACCAGGCGACACGCGGGCGGTGGGCGAGTACACCTTCACCTACATAGGCTCCACCTCTCAGGCATTCCCTGACCGCATCGAAGACCGCGCCCGCTTCGAGGTGTTCGCCGGCGACGGCTATTTGGGCATCATGGAAGCGTTGCGCGCCGAGTACCCGGCGTTCCGCATCGCTTCTACTGTGGGCGCCATCCACAGCACGCCGATAGAAGACTTCTACATAGTCCCGTCCGAGTTCACGGGCGGCGGCGAGGCCGTATTCAGAGTTCTGATCAACCCGATGGTCTGGTGGATGTGGGCATCCGGCCCCATCCTGATACTCGGCACGTTGCTTGCCCTGTCGCCGCGTCGCCGCCGTGTTCCCGCCGTCGCCAGAATCCCATCCGGCGCGCAGCCCGTATAGGTATGCCTCATGCGAAGCGCCGCCCAAACCGAGGTTTCCCAAATGTCCAATTCCAGCAACTCTCTAACTCCTAACTCCTAACTCCTCTCTCCTCCAAAAAGATGCTAATCCTCGTCGCCATCCTACTCGCTCTCATCCCCACGGTATTCATCCTGTGGCCGTTCATCGCGCGACTGCGCCGCAGCGAGTTCGAATACGACGAAGGCGCTCCCCAGGCCGACCTGATGCGCCGCTGGGATGCCGCCGTCGCCAATCTCGCCGGCGCAGAGTTGGATCACGCGCTGGGCAACCTCTCCGACGACGATCACGCTGACCTCCGCCGCCGCCTCATGACCGAAGCCGCGGCAATCATGCAGGAGATGGAGCTAACCCAAGACGAAGAGGAGCGGATGCTCGCCGACCTCTCAGACGAAGTAGCCGCCACCCGCGCCCGCGTGCAGGGCGACGGTTAGCGCCTCGCCGGTCGAGCCCATGCTATAATCCCCACACCACAATCGGAGGAGGCGGAGATGACCACCCGAACCGCCGTTACCACGGCGCCGCGGCTCGCCGAGGGCGTCCCTGAACTGAGCGACCTCGATTTCGAAACCCTGTGGAAGATGTATCCCCCGCTGGAGGGAGGTATGCCCGCCTCGATTATCCATCAGTCCTACTATATCTACCTGATCACCGCTCTCACGGCTTGGTTCGACAGGTATGAGCGCGAGGTTGGGGTGTTTGGGGACTGGTTCATCTACTACCTCGATCAGTCCGGGCGCAGGCTCTCCGTCGGTCCCGATGTCGCGGTCGCATTCGACATAGATTTGAGGGATGCGGATAATTACGGCTCATACTTCATCGAGCTCATGGGCAAGCCGCCGGAGTTCATACTCGAGATAGCATCGTCCACTACGGCCGCGGTCGATCTGAGAGAGAAGCCCGGCATCTATGCCGGTATGGGCGTGTTGGAGTACTGGCTGTTCGATCCGACCGGAGGCGACCTGTACGGGATGGCTCTGAGCGGTATGCGACTCGTGAACGGAGAATACGAGCCAATCGAGACGCGGCAGTCGCCGAACGGCGGGATACGCGGACACAGCGAGATACTGGGGCTTGATCTGCTCTGGGAGAACGATAATCTGCGGCTAATAGACCCGCTGACTGGCGAGCGGTTGCTTCGACCCGATGAAGTGGAAGCTGAAGCGCGCTCCGAACGTCGCGCCCGCGAGGCGGCCGAGGCCCGGGCCGATACAGCAGAAGCGCGGGCCGATACAGCAGAAGCGCGGGCCGATACAGCAGAGGCAGAGTTGGCCGAACTGCGCCGCCAGATGCTTGGTAGGTAAGCGAACCTGGTCAACGTCGCCGCGAAAAGCCACACCCCGCATCCGACTCATGCGTAGAGCGCCGCTTCCCACACTTACCCAATCTCCCCCACCAGTTCCATCACTCGCGCCAGCGTATCCAGCTTCTCGCTCGCATCCGCGCCCGCCAGGCCCAGGCGTAGAGTGGTGATGCCCGCGTCGCGGTACACGCCCAGCCGATCCGCGATCATCGCCGGTGTGCCAATCAGATTCGCCTTCATGGCAAGCTCTATCGGCACTCGGTCTCGCGCCGCCTCGCGCTCGCGCGCCATCCATAGGCGCTGCACCTCGTTTACGTCTTCCTCGTAGCCCTGCCGCGCGAAGGCGTTCTTGTAGAAGTTGTTCCTCAGCGACCCCATCGCGCCGAAGGTGAAGCCGTAGCCCCGAGCGTGGCGCTTGCCCGCCTCCTCGACGTCGTCCGTGAACTCGACTGATAGCGGGATCTGCAGGTCCAGATCAGCCAGCGTCCGGCCCGCCCGCTCCGCGCCCGTTCGCAGGTGGCGGAGGAACGTCTCGGCAGTCTCCGGTATGAACGAACCGCCGATCCAGCCGTCGGCCAGTTCGCCGGTAAGCTCCAGGTTGCGCGGGCCGAGCGCGGCGATGTAGATCGGCACGTGAACCGGATCCGCGCTCGACCGTATGGAACGCCCTTCTCCGCCGGGAAGCGGAAGTTCATAGACCTGCCCCTCGTATGCCAGCCGGTCGCCCGACGTCGCCATCCGCACTATCTCGATCATCTCCCGCGTCCGCGTGATCGGTTTGTCGAAAGATACGCCGTGCCAGCCCTCGACCACCTGCGGGCCGCTGGTTCCGATACCCAGCCGGAAGCGACCGCCGGATAGCGACTGCATGGACATCGCCGTCATGGCAAGGTTCGCCGGTGTGCGGCTGCCAAGCTGAACGATGCCCGTGCCCAGACCGATACGCGACGTTCGCGCTGACAGGTACGCCAGTGGCGTTATCGCGTCGAACCCCCACGACTCGCCGGACCATATGGAATCCGCGCCAAGCCGTTCCGCCTCTGCCGCGAACGCCGCCGCGCTCTCCCAATCGCCACCGTCGGACGTAACATTGACCGCAATCTTCATCGACGACTCCTATCCCTCGCTCTTAGCTTCCCACGCCGCCTTGTTCTTGCCGATCTGCCCCGCGTGATCGAGATCGTGAACCCGTTGGAACAGGTACCACGCCCTGGCGTGCAGTTCGCCGAACATAGGATGCGGCGCGGTCGGCTCGGTTGGCGGCGTCTGCGGCAGGCGATGCGTAAGCGCCGACCACGCGATAGAATCCGAGCGCAGCTTCGCGGTCAGCTCGCCTATGGACTCCGACGTATCCTCGCGCGGCGGATCTATCCTGTCCAGCTTAAGCGCATCGCCCCGCGACAGCGCTTCCACCAGCTCCGCGACTCGCCCCGAGCTCGTCAGCAGATGGTGGAGAACCTCCGATATCGTCCACTCGCCAGGCTCCGGGCGGAAGTCGGCGAGCTCCTGTGGCACGCCTTCCACCGAGTCCATGACCGAAATCCGCGCCTTGATGAATCGCGTCCAGAGATCTTCGAACGTGTACCTCTCACCCTGAGCTGTGAGGTACGAGTGGATCCGCGCAAACTCCTCATTCTGCGTCGTCATACGGAATATCCTCTCACTAGCCTTACATGCCGCAAGAATGTAACCGAGCGACGCGAACCGCGTCAAACTCTGCCTATGCCCCTACCACGATCCCATCCCCAACAGCCGCCGTACCCGGCGACTCCACGATTCCGTACACTCCCAGGTACGCCGCTCGCACGCTTGGCCGGTAGCTGAGAATCAGCCGCAGCGTATCGAAGTCCCGCTCTCCCGTCGCCGGATCCAGCGTCGTTATCGCGCAGCGCGGATCGCGCGCCACCATACGCAGCCGCAGACCGTCTCCTATGAGGATGCCCTTGCCAAGCCATCCGTCCTCTTCATGCGGATCGCATCCGTCGAGCAGCAGCGTCGGCCTGAACCGATCCGGCTCGAACGATTTGGCGCCCCTCGTCAGCGAAGACAGGTACTCTATTGTCGCCTGCGATATGACGGATACGGGATACTCGTCGAAGCACGCCCCCGCCGCGTCCGATTCGAACAGGGTCAGTGCCGTCCCGCAGAACTCCGACAGCGCCGCGCCCCACTCCCCGCGGACTACGCTGCCCTCGACCACGCGGCCCCACAGCATCGTCGCCGTGCGTCCAATCGCCTCCGGCGCGCCCTCCACCACGCGCCCGTCCGGAAATGTCATGCGTAGCGAGCGCCCTTCGTCATAGTACTCCGCCTTCACCCGTGTTAGCGCGCCTAATTGCCGCTGAGTGACCACGCGCCCCGCGCCGTCCAACAGCATGAACCGCCTGTCTCCCGCGATTCCGCGCCAGCCAATATCTACCCTGTCGGCGTTCACCAGCCCCAGCGATTTCACGGGCGCGACGTTGATTGCGCTGATGACGGGCGTTCCCATATGCGTATCTCCTTGCCGTGTCGTAGTCCCCTCTCCCTCAGGGAGAGGGTTAGGGTGAGGGTGATCCTCCGCCCGCTAATCCATCTCCCATCATACCAAACCGTTTTATGATAAATTACCCCCAACCCCATCACAGGAGAAACATCGTGGCAACACAAACCTACGAACCCAACCTCGTCCTGTCCAATCGGGAGTTCGAGACTGTCGGCACGCGCCCCGTCAGGCATGACGGCTTCGACAAAGTAACCGGACGCGCAAGGTACAGCGCGGACATCCACCTGCCCGGTATGCTGCACGGCAAGCTGCTGAGAAGCCCGCACGCCCACGCGCGCATCCGCGGGATAGACGCCAGCCGCGCGCTCGCCCTGCCGGGTGTCAAGGCCGTAGTTACCGCCGCCGATCTGCCGGACGTATCCGCCGAGTTCACCGACCAGTCGGAAGGCGCCGCCGTGAATTACGGCTTCTATTCCCGAAACGTAATCGCCCGCGAGAAGGCGCTGTACAAGGGCCATACCGTCGCTGCTATCGCCGCGACCGACGCCGCGACCGCTGAGGCCGCGCTTAACCTCATAGACGTTGACTACGAAGTCCTGCCGCACGTCCTCAACGCGTCCGACGCCCTTGCGCCGGACGCCCCCATCCTGCACGAACGGCTGCTTACCATGCACAGTCCCGCCTTCCGGCCCGGCGCGTGGGGCGAGACGGACGCGCAGACCAACCTCGCCAACCGCTTCGAGTTCAGCCTCGGCGACGTCGAGGCCGGGTTTGAGGAGGCGGACGTAGTAGTCGAGAGCGAGTACACTACCCAGGCTGTCCACCAGGGATACATCGAGCCGCACGCCGCGACCGCGCACTGGAACAACGACGGCTACGTAACCGTCTGGTGCAGCAGCCAGGGTCACTTCGCCGTCCGCGACCACACTTCGACGATTCTCGACCTGCCCGTGTCGCGCATCAAGGTCGTCCCCATGGAGATCGGCGGCGGATTCGGAGGAAAAGGGCAGGGCGGCGTCTATCTTGAGCCGCTTGCCGCAAAGCTGTCCGAGAAGACGGGACAGCCCGTAAAGATAGCCATGACCCGCGAGGAGGTGTTCATCGGCAGCGGCCCCACGTCAGGCTCCCACATCACCGTCAAGCTCGGCGCCAAGGCATCCGGCGAGATGACCGCCGCCGAAGCGCATCTGACCTACGAGGCGGGCGCGTTCCCCGGCTCGCCCGTCGCATCCGGCTGCCGCACCATGTTCGCGCCCTACGACATCCCTAACGCGCTCGTCGAAGGCGTGGACGTGTTGGTCAACAAGCAGAAAGCCGCCGCCTACCGCGCGCCCGGCTCGCCCGCGGCCGCCTTCGCCGCCGAGCAGGCGATAGACGAGCTCGCCCGCAAGCTGAATATGGACCCGATAGAGCTTCGCCTGATCAACACTTCCAAAGAGGGCAGCCGTCAAGTGGCGGGCCCCCGGTTCCAGCGCATCGGCAACCAGGAGATTCTCGAAGCCGCGCGAGAACACGACCATATTCTGACGCCGCTCGACAGGTCAGGAGCCGACGGCAAGCTGCTCGGACGCGGCGTCGCCGGTGGCGCGTGGTTCAACGGTTCCGGCCCCGCGTCCGCCGTCGCGTCAGTCAACCCGGACGGCACGGTCAGCTTGGTGGAAGGCTCGCCCGACATCGGCGGGAGCCGAGCGGCGATGGCGATGCACGTCGCCGAAGTGCTGCAAATACCCGTCGAGGACGTGCGCCCCGCCATAGCAGACACCGACTCTATCGGATACAGCTCCGGCGCCGGCGGCAGCGGCGTTACCTTCAAGATGGGACACGCCTGCTACGAAGCCGCCGTGGACGCCCGCGCGCAACTGATCGAGCGCGCCGCCCTCATCTGGGACGTCTCTCCCGACGACGTCGAGTACGACAACGCCACCCTGCGCCACAAGCAGGACCCGGAGCTGAGCATCGGCTTCGCGCAGCTGGCCGCGCAGCTAAACGGCACCGGCGGCCCCATCGTAGGACGGGCGACCGTCAACCCAGGAGGTGTCGGCAACGCCTTCGCCCTGCACGTCGTGGACGTCGAGGTGGACGCCGAGACCGGCAAGGTCGAGATACTGCGCTTCACGGCCTTGCAGGACGCCGGCAAAGCCATCCACCCCAGCTACGTCGAAGGGCAGATACAGGGCGGCGCGGTGCAGGGCATCGGATGGGCGCTCAACGAGGAGTACTACTTCGGAGACGACGGCTCCATGCAGAACAGCACCTTCCTCGACTACCGTATGCCCACCAGCCTCGACCTGCCCATGATAGACACCGTAATCATCGAAGTAGCTAATCCGGGCCACCCCTACGGAGTGCGCGGCGTCGGCGAAGTCTCCATCGTCCCCCCGATGGCCGCCATAGCCAACGCCATATACGACGCCACCGGCGCCCGCCTAACCGAACTGCCCATGTCCCCCGCCGTAGTAACCAAGGCGCTCGTAGGAGACGACTAGCCCCAAAAAAGTAGATCCTTCCTCCTTGCATGGAGGAAGGTTGGGATGGGGGTGAATCCCACGCCCCCATCCCGCTCCGCGCCTCCGCGTCAAAATCCCCCTAACGAAGGAGTGGACTGCAAGGAGACCCTAGACATGGCAACATTCAACCTGAGAGACTACTGGGTCAGCAAATTCCAAACTAACCCCGAATTGCACGAATCTCAGAAACTGATTACGGACGAGCCGTTGGTAATCATCAGAATCGCGCGACTTTACCAAGCCGGCATCTCTGACACGGATTTGTACGAAACCACTCGCAGGTGGTGGACAGGCAGCGACAGGATGCACAGTGCCCAGTACGCGCTCTCGGTTTACAAGGGCGTGTGCGTAGAGGTGTACAAAGTACACGAGTGGCGCCGCGGCTCATTCAATGACAAACCCAAGTGGGAATTTGATGGCGTAGTTGCGGATGATAACATCCGAAGCCTAATGCTGTTCAAATCTGTAAAATACCTCTTCAAATTCGGCGCGGCGAATCCCATAAAGTATCTCAATTGCTGACGTCTCATCCTGACATGGATTTCACCTTGCCCCAACCCAAAATCAACCCAAAGGCGTAGAAAACAAAAACAATCCTTCTGCGCTCTCCGCGTTTTCGCGTCAAAATCCCCATACCGAACCCCACGTCCTTGGGCATGTCAGCAGAAGCAGGTGACATTGGGGTTCCCCAACGGGATGAGTATGAAGGGTGGCGGAAACAGAATCTTGGGAATCAGTCCCCATTTGTTAGGCGTCCATGTCCCGAATACCATCCCAGCCCACAACCCGTTCCCGACTTGATCGGGAATCCAGAGCGCTACTCTACTACCAACCCCGATTTTCTTATACCGCCTAGAAAATCGGGACAGGCTCGCGTGGAAGATGCCAGCAAGATCAATTCCTAGAATACCAAGCACTATTCAACGCCTGCGGTTCCGGCGAGATCCGCCCAACCGCCAACATGGCCGTTGTTTTCTACGCCAACTGGGTCGCGTCCAAGCGATGGTGCTTGCAAAGGCAGAACGTTTCGCTGCGTCGCGGGGCGATACCGAAACGGTCGGGACAATCTCTGTCCCGCGTGCGCGGGCAGTGCTGACTCTTGCTTTGCCGCGCCACACAAGCGGTTCGCCCGTTTCGGCATCCATCACCCCTTCCAACTTGGGCGGACTCTCTGGGTCGGCGCAAGCTTGGTCTAACTGGGACTGAGTTATGATAGTCTTCCCATCGGTGCTCAATTGACGGTCAATCGCGCTCATATCAAAGCTGGACAGGTCTGCGCTAGTCAAGTCTGTCCCGAACAAAACAGCGTCCCATAGGTTCGCGCCGTGCAAGTTAGCCTTTGATAGCGTCGCGTATGATAGATCAGCGCCGACTAGCCATGCGTTCACAAGATTCGCGTCGAGGAGTCGCATATGCGATAGTCTAGCGCCGCGCAGATACAACCTGAACTTTGCCCGACTCTCTATCGCAACCCTTTCGTCGTTGCGCGAAGCTATTGCCATCATCGCGGTCTCCACGTCATCCCGAAGTCTGTTCTCACCCGCGACGGGATCTGTATATTCTTCTTTACTGGCATCAAACCGCGCGTTATTGGTTGGATGGCGCGCGAACGCGCAAAGCGACTCCATCGCTTGGGTGTGATATTCTTCGGAATGTTCTTTGGCAAGACGATCAAGAGCGTGTATTCCCCCCAAGCGAACGGAGAGAACATCGCTGCCCAGCATCTCCGCGCCTTTCTGATAGCGCTCGCCGAGCATACCTTTTTCGGCAATATCCGCCTGACTCTCCGCAACTACGCTGCGCCACATGGCAAGCAGAGCGGCGATGGCGCCGCCAATCAAAAGTCCTACGTTGCGGATGGTCGCACTTAGCGATTCCTCAGAGCCTCGAAGTTCATCCCAATAGCGCGTAGAGATCAAGACGCCCACGAGCAAAACAACCGCTATCGCAGACATCCAAACGACATCACCCCACTTCTTGGGCCTCGCGTGGTTGGACAAAAACGCCAAGACAAGTTGCCAGATAACCCGGGTGAGCTTTTCCTTCAATCGGGAGGGCATGGTTGAGTCTCTATTGTCAGTTACAACCCCACCCTCACCGCCTAAACGAAATCCGCTTGAACCCCTCAGAGTACGTCATCCCCGTGCCGACTGATGCCCGCCGCCGCCAGTCTTTCATCCTAGCCAGCAACTCATCGTAGCTGCGTCCGCCCGTCTGTGACCTGTGCTCGGCAAGCGCCTTGATGGCCGTGTGGAGGTGATCAGATACGTCTATGAACACGTCCGGCTCCGGGTGTCCCATAATCCACACCTCCGCCACCTTGTGCGGCTCGAAGCCGTCATCCAGCAGTTCCGGGAACGTCATATGGTCCCGCGCCGTTGGGAAGACCGCCGCCAGTGTCGCCTCGCCCGCCGCCAGGTGGTCGGGATGGCCGACGCCCCAGCCGCCGTCCAGGTTCCGCATCGGATACCAGCAGACAACCACGTCCGGCCTGTGCCGCCGTATCTCGCGCGCGATGTCGCGCCGCAGATCGAGCGTCGGCTCCAGGTAGCTGTCCGGGTAGTCCAGGAAAGCCACGTCCTTCAGCCCCAGAACCTTTCCGGCGTTCACCTGCTCCTCGCGGCGGATGCGCGAAAGCTCCTCACCCGTCATCTCACGATCCGAGCTGCCCTTGCTGCCGTCCGTGCACAGCACGTAAGTCATTTCCCACCCGTCCGCGCACAGCTTCGCCACCGTCCCTGAGCATCCGTACTCCGCGTCGTCCGCGTGCGCCATGACCACCATCCCGCGCCGGTATTCGTTATCAGTCGTCATCGAAACTCCCTTTGTGTAGTAAGCGGACGCGCCGCGCAACCCAAGCCGACGTCCAATTATACCAGCAGCGCCAGCCCACGCCCAAACCTCTAATCGAACTAACCTGAACGCGCAGACATAAAACTCCTCTCATCCCTTTGCGTCTTGGTTCCTTCGCGCCTTTGCGTTTAAACTCTCCGCGCCTCTGCGCCTCCGCGTCAAAATGCTATACTTCCTCCGTTCACTTACAGGAGCCACCTAATTGCGAACCTTTGCCAAACTCATCGCCGCCGCCACCGCCGCCCTTGCGCTCTACGTATTTATAACCCACCGTATAGCGTCCAGCCTCATCAAGGTAGAGCGTGTGGATCTCGAAGACACGCCCGCCGACTATGGACGGCCCTTCGAAGATGTAAGCTTCCGGGCGCGCGGCAACGACGTTACGCTCGAAGGCTGGTACATGCCCGGACGACACGGGATGCCGGTCGTCGTCATAGCCCACGGTATCTCCTCCAATCGTTCGACCGGAGGCATGACGGAGCTGGCGTCCATGCTGAACGCCGACGGCTTCGGCGCGCTGCTGTTCGACCTGCGTGGACAGGGACGCTCCGGCGGCAAGTTCATCTCCGGCGGCTGGCACGAGCGCAAGGATGTTCTCGGAGCGTTCGACTACTTGGCGGCGCGTGGCGTTCCGCCGGAAAGCATCGGATTGCTTGGGCTGTCGCTTGGCGCCGCCGCCGCCGCGCTCGCCGCCGCCGCCGAGCCGCGCATCCGCGCTCTGGCGCTCGATTGCCCGTACACCCGCGCCACGGATATGATCGACGGCGAAGTCGCGCGCAGAACGCCGTTCCCTTGGTGGTTCGCTCGCGCCCTCCGCCCCGCCGCCGCGCTGATCGCGTCGCGCCTGTACGACATCGATCTGTACGCCATCAACCCGGAAGAGGCCGTAGCCGAGCTCGGCTACCCCATCTACGTGATCACCTCCGCGTCGGATGAACGCGTCCCGCCATCCCACGCGCTTCGCGTCCACGCCGCCGCCGCCGACGGCAGCCGGCTTTGGGAGGTTCACGACGTCTCACACTGCGCCGCCTTCTGGGAACGAAAGGAGGAGTACGCCAAGCGGGTAGGGCGCTACTTCGCCGAGCGCCTATGCGAGTAGCAGTTAAACGCAAAGGCGCGAAGATGCGAAGACGCAAAGAAGTACATCAAATCCCTCTGCGTTTCTCCGCGCCCTCCGCGCCTCTGCGTTAAATTCCCAGCAGTTCCTTCACCGCGTCAACCGCCTCATCCATCCCAACCTGCGAAGCGTCCGACGAACCCCGACGCTTCACCTCCACCACGCCCTGCCGCAGGTTGCGGCGGCTGACCACGGCACGCACCGGAAGCCCGATTAGGTCCGCGTCGTTGAACTTCACGCCAGGCGACTCGTTCCTGTCGTCGTACAGTACCGACACACCCGCAGCCGACAGCGCGTCGTACAGCGCGTCCGCCGCCTCCACCACCTCAGCGCGGTCCGTGTTCAGTGCGACCAGGTGCGCGTCATACGGCGCGATCGGGCCTGGGAACATGATGCCGTCGTCATCGTGGTTCTGCTCGATGGCCGCCGCCAGCAGCCGCTCGACCCCGATGCCGTAGCAGCCCATGATTATCGGATGTCGCGCGCCCTCCGCGTCCGGGTACATAGCGTTCAGCGCGTCGCTGTACCGCGTGCCCAGCTTGAACACGTGTCCGACTTCGATGCCCCTCCGCTCTTGCAGCGTCCCGTCGCACCGCGCGCAGCCGTCGCCGCCCCGCGCCAGCGCGATATCCGTAACCATCTCCGCCGAGAAGTCGCGTGGATAGTTCACGTTCTGCAAGTGGTACCCATCGCGGTTCGCGCCCGCGGCGAAGTTGCCGCCCATCGTGATCGAGTCGTCCGCGATCACCCGAAAGTCCAGACCGACAGGCGACGCAGACCCGGCGACGATGCCCGCGTGGGCCACCTCTTCAGGCGAGGCGACGCGAAGATCCGCAGGCTGGCCGAGCGCGTTGCTCAGCTTGATCTCGTTCACCTCCAGATCGCCCCGGATGACCACGAACACAACCTCGCCGTCGGCGACGTAGAACACGGCCTTCAGCGTCTTGGCTTGCGGGATGTCCAGGAACGCGCATAGCTCGTCTATCGTGCGGATGCCCGGCGTGTGGACGGTCTCCGGCTGCGGAGCGTCCCCAGCCGGGATTGCCGGCATCGGCGGCTTGAGGAACTCCGCCTTCTCCGCGTTCGCCGCGTAGCCGCAGCCGGAACAGAGCATGATCGTATCCTCGCCCGCGTCCGCGAGCAGGATGAACTCCTGCGAGTCCTTGCCGCCGATGGCGCCCGAATCGGCGTCCACGATGATCGGGTCCAGTCCGCACCGCGAGAAGATACGCTTGTACGCGCCGACCATCGCGTCGTAGCTGTCGTCCAGCCCCGCCTCGTCCTTGTCGAACGAGTACGCGTCTTTCATATCGAACTCGCGCACGCGAATCAGCCCGCCGCGCGGACGCGGTTCGTCGCGGAACTTGGTCTGTATCTGGTACAGCGTAACCGGCAGATCGCGGTAGCTGTTCACGTTCGCCTTGACGATGTTCGTCAGCAGCTCCTCGCACGTCGGAGCCAGAACCAGCCACCGCTCGCGGCGGTCCACCAGCCGCATCATGTCCGGCCCGTAGGACTCGAACCGGCCCGACTCCTCCCAAATCTCGCGCGGCTGGAGCTTTGACATGTGCAGCTCTTGACCGCCCGCGCCGTCCATCTCCTCGCGGATGATCTCCTCGATCTTGCGAATCGAGCGCCACGCCAGCGGCATGTACGAGTACACCCCCGCCGCGCTCTGGTAGATCATCCCCGCCTTCAGCATCAGCCGGTGGCTTGCCAGCTCCGCGTCAGCCGGATCATCCCTTAGCGTCTTGCCGAACGATCTTGAAAGTCGCATAACCTAACTCTCTAACTTCTATGTTTACACGGTTGAGCGGCGTTACTCGCCCCGTAGCCGCCTGAGCTCCTCTCGGAGATGCCGCGCCTCGGTCTCGGCGTCGTCCGCCCGCGCTTCTGCCGCTTCCGCTCGCGCTTCCGCCGCTTCCGCTCGCGCTTCCGCCGCCCGCCTTGCCGCTTCAGCCTCATTCAAGTTTCTGAAGTGAACCTCGCCCACTGGATCATAGTAGCGCAGGACCCCCTCGCGCCAACAGATGTCGAGTCCCAGAACTTCGCTGTGGATGTGCAGCGCTCCGTCATCCACGTACACTGGGCAGTCGAACAGCGGCAGCGACACATACTCACCGTCAACCAGCCTTTCGCCGGCAAGCGCAGCGTCGTGATAAAGACCGCCCGTAGCGTCGAACCTGAAGATCTCCGATACCCGAAAATCCATGTAGATATCGCGCTTTCGCGTGTAGTCCGCCACGCCCGTCGTTGCCGACGCTACCTCCAGAACAAATTCTGGCGGCTTGCCGACTTCGCTGATAACGTAGCCGTTTCGAGTCGCCATCAACTGTTCTCTCGTTAGATCAAACGCCACGAGGCAATCCGGCAGGACCGTGCGCGTGTCGCCCGGTGGGCGGGTGGTTATGCAAAGGTACGCGTAGGCGGTAACTAGAACATCCTCATCCTCGAACCAAGCTCTGAGCATAGTTTCGGAATCGTGAACGTTGTATTCCTGCTGCATATCTCCCCTCGGCGGCGGGTCCGGAAACTTGTCATCCGGGTGCGCCAGCAGATCCTCAGCGCGCCACACCGCCGGAAGGACTCTCGTCGCTATATCATTAGCTTCGACTACCATGATGCTCCCCTAACGCTGTTGTGGCTGACGACTCCACCGATTATCTCGAGCCGCCGCGCGCAATGCCAAGACGAACGCGAGCGGGTTAGTCGTGAATGTGAACTCTAACTCCCGACCATCTCCGCTTCCACCTTCCCCACCTCTTCCATCAGCGCCGTCAGCATCTCGGCCTCGGCCACCACCTTCGCCTTTTGACCCTTGCGGAAGATGATCGCCCGGCCCGCGCCCGCCGCTATGCCCACGTCCGCGTCCTTCGCCTCGCCCGGTCCGTTGACCTCGCAACCCATAACCGCCACCTTGATCGGAGACTTCGTTCGCTTCAGCAGCGCGTCCACCTCGTTGGCGAGACCCACCACGTCCACGTCCGCGCGACCGCACGACGGACACGCCACCAGCACCGCCCCCTCTTTTCGCAACTCCAGCGACTTCAGTATCTCGAAGCCCGTATAGACCTCTTCCACCGGATCGTCGCTCAACGATACGCGTATCGTGTCGCCGATACCGTCGTACAGCAGCGCGCCAAGCCCGATGGCGCTGCGGATGGATCCAGACTTCGCCGTCCCCGACTCCGTGATGCCCAGATGAAGCGGGTAGGGGACGAGTCGCGCCATTCGCCGGTACGACTCCACCGTCGTCTCTATGTCGAACGCCTTGAGCGAGATCTTTATCAGATCGAAATCAAGGTCCTCGAGTATGCCTATCTCCCACAGCCCCGTCGCCACCATGTGATCCACAGCCGAATAGCCTTCGTCCGCCAGACCCTTGGCCAGCATGTTCACGCCGTCGCGGTGGCGCGACAGGCCGCGCGTCTTGCCGATGCCGCCGACCGGAGGCAGGCTGCCGAAGTTGACGCCTATGCGTATCGGCACGCCGCGAGCCTTCGCCTCGCGCGCCACCAGTTCCACCTTCTCGCGGTCGCGGATGTTGCCCGGATTCAGACGCAGGCAGTCAACGCCGCTCTCTAAGGCCTTCAATGCCAGCTGGTAGTGGAAGTGGATGTCCGCCACGAGCGGGATGTTGATCTGTCGCCGTATCTCTTCCAGCGCCTCGGCGGCTTCCATGTCCGGCACGGCGGAGCGGATTATCTCGCAGCCCGCGTCTTCGAGCTCGCGTATCTGGCGCACCGTCGCCGCCACGTCGCGCGTGTCCGTCTTGGTCATGGACTGCACGGACACCGGCGCGTCGCCGCCAACCTGCACGTCGCCAACCTGAAGCGCCTTCGTAACTCGCCGCTTGATCATCAAGACCACCACCCTCAGTGTTCAGTCCGTTCCACCTCGACGGGGGAAGCTTAGAGCCTGCCCCCGGCGAAGGCGGGGGCAGGGGGTGAACCCCCTAACTCCTATCTTATCAAACTCTCTCCGGACAAGATGCGCGTGATGTCGAAGAAGCTCACGACGGCGATCAGCCCTATCAGCGCCGCGAATCCTATTAGGTGAATCAGCCCCTCGCGCTGCGGCGATATGCGCTTGCCGCCTCGCGCCCACTCGATCAGCACGAACATCAGCCGCCCGCCGTCCAGCGCCGGAATCGGCAGAAGGTTGATGATGCCCAGGCTGATGCTGATGAACGCGACGAGCTGGAAGAACGGCGAGGCGCCGATCTCGGCCACTTCCCCCGTAACCTGCGCGATTCCGATGGGCCCGGTGAGTCCCGGGTCCGGTCCGCCGCCCGCCCAGCGCTGGAAGCCGTTCTTGGTCAGCGTCAGCACATCTACTATCTGGTCCGCCGCGTTGCCCATCGCGCTCAGCGGAGGCTGCCTATCTTCGACCAACCGCACGTTGGACGTGCCGATCATTACCCCCACCGCGCCCTGCGTCATAGTGTCGCCCACGGTCAGCCGCGCGTTGTACCGCCGCGCTTCGCGCAGGCTGACCTCCGTCTCTGGGTCCGCCACCGCTTCCACCACTGTCAGAGACGGCGGGTTCATGCGCGGCACGACCGTAACCGTCTCGACGACCGACGAGTCCGGAGACATGCCCAGCCCGGACACTATCGAGCCTCGCTTCACGGTAAGCTCCGTCTCGGCCCCCAGCTTCACCTCTATCTCGGCTATCAGGTCTCCGTGGAATCTCACACGCTCGCCGTCTATGGCCATTATCTGGTCTCCGGCGCGGACGCCCGCCGCCTGCGCGGGCGATCCGGGCGCGACGCCTGTGACGAATACCTGTCCGACAGGCACCTGCTGAGGCAGCATGAAGACGACGGTGAAAATGACCAGCGGCGTCACGAAGTTCATGAACGACCCGGCGCACAGCACCACCACGCGCTTCCACACCGCCTGCCGCGCGAAGCTGCGAGGGTCGGCCGGGTCTTCCTCGCCCAGCATCCGCACGAACCCGCCGAGCGGAATAGCGTTGATGGAGTAGATGGTCTCTCCGCGCCGGATTCCCCACAGGCGGGGAGGGAAGCCGAACCCGAACTCCAGCACCTTGATGCCGAACTTCTTGGCCGCTACGAAGTGCCCAAGCTCGTGAACGAACACCAGAAACGCCAGCACTGGCACGATGAGCAGCCAGCTGGGCAGAAAGTCCAGGAATCCCAACGCCTCAGCCCTCCACCAGACCGTGAACTGTGTCGTAGCCGAACCTGCCCGCAGCGATGATGTCGCCAAGCTCCGGCTCGTCCACGCTTTCGTGGAGGCCCAGTGCGGAGCGTATCGCCGACTCGATCTCCACGAAGCGGATTCGTCCCGCGAGGAACGCCTCTACCGCCGCGTCGTTCGCGCCGCTGAGCGCCGCCGACCACGTGCCGCCGCGCCTCGCGAAGCCGATAGCCATGTCGAAGCACGGATATCGCTCCGGGTCCGGCTCCTCGAACGTCAGCGCCCCGGCGCCCGACGGACTGAATCGGCCCACGCGCGGATTCGGCAGCCGATCCGGATACGTCAGAGCGTACTGTATTGGCAGACGCATATCCGGCGAGCTTAGCTGGGCCTTGGTCGAGCCGTCCACGAACTCGACCATCGAGTGGATGATGCTCTGCGGGTGTATGACTATCTCGATGTCGTCCCACGGCACGCCGAACAGCCAATGCGCCTCTATCACTTCGAACGCCTTGTTCATCAGCGTCGCCGAATCCACCGTAATCTTCCGCCCCATCTTCCAGGTCGGATGCTTCAGCGCCTGCGCCGGTGTCGCCGAACTAAGCTCATCCAGTGGAGTATCCCTAAACGCGCCGCCCGACGCCGTGATGATGAGCTTCGATACCGACTCCCCCGCCATCAGCCGCGAGCCGGACCACTCCGCCCCGTCCCTGGATTCCCCTCTAATGCACTGCCAGATGGCGTTTGGCTCGCTATCGAGCGGGAGGATGTCAACGCCGCTCTCGGCGGCAAGGCGGGTTACCAGTTCGCCCGCCATCACTATGGTCTCCTTGTTGGCGAGCGCTATCTGCTTGCCCGCGCCGATGGCGGCCAGCGTCGGCCCGATGGCTACGTCGCCGACCGTCGCCGTAACCACGACGTCAACGTCGTCGTCCGTAACCAGTTCGTCCAGCGCGCAGTCGCGCCAGCCGTTCTGAGGCAGCGCCGCCTTCTCCGCTTCGCTGCCGTTGCAGTTGATCAGAGACGGCCCGAACTCGCGGATCTGCCGCGCCAGCGTCTCCAGGTTGCGATTGCACGACAGCCCAGCCACTCCGAATCGGCTCGGCAGCGTCCTGACCACGTCCAATGTCTGTGTCCCCACCGAACCCGTAGAGCCGAGAACGGCGAGCATCTTCTTCGTTGCGTCCATGATTTTCCAATCATAGCACAGACCATCAATCCGAACCCTACTATGA
Organism: Dehalococcoidia bacterium; assembly: GCA_034420955.1. Taxonomy (GTDB): domain Bacteria; phylum Chloroflexota; class Dehalococcoidia; order Lucifugimonadales; family UBA1123; genus VXRN01. The sequence goes on from DAOUKV010000008.1 coordinate 196,504, forward strand.
TATAGTGACCGCATGATTCCTAAACTCTATGGTGGGAGAATCACCATCGGGCGTCACCCGTCTAACACCATCGTACTTAGCGATGCCAGTGTAAGCAGATTTCACGCCACAGTGGAGACTAGGCATGGGCTGTCAACCATAGCAGATACCAATAGTACCAACGGCACATCGGTTAACGGTCAGTCGGTTGTTACAGGCTTTCCCGTTCCAATCGGACCGGGCGACATCATTCGCGTTGGAAACGTTTCTCTGGTAGTAACCGCAGAGGGTGGCTTCGAACAAGTTCAGGGTCAAAGCACGTCCTATATACCGCCACAGCGCGGTTATCCTCAGCAGCCTATATACGTTGAACCGCCGCGAGTGGAGGTGTATATGAGCGAGAATACAGAGAATTCGCATAATACTTGTGGATTAATTGCTATTGGCTTCATGGTTGCTTTTGCCGTCATCATTGCCCTCGGTATTTGCAGCAGCGTCTAAGATGCCCCCTTACTCCACAACCCCTACTGTCCCCACCGCCACCGCCATCGTCGGTACGAATGCCAACAAGTCGGACGTCATCGAATCCAGCCTGTCCAACAGTCCCCCCATGTCCCGGCAATAAGGCGCCAGAATCGTCCAACCCCGCCCTACGCTTCAACTTCGATATGAACAGGTACCCACACTGTCACGTTACCCCCAGAACCGCGCCCACCGCAGCCCCGCGATCAAGATCCTCGTTCACAATCTAGAATTCGGACGCGCTCCAGATCAACAACCCCACAACTATGCTCGCCGCCAGCATCCCGCCCATATGGACGTGCACGCCTACCTTCACGCCCACGCCGTCGCCCACCAACACGCCCACGCCGGCCGGCATGCCGACGCTCACACCTACGCCTACCTTCACGCCCACGCCGTCGCCCACCAACACGCCCACGCCCGTTGATCGTGGAACCTTAGAGTCGCTATACCGCGCCACCGGCGGAGACGGTTGGAAGAACAACGATAACTGGATGAGCGACAGGTCCTTGAACGAGTGGCACGGAGTTGAGACCGATGCCGATGGTAGGGTTACATCGCTGGACCTTAGCGCCAGCCAGTTGACGGGCGAGATTCCGTCCGAGTTGGGCAGCCTGGTCAACCTGAGGACGCTGGACCTTAGCGCCGACCAGTTGATCGGGTGCGTTCCCAGTGGGCTGCGCGACATCGGATACAATGACCTTGACTCTCTCGGACTGCCGGATTGTCGCAAGGGTCATCCACGCGACTGACACAGGTTCTACTATCCACTCCCAACTCCCAATCGTCCTCATGCTACAATAGCCACAACACTGCCTCGGGGGTATGGCATGGCTACGCTAAGCGAGAATCCGACCAAGACCGGCGAGAGCCCGGGATCCGTCAACGGCGCCGGCATCGTCGAACCCGTAGGCGCGAGCAGGGTCGGCGACATCCACTACTGGAACGGAAAGCCCCTCCCAGATATTTTCTACGAAGACCCGGAACCCGTCGAGGACGGTATGCTTCAAGACGAGACCATTGTGAGAATAGTGGAAGCGCTTAGACGGCGCTTCCCCAAAGACTTCGTAAAGGGCGGCGGGTTCGTCATGTACGACCCGGAAGATGGCAATAAACGCTTTGCGTCGGACGGCTACATATCATTCGGCGTAACGCGCGAGTACGTGCAGGACGTCCTGCGACTGCGGAACTACTACACTTGGGTAGTCGAGAAGGGCATAGACTTCGCTCTGGGGGTGGCGTCTCCGAGTACAGCCGACAGGGACACGGACTTCAAGCGCAATCTGTACGCCGAGCTTGGCGTCGGTGAGTACTGGATGCTGGACAGGTCTGGTGATCTGTACGGCAAGCGCATTACGGGCTTGCGTCTGGTAAACGGCAAGTACGAAGAGTACGAGGTCCATGAAGAGCCGGACGGTTCGTTGCGGTCATACAGCGAGATGCTGGACTTGGAGTTTTGGTGGGTCAACGGCGCCCCGTCGGCGGACCCGTTTGACCTCCGCGATCCGGCAACAGGTAAATCCATCTGCGCCAACGAAATGATTGCCGAACACCTAAGGATCATCCAAGCCGAGCGCGACGCCCGCAGAGCCGCCGAACACCGCGCCGAGGTCGCCGAGCGGCGAAAGCGGGAACTGCTGCGCCGCCTGGAAGAGCTGGAAGGGCGAGGCTGATTTCGGGGAATTTGGCGCAGAGGCGCGAATCTGAGAATTGAGATGGGACGTCATCTCCCTCCCATCACCCTCTTTACGTCTCCGCGCCTCTGCGTTAGAAACCTACGACCAGCGCCGCCACCGCCATCGCCGGTACGAATGCCAGAAGATTGAACGACAGCGAGTCCAGCCTGTCCAACAGACCGCCGTGTCCGGGAACTATGAACCCTGAATCGTCGAACCCCGCCCGCCGCTTCAACCGTGAAATGAACAGGTCCCCAAACTGCCCCGTTACGCCAAGTACCGCGCCTACTGCGAACATAGCGATCAAATCCCAGATCACGGGTTGGAATTCGGACACGACCCATATGAATATCACGCCCGTTGCGCCCGCCGCTAGCAGTCCGCCCGCCGCGCCCTCCCACGTCTTGTTCGGACTGACGCGCGGCGCCATCTTATGCCTGCCTATCGCCTTGCCCACCAGGTACGCGCCGGTGTCCGTGGCAAAGGTAATCGCGATCAGCAACAGGATCATCCAACGCCCATCGTCCGGCGCGTTCCTCACAGACGTCGCCATGAACAGCGCGCCGCCGATGAACAGCGAGATGGCGACGGTGGACAGCATCGAGCCGAATCTTCCACGCGCCCTGTAACCGTTCAAGAGGATGAGGGCGCCGATTCCGCCCAACAGGATCGCCAGCGGCGTGAACAACCCCGACTCCGGCGCCGGTATCAGATGCCCGGACGCCGCGACGATGGCGGCGAGCGCGATGGCGACGACGGCATACGGAGGCTGCCCCCATCCCCGCGCCATGCGACACAACTCCCACGCGCCCACACCCGCCGCCGCCGTCGCCAACGCCGCGAACGGATACCCACCGACCCACACCACCCAAATCAGCAGGGGAGCGCCAACAACCGCCGTCAACGTTCTGGTCAGCATAGTTCCACAGCGCAATCACCCTGGCGCAGAAAGTTCAACAAACAGGCTCAGCGCGCAAGGGGTAATGTAAAGACTTCTTTGTGTCTTCGCGCCTTTGCGTTAAATCCTCTGCGTCTCCGCGACCCTCTGCGCCTCTGCGTTAAAGTCCCTCACCCCGGCGCTCGCCCGAAATTGCGCCGCCGCCGTCCGTAGGCTTCTATCGCCTTCTCCACCTCATGCGCGTCGAAGTCCGGCCACAGCGCGGGGGTGCTGTAAAACTCCGCATACGCGGCCTGCCACAGCAGGAAGTTGGACATTCGCATCTCGCCCGCCGTGCGGATTATCAGGTCCGGGTCCGGTATGCCCGCCGTGTCGAGGTATCCGCCGAATGCAGATTCGTCTATCTGCGACGGGTCCGCGCCGTCGGCGATCATGCGTCGGACGGCGTTCAGGATCTCGGCGCGCCCGCCGTAGTTGAACGCCACGCACAGCGTGAGCCTGTCGTTGTCCGCCGTCAGTTCTACGCTGGAACGTATAGCGTCGCGCAGGTCATCCGACAGACCGTCCAGGGCGCCGATGTGCCGGATGCGGACTCCGTTGTCGTGAAGGTTCTGCGTTTCCGGGCCTATCACGTCGCCTATAATCGAGATTATCGACTCGACCTCATCCGCCGGTCGCTCCCAATTCTCGGTCGAAAAGGCGTATAGAGTCAGGTAGCTAACGCCCGCGCGCGCAAACGCCTCTATGGCGCGACGCACGTTCTCCGTGCCCGCGCGATGCCCTTCGGAGCGAGACAGTCCGCGGTTTACCGCCCACCGGCCGTTGCCGTCCATGATAATCGCAACGTGGCGCGGAACCTGGGCAGGATCGCGCCCAGGGGTTTGCGATGTTTGCCTAGACATTTGCTCAACAGGGTAAGCCGGAGGTACAGCGGAAGCCGACACCGTCAAACTTCCATCACCTCCTGCTCTTTCTCCTTCTTCATCTCGTCCATCTGGGAGATGTACAGGTCCGTAAGCTCCTGAACTTCACCCTGCGCCCTGCGAGACTCGTCCTCGGAGAGTTCTTTGTTGCGCTGCATGGTCCGTAAGCTCTCCACGCCCGAGCGCCGTATGTTGCGGACCGCCACGTGGCCGTCCTCGACCTTCCGGCCCACCAACCGCACCAGGTCGCGCCGCCGCTCTTCGGTGAGCGGGGGGATGTTGATTCGCACGACGTTGCCGTCGCTGTTCGGCATCAGCCCCAGGTCCGACTTCATGATGGACTTCTCGACCTCTTTCATCGCCGACTTGTCCCACGGCTGGATCATCAGCAGACGAGCCTCCGGCACAGTGATGGCCGCGATCTGGTTCAGCGGCGTCGGCACGCCATAGTAGTCCACCAGCATATTCTCGACCAGGCGAGGCGAAGCGCGCCCCGTCCTGATGCTCGCAAGCTCGCGTTCCAGCGCCGCGACGGACTTCTCCATTCGGGATTCGGTGTCGAGCATAACGTCATCTACGTCTGCCATATCGCAGAACCTCCACAACTATTTTCTGGCTGACTGTGATTTAGAAGGAACCTGGCGGGACGGTAGGGTAGAGCGGCGCAAGAAACGTCTCTCCTCGAACCCTAACTCCCAACTCCTAAAGATCTCCCATCCGCCGACACCACCGACCCAATATCCTCTCCCTCCACGATGCGTCGCAGGTTCCCACCGTTGAACAGGTCGAACACCACTATCGGCACATCGTTGTCCATGCAGAGCGATAGCGCGGTCGTATCCATCACTCCAAGCCGCTTCTCGATGGCCTCGAAGTACGTTAGCCGCTCGATCTTCTTCGCTTCCGGATTCGTCTGAGGGTCTGCTTCGTAAACGCCGTCAACGTTGTTCTTCGCCATCAGAAGCACGTCCGCGCCAATCTCCACCGCGCGCAGCGCTGCGCCCGTGTCCGTGGTGACGAACGGATTGCCTGTGCCGGCTGCGAACAGCACCACACGGCCCTTCTCCAGGTGTCGTATCGCGCGCCTTCGAATGTACGGCTCAGCCACCTGGGAGACGTTGATCGCGCTCTGCGTGCGCGTTACCAAGCCGAACTTGCGCTCCAGAGTGTCCTGGAGGGCGAGCGCGCTGATGATAGTCGCCAGCATACCAGCGTAGTCCGCCGTCGCGCGGTCCATGCCGTCTATCGCGGCCTGCGTGCCGCGCCAGATGTTGCCGCCGCCAACGACTACTCCCATCTCCACGCCAAGATCGAGTACTGAGCGTATCTCGCCGGCCATGTAATCAACGGCTGACGGATCTACCCCGAAGCTCCTATCGCCTCGCAGTGACTCGCCGCTTAGCTTCAGCAGAATACGCTCATACTTGGGGGAGATGGGACAACCTCGCGTCATTCACCTAGCGAGAACCGCGTGAACCGGCGCACGCGAACGTTCTCACCCAACTTGCCGACCGTCTCGTTCACCAGTTCCTGCACCGTCTTGGACGGGTCTCTAATGAACGGCTGCTGAAGCAGGCAGTCCTGCGCGGCGTCGAAGCTTTCGCCTTCCGGAACGGCCGTCTCGTCCAAGTACGACGGCGACATCGCCGCCACCTGCATCGCCAGGCTGTGCGCCAGGTCGCGGAAGTCGTCCGTGCGCGCGACGAAGTCCGTCTCGCAGTTCACTTCCACCATCGCGCCTATCCTGCCGCCGCTGTGGACATACGACTCCACGACGCCCTGGTTGGTGGCGCGGTTGGCCTTCTTCGCCGCGGACGCTATGCCCGCCTGCCGCAGAATCTCTTCCGCCCTGCCCATATCGCCGCCGGCCTCTTCCAGCGCGCGTTTGCTGTCCATCACCCCTGCGCCAGTAACCTCGCGCAGGGCCTTTATGTCTTCGACTGTAACTGCCATTGTCCCCCAAGAGCCTTTTTCGTAATGCCCCTCTCCCTAAGGGAGAGGGTTGGGGTGAGGGTGCCCCCCACCGTGGTTTATACCTAAGCCACCGATACCGCCTCGCCCGCTTCTTCTTCGGACTCGTCGTCATCGTACTCGCCCGCGTCCGTCGCCAGTTTGCGATGCCTGCCTTCCAAGATCGCCTCCGCCATCTTGGCCGTAATCAGCCGTATGGATCTGATGGCGTCATCGTTGCCCGGTATGGGGTAGTCGATCAAATCAGGGTCGCAGTCGGAGTCCACCAGCGCCACTATCGGCACTTCCTTCTTGCGCGCCTCGGCGACCGCGATGTGCTCCTTGCCGATGTCCACCACGAACAGCGCGCCCGGCATCTCCTGCATCTCCTTGATGCCGGACAGGTGCCTGTTGAGGCGGCGGATGGTGTCTTCCTTCTTCAGAGCCTCGCGCTTCGTCAGACGGGTGAACTCGCCCTTGACCCGCTCCTGCTCCAACTGAACCAGATAGTGGATGCGTCCCTGGATCGTGTCGAAGTTGGTCAGCGTTCCCCCAAGCCAGCGCGTGGTGATATGGTACGAACCCGACCTCTCAGCCTCGTGAATGATCGTATCCTGCGCCTGCTTCTTGGTGCCTACCATCAGCACCTGCTTGCCCTCCGCGACGGTATCGGCCATAAACTCCATAGCCGCGTCCAAAGACCGCAGCGTCTTCTGAAGGTCTATGATGTGGATGCCGTTGCGGTGTGTGAAGATGTACTCTTTCATCTTCGGGTTCCAACGCCGCTTCTGGTGGCCGAAGTGGACCCCAGCCTCGAGCAGAGACTTCATCGTAACCGGCCCCTTCGGCACCTCGAACGCCGACAGCGGATTTGTGGGTCTGGTGACTAGCGCTTCGGGTGAACTCTGAACCATGTACTCCCCGCCTTCATCATCTCAATTCGCGGCCATCCACTGCGCGCCGAACCCGGCGCGCCCATAGCAGTATAGCACAGCCGCAAATCCCCCACAAATAGCCCATTCCCGCGCCCACGCTCCATCCCCCGACTTACGGCAGAGACGCAAAGGCGCATTTACGCAATGACGCGACGGAATCAAGAATACTCTAAAATCCGTCGCGTCTCTGCGCCTTCGGGCCGTCGCGTTAAATTCCCACCCTAACCGCTGTTTTCCACCTTCTCCAGCTTGGTGGAGCCGCGCAGTTGGGTCAGCGCCTGCTTTTCGAGCTGCCGGACGCGTTCGCGCGTTACGCCCAGCTCGCGTCCGACCTCTTCCAGCGTGCGCGGGCGGTCGTCTATGAAGCCGAATCTCAGCGCGAGCACCATCCGCAGGCGCGGCGGGATGTCGTCCAGCGCCTCGATCACGTCCTCGCGCGTCAGCAGACGCATCGCCACGTCGTCCGGCGTCAGGCTGGAATCGTCCTTGATGAAGTCCTCCAGCGTGGACTCCTCCTCGCCGACAGGCGTGCCGAGCGAGATAGTGTGCTGGCGCTGCCTCATCAGCGTCTCCACCTGCTCCGGCGTCCAGTCCAGCTCCTTCGCCAACTCCTCTGTCGTCGGGTCGCGGTCCTTGTCGCGCATCAGGTGGCGCTCCGCCGTATTGAGCTGCTGAAGGCGCTCGACCACGTGTACCGGCAGCCGAATCGTCCGCCCCTGGTCCGCCAACGCGCGAGTTACCGCCTGTCGTATCCACCACGTAGCGTACGTGCTGAACTTGAAGCCGCGGTGCGGGTCGTACTTTTCGACCGCGCGCATCAGGCCTAGGTTGCCCTCTTGTATCAGGTCCAGCAGCGGCAGCCCCCGCCGCAGGTAGCGCCGCGCTACGCTGACGACCAGGCGCAGGTTCGAGTTCGTCAGCCGCTCCGACGCCGCCTCGCCGCGCGATATGATCACCGACCACCAGCGTTCGATCAGCCTCGCGCGCTCCGAGATCGCGCGCTCGATCGCCGCCTCGTCCAGGTCGTCCACGTATAGCTCCGCGCCCAGCGCCGTCTCGACAGTGCCGAACACCTCGGGAGGAACCAGTATCGAAGCGCGCGACAACGCGGCGATCCGGGCGCCTATCGTCTCCAACTCGATGTCGCTGGCGTCAGCCACCGTCTCCTTCAGCTTGTCCGACGGCGGCCTGTCCAGCCGCGCGCGCACCTCTTCATCGCTCAGCAGAACGCTTATCGGCGTCTCGTTGGGCAGCTCGATGTCCGTGTCCGCGGCGAGCGAGCGCAGCAGCAGAACGTCGCGGACAGTGTCTGCGATCACCCGCGCCGCGATCTCCGATGACATCGGCTCTCGGCCCAACTCCTCCGTCATGCTCTTGCGCGTCTCCTTCAGCAGCATCCACCGCTCCACCTCCAGCCCCAGGTCCAGCTCCTGCGGCGCGGTCAGCAGCGCGTGCTGCCCGATCGAGCGCAGGTACTCGCGCACGGTGTCCGTCGGCTCGTCGCCCAGCTCGCGCTCGTAAGCCTTCAGCAGGTCCGACGACTGCTTCGTCGCCGCGTTCTTTCTCGTCGAAGCCAGCGGCGCCCAAGACTTGGGCTGCTCGTCCGTAGAATATTCCTTATGTCTAGTGGTCATATCCCCACCCATGCAACTCAACGGCTTGTTCCAAATATACCCCATCTATACTATCATGCCACGCAACGCTTTGCTTTGCCGCGATTCTTACCTAAACCAATCTCTCTGCGTTCCTCTGTGTCCTCCGCGCCTCTGCGTTAAAATCGTTCAAGGAGTTCCCATGACCCAGTTCATCAGAATAGACCGCTCCAAACGCCTAAAAGACGATCCCGGCACGGGACACAACCGCTGGCACCCGGACGTCCCGCCCATACTCGAAGTTGGCGAGAACGAGAACATCGTCATCGAGACGCGCTGCGCCAGCGACGGACAGATGACGCCCGACGTCGGCCCGGAGGACCTTGAGGCCATGGACCAGAAGGTCAGCCATCCGCTCACCGGCCCGATCTACGTCGAGGGCGCCGAGCCGGGCGACCTGCTCGAGATAGAATACGTCGAGATAATGCCCCAACCATATGGCTGGACGCGCTTCCGACCGGGCGCGGGCTTCTTGCGAGACGTGTTCACCGAGCCATTCATCGCCCACTGGAACATCCAAAACGGCTACGCCACCTCCGAGCAGATTCCCGGAGTCCGCATACCCGACGGATCGTTCATGGGCACGGCGGGCCTGGCCCCGTCACATGAGCAGCTAGAGGCGTGGAACGCGCGCGAGGAGGAGCTTCGACAGCGCGGCGGAACCGCGCCCCCGCCCGACGTCGAGGACGCCGTGCCCGCCGGCGGACGAATAGCCGCCGAGGGCTTGCGTACCGGCCCGCCCCGCGAGAACGCCGGCAACATGGACGTGAAGCAGCTGACGCGCGGCTCGCATCTTTACATTCCCGTCGCCGTGCCGGGCGGCCTCTACTCCGTCGGCGACGGCCACTTCGCCCAGGGCGACGGCGAGGTCTGCATCACCGCCATAGAGATGGGCATGACCGTCGGCGTCCGCTTCACCGTTCACAAGGGAATCGCCGCCGAGCGCGGCATAACCGCGCCCCGATTCTCCCACCCCGGCTACTTCCAGCCCCCCGCGTTCGCCGTCCCGCGCAACTTCACCGCCACCGTCGGCTACCCCATCCGCGACGACGGCACGCAGGAAGGCGAAGACCACGTAACCCTAGCCGCCCGCAACGCCTTGCTATCCATGCTAGACTTGCTCACAGATCGCGGCTACACCCCCGAGCAGGCATACGCCATCTGCTCCGTAGCCGTGGATCTGAAGATCAGCAACATAGTGGACCTGCCCAACGTAACCGTATCCGCCTTCCTCCCCGAAGACATCTTCGTGGAGGAGTAGGGCAGGGGCAGACTTCAAACCCGCCCGCCAGACCTAGACGTAGGGGCAGCCCTCGTGGTTGCCTACCAAACTGAGCAAGGTGCAGCATGACTGCAATAAAATCCATCACAGTCAAAGGATTCCGGAGCATACGCGCCGTAGAGCGCTTGGAGCTACGCCCCATCAACGTCCTCATCGGCGCGAACGGCTCCGGCAAGTCAAACTTCCTAAGCGTCTTCGATATGCTCCACTCGATGCGTATGGGAAGGTTCCAACGCTACGTAGCCCAAGCGGGCGGGGCGAATGAGATTCTGCACTTCGGAGCCAAGACGACGGATGACCTGAGTGTGGAGGTTGAATTCGGAGACGGATCTACACGGTATGAGGCCCTAATCTTCCCCACACCAACAGACTCGCTCAGGATGTCCGATACAGTGCATTACTGGAACGATGCCGAACAAAGGCAAGAGCGGATCATACGAATTGGCGGTCGAACTACTGAGGAATCCGAACACACAGGGCAGGTTCGCGTGGCCGATGTTATCGTTGCGCTGGAACGCGGGTTCGAAGCCGGCGATGCCAACCATTACTCGATCGGGAATCCTGACAGCGCAAGTAGGGCCGCTCCAGTATCTGACGTTCAAAACCATATCGAGACTTGGCGCGTCTATCACTTCCTGGACACCGGCCGCACTTCTCCAATCAAGAGGAACAGCAACCTGCACGACAATCGCTACCTGCGTCCCGATGGCGCGAATCTCGCGGCGTTTCTGTACTTGCTGCGCGAGAAGTACGCCCCGTCATACAGGGAGATTCGCAACACTGTCCGGATGGTTGCGCCGTTCTTCGACGACTTCTTTCTGGAGCCACTGGCGCTCAACCCCGACATGATACGCCTAGCTTGGCGCCACAAGCGGTCCGACGCCTACTTCGACGCATCGTCGCTATCCGATGGCACGCTCAGATTCATGGCGCTCGCTACGCTCATGCTCCAGCCGAAGGAGCTCCGCCCATCAGTAATTCTCATTGACGAACCTGAAATTGGCCTCCACCCTTACGCGATATGGCTATTCGCGTCGCTGGTTGACGAATCGTCGCTCAGCAGTCAAATCATACTGTCAACCCAGTCGCCCGCGTTGCTTGACTACTTTGAGCCTGAAGACGTAATCGTAACCGACCTGCATAAAGGCCAGTCCAAGTTTCGGCGGTTGGACTCCGACAGTCTTTCCGCGTGGCTGGAGGATTACACTATGGGCGAGCTATGGAACATGAACAAAATCGGCGGGCGTCCCGCCATAGGATAGTAGCGATGACCAGACTGTTGATACACGTAGAAGGCCCCACTGAGGAAACCTTCGTGTCTCAGGCACTTGCGCCATACCTGTACCGAGTAGGAATCTTCGTAAGCGCTCTTATAATGGGACCGGCACAATCGCGCAATAATCGTGGTGGCGTAGTGGCGTGGCCCATCGCTCGGAAAGGCATACTGGATAACCTCAAAGAGGACCGCGAGATCATAGTCAGCACTATGGTTGATTACTACGGGATGCCCGAGGGCTCAAACCGCGCTTGGCCCGGACGCATACAAGCCAACTCAGCGCCATTCAGCGAGAAGGCAGCCACCATTCACGATGCGATGCTGGACGACGTCCGTCGCTGCATGGGCGATTCCTTCAATCCTATCCGGTTCGTCCCATATGTGATGATGCACGAGTTCGAAGCGATGCTATTCAGCAATTGCGCGAGATTCGCAAACGCCATCGAGAGGCCGCATATCGCCGCTGACTTGCAGGCGATACGAGACCAGTTCACCACTCCCGAAGAGATTGATGACTCTCCCGATACAGCCCCTTCCAAGCGCATCATCAAGTTGACGACTGGATACAATAAGCCGCGTATGAGTACGGAGGGAGCGCGGGCTATCGGCATTGACACGATTCGGGCTGAATGCCCCAACTTTGACAGTTGGCTGTCTCGGTTGGTTCAGTTAGTGGGAAACGGTTAGTGTGGATTCACCCCCTCTCTGCGCCCCTCCGCGTGTCTACGTTTACATTCTGCCCCTCCCCATCAAACCAAAAACCTCCCCCAATAATCCCCCCGCAACCCCTCCGCCGCCTCGCGCCACACCCCATCCTCCGCCGCCGGAACCGCCGACAGATACACCCCAAAATCCGTCCGAAACTCCCCAACCTCCGAGTACCCCCGACGCCCAATGCGCTCGAGTATCGCCATTGCCGCGTCCCGACGTTCCGACTCCGCGCCCGCATACGACCGCGCCAATCCTTCCGTCATCCGTTCCAGTGAGCCGGACAGCCTACGCTCCGACACCGCCGCGAACGCCGCCGCCGACTGCGGCGCGCCGTCAGATGTAGCGTAGAACTGGAAGAACTCGAACAGCGTATCGTTCAAGTCGAACGCCGCCCTGCGCGCCGTCGCTGGTGACGAGCGTCGCAGATTCCCCAAGTCAATCACCGTCGCCTTGCCGGACTCCGGCGCATAGAACACGTTGCGCGGCCCCAGGTCGCCCGCAAGCCAGCCCATTTCGTAGCATCGCTCGATCACGCGCAGCGCCGTCAGCGACGGATTCTCGAACCCCTTGGCGAGCCACGCGCCGGACGGATGCAGCGCGAACAGGTTCATCGGCAGTCCCACCGGATACCCTCGTACTTGGTCCGCCACGCTGCCAATCAGCGGAATCCCCACGGCCCGCTCTTCCACCAGAACACTGTACGCATACCCCAAATCGTCACCAAAGACCCCCGCGAACCCATCCGCCGCCGTCACCGCGATCAGTCTCGGCAATCCCTCGAAACCGCCCGATTGCTCCCTCAACCCCGCCTGAAGCGCAACCCGCCGCTCCACGTCGTCATGAATCCCGCGAGACACCAGAGAGGGATGCGCCCGCTTCACTACAACCGCAACCCCGGTATCGCGGTCCGTCGCCGCAAACACCTGCATATCCGCCCCCTCGCCCAGTAGCTCGCCCAGCTCGAACCGCTCCAACACCGACGGCTTGGCTAGGGCAGGGGACTCGTCCGCCGCGCGGTCCGACATTGCGCTCCTCCAGAATCACTCCGGTCCAACCAACCAACATCGTAAACGAACTGAATAAAACCCGTCGCGCCTCCGCGCCCCCGCGTTAGAACTCCCCTCGCGCCTCCGAGCTAGATTCTTCCCACAACCCGAGTTAGGCGCTACAATTGCGCCGAGCGCTACCGAAACGGGACTGTCAGCCATGCCATCCATAGACACCTCACAGGTTGTATCCCTCCTGATCGCGGCTGCTGTCGCCTACTTCATCGGCGCGTTGCCTGTCGCGGACCGCCTCAGCAGACGGCGCGGCGTGGACATATTCAATACCGGCACCGGGCTTGCCGGATCCACCAACGTCCGCAAGAACGTCGGCAAGCTGCCAGGCGTGATAGTCTTTGTGGCAGATCTGGCCAAGGGCGTTGTCGTCGTCTTCGGCGCGCAGCAGGTACTCGGCATCGAAGGTCCCACGATCGTAGCGCCGGTCGCCGCCGCCGTCGTCGGGCAGTGGAACTCCGTATTCAGCGGATTCAAGGGAGGAGATGGCCTCGTAACCCTCGGCGGAGCCACCATCTTCGTTTTCCCCGAATACGCCATCGGGTTCATCGGAGTCGTCGTAGCCGCCGTCGTCGCGTCCTTGGCGCAGAAGCTGCCCTACTCGTCGCTGCTCAACATCATCGCCGGCTACGTAGCCATCATCCTCATGACCATGATGTGGAACTCCCAATACTTCGCCACCGCCTTGTCAATGGCCGGACTCGGCGCAGTAGTCTTGGCCCACGCCCTGTTCGGACACGCGCGCCGCAACCGCGCCGACGACGAAGATGATGACGACATAGCCGACCTCGCCGGCCAACGCGAACCGGGCTAGAGGAGCCATCCTCCCGATTCTACCGTAGGCGCATGAGAAGGAGAGGACTGTGACCAGCGAAATCAACAAGTTCCCGCCCGGCTGGGACGAAGAACGCGTCCAGAGCGTCATCAAATACTACGACGCCCTCAATGAGGAGGAAGCGATCGCCGAGGCCGAAGCCGCCTACGAAGACCCCTCGAAGACCGTTATGCTGATACCAAACGAACTCGTCCCCGCCGTCACCGCCCTGCTAGCCAAGCACGGCGCATAACTCCTTGCACAAATAAAGAACCACATTAGCTCTCCGCGTCCCTCTGCGCCTCCGCGATAAAACCCCTCCGCGCTAAATCCCTCCGCGCTAAATCCCTCCGCGCCCTTGCGCCAACCCCCTACCTCTCATCCACTATCTGCTCCGCTCGCAGCAGCAGGCCCGCCACGGCCTGGTTGTCTATGATATAGACCGTAGCCGTCGTCGGGATGCGCAGGTACAGGCTCAGGTCGTCGCGTATCAGGAAGCGCAGACGTGTGGACGGCGTGGATGCGTCCTCGCGTGTCAGCACGCGCACCATGGCGTCGGGCGCGGCGAAGTTGAGCTTGTCCGCCTCCTCTTCCTCCGCGAAGCCGGACGCCACCACCAGTTGTAGTGTGCCGAATATCGCCTCCAGCGCGCGCGGATGCGTCGGGCTGGCGTTCCCTTCCGCGTCATACAGTTGCCACTCCCCCTCGTCATCCTGCCGTATCACGAAACTCTCTATGGTATCCGCGTCTATGTACTGGAACTCGATCTGCTGTATCTCGTTCGGCGGAATAGACGCCGCTATCGGGTTCTTCCACCTGTCCGGGTCCGGGTCGAAGATGTTTCCGTTGGGACAGGGGACGCCATAGGTCTCATCGTATCCCGCGCGGCGCACGTAACACAGACGCACGTCCGGCTTCCAAGTTCCCACCAGGAACTTCTCCTGAAGCGAACGCCGTCCCAGGAAGAACGAAACCTCCGTCGCCTCGCCGTCCACCACTCCCATGCGCCCGTGATTAGCCGGATTGATGGACACCAGCTGCGCGTCGTACAGGTCGTCCACCGCCTGCCAGAACTGCTGAAGCTGAGGCGCGAACACCGGCTGGTCGTCAACGTACCACGCGCCCTGCTCTGCGTCGCCCAGCCGTTGCAGTTCCGTACGCTTGCCGCCGCCCTCCACCAGCACGCGGTCGCTCGCCTGCGAGGATACCTGTATCAGCCCCTCGAGGATTATCTCGTCGGAACCCGCCGATACTATTCGGAACACCAGGCCCGCCACGCCAACGGCTATCAGCGCCATCAGGACGAAGCCGAGTTGCCTGCTCTTCACTCGTCGCCCTCCTGTCCCGAACCGCCGCCGGATTCGCCGCGCCGCCAGAATCGCCCGAAGCCCCGTCGTCCGCCAACGCCGGCCTGCCCGTATCGCGTAAATCCGAACCGGCGCCTGCGGAACGAACGCGCAAGCCCCACTATTACGATCAGCAGCGGCACGCCCGCGATGTTCGCCCATCGCGCTATGTTCTCGTGCGTCTCCGAGGTGAATATCAGATCGCGCGACGACACCACTTTCGAGCGCACCGCCGCCAGCGTATCCTCCTGCGCCAACCAGTCCACCAGGTTCAGACCAAGCGCGACGTTTTCCTGGGCCCTGCCCAGTATGCCGTCGGACAGCCACTCCGAGTCTCCGAACACCACTAGCCGGAAGGCGTCCTGCCCGCCAGCCGCCTCGCGCTGCTCTACGGCGACCGCCATGTCCGCCTCGAATCGGATCCTCTCGCCCGCCGCCACCTCGTTGAAGATCGGCGCGTTTGGCCGCACGTCGCCGTAGCTCGCGTCCGATGAGCTTATCGTCGCCGCTCCCGGAGTCGTGCGCAGCAGATTCACTGTCTCTATGCGCCCGTGTACAGATTCCGATATGCCCAGCGAACTCGCCCACGGCAGCAGCGCCGACTCGATGTTGCCCGACACTTTGCGGTCCACCACAGGCGCGCGCACCCAGAACGGGTAGGGCAGGAACACGTTGCCGACCTGCGTGGAGAACGACAGGGTTTCGTTAGACTCGATGTCCAGCGCCAGGTCTTCCTCGACCACCACGCCGAACTCCTCCGGCAGCCGCGCGAAGCTGTTGCGGTTTCTAGTAGCCACCAGGCGCCCTTGGTCTATCTCCACCGTATCAATCAGGATCATCGCCTTGCCGCCGCCCAGCAGGTACTCGCGTATCGCGTTCGTCGTCTCGTCGGCGATGGAGCGATTCGGGCCGGCGATTATCAGCACATCTACTTCGGATAGATCTATATTTGGGTCTTCGGTCGTGTCCACCTCTACGACGCGGTACGAATCCAGCAGCAGCCCCGCGAACGTGCGATAGCCGGTTGTTGGCCCCTGTTCGCCATGTCCGGTCAGGAACGCCACCGTCTTCTTGTCCTCGCCCAGCATACGGTTCGCCGCCGACGCCATGCGGTACTCGAAGCCGTCGAAACTGTTGATGTAGGGGATGACCTGCCGCTTGTCAACGTAGGTCATCGCCATACCCAGGTATCCGACCTTGATCTCCAGCTTGCCCTGGCTCTGCGTGTTGAACTGGACTGGCCCCACGCCCGCCAGCGACGCTTTTCGAACCTCGTCCTCATCATCCTCGTCATCCTCCTCCCCTAGGAGTCGGCGCACCAGTTTGACGCGCCCATCGGAACCGGCCGCGAAGTCTTCCAGAAAGTCGCCCACGTCACGTGTCGGAATTGCCAACTGCACTGGCGGGTCTTTCGACTCGAAGAACTCGATAGTCAGCACATCGTCCAGACCGTCCAGTATCTCCGAAGTCGCCGGGCTTAGCGTGAACAACTGATCCTCCGTCAGGTCGATCCGGCCGGCTATCGAGTTGCCCGACCACCCAACCAGCAAGCTGACTACGATCAGACCCACCGTGCCAAGCTGCAAGTTGCGGTACTGAGTGGATCTGTGGCTGAGCGTGCGTCCGCGCAGTACCAGGAACGTTGCGCTCAGGAACGTCGAGATCAGCGCCGCGAAGTACAGCACGTCCCGCAGGTGAATCACGCCGCGCGCGATGCTCGAAAAGTGCGTAACCGGGCTCAGGTCCTGAAGCAGCGACGCCAACCGGCCCGGCAATGCTACCGCCACTTGGTCCAGGCCCATCACCATCAGCAACATGGTCAGCGACAGGCCGAGGATGAACGCTACTATCTGGTTGCGAGTGAGGCTGGACGTGAACAGCCCGATGGAAACGAACGCCGCCGCCAGCAGCAGGCTGCTGACGTACTGGCCGACTGCCGCGCCAACGTCGAGATTGCCCGCCGTCTCCACCGCTATCGGTATGCCCACCGTAGCCAGTATGGCGAACGCCACGAACGCGAAGCCCGACAGGAACTTGGCTATCAGCACTATCCAGCCGCGTATCGGATGAGTCAGCAGCAGTTCGAGCGTGCCGTCCCGGTTCTCCTCCGCCAGCAGCCGCATCGTCGCCGCGGGCACGAATATCGCCAGCAGCCAGGGCAGGGAAGGGGAGTCAATGGCGAAATCGACCGTGAACAACGGGCGCAGCGACGCCTCGCCCGTCAGCAGCGCCTTGCTAAAGAACACGTAGGCGAGCACGGCGACGAACGGGACGATCAGGATATACGCGGTGGGCTGGTCGAAGTAGCTCTTGACGTCCTTCTTGACCAGGGCAAGCAGTGTGGATCGCATCGGCTTAGCGTTCGCCTCCGTCGTCGTCCAGAGAAACCCGCTCGGCCGTCAGGTGGTGGAAGACGTCTTCCAGGCGAGGGCGCTCCTCGTGAAGCTCCCACAGCGTCCACCCGCGCGACTTCGCCATCCCGAAGATGTCGCCGCGCGGGTCGGCGTCCGCCGCCACCGATAGCCGGTAGCTCTTGCGGCCCGCGTCCACCCCCTGGCTCTCGACAGTCGTAATCCCATCCACCCTGGCCAGCCCCGCCTCCACGTTGTCGCCCTCCACCTCCAGGTGAACGGTCCGCAGTTGCAGCGCCTGTTGCAGCAGGTCCTGTACGGGGCTGTTCGCCACCAGCTTGCCGCGGCTTATGACCAGCACGCGCTCGCAAGTGTTCTCCACTTCCTGCATCACGTGTGTGGACAGCAGCACCGTCCGCTCGCCCCCCAGATGCCGGATCAGGTCGCGGATGGTGATGCGCTGGTTCGGGTCCAGCCCTTCAGTCGGCTCGTCCAGCACCAGCACCGACGGACGATGGAGGATGGCTTGCGCCAACCCCACGCGCTGGTGGTAGCCCTTCGACAGCTCGTGGATGGGACGGTAGAACACCTCCTGGATGCCCGTCTCCTCCACGGTCAGGTCCATGTTTCGCTTGCGCTCCGCTCCGCCCAGCCCCCGCAGCTCCGATACGAACGCCAGGTACTCGGAAACCAGCATATCTTCGTACAGCGGGTTGTTCTCCGGCAGGTAGCCTATCGCGCCGCGCGTGATCAGGTCGTCATCCTGCGTATCCACGCCGTTTATCGTAACGTTGCCCATGTCCGGCGTATAGAAAGACGTCAGCATCCGCATCGTAGTGGTCTTCCCGGAGCCGTTCGGCCCAAGGAACCCAACGATCTCCCCGCGCATCACGTCGAACGATAGATTATCCACCGCCACGTGCTGACCGAAGCGCTTGGTAACGCCCTTAACCCGGATAGTAGCGTCCGCGCCGCTCACTCCGCCCGCCGTTGGCCCGTTCGCCCCCATGTCTTCAACTGCCTGCGAATCAACCAAGACAACCTCGCTATCAAACTCGCCTATACATACGCCACCCACCCAACAGTGGATTCGGCGCCGCTGTTGTTCTGTTCCCTAGAAGGGGAACAACCGGCTAATCGCGCAGGAGAATCCAGGCAATACCTCCCATCCGTCGAGTGTATCCCCAATCCGAAACGTCTCGACATGCCCGTCGTCGCGATACACATCAACCGTCCGCGTCTCAGGGTGAACCGTCCATACTAGCCGAACCCCGTAATCGAGCCATGTCCGCGCCTTCTCTTCGATCTCCCTGCGGCTGTCGTTCGGGGACTTCACTTCAACCGCCAGGTCCGGGACCACCTCGACGTAACTTGGAATTGATCTGTTCCGAGGCCAGCGTTCATGAGAAAAGTACGCGACGTCTGGCGCGAGCACAGTGTCGGGGTCGCGTTCCAAAAAGACTCCGACTTCCGTGGTTACCCATCCCAACTGACTGGGTTCGATGAACATGAACACCAATGCGTTCACGATTGATGAAATAACACCGTGGTCTCCCCCAGACGGCATAGTCTCGCAAAACACTCCTCGTTTCAACTCGCCATGAATCCCCTGCGAATCCAGACGCATCAGGTCATCGGCGGTCATTAGGTTGGTCTCGGTTCCGGTTGTCATCATCATAACCTAGCCTTCGGATGGATGATGCCCCTACGCCAGCGCGTCCACGTTCTCAAATCGCGAACCCTCTGGATCGCCCACCTCCAACGTCACCAAGAACGTACTCACATCTACGCCTTCCTCTCCGCCCCCCTCGGCCCCTCCGCGCCTCTACGTCAATCCCGTCAACGGAATCAAAACGCAGAGACGCAAAGGACTCTGTGCCAGCCCCCTAGTCGTCATAGGGCGCAGGCAGCTTCATCGGGTTCAGCTCCGTAATCAGCGACTCGGTCGTGATGACCATGCCGGCGACACTCGCGGCGTTCTCGATCACCGCGCGCGTTACCTTCGCCGGGTCCACTATGCCCATCTCTACCATGCTGCCGTACCGCTCGGTCTCGGCGTCGAAGCCGTAGTCGCCCTCGCCCTGGGACACGCGGTGCAGCACTACGTCGCCGCTCAGCCCGGCGTTCGCCGAGATGACGCGGATCGGCTCGCGCGCCGCCTGAAGCGCCAGGCTCACTCCCGTCCGCTCATCGCCCTCGGCCTCGATCTTGGCGACGGCGCGCTGGGCCGCGCGGAGCAGCGCCGTGCCGCCTCCGGGCACTATGCCCTCCTCCATCGCCGCGCGGCTCGCCGACAGCGCGTCTTCGAGCCGCTGCTTCTTCTCGCGCAGCTCGATCTCCGTAGAAGCGCCCACGCGCAGCACCGACACCCCGCCGGACAGCTTCGCCGCGCGCTCCTCGAGCTTCTCGCGGTCGTAGTCCGAGGTCGTCTCAGCCGCCTGGGCCTGTATGTTCCTAACCCGCGCCGCGATCGCGTCCGCGTCTCCGGCGCCGTCCACGAACGTCGTGTTGTCCTTGTCGGAGATCACGCGCCCGCACCTGCCGAGGTCCATGACCGTTATCGAGTCGAGCGACCGGCCCGTTTCCTCGCTGATAACCGGGCAGCCGAACAGGATCGCCATGTCTTCCAGCAGCGCCTTGCGCCTGTCGCCGAACGCCGGCGCCTTCACCGCCACGCAGTTCAGATTCCCGCGCAGCTTGTTCACCACCAGGGTCGCCAGCGCCTCGCCGTCCACGTCCTCGGCGATGATCACGAAGTCGCGCGACACCTGAGACACCTGCTCCAGCACCGGCAGAAGCTCGCTGACCGCCGAAATCTTCGACGACGTTACCAGGATGTACGGGTTCTCTATCTCGGTAATCATCCGGTCCTGGTTCGTCGCGAAGTAGGGCGAGAGGTAGCCGCGGTCTATCTGCATACCGTCCACGTAGTCTATCTCGTAGCTCAGCCCCTTGGACTCCTCTACCGTAACGATGCCGTGCGGTCCAACCTGGTCCAGCACGCCGGCGATGATTTCTCCCATCTCCGGGTCGTGCGCCGACAGCACCGCGATCTGCTCGATCTGCTCGCGGCCCTCGACCGGCTGCGACATATCGCGGATCTCGTCGCGTATGCCGGACACCGCGCGCTCGATGCCGCGCTTGACCGCCATCGGGTCCGCGCCCGCCGTCAGTACCTTGAACCCGTCGCGGATCATCGCCTGCGCCACGACCGTCGAAGAAGTCGTGCCGTCGCCCACGTCGTCGTTCGTCTTGCTAGACGCCTCCTTCACGAGCTGGGCGCCCATATTCTGGAACGGCTCCTCCAGCTCGATGTCTTTGGCTATCGTCACCCCGTCGCTGCACACGTATGGAGGTCCGAACTCCTTGTCGAGCACCACGTTCCGCCCCGCCGGGCCCAGCGTCGCGCCGACCGCCGCGACTAGCGTGTCGATGCCCGACATAAGCTCCTTCCGAGCGTCCACGTCGAACTGAAACTGCTTCGCCATTTAGCTTGTACCTCCACTGTTGAAATTGACTCATCCATGCGGGGAGCGCGCCGCCGAACGACCACATCGCCCCACTGCATCAATTCTAGCATTTTCGACCCGCCAATTACATACCGACCGCTAACCGCCCCGCGTTGTGTTAGCGCGACTCTATGATATGATTGGGGCAGCCCCAAGCGCAGACGCGCCCGCCCCAAGGAGGCCCTTATGCCGATCGCAGCCAGAATCGGAGCGGTCTATGTCTCCCTAGTAGGCTTTGCGGTAATGGTCCACTTCATCGTGGTTCCCCTCTACCACCCTGGCCGGGGCGAACCCTACGATGTGTGGTCCGTCCTCAACTACTTCATGGCGGCTGCCATCCTGATTGCGCTGGTCGCCTCCGGCATCGCCAAATATCGCCACGACGCCACCATAGACGCCGACGCCGTAGCCCACATAACCGTCAACGTCATCTTCTACTCCGTACTCGCCGTAGGCATATTCTTCTTCTGGAACTGGGCGAGCGTTCGCAGCGCCGACGACATCATCATCGCCAACCTCCCCGACTTCTCCGGCATCCCCATCGTCAACGACCTGTTCTCCAACAACCCCAGCGGCGGCAACCTGCTGATCTGGAACTTCATAGACATCGCCTTGCCCATCATTCTGTTCGCCGCCGGACGGCAACTGTGGAGCCTATCCGACAACGACCGTCGTCCCGAACCCGCCGACACCGCTCCCCGCCGCTCCCCTCACATCGTGTTCCGCCTCATTGGCGCCTACGTGTTGGTCGTTGCCCTGGTCTTGGCGATCAAATTCATTGGCAAGACCCCCATACCCAGCTGGAGCCAGATGAACATAGTCATGGCGGTCGGCGTCATCTTGTCGCTCGGCGCCGCCATCTACTGGAAGGTCCGGGACGAATCCGACGGCGGACACGGCGGCGACGTCCGCCGCTTCCTCGACGTCAATACGCCGGTCCAAGTCGCCGGCGCGTTGTTCATAGCCTTCTTCTTCCAGTGGTTCGCCGCGCTCAACGACCACGTGCAGGTGCTCGCCACCATCGGCGAGCGGCCCGCCAACATAGCCTCCCTGTGGGCGTACATCGATGTCGCCTACATCGTGATAACCGGCATGATCGGTGTCCGCCTATTCATGGGAACGAGAAGCCATTAGCCGCGCTCGCGACGCCGTCGCCGGCGCGTGACCGCGGCCCCGCTCCCTTTGGTTATGCCGTTCCTCGGCATCGCGGGGACATCCATCAGCCTGATCCTATAACTTGGGGACAGTAGCAAAGGATACTCGAACCAACTATGCCAATTACGGATGAAGCCATAGTCTTCGGAGTTTTGTTGTTGTCCCTGGTCTTGTTTGTGACCGGGAAGTGGCGCTACGACTTGGTTGCTCTGTTGGCCTTGCTCACATTGACGGTTGTAGGGATAGTGCCCGCCTCCGCGGCGTTCCAAGGATTCGGACATCCAGCCGTGATCACGGTAGCCGCGGTCTTGGTGCTGAGCCGCGCGCTATATAGTTCCGGCGTCGTAGATATACTGGCGAACTGGTCCTCGCGCATCCCCGAGTACCTGACCCTCCGGATAGCCTCCTTATCGAGTCTGACGGCGTTCCTCTCGGCGTTCATGAATAACGTGGGCGCCGTCAGCCTGCTAATGCCCGTAGCGGTCAGACTTTCCAACCGAACGAAGGTTCCCCCGTCGCTCTTGCTAATGCCACTGGCCTTCGCATCGCTCCTGGGAGGTATGATGACCCTGATCGGAACGCCGCCGAACATCATCATATCGAAATTTCGGCAGGATGAAGTCGGGGTTCCCTTCAGCATGTTCGACTTCGCGATGGTCGGCTTGCCCATCGCCGTTGCAGGCGTGTGCTTCATGACCTTCGTTGGGTGGCGCCTCATTCCGTCTCGACGGGCTTCAGTGGCAATGGGAGACACCTTAGACATCGAAGACTACATGACTGAGGTGAGGGCGCCGTACAACTCCAGATGTGTAGGGATGCTCGTCCGCGACCTAGAGGACCTGACTGAGGAGAACGTGGCGATAGTAGGCCTCGTTCGTCGGGGTGTAGTGTATGGCGCGCCGTCTAGCTATGAGATCATAGACGCCAACGACATCTTCATCATCGAGGCCGACCCTGAAGGCATCAAAGCGTTTATGGACGCAACCGGCTTCGTGCTAGAAGGGGCCAGAGACATTCGCCAGGAAGTGAACCAATCCCTCGGTTCAGGAGATGTTTCCGTAGTGGAGGCCATAGTAGTTCCGGATAGCTCGGCTCATGGGAGTTCGGCCAGAAATCTCCACCTGCACGCGGAGTTCGGCGTAAATCTACTCGGCGTGTCCAGACGCGGAACCAGATTCGCCAGTCAACTTGGCAGAATCATGTGGCGCGCCGGCGACGTCCTTCTCCTTCAAGGCAAAACGGAGATCGTGCAGGGCGCATTGCGACGGCTTGGCCTACTTCCTCTTGCCGAGCGCGAACTCCGGGTCGGACAACCCCGACAACTCCTGATTCCCGTCGTCGTATTTGGGAGCGCGGTGGCGCTGGCCGCCCTGGACATACTGCCCATCCAGATTTCCTTCGCGGTCGCGGTAGCCGTCCTTCTCATCACCCGTCTGCTCACGTTGCATGAGGCATATCGGGCTGTCGATTGGCCGGTAATCATGTTGCTGGGGGCCATGATACCAGTGGGAGAGGCTCTGGAAACGACCGGAGGCGCGGCGCGCATCGCTGCGATGATTGCGGGCTTGGGTGGCGACGTGCCGGCGTGGGCGATGCTTGGGATCGTTCTCGTAACCGCAATGCTCCTGTCTGCCGTGATCAACAACGCCGCCGCCGTGATCTTGATGGCGCCCATCGGGGTCGGAGTCGCCGAGGTGATCGGAGCGTCGTCCGACCCCTTCCTGATGGCGGTGGCCATAGGAGGCTCTTCCGCCTTCATGACTCCCATCGGCCACCAGTCCAACACCATCGTAATGGGGCCCGGCGGCTACCACTTCGCCGACTACCTGAGGGTGGGTCTGCCCTTATCGGTTCTATTGGTTGCCATCTCCATACCCATGATCATATTGGTCTGGCCCTTGGGCGTAGTCTAGCGCCCTGAGTCTCGGGCATCTCTACCCTCGGCTCTAACTCACACATCGCATGTGGGCCCGTTGGGATGGTTGCGCCCCCGCCTGCACATCTTCACCCCTTTGCATCTTTTCGCCTTTGCGCTAAAATCCCCCTGCGTTAAAATCCCCTTGGGAGCGTCCCATGAAGATCACCGGCATCAAGATAAACATCTTCTCATCGCAGCACCGCAACGCCAAGCGCAACTGGCTCATCCTGCGACTCCAGACCGACGAGGGATTGGAGGGCATCGGCGAAGCCTCCATGCTCTCGTACGACCCCACGGTCGCCAGCATCCTGGAGCAGTGGACCGAGGCGTACCTCGTCGGCAAAGACCCGATGGCGCACGAGCTTCACTGGATGCGGATGCACCAGGACAACGCGGGCAGGGGAGGGCGGCTGTTTTCCACCGCCTTGTCCGGCATAGACATCGCGCTGTGGGACCTCAAGGGCAAGGCGCTCGGCGTCCCCGGGTACCAGCTTCTCGGCGGCCCCATCCGCGACCGGATTCGCGTCTATGCCAACGGCTGGTACACCAACCCCGGAACGCCGGAGCAGAACGCCGAAGAAGCCCTGCGCGTCGTGGAAATGGGCTACACCGCCATGAAGTTCGACCCGTTCGGCCAGCATAACTACTACACCATCTCGCCCGAGGAGGCGCAGCTTGCCGAAGACCGCGTGGCCGCCGTCCGCGACGCCGTCGGCCCCAACGTCGAAATTCTGGTCGAAGTGCACGCCAAGTTCAACGTCTATACAGCCATCCACCTCGGACAGCGGCTCGAACAGTACCGCCCCTTCTGGTTCGAAGAGCCAGTATCGCAGGAGAACGTGGGCGAGATGGCGCAGGTTAGACAGCGCGTCAACATCCCCATAGCCACCGGCGAGCGTCTGTACCTCAAGTTCCCATTCTACGAGCTCATCAAGGCCGATGCCGTGGACATTCTCCAACCCGATATGTGCAACGCCGGCGGCATCACCGAGCTCAAGAAGATAGCCGCCATAGCCGAGCCGCGCCATGTCGTCATGGCTCCGCACAACACCAACGCCGCCGTCGGAACCGTCGCCAGCTTCCACCTCGACGCAGCCACGCCCAACTTCCTCATCCAGGAGTACCACGCTGAGTTCTACGAGCCGCACTACTTCGAGGTCTTCGACGGCCTGCCGCGCCAGCGCGACGGCTACGTCGAGCTTCCCACCGGCCCCGGACTCGGCCTAACCTTCAACGAAGAGGTAGCCGACGCCCATCCGTACCTGCCGCTCGGAGTAGGCGAACGCGGCATCTAGGCCAAATTCCTGAACATCGCGGGGGAGCGCCGCAAGCGCTCCGCGAACCCTAAATCTCGACACGCCCGCCCCGCGTAGGCTACACTGCAACTCACCGCGTCGTGGGGAAGTGTCGGAATTGGTAGACGAGCATGACTTAGGATCATGTGCCTCCGGGCGTGGGGGTTCGAGTCCCCCCTTCCCCACCACTTCCGGCCGCGGCGTACTGTACTGCGAACTTTCTCGCGCCGACGCGCCAGCCCCGACCCAAGTCCCGTCGGCAGAGGGTCGAGGGGGCAGTCCTCCTCTACCTGCGCTCCACCGCATAGTGGACTCCCGTTTTCTCAGATGTGATGATACTGCATATCATTAAATTTTGCATTTCTCTCCGATCCCAGTAGGAATATTGACATTAGGTATCAATACTGCGATACTTGTACCCTTGACCAAGAATTTGAGAGACCAAGGATTTGAGAGGAGAGATCGCATGAACGAAGAAGACACACCACAGCAGCGGGATCAGGCCCTGGAACGGTCGCGCCTCCACCAGGTCGCGATCGTGGGCGCCGGGGCGGCTGGGCTCGGATGCGCGGCCGCCCTCAAGGAGTTCGGCGTTAACGACATCGTCGTCCTCGATCGCCACGAGGTCGGCGCATCGTTCCGGCGATGGCCGGAAGAGATGCGCTTCATCACACCGTCGTTCACTTCGAACGCGTTTGGGTTGCTCGACCTCAACGCGATCGTCCCCGGCACGTCGCCCGCCTACTCGCTCGACCGCGAACACCCCAGCGGAAGCGCCTACGCGCAGTACCTCGACGCCGTCGCTCAGCACTATCAGCTCCCCGTGGAGCCTGGCGTCGATGTCTGTTCCCTCACGACCGAGGACGACGGAACGTTCACGCTCACGACGACCGACCGACCGGTGCGAGCCCAACATGTCATCTGGGCGGCCGGGGAGTTCCAGTACCCGGAGCGCCATTCGTTCACGGGCGCCGAACGTTGCCGCCTTACCGCTGAGGTCGGCACGTTGCAGGAACTCGAGGGCGACCGCTTCACGGTGATCGGCGGCCACGAGAGCGCCGCCGATGCAACCGTCTCGCTCGTAGAGCTGCAGAAGAACGTGACCGTGCTGGCGCGGACAGCGACCTGGAAGAGCGAAGAGCCGGACCCGAGCATCGCTCTCTCCCCGTTTACCCGCGAACGTCTCGCACGAGCCCACAAGACTGGCTTCGTGGACTTCGTCGAGGATGTCAACGTCACGTCGGTGCGCGAGGACGGTGACGCCTGGGTCGTCCGAGACTCGGACGACCGCGAGTGGTCGAGCGAGACGCGCCCGATCCTAGCTACGGGCTTCGCAGGATCGCTCGGACACCTCGACGGCATGATCGAATACAACGAGGACGGCGTCCCCGTCTTCACGGAAGAGGCAGACGAATCTACGATCGTGCCTGGCCTGTTCATCTCCGGCCCGATGCTTCAGCATCGGGGCGTGAGCTTCTGCTTCATCTACAAGTTCCGCCAGCGCTTCGCGGTAGTCGCCAACGCGATCGCGCAGCGCCTCGGAATGGACACGACGGAGGCCGTTGAATTCCGCCGAGCGACGGGGATGTACCTCGACAACCTCGCTGGCTGCGATGAATCCTGTGAGTGCTGAACGACGTGACGTCGATGTCGCGGCGCCTCGCGCCACGCTGATCCTGGGACGCGAGAGCGTCGGCAAGTCCGCGCTGGTCCGTGCCCTCACGGGCCAGCCTGCGGGGAGCGTGAACTTCCGCGGCGCCACCGTGTCCTGCGACGAGTACACGACCTCCAGCCGCGTTTTCGTGGAAACGCCGGGGCTGCACCGCGCCTCCGATGCCGACACCGCGCGTCTCACGTTGGAGGCGCTCTCGGACGCGGACGAGGTGTTGCTCGTCGCCTCTGCGACGCAGCTCGACGAGGACCTTGACCTTTTGCTGCCTCTCGTCCTGGGGAGGCGGGCTAGCATCGCCGTGACACGCTGGGATCTCGTCGCCGACCATGCCGCGGCTCGCGAAACGATCGGGCGCATGGCGCTGGCAACCGGACTGCCATTCGTGGCGCTCGACGCGCGCCGTCCCGATGCCGCGACGCTCGAGGAATTGCAGGCCGCCGTCACGGCGCCCGGCACGGTCCGCCATGAGCGAACGCCTGTGAGGGCAGGGTGGAGGATCGAGCCGCGGCGCGGACTCCTCGACCACAAGGTCGCAGGTCCGGCGACCGCGGTCGTCCTCCTCCTCGTGCCGGCGCTGCTCGCCGTGCTCGGCGCGAACCAGGTCGCCGCCTGGCTCGAGCCGCTGGCCGAGGCGGGCGCGATACCCTTGGCCGAGCGGATAGTAGGCTGGCCGGGACCGGTCGGAACTGTGCTCGCGGGCGACTACGGCCTGCTCACGATGGGGCCGCTGCTGTTCGCGTGGGCGGTCCCCACGGTGCTGGTCTATGCGGTGGTGATCGGCGTCTATAAGACGAGCGGTCTCGCCGACCGCATCGGGACGACGCTCCACCCTCTGCTGCGGCCGGTTGGCCTACACGGGCGCGACGTGACACGGACGCTGATGGGCTTCGGCTGCAACGTCCCGGCGATCGTCTCGACATCCGCCTGCTCTACCTGCACCCGGCCGACAACCGTCGGCGCGATCGCCTTCGGATCCGCCTGTTCGTACCAGCTCGGCGCGACCCTCGCGGTCTTCGCCGCCGCGGGCAGAAGCAGTCTCGTCGTGCCGTACCTGGCGCTGCTTGTCGCGGCGACGCTCGTTTACACGCGCCTCATCAGTGACCCAGCCGCGCGGTCGCCGCTCAACGCGCTCCTCATCGAGCAGCGCGCCTTCCTCACCCGGCCCTCGTTCGCGGCAGTCGGCGCGGAAGCGCGAGGGATGGTTTGGGCGTTCTTCGGCACGGCGGTTCCCACCTTCTTCGCGATCGCGATGGTCGCGTCGCTCCTAGACTGGTCGGGCGCGCTCGATACAGCGGGGCGCCTGCTGGCGCCGGCGATGGCCGTGTTCGCACTGCCAGTGGACGCAGCATTGCCCACCGTGCTCGCCGCCGTCCGCAAGGACGGCATCCTGCTCCTGGCCGAGGACGGTGCCGTGGCCTCGTTGAGCGCGACCCAGTTGCTGGTGGCGACTTTCCTCGCCGGAACGGCGCTGCCATGCCTGGTCACCACGATCACGATTGGGCGCGAGCTCGGGCTACGGTTCACGGGCAGGCTTGTCGCGCAACAGGCCGCCTTCGCCGTCGCGGTCGCCGCCGCCGTCGGATGGACCTCGGCCGCGTTCGGTGGGTGAAGGCCCACGTCCAGCCTACTGATCAAACGCCAGGATTAGCCGCAATCCTAAATCCTGTCTTGTCAACTGAGCATGGACTCTATCTGCTTCGCTTCAGAGTCGCTCACAATTCTGAAGATGGTGTACTGGGGAGCATCTTTGGCCCGGCCCCGTACCGCCTTACGACCATTTTTGAGGGTTACTAGCTTGGGTTCCAGAATCTCGCACCTCTTGCGCAGCGGTAAGCAGTATGCAGTTAGTCCTTCCATGGGACACCTCCGTCGCTCTTCTGCGCCATGGTACGTTTCCTGAGGCTGCTCTCTGATATATCCACCTTTTGCCTAGTCTTCACCTCATAGAACTCCATGTTTCACCTCGTGTATATATGTTCAAGCTCTAACTAGCCAATGGATTCCCAGTCTTTCTAACTCTTGATGTATCATTTTCTAGCTTGCGGTTTATTCGCTCACTCATTAATTGAAGTTATGATACTTTGTATCAAAGCAGTTCAGAAGTGAGAGAGTAGCGTTTTTCTCGGGGGGTTGTCAAGTCGGTGCGCCGAAGCCGAACCTCCCACCGAAAAGTTCGCAATTCGGTACGCCTTGGCCCACCAAGCGCTTGGACGGGCTAGACTGCGCCCGCGTCCCAAACAGGGCAGTCTGATCGATCGTAGTTACGTCTGCATTATCTGGATCAGATTGCCGCAGGTGTCGTCAAAGACCGCAATGGTGACGTTGGCCAATTCTGTTGGTTCCATCGTAAAAGCTACGCCCAGCGACTTCAGTTTCTCATACTCTGCGCGGATGTCCGTAACGCTGAAGGACGCCGCTGGGATGCCTTGGTCAAATATCCCTTTCTGATATTCTTGCGCTACAGGGTTTTCGTTTGGTTCAAGCAGAAGCTCGGTTCCATCTGGGTCATCGGGCGAGACGACGGTAAGCCACTTGAATTCCCCCACAGGGATGTCATGCTTCTTCACAAAGCCGAGGGTCTCCGTGTAGAACCTCAGGGCTATGTCCTGGTCACTTACGAAGACGCCGGTGAGTGTAATGCGCATATCTGGTTTCCTTTTCTTTTCATAGTGTCACTTGAGCCATCGGTTCATGACAGCCCTGAGGGGTTCATCGTTGAAGACAAGCATTCGATACTTGCCGCGCTTCTCTGAGCTTACGAGCCCCGCTTTTTCTAAGACATCAATGTGCTTGGCCAGGGCCTGTCGGGAGATGGCGACTTCGTGTCGCATGATCAGGCGCGCCGTGAGCTCGTAGAGCGTTTGCTCCTTGCGCTCGGATAGCTCGTCCAGCATCAACCTTCGCGTTGGGTCCGCGAGCGCCTTGAATACCAAGTCTTTGTGCATACGGCATACAATACGCAACCACAGGGTTGCGTGTCAAGGGGCAGCGGTTCTCTGCGCGTCATCGTATCACGCCATTGCGTTGCGCCGGTGGGAGAATCCCCGGCTCAAGCCCTTGACAAGCGCGCGGCGCATCCGCATTATAGTACATCCGTGCTACACAGGGCTGAGCCATGAATATCGGATGCCTCCTGATAACGCACTTCATAGCCAAAGCAGAGCTTGCCCGCCGTCCCGAACTGGCGGGCAGGCCGGTCGTCGTATCGTCGCGCCCCACAGACGGGGCGAACGGCGCGGTCGTCCTAGACGCTTCCATCGAGGCCGTGGGCGCCGCGGCGGGAACTCCGCTGTCCCACGCGCTGTCGCTGTCGCCGGACGCGACGCTGATCGAGGCGGACCTCGTCCGCTGTGAACGCGAGTGGGACGCCGTCGTTGAGGCGCTGCTGGAGGTCAGCCCCCTGGTGGAGTCGTCCGAAGTCGGCTGCGCCTACGTGGAGCTGACTGGTCTGGACGCGCTTCACGGTGGAGAATCCGGCATAGCCCGCGCGCTGCTCGGAGCCGCGCCGGAGCGCTTCAACCCGCGCGTCGGCATCGCGGACTCGCGATTCCCCGCATACGTGGCGGCAACGCGCAGCGCCGCCAACAACTACATCATCGCGCCGGACGACGCGGCGAGATTCCTGCGCGACGTTCCCGTGTCTATGCTGCCGTTGTCGTGGGACTCTCTGAAGCGGCTTCATGGCTTTGGCCTGAAGACGGTCGGGCAGGTGGCAGACTTGTCCATCGGCGCGGTTCAGGCGCAGTTCGGCGCGGAGGGAAGGACGGCGTGGGAGCTTGCGCGCGGCGTGGACAGGCGCCCGTTCGATCCGGTCCGCGTCGCTGAGACCGTCAGCGAGAGTGTATCGTTTCCTTCGCCCGCCGTGTCGCTGTCCGCCGCGCTCGCGGCGGTGGAGACGCTTCTGGAGAGGCTCTTTTCGCGTCCGGAGATGCGCGGCCGCCGCATACGCTCCGCTCTGCTCGAGGCGGAGACGCTGAACGGTCCGGCGTGGTCGCGGCGAATCGCGTTCAAGTCGGCGATCTCCAACTGCGAAGACGCGCTGAACGCCATCTCTGCGGCGCTCGAGGCGGACTTCTCCAGGGAGCCGCCCGGCGCGCTCGAAGAGCTGCGGATGACCGTGTCCGAAGCCGGCGGCGAGTCAGGCGCGCAGGGCGGCCTGTTCACAGGCGCCCGCAAGCGCGAGCAACTGCGGGAGACGCTCGGCCAGCTGGAGGAGCGGCTGCGCGAAAGGGCGCCAATCTACAGGGTGATCGAGGTGGAGCCATGGTCGAGGATACCCGAAAGACGGCGGGCGCTGGTCGAATACTCCCCCTGAACGAACCCGTCCCCATAGGCGCGACGGAGACGTTCGACCGCGCCCCGGCGTCCGTGTCGCTCGGCGACCGCGATGTCGTCGTGGCGCAGGTGCGAGACTCCTGGCTCGTCGAGGAGGAGTGGTGGCGCGACGAGCCCATCGTCCGCCACTACTACGACGTCGCCCTCGCCGACGGAGGGGTTACGCTGCTGTTCCGCGACGCCGAAGGCCGCTGGTTCAGACAGAGGCGATAGCCATGGAGTACGCGGAACTGCACTGTCACAGCGCCTACTCGTTCCGGGAGGGAGCGTCGCGCGTCGAAGAACTTCTCCTGCGCGCCCGCGATCTGGGCTACCCGGCGCTGGCGCTGACCGACCACGACAACCTGTGCGGCGCGATGGAGTTCTCGCGCATCGCCCGCGACGCCGGCGTCCGCCCGGTAACCGGAGCGGAGACCACGATGGACGACGGCTCCCACCTGACGCTGCTGGTAAAGGACAGGCGAGGCTACTCCAACCTGTGCGAGCTGCTCACGCTCTCGCGCATGGGGGAAGGCGGACGCCGCGAGCCTCGCCTGCCCGTCGAGTCCCTGCGCGACCGCTCCGACGGCCTGATACTGCTGACCGGATGCGCCAGGGGAACCGTACCCGCGCTCGCGGCGCAGGGACGGACGGCGGAGGCCGAAACTCATCTGCGTGGATATATGGACTGGTTCGGCGTCGAAAACGTCTTCGTCGAGCTCCAGCGCAACCTGGTGGAGGGAGAGACGGCCCGCAATCGCCGCCTCGTCCGGCTGGCGCGAGACCTCGGAGTAGGCGTCGTCGCCACCAACGCCGTCCACTACCACGTTCCGGAGCGGCGCAGGCTGCAGGACGTACTCGTCGCCATCGGCGCCAACTCGACGCTCGACGCCACGCACCGCGAGCGGCGTCCCAACGCCGAGTTCTACCTGAAGTCCGCCGAGCAAATGACGGCGCTGTTCCCGGAGACGCCGGACGCCATAGCCAACACGCTTCGGATAGCCGAACGCTGCGAGTTCGACCTGAAAGCCGACCTGGGATACCAGCTGCCAAGCCACGAGGTTCCCGACGGACACACGCCGCTCAGTTGGCTGCGCGAGATATGCGAGTCGGCGGCGGAGCGCAAGTACGGAGCGCCGGTTCCCCCGAACGTCCGCGACCGCCTCGACGAGGAGTTCCGGCTGATAGCCAGGCGCGACCTGGCGGGGTTCCTGCTCACCTACTACGAGATAATCCGCATAGCCCACGGCGTGATGATCGACCTCGGCATGACCGGTCGCGAGATTCCGATAGAGGAGCGTCCGCCCGGACGGGGACGCGGATCGTCGGTGTCCATGCTCGTCGGCTATCTCATCGGGCTGTCGCACATAGACCCGCTGCGGTACGGCCTGCGCCTCGACCGCTTCATCACCGACGATATGGAAGGCGCGCCCGACATAGACATCGACTTCCCGCGCGAGATACGCGAGGAGCTGATCGTTCGCGTCCACGGGCGCTACGGCTGGCGTCGCGCCGCGCTGACCGGCGCTATCGCCACCTACAAGATGAAGGGCTGCATCCGCGACGTCGGCAAGGCGCTCGCGCTGCCGCCCGACAGCCTGGCGAAGCTGGCGGACCGCGTGGACCAACGCCACGCCAAGGACCTCGCCTCCGAGATGGCCGCGCTGCCGGACTTCCGACATCTGGCCGACGCCCCGGCGTGGCGCAACCTCGCCGAGCTCGCCGCCGAGCTTCACGGTTTCCCCAAGTACCTGTTCCAGCATCCGGGCGGCATGATCGTCAGCTCGGAGCCGCTGACCGGCATGGTCCCGGTGCAGCCGTCCGCCATCGAGGGCCGCTACGTCTGCCATTGGGACAAGGACAGCGTGGCGGACGCCAACTTCGTCAAGATAGACTTCCTGTCGCTGGGCGCGCTGTCGCAGATGCAGCAGGCGCTTGAACTGGTGGAGAATCGAACCGGACGCTTCATAGACCTGTCGCGCATAGACTTCGACGACCCTGAGGTGTACGCCGCCATCCACCGGGCCGACACCATAGGGATATTCCAGATCGAATCGGCGGCGCAGATGCAGACCGTAACGCGGCTCAAGCCCCGGAACCTGCGCGAGATGGCGTATGAGGTCGCCGCCGTGCGCCCCGGCGTCGGCATAAACCGGGGCGTTACGGAGTTCATCGCGCGATACAGGCATGGCGCTGATTGGGACTACGACCACCCGCTCGAACGCGCGGCTCTAGAAAGGACGCGCGGCGTCATCCTCTATCAGGACCAGGTAAACGAGCTCGCCGTCAGCGTCGCCGGGTTCAGCTACGCCGAGGCCGACAACCTGCGCCGCGCCTTCGGACGCTCCAACAACGCGCGCCTGCTCTCGATGTACATGAACAAGTTCATCGATGGGGCGGCGGGGCGAGGCGTCTCTGAGGACGCGGCGCGCGCGATATTCGGCAAGTTCAGCGGCCAGTACATGTTCCCCGAGGCCCACGCCGTCGCGTTCGGCGTTACCGCATACCAGATGGCGTGGGTCAAGCTCCACCACCCGCTGGAGTTCTACGTCGCGCTGTTCGACCAGCAGCCGATGGGATTCTACAACCTGGAGACGCTAAAGGAAGATGCGAAGAGGCATAGCATCTCCGTCCTGAACCCGGACGTCAACCGGAGCGGGGCGACGTCCACCATCCGCGACGGCGAATCGTTCCTCATAGGCTTGGCGCAAGTGAACGGCGTGGGAGCGTCGCGCGCCGCCGCGATAGTCCGCGAGCGGGAGCGCGGCGGGCCGTTCGACGGCCTGGCCGACTTCATCTCCCGGACCGCCGCGCCGCGAGAGGCCGTCGAGAGCCTCGTCAAGGCGGGAGCTTTCGACTCGATGACCTCAGACCGCCGCGCCGCGCTGTGGGAGACGGGTCTTCTACATCGCCCCGCCGGAGTTCAGCGCGCGCTGCCCCTGCCGGTCGAGGCCGACCTGGCTGATCTGCCGGAGATGTCCGGCTATGAGACCATGCTCAGCGAGTACGCCGTCATGGAGATACACCCGCGCTCCCACCTCATGGCGTACCTGCGGGACAGGCTGCCGAGCCATCTGACCCGCGCCGAGGACCTCGAAGGGTTGGAAGACGATTCTCC
>DAOUKV010000009.1:0-293292 GCA_034420955.1 Dehalococcoidia bacterium
ACGCCACGACGCGGTGATTGCGCGCCAGGTGGATCAGCGAATCGCGCATCTCCTCGTAGTACAGGCCGCCGGTTTCGGGCGTTCCGGTGCCGGGCGCGTGCGTCGGGTCGAGCACGTCTATGTCTATGGTAACGTACAGGTTCTCGGACGGCGGTACCAACGCCATCGTCGCCTCGGCGCCAAGTTGCTTGAATCGGCGGGTGGTAACCACCAGGTTCCCGTCCGCTATCGCCTCGTCATACACCTTGCGGCTCTCTTTGCGGATGCCGATGGAGCTTATGTTGCGCACGAAGGGCAGCTCGCGGCAGCGGCGTATCGGGCTGCCGTGCGTGTACAGGACGCCTTGCGTCTCGTGCGAGTAGTCCATGTGCGCGTCGAAGTGCACCACGTCCAGCGGCTCGAACGCCGACAGTCCGCGCACGACCGGGAAGGTGATGGCGTGATCGCCTCCCACGACTACGGGCATCGAACCACGCGCCGCTATCTTCTCGACGACGCTGGTCAACTTCTGGAAGTTGTCCAGGACGTCCGACGGCACGACGGTTATGTTGCCGCAGTCCGCCATCGTAACGCCCTTGAGCAGCTCCGTCCCGCGGTCCGAGTCGAAGTATCCGGCGGCCTGCTGGTCGAACTGCATCCCGCCGTAGCCGATGTACGAGTACCCGCGCGCGTCGCGCACCGCGTCGGGACCGTACCGCGCGCCGGGACGCCCGAACGTCCCCTGATCGAATGGCATACCCACGAAGGCGACCTGGGCCTCCAGCGCGTCCAGGTCGTCGAGCGACGGCGCGTCGTAGAAAGTGCGTTGTCGGGCGCGAATGTCGGGCCAGCGCTCATCCGGTGTTGGTGTGGAAGTCATGGCTACACCAGCACCCCGAAGCCCGACTTGGTGCATATCTCTATGCGGTTGCCCTCGGTGTCTTCTATGAAGAAGACGCGCTGGCCGTCGTGGCGGGTGGTGATGTCGGTCGTTTCCACGTTGTGGGAGTGCATGTACTTCTGCGCCTCCTCGATGTCCTCAACCTCGAACGCGCCGTGATGCGACGGCACCGACGGCGCCACTTCGCCCTCGATCAGGTGGACCATCGTGCCGCTAGGCAGCTGGAGCCAGACGATGTGATCCGAGTCCACCATGCTAGGTATCTCCTTGACGCCCAGCACATCTACCCAGAAGCGGGTGGCGCGCTCTTTGTCCGTAACGCAGTAGGTCAGGTGGTTCACGCGCCGCAACCGTATCGTGCCTATCATGCCTGACATGAGTTGTTCCTCCAAAGTCTATGTTGCCGCAATAGTACGCGGAATTGACCTCTTTCGCAATCGCGCATCAAAATCCTTTGCGTAAAAGTCCAAGCGCATACAGTCAGCGGATGATGTAGAATGAAGCTTGCGGGCGGACGGTCCGCTCCGCGTCATGATGAGCCTCCAGGAGGAACGGTATGTCGAAGATAGACGCCAGGCTGGAAGAGTTGGGAATCGAGCTGCCGGATACTCCGCCGCCGATTGCGAATTACGTGCCGGCCGTTCGGACCGGGGACCTGCTGTACCTGTCGGGCTTGGGTCCGGCGGCGCGCGCCGACGGCTCGACGCTGATCGGCAAGGTAGGCTCCGATCTCACACAGGAGGAGGGCTACGAAGCGGCGCGGCTGACGGGCATCAACATCATATCGCGGATGAAGGGCGAGCTTGGCGACTTGGACCGGGTGAAGCGAGTCGTGAAGCTGCTGGGCATGGTGAACAGCGATCCCAAGTTCAACCAGCAGCCTGCCGTGGTGAACGGTTGTTCCGACCTCCTGGTCGAGGTGTTCGGCGACAAGGGACGACACGCGCGCTCAGCCGTCGGCATGGCGTCCCTGCCGAACGACATCCCAGTCGAGATCGAGGTGATCGTCGAGATCGAAGACTGGAGGGTAGAGGACGAGTTGTAGGGGCGCTAAGCCAACACCTGCATAGTGTACCGCGACCGTAGATACTCGCCGCTCTCGAATCGCGCCAGGTTTAGCTGGGATATGTCTATGCTGGAGGCGCGTCCCTCGGTGATTAGCTCGGACATCACGACGCCTATCATGGGCGATAGCTTGAAGCCGTGTCCGCTGAAGCCGATGGCGAGGTATAGGCCCTCTATGCCTTCCACCCTGTCCATCACCGGGTGCCAGTCCGGGGTGACAGTAAACAGGCCGCTCCAGCCGCCCCGGAACAGCGCGCCCGCCATGCCGGGCATCCGTCGAGTGAGCTTGGAGAACGTTCCTTCCACCATAGCCATATCCACGCCCTGGTTGAAGGTCTCAGGCTCGGCGGGCTCGTCTTCGCCCACGCCGATGAGCGTTATGTTGCCCACGTCCGGGCGAGGCGACATGTCGTTTACCACGTCGCCGATGATGGGGTGCTCCGGAACCACGTCGTGCGGACGGCGCAGCATGACCACCTGGTGGCGAATGGGCGTCAGCGGAACATCTACGCCGATGTTTCTGAGGAACGGCCCGGACCACGGTCCGGCGGCCACAACGGCGATGGGCGTTTCGATGCGCCCGTCTGCGGTCAGAACGGCGGTTACGCGGTCGCCGACGATCTCGACGCCGGTCGCAGGCGACGCGGTGATCACGCGCGCGCCGCGTTCGCGGGCGGCGTTGGCATAGCCCGTGGTCACCGAGTACGGATCGGCGTAACCGGAGTCCGGCTCGTAGGCGAACGATTCGCCGTCTGCCGTCGCCAGCATCGGCGCTATCTCGCGCACGTCCTCGGCGGTTACGATGGAGGTGTCCACGCCCACGCCTCGCTGCATGGCGACGTTCGCCTCCATCGCCTCCCGGTCTTCCTGCCCCACGATCACGAAGTACCCCGTCTTCGTGTACCCCGATGGAATGCCGACCATCTCATCGAAGTTTCGGAAGATGTCGAGGCTGTCCCACGCGAGGCGCGTCGTAACCTCGTTGGAGTAGTGCATACGCAGAATCGCTTGCGATCGGCTCGTGGAGCCGGACGCCAGCAAGTCTCGCTCCAGCAGCAGCGTATCGGTCACGCCGCGCAGAGCCAGGTTGTAGAGTATGCTGCATCCCATCACCCCGCCGCCTATTATGACTGCCTCCGCCGTGTTTGGAGTGTTCGACATGGATGCGCCTCCTGCATGTGGTTGGTAAGTCTAATCTAGCGCCTGACACTCGCCACGCCAACCTGATACACTCTCACGGTATGTCGCAACTTGCTATTGGGAGCCCCAATGACGACAAGAATTACTTCTGACGAGGTTCGACATCTGGCGCTGTTGTGCCGGGTAGCCATGAGCGATGATGACGTCGAGCTGATGCGCGAGCAGATGTCGAACATTCTTGACAACATAGACGCGCTGAACCAGGTGGATACGAACGAGGTCGAGCCGACGGGCCACTCGGTGGATCTGGTGTCGGTAATGCGGGAAGACGTAGTGGCGCCGTCCACCGACAGAGAGGATGCGCTGGCGAACGCGCCGCGCCGTGAGGGAGACTTCATCCGGGTAAGGGCGGTGCTGGAATCATGAGCGATACGGCCCCGGACACTGGCCCAGGCACTGGCCCAGATACTGAATTGACGGACCTAACCGTTCGTGAAGCGCGGTCGCTGCTGGACCGCCGCGAAGTCAGCTCCGTAGAACTGACCCGAGCCGCGCTGGATCGCATCGCGCAGGTGGAGGACGACGTTCGCGCGTTCGTAACCGTTACGGAAGACCTCGCGCTCGAACAGGCGCGCGCCGCCGACGAGCGCATCGCGTCCGGAGACGCCGCGCCGCTGACCGGCATCCCCATGCAGCTGAAAGACAACATGACCACGCGCGGCGTGGCGACTACGTGCTCTTCGCGTATGTTGGAAGGCTTCGTCCCCCCATACGATTCGACCGTCGCCCAGCGTCTGTACGCGCAAGACGCCGTGCTTATGGGCAAGGGCAACTTGGACGAGTTCGCCATGGGGTCTTCGACAGAGAACTCGGCGTTCTTTCCGACGCGCAATCCGTGGGATCTCGACCGCGTTCCGGGCGGCAGCAGCGGCGGACCGGCGGCGGCTGTGGCTGCAGGCGAAGCGTTCTACTCGCTCGGCTCAGACACCGGCGGCAGCATCCGGCAGCCAGCGTCCCTGTGCGGAGTCGTCGGACTCAAGCCTACTTACGGTCTCGTCTCGCGCTATGGCCTTGTGGCGTTCGCGAGCTCTCTAGACCAGATAGGCCCCATCACGCGGGACGTGGCCGACTGCGCCGACGTCCTCACCGCAATCGCGGGACGCGACCCGATGGACTCGACATCGCTGGAATTGGAAGTCCCCAACTACTCGGATTCGCTGGGGCGCGACCTGGACGGCCTGCGGATTGGAGTGCCGAGCGAGTACTTCGTAGAGGGGATGGAGCCGGACGTGGAACGCAGGACCCGCGAGGCGATAGCCACGCTGGAACGGCTGGGCGCGGAGGTGTCGGAGACATCGCTGCCGCACACGGCCTACGCCCTGGCAGTGTACTACATCCTCGCGCCGTCGGAGTGCTCCGCGAACCTGGCGCGGTACGACGGGGTGAAGTACGGCTTCTCCGACCGCGAGGCGGATTCGATGTGGGACGCGTTGGAGCGCACGCGCGGTCAGGGATTCGGCGCCGAGGTCAAGCGGCGCATCATGCTCGGTACCTACGCGCTGTCGTCGGGCTACTACGACGCCTACTACCTCAAGGCGCAGCGGGTGCGAACGATAATCAGGCGCGAATTCGAGAGCGCGTTCGAGCGATTCGACGCTCTGGTTGCCGCTACCTCCCCTACGGTGGCGTTCAAGCTCGGCGAGAAGACCGATGACCCTGTGCAGATGTACCTGTCAGACGTGCTGACGCTGCCCGCCAATATAGCGGGAATACCCGGCATATCCGTTCCGTCTGGTCTCTCTGACAACGGCCTGCCCATCGGTTTCCAGATAATGACGCGCCCGCTGGGCGAGCCGACGCTGTTCAGAGTAGCCCACGCCCTGGAACAGGCTACCGGCTGTAGCAAACTTCGCCCCGCTCTGTAACTCGAGTAGAAGCCATCGCGCAAGATTCCCGACCGGCTTTCCGATCCTGGCCGATAACCTGTCTGGATCCGGTCGCAACGGGAGGTGGAGTATGCTCCAAGCTATAAACATCTCCAAAAACTATGGCTCGGAAGTAGTTCTGGAAGACGTCTCTTTCGTGGTCAACCCCGGAGAGCGCGCTGGTCTGATAGGGCATAACGGCTCTGGCAAGTCAACGCTTCTCCGAATTCTCGCGGGCGTGGAGCGGGCCGACGGCGGTCGGGTTATCCTGGGCTCCGGCGCGTCTGCCGCATGGCTTCCGCAGGGCTTCGAGTCCCACGCTGCCAGGACACTCGGCGAGACGGTTCGTCAGGGCCTTGCCGAACACGCCAGCGCATACCAAGCGTTGCTCAGGATAGAGACGGACATGGCCTCTGCCGTTGGGACGGAATTGGATGCCATCATCGAAGAATATGGCCGCGTCTCGGACGAATTCGAGTCGCTCGGAGGCTACGAAGTCGAACAGCGCATCGCCGTCGTGCTCCAGGGTCTGGGTCTTGGCGCGGTCCCGCTCGACACGCCGCTCTCCATGCTCAGTGGAGGTCAGCGCGCCAGGGCCGGCCTCGCGAGCGTCATCGCGTGCAATCCTGACGTCCTTCTGCTGGACGAGCCAACCAATCACCTCGACATCGAGGCTTTGGAGTGGCTGGAAGATTACCTGTTGCGATACGCGGGTGCGGCCATAATCGTCTCCCATGATCGAACCTTTCTGGATGGCGTTGCGACCAACATCTTGGAGCTCAACAATCCGGCGCCAGGTCTCGTCGCCTATCCGGGCGCCTACTCGGACTACAAGCTGGTCAAGGAACGAGAACTGGAGAAACAGACCGCGGCGTGGAAGGATCAGGAGGCGGAGAGGAAGCGGATAGAGAGAGACATTGCCCGGACGAAGCAAACCGCGCTTCGTACGGAAACGTCAACAACCCACGATTTCTATCGGCGTCGCGCCAAGAAGGTGGCTCGCAAAGCCAAGGCGCGAGAGAGGCGACTGCAGCGGATGCTCTCGTCCGACGATCGGGTGGAACGTCCCAAGGCGGCGTGGACGATGAAACTCGACTTTGGTCGAGCGCCGCGCGGCGGGTCTCGCGTGCTAATGCTGAACGACGTCGGCCATGAGTACGACGGACAGTGGCTGTACCGGGGCGTAAACCTCGATCTGGAACATGGAGAGCGCGTCGCGCTGTTGGGTCCCAACGGCTGTGGCAAGTCCACGCTGCTCAAATTAGTGGCTGGACATATGTCCCCGTCGTCGGGGTTGGTCAAGGTCGGCGAAAACATCAATATAGGCTATATGATGCAAGATCAGTACGAATTGGACCCACGCGCGTCCGCATTGCAGATGGTCCGGCAGGCGACGGACTTGACTGAGACCGAGGCGAGAACCCTGCTCCACCTGTACCTGTTCGAGGGAGACGAGCCATTGCAGCCCGCGGGCAACCTGAGCTATGGGCAGCGCTCGCGTCTGCTGCTTGCCATACTGGTGCTGAGAGGCGCCAACTTCCTGGTTCTGGACGAACCTATGAACCACCTGGACATTCCATCGAGAGAGCGATTCGAGGAGGCCCTGGAGGCCTTCCCCGGGACAGTTCTGATGGCGGTTCACGACCGTACATTCATAGACCGTCACGCCACCGCCATCTGGGCAGTGCAAAGCGGAACCGTCCGCCGGTACGAGGACCGCGCTGATTTCACACGTATGGAATCGGCCGGCCGGTCCGGACGCTACAATGAATTTGCTCCGACGCTTACGTAATAACCGCTAAGAGAACCTCATGACATCCCCGGAAATGTCCATACGCATAAACGGCGTCCAGCCCTGGGAGCCGCCGGACGGCGAGACCGGGCGCGGCATGACCCTGCGGACGACGCGCGGGCCTATCCGCACGATCGTCCACCACGAACAAGGCGTCCGCACGACGAGGGGTATCGTGTGGGTGTGGGGCGCGCGCGGCGGCTTCGCCGGTCCCGCCGGCGGACTGTACCGCGATCTGTCAGAGGATCTGCGCGGCGAGATTACGTCCATCAGAATAGACTACCGCCAGCCCAACGTACTGCCCGAGTGCGTCATGGACGCGCTCGCCGGCGTGTCTTTCCTCACAGGTACGGGCCATACCGAGATCGCGCTCGTCGGCCACTCGTTCGGCGGAGCCGTCGTAATCTCAGCCGCTCCGTTCAGCGACGATGTGAAGGCGGTGGCCGCCCTGTCCAGCCAGACATACGGCGCGCAGCGGGCGGCGTTGGTCTCGCCGCGCCCGCTGCTGCTGGCGCACGGCGGCGCGGATACCAGGCTGCCCCCGTACTGCTCCGAGCAGATACATCAATGGGCGGACGAGCCGAAAGAGTTGGTCATCTACGACGGCGCCGAACACGGCTTGACGGAGTGCAAAGACGAGCTGCGAACGATGCTGCGCGGCTGGCTGCGAACAAAGTTGGGCCTAGGCGGGGAGGCTTATCCGTCCACCAGCCTCTAAATGCCGA
Source organism: Dehalococcoidia bacterium (assembly GCA_034420955.1). Taxonomy (GTDB): domain Bacteria; phylum Chloroflexota; class Dehalococcoidia; order Lucifugimonadales; family UBA1123; genus VXRN01. Next base: position 7,528 of record DAOUKV010000009.1, read on the forward strand.
ACTTTTCCCTAATGCGGGCCAGTTCTTCCTCCGCGGCGTCTGCGCGTCGCCGCTCCGCCTCGAGTTGCGCCTCGTTCTCATCGTAAGTCGGAAGCAGGGATCCCGTACTCGGGTCGCGCAGACGCAATTCAGCGCCGGTCCAGCAGATGTCATAGCCAAGAACCTCGCTGTGGGCGCACAGCCAGCCGTCCTCCGTCTCGAGCATGGGGATCGGCTCGTAGGCTCCGTTCACCAGACGCTCGCCACGCAGACGGAAGCCGTAGTAATCCGTGCCGTGCGGATCGTACATCCAGTATTCCAGAATGCCGATGCTGGCATACACGTCGCGCTTGACGCCCAGATCGCGCCGCGCCGTGAGATGAGAAGCGAACTCCATCACGAACTCGGGCGGCTTGCCCCATGCCCATAGAAAGTACGAGTTGCCCGCCACCACTCTATCCGACTGTTCGTGAAAGATGATCATCACGTCCGGCGCCAGTACCGCGCTCGGCGTACCTTCGCGGTAGTATAGGTTAACATCGGAGCCGATGGTTACGCCGTCCACATCTTTCAGCGCGCGCTTGACCAGGGACACAAAATCAATCAGCTTCAGGCTGTGCGGAAACGATTCCGGCATAGGCTCCTCGCCTGGGAGATAGGCATCCTCGTTGTGGGGATAAATTTCGTTCAGCGCTTCGAGTTCCGCGTCGGTCGGGTATCCGTTGGCGCGGTCGGGCGCGGCGACGGGAGCCGTCGTAGTTCGAGTAGCCATATCCTACTCCTCGCAGGGGACTGCACGGCATTGTATCACACGTCCGCCATCGCGCCGCTCCCCGCGTTTACACATCCACCCGTTCAGGCTATACTCACCCCACGCAATCCAACTCTGAAATCATAAGCGAGGGTATCCATGGGTGAGTTTGATGGAAAGGTCGCAATCGTAACCGGCGCGGGCAGGCTGCGGGGCATCGGAAGGGCTGCGGCGGTAGGCTTTGCGAAGCAAGGAGCCAACGTGGTGGTTACCGGCACGGGCAGGGATCCGTCCACGTTCCCGCCCGATGAGCAGGCGATCAACTGGCGCGACATCCACAGCGTGGCGGATCAGATTGAGTCTCATGGCGTGAAGGCGCTGCCTCTGGTGGCCGACGTTACGAACAAGGACCATGTGCAGAACATGATAGACGAAGCGGTGAGGGAGTTCGGGCGCGTGGATATGCTGGTGAACAACGCTGCGTTCGCGCGCGGCCCCGACCGCGTGCCGGTGCTGGACCTCGACGACCACATCTTCCAGCTCGTCATAGACATCAAGATTGGCGGCACCTACCTCTGCACCAAGGCGTTCGTGCGCCAGTTGCAAGAGCAGGGCACGGGCGGCAAGATCGTGAACATCTCGTCCACCGCCGGCAAGCGCGGCAGCGCGAATACGCTGGCTTACAACGCGGCCAACTTTGCCATCGTCGGTATGACCCAGTCCATGGCGCGCGAGTTCGGACCTATGGGCATCAACGTCAACTGCGTATGCCCGGGCGCGGTGGACACCCACCGCATGGACGATCTGGACCGCGAGACGACGTGGGTGGATATGGCGGCGAATACTCCCATAGGGCGCAACGGCACCGACGACGAGACCGGCGAGTTCTGCGTCTATCTGTGCACCGAAGCAGCATCCTGGATACACGGCCAGTCCATAAACATCAACGGCGGCTCCGTGATGGAGCACTAGGCGGGGTGGGGGCGAAGGTGAATCCTCAGCCCCTCTCCGGCAACGCCACCGTCGCTTTGCCGATTACGTGAGCCACCCCCTCGGCGTTCTCCATCGTAACGTCGCACTCGATCTGGGGCGAGCCTTCCACCACGTCCTTGTCGGTTATCATGCCGCGCAGCGTCAAGGGGCGGTTGTGCAGCACCGGGCTCCGGAAGACGACGTCGAGCTTTACCAGCCGCACGGTGGGCGACCAGGCGGTTATCAGCTGGGACATGATGGCAATGTTCATCGCACCCGGCACGATCGCCTCCGGCAGCCCCTCGCTCTGCGCCTTCTCGCGGCTGGTGAACCGCGTGGGGCCGGCCTCGCGTCCCCAGACCTGTGTGAACTCGATAACCTGGTCGTCCGTTACCTCGCGGACGACGGGGCCTACCTCGTCGCCCAGGTCAACGTCGTCGAAGTAGATGGGGTCAGCGCTCGCGTCTGCAGTCATCTGGGCCTCCTGTTGCGCTTTACGAAAGACTCCTGCACCAGGGCGACGGTATCCCCGCCCTGGTTGGCGAAACTGGTCTCCCAGACCTGGAACACCATCTTGCCGGATCGTCCCGTCTTGGCGTACACGTCCTTGAGGCGCGTCTTGGCGAACAGCGTGTCGCCCGGCTTGACCGCCCCAACGCACTCTATCGCCTGGCCTGCGAACAGGCTCACGTCGCCAAATTCGAGCTTGATGTCCGGGCGCGTAACGCCGGAGACGAACATGTTGCAGAACGTGGGTGGCGCTATGATGGTGCCATGCTCCGACCGCGCGCCGGCCTCGTCGTCGAGGTATATGGGGTTGGTCTCGCCGGTGGAGCGCGCGAACTTGAGGATCATCTCCTTGGTAACCGGATAGGAGCCTATCTCGTGATCGACGCCCAGCAGGCTACGGTCGAATACCAGGTCGTTGTCTTCGGTGGTCATGTCTGTACTCGCTCTCTTCCAGTTTCCCCCTCTCCCCCAGGGAGAGGGTTGGGGTGAGGGTGAATCCTTACCCTTGCCAATTACATACCCATGTCAGCTATTTCTTCGTCTGGTCCAGCCATACGGGAGCGAACGCGCCGGAGCGTAGCTGCGTCACAAGCTCCGCCTCGTTCGTCACCACGCCCTCGAACTGTGTCATGCACTTGCCGATGGCGCTTACCAGGTGGGCGTCGCTGCCGCCGGTCGCCGGAACTCCGAGCCGTCGGATCAGATCTTCGGCGCGCTCCTGCTCTCCCGGCCTGTTCGACCCGTTCAACCCCTCGGCGGCGCGGATGGAGCTGAGGTCAAGGCCGTTGTCGGCGAACTCGCACAGGCCGATTCCGAAACGTCCCGGATGCGCCGGCGCCGCGATCGCGCCGAACTCATCGGCGGCGCGGACGAGTTCGAGCGCGTCCATGTGAACGTCGCCGAAGTCTATCGCGTCCGTCAACGCTTCGCTAACGCCATAGACCAAGAAGTGCCCCATGTTGGTATCCAGCTCCGAGCCTTTCAGGATCATTACGTCGCCGGCGCGAGCAAGCTCGGAGTAGTCCTTGTCGAAATCGAATTTTCGGTGCTCTGTCAGGACGAAGCCGTCTATGCGGTGTCCTTTGCGGCGCAGCACGCCGACCCATTTGACGTACTGCTCCACAGTCGCTCTGGAGTCGTCCGAAGATACCGAGTGGGTATGAAGGTCTATGAACATTTCGTTTCCGCCGCCCAGTGAGATTCCTGTCGAATGGTATGGAAGCGCGGCGCCTCCGTCAAGGGCAGCGTTAATAAGCGGTTTGACACTCTCTCATACTCAGCCTTAGAATATCGCCAACCTACTCCCAGACGAATTGAGGCGCGCCGTTCGCCGCGCGCGTCGCGCGGAGGTCAACCGAAATGAGCACCAAGGCCTACATTCTCATAGAAACGTCCGTCGGAGAGTCCGAGGACGTGTCAAAAGCGCTCAGGCAGCTTCCCGGCGTCGATACCGTTGACACGGTAACCGGCCCCTACGACATCATCGCCGTCGTATCCGCCAACGATCTGAACGCCGTCGGACAGATAGTTACCCGCGAAGTCCACACCGTATCCGGCATTGTCCGCACCGTAACCTGCATGGTTGTGGGCAACCCGTAGGCTTCTGGGCGCCGGCGTCAACATCGTCGGAGTGCAGCGACAGAGATCTGGAACGGATGGGGGCGCGCGTTGGCGCGCCCCGCCGTTTTTACGGGCTGAGACGGACCCCCGCGCCATATATCCGGAGTCTTCCATTGGATCTTGGACTGAACGAAACCCAGCAGATGCTCAAGAACAGCGCCCGCGCGTTCCTTGACGCCGAGTGCCCCTCTACTTACGTCCGCGATATGGAGCAAGACCCGCGCGGCTACACTCCCGAGATGTGGAGCGCCATAGCCCAGCTCGGATGGCTCGGCTTGGTCGTTCCGTCCGAGTACGGCGGCGAAGGACTTGGATTCGTCGAGCTCGCAATCCTGCTCGAAGAGATGGGAAGCGCGCTCCTGCCGGGCCCATACTTCTCGACCGTGGTCATGGTGGGCGCGACCATCGCCGAGGCGGGGTCGGAGGCCCAGAAGCGCGAGTACTTGCCCCGCATCTCGCGCGGTCAGCTCATAGCCACTCTCGCGCTAACCGAACCCGGCGGACGCTGGGATGCGCGCGGAGTTCAGACCAACGCCCACCGCTCCGGCGACGAATACGTCATCAACGGAACTAAGCTCTACGTCCCCAACGCCCACGTATCTGACTATGTGGTAGTAGCCGCCAGAACGGGAGAAGCCGATGCGGACATCAGCCTCTTCATCGTCCCGTCCGGCGCTCAGGGCGTGGTCCAAACGCCGCTTCGGACTATCGCGTCCGATCGCCAGTCCGAGATCGTATTCGACGACGTCCGCGTTCCGACGTCCGCGCTCATAGGCGAGCCGAACGCCGGCTGGCACGCGCTGGACACCGCGCTGAAGTGGGGCGCGGTGGGCAAGTGCGCCGAAATGCTCGGCGGCGCGGAGCGCGTTCTGGACATGACCGTCCGCTACGCCAAGGAGCGGATACAGTTCGGACGCTCCATAGGCTCGTTCCAGGCGATCCAGCACCATGTCGCGGACATGGCCGCCGATGTCGAAGGTTGCCGGCACATGACCTACAGAGCCGCATGGAAGCTCGCCGAGCGCCAGCCCGCCGATCAAGACGTAGCAATGGCGAAGGCGTGGGCATCCGACGCCTACCAGCGCGTCTGCGCGCTCGCCCACCAGTGCCACGGCGCGATAGGCTTCACCCAGGAACACGACATGCAACTCTACTCCCGCCGGGCGAAGGCGGCTGAGCTAATGTTCGGCGACGCAGGCGTCCACCTCGACGCCGTAGCGAACACGATGGGGCTGTAGAGGCTGCGAGGGGACATGAAACGCGCGAGCGACAAAGCAAAATCGCTCTTGGGATAAGTTCTGCTTCAATGAGGACTGGGCCGTGACGCTTGCTTCGAGATACATCCCGCTCCGTCGCCCGCAGGCGTCGGCCAGATGACCACCGTTTCTTTCGTCATCAAGCGGCTTGCGGATGACTGGAAGTTGCTTGTGGCGATTTTTGCGGGCATTGCAGTCGCCGCCTCGCTGCTGGCGGGAGCGCCCATATACCTCAGCACGCTCGAAAGACAGGCGATAGACACCGCCATAGACCGCGCCGACCAGTCGCTACTCAACATATACGCCATATCGCCGTACATCACGCTGAACGGCGACTCGCTGTCTGATACCGATCGCGCTTTCGACGACGCGGTCCAGAACAACATCGCCGACATCTATCGCGGACGTGTGCGCTACCTCAAATCGCCTACCTTCCTCGTAGGAACGGATCATGCGCCGCTGCCCGACGCGCCGTTGCCCGACGGCGGCGGGCCGCGCGTCTCTCGCGGATACTTCCAGCATATCGAGCGTCTGGAAGAACACGTTGACTTCCTGGAAGGGCGAATGGCGTCCGACGAAATCATCTGGCAGAACGGAACTCCCACCATACAGGCGGTCATCGGCGCGCAGTCGGAGCGCGTCTTCGACATCGCAGTCGGCGACCGCGTCGTATTCGCGCCGTCGCTCGGAGACCCGACGCGCGCGCTCGTAGAAATAGTCGGCATCGTGGAGCCGACCGATCCCACCGAGGAGTACTGGCAGCAGAACCCCAGCATCTTCCTCGAACCCGCGCCGCTCGAAGAACTCCCCGACGCCGACGTTGAGATAGATCCGGAAGAGCCGCCGCTCGCAGTGTTCGTAACCCAGCCCGCGCTGCTGAACGGCGTAGGCGTCGCGTATCCGGGCACCCTGGTCAGCTCCAGCTGGTTTGTGTTCATAGACAAGGAGAGGCTGAAGCTCTGGAGCAAAGAAGACACGCGGCGTCGGATGACTCGACTGGAGTCGGAAATCTCGCTCGCGATGCCCGGCTCGGTATCCTTCAGCGGTGTGGAGCGGATCCTGGACAACTTCGACCGGCGCAGCTTCTTCACCAGCGTCCCACTGCTGCTGCTCCTCGTCGTAACCGCCATAACCGTCCTCTACTACATCCTGATGATGGTCGCGTACTTGGTAACCAGCCGCGAGCCGGACGTGGCGCTGCTGCGGAGCAGAGGCGTCAGCGCGTGGTACCTGGCGCGCATCTACGCGCTCGAGGGCGTCGCTATCACCGTCTTCGCGGCGGCCATCGCTCCGTTCATCGCCATGGGTGCCATCTCGCTCGCCGGCAAGCTCAGCTACTTCGAAGAAATCACGCTCGGAGAGTTGCTGCCCGTAGCTCTCGAACCTCTGCCGTTCATCGTCTCAGGCGCAACGGGTCTGCTCTGCCTCGCCATGTACGTAGCGCCGGGCGTCGTCGGCGCGAGAACAGGACTGATAGTACACAAACTCAGATCGTCTCGGCCCCCGTCCGTGCCGTTCTTCCAACGCTACTACATAGACGTCGGCCTGATGGTCGTCGGCGGGCTGATATTTTGGGAACTGTTCGCGCGCGGGCAGATCATATCCGGCGGCCTGTTTGGCGAACGCGGAGTGAACGAGGCGCTGCTGTTCGCCCCGGCGCTCCTGCTCACCGTCGTCGCGTTGCTGTTCATGCGTTTCTTCCCCCTGGTGGCGCTCTACCTGAGCGGCGACTCGCCCGCGCTGGCGCACCTGGTAGCCGCGTTGACGCTGGCATCCCTCGCGCTGATAGTAGCCGTAGAAGGACTGAGCGGGGGCGGCGGCGATCTTGGCTGGACCGCGCGCGTGGCGCACCTCGCGCTGATAGCCGCGCTATACTTCGGAACGTGGCGAACGCGACGGTGGCCGCTCTTCGCCGTCGCGTTTGCGTTGCAGACCGCGCTGATAGCCCTGTTCATCTACCGCTTTATCGGTCAAGCGGGTGGCTTGCCGGCCGCAGCCGCGCCCGAATACGTTCCGACTATCGCGCTCGGCGCGCTGCCGCCGCTGCAAGCGTTGTTTGTCGCGCTCCGCAGGCTGTCCAGGGTGTACCCGGTCTGGGCTTCGATGGCTATATGGCGAATGGCGCGCAACCCGTTGCAATACAGCTGGCTCGTGCTGCTCATCGTCATGGTAACCGGGTTGGGCGTGCTCGCGGCCACGGTCGGCGGAACGCTCGACCGCTCCTACAAAGAACGCATCCTGTATGAGGTCGGCGCCGACCTGCGCGTAACCGGCGTGCCGACCCACTTCGCCGATGCCACCGACGAGATCAAGCGCGAGTATCTTACGTTGCCCGGCGTAAGCTCAGTCTCGCTGGCGCTTCGGGGCGAAGGTTCGGTGGGCGCGACGTACTCGGGCAACAGCTTCCAGGTGTTCGCCGTAGAATCCGAGGAGTTCCCCTATGTCGCCTGGTACAGGGACGACTTCTCAGAACGCCCGCTGCCCCAGGTGATGAGCTTTCTGAGGACCGGAGCGCGTCAGCCGCCCATCGAGTTGCCGGAAGGCGCCGATACCATGTACGTGTGGACTCGCTCGATGGACGAGTACCCCAACGTGTTCCTCTGGATGGTGATTCAGGATCACCGCGGCGTTACCGATACGATCACCTTCGGCCCGGTGAGTGGCGAAGAGTGGACGCTGAGAAGTTCCTCTACGCCTCCCAACCTAGAGCCTCCGCTGTATCTCATCAGCGTCCAGGTATACGAACCCGCGTTTGGGCCGGCCGGCACTGTGGGAACTATCCTGCTGGACGACATCTCCGCGTCCGCCGACGGCGGCGAGCCGACGATACTGGACGACTTCGAAGGGGTCAACATGTGGACGCCGCTCTCGACTTCTATGATCTCGCGCGACACCATCGGCCATACGCGACGGGATGTCAAGAACGGCGCGCGCTCCGGCGTCTTCGCCTTCGGCAAAGATACGGACAGGGGAATACGCGGCTTCTACCGCAGTCCAACCGGCGGTCCCGTCCCCGTCGTCGCCAGTTCCAGCTTCATGAGACGCACCGGCACGTCCGTCGGCAACGCGCTGATCGTGAACATATTCGGCAGGCTGATTCCCGTTCGTATCATGGATTCGGTTGACTACTTCCCTACGCTCGACCCCGCCGGCAACGGCTTCCTGGTGTCCGACCTGGACAGTCTGCTCAGACACCTCAACATTCTCACCCCCGTCGGCAGCATAAGGCCCAACGAAATCTTGCTGACCGAAGCTCCCGGCTCGGGCAACGATGCATACCGGCTCGCGCTGTCTTTCGCCAGCTCGCCGCACATGGTCCACGACAGGACGACGCTCCTCGAAGAGCTGAGGCTCGACCCCCTGATAACCGCCGGTTGGCGCGCCATGATGCTCGTCGCCTTCGCCGTCATCGTGTTCGTCGCCGCGCTCGGATACGTAACCTACCTCATATCGTTCGCCGGACAGAGCAGGGCTGAGATGGGGTTCCTCCAAGCGCTCGGCCTGCGGCGCGGCCAGATGACGCGGCTGATTGGCGCGGAGCATCTCGTGATAGCCGCCATAGGCCTTGCGCTGGGAACCGCCGCCGGATTCGCGATGAGTGAGATCATGGTATCCGCGCTCGCCGTAACCGAGACAGGCCAGCCCGTGGTCCCGCCGTTCATACTCACCACAGACTGGGTGTTCATGGGGCCGATCTACGCCGCGCTGGTCGCGACGTTCGTCGCCGCGCTCGCCTGGCTGTCCCGTTCCGTAACCCGCGTCAACATCCACGAACTGTCGCGGCTGGAGGGCGAGTGATGGGCCAACTTTCCAGACTGGTCTCCGCATGGCCCCAGGTGGCGCGCCGCGCGCTCGCCAACTGGCGGCTTATGTCCACCGTTGTCGTTGGCGTGCTGCTCGCATCCGCGATCATGGCCGGCTCCGTCATATACTTCGACGCGCTCAGAGAGCTTGCGCTCCGCAACGTTCTCAACGATCTGACCGTCAACGAGACCAACATCTTGGTCAAGTCCGACCGCGGTCCCACGACCTACGCCGAGCGAGACAAGGTCGTGAGCGCGACCGAGCGCGAGATCGAGGCTCGCGTCGCCTGGCTCCTCAGAGACAGCGCCTCCGGCGTCAAGACCTCGACGTTCTTCCTGTCGGCTGTCGGGCGCGAGGCCGAGGCCGACACCGACAGCCCCCGGGCATACTTCGGACACCTGCCGCGCCTCTACGAACACGCCACGCTCCAACCGGGAGGCCGCGCGCCCGGCGACGCTCCGGCGCGCATGGTGGGCGGCATCCCCACAATCGAGGCCGCCGTCCCGCTCGAAGCCGCGCGCGACATAGGCGCGACGGTGGGAGACACATTCGCCGCCGTGCCGTACTGGTCCGACTCGTCGCCCTACATCCACGTAGTCATCACCGGAACCTTTACCCGCGATGACCCGGATCACGAATACTGGCATTTGGACGACAGGGTACTTCGCGCCGCCACCGCTCGCACATTCCAAACGCTGCCCTTCTATTTGAGCGAGAAGGCGTACTATGAGGTTCTGGGCGGCGCCTTCCGGCAGATGGACAGCACGTTCGGCTGGCTGCTGATGACGGATTTGGGCAAGCTGAACGCCGCCAACTCCACATTCGCTCGGTACTCCGTCAACGCCATGGAAGACAGGCTTTCGGCGCTCCTGTTCAGCTACCGGCAGATAACCGAGCTCGACGGGGCCCTATTCGAGTACGACAGGCGGCTGTTCTTCTCCAAGCTGCCGATGTTCGTGATACTCATCCTCATATCCATCGTCATCCTCTACTACGTCATCACCCTGTCGTCGTTGGTCGTCGAGCAGCAGCGAGGCGAGATCGTGCTCCTCAAGAGTCGAGGCTCGTCCTCGGCGCAGGTGCTGTCCGTATATGTGCTGGAGGGTCTGACCATAGCCGCCCTGGCGATCGTCGTCGCGCCGCTGCTCGCCGCGACCGTCATAAGCCTCCTAGGCTTGACTCCGGCCTTCTCAGACCTTAGCGGCGGCAGGCCGCTTGCGGTCTCCGTATCGCCCGCCGCCTACCTGATGAGCGGGCTGGGCGGTCTGCTCAGTTTTGCCGCGCTCATGGTGCCGGCGGTCCAGGCGTCTCGTATGAGCGTAACCACGTACCGGCGCCAGTCGGCGCGCCCATACGACCAGCCCTTCTATCAGCGCTACTACTTGGACGTCCTCCTTCTCATCATAAGCCTGCTGCTGCTGAGGCAGCTGACGGAACAGGGATCGGTCGTCGTCGTCGGAGTGTTCGGCGAAGTGGCGGCAGACCAGCTGCTCCTGGCAGCGCCGGCGATCGCCCTCGTCGCCTCCGCGCTCGTGCTGCTGCGGTTGTTCCCGTTGTTCATGCGCGTATCCAGCGCGCTGCTGTCGTCCGTGCTGTCCGCCGGCCTCGTGCTCGGAATTTGGCAGATGGCGCGCAACCCCACGCACTACGCCCGCCTGTCGCTTATGCTCATTCTCATGGCGGGACTGGGCATATTTGCGGCCAGCTTCGGAGGCACGCTCCAGCGCAGCTTCTCCGAACGCGCTCTCTACTCCACCGGCGCAGACATCCGGCTGTCGGGCGCCCTGGTAAACAGCATCGGCGAGTCCGTGCCGATACGCGGAGCCTACCAGTCGCTGCCGGGCGTGGAAGACGTGAGCTTGGCCTTCAGAGGCTTCGGCTCCGATCTGTCCAAGCTGCTTGCCGACTCCTACACCATGTTCGCCGTAGAAGGAGACGCGATCGCCGACATGGGCTGGTTCAGGGCCGACTTCTCCGAAGAACCGCTGCGAGACATGCTAACCTCGCTCGGGTCCGATACGCTCCCCGCGGGCATCGACCTGCCGCCCACGGCTCAAACCTTAGGCATAACCGTGAAGGCGGACCGGCCGCATCCGACCGTCGCCCTCGCGCTGCGTATGCGAGACTCCAACGGACGCTATTTCACATACGTCATGGGGCGTCTGGAAACGGCGCGCTGGGTGACGATGCGCCAGTCCATCCGACGCTCCGGGTTCAGAGAGTTAGCCGTACTCCAGCCCGCGCCGCCGCTGACGCTGGTTTCGGTGACCGTACACGAGACCAACGGGCGAAACCGGCTGCGCGCAGGCTCGATAGCCGTGGACGAAGTGTTCGTCGAACTGCCGGGCGGCGAGAGGGTTGCGGTCGAGTCATTCGACACCGTATCCGGATGGAGCGCCCTGAGGGCGGTGCCCGAGGCGCAGTCAGACGTGCTGAAGCCGGCGTCCGGCGGTCCAAATGCTTCGGGCGCGTCGAGCTCGAGCGCAGACGGCGCTGCGTCGTTCATCTGGGTCGAAGGCCGTCCCCTCGTCAGTCGTGGCGCCTACCACGGCCCGCCGCTCGATCCGCTGCCCGTACTTGCCAGCAGCCGCTTCCTGCGCGTCAACGACCACCGCGTCGGTGAGACGTTCGAAGTATCCGCGCAGGGCCGCAGGATGAAGGTAACCGTAACCGGAGCGTTCGACTTCTTCCCGACTCTCGACGTCTTCGACCGCTCGTACATAATCGCGGACTTCGCGTCCGTCAGCGCATACGCCAATCTCGAGGCCGCCGGAGGCGAGTTGCGCTCCAACGAGGTCTGGATGACGACCAATGGCTCATCCGAAGACCGCGCCGAGCTGATATCCATGCTCGAAGATAGCCAGCCCTTCCCAAGCCGCGATATTCATGACCGCGTTCAGGCATTGGCGGACAGCCAGGTAGATCCGATGGTCGATGCCGGATGGCGCGCGCTGCTGTTCGTCGCCTTCGCAGCCGTGCTGGTGCTCAGCGGACTGGGCTTCATGGTGCACGCGTACGTATCCTTCAAGAATCGCGAGATACAGTTCGCCCTCATGCGGACCGTCGGATTCTCGATGGGTCAACTGACCACGCTCGTCCTTCTGGAGCAGGCGCTGGTAATCGGCGCGGGCCTCGCAATAGGCGCCTGGATGGGCGGCAGGCTCGGCGCGACGATGATGCCGTTCCTCGGCCACGATGACCGTGGCGCGCAAGTGCTTCCCCCATTCATAGTAGACGTCAACTGGGGAGTCCTCGCCATCACCTACGCCTCCATGGCGCTGCTGTTCGCCGTCATCATAACCGGCGTCATCCTCCTCGTCCGCCGCATCTCGCTCCAACGCATCTTGCGCCTTGGAGAGACGTGAGTGGCGAGGAACACCGTCATCGAGCCACCGCTGAGAGAAGCTGGGCTGCGAGCAGACTCGGGCATGGGATGGACGCGACCCCGAGAACTGTAGGCGCTCGCAATTTTCGCAGGCGCATGTACAATTGAAGACATAGCCTGTATAACGGCGGGTGGGCTAATATAAGTCGCGCGCAAGAGTAACCGGAGCGAACGAGGAACCAACATGAACAATGCCCCATACGTCTTCTGCGAAGACGTGTTCAAGATATACAAGATAGCCGACCTCGAAGTCGTCGCGCTCAGGGGCTTGGACCTCGCGGTCGAGTCCGGAGAGGTCGTAGCCATCGTCGGCGCGAGCGGCAGCGGCAAGAGCACGCTGCTCAACATCCTGGCCGGCTACGACACGCCATCGGCCGGCGGCGTAACCGTAGGCGGCAAAGATCTGCTCAGGATGACCGGCCGCGAAGTCGAGGAGTACCGCCGCATAGACGTCGGCTTCATCTGGCAGCAGACCAGCCGCAACCTGTTCCCATACCTCTCGACGCTCGAAAACGTAACTCTGCCGATGATGCTCACCAACACGCCCGGCGCTGAGCGCCGCGAGCGCGCCGAAGAGCTCCTGAACCTCGTCGGACTCGGACACCGCCTCGACCACACCCCCGAAAAACTCTCCGGCGGCGAACAGCAGCGCGTCGCCATCGCCGTCGCGCTCGCCAACCGGCCTCCCCTGCTGCTCGCGGACGAACCCACCGGCGAGCTCGACGACGCCACCGCCGCGGAAATCCTCGACCTTTTCGGCGCCGTCAATCAGGAGATGGGCACGACCATCCTCATAGTCACCCACGACCCGGACATAGCCTACAAAGTCGGTCGCGTGGTCATGATACGCGACGGCAAGATGTCCACCGAGATACGCCGCAGAGTTACCTACCAGCGCATACGCGGGGAGGTAGAGGCGGACCAGCCGCTCGAAGAGTTCGTCCTGGTGGACGGCAATGGCCGTGTCCAAATACCCAGAGACTACCTCGACCGGCTGAACATCGGCGAAAAGGCCCGTGTGCAGGTGGAAGACGGCAAAGTAACCATAATCCCCGGAGAATAGTCCCCTATGAGCAGAGTCCTGCCCCTCATCACCACCGTAGATCTCAGGCGAACCTATCAGCTTGGCTCGGAAACCATCGAAGCCCTGCGCGGTATCAACTTCAACGTTATGCCCGGCCAGTTCATCGCCGTCGTGGGACGCTCCGGATCCGGCAAGACGACGATGCTCAACATACTGGCGGGTCTGGACAAGCCGACGTCCGGGCAGGTGCTGTTCGAGAACCGCGACATAGCCGAGATGGGCGAGCGCGACCTGACCGATCTCCGGCGCCACAAGATAGGCTTCGTCTTCCAGTCGTTCGGACTGCTGCCGCTGCTGTCGGCGTTCGAAAACGTGGAGCTTCCGCTCAGGATCGCCGGCGTTCGCGCCCGCGAGCGCGAAGAGCGCACCCGCGAAGCGCTGGAGATCGTCGGACTGTGGAACCGTGCAAACCACCGCCCTTACGAACTGTCCGGCGGCGAGCAGCAGCGCGTCGCCATAGCTCGCGCCATCGTGAACGAGCCTCCGCTCATACTCGCGGACGAACCCACCGGCGAACTCGACTCCACCAACGCCCGCTCCATATTCGGGCTGTTCAAGGAGATGGTCGTGCAGCGCGGCATCAGCGTAGTATCCGCCACCCACGACTCCACTCTCCTCGCAATGGCGGACGAGGTCAAAGAGATACGCGACGGCCAGCTTTCAGACGCCACCGACCTGGGCCAACGCTACCGCGACTAGCTCCGCATCCCCAATCTCTTCCTCGCCCCATACACCCATTCCGGCGAACCATGCCCCGTACCCCGATACGGGGGCCGGAATCCAGCGCCACGCCTCAACCGTCCTTGAATCCCCTGACAAATCCGATTGCCACCCTCGCGCCCCGTAAACTATACTTCGCCCAAATCCTGAACCAAGATCGGAGAAGAATATGCCCATCCTGGACCCGGCCGATGTTGAGATGAATGAGATGTACCCCGGCTTCAAGCGCACGTCCGTAGTGGACGGGTCGCGCGGCTCTACCCAGCTGTCCGTCAGCGAGGTGGTCATGGAGCCGGAATCGGCTCCGCCGCTGCACGCCCACCCGACCGAGGAGACCATCCTCATCGCCGACGGCGAGCTCGAAGCCTACGTGGGCGATGAGACATTCACGGTTACGAAGGGGCAGTTCGTCTTGGCGCCGCCCGGAGTCAAGCACGGATTCTCGAACAAGTCCGGCAAGCCCGCGCTCATCTACGGCATCCACCCCACGCCCGCCGTCCAGACTGAGTGGGACCCGGTGTAGGAGCGCCAAATGCCCAAGATCGAAGACATGTGGCTAACCCCATGCTCCCGTCCAAACGGCCTCCAGGCGGCGGACGACGGCCTGTGGGTAATCTCGGCAGACGACGACAGTCGCCTCCAAAAGCTCGACTACGAGACCGGTGAGGCGATGCTGGACGTCTCCACCGAGACGTACAAGTCCAGCGGCATGACCGTCGGCGATGGCAGCGTCTGGATAGCGTCCACTCACAACTCGCGGCTGTACGAGCTGAACGAAGACGGCTCCACCATTCGCTACCACGAACCGCCCGGAACCGGCGTCCGCGACCCGCGCGACAGCGGTCCCGACTACAACCGGCCCCACGGCATGGAGTGGCTCGGCGACAAGATGTGGATAGCCACCAAGCCCGCCCTCAAGCTCTACCTGGTGGACTCGGCGACTTTGGAAGTGGAACATTCCATCCCAACGCCCGGCGCCGCCCCGCACGGCATCGCCTGGGACGGCGAGACTATCTGGTGCGCCGACCGCGTGATGCAGAAGATACACCGCGTGTCTCCCGAAGACGGCGAGGTACTGGACGAAATAGAAGTCCGAGACCCGGAGCTGCACGGCCTCACGATGTACGACGGCGCCCTATGGCTGTGCTGCGACCCCAGCGGCCGGGTGTGCCGCATAGAGTTGTAGCGGGACGCGGTCAGTCGGCCTCTTCCTCAGTCGCCTCCAGCCTCGCCTCCAGGCGGCGCAGCGACTCCCTCGTCGCCCGCAGCTCGGACAGCAACTCCTGCCGGGACACGGGGCGCTGGAAGTCGCGCAGGCGGTCGAGCTTTTCTTCGTCGAGGTTGTTGAGGATGATGGCGATGAACAAGTTTATCACCACGAACGTGGCGATTACGACGTAACTGACGAAATAGACCCACGCGAGCGGGTAGAGTTCCATCGCCGTCCCCATCACTTCGATCCACCCTTCCAGCGTGATGATTTCGAACAGAGTCAGGACGGATTTGCCGAGGGATCCCCAGTTCTCCGGGTCATGTTGGTGGAACAGGTCGTATCCAATAATCGAGTAGATGTACATGATGATGCCCATCAGCATCATCACGTGTCCCACGCTCGGAATCGAGCGCACCAGAGCCGCCACGATAAGGCGCAGATCTCGGACCGTAGTGATCAGCCGCACCACTCGCAGCAGCCGCGCCAGCCGCGCTACCTGCGCGAACTCCCCCGTAAACGGGATGAGCGCGAACACGATCACCAGAAAATCGAATACGTTCCACCCATCCTTGAAGTAGCCACCGACTATCGGTCTCGACGCCACCATCTTGAGAAGCGCTTCTGCGATGAAGATGCCCACAGCCACATAATTCAATATGTGGATTGAGTCCCCGAACCGCTCATTGAGCGTCTGAATCGTGCCAAGCCCCAGCAGCAGCCCATTGACGATGATAACCCCAATGATGAAGTATTCGAAGGCATTAGCCTCAACAACGCGGCGCGACAGTGTAGTGACGTTTTTGAGCATGGGAGGGGAGGATTCAGTCATAGGGGAATAGAGGCTTTCGACTATTCAGGTGCGAGTAAGTATATCACTCCAGCAGGACCAAACGGATAGGCCGACCTGCTCATCCCCCTAATCCGCCGCCGCCTCTACCTCCGCGAACTCCGGCATCACCTCCTCGGCGAACATCTGGATCGAGCGCAGCCACTTCGACTGCTCCAGACCCGCCGCGCCGAACTTGCCGAAGATGCGGTTGATTCCCTTCGAGCGCAGAACTTCCAGACGCTCGCACACCACCTCCGGCGTGCCGACCAGCGGGCGGATGCCCTCCTCACGCGCTCGCGCCGCCGCTTCCAGCCGGTCGCGGTCGCGGTGCACCCAGTGCTTGTAGTTATCGGGAATGTTGCCGTCTTTATCCGCAGGATTGCCGATGCGGTAGAACTCCTCGTTGATCGCCGCCTCCAGACCCTTGACGTCGTTCTCCGCCTCCTCCATCGTCGGCGCTACATAGACGCTCGCGCTCACCGGCAGGTCTATATGCTCGTGCGGGTTGCCGTGATGCTCCATCCGCTCGTGCCACATCTGTACCACGCGCGGCGTCTGCCCCAGCGTCGTCGTAGGCCCGCCGACCAGGATGGGAACGCCGATGCTCGCCGCGTAGTCCACGCTCTCCGGGCTGGTGCTGACCGCGATGTAGATGGGCGGACCCGGCTTCTGCACCGGCTTCGGGATTACCCAGATGTCCTCGATGTCAACGAACTCGCCCTTGTACGTCAGGCTGCCTTCCTTCCAGGACTTCCGGACCACGTCCAGGTACTCGCGGAACATCTCGCGCGACCTGTTGATGTCCACGCCCATTCCGTGGAACTCCACCGCCTGGTAGCCCGCGCCCACGCCCAGGTTGAACCGCCCGCCCGATACTATGTCTATCGTCGCCGCCTCCTCCGCCACCTGCACCGGGTTGTGGAACGGCAGCACCACTATGGACGTGCCGATGCGCGCGCGCTTGGTCCGCGCCGCCACCGCGCCCATGAACGAGAAGATGCCCGACAGAATCCCGTGCCGCGAAAAGTGGTGCTCGCCCAGCCAAATATCGTCAATCCCCATCTTGTCCGCGAACTCCGCCTGCTCCAGCGCGTTCGCCAGCGTATCCTCGCCGGTCATGCTGTCGTGCCATCGGATAGTGTCGAACATACCGAATCTCATGGTGGCGTCTCCTGTGTCTCCATCGCTTCGTGTGGTTATCGGGGAACATCATATACCAAACCGGCGCGGCTTGCCGTTCACCGCCGCCGCGCTCTGGCGCGTGTCCGTCGCCCCCGCCCAGTATAACGCATCCGCCCCCCCAATCCTGTACACTGTACCCCACATCACACAACCACAGGAGCGCGCCGGACCATGCCCTTCGACAACAGACCCCTATTCCCGTTCACCGCCGACGTTGACGCGCAAGACCGCCTCACAATCGGCGGATGCGATACCGTCTCTCTCGCCGCCGAGTTCGGAACCCCGCTGCTGGTGTTCGACGAAGTTACACTGCGCGCCATGTGCCGCGAGTTCGTCAACTGCTTCGGCTCGCGCTACGCCAACAGCCAGACGCTGTACGCATCCAAGGCGTTCGTCAACGCCGGTATCGCTCGGCTGGTTCAGGAGGAGGGGCTGGGGCTGGACGTCGTATCCGGTGGGGAGCTCGCCGTCGCCGTCGCCGCGGGTTTGGACATGTCCAAGGTATATTTCCACGGCAACAACAAGACGCCCGACGAGCTCGAATACGCGCTTGAAGTCGGCTGCGGACGGATCGTGGTGGACAGCTTCTACGAGCTGCGGTTGCTGAACGACCTCGCCCGCGAACGCGACGCGACCCAGGACATCCTGCTGCGGCTGTCGCCCAGCGTGGACCCGCACACCCACGTCGCCACGACCACCGGCATCCTCGACAGCAAATTCGGGTTCTCCATTGAGACGGGCGACTCCACCGTCGCCATCCGACAGGCGATCGCCGCGTCGAACCTCGACCTGCTTGGCTTGCACTTCCACCTCGGCTCGCCGATATTCGAACTCGAACCCTACGAACTCGCCATAGACACCGTGCTGGACTACCTCGCTCCGTTCAAGGACGAGGGGCTGGACATGCGCGAGTTCAGCCCGGGCGGCGGCTTCGCCATCGGATACGTGCGCGACCAACTGCCGCCGGAGATAGACGAGTACGCCGAAGTGATAACGTCCGCCTTCAAGCGCGGCTGCGAACGGCACGGCTTCGGCGAGCCGACGCTGCTCATCGAACCGGGACGCTCCATCGTCGGACGCGCCGGCGTCGCGCTCTACACCGTCGGCGCTATCAAGGACATCCCGACCGTCCGCAAGTACGTCTCCCTCGACGGCGGAATGGGAGACAACATCCGCCCCGCGCTGTACGGCTCCGAGTACGAGGCGGTGGTGGCGTCGAGAATGTCCGACGCTCCGTCCGAAGTCGTAACCCTTGCGGGCAAGTACTGCGAGTCCGGAGACATTCTGGTGCGAGACATCGAAATGCCGACGCTGGAATCTGGGGACGTAATCGCCATCCCGTCGTCCGGCGCATACGCCCCCTCCATGGCCAGCAACTACAACCTGAACGGACGCCCCGCCATCGTCGTAGCCCGCGAAGGCGAAGCGCGCCTGATACGCAAGCGCGAGTCATTCGCCGACATGATGGCCCTCGACGTGGTGTAGGAGGATACGAATATGGCAACCGCAGACGATACCCTGTTCGCATCCGCCGCCTCCATCGCCCGCGCCATCCGCGAGCGCGATGTCTCAGCCGTCGAAGTCGTACAAGCGCACCTGGACCGCATAGACGCGGTGAACCCCGCCCTCAACGCCGTCGTCGCCTCGTGTGCCGAGCGCGCCCTGTCCGAAGCCCGCGACGCCGACGCCGCGCTGGCACGAGGAGATGCTCTTGGCCCACTCCACGGCGTCCCGATGACGGTCAAGGACTCGCACGATACCGAGGGCGTAGTCTCGACCGGCGGCACGCTCGGCCGGCGCGACTTCACGCCGGACGCCGACGCCACCGCCGTCGCGCGGATGCGGGCGGCCGGCGCTATCGTCCTCGGCAAGACCAACACGCCCGAACTCACCCTGTCGTTCGAGACGGATAACCTCGTCTACGGCAGAACCAACAACCCCTACGACGTCAGCCGCACGCCGGGCGGCAGCAGCGGCGGCGCGGGCGCGATTATCGCAGCCGGCGGCTCGCCCCTCGACCTCGGCACAGACACCGGCGGCAGCATCCGAGTCCCGTCTGCCTTCTGCGGCATCGCCGGACTCAAGCCTACGTCGGGCCGTGTCCCGCGAACCGGACACATCGTTCCCTGGGGACTCGGCGGCATGGATGCGCTCACCACAATCGGCCCAATGGCGCGTCGAGTAGAAGATCTGCGCATCGTCCTGCCCATCATCGCAGGGCCGGACGGCATAGACCCGTTCATCCACCCCGTCCCTCTGGGCGACCCCGACGCCGTGAATCTATCCGACCTGCGCGTCGCCTACTTCGCCGACAACGGAACCGTATCGCCAACCGCCGAAGTCGAAGCCGCTCTGCGTTCAGCCGCAGCCGCGCTTGCCGACGCCGGTGCTGAGGTCGTGGAAGACTTGCCCGCCGCTATCAGTGAGAACCTCGACGCCAACGTAACGAGCATAATCGTGGCGGACGGCGGAGCCGGGGTGCGGAGGCTCGTGGACAAAGCCGGCACCGAGAGGGTCCATCCGGGCATGATGCGCTTCGTGGAGCGGGCCGAACCGCTCCCAACATCCGAGTACACTGCCCTGTTGGAGCGCATGGACGCTTTCCGCAGCCGTATGCTGTCGTTCATGCAGAGCTACGATGCCATACTGTCGCCCGTCCGTCCCTGGCCCGCGCTGCCTCACGGCGAGACTCTGACGCCGGATGCGAGTCCCGCCAACTTCTACACAAGCGCGTTCAACACCACCGGCTGGCCCGGCGCCGTGGTCCGCGCCGGCGCGTCTGAGGACGGCCTGCCCATCGGCGTACAGGTCATGACCCGCCCCTGGCGCGAAGACGTCGCGCTCGCCCTCGCCGCCGCCCTCGAATCCGCGCTCGGCGGCTACGTGAAGCCGGCTGGGATTTAGGTTTCATGCAGACTTACATGGTTAGCGTCTACACAACGCGATTCCTTATAGAATCGCTGAGGGAGGGGCAAATGGACTTTTTAGATTGGGTAACCAAATATCAGAGCGACTTCCAGCCACTGGATGCGCGATTCGATTCAATAGACCCAGTTGACTATCAGTACGAAAAGATTATCGCTGATAAGCAACGAAAAGATAACGCCGACTGCGCCAGATGCAATCATATGGGAGCGTGGCATACTGATACTGGAAAGTGCGAGCTATGCGATACTCGCTGCGTGTTCCAGTTTAGGGAAGATCCAAAGTCCAGTGTTCCGAAGGCCGGACGTTCTAAGTATTATGCATATGACAGGGCAGCCCATAGTAGGATGAAACGTCACGGTTTCTACGAACCTAATTCGAGGGGGCTGTCCACGCCAAACGCGTCCAGTGCCAACAGCGATAAGATATACACAGACAGAGATATGTTAGAGAAGGACTTTCAGGATGAGGTGATTCGCTTCGCCGAACTTCATAAGTGGAGCGTGGTGCATACGTTTTCACGGAAAGTCAAAGGATGGCCTGATCTTGTCTTGGTCCGTCCGCCTGAGATGGTTTGCTTGGAACTCAAGTCCCAGAACGGCAACCCATCACCCGAACAGATCGAATGGATTCGCAAGCTCGACAAGTGCCCGGGAGTGATTGGTCGCATTGTCAAACCATCGGATCGGGAAGAGGTTGAACAATTGCTTCGCGTAGATTCTCAGCGTGTGTAAGAAGTAGATTCTCAGCATACACAGGGAGTGGCGCATTCGCCATTCTTCGAGACACGCCGGCGCCGATAGTACTCTTGGCGCTTCCCTATTCATTGGTTGAATGTCAAAGTCCATATCCATCTGAAACTAAGCCCAGAGTAGCAGACGCAGGGATTTGCTCGATGTCAGACATCATCTACCGCTCAGCCAAGTCAATCGCGCAGGCAATCCGAGACCGTGAAGTATCCGCCGTCGAGGTAGTGCAGGCGCACCTCGATCGCATCGGCGATGTGAACGGACGCCTCAACGCCGTGGTCATGCTGTGCGCCGAGCGCGCGCTAGACGAGGCGCAAGCCGCCGACGCAGCCATAACGCGCGGCGATGATCTAGGCCCCCTGCACGGCGTCCCGATGACGCTCAAAGACTCGCTCGATACAGAGGGCGTCGTCACCACCGGCGGCACGCTGGGACGCCTGAACTTCGTTCCTGAGCGCGATTCGACCGTCGCCGCCCGGCTGCGCGGCGCGGGCGCGATACTGCTGGGCAAGACGAACACGCCTGAAATCACATTCGCCGGCGAGACGGACAACCTGGTCTATGGCCGCTCGAACAATCCCTACGGGCTGGACCGCACTCCAGGCGGCAGCAGCGGCGGCGCGGGAGCGATAATTGCGGCGGGAGGCTCGCCGTTCGATATTGGCAGCGACACCGGCGGCAGCGTCCGGCTGCCCGCGCACTTCAACGGCATCGCCGGAATCAAGCCCAACTCCGGCAGGGTTCCGCGTACCGGCCATATCATCCCATACGCCGGGGGCGCGGAGGACGCCTACACGCAGAACGGCCCCATGGCGCGATACGTGGAAGACCTCACGCTTATTCTACCGATCATCTCAGGCCCCGACTGGGAAGATCCCACGATCGTGCCCATGCCGCTTGGCGACCCCGCCGACGTCGCCCTCGGCGATCTGAGAGTCGCGTTCTACACCAGCGCGCCGGAGTACGCGGCGCCGGCGCAGGAGACGATAGACGCGACGCTTGCAGCCGTGAACGTCGTCTCGGACATCGCGGCGCGTGTCGAGGAAGATGTCCCTGAACCGCTGAGCCGCGTTCCTGAACTGAATAGGCGAATCGGCGATGGCGATGGCCGCGCCACGATGCTCAGGATATTGGAAAGGGCTGGCACAACCGAACTTTCGCCATTCATCCGTCCGATACGGGATAGGGCAACCCCCATCTCGACTGGGGAGTTCACTGGCGCCCTCGAAGAGCTGGATCGGTACCGCAGCGACATGCTGTCGTTCATGCGGAGCTACGACGCCATTGTCTGCCCGACCGCCGCCATGCCCGCGCCCGCTCACGGAGAGACTTTCGCGCCCGCGAACCGCAACGCATTCTACACCGCCCCTTACAACCTCACGGGCTGGCCCGGAGCGGTCGTCAGATGCGGCGCTTCGTCGGAGGGGCTTCCCATCGGCGTCCAGGTCATAGCCCGTCCCTGGCGAGAGGATGTGGCGCTGGCGATAGCCGCCGCATTGGAGTCGGCGCTCGGCGGCTACGTCAAGCCCAGCCTGTGATACAATCACGCCCACCCGCCCACACGGAGGATCGGCCCATGACCGCAACAGACATCATCTACCGCTCCGCCAAGTCCACCGCGCAGTCCATCAGAGACCGTGAAGTATCCGCCGTCGAGGTCGCGCAGGCGCACCTCGACCGCATCTATGAGGTGAACGGACGCCTCAACGCCGTCGTCATGCTGTGCGCCGAGCGCGCCCTCGACGAGGCCAGAGCCGCCGACGCAGCCATATCGCGCGGCGATGATCTAGGCCCCTTGCACGGCGTCCCAATGACGCTCAAAGACTCGCTCGATACCGAAGGCGTCGTTACCACCGGCGGCACGCTGGGACGCTTGAACTTCGTCCCTGAGCGCGACTCGACAGTCGCCGCCCGGCTACGCGGCGCGGGCGCCATTCTGCTCGGCAAGACCAACACGCCGGAGCTTACCCTCGCAGGCGAGACGGACAATCTTGTCTATGGTCGCACCAACAACCCCTACGGGCTGGACCGCACTCCGGGCGGCAGCAGCGGCGGCGCGGGCGCGATAATCGCCGCTGGCGGTTCGCCGTTCGACATTGGCAGCGACACCGGCGGCAGCATCCGCCTGCCCGCGCACTTCAACGGCATCGCCGGCATCAAGCCCAACTCCGGCCGTGTCCCGCGCACCGGCCACATCGTCCCATACGGCATGGGCGCCACCGACGCCTACACACAGAACGGCCCCATGGCGCGCTATGTCGAAGATCTCGCCCTCACCCTGCCCATCATCTCAGGTCCCGACTGGGAAGACCCCGCCATCGTGCCCATGCCGCTCGGCGACCCCGCCGACGTCAATCTAGGATCGCTCAGAGTCGCCTTCTACACCGCCGTTGACGGCTTCAAGCCGGTCACGCCCGAAACCGCAGCTGCAGTCCAAGCAGCCGTATCAGTAGTGGCGGACGTCGCCTCGTCCGTAGAGGAAGACACCCCGTCCGCGCTCAGCCGCGTCCCTGAGTTGACCGGCAGGATAGGCGGCGGAGACGGGCGCGCATGGACGCAGCGCCTTCTCGACAAAGCCGGAACGACCCAGAAGTCGCCCTTCCTGGCCTCGCGTTTCGCCTCCGCAGAGCCGATACCGGTCGAAGACTTCACCCTTGCGCTAGAGGAGTTGGACCAGTACCGCAGCGACATGCTCGGGTTCATGCAAGATTACGACGTCATCATCTGCCCGACGGCGGCGATGCCCGCCCCGCCGCATGGTGAAACCATCGCCGACAGCAACCGCCAAGCGTTCTACACTGGCCCCTACAACCTGACCGGCTGGCCTGGAACCGTAGTCCGCTGCGGAACATCAGACGACGGCTTGCCCATCGGCGTCCAGGCAATTGCCCGCCCCTGGCGCGAAGACGTATCCCTAGCCGTAGCCGCCCTCCTCGAATCCGCCCTCGGCGGCTGGCAAGCGCCGGCGCTGTAACCGCGATGAAACCGACTACTTGGCAGGATAGCTACAAGCGCCGCCTCACCACCCCCGAGGCCGCAGCCGCCATCGTCTCCGACGGCGACCGCGTCGTCGTGCCGCTGTCCGAGCAGCCGCTCGCCATAATTCGCGCTCTCGCTGACCGCGCCCACGAGGTCCGAGACGCCACTCTCACCGTCGCTGTCCCGCAGTTCGATCTCGCGCCGTTCCTCGACGCCGGTTGGAAGGTGGACGTAGAGAACTTCATCGGTCCCGTCGGGCGACCGTTCGAGAACGATGGCCTCGCCCCATACTCGCCGCTCGCCTTCTCGCTCACCTTCAAGGCAAACGACGAGCGCCCCGACGAAGCCAGGCCCATAGACGTTGCGCTGGTAACCGTCGCGCCCCCGAACCGGCAGGGGCAGATAACCTTCGGGCATCAGGCGTGGTACAAGCGCGGCTTCGCCCAGCGCGCCCGGAAAGTCGCCGCCGAGGTGAATCCGACGCTCATCCGCACCTACGGCGACGCCTTCATGCCACTTGATGAGATAGACGCGCTGGTCGAAGTCGAGCCGGAGTCGCTGACGCGCGAGGCGCTGCTCCGCGCCGCCGCCGATCTGCCGGATGACCGCCGCGCCGATCTCGAATCCCTCATCGGGCGGGTCAGCCCGGCGCGGCTGGCGCCCTCAGCCGCCCACTTCGCCACCCTGGACATCGCGCGCCTCAAGCGGCAGCTTGGCATAGACGAGCCATCCGCCGAGACACGGGCGATAGCCGAGAACGTCAAACGCTTGGTACCGAACGGCGCGACGATACAGATAGGCGTCGGCACGCCGTCGTCATACATGCCGCGCCTCGGCGTATTCGACGACAAGAGCAATCTCGGTCTGCACTCCGAGCTAACCGTGCCGGGCGTCGCCACGCTCGTAGCCGCCGGCGTCATAAACGGCGCGCGCAAGACCATCCACAAGCGCCGAGCCGTCGCGACTTCCTGGAGCGGCGCCAACGACGAGGATCTGACGATCATAGACGACAACCCCATATTCGAGCTCTACTCGCCAGAGTACGTGCTGAACCCTGTGGTCATCGCCCAAAACCACAAGCAGGTCGGCATCAACAACGCGCTGCAAGTGGACTTGCGCGGCCAGATAGCCTCGGAAAGCATCTTCGGCGGGCGGATGTACAATGGTATCGGCGGCCAGCCGGATACTCACCTCGGCGCGCTCTACTCGCCCGGAGGACGCGCCATTACTCTGCTCTACTCGACTGCCGTAGGCGGCGCCATCTCGCGCATCGTGCCGCGTCTCCCGTCCGGAGAGATTGTAACCATGCCCCACTTCTGGGCAGACACGATAGTTACCGAGTACGGAGTCGCCCACCTGTTGGGCAAGAACCACCGCCAACGGGCGGAGGCGCTGATAGCCATAGCCCACCCCGACTTCCGCGCCGAGCTGCGAAAGGAAGCGCGCGGCTGGTTGCTGTAACCTGCCCTATAACCGTCATTCCCGCGAAGTCGGGAATCTCCCGCCGCGACGGAACTGTCCCAAATCAATCATACCTCCGCGCCTCTGCGTTAAAAATCCCCCGCGCTCGGCTTGTTATTCGAACTTGAATACTCTCGCCGCAATCAAGCTCGTCAGAGCGAACCATACGGCTATCAGCCCCAATTGGAACGGGTATCGCAGCGCAGAGTCGCCACCCAGCGCCACGCCGCGCAGCGCTTCGACCATCGGCGCGAGCGGCAGGTAGCGCATCGCCGCCGCCAGCGCGTCGGGCAGCAGGTCGATGGGAAAGAAGACGCCGGACAGCATCGCCAGCGGCAGAACGATCAGGTTGCCCAACCCGCTGGCAGCCGCCGGAGTCCTGGAGAACGCGCCTACGATGAAGCCGAGATTCAGGAATACCAAATTGCACACTAACGCCAGCAGCCCGATGACCAGCGGGTTGCCCGCTATGCTTACGCCCATAACCAACGAGCCGATGGTGAGTATAAGCGCCGCCTGAACCAGCGAGAGCGCCAGGTACGCCGTAACTTGAGCCGCGAAGAATACGCCGGCGCTCATCGGCGAGACTTTGATCCGTCTAAATATCCGCTTCTCGCGGTACGTCGCCATAGCTACTGCGATACCGATTATCGAGTAGCTCATAATCCCCCACAGCGTTATGCCGGGCAGCATATGAGCCATGAAGTTGTCGTAGATCGGGACGTCATCGGGGATGGCCGAGTACTGGCCTTCGATGCCGAGGCTTTCCAAGTCCGATGGGTTCAGATCGAACGACCCGATGACCGAAAACAGCAAGACCATCGCCACCGGAAACGCCAGCGCCCACACCAGGGCCTGACGGTTGCGCGCGAGCATCTTGACGTTTGCCAACGTTAGATGGGCGTAGAGCGTCACGCGCCTACTCCTCTGCCTGATCCTCGATTTGGCGCCCGGTCAACGATATGAACACGTCCTCCAACGTGCTGGACGCAACCTCGAACCGCGTCAGAGTCGCGCCCGTGTCCGACAGCCAGCGCATCAGAGCGGGAGCCGTTCGCGTCGAATCCGAAGATCGCAACTCTATCGCTCCGTCCGCGTCGCATACCGACACCGACGCAACTGCGTCCAGCGACTCCAGCCCCGCCGCGCTGTCCCCCTCGCCCAGTCCGACGATGAAGGTGAAGGGCGCGGGGATACGTCGCTTCAGCGCCAACGGCGTATCCAGAGCGACGATTTGTCCCTTGTCCATGATCGCCACGCGGTCGCACAGCATCTCGGCTTCCTCGATGTAGTGCGTGGTCAAGACCACCGTTCGACCCTGCGAGTTGAGGCCGCGAACGAACTCCCAAAGTCCGCGCCGCGCGTGCGCGTCCAACCCCGCCGTCGGCTCATCCAGGAATACGATGTCCGGGTCGTTCACCAGCGTAGCCGCGATAGCGAACCGCTGTTGCTGGCCGCCGGATAGCTTGGCGACCGTCGTATCCGCCCTGTCTACCAAGCCCACCGTAGCCAGAAGTTCCTCGGCGCGCGTGTCGCTGTCATAGACGCGCGCGAACAGTTCCAGAATCTCCCGCAGAGTCAGATAGTCAAAGTACGCCGACGCCTGAAGCTGCACCCCGATGCGCCGCTTGATACGCTCCGCGTCGCTCCCGATGTCCATGCCCAGAACGCGGATAGCCCCCGACGTCGGCGTCAGCAGTCCCTCTATGCACTCGAGCGTAGTCGTCTTGCCCGCCCCGTTCGGCCCCAGAATCCCGAACGCCTCCCCCGCGCGGATGCTGAAAGATACGTGGTCAACAGCCGCCAGTTCGCCGTACCGCTTCGTCAGCCCCTCGACCCGAACGACGTCCCCCTCTCGCTCCTCACCCCTCAATTAAGCGGTCCCATCCCGCCGCCGTTGGTGCCTTCGAAGTTGCTCGTCGTGTACACCCCCAAGTCCTTGCCCTGGTGTACGTGGATGATTATCTCCTGCCGGTAGATGCCCACCGCGTCCAGCAGTTCGGCCTCGATGTCGTCTATGATGTCCTGCACGTCTTCGCTGGTAACGCCATCGTCCACGTTCAACGTCGCGTGCACTACGGGTTCGGCGAAGTGCAGATCCAGCCTGCCGATGGTAGCGTCATCCCGAAGGACGATGTAACACTCCGAGTACGGCGTGCGCGTCTCTCGTTGGAAGTTGTACACGGCCATGCCCGCGCTAACTCCTCACCTGGCCCGAGCCCATCACGGTCCACTTGTACGACGTAAGCTCGCGCAGCCCCATCGGTCCGCGCGCGTGGAACTTGCCGGTGCTTATCGCCACCTCCGCGCCAAGACCGAACTGCCCCCCGTCGTTGAACCGCGTCGAGCAGTTGACGAACACCGCCGACGAGTCCACCTCGTCCACGAACCGCATCGCCGCAGAGTAGTCCTCCGTAACTATCGCGTCCGAATGGCCCGAGCCGTAGCTCTCGATATGCT
Organism: Dehalococcoidia bacterium; assembly: GCA_034420955.1. Classification (GTDB taxonomy): domain Bacteria; phylum Chloroflexota; class Dehalococcoidia; order Lucifugimonadales; family UBA1123; genus VXRN01. Next base: position 35,407 of record DAOUKV010000009.1, read on the forward strand.
CCAGCGCCTCGTCCAGCGAGTCCACCACGCGCACGCCGGCTATCAGGTCCAGGTACTCGGTCGTCCAGTCTTCTTCGGTAGCTGGACGGACACGGGGCGATTCGGAGCCCCCATTGGAGCCGCTGCTCGGGCCAACCAGGCTTAGCGCGCGCCTATCGCAGCGCATCTCGACGCCCGCGTCCGCGAAGCGGCGCGCCATTGCCGGCAGAAACGCCGGAGCCGCCGCAGAGTGCACAAGCAGCGTGTCCATCGCGTTGCAGACCGAGTAGCGCTGCACCTTCGCGTTGAACACGATGTCGGCCGCCATATCCAGGTTCGCCGCGCCGTCAACGTACGTGTGGCACACGCCCACCCCGCCCGTAATCGCGGGCATCGTCGCGTTCTCGGCCACGCGGTTGATGAGTTCCTGCCCGCCGCGCGGAATCAGCAGGTCTATGTACTCGTTGGCGCGCATCATGCGTCCAACCAGCTCGCGGTCGGTGGACTCGAATAGCTGCACGGCGTCCGCGGGCGCGCCGGCGTCCGCTATGGCGTCTCGTATGAGCGCGGCGAGCGCGGTGTTCGAGTTGATGGTGTCGCTGCCCCCGCGCAGGATGACTGCGTTGCCCGACTTGAGGCACAGCGCCGAGATGTCCACCGTAACGTTCGGCCTGCTCTCGTAGATGACGCCGATGACGCCCAGCGGCACTCGTCGCCGTCCCACGCTGAGGCCGTTCGGCATCGTCCGCATCTCTATCGTCTCGCCCACCGGGTCCGGCAACTCAGCGACTGAGCGCGCGTCGGCTGCGATGGCGGCCAGGCGGTCGGGGTCGAGAGCCATACGGTCCAGATAGTACTCAGCCAGACCCTTCTCGCGCCCGTTCTCCAGGTCCAGCGCGTTCGCCTCCAGAACCGCGTCCCGGTTCGCCTCCAGCGCGTCCGCCACGTTCAGCAGCGCTTGGCGCCGCGCCGCGCCCGTCGTCTTGGCAAGCGCGCGCGCCGCCACCCGCGCCGCCTGTCCGCGAACCGCGAGCTCGTCCGTAACCATATCTGGCGTAACTCTTTCCGCAGCAACCATCAGTCCATCTCCAGTCCCCAAAGAATCTCAGTCTCCCAAAACCTCTAGCTCCTATTTCCTCACTCCTACTTCCTATCCAAGCGTCACCATGTTATCCCTGTGGAGTACCTCGTCGCCAAAATAGTAACCCAACGTCGGGCGAATCTGGTCGGACCGTAGCCCTCGAATGCGCCGGATCTCCCCCGCGCCATAGTTGGAGATGCCGCAGGCGATCGTATGCCGCTCGCCGTCCATCACCATCACCACGTCGCCGCGTTCGAACTCGCCAACCACGTCCACGATGCCGGCGGCCAGCAGCGAGCTGTTGCGATACGCCACCGCGCGCGCCGCGCCCTCATCCACCAGCGCCGCGTCCGACTCTCGCATCTGGCTTAGCAGATAGCGCTTGCGGCTCTCCATCCGCGTCGCGCGCGCCGGGAAGTAGGTGCCGCTCCGCTCGCCGCCCGCCGCTCGCAGAATCACATCCTCGCGTCGTCCCGACGCCATGATCGTATCCACGCCGCTCGCCGTCGCCAGTCGCGCCGCCTCCAGTTTCGTCGTCATGCCGCCGCGCCCGCGCCCATCCGCCGACGGCCCGCCGAGCGCGTCTATCTCATCCGTGAACCGCTCGACGATGGAGATCGGACGCGCCGCCGAGTCGAGGTTGGGGTCAGCCGTGAACAGCCCGTCCAGCTGCCCCAGCATCAACAGCAGGTCCGCGTCCACGATGTTGGCGACCATCGCCGACAGCATATCGTTGTCGCCGAATATCTCCCCGCCCAGCTCGTTCACCGATACCACGTCGTTCTCGTTGATGATCGGCGCCACGCCCAGCTCGATCAGCCCCATCAGCGTGTTGCGGACGTTGAGATAACCCTCTCGGTCATCCAGGTCGCGCCCGGTCAGCAGCGCCTGGGCCACGTGAACGCCGCGCTGGCCGAACAGCCGCTCATATTCAGCCATGATCAGCCCTTGCCCAATGGCGGCGTGCACCTGCTTCATGTTCACGTCCCCGCGCCGCGCCCCGTCCACCGCGCCCAGCGCGCTCCGTCCCGCTGCGACCGCGCCCGACGATACCAGCAGCATCTCACAGCCTTCCGACTGCAGCCGCGCAATCTGCTCGACCAGCTCGGCGAGCATGGCGTTGTCCAGCGCGTCCGAGCCGCCGGTTATGAGCGCCGTCCCAGCTTTGACGACGATGCGCCGGTAGCCGGACTTGCGATCCATATCATCGTGGGAAGTCATGGATGGGATTATAGCGGATTGGGGCAGGCTACTGTTACTATGGGGATTGGATGGGAGGACTGTCTTGCGATGGTTATAGACCGTTCATACCGTTTCGTTTCGGGCAAAGCGGGCGCGGCTGAGCGAACCGCTCCCAACCAGCGCGTCCCCATCCCGTTTCGCGCTCTTTCTCTGGACTTGGAAGTGGGCGTCCAAGATTCTCGCATTCGCGCTCTCGCCGGAGTGCGCTCGAACTCTGCCCGATCGTTCATCCACTCGTCCGGCAAGGGTTTGGCTGGGGCGTTGAATGATCTGGACGCCCTAGCCGACGGCGCGGACTTCCTGCTGGGACACAATCTAGTCGCTTTCGACTTGCCCCACCTCCGAGCGGTTGACCCCGCGTTGCGTCTGTTGCGCCTTCCGGCGGTGGATACGCTCATGCTCAATCCGCTCGCCTTCCCGCGCAACCCGTACCACCACCTGGTAAAGCACTATCAGGATGGGCAGCTCAATCGTGGGCGCGTCAACGACCCTGAGTTGGACGCTAGGCTCGCGCTCGATGTCTTCCGCAATCAGCTAACGGCGTTCCGCGATGCGCCGCCCGATCTGCTGACCGCGTGGCACTGGCTGACTACGCGGGAAAAAGGCGCGGGATTCGACATGGTCTTCTCACACGTCCGCGGCTCGCCGACCCCTTCCGACGACGAGGCGCGCGACGCCATTCGCGCGCTGCTTGACGGCAAATCCTGTCGGACGCGCGCCCGCGCGATCATAGCGGACGCTCATCGGCACGGGTGGGAATTGGCATATGTACTAGCTTGGCTGTCGGTATCCGGCGGAAACTCCGTCATGCCGCCCTGGGTGCGGCATCAGTTCCCCGAAGCGGGCAGGATGGTTCGCCGCTTGCGCGATGACGCCTGCGCCGAAGCCGGTTGCGATTGGTGCCGTGAACGGCACGACGCCCGCAAGGAACTCAAGCATTGGTTCGGATTTGACGACTTCCGAGCGGAGCCGGCGGACGAATCGGGGGCGCCCATGCAGAGATCCATCATCGAAAGCGCCATGGCGGGCGAGAACGTTCTCGGCATCCTGCCCACCGGCGCGGGAAAGTCGCTCTGCTACCAGATACCCGCGCTGTCCCGATACGATAAGACGGGCGCGCTAACGGTGGTCATCTCGCCGTTGGTGGCGCTCATGCAGGACCAGGTGAGCGGACTGCACAAGCGGGGCATCGAGTTGTGCGTAACAATCAACGGGATGCTGTCCATGCCCGAACGCTCCGACGCCCTTGACAAGGTTCGGCTTGGAGACGCCGGCATCCTAATCATATCGCCGGAGCAGCTACGCAGCGTCTCAGTTCGCCGCGTTCTGGAACAGCGCGAGATCGGCTGCTGGGTTCTTGACGAAGCCCACTGCCTATCTAAGTGGGGACACGACTTCCGCCCGGATTACCGCTACGTCGGACGCTTCATCCGTGAGCGATGGGAAAAGTCGGACGACGAAGCGCCGCCGCCCGTGACGTGCCTAACGGCGACCGCCAAGCCGGACGTTATGGCTGAGATAGTTGACTACTTCAAAAAAGAGTTGGACGTCGATCTCAAAGTCTTCAACGGCGGCGCGCAACGCTCCAACCTTGAATTCTTGGTTGTTCGGACGAGCGGCGAGGAGAAGTCCGCCCATATCCACCAGATGCTGGAAGCCGATCTTCCCGCCGATGACCGCAGCGGCGCCATCATCTATTGCGCTACCCGGTCACACTCGGAAGAAGTCGCCGAGTTCCTGCGCGAAAAGGGGATGGAGGCTGGTCACTTCCACGCCGGGCTGTCGCCGGAGGTGAAGAAGGACGTACAGCAAAGCTTCATAGGCGGCGACCTGCGCGTCATAGTCGCCACCAACGCCTTCGGCATGGGCATAGACAAGCCGGACGTGCGCCTGGTCATCCACGCCGACATTCCGGGTTCGTTGGAGAACTATCTTCAGGAAGCCGGACGCGCGGGCAGAGACCAGCAAGCGGCGCGCTGCGTTCTTCTCTACACCCAGAACGACGTCGAGCGGCAGTTCGGAATGTCCGCCCGCTCCCGCCTAACGCAGCGCGAGATACACGGCGTCCTGAGAGCGCTGCGAAACATGGACCGCAAGAACCGCAGAAACCGGAAGAAGGAACAGGAGGGAGAGATAATCGCCACCGCCGGCGAGATACTCAGCGAAGACGAAGATAAAGCCTTCGAGCGCGACTCCGCGACCGACGATACCCGCGTTCGCACCGCGCTGTCATGGCTGGAAGAGTCCGAACTGCTGAGCCGCGAAGAAAACCGGGTGCAGGTGTTCCCGTCCTCGCTGCGCGTGGCCTCCATAGGCGACGCGCGCGCGAGACTCGCCCGGCATCGGATCACGGACCCGTACCGCGGGCAGTTGCTGAGAATCGTAGCCGCGCTGATCAACGCGCCCCCCGACGAGGGCATCTCCACGGACGATTTGATGGCGGCGTCCGGTCTCACTGCCGAGGGTGTGCGGGGGGCGCTGCATGACATGGAGACCTTCGGGCTAGCCAGCAACGATACGGTATTGACCGCCTTCGTTCACGCCGGCGTTCAGCGGCATTCCCGCAGACGTTTCGAGCAGGCCGAAGCGCTGGAAATCGCGCTGATAGACCTGCTGCGCGAAACGTCCCCCGACATGGGCAAAGACGACACTTCCACGCTGCATCTCCGCTTAGCCGCCCAAACACTCAAGGATGAAGGACACAGCTACGCCCTGCCTGAGCGCCTGCGTAGGATAGTCCGCAGCATAGCCGCCGACGGACGCGGTGAAGGCGGCGGGGGAAGTCTCGGAGTGCGCGGCAGCGACACCGAAACCATGTGGCTTACCTTGCAGCGCGAATGGAAAGATTTGGATAAGATAGCCGCGCAGCGCCGAACTGCCGCCCGCCTTCTACTAAACCACTTGCTAGGTAAACTGCCGCCTGGAAGCAGAGGAACCGACCTGCTGTCCGAAACTACCATGGGAAATCTGCTGAATGCGGTCAAGTCCGATCAAATCCTCAGCAGCGAGGTTAGGCATCCGAACAAATTGATGGACCGCGCCTTGCTGTGGCTTCACGAACAGGAGGTTATACGTCTCAACAAGGGGCTGACCGTACTCCGCCCCGCCATGACCATACGGTTGCGCCGCGAACGGCGCGGCTTCGCGCGAGCCGACTTCGCGCCGCTAGACATACACTACAAAGAACAGGTTTTGCAGATTCACGTCATGATGGAGTACGTGCAGAGGGCGCTTGGCGCGATGGCCGACGCGCTGCGGTTGGCCATGGACTACTTCAGCCTTCGCAGAGACGAATTTCTGAACCGATGGCTGCCGGATAGAGTTAGGGAAACCGAGCGCCAGACGACGCCGGAATCTTGGCGCGCAATCGTCGAAAGCCTCAACAACCCCATACAGCGCCGCATCGTCGCTGACGACCGCGAACGCGCCAACGTCTTGGTTCTCGCCGGTCCCGGTTCCGGCAAGACCAAAGCGCTGGTTCACCGCATCGCGTACCTAATCCGGGCGCGGCGCGAGAACCCGCGCGGCATCCTGGCTCTGGCGTACAACAGACACGCCGCCGTAGAAATACGCCGCCGTCTGGCCGACCTCGTAGGCGACGACGCGCGCGGCGTAATCGCTATGACATGCCACGCGCTCGCCATGCGGCTGGTGGGAGCCAGCTTTTCCACCCGTGCCAACCGCCCGGACGACGGGGACTTCCGGGAAATCCTCCGGCAGGCAACGGCGATGCTACGCGGACAAGGGCTGCCGCCGGACGAAGCCGACGAATACCGCGCGCGGTTGCTAGGCGGCTTTCGCTGGATTTTGGTTGATGAGTACCAAGATCTCGGCCCCGATCAATACGCGCTCATCTCGGCGCTGGCGGGCAGAACAATGCCCGAAGAAGACGACAGACTAAGCCTGTTCGCCGTAGGCGACGACGATCAAAACATATACGCCTTCAACGGCTCGTCGGTCGAGTTCATCCGCCGTTTCGAGAATGACTACCGCGCCAAACCAGTCTACCTGACCGACAACTACCGCTCTACGAAGAACATCATTGACGCAGCCAACGCGGTCATAGAACCCGTGCGGCATCGAATGAAGGCGGACAACCCGATTCACATCAACCGGTCGCGCGCCAACGATCTCCCGGGCGGCGATTGGGCGGAGTTGGACCCGGTGGCGCGTGGTCGGGTCCAAATACTGCCCGCCGGCGATAGTCCCATAACACAGGCGCAAACCGCAATCGCCGAGTTGAAGCGGCTATCGCAGCTAACATCCGATTGGGACTGGTCCAAATGCGCCGTGATAGCCCGCGAATGGAGCTACCTTGACCCGGTACGCAGCCTTTGCGAGTTAGAGGGGATTCCCGCGCAGATGGCGAACGAAGATTTCTCAGGTTTCTGGCATCTGCGCGAGACGCGGACGCTGGTGAACTGGCTAAGCGGTAGAGACACTCAGCTAACGTCCGCCGCCGAACTGAACGAGTGGGTAGACACCCAACCCTACAACCCTTGGATAGAGACACTACAAGAAGCCACAGCCGACTACGCCCTGGAAACGTCCGGCGCTGAGACGACGACCGACGCCTTCATAGAATGGCTTGCCGAGTGGGGACGCGAAGCCCGTCGGAAACAGCGCGGTTTGCTGCTCGCCACCGCGCACCGCGGCAAGGGGCTTGAGTTTGATCACGCGGTTGTCTTGGATGGTGGCTGGAACCGGGTTGGACGCGGCGAAGACGCCGACGCTCCGCGCCGTCTGTACTATGTGGCGATGACACGCGCGCGGCATACTCTCGCGCTCACTCGGCTTCTCGGACCGCATCCAATCCAAGATGCGCTGGTGGGATCCCGTCCGGAACTGCATCGCAGGCAGCCGCTCGATCTCCCGCCCGCGCCGCCGGATTTGGCGCGCCTCTATCATAGTCTTAGTCTGCGGGATGTATTCCTGAGCTTCGCTGGCTACCTGAGCCCCGACCATCCCGCGCACCGCGCCATTGCCGCCCTTGCGCCGGGCGATCCGGTAGAAATCCGAGTCCGCGCCAATCGCTGGGAGATTCTGGATGGCAACGGAACGTTGGTTGGACGGCTTGCCGGCAATTTTGAGCCGCCCGCCGGTATGCGCTGCCGCTCCGCCGAGGTTCTGGCGATAGCCGAATGGAGCCGCGATAAGTCCGAACCGGAGTATCAAGCTAACCTTCGCTGCGATACATGGGAGATCGTCATACCGGAGTTGGTATTCGAGCCATCGCGCTAATCGCATCGGCAGCATACCAACTTGCCGCTTGCGTCAACGCGCTGTGAATATAGCGGATTGGGGCAGGCTACTGTTACCATGTCATTCGGACGACCCCCAAACCTCTAGAAAGAGCGAGCGCCATGCAAGACCTGATAACCGCAGAATGGAACGACGCCGTAACCGCCATCGAACGCTGCTACGAGCTGGGCTGGACGGATGGTCTCCCCGTCGTGCCGCCGACGCTGGAGCGCGTCGAGCGGTTCATGGACTATGCCGAACGCTCGCCGGATGAGGTTCTCGGCTCCATACCCGAGCGGCGACGCGAGGTCACGGTCGCCAAGACCGCCGCCAACGCGGTGATGGCCGGATGCCTGCCCGAGTACTTCCCCGTAGTGCTTGCCGCTACCGAGGCTATGCTAGATCCTGAGTTCAACCTCATCGCGCCGTCGTCCAGCCAGGGCGGCGCAGCCGTACTGGTCGTCGTCAACGGCCCGGCGGTTGGCGAGCTTGGCATGAACTCCGGCGCCAACATCTTCGGACCCGGCAACCGCGCCAACGCCACCATCGGACGCGCCATACGCCTGATACTGATGAACGCATGCGCGTCCATACCCGGCCTCTTCGACCGCACCGTCATCGGACACCCGGGCAAATACACCTACTGCATCGCCGAGAACGAAACCGACTCGGACTGGCTGCCGCTGCACGTAGAGCGCGGCTTCTCGCCGGATCAGAGCGCCGTAACCGTCTTCGCGTCGTGGGAGCCGAGACAGGTACGCTCCGCGTCCCACTCGCAGGAAGTGGTGCTGGACACCGTAGCCGACGTCGCCTCCGTCCTCGGGTCGTCCCTCGCGTCGTCCGACTCGGTCGGCGACGAATCCACGCCCGTCCGCCAGGGAGAGCTGGCGGTAACTATCGGCGGCGCGGCCGACTTCTGGGGAACGTGGACCAAGCGAGACGTGCGGGAGTATCTGCACCCCCGCATAGGCCGATCCATAGCCGACCTCAAGATAGTCCGCGTCCTCGAAGGCCACGTAAACCCGGAGGACTACCAGACCTTCGCCAACTTCGTCCCCGAACCCGACGACATCCTCATAATCCGCGCCGGCTCCCCAGAAGCCTCAGGCTACCGCTGCTCCGTAATCCTCAGCGAACTGCCCAAAGTGGCCTCCATGGCCGTAACGCGGGCGGTTTAGAGGCCCAGGCCCTCGCCATATGTCTCATACCATCGTCCTATCCCCACAATCCCCGGATACCCTCTGGATGGCGGTCCAAGCCGCGCAGGCAGGCGATCCGCTCGAACCCGTAACCGTCGTCGGGCCGTCCAACTACGCCAACCTGTCGCTCCGGCACTCGTTCGCGCGCAAGGGGTTCGCCAACGTTCGATTCATGGCGTTCCCGCGGCTGGCGGAGCTCTTGGGGGCGCGCGCGCTGGCCGCCCAAGGCATGACGCCGCTGGCGCCCGTCCTCGAAAGCGCGGCGACCCGCGCCGTATCCGAGGACGCCACCGGCGCGCTTCGTACCGTACGCTCGCATCCGATGACGCACCAGAGCCTCAAGTTCGCCTTCCGGCAGCTGCGCCGGGTATCTGGCGACACCCTGGACCGGCTTGTCGAGCAGGGCGGCCTACCGGCAGATACCGTCGCGCTATACCGCAAGTACCGCGACAAGACTTCCGCCTTCTACGACGCTGAGCGACTGGCCGCCGCCGCCGCCGACTCGGTGAGGGACGGCTCCGCCACTGCGCTGGATGATCTCGGATTCATAATCTTCTTCCACCTGCGCGAGATGACGACCGCCCAGCGTCAACTGGTCTCCGCCCTTGCTGATCGGAACCGCTGCGCCGTGATGCTCAACGCGACCGGCGATGATGACGCGGACAAGCCCTTCGCCGGCATCGCCGCCGCGCTTGATATTTCCCACAACCTCGAAAGAGCGGCGGAGGACGAACAGAATCGGTCAAGCGCGCGGCTTGCGAGCGCGCGGCTTGTGATAGCGCCCGACCCGCACCAAGAGATACGCTGGGCCATCCGCCACATCATGAGCCTCGCCGGACGCGGCGTCCCGTTCCACCGCATGGCGGTACTCTACCGCCAGACTGCCCCATACGGCGCGCTGATAGGCGAGGAGATGCAGATTGCCGGCATCCCCGTCGCCGGACCGGGCCGCGCAACGCTCGCCGACACCGGCGCCGGACGCGCGCTGTCCGGCCTCATGGAAATCGCAGACGGCGAGTTCGCGCGCGGCGCCGTTGCGGCGTGGTTCACCGGCAGCCCCATAAAGTCGCCCACGGATACCACGGACGACAACCCCGCCGCCCGCTTCAACCCGAGCCGCTGGGACAAGCTTTCCAAACAGGCGGGCATCGTCGGCGGATTGGACCAGTGGCTAAACAGGCTGCAGTTGTACGCAGATAATCAGAATCAACGCGCCGACGACGGTGAGAAGCAGGGCGAGATCGACGAGGGACGCGCAGGATGGATGCGCCGCGACGCCAAAGTCGCCATCGCGCTGCGCGAGTTCATCGAAGACCTCGCGGAGCGTGTGTCGCGTCCGTCCGACGGCAGCGCGTGGAACGATTTCGTAGGATGGGCGAAAGGCCTGCTCAGCGCCTACGTCGCCATCCCCGCCGATACCGATCAGTCCGAGCATGACGCGCTCGACACGATCAGCTCCGGCCTCGATACACTCGTCGTAGCGGGAGAGATAGAGCCGGAGCCGGACTTCTCTTCATTCCGGCGCGCGCTCGACGAGTTGCTGTCTCAACCAGTCGGACACCTGGGTTCGATAGGGCAGGGCGTCTTCGTCGCGCCCATCCGGCAGGCGGCGGGCATGAGATTCGACTACCTGCACATGGTCGGCATGGTCGAGGGCGCGATGCCGCCCGCCCTCCGCGACGATCCGCTCATCCCCGACGGCGCGCGTCAGGAGGTCGGCGGCGCGGCTGCGGAGCTGCCGACACGCGCCGAACGCCGAGCTCTGGAACGCTACGACTACCTGGCGGCGCTCGCGACCGCGCCGGACGCGACTCTATCGTACCCGGTAGCCGATCCCGCAGGCGGACGCGCGAACTCGCCGTCTCGCTGGCTGCTCGAACAGGCGACTCTGCTACATGGCGATCCGGTCTATGCCTCCGACCTGCCTAGGCTAAGCGGCGAAGCGTGGCTGACCGATATTCCGTCCTTCCAAGCGGCGCTCGAAGCCGCCCCCGAAACCGGCCACGCCGACCTGGCCGACTACGAACTCGAACGACTGTGGCGATGGAGCAAGGCAGGCTTGCCGCCGCGCGATCACCCGCTCGTAGCCCACGCGCGCGACCATGCGCTGCCGCGCTCGCTCGCCTTGTCTAGCGCCCGCTATGGCGGCGAATTTACCGAGTGGGACGGCAATGTGTCGGCGGCTGCGCGCGGCGCCCGGTTCGCGGACAGCCTGCTGAATCGCGTCCACTCGCCCACCAGCTTGCAGAATTGGGCGAAGTGCCCGTTTAGCTACTTCCTCGGCAACGCGCTACGGCTCGGGGATACCGAAAGCCCCGAAGACGCGCACTCCATCACCCCCCTGGACAAGGGCAACCTCGTCCACAAGATACTCGAGGAGTTTGTCAGCGAAGCTATCGAAGACGAAACGCTACCCGCCCCGAGCGAGACGTGGACCGACGACCACCTCCAAAGGCTGCTCGCCATAGCCGAGCGCAAGTTCTCTGAAGCCGAAGAACGCGGCGTTACCGGCAAGCCTGTGATGTGGCGATTGGAATCCGCCGCCATCCGCGCGGACCTAGAATCCTTCTTGGATATGGATGCGGAGATTAGAGCCAAATACGGCGTTTCGCCCATGCGATTGGAGGCGGCTTTCGGTATGAAAGGCGAAGCATGGCGCGAAGCGTCGTGGCGGATGGAAGACGGCGAGACGATAAAGCTAAGGGGATTCATAGACCGCGTGGACGTATCGCCGGACGGACGCTCCGCGTTCGTTTTCGACTACAAGACCGGAGGTACCCGAAGTTACAACGGACTCGAAAAAGACCCCACCGACAGGGGCAAGTTGCTCCAGCTAGGCGCATACGCGCTCGCCGCCGAGCAAGCGCTCGGCGAAGCAGTGGACGTGCGATCGGCGTACTGGTTCCCCACGAGCAGAGGCGGCTTCAAGCTAATGCCGTCCGAGCCGTTGAACCTGGGAGACGAGGGTAAACGCCAACGCTTCGGGAAGGTATTCGCAACCCTCGCGTCCGGCGTTCGCGGCGGTATCTTCCCCGCCAATCCTGGCAAAGACGGATTCTACGGCTCCGAGAACTGCGGATACTGCGATTTCGACTCCCTGTGCCCGTCCCGCCGCGCCGTATTGTGGTCCAAGAAACGGAACGCCGACGCCGTAGCCGGCTACCGCGAACTCGCCGAGGGAGACCTCGAATAGATGCGCCGCCGAACCCAAACCCCCGAAACGACGAATCAAACAGAAACCCCCATGCCCATCGCCTTCACACCCCAGGACCAGCCGGCTCGCGATCGCATCATCAACAGCCTCGACGAAACGCTGTTCGTAGAGGCGGGCGCCGGCACGGGCAAGACGACGAGCCTGGTGGATCGCATCGTCAGCCTCGTATCGCGCGGCAAGACGACCATCGAGCGCATAGCCGCCATCACGTTTACCGAAGCCGCTGCGTCGGAGCTGCGCGACCGCGTGCGGCAGGAACTCGAAAAGGCGGCGTCCGATCAATGCAAAGACGCATCCGAGCGGGAACGTTGCGCACACGGAGTCGCGGACATAGACCAGGCTTCCATCCAAACTCTGCACAGCTTCGCGACCGCGATCCTCCGCGAGCGTCCGCTTGAAGCCGGTCTCCCGCCGTCGTTCGAGGTTCTCGACGAGGTCGCCGGCGCTCTGTCCTTCGAGGAGAAGTGGTCCGAGTGGGTAGGCGACGCGCTCACCGACGAGAACAAAATCCCAAGCCTGCCCATGTCGCTCGCGCTCGGCATAACCACTAGCCACCTGCGCCAAATCGCCAGCGAGTTCCACGAAAACTACGACCTGCTTGCCGACGCCCGGTTAGACGACGCGCCCTTCACTCCCCAAGCCATCCGGGATCTGCTGGACGCCCAGGCCGAACTTGCGCGCCTGTGCGAGTACTCCAAGATAGGCGAGTCCGACATCTTGTACGATCACGTCCGGGCCAAGCTCGCCGCAATTCGCCGTCTAGCCGATCTCGATGACTACGACTCCCCAACCGCCTACATCCAACTCAGAGACACCCTGCCCATCAAACAAGGGCGCGGCAGGCAGGGGGACTGGGACACCGACCCTGAATCCGGTAGCAACGCCTGCGCGGCTCTCAAGGACCGTCTGCGTGAATTGGACGATATGGTTCAGGTTGAGCTCGAGCAGGCGCGTACCTCCGCGCTCATGCCCATACTGGACGCGCTGCGCCAATTCGCGCTCGACTACGCCGGAGAACGCAAGAGGCAGGGCCGCGTCCACTTCCACGATATGCTCGTCTGCGCCCGCGACCTCCTGGTCAACAACCTCGCCGCCCGCGATCACTTCCGTACCCGCTTCAGCCACCTGCTCATAGACGAATCGCAAGATACCGACCCGATACAGGCCGAGATCGCTATGTGCATCGCCGAGTCCGTTCAGCCTGGAGCGCCGCGCCAAAAGAAGTGGGAGCGTATGACGCCAGAACGCGGCAAGCTGTTCGTCGTCGGCGATCCCAAGCAGGCTATCTACCGCTTCCGCCGCGCCGACGTGCGCCAGATGCAGGCGCTCCGCAGCAGCATGGGCGGCGACACCGTCCACCTGGTGCAGAACTTCCGCTCCCACCGCCCCATCACCGAATGGGTAAACCGCGTCTTCGACGTGTGGATGGAACCCAACGGCAAATACTCCTCCGGCCACCAGGCGGAGTACAAGAATCTGGCACACCGATGGGAGGTCGAGACCGACCACGACCGCGCCCCCTCCGTCTGGGCGCTGGGCGGCGAGATGGAAGGCAACATCGGCCCCATACGCGAGCGCGAGGCTGAGGAGATAGCTGCGCTCATCCTAAACGTCCGAGATGCCGAGTGGCAGGCGCGCGGCGAGAGCGACGGAGACGAGCCGGCCTACCGCCCCGCCCGCTACTCCGACATCTGCATACTCATGTCCCGCCGCACTGGGCTGCAGACCCTTGAAATAGCCCTGGAAGACGCGAACATCCCCTACCGGCTGGAAGGCTCATCCCTCGTATTTGCCACCCAGGAAGTCCGGGACCTTCTCAACTGCCTCAAGGCGATAGACGACCCGTCCGACGAAATCTCCATAGTCGCCGCGCTGCGCTCCCCCGCCTTCGCCTGCAGCGACGTCCATCTGCTCGAATACTACGAGTCCGGCGGCAGATTTGACTACCTGCGAACGGGACGGCGAGAAGACGCGGCGAAAGGCCCCGTGGCGGACTCGCTTGCGGTTCTCCGCGAATACCACGAGCGCAGCCTGTGGACTTCCATATCCGCCCTGGCTGACCAGTTCGTCCGCGAGCGCCCGCTGATGAAGGCGGCTGTCGCCTACCCCCGGACGCGCGAACAGTGGCGCCGATACAGGTTCGTCATAGACCGCGCCCGCGCCTTCGCCGACGCCGGCGGCAACTCCCTGCGCGCCTTCATCGAGTGGGTGGAGACGCAAATGGACGAAAAGGCCCGCGTTACCGAAATCCCAGTCCCCGAAAGCGACGAAGACTCGGTGCGAGTCATGACTGTGCACGGCTCCAAGGGCTTGGAGTTTCCCATTGTCATACTCACCGGAATTTCCGGAGGCGGAGCATCTGCCCGGCCAAGCAGCGTGCTGTTCGATCGTGAGCGCGGCCCGAACGAGTGCGGCGTAGAAGTCAGGGTCGGTTCCAGAGATTCAGGCTACCACAAGACCGCCGGATACGACGATCTGGCCGCGTACGAAAGGGCTCTGAACGCAGACGAGGAAGTCCGCCTTCTGTACGTTGCCGCGACGCGCGCCAAGGACCACCTCGTAATCAGTATGTTCCGCAACAAAGGCAAGCATCCGGCGAACGACATAGCTCGAATACTCGAACCGGATGGGCCGGTGAACCAAGACAGCGACGCCAAGGACGACATACAGACCGACGCCGATAGCATCCACTGGAAGCCCACTCCCAAACTGGCGCAGACTCCGCCGGTCGCCGAATCGGACGCTGACCCAAACGACGCAGGCGACGGCGCGACGGACCCCGCCCACCATTCCATAGAAATGCGCGATGGCTGGATAGCCCGGCGCCGAGAGGTGATAGCGGAGCGCAGCCGTCCGGTCTCCGTCGCCGCCACCCGCATAAAGCAGGTTGCCGATCAGGAAAGTGAAGACGAGGACGGAGGCAAGCCAGATCCGGACGCCGAGGACGAACCGTGGCGACGCGGACGCGCCGGAACCTCGGTGGGCAGGGCAGTGCACGCGGTATTGCAGACCATCGATCTCAAGACCGGAGCCGGCATAGAAGAAACCGCCCGCGCTCAGGCAGTCGCCGAGGGCATCCCGCGCCGCCAATCGGACATAGCTCGCTTGACGCGAGTCGCCATCGAAAGCGAGATCGTTCGCCGAGCCGTCGAATCCGGCCGCTACTGGCGCGAGGTTCCCGTCGGAGTGCCGGTTGGCGACGGCGCCCTCGAAGGCTTCATTGACCTGCTGTTCGAGACGCCAAGCGGCGGATTGGTAATCGTGGACTACAAGACGGACACGCTCAGGGAAGACCAGACGGCCGCCGCTGCCGAGCGATACCGTCCGCAGGCAAGCGCCTATGCTCTCGCCGTCAGCCGAGCCACCAACAAACCCGTCGAAGAAGTGGTCTTCTTGTTCCTGGAACCGGAGGGCGAAGAGAGTTTCACAGACATCGAAGCCCTGACCGGCGAGGCGGAAGATAGGGCGAAATCCATCCTGTCCGGTTGACGTACCCGATAGGGACGTCCCTTGTCAGGATACGCTGCCGTATCCAACGCAAGCGCCAGACTATTCCTTTGCGCCTTTGCTTCTTCGCGCCTTTGCGTTAGATCCAACCTCAACTAAGCCTGAACGTAGCCGGAGTCTCCTCCACAACGCCATCGTCCTTCAATTTCGTCAGGTGCGTGGACACGTTTCGCTGCGCCGACCGTCGCAGGCCTTCCGCCAGATCGCGCGGATAGATGGCGTCCGTGATCGCCTCCGCCGTCGAATGGCCGTTGCGGAGCTGTTCCAGCACCTGCCTCTCGCGTCGCGCGCGGTGGTCGTACTGCCAGCGGATGTGCCTCGCGCCCTTCGGCGCCGGAACCACCGGCCCGTGCGCCGGGCAGACCGTATCATGCTCGAACCCCATCAGCCGCTCGAGCGACTGCATGTACGCCGACAAGTCGCCCACCGACGTTGACGATGCGCCCAGCACCGTATCTCCCGTGAACATTACGCCGTCGCTCTCGAGATAGTAGCAGACGTGATCTACCTCGTGGCCCGGCGTGAACAGCGCGCGCAGCGAAGCGCCCGACGCCTCGATCTCCTCATCGTCCTCCAGTGGCTCCACTGCATCGTCATCGCCCAGCATCTTCCGCAGCCTATCCGCCAGCTTCGGATGGCAGCGCACCGTAGGCGCGCCCATCGCGTCATAGACGCGGTCCAGACCGCCCACGTGATCCGTATGCCCGTGCGTAATCAGAACCGCGCTAATCTTGGGCTTGCCAAGTTCATCGTAGAAATCCAGAATCGCCCTCGTCCACTCTCGCCAATGATCGCCCGTATCGAGCAGTGCCATCTCCCCGCCCGGGTCGCCCACGAAGAAGTTGTTCGAGCCGCCCGGATGCGAGACCGCGCCGTCCTCGATGTGCATATTGTAAACATGAGAAGTAATCTGCATATCCCCGAATCCCAGTGATTAGTCCCGAGCTAAAGCGCATCCATCCGCTGCACCACCTCGTCCGGCAGCCGGATGGACGCTACCTCTGCGTTGGCGTATGCTTGCTCCGGACGCGACGCGCCCACGATGACCGACGTTATCTGGGGCCGCGACAGCGCCCATGCGATCAGTAGCTGCGGAACGCTGATCTCCAACTCTGCCGCGATAGTCTTCAGAGACTCTACCATGTCGAACGTCCGCTCGTTCCAGTACGTCCCCATCGCGCGCTGCGCGTGGCGCGACGCCATGTGGCTGTCGTCCGGCGGCGGCGAGGAGCGGTCGTATCGTCCCGTCAGGATGCCGCCCATGAATATCTGGTACGGGATGATGCCCACGTCTTGGTCGTCGCAGGCGTCGAACAGTTCCCCCTCGATGTCGCGCTTGCCCAGGTTGTACTCCGGCTGCACGGACTGGAAGCGCTCGAATCCATGCTTGTCGCTCACCCACAGCGCCTTCATCAGCTGCCACGCGGCGAAATTAGAGCAGCCGATATAGCGTATCTTGCCCGCCCGGACCAGATCATCCAGCGTCCGCAGCGACTCCTCCAGCGGCGTGTCCGGGTCGTAGTAGTGGACCTGGTACAGGTCTATGTAGTCCGTATCCAGCCGTCTCAGGCTCGCTTCGACCGCGCTAATCAGATGCTTGCGTGAAAGCCCCACGTCGTTCGGCCCATCGCCCGTAGCGATGAACCCCTTGGTCGCCACCACAAAATCGTCTCTCCGCCCGCGCACCGCCTTGCCGACCACGACTTCCGAGTGTCCCGCATTGTAGGCGTCCGCCGTATCAACGAAGTTGATGCCCGCATCGAACGCCGCGTCAATGACCGAAACCGCGCGGTCGTCTTCAACGTATCCCGCGCCAAACATATTCGTCCCAAGACACACGGGAGATACTTTCAAGCCTGTGCGGCCCAATCTGACATAGCGCATGGGGTCAATCCTATTCCAATCAGTCTATTCAACAGAGGATGCTTCGAAGCCCTTGAGCGTCGGCAGGGAATCGACAAGCGCTCCCACTTCCTCTTGCGCCGACCGCAATTCGTAGAGTTTCTGGAGATTCAGCCAGAACTCAGGGCTCGTTCCAAAGAAGTGGGCGAAGCGTAATGCCAAGTCGCCTGTGATAGGAGCCTGCCTGTCAAGTATATCGGCAACGTGTACGGTCTGGACTCGCAACTGGCTGGCGAGAGCCTCCGCGCTCATATCAAGCTCGGCAAGTTCTTCAGCGAGATGCTCTCCCGGGTGAATCGCAGGTATCGGCATTTTCAACTCTTCCCTGTGTAATCATGGCCCGCTCACGTTTGATCTTGAGAGAAGCGCAATTAGTTCATCGAGACGTTCGCTATCGAAGAAATGTTCATCTCCCCACCATGGGTATCTTCGCTCAAAGCCGGGTAAGTCTATCGCATGAGTTCCGCATACGCGCTTGACTTCACATTCCGAAACGCCAAAGTGTTCGGCAATACGCTCCTGACGAACCCTGAGAACGAGACCGTATTCAGAGGAGCTTAGACTAGGAATTATTGTAAAGATTGCTGCGCGAGTAGAAGCATCAGATGTTCTAGCATACCAACCCATCGTACTCTGAGAGAAAGTAGGGCGTCGTCCCGGGAATAAAGGGGAAAGTCCGCGAATAGCTCTGTCCCACAATTCAACTACGCCATTTTCTCGCGCGACCTCCCGAAGTTCTTCTTCAGTAGAGTTTGGTCGCCTACGCCTTGATGCGCCTCTGGTTTCCGCTCGTGTCCGGACGACTACTTCATCCAAAAGCATTGAGCATCCTACCAACTCATCGCCGCCGACTCTGAAATATGCGAATGTGGCGGCGTTTATATCTACTCCGTGTGTCTCTGAAAGAAATTCGATGATTCTCTCAGTTGCAGGGTCAAGGGACGAGGCTACAACGTAGATACTGTGCTTCTCGTTTACTACTTCAGGAAGGCCTTCACCAAATTTATCTCTGAATTTCTGTTCGAGTGTTTTGTCATCGCCAACCTTGCCAAAGAATTCCGACGCGCAGCTTACTACGTCAGCGTGCCCCATCCCTTGAACCCATGAAGCATAATCTAGCGCTTGGGCTACGATATCGCGTGGCGTTCGGTCCTTCTTGAGTTCCAGTATAACCAGATCCCCAGACCGTTTGATCGCGAGCAAGTCTATTACTCCACCAAATGCCGTCTGAACTTGCTGACCGATTACTAGAAGATCGTCGCTCACCATGCCTATATCATCGCGCAACCAATCCTCCAGCCGAGACTCGAAGTCCAGACTACTCTTTTCGATGCGCTTGGGCTCATTATCCCGTATCTGCCACAGTCTCATTTCAGATGGCATGGACTCTCCCGAACTGAGGTTACGAATTGGTTAACGCGTCGGCGCAGGACAGGCTCCCCGCTACCTAAACAACCGCGCCGGACGCTCTATCGTCGCCTGCAATCGTCGCATGAAGCTCGCCGCCACCGCGCCGTCTATTACTTGGTGGTCCGCCGTCAGGCTTATCGTCAGCATCTCGCGTATGGCGACCTCTCCCCGAACGACCACCGGCTTCTGCACGCTGCGTCCGACGCCCAGGATTCCGTTCTGAGGCGGATCGAGTATCGGAGTGAATCCGTCCACCGAGCCTAGTACGCTGATGGTAAACGTTCCGCCCACGACATCGTTCACCGACAGCCCGCCGCCGCGCGCTTTCAGGGCCAGCTCATGCGTCGCCGTCGAAATCTCGCCGATGCTCATGCCGCCTACATCCCGCAGCACAGGTACGATCAGCCCGTCGTCGAGCGCGACGGCTACCCCTATGTTCACCTGGTCGAAGTAGTGCGCCACGCCGTTGTGCAGAACCGAGTTCATAGCCGGAACTCGTGTCAGCGCGACCGCGCACGCCTTTATCAGAACGTGCGCGAGCGTGATGGTCGTGTCGTCATCCCGCGACGCCTCGCGCCGCAGCCGCTGAGCCTCCGTTACGTCAACCTCCAGGAAGTAAGACAGCTGCGCCGTGTTGCGCAGGCTGTCAGACATATGCCGCGCGATGCTTCTACGCATCCCGGTCAGCGGCTCGCTGCGCGACGGCTCCGGCAGTCCGGGCGGCATGGATGGAGCGCCGGAATCCTGAGCCGCCTGCGCATCCGCGAATGCGCGAACGTCCGACTCCACCACACGTCCCCTCGGACCTGTCGGGCTGACTTGCGATATGTCCACCCCCAGATTGCTCGCCAGCCGCCGCGCGCCCGGCGTCGACGGCGTAACCGCCGGAGCAGCCGCTTGCGCCTCAGCGAACGCGCGAACGTCGGCGTCAACCACGCGACCGCCCGGCCCGGTTGGAGTAACCTGCGATATATCCACCTCCAAGTTGGCTGCCAGCCGCCGCGCGCCCGGTGTAGAGCGAACCATACCGCCGGCCCCGGCCGCTGCCCGCGATGGACGCTGCCGACCGCCGCGTTGCCCGCTCGTCCGTCGCCCTCGGCGCGCGCCCGGCGTGGGCTGGGCAGCCTCCGGCGCGGGCGGCTCCTCGCCCGCCGCCAGCACGTACCCGATCAGCCCGTCCACCGCCACCGTCGCTCCCTCGTCCACGACCGGGTGGAACAGACCGCCGGCTACCGATTCGAGATCGTAGTTCAGCTTCTCCGTCTCGATCTCGGCGATAACCTCGCCCTGGTTCACCTCGTCGCCCTGGCTCCGCGCCAGCCTGACGACGGTGCCCTCGGTCATGAAGTCGCCCAGCCTGGGCATGACTATTGGAGTTGCCAACGGACTCTCCTAGTATCAATTCATTGCTCGGCTTGTTACTCCAACGTCTCCAGCGCCGCGTCAACCACCATCTCGGCGGTTGGCACGAACAGCGCCTCCAGCGGACGGCTGTACGGCACTGGCGCGTGCGGCGCGTTGATGCGACGCGGCGGCGCGTCCAGATAGTCGAACGCCTCCTCCGCCACCAGCGCCGATATGTCCGACGCCACCGAGCAGCGAGGGTAGTCCTCGTCCACGATAACCACCTTGCGAGTCTTCTTCACAGACTCCAAGATAGTCTCATCGTCCATCGGCGACAGCGACAGCAGGTCTATGACCTCCACCGAGTAGCCCTGGTCTTCCAATTCCGCGGCTGCGTCGAGGCACACGTTCGTCATATAGCTGATGCCGACAAGCGTGATGTCCGACCCCTCCTGGGCCACGCGGGACGAGCCGATCTCGACCTCGTATGGCTCCTCCGGCACGTCCACGTCGAACCGGATGCCCATAAGCTGGCGATTGTTGAAGACGATAACCGGATCGTTATCGCGGATTGCCGCGGTCATCAGACCCTTCGCGGTGTACGGGTCAGACGGGGCGACGCACTTCAGACCGGGGAAGTGCGTGAATATCGAATACAACGTCTCGGAGTGCTGGGCGGCGGAGTTCGTCCCCGCGCCGGTTCCGGTCATAATGGTCAGCGGCACGTTCACCTTGCCGCCGAACATATAATGGATCTTCGCGGCGTTGTTGGTGATCTGGTCGGCGCAGACGCCGTAGAAGCCTACGTACATCAGGTCCACCACCGGGCGCAGTCCCGACGCCGCCGCGCCCACGCCGGCGCCGATGAAGCCGGCCTCAGAGATGGGCGTGTCGCGTATCCTGCCGCGTCCGAACTGGCCGACGAGCCCCTTGGTAAGCCGCATCGGTCCGCCCCAGGCATCCTGTTTGTCATCGCGGTCGCCGCCGCCAGCGATGTCCTCACCCATGATGATGACATTCTCGTCGCGCTCCATCTCTTGCCGGAGCGCTTCATTGATCGCCTGGATGTACGAAATGTTCCTAACTGCTTGGGCTACCATGATGGGGCCTCCTGGAGGTTGCTTATGGGTTGCGGGCTGTCTGGCTTCCTAGGCGTACTTTACGTAAACATCCGTCAGCAATTCTTCCGCCTCGGGGAACGGGCTGCCGTCGGCGAACGCCACCGCGTCCGCGACCGCCTGAACGCACTCGTCGTCTATCGCCCTAAGCTCAGACTCCGACGCGAAGCCTCCGTCCACGATGTGTTGTTCGATGCGAACCAGGCAGTCCCGGCCCTTGTAGTACGCCTCTTCCTCTTCCGAACGGTATCCCAGTGGATCGTCCGCTCCGAAGTGCCCCTGGTAGCGGTAGGTCTGCGCCTCGATCAGCGTCGGACCTTCGCCGGCGCGGGCGCGGGCTACCGCCTCGGCCGCCACCTCGTGCATCTCGATCACGTCCTGCCCGTCAACCGATACGCCGGGCATGTCGTACCCCGCCGCGCGGTTGGCTACCGACGCGCCGGCGACGGTGAACTCGAACGGCGTGGACTCGGCGTATCGGTTGTTCTCGCACACGAACAGCGCCGGTAGCTTCCAGACGCTGGCAAGATTCATGGATTCATGCAGCACCCCTTGGCTCGACGCGCCGTCGCCAAAGAACACGACGCTCACCTGGTCCGTCCCGCGCACGCTCGCGCTCAGCGCGACACCGGTGGCTACCGGGATGTTCGAACCCACCACGCCGTTGGCGCCGAGCATCCCTTTGTTGATGTCGGCTATGTGCATCGTGCCGCCCTTGCCCTTGTTCGTGCCTGTGGACTTGCCCAGAAGCTCAGCCATCATCTCGTTCAGGTCAACGCCCTTTGCGATGCAGTGGTGGTGGCTACGGTGCGTTCCGAGCACGTAGTCGTCGTCGCGCAGGTGCGCGCAGATGCCAGTCGGCACCGCTTCCTGCCCTATGGACGAGTGCATCCCGCGCAGCTTGCCCGCGTCCGCCTCGCGGCGAGACTGCTCCTCGAAGCGGCGGATGGTTGCCATCGTGCGGTACATCCACAGAAAGGTGTCCCGGTTGAGTTCGGAATATGTCGCTGCCATGCTACCCTCCCTGATTCAGGTTCCACTTGCGGGATGAATTGATTGCCCATATTCTAACTCACTCTTCGTCGTAAATCATCCATTCGAGCAGGTTCTCGTCTGGGTCGCGCGCGTATAGGCTCACCGCGTTCCGGCGCCGCAGCGCGCCGCGTCGCGGACCCGGCCCCGCGATCACTTCCACCCCCGCGTCCGCCAGCATCCGCTCGCACGCCTCCGCCGTTCCGTTCCACACGAAGCAGATGTCGGCGGAACCCGGAACCGCCGTAGGCCCCCTGAGCGACGCCGTGTACCCCTCCGGGTGCACGTTTATCTTGGAATCCCCCACCTGTATCGAAAAGGCGTTGGCCTCGCCCGCGCGCCAAGCGTCCTCATCGTTGATCGTGAAGCCGATCTTCTTGTAGAACGCGATGAGCCGCTCGGCGTTAGCCGTCGGCATGGCGATATGGTCTATTCCCACCGTTGACATGATCACTCCTCTCGGATCCTCGCCTGGCCCGTACTTAGAACCGCGCCCCGATTCTACCGTAGGGGCGTCCCTCGTGGGCGCCCCCGCCTCGTGATTCTAAACGCCATGGCATTCCCAACAACCACGCCCACCAAATAACGGTCAAGCGCTCGGCTTGCGGTCGAGCGTGTGGCTCGCTTGCTAATCGTATGGCAGTTGCGTATCCGGGTTATCCTGTATGTAGTGGCCCTGCCGCACTCCGAAGTTCTCTTGAAGCTGCGCGGTCAGTCCCCCGTCCACAACCAGCGCGTGGCCCGTAATGAAGCTCGCGTCATCCGAGCACAAGAAGGCGATAGCGTTGGCGATGTCCTCAGGCCGTCCAACGCGCCCCACCGGATACTGGTTTACGAAGAAGTCCAGCCCCGTGGGGTTCTTGTCCCAGCCCTCTTGCGCCCGCTCGGTAACGATGTGTCCCGGGCAGATAGCGTTGACGCGGATGCCGTCGTAGCCCAGTTCCGTAGCAAGCTGCCTTGTCAGCCCGATGACTGCCGCCTTGCCCGTCTCGTATATAAGCGCGCCGGGCGCGCCGAACAACCCATGCACCGACGATATGTTGACGATGCTGCCTCCACCGGCGTCGCGCATATGCGGAGCGGCCCGCTTGGCAGCCAAGAAGTGCGCCTTGACCAAGATGCCGATGCCGGCGTCGAAGTCAGACTCCGATATATCGTCCAGCGGATTGTTGCCGCCCCACACCGCGGACGAAACGGCGTTGTTGACCAGGATGTCGAGCCGTCCAAACTCGGCGACGGCGGCATCCACCATCGCATCTATATCGGCAGAGCGGGTTACGTCGGTCGCCAGCGCGACGGCGTGCCCGCCCGCGTCCGCTATCCGCTGGACGTTTGCGTTGGCGGCCGAGATGTCCACATCGGCGACCAGCACGCCCGCGCCATCGCGCGCCAGACGCCTGGCCGTCGCGCCGCCGATGCCGAGAGCGCCTCCGGTAACTATCGCGGCTTTGGATACGGTGTCGGGCATGGCGCGTTCCTTTTGGGACTTTAGGATGGACTGAAGCGATTATACTACGTCACCCCAACAGCGCGAACCCCCAAACCACAGCCGCCAAGACCAACGATACGAACACCGCCGCCGACCCCAGATCCTTGGCCCTGCCCGACAGTTCGTTGCGCTCAGGCCCTATCCTGTCAACCACCGTCTCGATAGCCGTATTGACCAGCTCGACGATTAGCACGATCAGCAGCGAGCCGATCATCAGCGCCCGCTCCACGCCGTCTTCGCCAAGCCATATGGCGATGGGTACGAGGACGGCGCAGATGGCTAGTTCTTGTCTGAACGCCAGTTCACCCCTCGCGGCACTCGCCAACCCGTTGAGCGAGTTTCGCAGGACGCGGACTATCCGGCGCATCAGACCGGCCGGTCTTCCAGAATCGCCAACGGCGTGTCCGTCAGCATCGCGCTCGCGGCATCCCAGCCCACGATCTCGGCAGCCGCCTCCAGTCCGACGTCCATGCGGGGCGAGCGCAAGCCGGTGGGCGCGTGAGTGTCCGACGCCATCACGTGCGCCAGCCCGCGCTTCAGCAGTTCGCGCGTGAACAGCATTACTTCCTCCCCCCACGTTCCCACCACGCTGCCCGACGTGATCTGGCTCAGCATACCGCGCTCTACGAATCCGGCCAGCATGTCCGGTTCTCTCTGGAATGCCTCGATGCGCTCCGGGTGAGCCAGAACCGGCGTCAGACCCATGTCCATCACCTCGTCCAGCGTCCGCTCGATGTAGTTCGGGCGTCCGAAGAAGGGCATCTCTATCAGAATGTAGCGGCTGCCGTTCATCGTCAGCGCGCGTCCGGCTTCGATCTCTGCGGGCAGTTCCTCGTCGAGATGGTTCTCCATACCCATGACAAGCGACAGTTCGACGCCGCGCGCCGCGTTCTGCGCGTTCATCTCGTCCAGCAGGCGGCGTATGTGCGTCACCGAAAGGTTCTCGGTAATGTCCTTGCGGTGCGGCGTGGCGAGAACCACCTTCGTGCCGGACTCGGCGGCTGCGCGCGACATAGCCAGAGTCTCCGCTGGCGTCTTCGCGCCATCGTCAACGCCCGGGAGTATGTGCGCGTGCAGGTCGTACATTAGCCGCGTATGTGAACCCGCCGGAACGCCTCGGCATACGGCAGATTAGCCCGCTGACCGATGCGCTGCGCGTTGGCGCGCACGAAATCGCCTACGTCCCTGCCGCTTCCATCGTCCGTTGACACCTGCGAGGCGTGCTTCTTGAGCGACTCGATCTTCGCCTCGATCGTGTCCGTGATGTCTATGAACGTATCCGGGTCCTCGGTGCCCCAGTAGAGTATGTCGGCGACTTTGTGAGATGCCAGCCCCTCGCGTTCGTGCTCAGGGTAGTGCAGCCGGTCGCGAGCGTAGGGATAGGCGGCGTCGGTCGTTACCAGCCCAACCATGCGGTGATCGCGGTGCAGGTAGAAGCTCCGCCGGTGCGGGTCCGTCGCCAGCACCACGTCGGGACGATACTTGCGGATGGCGTGGACGAGGTGGCCCCTGAACTCCGCGTTGTCCTCCAGCTCGCCGTCCCCGTACCGCAGGTACACCACCTCTTCGATGCCTAGAACCTCGGCGGCCTCCGCCTGCTCGCGCTCTCGGATCGCCGCCAGTTGCGGCGAGGTCAGGTTCGGATCGCTCGTGCCCTTGTCTCCGTTCGTGCATAGCACGTAGTAAACCTTGGCGCCTTCGGCTATCCATCCGGCGACCGTGCCGCCACAGCCTATCTCCGCATCGTCCGGGTGTGGTGTAACTACCAACGCAATTTCCGGTGTTTCCATATCTATCGCACCGCGTCTTTCTTGATCTTGGCCTGATCTTGGGGCATATGCCGCAGATATGATAGTAGGTTGGAGCGATGGTCAACAAGGTTTGCCCCATCTCTGCTACAATCCCCCCAACAAGCCAAGCGCTCGACCGATGTTTGTTAGGGCGTAGGGGTGTAGTCGCCTCCGTTCAGTCGGCGTCGGGAAGTCAGGGGCGACTGTTCATAGATTCGGGAACAAGCCGAGCGCAAGGGAAGATATGAGCCACACCGTAAAGCTGCGAAGATTCAACTGGAACGACCTTCAGCCTACAGCGCGGCTGTTCACCGAAATCAGCGGCGCGGGCGGAACTGAGAAAGAGGCGTCGCCGGAACTGGTGCGACAGATGCTCGCGCACCCGTCCGTATCCCCGGAGACGAACCTGACCCTGGCGGTGTCCGGATCAGAGCTCGTTGGCTACTACCAGCTATTCCCCGAAATCCCCATCAGGCGCGCCGTCGTTCAGGGCGGTGTTGCGAGCGGGAGTAGAGGTCGAGGTATCGGCGGCAGACTGCTCGACGCCGCGCTCGAACAGGTAGCCGCGCTGGACGTTGACGTTCTGCACATCCAGGCGGCTGCCGACGCCGCCGACGCGCGCCATATGCTCGAATCGCGCGGCTTCCGGCAGGTCAAGGACTACTGGCAGATGCGCTGGGAAGGCGCGGAACTTCCGACCCTCGCCCTGCGCGACAACTTCAGGCTAAAGCCGTTCCAACTTGGCGAAGACGAGCCGATGCTGACCGACCTCCAAAACGCCGCCTTCGGACAGCATTGGGGCTTCTGTCCAAACACCGTAGAAGAGATAGCCGCCCGCGTCCGCATCCAAAACACCGACCCGGAAGGCATCATCTTCATCATGGACGACGATACCCCGGCCGGCTACAACTGGACGATGCGCAACGAGAACCGGCACGGCAAGATAGGCTTCGTATCCATGACGGGCGTTCACCCAGACTACCGCGGCAACGGACTGGGAACCGCCGTCGTCGTAACCGGTATGGAGTACCTGCGCGATCAGGGCGTGGACGCCGTGGAGCTGGAAGTAGATTCCGAGAACACGCCCGCCCGCGAATTGTACCTGAAACTCGGCTACCGCCAAGTCCACCACTCCGTCTGGTACGAACTGAGATACTAGGTGAGGACGAGATGAGCTTCCACTTCATACAGATGGCGGACCCGCAATTCGGAATGTTCGCCCAGGTAAGCCAATACAACGCCGAGGAGGTCGCCGAACGTCGAGCGCGCGGCTTGAACGTCCGGCTGGCGTCCGAGCCCGTTACCGGATTCGCCGACGAGACCCGCCTGTACACCGCCGCCATAGATATCGCCAACCGGCTGAAGCCGTCGTTCGTCGTCGTCTGCGGAGACCTGGTTCACGACTATACCGACCAGTCTCAAATAGATGAGCTGAACCGAATCACCGCGACGCTCGACGAAGACGTGCCCATCCACTTCGTGTCCGGCAACCACGACGTGGGAGAAGCTCCGACGTCCGAATCCCTCGCGCTCTATCGCCAGCGCTTCGGGGCGGACAACTATTCCTTCGACCACGGCGATACCCACTTCGCCGTCGTCAACAGCTCCGTAGCATTCGATCCTTCCAACGTACTCGACGAGTGGAACAGACTCGCCCAGTTCATGGTGGATGACTTCGGTACGGCGCGCCGGCGGGGCGCAGAGCGCATCATCTTGTTCACCCACCATCCGTTGTTTCTGCAAGACAGAAGCGCCGACGAAACCATGTGGACCATACCGGGCGACCGCCGCGAGCTGATCCTGTCCATTCTGAAGGACTACGACGCTTCAGCCGTGTTCGCGGGGCACCTCCACAGGAACGAGTACACCGAACATGAGGGGCTGATGCTGGTAACGTCCGGCGCCGTCGGGTATCCGATCGGAGAGGATCCGTCCGGCTTGCGAATCGTCCAGATGGACGACGACGCGATACGCCACCGCTACTACGGCATGGCAGACGCGCCGCATGAGATGCCGAATCTCGGGACTACCGGGCAGATAACCTCAACATGACGCTAGAGAGAGTACCTCTCGAATGAAGCGCTCCGTGAGGTTCCAAGAATTTCTAACCTGCGTCTGGCTCAGGTGTCCCCTGTACATGTTTCGATGAAGGTTTTCGGCGTTGCCGAACCCACTGTGCAGTTGCCGAGTCGGATGTTCAGCGTCCAAATGCCTGACGGAATCTCGCATGGCGGCATGACTGGACGTCGGCATATTTCGCTGTTCGGTCACGACCTTTATCGCATGAACAGCGGCGCCCCATGCCATTTCGGAACCTGAGAGAAGGCGGCCCTCCTCAAATTCCCGATCTGCCAGATAATGGAAGATTGATGCCCATTCCCTGTGTTCGTCCGGCGTCATATGTTGGCGGTCGCGCGCGCCGCTAGAAGTCGGTCAACGTATCTGGGGATGAGCGGCAGGTAAAATTCCAATTCTTCCGGTGTTAGCCACTGTCCATCGGAGTTGTAGCTTACTTCCAGCGCATTCAGGAATCCGCCGATCATAATGTCTCCGGGAAACTCTTTGTCGAGACGCTCTGCGGTCATGTCTAGATCGGAGTTGGTATCGGCCTGCCAGCCGCGCTCGATGGCGATTTGGGTGAGCGACAACTGAACCGCTTCCCACGCGAGCGCGGACGCGGCGCCATATCTACCCTGGCCAAACTTCTCGTCGGACTTGGCAATTAGACGACGCGCTTCAATCTCCGCCTTGCCAGCTCGGACAGTCTTGATAGATTTCACTGGGATAGGTTGTCTCAATGTGTTTATGGCGATTGAGGTCATCGGTAGGTCTCGCTAATCACTGGCGAAAGCACGCTGAAGGCGTCCCCAAAGCTTTCCGAAGAATCCCTTTGGCCTTGAGTCATCCTTCTTGTGCGAAGTCTTGACATTTGGAGTGATGGAATTTACTCTTGACCTTAAAGGTGATTCAGCTAAGACTGCACTAGTGGGAATAGGGCAAGGCATCTTTATTTGAGATAGAAGCGCCGAGCATGACGTGCAACGAGTACGCCGAGTCTTATCTGGCTGAGCCCACGTATGGAACTTCTTTCCAACACCATTCGTTTGCATGACAACAAAGTCAGACGATTTTCCAATCCCATCGTTGATGACTTGAGACCGTCGGTCCGACTTCCTCCGCATCTCACGCAAGTCGTCATTTTTCCTATCTGTGATATCTTCAGAAAAGGATGCGAACCCCATTGACAATCTCCCTCGTTGTTGGGCCGAGTCTGCTAACTACCTAATTGTGCCGGTGTCCAGAATCAATATGTCCAAAATATAGATTAACAAGTACCTAGCCATGATGATTGTATCATATCAGGTCGGAACATCAAGCCCAGAAGGTGATGAACCCGTCCTAGTTTACTAGGCAGTTTCGAAGAGTCGTCGTTGGTGATGGAGTGGCGTTCTGGATTTCCACCTTCTCAGAAGTGGCGGTTGGAGGAGTGAATGGTACCCAAGATATGAACGTCTAGTAAGATGGGACCAAGTTCATATAGTTCACCAATAGCCCCTAATCCCCCGCCATTTCGCCCCACGCGCCCTCTATATGCGTCGCGTAGTGCGCCAGCATCCGCTCGGCCACCGCGCCCCAGCCCATGCTGAGAGCGCGCTCGCGCGCCGCGCGACCCATCGCGTCGCGCAGTTCCGGGTTTGCCAGCAGCGTATCGAAGCGCTGAGCGAACGACTCAGGGCAGCGCCACGGCACCAGGTAGCCGTTCTCGCCGCTCCTGATGAACGTCTTGAGACCGCCCACGCGAGACACCACCGCCGGAGTGCCGCAAGCCATCGCTTCCAAAGGCGCGAGCCCGAAACTCTCCGAGTGAGACGGCAGCGAGAATACGTCCGCCGCGCTGTAATATGTCGGCAGGACCGTCTGTGGAACGGAGCCTGTGAACGTAACCGAGTCCGCTATCCCGAGCTCGGCCGCCAGGGACTTCAGGCGTTCAATCTCGACGTCGTTGTCCGGGTTGCCGCCTACTATCAGCGCGCGTACCGCGCCGTCGTGCTCCAGCATCGGCAGCGCCCGCAGCAGAATGTCTATCCCCTTCAGCGGTTCGATGCGGCCAACGTACAGGATAACGCGCTCGTCATCCCGTATGCCCCACTCGGACGCAAGCGCCGCGCGCGCCTCGGCGCGGTCCGCCGGCTGGAACATATCTAGGTTCACCCCCGCCGGTATCACCTCGATATTGTGGCGAGGCGCGCCGTAGTATCGCGCGATGTCCTGCCGCTCCTCCTCGGTGGACACGATCACACCGTCCGCGTCCGACATGATCAGCCCCTCCACGTCCTCTCGAAGCTGCGGCTCGCGCTCGCCGGCGCGGGCGCGCATCTTGGTCTTGGCGAGCGTGTGGAACGTGGCGACGTGCGGACAGCCCCACTCGCGGCTGAGCGCCATGCCCACCCTGCCGGAAAGCCAGTAGTGGCTGTGGACGATGTCGTATCGCGCCCCCTCGGCGCGTTGGAAGCGGTACAACTCCCCTAAAAAGCGCGGAATGTGCCCAAACAGGTCGCTCTTGGCGGCGTCGGCGGGGCCTGAGTCGAGGTGAATGACGCGTGCGCCGTCTTCGATTTCTACTATCTTCGGGTCGTTCGGATTGTGGTGGCGGGTGAACACGTCCACGCGGTTTCCCCGGCGGGCGTATTCACGGGCAAGCTGCAGCACATAGGCGTTCATTCCGCCGGTGTCTTTTTCACCCAGACGCCCTGCCGGGCAGCTGTGAAAGCTGAGAAGCGCCAAGTTTCTACACATACATACCTCTGCCCTGTTGTCGCCCGCGCTGCCGCTTCGAACCCGTAGGGCGTCCGTCGTGGGCGCCCGTCCCGCGCGACTACCTTGTTATCGTCATGTGAAAGACCGGAGCGTCCTGGCCGCCCAGGTTGTACTTGTACCGCTCGTTGCCCTTCAGGAAGTTGAAGGTATCGCGCCCCTCTTCGATGGCGGCGCGCAGGCTCAGAGCCTTGTTGATGAGGCCCACGCTCAGCCTCGAGTAGCTAGGATCGTAGCCGCTGTTGTACAGCAAGTAGTCGCCGCCGTAGTCGAAGCAGATGCACGATGCCACGTTCTCCCCGTCCACCTTCAGGAAGCTGAGTATGAACTGTCCGCGGCTCATAGACTCCCGCGCGATGTCCAGGAAGAACGCCTCGCGTTCCGGCGTCAGAAACTCGTTCTTGTCGTCGCGGCTGGCGCGCAGCAGCCGGAAGAAGTCCTGCATAGAGCCGTCGAGCGCGTCTTCGTCCCCAGCTACGTACTGGAGAGCGATCGCCTCTCGGTCGAGACGGCGCAGCTTGCGCCTCAGCTCGTGCCTGTCCTTCTTGCGCAGCCCGGCGAGAAACTCGTCCCAGCTTGCCGGAAGCTCCGTCTTCGGAGTCGTCTCCTCTTCCTCGATGCTCACCGTCATGCCCGCGGCTTCCGCCAGCGCCGGAAGTCGCTCCAGCGTAGGCGAGCCGGCCGGTATGGACGGCAGGTCGAGCGTCGCCCAGCCGTCGTCGGCTATCGCGTCCCACAGCGCGGGGTAGAAGCGATCTATCGTCGCGGTCGGCGCTATGAAGTCGAAGTAGTCCGTCAGGTCCTTGTCGCCAAGAAACGTCAGCCGGTCGCCTTCCGACATCAGGGGCGCTATGCCCAGCAGGTCGTCGCCGTCCCGGACAGACAGGATGCGTCGCTCGCTGCCGTTGTCCTTCGCTCCGAAATTGTTCCACCACGTCTTGTGCCACCAGGGAGTAACGAACACCGTATCCGTAGCGCAGTTCGGAAGTATGCGCTCCCAGCTATCCCAGACAGATTCAAAGCTCTCCGATTGGACCTCAACGCTCATGTATGACTCTCCCTAAACCGACAGCGCCTGCTCGACCGCCGACAGATCCGGCGGGTACTCCTCCATCCATGCCGGCTCGATCTCGTTCGCCAGATCAGGGTCCTTCATGCCCGATCCGGTGATGACGCACACCACCGTCTGACCTTCTAGGTTCAGCCCCGCCTTGGCGTGCTTGATAAGCCCCGCCACGCTCGCCGCGGACGCCGGCTCGCAGAACACGCCCTCGCGGCTCGCCATTAGCCGGTACGCCTCCAAGATGTCTTCGTCCGATACCATGTCGATCGTGCCGCCCGACTCATCCCGCGCCCTGATGGCGCTGTTCCAGCTTGCGGGATTGCCTATTCTGATGGCGGATGCGATGGTTTCAGGGTCAGGCACCACGTCGCCGCGCACGATCGGCGCGGCGCCCTGCGCCTGGAAGCCCATCATCCTCGGACGCGAGCCGGCCCACTCGTTGATGTGCGCTTCCTGGAAGCCCAGCCAGTACGCGGTGATGTTGCCGGCGTTGCCGACGGGCATGAACACGTAGTCGGGGGCGCCGCCCAGGTCTTCCACTATCTCGAACGAGGCTGTCTTCTGCCCCTGGATGCGGTTGGGGTTGACCGAGTTGACCAGCGTGATGGGGTTTCGTTCGGTAAGCTCGCGGACAAGTTCCAGCGCATGGTCGAAACTGCCGCGAATCAGCATGATGCGGGCGCCATAGGCTATCGCCTGCGCCAACTTCCCCCTAGATATGTTGCCCTTCGGCACTATCACCGTAGTCGGTATTCCCAGATAAGCTCCGTAGGCCGCCGCCGACGCGCTGGTATTGCCCGTCGAAGCGCACGCGATGCTCCGAACGCCCGCCTCCATCGCCTTGGCCACCGCCACCGCCATGCCGCGATCCTTGAAAGACCCCGTCGGGTTGCAGCCTTCGAGCTTGAAGTACAACTCCTCGCACCCGACCATCGGGCCGATGGAGCGCGACCTGACGAGCGGCGTATCCCCCTCGCCGAGGGAGAACATCGGGGTATCGTCGGTCACCGGGAGGTAATCTCTGTACTTTTGCAGTACGCCCTTGTTCATTATCTCCCTGGTAGGCGGAACTTGGGTGTTGCGTCTTCGCAGGGCGTCCCTGGTGGCCGCCCAAGCTATGCCCCACGCGAGTTGGGGCGATGGCGGACAGGGTGGGATTCGAACCCACGAGAGCCTTTTGAGACCCTACGCCCTTAGCAGGGGCGCGCCTTCAGCCGCTCGGCCACCTGTCCGCGAAACGAAAAGTCCTCGCCTAAGCGCTAGAGTGAGTCGTTAGACATACTTTACAGCGCCCAGCGCGCGCGGGGCAAGTTTTCCCATTCGCTCCAAAATACCCCACGGTTTGCCACTAGCCGCCGCGTCCAACTGCCCATACAATGGACTTACACAGGTCGCGGAGCCGCAGCGTTCCGCATCATCAAAAAGGAGGTCGGCGCGAATGAGCATCAGCATCCACACCAAGAACATCGACCTCAACCCCGAATCCGAACGGTACATCCACAAGAAGTTCAACCGGATTCAGCGGCACCTGCCCAACATGGGAGACGCCAAGCTCGAAGTGTCCAGAACCCGCGCCCGCGCCACGCCCGATCGCATCCGCGCGCGGATGACCCTCAACGTCTCAGGGCACACGTTCAGGGGCCACGACAGCGGCGTCAACCTCTACGCCGCCGTTGACAACGTGGCCGATGTGATGGATGGGCAGATCCGCCGCTTCAAGGGCAAGTTCAAGGCCCGCAAGGACAGGCGCGGCGCCAGAGACGTCTCCGACGCTACCTTCGAAATGTCCGAACGGCCATAGCCATGAACGCGGCGCGAACCCCCCAGCCCAGATCGGGACCGTACATCTGGGCGACCTGGCTGGCGAGGCTACTCGTCGGCGACGCGTCCTGCGAGTGGGCGGCGTGGTTCAAGGCGCACTACAAGAACTTCGAGCGGATGCCCGGCGACTTCGACGCAGTGGCGTGGCAGATACGCCACACCGCGATGCTCAACGAGGTCCGGGACCGCCTCGAAGCCGGCGGAAGCTCCGTGCTAACCGAAAACCAGTGCCGCTTTACTCTGCGCGGCGGTTCCGGCGCGGCAATCGGCGGCAGGCCCGACCTCGTAGCCGTCAGTGAGGACAACCACGCCACCATCTACGACATCAAGACCGGCAGACAGCGTCCGTACGACGCCGCGCAGGTCATGATCTATATGTATGCGCTGCCCTACGTAAACCGCTACCGGGGCATGAGCTTCGAAGGCCGGGTGGCTTACGCCGACGGTGGCGAGATAGAGATAGCCGCGAGCGCGGTCAACGACTCGTTCCGCGCGGATCTCCACACGCTCATACGGCGCATCACAGCCGCCGATGCGCCGCGCCGCCGCCCCAGCGCGCTCGAGTGCAAGATGTGCGACATTACACCCAACGACTGCCCCGACCGCATAGACGCCGACACGGACGGCGAGATAGCCGACGGCGCCGACTTCTAAGCGCTTACGCGCCCCACACTTGCCGGAACAGCCGAATCCAGTTGCCGCCCAGCAGCTTGGCTATGTCGTCCGCGCCGTAGCCCCGCGCCCGCAGCCCGACTGCGACGTTGGACAGACTGTCCGGCGTCTCCATGCCCGCCGGGTGCAGCAGGTTCTCGGGGTAGGCGTCCGACACGTCCATCTTCTTCGTGCCCTGCTGGGAGAATATCCAGTCGAAGAACTCCTTGGGCTGGTTCTGGGTGTAGTCCGTGCCTATGCCCACGTGGTCTATGCCCACGCGCTCCACCAGGTCGTCTATCGCGTCCACGTAGTCGGATAGGGTGGACTCGAATCCGTTTCGCAGGAACGGCGGAAATGCGTTCGCCCCGATCACCCCGCCGCGTTCCGCTATCAGCCTCAGCGCGTCGTCCGTCTTGTTGCGCGGATGCTCGAAGAACCCACGCGCGTTGGCGTGGGTGCAGGCGACCGGCTGCTCCGACATCTCCGCCGCATCCAGCGTCGTCCGGTCGCCTACGTGCGAAAGGTCTATCAGAATGCCAAGCCGGTTCATCTCCCGCACCACGTCCTGCCCGAATCTGCTCAACCCCTCGTCAGTCCGCTCATAGCAGCCGTTGCCCACCAGGTTGCGTTCGTTGTAGGTGATCTGGATGATCCGCACCCCCAGCTCGTGGAACAGCGCCAGCCTGTTGATGTCGTTCTCGATGGGCGATGCGTTCTGCCAGCCGAGCGCGACGCCCACCTTGCCTTGCTCTTTGGCTTGGAGGATGTCCGCCGCCGTCCGCGCCTGCATAAGCGTATCCGAGTATCGCTCGAACCTGTGAATCCACCCCGCCAGGTTGTCCATAGTCTCCCTGAACCCCTCCCAGATCGCCACCGTCGCGTTGATGCCCGTAACCCCGCCCGCGTCGAGGCTGTCGAACACCGCAGCGCTGTCCCAGTTGCTCACATTCAGAGCGTCGAACACTATCGAGTCGGAATACGTGCCGTCGCGCGAGGTCATCGACATTTTCTCCTCGTGTCAGTATGGTATAATCAGGCCGGTTCCAGAAATCATACACCATATATGATGGTGCAACCCGATACTTTTCTGTCCACATGAATGAATACGGGCTATATCTGGTCGCCGGGCGCATGGCGCGTGTCCGGCAGGTCGGCGACGTGGTGAACATGTTCACCGCTCCCGCCACTACCTGCCGCGCCGAACGCTGGGAGATTTCAGGAATGTAAGCGACGCGAGTCTATATGAGACCTGGGAGAGCGAAAAGTACACGGAACTGCGAGCGGATTGCATGGGCGGGAAACTGTGCATGGGCTGCAACATGAGGAGGCCTGCTGCGATATGAACGAGACATGGCGCCAATTTAGCATATCCAAAGACCTATCCCACCATCTCTATCTAGACCGGCCGGCGTACCATGCGCGCTTCTTGGAGGTCCAGAAGTTCCGCGCGCCGGGTCTCGCGCCCGTCCGGGATGCGTCCGGCGCGTACCATGTCGAGCCGGACGGACGCGCCGCTTACGCCGCGCGACATCTCGGCGCTTTTGGCTTCTACGAGGGCCGCGCGGCCGTCCAATCCGCCAGTGGCTGGTACCACATCGTGGCCAACGGAGCGCCGCTGTACTCCCAACGCTACACTTGGTGCGGCAACTTTCAGGACGGGCGATCCGCCGTCCGGATGTCGGACTCCCGGTACTTCCACCTCACGCTCGACGGCATCCCCGCGTACCCGGCGCGCTACAGATATGCCAGCGACTTCCGCGAAGGATACGCAGTCGTCCAACGCGATGACGGTATGCACACCCATATAGATTCTAACGGCGCTCCGCTTCACGGGCGGTGGTTCCTCGACCTCGACGTGTTCCACAATAACCACGCCCGCGCCCGCGATACGGCGGGCTGGCATCACGTGGATACGCGAGCCGAGCCGCTGTACGAACGTCGCTTCCAAAACGTCGAGCTATTCTACAACGGCCAGGCGCGGGTCGAAGGACTCGACGGCGGCCTGTCAGTCATAGACCAAACCGGCGCGACTATCATAGATCTGCGCCCGCCTCTCCGCTCGGACTTCGATGCGCTGTCAGCCGATATGGTAGGGATGTGGCGAACGCAAGCCATCAGCGCGGCCGTAGAACTCGGCGTATTCGAGTCGCTGCCCGCGTCCGGGCGACAGCTGGAACGAACGCTGCGCCTGCCCCCATCCATCGGCGCCAGACTGCTGCGCGCGCTTGCAGAGCTTGGTTTGGTGGAACGCGACGCCCGCGACGTTTACCGCGTCTCCGAGCGAGGCGCGCCACTCGCTAGCTCGCATCCCATGTCGCTCGCCGCCGCCGCAACGCACTGGGGACGAGAACCCTACACTGCCTGGGGCGAACTGACCAGGGCTCTACGCACCGGCGAATCTACGTTCGAGCGTCTCTACGGCCGCAAATTCTTCGACTGGCTTTCGGATAGGCCCGCCGATCTCGCCGCCTACCATGACTCGCTATCCGCCTACGCTCGCCACGAATACCCCCGCTTGGTCGAGCGTCTGGACATACCCGACAGCGCCCACGCGCTAGACGCGGGTGGCGGCCGTGGAGATCTCGCCTTCGCGCTGCTGCGCGCCAACCCCACGCTGTCCGCCACCGTCATGGATAGGCCGGAAGTGGTGGGGAACGCGACTGTCCCGCTTGACTTGGAAGACCGATGCGGCTTCGTCGCCGGAGACCTCTTCCGCGGCTGGCCCAAACGCGCCGACGCGGTAATACTCGCCCGGGTCCTGCACGATTGGCTCGACGACGACGCGCTCACTATCCTGAGCAGAGCGCGTGATGCCATGCCGGAGGGCGGTCAGCTCTACATCGTGGAGATGGCGTTGGACGAGGCCGCGCCCGTAGGCGGGCTGCTGGACCTTCACACGTTGATCATGACACGAGGGGTCGAGCGGACGCCGGAGCAGTTCGGACGCCTGATGAGCGACGCTGGGTTCGAAATGACCGGCGTTGCGGGGATCGGAGCGGTGAGCGCGGTGATGCGTGGCGTGGCTAGATAAGCCCCTACATCCATCGAGCCGTCCGCTCGATCGCCTCCTCAGCTCCCACATTCGGCGCGTAGCCTGACGCTCGCCGCGCCTTCTCCCCGCTGAACGCTTCGCGCAAAGAAGAAAGTGGCAGGAGCGGCAGGATTCGAACCCGCGACCCTCGGTTTTGGAGACCGATGCTCTACCAGCCTGAGCTACGCTCCTGCGCCAAATGCCGGTACAGTGTATTGTAGCGCGCCGCCCCGCGCCATTTCAACCTGATTGCCTCGCGCGACTAACCGCCAAAACTGAGATCTGGCGACTAACCTGTTGGACATTCCCGCAAACTCAGATACAATCTATAATGACGCCCCACGAGAGGACGGAACCATACCAAAGACGGCGGGACGGTGAACGAATTGGACAGAGCGCGACTGCTCAAGAGTTTCTTGGAACTAACCGACAGGCCCGATCAGCTGATAGAAGTGGCTAGGGCGGCGATGCTGTTGGCGGCCTCCGAGTATCCGCGAATCAACGTGGACGGTGAGCTTTTCACATTCCAGCGACTCGCCGGCTCCATATCCAGCAAGTTCCTCGACGACGACGACCCACTCTACGCCATGAACACTCTCAGCGAAGCCCTGTTCGACGATGTAGGCTTCCACGGCAACACCGAAGACTACTACGATCCGCGCAACAGCTACCTGAACCAGGTGCTGCAGCGACGCACCGGCATCCCTGTTACGCTCGCCGTTGTCTATATGGAGGTGGGACGACGACTCAAAGTCCCCCTGCTCGGCGTCGGGATGCCCGGACACTTCCTCGTCAGGCACGCCGAGATAGACAACCTGTTCGTCGATCCCTTCCACGGCGGCTACCTGCTGTCGGCCGACGAGTGCCGCGAGATGCTGGAAGCGCGCGCCGAAGGCCCCTTCAAGTGGGACGACAGCCTGCTCGAACCCGTATCCAACCGCCAGATACTCGCGCGCATCATCCGCAACCTCAAGGCCATCTACATGTACGATGAAGACTACGTCCGCGCACTCGTAGTATCAGACTTCGCCCTCGCGCTCGAACCCCACTCTGCGGAAAACCGGCGCGACCGCGGCATCATCCAATACCAGCTCGGCCACAGCGCCGAGGCGCTCGACGACCTGGTGTACTACCTCGACCTCGTTCCCAACGGGCCCGACTCCGAGGGCGTTCACGCCCTGGTAGCCGAGCTTCGCACCTTCCTGGATGACGACTAAGTGGGATTCGAGGAGAGAGAAACGAGGAGAGAGGAAAGAGACGCAAACAGACGATCCCTCTGCGTCTCCGCGCCTCTGCGTTAAATTCCCATGGCAAGAAGGGCACAGCGCAAAAGACAGATTCGCAGAGCGAAGAAGACCCTGCGCCGCAGCGGAAGCGTCAAGCGCAGTCGCGCGCGCCAAAAAGATTGGACGGCGCGCGCCGAGCAGGACTGGGACGACCTCAGCTACGACGTGATAGAGCGCGTCATGCCCCGCGACGAGCGCGACCGCCGCCGGCAGATAGAGCAAGCGATCACCGCGGCCCGCCCGCCCGCCCCAGATGTCCAGGATGATCCCGATAGAGACGGCGGCGGCGACTCCGCCGACGCCCCGCAGCCGGCGCCCGCCGGACGCCACGCGCTGGTAACCGAAGTCGCCGGAATGTCCGCCCGCATCGAACTCGATGGAGAACAGTACCCGGCCACCGTGCGCGGACTGCTCACCGAAATAGACACCGGCTACATCAACCCCGTCGCCGTCGGCGATCGCGCCATCGTTACCGAGGACGGGGCCGGCGCGTGGGCTATCCAGCAAATCCTGACCCGCAAGACGACTCTGGCTCGTCCGGACCCCTTCCTCGCGCCCCGCCAGCAGGTCGTCGCCGCCAACGTAGATCAGTTGCTCATCGTATCTTCGTGGCGCGATCCCGACCTATGGCTAGAGCTGATAGACCGGTATCTCATTGCCGCTGGCCTGTCCGAGATTGTCCCCATCGTGTGCGTCAACAAGGCAGACCTGATAGAAGACCTCTCCGCCTACGAAGCGGAAATCGCCCCGCACCGAGGCATGTGGCTCCGCATGGGCGCGCGGGCGCTGCTGACGTCAGCCACCACCGGAGCCGGCGTTGACGAACTCCGCGATGTCCTTGCAGGCAAGCTCACCGTCGTAGTCGGGCTGTCCGGCACCGGCAAGAGCTCGCTGATGACTGCGGTCCAACCCGAACTGGACATCCGCGTCGGGCGCGTCAGCGACGTCCACCGTCAGGGCCGGCACACCACCACCCAATCCACGCTCTACCCCCTGGACGTCGGCGGCTACGTCGCTGATACCCCGGGAATCCGCGAGTTCGGCATCGCTGGCCTCACGCTCGGCGAGCTTCCTATGTACTTCCCCGAGATAGATGCCCTCGCTGCAGACTGCCGGTTTAGCAATTGCGCCCACCTCGAAGAACCGGACTGCGCCGTCCGCGCCGCGGAACGCGCCGGAACCGTCGCGTCGTCCCGCATCGCGTCCTACCGCTCAATCTTCGACGAGCTGGAAGTCTAAACCCCTCCGCCCCTCCGCGCCTCTGCGTCGAATCCCCACACCCTACACCCCCGGAAACCTTAGCTGCACCGAGTCATCGCCCTCGTCCCGACTCTCGTCGAACCCGGACACTCCAACGCCTACCAGGCGGAACGTACGCCCCGGCCCCGTCTCCACCTCGACCAGCCCGCCCGCCGCCTCCGCGATTTCGTTCGCGGCTTGTATCGTTCCCCGCAGCGTAACCTGCCTCGTGAACGTCGTAAAATCCGATAGCCGCAGCTTGACCTTCACCGTTCGCCCCCACAGGTCGCGGCGAACCAGCGAGCGCGACACGTCTTGGCTCAGGCGGTTCACGAGCTCTCGCAGCGCCTCCGGATCGCCCGTATCCCTCAGCAGCGTCGTCTCCGAACTCACAGACTTCGTATCGCGGCTGGTTACCACCGGCCGATCGTCCTGTCCGGTCGCCAGCCGCTTCATGTATTCTCCGTTGCGACCGAATCGGGAAGTCAGCCACTCGTCCGGCAGCGCCGCGAGATGGCCGACCGTCGTTATCCCTTCAGCTTTCAGCCGCGCCTGCGTCTTCGGTCCCACGCCCGGCAGCGTCCCCACCGGAAGCGGCGCCAGAAAGTCCACCTCCTCCCCCGGCGCCACGATGGTCAGACCGTCCGGCTTCTCCAGGTCCGACGCTATCTTCGCCACCGACTTGCTGCTGCCCGCGCCGACCGAGATCGTCAGCCCAAGCTCGCGCTTCACGCGCAGCTTCAACCCGCGCGCGATCTCCTCAGCCGATATGTCCGCCGCAACCGCGTCGGTAACGTCCAGGTACGCCTCGTCCAGGGACAGCGGCTCCACTAGGCGCGTAATGTCCTGGAATATCTCCATCACCCGACGCGACACCTCCCTGTACCGGCCGAATCTGGAGCTGACCCGCTTGAGCCCGGGGCATATGTTGAACGCCGTACGCATCGGCATAGCCGAGCGCACCCCGTACCGTCGCGCCTCGTACGATGCCGATGCCACCACGCCCCGCGAGTTGGCGTCGCCGCCAACGACGAGCGGCTTGCCGCGCAGCTCGGGGTTGTCGAGCTGCTCCACCGATGCGTAGAAGGCGTCGAAGTCCGCGTGTAATATGTGTCGCATGAGCGTAACCTGTATTGCACATCCGTTCTATATCATGCTATCATAGTAACCAAGTCGGCAATCCCCCGACGCTCTCAACATCTACATCTTGGAGGTATTCTCTTGCCAAACCCCGTAATCCACTTCGAAATCCAGTCATCCGACGCAGACAAGACCCGCTCCTTCTTCGCCGAGGTGTTCGGCTGGAGCCTGACCGATGCGCCAATGCCCGGCGGAACGACGTACACCATCGTAGATACCCAGTCCGACGGCGTCGGCATCAACGGCGGTATCGGCCCCAGCTTCGACGCCGAAAGCCACACTGCCTTCTACATCGCCGTAGATGACCCGCAGGAGTATCTGGACAAAGCCGTTGCCGCCGGAGGATCCGTCATGATGCCGGTAACCACCATCCCCGGCGCAGTCACCATGGCGTTCTTCTCCGACCCGACGGGAGCGACCGTCGGACTAGTCGCTAACGAAACGCCCCCGGCAGAGTAGCCGCGTCTTTCGACCATAGGCAGTTGCCCCAACCCATTCCCGCCTCGCGTCAAGTACGATGGGGGCGGGAATCCCCATCCTCCTGCGCGAACCGGCCTCCAACTCCCAACCTCCCTCCTATACCAAATCGAGACAGGCTCCGAAAAGCCCTGTGCGGGTTCACTTTGCGTCGAATTGGTGTTACAATGGTAGTGCACTATCACTACGCCGATAGTCGCATGAACTGTTGAAAGTGGGCATTGCCCACTTTCTTTGTTAAATCGGGTACCCGAATCCCGCCCGAACATAGGAGGTGGCTGAGTAATGAAGAGCGATTTTCTTATCGCCCTAACCCAGTTGGCCGCCGAGCGCAATCTCCCTCGGGAGATCGTGCTCTCCGCAATCGAGGCTGCGCTGGCATCAGCGTACCGCAAGGACGCGATCGCCGCCGGACAGAATATCTCGGTCAAACTGGACCCCGGTTCAGGAGACGTGACGGTCAACGTCCTCAAGACTGTCGTTGACGTGATCGACGACCCCGTAACCGAGATAGACTTGGCGGAAGCCAAGAATATCAAGCCCGACGCGTTCGTGGGCGAGGTCATCTCTACGCAGAGGATACCCCACAGCGCGGGACGCATAGCCGCGCAGACCGCCAAGCAAGTGGTGATGCAGCACCTCCGCGAGGCCGAGCGCGACCTGGTGTTCCAGGAGTTCACCGACAGGGTCGGCGAGGTGTTCTCGGTAACCGTCCAGCGCATCGAGCCGCGTCACGTGATCGTGGACATGGCGCGAGGCGAGGCGATTCTGCCACACTCGGAGCAGATGTCCAACGAGCGGTACAGGCAGGGCCAGAAGTTCAAGGTGCTGCTGAAGTCCGTCGAACGAACGCCGCGAGGCACTGAACTCATCGTATCCCGCGCCGATCGCGACCTGCTCCGCAAACTGTTCGAGATGGAAGTGCCCGAGATATTCAACGGCGCGGTCGAGATGGTCGCCGTAGCCCGCGAAGCCGGCACCCGCAGCAAGGTTGCCGTTCGCGCGCGACAGGATGGCGTAGATGCCGTAGGGTCGTGCGTAGGTCTCCGAGGTGTCAGAATTCAGAACATCGTCAACGAACTGCAGGGCGAAAAGATAGACGTCCTCGAGTGGCATAGAGATACGTCCCGGTTCATCGCCAACGGCCTGAACCCCGCGCACGTGCTCCGCGTCGAACTGGATCCGGACGTAGATACCGCGATGGCGATCGTGCCCGATAGGCAGCTCTCGCTTGCCATAGGCAAA
This sequence comes from Dehalococcoidia bacterium, assembly GCA_034420955.1. GTDB lineage: Bacteria > Chloroflexota > Dehalococcoidia > Lucifugimonadales > UBA1123 > VXRN01. Next base: position 77,726 of record DAOUKV010000009.1, read on the forward strand.
GACGGACAGAACGCGCGGCTTGCCGCCAAGCTGACCGGCTGGAACGTGGATATAAAGAGCGCCACCGAGGCCGAAGCCATCTTGCGCGAGCGTGAGCGTATGGCGGCCGAGCGCGCCGCCCGCGAACGCGAAGAGGCGGAACGCCTGGCGGCCGAACGGGCGGCGGCGGAAGCGGCTGCCGCCGCGGACGCCGAAGAGACCGTCCAGATCGCCGCGATGCTCGAAGCCGACGCCATAGCCGCCGAAGCTGAGGCGGTCGAGGCCGGGCCGACCGAAGAAGAGCTTGCCGCCGCAGCAGCCGCCGAAGCCGAACGCTTGGCTAGAGAGCAGGCTGAGCGCGAACGGGAAGAAGCCGAGATAATGGCGGAACTCGAACGCGAAGAGATGGAACGCCAAGCCGCGCTCGAAGAGGAGGCGCGCCGCGAAGCGGAGGAGGCCGAGATCAAGGCCACCGCCCTACGCGACGTTCCGGAGAATGTCTGGGCGGTACCCACAGGCGCCGCGCCGTCCGAACCGAGCAAGATACGCTTCGCCGAAGACATCAGCGGACTGCGAGGCGGCGTTACCGTCAGGCGCAACAGACGCGCCGGCATCCCGGTACCCGGAGACGCCGCTCCGCCTCCACGTGGCCGGAGCAGACGCGGCCGCGGGCGTGGACGCCCCGCTAGAAGGCGACGCTGAGGTGAACGCCCATGACTCTGCGCCCTCCCAAGAATCGCAAGCGCGTCCCGATACGCACCTGCGTGTCTTGCAGGCGGAAGGCCGCTAAGCGCGAACTGTTGCGCGTGGTGGCATCCGCCGATGGCGTGGTGTTGGTAGATGAGACCGGCAGGCTCAACGGGCGCGGCGCGTACCTGTGCGCGGACTGCCGCGCCGCCCCCGCCGCTCTGCGGCGCGGACGACTGGAATACGCGCTTAGAACTAAGATGACTGAAGACAAGTGGAACTTATTGCTGAGTGAGGTGGGTGGAGTATGACGACAGCCGAGCAGATTCAGTCGAATCAGGCGCCCGTCGGGGCTTTGGAACACAGTCTAGAGGAGATCGCGACCGCGATCAGACTCCAAGGCTTGGAACCGCTTGATCTCCCGCCTGCGCTCACGGTGGCAGACCTCGCCGCCGTAATGGAAGTCGGTCCCGTCGAGGTGATCAAAGAGCTGATGCGAAACGGCTACATGTTCACCATAAACGACGTGATCGAACACGACGTGGCGGCGCTCGTAGCGCCCGGCTTCGGATATGGCGTGCTTCCGCTTGAAGCCGAGTCCGCGGCTGAACGGGGTTCCACTTCGGTGGTATTCACAAACGAAGATGAGGAAGATCAAGACGCGCTCCAGACACGCCCGCCCGTCATTACTATCCTCGGACACGTAGATCACGGCAAGACTACGTTGCTGGACACCATACGAAACGCCAACGTCGTCGAAGGCGAAGCGGGCGGCATCACCCAGCACATCGGCGCGTACCAGATAGATCGCGAAGGCGTTCCCGTTACCTTCATAGACACCCCCGGGCACGAGGCGTTTACCGCTATGCGCGCCCGAGGCGCCCAGGTAACAGACATCGCCATCCTGATCGTAGCCGCCGACGACGGCATCATGCCCCAGACCGTCGAAGCCATAGACCACGCCCGCGCCGCCGAGGTGCCGATAGTGGTCGCCATAAACAAGATAGACTTGCCCAACTCCGACCAAGAGCGCGTCAAGCGCCAGCTTGCCGAGCAGAACCTTCTGATCGAGGAGTGGGGCGGCGACATCATAGCCGTTCCCATATCCGCGCTAAGCGGGGAAGGCGTGGATGATCTCCTTGAAAACGTGATCGTCCTTGCCGAGATCAACGAGTACCAGGCAAACCCGGAGAGATACGCCCTGGGCGTCGTCGTAGATGCCCGCCGCGACAAGAGCCGCGGCAGCGTCGCCACCCTGCTGGTGCAGACCGGTACGCTCGAAGTAGGCGACAACATAGTCGTCGGCGGAATGCGCGGCAAGATTAGGGCGATGTTCGACCACAATGGCGAGCGCATGCACTCCGCAGGCCCTTCTACCCCCGTAGAAATCCTCGGACTGAACGCGCTGCCCGAAGCCGGCGAACTGTTCGAGATCGCCGAGTCCGAGCGCGAGGCGAGACAGATCGTACAGGAGTACGAACGTGAGATTCAGCTGGAACGCTTCTCAGGACCCACGCTCGAAGACGTCCATACCCGTATCCAGCTCGGCGAAGTCAAAGCCCTGAACCTGATCGTCAAGACCGATGTGCAGGGCACCGTAGAACCCGTGCGCGGCGCGCTCGAACGGCTGAATACCGATGCTACCCGCGTGAACATAGTCCACATAGCCAGCGGCGGAATTACCGAGAGCGATATCCTGCTCGCGGTCGCGTCCCAAGCCATCATCCTCGGATTCAACAGCCCGCCGGAACAGGGCGCGCAGGCTCTTGCCAATAAAGAAGGCGTCGAGATACGCAACTACGATGTCATCTATCACATGACCGAAGACATCCAGAGCGCTCTCCATGGTATGCTCGAACCCGTGTACCGCGACGTTCTCGAAGGCCGCGCCACAGTGCGCGCCGTGTTCAACCTCGGACGCTCCGCCAGGGTCGGCGGCATCTACGTCAACGACGGCCGCATCGCGCGCGGCGCGAACCTCAAAGTGCTGCGCGATGGCAACGTCATCGCCGAAGGCCCCGTCGCCAGCCTCAGACACTTCCAGGACGACGTGCGCGAGATAGCCAACGGCTTCGAGGGCGGCGTTACCCTCGATCGATTCAACGACTGGCGCGAAGACGACGTCATCGAGGCGTACCGCTCCGAGCAGGTCCGCTAACGCATGAACAGAAGAACCGAGCGCCTAAACTCCATCATCCGGCGCGAGCTGAGCGACCTGATTCGCAACGAGGTCAGAGACCCGCGCGTCGTCGGAGTCGTCAGCGTAACCCGCGTAGATACATCCCCGGACGTCAACTACGCGCGCGTGCATGTGAGCGTGTACGGAACCCTGCGCGAGAAGGAAGACGCCATAGCCGGGCTGGGAGACGCCTCTCGATTCATCAGGCGCCAACTTAGAGGACGCATCGAAACTCGCCAGGTGCCGGAGTTGCGCTTCATCCTCGACGATACCCTCGAAGAGGGCAACGAGATGCTGCGCCTCCTGGACAGTTTAGCCGACCAAATGGGGGAGCCGACGGACACGCCGCAAGACGCCTAAGAGTCCCTTCCCCCTTGGCGGGGGTAGGCCAGAGCCTGCCCCGTACTTGATACGGGGATGGGGATGAACCACATGGCATCGCCCGGGCCTTCTAATCCCATGATCGGATTCCTCAACATAGACAAGCCCCGCGGCATGACCTCCACCGACGTCGTTCGCCGCGTCAAGCGGGCGGCGCGCATGAGACGCGGCGTAGGACACGGCGGCACTCTAGACCCCATAGCCACCGGCGTTCTGATAGTCGGCATCGGCAAGGCGACGCGGCTCATGGAGCGCGTGCTGGACGGCTCCAAAGAGTACTCCGCCGAGATAGAGCTCGGCGTATCCACCGATACCTATGACGCCGACGGCGAAATCGTATCCACCCGCGACGCTTCCGCCGTATCGCGGAACGACGTCGAGACGGCGCTGACCGCGTTCCACGGCGAGATAGAGCAGACGCCACCCATGTACAGCGCCCTGAAACGGGACGGCAAGCGCCTGTACGAACTCGCGCGGCAGGGCATCGAAGTCGAGCGTGAACCGCGTGTCGTCGTCGTGAGTCACATATCCCTGACCGACTGGCAGCCCCCCGTAGCTACCGTCAACATAGAGTGCGGCGGAGGCTTCTACGTCCGCTCTCTCGCTCACGACCTCGGTGAGACGCTGGGATGCGGCGGACACATGCGCTCGCTCATCCGCCGTCGCGTAGGACCGTTCCACATAGACGATGCCCTGGCGCTCGACGACGCGCTCTCACGCCTCTCAGCCGCTGCCGACGGGGACGACGCCGACAGCCCCCTCGTCCCGCCCGACGTCGTTCTTCGCGATATGCGCGCCATGACCGTCCACGACCGAGACGCGCGAACCATCCGGCACGGAGGCGCCCTGCCGACCGGCGCGGGCTTGCCCCCGGAGATGCCCGACGAGCGCGCCCGCGTGTACGACTCCACCGGCGCGTTCATCGCAATCGCCCGCTTCGACGACGCGATGCGTCAATGGCGGCCCGAAAAGGTATTCGCCAAAACGTAGATTTGACGCAGAGGCGCAAAGGCGCCGAGGATCACAACTATTCCTCTTTGCGCCTTTGCATCTTCGCGTCTTTGCGTTAAAACCCTCTGCGTCTCCGCGTTAGGATCGCGCAGTCGTGCTATACTACCCACATGGCAACCCTCCTAGAAGCCCGGAACCTCACCAAGTGGTACGGCAATACCCTCGCCCTCGATGATGTGAATTTCACCGTCGCCGAAGGAGTTACCGGACTGCTCGGACCCAATGGCGCGGGCAAGAGCACCGCGATGAAGCTGTTTCTTGGCTTGCTAGTCCCGTCCGATGGCTCTGCGATGGTGATGGGTGAGCGTCCCTATGAGAACGTGGCCGCCCGCGCCCGGCTCGGCTACATGCCCGAGCACGACTGTCTGCCGACGGCGATGACCGCGACGGAGTTCCTGACGCACATGGCTCAGATCAGCGGCCTGCCCCCAAGCGAAGCGCGCAGCAGAACCGCCGACGTGCTGAGGCATGTTGGACTGGACGAGGAGCGCTACCGCTCCATCGGCGAGTACTCGACAGGCATGAAGCAGCGCGTGAAACTCGCGCAGGCTCTGGTTCACGACCCGGTGATGGTGTTCCTCGACGAGCCGACCGCCGGCCTCGACCCCGTTGGACGCGAGGAGATGCTCGCGCTCGTACGTCGCACCGGACGCGAGTTCGGCATCAGCATCATCCTGTCCACCCACCTCATGGGCGACGTCGAAACCACCTGCGACAGCATCATCGTACTCGAAGGCGGCGCGGTAGTGGAGTCCGGCAACGTAGAGGGATTTACCACCGAATCCGAGACGGTGTACATAGACGTTGACGGCGACGCCGCCGGTCTGCTGGACGCGCTGAAGGCGCGCGGCTTGTCCGCATCGGCTGACGGCGTATCTATCGCCGTAGAGTCCGTCGCCGACGCCGAGTACGATGCGATCCGGGACGCGCTGGCGGAAACCGGCTTGCGTCTGCGCCGTCTGGGAACGCGCCGCAGACGGCTATCGGAGATATTCCGGGAATGACCGCGCAAGAAGGCCAGGTCTTTGACCTCGGCTACCGCCACTACGAAGGCCCCCGCGAGGGACGCGCCCGCGCTCGCAAGGCGCTGTTCGTCAACGGCGTCCGCACCTGCTTCGGACTTGGGCGCGGCGCGTGGGCCAAGGTTCTGCCTCTCCTCTTCCTGATGGCGGTCATGGCGCCGGCCGCGGTTCTCGCTGCGCTCGCCGGTCTGCTGGGCGATACGTTCGTCGCCGATGCTCTGGACCTGCCCGGCCCAGCCGACTACTACGGCATAGTGTGGGTGGTACTGATGCTGTTCTCCGCCACGATCGCGCCGGAGTTGCTATGCCCCGACAGGCGCGACGGCGTGATAGACCTCTACCTGGTGCGTCCGCTGTCCGCGGAAGACTATGTACTGAGTCGCTGGCTGTCGTTCTTCGCCGTCAGCCTCATCTTCATCTACGCTGGACAGGCGCTGTTGCTGACAGGACTGGCGCTGGGCGCCGGCAGCGCGACGACCATCGCGCCGGGCATCTCCAGCCCCGCCAGCAGCCTCACCGACTACCTCCGCGACAACTGGCTCGACATCCCGCGCTCGCTTGCATCCGGCCTCGCGATAGCCGCGGTAACGACGACGATCCCGCTCGCGGCCGCGTCGCTAACCACGCGCCGCGCATACGCCGCGCTCGCAGTCATAGCGCTCTTCCTCACGTCCCTCACCGTTAGCAACATACTCTTGGAAGAGGTCGAGCAGGTGGGAAGCTGGGTGCGCCTCATAGATTTCGGCGGTATAACCTTGCAGGTGAACGACCTTATATTCGACCAGTATGACGATGGCGACAACCGCCTGCCCCCGGTCGTGGCGGTGGCGTGGTGGGCCGTCGTCGTAGCCGTTCCCGCGTTCATCCTCTGGTGGCGATATAGGAGGCTGGTAACATGAGCTCCGCGCCCCAGGTTCCAACACAATCCCTGACACCCCCGACCATAGAAGTTGCCGATGTCTCCAAGTGGTTCGGCAGTGTAGTCGCCGTCAACGAAGTATCGCTGAACGTACATCCCGGCATCACCGGCCTGCTGGGGCCGAACGGCGCGGGCAAGACGACGCTGCTCTACATGATCGTCGGCCTCAGCGCGCCGTCGCGCGGCAGCGTTGTCGCGCTGGGCGAGCCTGTGCGAGACAACCCCGAGATATACCGGAGGGTCGGATTCATGCCCGAGCGCGAGGCGATATACCCGTTCCTCACCGGCAGGCAGCTAGTGCAGACGGCGGCGAAACTGCGCGGCGTCCGAGACGTTCAGAACTCCACCGATCGCGCGATAGAGATGGTCGGCCTTCAGGACGCGCAGGACAGGAAGCTAGGCGGCTACTCGCGCGGGATGCGCCAGCGGATGCGGCTGGCGGCGTCCATAGTCCACGACCCGGACGTAATCGTACTCGACGAACCCCTCAACGGCACCGACCCGCGTCAACGGATCGAATTCCAAGACTCCATGGAGCGGCTTGCGGCAGACGGCAAGACGATTCTCATATCCTCCCACATTCTGGAGGAGGTCGAGACGCTCGCAAGCCGCATACTGCTGATGCTCAGCGGCAAGCTCGCCGCGTCCGGAGACTTCCGCGCGATCCGGGCGCGCCTCGACGAGCGACCCTACCAGGTCCGCATCGTCGTTGACCGGCCGCGCGAGATGGCGGCGGAGATAGTCGCGCTGGACGCGATAGATACCGTGTCGTTCCCAGACGGCCGCGCAGACGACGGCTCGCTAGTGGTACACACGCGCAACGTAGCCGCGCTGCAATCCGCGCTCCCGTCGCTGGCGCGGCGGCGCGGAATCCGCCTGATGCGTGTAGAGACGATGGATGAGTCGCTAGAAAGCCTCTTCGAGTACATGGTGGAGCGGTAGATGGGCGCGATTCTGGCGTTGACGCTTAGACAAATAGCCAGCGTTCGACGGTTGCTGATCGTCGGGCTGCTGGCTGCATTGCCCGTCGCGCTAACCGTCGCGGTTATGTTGTTCGACGACGGCCCGGGCGACGACTTCGTCGCCGTCGCGCTTGCGGGACTGGTAACCGGAATCGTTCTGCCGATAGTGAGCATGGCGCTCGCCACTCCCGCGTTCGGCGACGACGTGGAAGACGGTACGCTCAGCTTCATCGCGCTCACGCCTATCCCGCGTTGGCGGATAGCGCTGGCGAAACTCGTCGCGCCCGTCGTGATAGCCGCGCCGGTCGCGGCGATCAGCGGTATCGTAACCGCATACATTGGGCTGGACGGCGACGTACAGGCGTCGCTGGCGGTCGGAGCGGGGCTGCTGCTAGGCGCGGCGGCGTACTGCTGCATCTTCACCTGGGCGGGCTTGATGACTACGCGCGCCATATCGTTCGGCATAGTGTACGTCTTCCTGTGGGAACTGCTGGCGGGCGCGTTGATACCCGGCGTCAATTACCTCAGCGTAACTTCCTATGCCCTGTCCGTCATGCAACATCTCGGAGTCGAAAGTATGGAGGAACTGTCCGACGGTACCACAATAGGATTGTCCACCGCCCTCATCGGCTTGGCGGCGGTGGTAGCCGGGTTCTACGCGCTGGCCGTGTGGCGCCTCAGAAAGATGGACGTGAACTAGGAAGCGACGAAACTCACGCCGTCCCCGCGTACTCGCCGCGCCTCGCAGCCGCCGTCAGCGTCGCGCGCGTGTGGAAGATGCTCTGCGCGTCCTCCGCGTTCGCGGCGTTTCCCGACCACTTTTGCATCGCGGCAGACTGGAGACCGCGCGCGAACGAAAAGCTCAGCTCCCACGGCGCGCCGACCTCCCGGCCCCGCAGAACTATGGCGTTCAGATTGGCGGTCGCCTCCTCGTCGCCCTGCCCGCCGGACAGGAAGACCACGCCCGGCGCGGCGGCCGGAACCGTTCGCATCAGAACATCGAGAGTGCGCTCGGCGACCTCGTCCGGCTCCGCTCTATCGTCGGCGTCCTTGCCGGATACGATCATATTCGCCTTCAGCAGCGTTCCTTCCAGGGCTACGCGGTGGGTGAGCATATCATCGTACATGCGGCGCAGCGCCAACTCGGTAACCTCGGCGCACCTGTCTATCGAGTGCGCGCCGTCCATCATTACCTCCGGTTCCACTATCGGAACCAGTCCCGCCTCCTGGGCCAGCGCGGCGTAACGCGCCAGCGCGTGCGCGTTGGCCGCGATACAGTAGTCGCTCGGCAGACCGTCGCCTCCATCGCCGATATTGATCACCGCGCGCCACTTGGTGAACCGCGCCCCGATCTCGGCGTACTCCGAAAGTCGGTCTCGAAGCCCGTCCAACCCCTCCGTAACCATTTCGCCCGGCGCGGCGGCGAGCGGGTTGGCTCCCGTATCCACCTTGATGCCCGGCATTATGCCCCGTCCGGTCAGCAGGTCCACTATCGCCTGACCGTCGGATGCGTCCTGCCTAAGCGTCTCGTCGTAGAGAATAACCCCGCTTATGTAGGCTTCTACTCCCCACGTCCTGAACAGCATCTCGCGGTAGTCGCGCCGGCTGCGTTCGGTGCTTTCGACGCCTAGCGCGGCGAATCGGCTGCCGATGGTGCGGTTGCTCTCGTCGGCCGCAAGAATTCCCTTGCCGGGCGCGACGAGCGCGGAGGCGGTCTCCGCTAGAGAGTTGGCGGTCATTGCTTATCCTCTCGGGCGTATCCTCTTGGACTTCGATATTATAATTGTAACGCCCCGGCCAACTTTACTACGCCTTGGTATCTGCTCGCAAAGCCTTCGGGCGTCGTGCTAGCGGCGGCGGCGAGTTTGCTCAGCATATCGGCATCTTCGAGGTCGCGCCGTTCGAGGCGAATCATGTACCGGCGGGCGGCTTCGTAGGCGTTGCCGCCGATGTCCACGCGACGAACTTGGGTGCGCCCTGTATCGGCATCGCGCAGCCGCTCGAACGGGAGCGCCTCGATACTTCCTCCAACTACGCAGATTAGCGCGCCCCCCGCGTCCCTGTCGGTATCGCCGCAGAGAAGGAAGCGCGCCGCGCCCCAGCCGAGGCTGCGAGTGTAATCTATGTCGAACGAGATAGGCGGCGCCGAGCGCAGCTCGTAGCCGACGTTCATATCTATTATCGCCAGGCTCTCGCCGCGCGTGGCGAAGCGTGTCTGGACCTCGCGCCTTAGCGCCTTCTCTATGAGAATGTCGCCCAGCCGCAGATGTCCGTGTTGGTCGCGCGATACCTCGACCCCGGGCAGGCCCTCGAGCTCCTCAGGATCCATCTTCTCCGCCACCCCCTCGGCGATTACCGCGATGCCGTGCCGCTTGCCCATCACCCGCCGCTTGAGAATGGCGGTCTCCAGCGCGTCGCATACGTCTCCCAACCCAATGCGATCTCCCGGAAACTCCTCCGGGATGATCGTAATCGTTGCCGCCGCCGCCTTGCCGATGCCTAGCGCCAAGTGTCCTGCGGCGCGGCCCATGGCCGTAACGAAGTACCAGCGGTCTGTCGAGCGCGCGTCAGCCGCCAGGTTGCGCACCAGATCCGCGCCAAGCTGCCGCGCGGTTTCGTAGCCGAATGTGGGCATATTGTCCGGCAGCGGCAGATCGTTATCGATCGTCTTTGGAATGTGCGCTACGCGGATGCGCCCCCCGGCGCGGCGCGACACCTCCGACGCGCTGAACGCCGTGTCGTCGCCGCCAATAGTCGCTAGGTAGGCGACGCCGAGTGTTTCGAGAGAAGCGACCGTGTTGTCCAGCCACTCCTCGCGCCGTGTCGGATTGTCGCGCGAGGTGCGGATGATCGAGCCGCCGCGGTCATGGATCCGGGCAACGTCGGCTATAGAAAGCGGACGAGTCATATCCGTCCGTCCGCGCATCAGGTGGGAGAAGCCGTCCAAGATGCCAACCACTTCGTATCCCAGGTTCGCGGCTTCGATGGTAACCGAGCTGATCGCGCTGTTGATGCCCGGAGCGGGGCCGCCCCCCATGAGGATTCCCACGCGGCCTTGTTCACCGTTCACGAAAACCCTCTCCTCGGAGAACTGAACTGTCGCCGGCGCCAACCCCCTTCCGGGATTCTGGCGGAATGCTGGCGCGACGCGCTTAGCTCGCTGCCGCCGGTTGGCTGCCGTTGATTGGCTGAATGGGCGCTCTCAGGGTTCGACAAGAGAACTGGTCGGGGCGACTGGACTTGAACCAGCGACCTCCACGTCCCGAACGTGGCGCGCTACCGACTGCGCTACGCCCCGATGGTAACGCATTATAACGACTTAGCTGAGGTTGGGGCAATAGCCCAAGCCAACCGCAAATCGTACACGCAGAGACGCCCTCCCCTTGACATACCCCGCGCCGCGCAATAGCGTTTAGCGAAGTAGTTGACCGCCAAGCGTCAGGAGGCTCCCATGACGAATTTATCCATAATTCCACCTGCCGGCCGTCACCCAGCCGTAGGAGTGAACGGAATGGCAGCCTCTGCGCATCCGCTGGCGTCGTTGGCGGGCGTGCGAATCATGGCTCAAGGCGGCAACGCCTTCGACGCCGCCGTCGCCATCGCCTCCACGCTCAACGTATGCGAGCCGTACATGTCCGGCGCGGCGGGCGTGGGCGTCGCCCTAGCCTACGTAGCCGCCGAGGACAGGGTGCGCGCCCTCAACTTCTCCGGCAGGATGCCTCAGGCCGCCGACCCGGACGAGTACAGCGAAGCGGACAAGGACGTCGGAGTCAAGTCCGCCCTCGTGCCGGGCAACTGCGCCGGCTGGCTGACGCTGCACGAGACCTATGGCCGTCTCGACCGCGAGCCGCTGTTCGAGCCTGCCATAGGCTACGCCGAAAACGGTACGGCGATCACCGCGTTCAACGCCCGCTCCATCGGCAACTCGGCGGCGCGACTGTCTCAATTCCCGTCGGCGGGCATATTCGTCAAGAACGGAGCAGGGCCTCGCGCTGGCCATCGGCAGAAGCAGCCGCAGCTCGCCGAGTCTCTCCGCTCCATTGCTAGCGGCGGCAAGGACGAGTTCTACCGCGGCGCGCTTGGCAAGCGCATCGTGGACGGCCTCCGTGAGCTTGGCGGCCAGATGACGGAAGAAGACCTGGCCACCTACGACGCCGAGTGGCATGAACCAATCTCCATAGGCTATCGCGATTACGAGATATTCTCCGTTCCCCCGAACTCCACCGGCTTTCAGTTGCTCGAAACCCTCAAGATAATGGAGGGTTTCGATGGCCCCGACCTCATCTTCCAGCATCCTGAGACGCTTCACCTGTACATAGAGACCGTCAAGCTCGCCGTCGCGGACCGCATCAAGTGGGGCGGCGACCCGGCATACGTGAAAGCTCCCATTGACGCGCTGCTGTCGGATGGCTACGCGGCTCAACAGCGCGCGCGGATAGATAGGAACAACGCGGCAACGGTCTCCGGCGAGCAGTTCAGCCGGCTCGTCCCGTCCGGCTCGATCAAGGCGGGCAGCCCCGACGCTTTCGACGGCGGCATGACCACGCACTTCGCCGTGGCCGACTCCGATGGCAACGTCGTATCCGTAACCCAGACGCTCGGCGGCGGCTTCGGCTCCGCTGTCGCGCCCGGCGACACCGGTCTGTTCCTCAACAACATGGCGCACTGGTTCGACCTGGAACGGGATGCCCCCAACCGGCTAGAAGGCGGCAAGCTCGTGGACTTCTGCGTCGCCCCCACCCAGACATTCAGAAACGGACGCTTCCATGTGAGTCTCGGCACCCCCGGAAGTTGGGGCATCCTCCAGACCACGCCGCAGTTCGTGATGAACGCGCTGGACTTCGGTATGAACGTCCAGGAGGCTATCGAGGCGCCCCGTCTCCGCGTCTTCGAGGAGCGCCGGGTCGTTATGGAAGAACGCTTCCCCGCTCCCGTCCGCGCCGCCCTCGCCGGCAAGGGCCATGACATAGAGCTTACGACGCCGTTCTCCATGACAGTCGGCGGCGCGCAGGGCATCATGATAGACCAGGAATCCGGCACCTTCCAGGGCGGCGCCGACCCCCGCCGCGACGGCGTGGCGATTGGGTGGTAACCCAGCTACTTCCACAAGCCCCAGCTAATAGACTGAGCGCTAGCAACTAAACGCTGAACACTACTCACCAAAACAACCCTCGCGTCTTCTACGGCTGGTGGATCATCATAGCCGGTGGCGTTGCCATGTCCATCGCCTCCGGCATCAACTTCCATGGATTCGGCAACTTCATCATCCCCCTGGGCGATGAGTTTGGATGGAATCGAACCACCATCTCCGTCATATTCAGCGTCGCGCGTCTCGAATCGGGACTGATCGGCCCCGTCGAGGGTTGGGCGGTGGACAGGTTCGGTCCCCGGCGGCTGATAGCGGTCGGCATACCGCTCATGGGGCTGGGCTACCTGGCGATGAGCCAGATCGACGGTCTGCTGGCGTTCTTCTTCGTCTATGTATTCATGATCGCGCTGGGCAACAGCCTCGGCATGAGCACGCCCATCACCGCCGCCGCCGCCAATTGGTTCAACCGCAAGCGCGGCTTGGCGTTTGGCATCATGTGGGCGGGCGTCGGAGTGGGCGGACTGTTCGTGCCCGCGCTCGGCTGGCTCGTGGAGACGCAGGGCTGGCGCGACGCCTCGATGATTGTCGGCGTCTTCATCATCGTACTCGGCTTTCCTGTCGCCGCGGTCATGCGCCACAGGCCCGAGCAGTACGGCTACTACCCCGACGGCATCGCGCCTGCCGGCGCCTCCGGGGACAGGGCTAGATCGCGCCTGCCCGACCTGTCGAACGAGTTCACCGCGCGCGAGGCGCTGCGAACGTCGAGCTTCTGGTTCCTCACGCTCTCGATCATGGCCCGCTCGCTCGTTAGCGGCGGCATAGGCCTTCACCTGGTGCCGTTCTTCGTGGATCTCGGCGCGTCCAGCGTACAGGCGGCCACACTCGCCGGATCCGTAGGATTGCTCAGCATACCCGGGAGGTTTGGACTTAGCTGGCTGGGCGACTACGTGAACCGCCGCTACGTGATGGTCGCCTCGCTCGCGCTCATGGCGGTGTCCATAGTGTTCATGGCGCGCGCGCCCAGCGTCGGCGCGGTTATCCCGGTGCTGGTCGCCTTCTCCGCGTCGCAGGGCGGCATCTCGGTCATCCCACAGTCGCTCATAGCCGACTACTTCGGACGACGTTCATACGCCACCATCCAAGGCTTCCGTTCCACCATACAGATGGGCGGCATCATCGCCGGGCCTATCATTAGCGGTTACTTCTATGACACTACCGGCAGCTACGAGATAGCTTTCCTCCTCTTCTCCGGCGCGGCTCTGGTCTCGATGGCGCTTGTGTTCATGGCAAAGCCGCCGGTGAAGTCGCGCAGAGAGTAACGGCTAACCGCAGAGTTGCTAATTCGACTTCATGGCCCAATGAATATGTGAATCCCATCACATAGCGCGCGAATTGAGCCTCATACAAATATAACAAGCGGTATAGTTTGCAAAATCCCCTTTTGAGGTCTATGATTGCCCCCAACAGCGTAGAACGCCATGCGTATCGGAGTATTCCGGTGGTTTTGCCACACGCTGCTGTCATATCAAGCGGTTTACGGTGGTTGAAGCTAAGGAGGGCAAGCGATGAGACAAAAGTGGAACATCCAGAGACTGGCGACCGCAGCCTTGCTGGTTGGGGCGTTGTGCGCCGTCGCCTTCGCTCTCGCATGTGGGAGCGCCGAGGAGGAAACGTCGGATGCCTCCGCTCCGGCTCCGGCGGCGCCAGCGGCAGCCCCGGCTCCGGCAGCCCCCGCCCCGGCCGAACCAAGCATGTCTGATGAGAGCGTTACGATACTCATAGCCCGCGGAATAGATGTGATGGACCCCGCCGCCGGAACCGAGGCGAACCATCACTACATCCGACCGCTGTTCGGCTATCTGGTCGCCGGTGGCGGTGGCAACAAGATCGAGCCGGGCATCGCCAAGTCTTGGGAGATGGATTCCGACGGCAAGGGATGGACGTTCGTAATCCGTGAGGTTGCAGCCCACAACGGCGAAACGGTGAACGTTGACGACGTGTACTGGGACTGGCAGCGACGCTTCGGGACCGGCAGCGACTTCGAGGGCAACGGCGGCAGCAACATCGAGATCGCCGCCGAAGTGAACGCGGTAGAGAAGGCGGGTTCTGACAGCGTTCGCATAACTTTCGACTCGATCCGCAACGACTGGCACTGGCTAATGTCCGAGCAGACGTTTACGACGTTCGGAGCGATTGTGCCGCAGGAATACTACGAAAGCGTGGGGCAGGACGGTTTCGAGACTGATCCTGTCGCTACCGGGTTCATGAAGCACGTCTCCCACCTGGCCGGTCAGGAGATAGTGTTGGAGCGGTTCGATGACCACTTCTTCCAACCCGCCAACGGCTTCTCATACGACAGGAGGCCAAGCTTCAAGACGCTGACGATGCGGGTGGTTCCTGAGCCGGCGACGCGCTCGGCGGCGATTCAGTCGGGCGAGGCCGACATAATTCCCGCCAACCTATTCATGAAGGAAGACATAGAGGGCGCCGGTGGACGGTTCATCTACCAGCCCGAAGGCTCATACTCGTGGATCTACTACCTGGATTGCTGGGACACCGAGCTGTGGTGCAACGACAAGCGCGTCCGCCAAGCATTGGAATATGCCGTCGATAAGGATACCATTGCCTCCTCGCTCTATGGCGAGGAGATGGTATTGAAGGACGGATGGCTCCACTTCACGCCAAGCGCCATGGGATACACACCCGGCGTAACGACTCCCCACCCATACGACGTGGCGAAAGCCCAGCAACTGCTCGACGAAGCGGGTCACCCCAACTGCGAAGGCCTCGATACCATTGAGGCTTGGACGTGGGAGTCCGGCGATATGCCGCTGCTGCCGCAGCAGGCGGAAGTAGTCGTCAAGATGTGGGAAGACAACCTCGGATGCGACTTCGACCTTAGGGTTGGAGACCCCGGCTCCATCTATGCCCAGCGGGACAACCGCGAGTTGCCCGGCCGCATCCTGATCCGCGCCAACGAGGCTCGGTACGACACCACCAGCATCACGCGAGCGATGTGGTGCGATGGTGCAGCGCGAGTGTGCGAGCCGGAGGTGTCGGAAGACGATGCGCGGCTGCACAACCTCGTGCAGGAGAAGGTAGTCAACGAGCTAGACCCTGAGACCAAGTTGACGAACTTCCAGGAAGTAGCCACCGTCCTTCGCGAGGAAGGGCACGGCTTCAGCCTGTTCGCCACGAACACGCCGTGGGCCGTGGGCCCCAGGGTCAAGAACTGGGAGCCTTGGCCGGTGGTAACATACGTCACCGCCCTCTGGACGATAGAACTCGAGTAGCCGTCATACACGCGCCCCTGAGACAGTAACCTAAAGGGGAGAAGGAAAGTCCGCTCTCCCTCTCCCCCAAGTCTTACCATTGTCTTCGTCAATGTTGGAATGTGAGCGGTCTCGGACAGAGGCAGGCAAGGCAGCGCCATGCAGCGGTACATATTGAGAAAGCTGTTCGAGGCCATTACCACCATGTTGGGCCTCACGCTCATAGTTTTCTCGGCGGTTCACGTCACGGGAGACCCGGCCGACTTCCTGTTGCAGGGAATAATCGAGGTCGCGTCCGATGACACCATCGAAGAGATGAGGCGCAGAATGGGGTTGGACAGGCCGTTCATCGTCCAGTATGGCGTGTTCATGAAGCGACTGTTCACCAGTTTCGACTTTGGCGAGTCTTTCACCAACCGGCGCTCAGGAAGGGAGTTGATTCTGGAACGCCTGCCGTTCACCCTTCAGTTAGCGGGGGCGGCGCTCGTACTCTCGGTCGCCATAGGCGCGCCTCTTGGGATAATCTCCGCCGTCAAACGCGACTCCATATTCGACCGCGTTGGCAAAGCGTTCGCGATTTTCGGATTTGCCGTTCCTCAATTCTGGCTCGCGATAATGCTGGTGCTGCTGTTCGGGGCAAAGCTGAAATGGCTGCCGACGAACGGCCCCGGAGGACTGGATCATATGCTGCTGCCCGCCATCGTGCTGGCGGTAGGGCCGATCGCGGTCATGATGCGGCTTGGCCGATCCGGTATGCTTGAGATTCTCGATAGCGAGTTCATCAAGTTCGCGCGCGCCAAGGGGCTGAACGAGAGGCTGGTGCTGTGGAAACACGCCGCTCGGAACGCTATGATTCCGTTGCTGACGTTCGCCGGCATCCTCATCGCGGCGCTGCTGAACGGGTCTGTGGTAGTCGAGCAGGTCTTCGCCTGGCCGGGCGTGGGCAGGCTCATGCTCGAAGGCGTCCTGCAACGCAACATGCCTCTCGTTCAGGCGACCGTGCTTGCATCGGGTTTCTTCTTCATCTGCATGGCGCTGATCGTCGATGTCCTGTATGGACTGGTGGACCCCCGGATAAGAGTGCGATAAGGGTGCGATAATGGCGCGGCAGGAGGCGAGGTGACCCAATGGCCACGACTTTCGCTCAAGACCGGACAGAGCGATTCAAGGAGCTTTTCGACCAGACAACCAAGGCGAGACTGCCCTGGATACCCGGTTTCATCATCGGGCTGACGATCATTCTGGCGATCTTCGCTCCGCTCATCGCGCCTCACGACCCAAGAGGCCAGGACCTGCTCAACACCCGCGTCGCGCCGTTTGAAAACCCCTCATACGTGCTTGGCACCGACTTCGTGGGCCGCGACGTGCTGAGCAGGGTGATTCACGGCGCTCGCACGTCGGCGTTCGTGAGCGTCGTCGCGCTGGGCGCGGGAGTGGCGATCGGCACTATCCTGGGGCTTGTTTCAGGGTACACCGGGAGGTGGGTGGACAGCGTCATCATGCGGATAACCGATGCGGTAATGGGGTTTCCGTCACTCTTGGTGGCTATGATGATAATTGTTATCATGAGCGCCGGCATAACAAGTATAATCATAGCCGTCGCCGCCACCACGTGGGCCGGCATTGCGCGAATGATACGGGGCGAGGTGCTTGCCATCAGAGACAAAGACTTCGTAACCCTCGCCCAGATTGCGGGCGTGTCGCCGCCAGTAATCATCTGGCGGCACGTATTCCCAAACGTCGTCAATACGCTGATGGTAATGACTAGCCTGCTCGTGGGCCAGGTCATCCTGCTCGAAGCGTCGTTGAGTTATCTGGGACTCGGCCTCGCGCCCGGCGAACCCGCGTGGGGCATCATGGTAGCTGAGGGTAGGCAGGTTCTGACCCAATCTTGGTGGATATCCCTGTTTCCAGGCATAGCCATTACCATAGTAGTCATGGCCTTCAACTACCTCGGAGACTGGCTGCGCGACGTTCTGGACCCCAGGCTGCGCCGCATCTAATGCTCAGTGGGACTTTGGCGATACTCTGCGTACTCGCGCTCGCCCTAATGGGATGCGGCGCTTTCTCGTCGCTGCCAGGCGCCGCCGGCGGCGATGACGCCCCGTTCTTCACGAACATCGCCCCCGATGCGCTGGGAAACAACGCCTTCACCATCAACCGCTATCCGGGCGTAGCCATATTCGACTACGACAGGGATGGCGACCAGGACTTCTACGTAACGCAGCAAGAGCTAGGCCCCAACTTCCTGTTCCGCAACGATGGCGACGGCGCGTTCTCCGAAGTAAGCTCCGAAGCGGGCGTCGCCGCCGAAGACAGCAATAGCTCCGGCGTAGTGGCGTGCGACATCAACAACGACGGCTATCAGGATCTCTACGTAGGCTCTCGCGGACGGCACGGCGACGCGCTCGATTTCCGATCCGCAGACGTCAGCCCCGGCCTGCGGCAGGCAATCACCGACAGGCTCTTCCTCAACGATGGCGATGGCTCATTCACCGACATCACCGCCGGCGCGTTCGGAGGCTCCGTGAATCTGCGCTCCGCCGCCAGCGTGGCCTGCGCCGACGTGGATGGCGACGGCTGGCTCGACATCTACGTCGGCAACCGCGCCGACTTCGACTTTGTGCGTTTCGACGTTCCCGCCCACCACGGCAACTACAACGTCCTGTACATGAACAACGGAGACCTGACCTTTACTGAAGCGGCGCGCGCGGCGGCCGTCCGCGGCCCGCAGATCACGATGCGCGCCCCGGACGGCAGGGCGCTGGTGTACGAGGAGCCGCTCACCGGCGCCCTGTTCCAGGGCTACGATCCGCTGCTGAGCGACTACGCCGGCAACCGTGTCGGCGATCCGGCGGGGCAGACGTGGGCGGTTCTGTTCTTCGACCACGACGACGATGGCGACGCCGACCTGTGGGTGGCGGACGACGGCGACCGGATGAAGCTCTTCCAGAACGACTCAGCCGGCGGCGAGGTCCGCTTCTCGGAAGTCGCCATCAACCTGCCCGTAGGACAGTGGATGGGCTTCGCTCTGGGCGATTACGACTCCGACCAAGACCTCGACGTCTTCATTACCAACATCGGCTTCCACCCACTCACTCGCAGACCCGTTCCCGTGCCGGGCGGAGACTGCGCCTACACGCACCAGTTCGACTGGGGAAGTTGCCTCCACTTGCTGATGCGGAACGACGGCGCTTCAGCCGATGGCGTGGCGCGCTTCACCGACGCCGCCGCCGCTACGCCGGTGAAACCGAGCGCGATCATGCCTCCAGCGTCGCTGGATCCCGCGAACATCTACTCCGCTTGGGATCCACCCACCGGCTTGTCGGCATACGACTTCGGATTCGGTACCGCCTTCCTGGACTACGACAACGACGGCTACCAGGACCTCTACTGGCTCGGAGCGCTCATCTCGCGGGGCGAAGGCCCCGGCGGGCAGCAGTACCCGGGCGCGGGGCGTATGCTGCGCGGCGACCGAGCCGGCGGCTTCGAGGACGTAACGATCGAGACGCGCCTGCTGGACGTGCAGGACGTGGACTACTCGATTCTAGACCCCGCCGACTCGCGCTTCGACTCCGAGAAGCAGCGCATCTCGCCATCCTTCCACGAAAACGGCAAGGGCTTGGCGAAGGGCGACCTGAACGGCGACGGCTACGTGGACCTGATAGCCACCAACAGCAGCGGAGACTTGTACGACGATGGCGGCAACGTCGTATTCACCAAAGGTCCCCTGTTCGTGTGGATGAACCAAGGCTCCGGCAAGAACTGGATAGCGCTGCGGCTGAAGGGTCGCATGGCCATAGACGGGACCGGCGGCAACGCCGACGCCGTAGGCGCGCGCATCTACCTCACCGCCAAAACGGATAAGACCTCAGACGCGGCGCCTACCACGCAGGTTCAGGAAGCCCTCGCCAGCTCTACGTTCCTATCCATGAACAGCCCCGACCTTCACTTCGGCCTGGGCGACGCCGAGACCGTGGACGAAATCACCATCCGATGGCCTGGCGGCGCAACCCAAACGCTTCAGAATGTACCCGCGAACCAGGTCCTAGTCGTAGAAGAACCGGCGCGATAAGATCATGTTTCGCTCAGCCTGAGTCAACCCTGCCTTCAGGTTGACCGGAGGGAGACAGGCAGGCTGATGGTAAGCTAGTATGCCGGAAGCTTGGCTTACCGTATGGGAGAAAGTCAATGTCCATGGAGAGAATGACAATTATCGTTGCCGTCATCATCGTCGCGCTCGTCGTCGTGGTCGTTGCGACGGTCGGCGCGGCGATATACTTTGGACTCGCCATATCCTCGACCACCGAGCCGGAGGCGTCCGCAGAATACTATCCGCCCAACGTCCTCGCCTACTCTTGGATGACGCTGAACCCGGGCAACGGCCAGCGGGACCATATGCTCGATATGTTCCGCCGCTTTGAAGAGATGTCCGGATTCGAGGACGCGACCGACGACGCTATGGACGAGCTTGAGTCTGAAACCGGAATCAACTTTGAAGACGACGTAATGACGTGGATAGGCTTCGACATGTCAGCGGCGCTCATGGACTTTGACATAGACGATGAGACCGTCGAATTCGGCGCGACCATCGCTGTCCGCGATGGGCAGGCGGCTGGCGACTTCCTGGACGACTGGCTGGACTACATGGAAGAATCCTCCGACGCCGACTTCGACCGCGACTCCGAAGGCGATTTCACCATATGGGAAGACGAGAGCGCCTACCAGGTTTACGCGCTGTCCGACGATCTACTGGTCTTTGCGACGACCCGCAGCGCCCTGGATGATATGTTGGAGCGCGTGGTGGGTGACTCGAACCGAACTCTGGCAGCTGACGAACGCTTCCAGCAGGCGCGAGCCGCTATGCCGGACCGCCGCTTCGCGTCCATGTACCTCGATGTCGAGGAAGTTACCGACGCGGTGGCGGACTCTCTCGGGTACTTCACAGGATTCAGCGCGACCGATCCGCTAGACGTCTGCCCCGCATTGTCCACTGGGACTCCCGACTGGATCGCGGGTTCCGCGGGCTGGGTCGCGCGAGGCGTCGTTTTGGATTTGATCTCTCCGTCAATGGGCGGCGGCTGGCAGCTCGATGCGCCGGAACTGGCGGACGCTGCGACGCTGCTGCCGGACGATACCCTAGGGTTTTTCTCGGTGTCTTTCGATCCCGTCTTGGACCACTACCGCGAAAATCTCAGAGGCTGTACCCTTTTGGAGTTGATGGAAGGCTTGTCGGGCGGGACGGATGGGATCGGCGAGGAGATGATAGATGACCTAGGGCTGGGACTGGACGCCGATTCGACGTTGGCCGACGTCTTGGATGCGGGTCTGGACATGGTCGAAGACCAGATGGGGATTGATCTGGAAAGCGATCTGCTCGACCATCTCAGCGGCCAGTTCATAGTCTCCGTGGGCGATTTCGACTTTCAGGCCGTCATGGACGCTCCCGAAGAGAATTCGGTGGACGCCGTTGTGATTCTGTCGTACCGAGACGGTCGAGAGGAGGCGCTCGGCGACTCGCTGGATGACCTAGCTGATGAGTTGGAATGGAGCTTGGGAGTGGGCCTGGATCGCGTCGACGTGGGCGCGGATCGGGACGCGCGTATATTCCCCATCGAGGGCACGGGATACGCGCCCGGATACGCGCTGCACGATGGATACCTAATGTTTGTTACAACGGAAGAGGCTCTGAAGGCCGTGATCGCGCGGCAGAATGGCGAAGGAGACAACCTCTCATCGCAGGCGGAGTACATCCGCGCCATCGGACTGCTGCCCGAGAGCGGAAGGGCGCAGGCATACGTGGCCCTGAACCGCATCGTAGATGGCATAGACTGGCTCGAAGCCGGTATGACACGAGACGAGTACGAACTGCTGAGCGCTCTTGGCGCGGTGGCTATGAGCGCGGGCGCAGACGGGAGCTTTGACAGGTTCACCCTGGCGCTGACGCTCTTCCCGGAGGAGTAGCTATCCTTCACGCCGATTCGACCTCGTTAGCCTAAGTCAACTCCGTGTTGGGGATCGCCTTCGACGCATCTCGGAACGGCACGCGCACGACCTCCGCGTCCACCAATCCGTCCTTCGGCAGCGCCACCTTCACCCGCGTTCCGCGCCGCCAGTGGCTGCGCGGCATGGTCGCCAGCGCGATGTTCGTCCCCAGGTTCGGCGAGTAGAACGCGCTCGTAACGTACCCCACGTCGGCGCCGGAGTCTTCGTCCTTGACTAGGTAGAAGTCTTCGTTGTACCAGGTCAGCGGCTCGCCGCCGAGTTGGAGTCCCACCAGACGCTGCCGCACGCCCTCCGCCTTGATGCGGGCGAGCGCCTCCTTGCCGATGTAGTCGCCCTTTTCCAGGTCCACCTGCCAGCCGAGCCGCACCTCGAAGGGGTTGTTTTCGATGTCCATGTCCTGCCCGTAGGACAGGATGCCCGCCTCGATCCGCCGCGCGTGGCCCGGCGCGATCACCCGCAGGTTGAACTCCTCGCCCTGCTCCAGGATGTGCGGCCACACGTCGTCCGCGTACAGCATGGCGTCGTGCAGGTATATCTCGAAGCCAACTTCAGCCGAAAAGCCGGTGCGCGAGATGGTAACGTCGTGCCCGTTGAGCGTGTCGCGTATCAGCCCATAGTACGGAATCTCGCGGACGTGAGAGCCAAACATCTTCTCCATCAGCGCCGCCGACTTCGGTCCCTGGATCTGCACGGGACAAACGTCTATCTCGTGGATGTCCACGTCGAACCTGCCCGTCGAGTTGACGCCCTGCGCCCACAGCGCCACGTCCGAATCCGAGATGCTGAACCAGAACTCGTCCTCCGCCACGCGCAGCAGCACAGGATCGTTGATGATGCCCCCGTACTGATTGCACAGGATGACGTACCGCGCCTGCATATCGCTGAGCACCTTGTTGACGTCGCGCGTGATCAAGTAGTCCACGAACGCGGCGGCGTCCGGCCCCTTCACCTGTATCTGGCGCTCCACCGCCACGTCCCAGATACTCACGTGCTGCGTCAGATACTTGTACTCCTCCATCAGCCCGCCGTCCTCTTCGGCTATGTAGGCGCGCGGATGGTACAGGTGGTTGTACACCGTATAGGCGCGGCACCCCGCCGCCTTCGACATATGCCACCACGGGGACTTCCTGACGCGAGTCGAAATCAGCATCTTGGCGTCGCTGTTGCCGCTCTGCCGCAGGTTGATCGGCACACTTCGCTTCTTGAGACCGTCTATTACCAGAGTCTGCGCCATTTCCGGTACCTCCAGCGAGTAGTCTTAATATCTCCAACCCATTGCGAACCCTTAGCTCGCCGCTTCCAGTATTTCGGGAATGTGTCTCTCCCATCCCAACGCCATTATGTGCGTCCCGTCGCACATATCGCGCACTTCTCGAATCAGCCGCGCGGTTATGGCTATGCCAGTCGCCCGCGGGTCTTCAGCATCCTCCATCTCCGCGATGATGGACGGCGGCACGCTCACCCCGGGCAGGTTCTCGTCCAGAAACCGCGCCATCCGAGCCGACTTCAGCACGATCATCCCCGCCAGCACGGGCGTCCCAAACGTCCGCGCCGTCTCCATGAAGGTCTCGAAGGTCGCGGCATCGTACACCGCCTGCGTCTGGAAGAACTTCGCGCCCATCCGGACCTTCTCCTCCATACGCGCCAACTCCGTGCCCATGTCGTCCGCGCCCGGATTGGCTACTGCGCCGGCGAACAGGTTCGTCGCTCCGCGCAGCTCATTGCCGTACATATCCTTGCCGCCGTTCATGGCTGAGACGGTCGAAAGCAGCGTCTCAGCCCGCAGGTCGAACACACCCGCCGCGTCGGGATGGTCGCCCCGTCCGGGCGGATCTCCGCTCATGCACAGAACGTTCGTTAGGCCGAGCGCCGACGCCGCCAGCAGGTCCGCGCTCAGCGCGATCCGGTTGCGGTCCCGCCCCGTTACCTGCATGATCGGCTCGACGTTTCGAACTATCAGCATCCGAGCTGCGGCGATCGGGGACATCGCCATGTTCGCGCCCGCAGAATCGGTCAGGTTGAACGCGTCCACGACGCCGCGTAGCGACTCGGCGCGACGGAACAGCGGACGCAAATCCGAGCCTTTCGGCGGGTTCAACTCGGCGGTTACGACGAACCGGCCGGATGAGAGGGAATCGGCGAACTTCTGCAACGGAATACTCCTGTATTTCGAGTATCAAGCAATATCTACCGTAGTTTCGCCTTTGTCTAGCGCTTTCTTGACCTCTTTTGCGAAATCTTCCAAATCGGCTTCGCTTGGAATGCCCGACTCGGCGAGCCTTCGCTTGAACCGCTCGAACAGCCAGTCCTCCTCCCGTCCCTGCGGAAACTCGAAGAACTCCCGGCTGAAAGTGGGAAGCTCGCCCGGTCCGAAGTGGCCTTTGTCCTCCAAAGAGTAGCCTTCCAGGTTCTCGGTGCCCTTGCCGAGTACCTCGCCCGTCTCGACGTAGTGTTCCATGACAGGCTTCATGCCGTAGCGTTGGATCGGGCAGGTAATCATGCACACCGCGCAGCCCTGGTATTTCACGTACACCGGACGGCATCGTTCATAGTTTAGCTTGCTCTTCTCCACGCCCCGCCACCAGACCTTCTCGCGGCTGAGCGCGCGTCCCGGACAGCGATTGACGCAAACCTGGCACTCTTGGCAGAACTTGTGAATGCCGTAGTCTTGCGGCTCATCGTAGCGGACGGGCGCGTCGGTAGTTACCAGCATCAGCCGCGCCCGCGAACCGAAGTGTGGCGACAGTAGCTGGCCGTTCGCTCCTAGCTGCCCCAGCCCCGCCGCCACGAATAGCGGGATGTACGCGCCGCTGCCGTCCAGCCCGTCGTGAATCTGCGCGCGGTAGCCGCGAGAGCGGATGTAGTCCGCCAGCTCCATGCACGCCATCTGTTCGAACTCGTATGTCTGCAGCCGCGCCATATCCGTATCCGAGCCCGGTCCGGATTGCGTCTGAAGATAGTCCTGCTCGTAGGCGAGGCAGATGGCGCTCTCGAACCGCGACCAACGCTTCTTGGCGGCGAACGTATAGTGGCGGTCGTGCCGCGTAAAGCCGACTTCGCCGAAACCAAGCTTGCGCGCGAACCGGCGCAGGTCTTCGGTCAGATCCTCGCCTTCGACCGGTGTACCCGTAGGCTCCACGTCGGCGGATACGCGGGCAGCCTCATACATCGGCGCCATCCGACGATCCTGCGCCTCGCGGAATTCGGTCAGGTGGTCATGCATCTCCTCCACCGCCCAGGCGCGATCGGCGGACAGATCCACCGCCTGCGACTCCAAAGGATGCTCGCGGCTGAAGAAAGCCACGTCATCCGGCCGCTGCGGCGACCCCGGCATGGTAGCGAGCTCCACCGGTACCGGAATCCGAATATCTGAGTCCCCATCCCGCCGCCCGGGACGCCTAACGGTGTGACTGATGGCTTTCATCGGATGTCTCCCCTGATCCCAACTTGACCGCATCCCAGCGTATCTACGACTTCGCGTTAAATCCCTCTGCGCCTCCGCGTCTCTGCGTCAAACTACGCCCGCAGTTTGCTCCCTTGCGGATCGTACAGTGGCTCCTTGGCGACGGTAGCGGGTAGCCGCTCCCCGAAGTAGATGACGTCCACCTTCGTACCCGCGCCCGCATACTCGACCGGCAGATACCCGTACAATATCCCGCGCCCGATGCTGTGGCCGTAGTTCGCGCTCGTAACGTACCCCAGAACGTCGTCCCCGTCCACGATAGGCTCGTTGCCCACCACCACAGCGTTCGGATCGTCCAGCGTCATGCAGCATAGGCGTCGGGATACGCCCTTGGCTCGGACTTCTCTCAGCGTCTCCCTGCCCACGAAGCGTCCCTTTCGCATCCGCACGGCAAACCCCGTGCCGGCCTCATAGGGGTTGTAATCCGTGTGGATGTCGTTGCCCCAGAGCCGGTAGCCCTTTTCGAGCCGCAGCGAGTCGAACGCGCCGCCGCCCGCCGCGATGACGTCCAGCGGCTGCCCCGCCTCCCACAGTGTATCCCACAACCGCAGGCCCAGCTCGGTGGGAGCGTAGATCTCCCACCCTAGCTCGCCCACGTAAGAGATTCGCAGCGCAAGCGCCGGAACCTCGCCAATCCCGATACGCCGACCCGTCAGGTATGGGAACGCCGCGTCCGACACGTCGTCCTCGCACACCCGGACCAGCAGGTCGCGGGCGCGCGGACCCCAAAGTCCGATGCAGCAGTGCGCCGAAGACACGTCTTTCAGAACGACCGAGCCGTCGTCCGCCACATCCGCCAAACGCGCCTCGATCCATCCCAGATCGTGCAGTCCAAACGCGCCGCCCGTAACCACCATGAAGCTGTCTTCGCCCATTCGGGTTACCGTCAGATCGCACTTGATCCCGCCGCTTGGAGTAAGCATCGGAGTGTAGGTAACGCTTCCGATGGGCTTGTTCATCTGGTTGGCGGCAAGCCGCTGAAGCGCGCCGAGCGCGCCCGGTCCGCTTATCTCGAATTTGGCGAACGCGGTCAGATCGAACATGGCCACGCGCTCCCGCGTCGCCGCGTGCTCAGCCGCCACGGTGGGCGACCACTCGCGTGCCTCCCACCCCGAACGGCTCGCGCCCTCCGCGTCCAGCGAGTCGAGCAGCCCCTCGTTGGCGTCGTACCACTGTGGACGCTCCCAGCCCGCGCTCTCGAAGAATACCGCCCCCAGCTCGCTCTGCCGGACGTGAAAAGGCGACAGCCGCAGGTTGCGCGCACGCTCTGCCTGCTGTCGCGGATGGATGATGTCATAGACCTCGCGGTACTGCTGCGCCGCGCGTTCGCGCACGTATGGACGACTGAGCGCGTGCGGGTGGAAACGGCGAATGTCGCCTTCGTGAACATCCATCTCAGGCTCGCCGCTCGCTATCCACTCCGCCACCGCCTTGCCCACGCCCCCGGCGTGCGTAATCCACACCGCCTGCGCCGACCAGAAGCCGCGCAGATGCGGAGACTCGCCCATCACCGGGAAGCCGTCTGTCGTAAACGAGAACATACCGTTGAACTTGCGCGTCAGCCCCGCGCCGTCCGTGCAGGGCAGCAGCTCGCGCGCAGCTTTCATCGCCGTCTCGAAGTGGCGCGGCGTGAACTCCGTCTCCGCCGGCGCGATAGGCGCCTCGGCGTGCGACAGAATGTCTTCTGACTCGACCAGCAGCGGTTCGTGGCTGTACGAGCCGATGCCCAGGCTCTCGCCAACCTGCCGGAAGTAGAGCGCCGCGTCCTGGTGCCGCAGCAGCGGCAGCGAGACCTCGTCCGCCTCCGCGCCATCGAGCGCAGGCAGCGGCGTCGTAACCGCGTACAGATGCTCCATAGGCGCCAGCGGAATCGGCACGCCCGCGAGCGCGCCGAGCTTTGGCGCCCAGATGCCGACGCACGAAACTACGACTTCTGTCCGTATGTCGCCATGCGTCGTTCGGACGGCGGTTACGCCACCATTGGATGTCTCGAACCCCGTAACTTCCACTCCGCCGCAGAACGTCGCCGCGCCGTCCTGTTCCGCTGCCCGCGCCATGGCCTCGGCGGGCCGCGTCGCCTTCGTGTGGATGTCCGACGGCACGTACAGCGCGCCAAGTATGCGCTCAGAGAGCATCGGAATCTTGCCGCGCGCCTCGGACGGGCTGATCAGATGCGCCTCGACTCCCCAGCTCATCGCCAGCCCCGCCTTGCGCTTCAGGTCTGCCCAGCGCTCCGGCGTCCATGCAACCTCCATGCTGCCGACCGGGTTGGCGCACGGCTCGCCGTCCACGTCCATCCCAGACCACAGCTCCACCGTGTACTTGGCAAAATTGGTCATCATGCGCGACGGGTTCGTCTGAAAGACCAGCCCCGGCGCGTGCGACGTAGAGCCGCCCGTCTCGAACAGCGGCCCCTGCTCGACGACGACGACATCCCGCCAGCCGAGCCGCGTCAGATGGTAGGCGACGCTGCACCCAGCAATCCCCGCGCCGATGACCACGGCGCGCGCGTGAGTAGGAAGGTTGGATTCGCGCATGATCCACACCCGTTGCGGTGGCTATGCCGAATGCCGAGTCCGCTGCCCGGTTATCCTGATAGTAGCACGAGATTAGGTAGGGCGTAAGGGGAGAATCGAGTTCCGAGATTGTCCCAATTCAGTAGTCAGAGGATTCACCCTCTTCCTACTAAAACCTGATGCAGGTTCCACAACACCTTGAAGCCTTCCGTCTCGCGCATTAGACTGAATGTACTTCTTCACACGTTCAGACAGATATGCCCAGAGGCGAATATGCATACCCTGAAGAACGTGGATCCCACTCCTGAGCAACTCGCTATCCTGACGGACGCCGGACCGGGGTTCCGCTTGATTCGGGGCGCTGCTGGCAGTGGCAAGACCACTACGGCACTGTTGCGACTGCGACAACTGTGCGCATCACGGATTAGCAGACAAGCCCGCTTGGGATCATCAGAGCCAGTTCGCGTCCTTGTTCTGACCTTCAACCGGACGTTGCGAGGATACATTGATCAGCTTGTGAACAAGCAAGCAGGGCCATCCGGAGGGATTGATCTCACTGTTGATACCTTTGCCCGATGGGCAATGAGCCTCGTTGGTCGGCGGGAGATTCTTGGGGACGATGGAGAAAAATTGGTCCGGCCATATCTCAGGGCGATTGGTGTCGCGCCAGACAACCTGAACTATTTCGTCGAAGAGGTCAAGTACATCCTTGGCCGATTTCCGCCGGGGCAACGCGGGAGATACATCCGCGCATCATGACCTGGGCGAGGTAGAACGCCCGCTGTCCCACGCGCGTTGCGAGGTAGGATTCTCAAGGAGGTTATCGAACCCTATGAAGCAAGTAAATCCAAAGCGGGTAAATTGGATTGGAACGACCTTGCCATCGCAGTCGCCGGAGCGACGAGCGTTGGCTACGACGTTGTAGTCGTTGATGAAACTCAGGATATGTCGGCTAACCAGATCCGCGCTATCATGGCGCATCTGAATCAAGACCACATAACCACTTTCATCATAGACGCTGTGCAGCGCATATATCCGCAGGCGTTTCTGTGGAGAGAAGTCGGCATTGACATGAGGCCGCAACTGGTTCGCACACTCCAACGCAATCATCGAAATACTGTCCAGGTAGCCAGCCTTGCATCCTCGCTTGTTCGCGATCTGCCTTGGGAGGCAGACGGCGTACCGCCAGATGCTGGGACGAGCTTGCAAAACGGCTCGCGTCCTCAAGTGGTTGTCGGATCGTACAGCAACCAGATCAACTATATGCTTGACTGTGTACAGGAATTCTTGGGCTCTGAAAAAACCGTTGCAATACTCCATCCGAAAGGAGGCGGGTGGTTTAGTTTTACTAGGCAGGCACTCTGGAAGCGAGGCATACCCTACTGTGAACTGACTCGACAGAGAGAATGGCCCGACGGTCCCGAACTCGTGGCATTGTCCACAATCCACTCAGCAAAGGGACTTGAATTCGATCATGTTCTGATGCCAGGCTTGAACCAAGAGGTTACGCCGCACGGCGTAGGCGACGAAGATGGTACGTTAGATTCTCTTCGCCGCCTCGTTGCAATGGGGATTGGTCGCGCCCGAAATACCGTCATGCTTGGATATAAGCCGGATGATCGTTCTACGCTCTTTGATTTCATCGATCCTGACACATATGAGCGCGTGGAGGTATGAGTCCATGCAGACTGGAGGACACAACCAAGCTCGTCCCAGGTCGCCGCAGGAAGTTGCCCAACTCCCCTCAAACCCAGAAGTATTGGGAGCCGCCGAAGAAAGGGGTATCGAGAACATAGTCCACTTTACGACCACGAGTGGATTGACCGGCGTGTTGGCGTCGCGGGCGGTAAAGAGCCGGGCGCGATTGGGTGAAGACCAGTACCTAGAGTACGTCTACCGTCCCAACGCATCCATCCGGAAGGATCAGGCTTGGCTTGACTACGTGAATCTATCCGTGGAGCGATTAAACGACTGGATGTTTGGTACCTCGACTAGATGGCACGCCGAAGACGGCGTATCGTGGGTGGCGTTATCATTCCATCCTGAAATTCTGACCCACCCAGGTGTCGCGTTCACGACGACCAATAATATCTACCCAAGTTGCAAGCGGGCCGAAGGGTTGGCTGGGTTCGAAATGATGTTCGCTGAAACAGTGAGCGGGAGATATGGTCGTCTGCACACCCGAGCAGACAAGCAGTCGAACTGGCCCACCGACAGACAAGCCGAAGTTCTATACCCTCAAGAGTTGTCCACAGACTATCTGAAGCGAATTGATGTACAGTTGGAGGAGGAGCTTGACACTGTTCACGGACACTTTGGTGTACTGGGCATGAAAGTTCCAGTTCGTCACGCGCCGGAGGTGTTCACATGACTGAAGCTCGACTGATTCCCGATACCATGGCTGCTCCCGATAGTGCTGTCGCTGACGCGGCGAATGTCGCAGAGGTCGGTGCCGCAGACCTCTGCGCTATGGTCAGCCGATCCGCTCTCTGGGCAGCGTATGGCGACGCTCTAGGTTGGATTAGCGAGTTGACTAACGAATCTGGCCTCAAAAGAAGAACATCCGGCGAGCCGCTTCGCGAGCCAATCAAGTGGACGCGGCGTATTGGGGGACGCGGTGGGGTCACAGTCTCGCTCCCGCGTGGTTGCTATTCGGACGACTCGCAATTGCGCCTTGCCACCGGCCGCGCCATCCGCCCAGACGGATTTGACGTGGAAGCGTTCGCAAAAATCGAACTTCCAATATGGCTGAGTTACGCTCTTGGCGGTGGGAAGTCCACGACCGCCGCCGCCGCCAATATGGCCAAGCCGAGGGTGGCTTGGTTCGCCAACCATTTTCGAGGATGGACCAACTCTGGTGGAAACGGCGCCGCGATGCGGATACAGCCGCATGTCTGGGCGGCCCGATCTCTTGATGATCCCGCGACGTTCCTGCCGGACGTGATCCGCAACGCGATCTGCACCCACTCTCACCCCTCCGGACTGATGGGGGCTGTCGTACACGCGATAGCTCTCGCTAACGGGATGACGACGCGGCGTCCACCGTCCCCAGACAGTCTCCTAGAATCTATGGAGACTGTAGCGACGATTCCGAAGATGGTGGTCGAAGATATGGATGTAAACTTGTGGCGCTCGGCGTTCGAGAATGAGGCGGGTGAATTCGACCACGTATGGAGACGGGCAGTTGATGAATGTCGAGATGCAATCCGCGCCGCCGCCGATGCGCCGAACTACGCCGCTATCCTAGACAGCCTGAATCTTCGTGATGAAGATAGCAGGGGCAGTGGAATGTTGACTGCGGTTGCCGCTTCTGGTCTGACTTGGCACGAGAAGGAGCCGGCGGAAGCCATGCGTATCGCCGCGAACGAACTTGGCACGGATACCGACACCATCGCAACTATGGCCGGAGCCATCCTCGGCGCAACCTCAGTCGAGGAACCGCATATCGAACCACTGGACGCCGATCTGTTCAGATCGGAAGCCCTACGCTTGGCGCAGATCGCGCGCGGCGGCAGACCGGAGAGCCATGCGTATCCGGACCTTCTTCGTTGGTCTGCTCCAAAGACGCGCTCGGACGCTCTCGTCAAGACACCCGATGGGGGACTCTACGTTCACGGTATTGGATATGCCAAATCGGGCGGTGAACCGATAGAGGCGTCTCAGGCGGGCTTCATGTGGCAGTGGGCAAAGATGGACTACGGTCAAACTGTTTTCATCAAACGTCGTCGCGAGTTGGGTGTGACCGCTGACTCGCCGGCCGGTCCAAAGCGTGCGCTGTCGCAGCCGCAAGTGAGATCTGATCAATCCAACGGCGCTGGTTCTGACCAGTCTAATGGGCATGGCACTGGTTCGCCAAGCAAGACCCTCAGATTGGCCGATGCGTTAGAATATCTGGAAAAGAACAAGGATAGCGACGAGGCGGTTGGTAGAGCGTTCCGAATAGCAGTAACCAGAGGAACGCCCGGTGAGCTTGCGGGATGGGTGGCTGGGGCGACTGCTATCCTGCGCGAGCCTCCCCCCATTGACACCCCCCCTCCATCCCGCTAGACTGTCCCAAACATCAACAATACCAATACGCCTCTGGGGGAGCTTGGGATGCCAGGCTGAGAGGGCAGCCGAAACGCTGTCGACCCCTGCGAACCTGATCTGGGTAATTCCAGCGTAGGGACTGTGGCAAAGTCCGCGAGGATGCCCGAACCGCCTACCCAGACAAGGGATGGGCGGTTTATCTTTAAGGGCAGATCCGGTGACGACGGACACGTTTGACAGAACGACAGCCAAAACCGCCGGCGGCGCGGGCATCGCTCCGCCCGCCATACGGACGGAGCGCCTGTCCAAGACCTTCGAGAACGACGGTCAGCCCCTTTCCGTACTCAGCGAGGTTGACTTCCACGCCGAAGAGGGCGAGTTCGTCGCCATCATCGGCCCGTCCGGCTGCGGCAAGAGCACCCTGCTGAACATCATAGCCGGGCTGGACGAGCCGACTTCCGGCGCGCTGTCCCTCGGCAGCTCCGGCCCGGACGGTTCTGACGGGCGGCTCGGTTCGGTGGGCTACATGCAGCAGAAGGATCTGCTGATGCCGTGGCGCAGCGTTCTGGACAACGCGACGCTGGGCCTGGAGATACGCGGCGTCCCCAAGCGCGAGGCGCAGGCGCGAGCGCGCGAGCATCTGCCGCGCTTCGGACTGGCCGGCTTCGAGGGGACGTATCCACACGAACTTTCCGGAGGGATGCGCCAGCGCGCCGCGTTCCTGCGTACCGCGCTCGCCGACCAGGACGTGTTCCTGCTCGATGAGCCGTTCGGCGCGCTCGACGCCCTCAACCGCGCCCAGATCCACGAGTGGCTGACCGGCCTGTGGGAGTCCATGCGAAAGACTATCGTTCTCGTTACTCACGACGTAGACGAGGCGATATTCCTGTCCGACCGTGTGTACGTGATGACCGCGCGCCCGGGAACGATGAAGATGGCGCTGCCGGTCGAACTGCCCCGCCCCCGCAGTGTGGACGCTCTGGAGTCCGCCGAGTTCATGCGCCTCAAGGCTGCGCTGCTGAAAGCGATCAGGGAGGAGGCGGACGTGTGAGCGCCCAGACCGGACAAACTGGACAGTCTGGAGAGATGGGTGAGATGGCGCGTCCGGCGGAGTCGTCCGCCGCTTCGTCCCACCCATCGGGTGGCTCAGCGACGGGCGCGATGGGTGGGCGGCTGCCGTCCCAGTTGCCGTCTCTATTGCCGTCGCTGCTGATCATCGTCGCCATCATCGTCGCTTGGGAAGTCTGCGTCCGGCTGTTCGAGGTGCAGAAGTGGCTTCTGCCCGCGCCGTCCGACATCGCCGTTACCCTCTATGCCGACGCCCCGTTGCTGTGGCGGCACACGCTGGCGACGCTGCTGGAAATAGTGGTCGGCTTCGGCCTCTCTCTCGCGTGCGGCGTCGCCCTGGCCGCCGCCATCGGCTTATCGCGCACGCTGGAACGCGCCATATACCCGTTCGTCATCGCGTCTCAGACCATCCCCATCATCGTAATCGCGCCGATGCTGCTGATCTGGATAGGCTACGGCTTCGCGCCCAAGGTGATAGTCGTTGCGCTCATCAGCTTCTTCCCCATCGTCGTCAACATGGTGGACGGCCTCAAATCGGTCGACCGCGACATGGTGAACCTGATGCGGACGCTGGGCGCCAGCCGCTGGCAGATCTTCTTCAAGGTGCAGGTTCCCACGTCGCTGCCCTACCTGTTCAGCGGCGTCCGCGTCGCCGTCGCCGTCAGCGTCATCGGCGCGGTAATCGGCGAGTGGGTAGGCTCCAGCGAGGGGTTAGGCTACCTGATGCTCAGGTCCAAGCCGCAGTTCCTCACAGAGCGCGTGTTCGCCGCAATCGTCATCCTGTCCGCGCTCGGCGTCGGACTGTTCGGCTCGGTCGGAATCGTGGAACGGCTGGCGATACCGTGGTGGCGCGCCTCGCGGGGACAGGGAAGCGCGTAGGGCTAAAGGCGCGCGAGCGGGCGTCTCGCGCCGACTATTCGATTGGCATTAGCAAGAAGCAAGGGAGATGCTGGAACGATGAAACTACCCAAGATACTGGCGCTTGTGGCGCTCGCGGCTGTCTCGCTGATCGCGGTCGGATGCGCGAGCGAACCGGAGGTCGTTGACGTCAAGCTCGCGCTCGACTGGTACCCCAACGCCAACCACCTCGGACTGTACATAGCCCAGAGCGAGGGCTACTTCGAGGACGAGGGGCTGAACGTGACCATGTACACGCCGTCCGACCCCTCGACCGTTCTTCAGACCGTTGCCGCCGGCTCGGACGACTTCGGGATGAACTACCAGATAGACGTGCTGCTGGCGCGAAACAAGGACGTTCGGGTGGTATCTATCCTCGGCGTGGTTCAGCATCCGCTCAACTCGGTGATGACGCTAAAGACCTCCGGGCTTGAGCGACCGTCCCAACTCAAGGGCAAGAAGGTGGGATACCCGGGCATCCCCACCAACGAGCCGCTCCTGGACACGATGCTCAAGTACGACGGCCTCAACGGCTTGGAAGACGTGGAGATGGTCAACATAGGTTGGAACATCTCCGAATCTCTCATCAGCGGCAAGGTGGACGCGGTCATCGGCGCGTACTGGACTCACGAAAGCATCCACATGGAGAACATAGGCCACCCGGTCAACGTCATGCGAATCGAGGAGTGGGGCGTTCCCGACCACTACGAACTGGTACTCGTTACCAGCGAAGATTATCTCGAAAACAACTCCGACGTGGCTGAACGCTTGGTCCGCGCCGTCAAGCGCGGCTTCGAGAAGGCGATAGAAGACCCGCAGGCGGGCGTCGATACGCTCGTCGCGGAGAACCCGGACGAGATAGACGAGAAGATAGACCGGCCGGGCGCCGACCTTCTTCAACCCATGTGGCAGCTTCCGGATGGAGGCGGGTTCGGCACCCAGGACTCGGCGCGCTGGGACAGCTTCGTGCAGTGGATGAAGGACAACGACATGATAGACCCTTCGCTGGACGCATCCGCGGCTTACCGCAACGACATTGGGAATTAGAGCGAGAGTGAGAACGATATGCCCCTGATCGCAGAGCTAAGAACGCGCCACGCCGACCTCTGGCGCCGGATGACACACCACCCCTTCGTGGTCGAAATGGGCGACGACACGCTGTCGCTCGAACGTGGACGGCGTTACTTCCTTCAGGACTACGTGTTCGTGAACGACCTCGTAGCCATGATCAGCATGGGCGTCGCCAAAGCGCCGGACTTTGTGGCCGCCAGCCACCTGTACGCCTTCCTGAACGGCATACTGGACTCGGCGACCGCCGCCGAAAACGAGTTCTTCCTGCGCGCCTTCGACGTGCTGGGCGCGACCGAAGAGGAGTACTCCGCCGTCAGCGCCTCGCCCGTAACCCAAGCGTTCGGCGACTTCCTCGCGCGAACAGGGCTGGAGGGCAGCTTCGAAGAGATAGTAGCCGTCTGCTACGTTACCGAAGGCACGTATCTGGACTGGGGAACGCGCCTCATCGAGCAAGACAAGCAGCCGGAGAACCCGATCTACCGCCAGTGGATCGAGTTGCACGGCCCCGCCGTTCTGGGCGATTTCGTGGCGTGGTGCGAGGGCTACATAGACGCCGCCGAGAAGTCCGGGCGGCTTGGCGCGCTGCGTCCGCGAGTCGAGCGCGCCTTCCACACGGCCCTCCGCTACGAGTACCTGTTCTGGGAAGCCGCCTATAACGGCGACACGTGGCCCGACGGTTGATCTGGTAAAGTAGTCTCATGGACGAGTACCGAAAGACGCGCGGCGAACGCCGCGAAGAGAAGCGTCGCCGACACCGCAGTATGGGCGTGTCCGGCGCCGGCGTCCGCCGCCTCCAAGAGATAATCCGCGAGAAGTCGCAGCGTCGCTCTCAACGCCCGGATAGGGGCGCCGGCGGCGACAGGAGAAGATCTGGATGACACGACAATACGTGCCCAAAGCGATGACCATAGCCGGCTCCGATTCAGGCGGCGGCGCGGGCATACAGGCAGACCTCAAGACCTTCGGCGCGATGGGCGTATTCGGCACGTCCGCGATCACCACGATTACTGCGCAGAACACCCTGGGCGTCGCGTCTGTGTTCGAAATGCCGACCGAGATGATCGCGGCGCAGATACACGCCATCGTATCCGACATAGGCGCGGACGCCGTGAAGACCGGGATGCTATCCAGCTCAGACATCATTGGCGCGGTCGCCGAGCGTCTGGCGTTCCACGAGCTGACGACGGCGGTGATAGACCCCGTGATGGTAGCGACTACCGGAGCGCCGCTGCTGCGCGAGGAGGCGGTCGCCACGATGCGGGATACCCTGCTGCCGCTGGCGCTGATCGTAACCCCCAACACCCGCGAGGCGCGCATCCTGACCGGCATGGACGTCAATACCGTCGAGGACGCGAGGGTAGCCGCGCGCATCCTTGTCGAGGAGCTTGGCGCGCGAAGCGCCATCGTCAAGGGCGGCCACATTGAGGGCGACGCCACCGACGTACTCTACGACGGCTCGACCTACACCACCTTCACCGCCGAGCGCATCGAGACGACCAACACGCACGGCACCGGCTGCACGCTCGGCTCAGCCATAGCCGCGGGCCTCGCGAAAGGGCTAGACCTTCCCGACGCCGTCGGGCAAGCCAAAGACTACGTAACCGAGGCAATCCGAACCAGCTTCCCCGTAGGCGCCGGCCACGGCCCCCTAAACCACTTCCACAAGCTGTGGGAGATGGAAGGGTAGGTGGATTAGGCGTCCTGCGCCTCCACCGCCCGCCGCGCTTTCATCAACCCCTCTAAGCTGTACGTCAGCGCGCCGACACAGATCAAGGCGATTCCCAGGATCAGCCCTCGCCCGGGATCCTCCCCCAACAACCACCACGCCAAGACCACGCCCGCCACCGGCTGCACGAAGTAGAAGAACGCGATCGAGGACGGCAGATAACGCTTCACGAGCCACGCGCTCGCCAAGAAGCCGAACCCCGCGATTACTAGCCCCTGATATCCGAGCGCAAACCAGAAGCGGCCCTCGGCAGTGTACGATACGGGACTTTCGAAGAGATAACTCCCGGGCAGCAGCAGAACGGTGCCAATGACCAACTGGCCGAGCATCAGCTTGGCTTCCGATATGTTCTGCGCGTAGTTGGACGTGAGGACGATTCGCAGCGCCAGCAGGATGGCGGAAACCAAGCTGAGGACATCCCCCAGCAGCGTAACGCCGCTCTCGGACGCCGACAATCCGCCGTCGCCGAACACTACCGCCAGCACCCCCGCATAGGATAAAGCCATCGCCAGGATACGCCAGCGGGTCATGCGGTCCGACGGGATTAGTATCTGCGCGATGGTCGCCGTCCATATCGGCATCGTCGCGCTCAGCGCGGTGCCGTGTCCCGCTGACGTCAGGTCTTGACCGATGTTCATGATGATTAGCTGCGCCGCGAACAGCCCGCCGATGACCAGTATCGGCTTGATCTCGCTCCGGGCTACGGCGAACGATTCACGCCGAGCCGCCATGTACAAGGCGGTTACCGCCCCGCCCAGCACGAAGCGCATCCAGCCGACCTGCAACGGGGCGGCGTAGTCGAGCGCCGCTTTCAGGCTGACGTTGTTTGCGCCCCAAAGCGTCGCCACAAAGAGCGCGAATACGCTCGGAACGAAACCCGCCGGTCTTCGCGTCTCGGCTTGGGGCAGTGGGGCTGTCTGTGTGCTGGCAGTGATGGGAGCGCTCTGTACGTAGCCTCAAGCCGAGACGACGCGCTTGTTGATCCGTCTCTGGCTGGAACTGGGCCAGTAACGTATGGTCGCTTGCAAAGTCAGAGGCCGCCGGCGGAACCGGAGGCCTCTGACCATATCGTCTGATGGGAGTCTGTGGAGGCGACGGGCGGATTCGAACCGCCGAATAGGGGTTTTGCAGACCCCCGCCTTAGACCACTTGGCTACGTCGCCCCGTTCTCGATGCTGAGCCGCCTGGCGTCTTGGTGGTGCCGAGGGGGAGACTCGAACTCCCACAGCCAGTTAGGCCACAGCGCCCTCAACGCTGCGTGTCTACCAATTCCACCACCTCGGCGCGCTTCGGTCAGACCGCTTCAAGCGTAAGTGTGATTATAGATGATGGTTTTTGACTTTGTCCAGATTAAATCTCTGATTCGAGCCTATCCCGGATTAGTAGGAGTCGCTCAGCGGGCGATGGTCCCCTGAGGGCTAGGGTGAGGGTGACCCCAAATCTGACACAGGCTCTTAGGCTTCCGGCTCGTATGTGAACTGCGCCGTCCGCCTCCACAGGTCCACGCCATGCAGCCGCAGCGACACCTCGTCGCCCGGCTTGATCGACGACGGCAGCGCCGCCCGCGTTCTGGTGGGCCACTCCACCAGGTCCAGCAGCGCGGCGCGGCGTCCCGGATTCTCCAGCGTAATGGCGCGGTGGATAGCGGGCGCGCCGCTCGCCCCACTGGCCTCTGACTCGACTCGCCTGGCGTCCAGCCACTTCAGGAAGAAGTGCTGCCGCCGGTCTCTCTCCATGCGCGACATCTGCCGTATCTGCATATCCGCGCGATGCGCCACCGACGTTACGGCTTCCTCGTCGTACAGCGTCTCTCCGGTTCGCAGGTGGTGGGAGATCTGTCGCTGCACCAGCAGATCCGGGTACCGGCGCAGGGGCGATGTCGCCTGCGTGTAGGCGTCCACCCCCAAGCCGCCGTGCGGAGACGGCTTCACGCTCACGCTGGCCGCGGACAGGCGGCGCGTCACCAAGAATACCCGCAGTGCTCCCTCCGGTACCTGCGCCTCGATGTCCGACACATCGACTGAGGCCTGCGAGCGGAACGGAGCGGGCAGCTCGTTGTCCATGCAGTAGCGCGCCAGCAGCGCGTTGCACAGTATCATGTACTCTTCGACGAGGCTGCGCGCGGGCGCTGCGCGCGGCTCGACGCGAACGCTGATGACGCTGTCGGCATCCACCTTCACCGAAAGCTCGGCGCGGTCCAGCCGCAGCGCGCCCTTCGCGTCGCGGACCGCGCTGAGAGACGCGGCGACGCGGTTCAGCGCGTCAAGCTCGCCGTACATCGGATGGGACGAGTCTTCGATTGCCGCATCCGCCTCCTCATACGATAGCGCGCGCGCGCTCCGGATCACCGACTTGACCACCTTCCAACCCGTCATCTCACCGCTGGCGTCGAAGTTCACAAGCGCGCTCACCGTAGGCCGCGTCTCTCCCGGATTCAGGCTGCCCGCGCCCGTGGATACGGCTGGCGGCATCATGCTGATAGTCCGCTCCGGCAGATATAGCGACGACATTCGCCGGTCGGCCTCGACATCTACCGCAGAACCTGATTCGACGAGCGCGCCCGCGTCGGTAATGTGGATGCCGACTTGGATAGAGCCGTCGCTCGCGGTCTCGACCGAGAGCGCATCGTCCCGATCTCGCGTCTCGGCGCCGTCAATCGTAAACGTCAACAGGCCCGTCAGGTCCACGCGGTCGGCGTCTGACAGCAGCGGCGCGGGGTCCATGCCGTCGGCATCAGCGAGTACGTCTTCGGGGAACGCCGCCACGATCCCGGCGCGTTCCAGCGCCAGATGCTCGTCGACGTCCATCGCCCCGAGCCTGACGAGCGCGTCGAACGCCGCGCGCTGTGTGTCGCGTCCGCCGACCCCGGCCGATTCCAGGAATCGCTTGGCTGCGTTGGCGCGGAAGTATTCGTCGCCGTGTATCACAAAGCCCCGAACCTGCGCCATTAGGTCGGCTTGGTGATCCGTGAGCGCATCGGGCATCTGTCCGGCGCGGAATGTCGCCGCCAGCGCCTCGGCGTCCGCGGTGTGTTGCGCCTGCCTCTGCCGGCGCTCGACGATAGCCGCCACCTCGTCGCGGTCGCGCGGCAAGAAGTGGCCGCCGTCGCGCACGAACCGCAGGTCGTCTCCAAGCAGGTGCATCAGCAGCCCGACGCTCTGCTGAGTCGAAGGCTCATCGCCCCAGTACAGCTCGCCGATGTCGGCCACGGTCAGCGCGTCCCCGTCGTCGCATACGATATCCCAGACCTCTTCCAGGTCCAGCCCATTCGCCGCGGCTTCGGCCTGCTCGCGCAAACGCTCGACCTCCTCGAAGCCCGAAGCCCTTATTCCCGTCTCGTAAATCAGGCGAGACTGCGGCAGCCTAGCTTCGCGGTTCCGTCCGATGGCGATGCGGAGTCGGCTGCCCTTAGTTTCGATATACCGCGCAAGGCGCGGGCCGGCGTCAAGCTCTACCAGCAGAATGTCGTCTGGTTGCATCAGGCCCTTTCCCAAGCAAAAAATCCATTCCCCCTCGACGGATGAAGACAAGCCCCCTCTCCCTCAGAGCCTGCCCCGTACTTGATACGGGGGAGAGGGCTGGGGTGAGGGTGAACACCCTCTCTTCCCTAGACTACGGCAGATTCGGCACGACCTCTTTCGCCAGCAGCTCCATCGAGTGAACCCAGTTGTCGTAGGGCTGCCACTCGTGCCCCATAGCCAACAGTACGCCGAAGCCGCCCACGTCGTCGTACAGCGCGGACAGCTTCTCGGTAACATCGTCCGGGCTGCCGACCACGAACACGTTGTCCACCAGGTACTCTACGTCCACGTCCGAATCCGGCATATCGGGGTCTATCTTGAACAGGTCCGTCATTCTCATGCTAGACATCAGACGCAGGAAATACTGCTCGAAGTCGCGTCGCAGCACGCCGCCAAGCGCCTCCTCGCGCGCTTGCTCGGTCGTGTCGGCGACGTAAATCTCGCGGGCGATGCGCCAGTCGTTGCGGTCCGGCGTCAGCCCCGACTTTGCCGCGCCGCGCTCCACCGCGTCCCAGTGCGTGCTGAGCGTGTGAGACGGCACCAGGTTGATGCTCATTGGGATCCACCCCCGCTCGCCCGCCAGTATCAGAGTGTCCGAGTTCGGCGACACGCCCGCGACGCCGATGGGCGGATGCGGCTTCTGGTACGGCGTAAGGTGGAAGCGCAGCCCAAATTCGTCAACCGGCTTCGGGATGGTAAACCGCCAGTAGTCGCCCTCATAGACGCCCGGTTTGGGGTCGTCCCAGATGCTCAGAATGGTCTCGATAGATTCCCGCGTCATCCGGCGGTGATCGTTAGTCGCCGGATCGAACCCGAACACCTCGAAGTCCCCCGGAAAGCCGCCGGAGCCTACGCCCCACAGGAAGCGCCCCTTCGCCATGTGGTCCAGTTGCGCGATGCGATGCGCGATCATGAACGGGTTGTGATTCGGCATACACGTAACGCCCGTGCCCAGCTTGATGTCGCTCGTCCGCGCCAGCGCGTTGGCGATGAACATATCCGGCGCCGGGATGTTCTCCCATACCGTCGTGAAGTGCTCGCCGATCCACGCCTCCGCGTATCCCAGCGAGTCCAGCACCTCCAGCTGGTGAAGGTCGTCCTCCAGCGTCTGGGTAATATCCGAACCCGGCGGGTGCAGCGGCATGGTAAAGAACCCGACTTGCATGGCATCGCCTCCTGAAATCTTGCGCGAAATGGCGGCTTGTGGGCACAGTAGCCTCAGTCAACAGATAGTCTAATGCTTTTTCCGAGTTAATGCTTAGCTCATGAGTGTTTGGAATGATGGGCTACGCCGAAGCGTCGGAAGGCCGCTCCTCGAACAGGAACCCCCGTATCGCCTCGCCGTATCGCTGGTACAGGAACCCTCCGGCCAGCAGTATCACGCCCAGGCTTAGGAAGGCGGCCACCCGATAGCCCTGATCCAGCGCGAACGAGTCGAACAGGAATAGCTTGAGTATGGGTACAGCCAGCAGGCATAGGCTGGCGACTCGAACCACCCTCCACCTCAGCAGGATTCCTAGCGCAAGCCCTGCGCTCGCGTACAGCGCCCATACCAAGCTCAGCGCCAAGCTCTTGGCGTAGAACGCGGTGTCGCCCGTGTCCGCAACCAGCCTGTCCACACTCTCTATCACCTCGAAGCTGAGGATCCAGAGCGTTAGCGCGTTGGCCGCTGCTACCATGGAATACGGAATGAGACTATATTCCCAACTGTCCTCGTTCGACTCGCGCCTCCATAGCAGGGTAGATGCGTACAGCGCGGCTATCCCGGAGACGAACGCCAGTATACGGAGGTTTAGGAACGGAGTATAGCCATACGGCGCGTCGATGGTCAGCAACCATAAGCTCATGAGCGCGAATACGCCCCAGCCGAACAGACGCAACTTGCGGATTCGCAGCCGGAACGACACCCACACGAGCGCGAGCGCCTCCACCGCCCAGCCGACGGCTACCCAAGTGAAGGGAAGGTGCGTCGCTAACATGATGGTCGGCATGACGCTGCCACCGATGATCAGCGCGGGGAACAACCTGATTTTCCATGTATCTATATCATCCATGTCGCGACGGTCTATGTATGCAGCCGCGTAGAACGCGATTGCGACCATGATGAATGAAGGCGCTTGGTGAATTGGAAGAGTCTCCGGAGACTCTTCCAATGCGATGTTGCCGAAGACGGACCACAGAACTTGAAAGCCGCTATACCCCGTCATCAGAACGAATGACAGCGCCAACATGCCCGCGCCCAGAAGACGCTGCTGCCACGACTCCATCTTGAAACCGAGCCATACGAGCGCGGCGCCTTGCGCCGCCCAGCTTACGCTAATCCAGAGTCCGTCGAGCTGCGCCGTAGCCGCGATAGCCAGAACCACCGCAGACACGCCAACTGCCATTCGGGTGAGGTTCGGCTGCTCCCGGACCTTTGCGTGGAACATATACGCCAGGAGCGCGTAGAACAGCGCGAGCCCTAGCGTGAACGCTCCCATCCACTCGCTGAGCTCGTCCCACATTACCGCGTAGCTCAGCGCGAGGTAGGCGATGGCGTTCAGAACCATGAGCGTATAGTCGAACGGGCGAGGCTCTCGCCGCCATATGGCGTGGAAGAGCGTAGTTGCGCCAGCGAAGATCAGGAACATGAGCGTCAGAACGGTCATGGAGACCGCTATCCGCGGCGTGCTATCGAGCCAGATTACAAACGACAGCAGTGAACCCACGAGCGCCAGAAGCGTCAGCCACCGCCAGTTTCGGAACGTGGACAACGCCAGAACGCCCAAGTCAACTGCGATGACATAGAGCATAAGCTCGATGCCGGGAGAACCGCCCACGCCGCCCCTCTCGGCGTTCACGCCGATGACGAAGGGAGTGGAGAACGCGCCGAGGACGGCTATTACTGCCAGCGCCATCGCGTTGTGGCGCAGCGCCAGCGCCGCGGACGCGACGCTGACCAACAGCAGCAGACCGACGGCAGGATATACGCCAATCATCCCGTAGAAGGTGAACGCCGCGAATATGGTCAGATAGAGAATGGCGACTCCGCCGCCGGATAGCGTCTGCGAATAGATAGGGTATCTCTTGGAGATGTACTCCGCGCCGCCGAGCAGCGCCAGTCCGCCAACGACCCCAAGCGCCACCCTGCCCACGTCTCCGATCCAGTTGTTGTCGAAAGCCAGCTTTAGGAAGAATCCCACCCCTATCACAACCGCCAGTATCCCGATTCGAGCCAGCCAGTTCCCGCCCAGAATCACCTCCCAATCCACGTTGAATGTCTGACGCGGTTCAACGTCGGAAGAGTCGGAGAAAGAAGGTTCTGCGGGTACAGCCTCGCTTGGAGACGCAGACATCTGCTGTGCCGGCTCTGGCGCCGCCAAGTTCGGGGACGGAGGCTCATTCGTCGCCGGTTCGGACAGCGACGCGCTCGGACGCTGGAACTCCTGGGGAGTTGGCTCGGAATCGCCACGGGTCGTGCGATCGCTTCCGTAACTCCCAAAGACGCCGCGGTTGCGGGATAGATGTTGCTGTATCCGACCTACCTCGGCTTGGAGCCTGTACACCATGTCCTGGAGTTCGGCGCGCGAAAGTTCCTCGACGGGCGTTTGGAAGGCTTCATCGGAGACTGTCGCAGCCCCACATTCCACGCAGTAGGTGTTTCTCCTGCCGTTCCATGCATCGCAGACCGGACAACGCATCGCGCAACCTTTCCCGAACCTGTATCGAACGTTCCGCGCCTATCGTGGATACCCGCGTTTCTCGCCTGAGTGTATCACCCAACCCCGCGTTGCGCCCACCTACGCGGATTGGTACCCTTTCCCCATCCTCCACCGCAGGCGCAAGACATGAACCCAACCGAACGATGCGCGCTAGATACTCTCAGAGACCTCGGACGGCGACCGGCCGCGCCCTTCCACGAACACGGACCCGCCGCCTACATCGCCGGTCGCCTGTCTGACATCGGCCTATCGCCGACACGGGACGCCTTCGGCAACGTTATTGCCCACTACGACAACGCCCCAGACTCCGCCGACCCTCCCATCGCCTTCGTAGCCCACATGGACCATCCGGGCTTCGAGAT
Organism: Dehalococcoidia bacterium; assembly: GCA_034420955.1. Lineage (GTDB taxonomy): Bacteria > Chloroflexota > Dehalococcoidia > Lucifugimonadales > UBA1123 > VXRN01. The sequence goes on from DAOUKV010000009.1 coordinate 121,587, forward strand.
AGTCTCGATAGACGACGACGGCCCCACCGGCGTCGCGCTTGGCGGCGTCCCGGAAGTGTCATTGACCCGTCCCGCCGACGTGCTGGCGCTGCTCCCGGACGGTCGGCGCCTTCGCGGACAGACCGCGCCGCTCGATCCCGAACAACGCCGCGTCCGCTTCGAACTTAGTGAGGACGTCCCCCTCGCTCCGCCCGTTCCGGTCGTGTTCGACCTGCCCGATTTCGAGTTGGACGGCGACTTCATCCGTATGCGCGCCGCCGATGATTTAGCTGGCTGCGCCGCGTCTCTTGCCGCCGTGGAGCGCCTCGTCGCCGATGGCATCGCCGCCAACGTTTACGCCGTCTTCACTCGCGCCGAGGAGGGCGGGCTGTTCGGCGCGCGTCTGATGGCCGAAGCGCGGACGCTGCCCATCGAGACGCTGGTCGTATCCATAGAGTCCAGCCCCGTCATCCCCGGCGTCGAGCAGGGCGCCGGCCCAGTCATCCGAACCGGCGACGCCCTCTACACCTTCGACGCCGACGCCGAGCAGGCCCTCATCGTAGCCCGAGACTCCATCATGGAACGCGATCCAAACTTCCTGTGCCAACGCCAGCTCATGAGCGGCGGCGTGTGCGAGGGGACGGCGTTCTCCGTCTGGGGATACAAGGCGACCGGCATGGCGTTCCCGCTCGGCAACTGGCACAACGCCACCACCGCCATACGCGACCCCGAATCCGGCATCGGCGCAGAGTACATCCACGTCCAAGACTTCCTCGGCGGCGTAGAACTGCTCGCGGAGGCGGCAGTCAGCGTCGGACGGCGAGACGAATCGCCCGGCCGTCAGCGGGTTCGGGATGTGCCTGAAGAGATCCGCCGCCGAATGAAGACGTCGTAAGATGTCTTTGTGGGTGCGCGATCAGTCTCCCCCTCTCCCTCAGGGAGAGGGTTGGGGTGAGGGTGAGAGACTTCTCTCCCTAAGCCCCCAAATACCGGTCAAGGTTGGGCTTGCGGTCAGGCGCTAGGCTAAGCCTCGCTCACGTCCCAGCCCTCCACCGTCCAGTAGCCCACGCGCGGCAGTTCCGATACCGTCTCCAGCCCCTGCGCCCGCTTGAGGCGCTGGATGTTGAACAGGTGCGTTATCTCTTCGAAGTAGATGTGCCGCATCGTGCCTTCCAGCAGCATCGTAACCTCGTTGCTCTCCAAGTCCAGCGACACGCCCGCATTCTCCGGGAAAGCGTGAATCATCACGTCCCACATGCCGTTTAGCTGCATGGTAACGTCGTGGGAGCGCATGAAGGCGATGTCTCGCTCGTTCAGCACGCGCCGGACAAGAGCGATTCCCTCATCCAGTTTTTCGAGGATGACGGGCAGGTCGTAGTACTTCGTATCATCCAGCCGCCTGTCGAACGGCGACGCCCCCAGTCCCTCCACGTCCTCGACGCCGTGGTCTCCGTCCGGATACGTGACTTCGCCCCAACGTATGAGCAGCCACCTGTATATCAGCGACGCCATGTGACTCAACTGAACGCGGATAGACCACTCCGCCCATCCGTACTCGTCCGACGTCCAATCCAGCTGCGCGTCCGTCAACCCCTCGACCTCGTTGGCTATCAGGTCATAGAGCGTATCGAACTCCGGAAACAGTGACGCAGCCGCATCGTTATCGTTTGGTGGGGTCATGTCGTCCATCCTGTCTGTCGAGCGCTAGCCTCTTTCGGAGACTGTATCCGAGAGAATGGCATAAGTTCAAGCCTACGAAGTTATACGGTTATCACGTATTCGCGGGTGGACGTGATTAGAGATTTGACTTGGCGGATTTTATGATTGACGAGTGGCGCCATTATTGATACCAATACGATGGAGGAATGGCAAAGGCCTATCAGGTACGCCAGGTCATTAGGGCGCTGGAGAGGTTGCGCGATGGCAATTGATCGCTATACGTACAGGGTAACTTGGTCCGCAGAAGATCAGGAACACGTAGGCTTGTGCGCGGAATTTCCATCCCTGAGTTGGCTCGCTCCCACGCAGCAAGAAGCGTTCGGTGGCATCCTCGATCTGGTGGCTGACTGCGTCGCCGACATGAATGCCGGTGGAGAGCCGTTGCCCGAACCACTCTCCGAACGGCGTTTCAGCGGCAGATTCACGGTGAGGGTACCATCGGAGACGCACCGCGCTTTGACAATTCAGGCTGCCGAAGAAGGAATCAGTCTGAACCGGTTGGTCAGCGCCAAGCTGTCCGCCGACACGGTTCGCTGAACCGTCCGGGAGCGTTCACCGCCCCCGCCCCTCAGCTCGCAGCCGTTGCCAGCGCGATCTTGAGATGGTCAACCGAGAGATTCCCCCCGCTCATCACCAGCGCCACCTTCTTCCCGGCCAGCCGCTCTCGTATCTTCAGCGCGCCCGCCAGCGATGCCGCCCCCGCGTGCTCAGTCAGGTTGTGCGTCTGCTCGAGATGGATGACGATAGCGCGGTTCATCTCGCACTCCGACACCAGTACGAAGTCGTCCAGATGCTCGCGCAGAATGCCCAGCGGCAACTCGTAGCCGCTGCCCGTAGCCAGCCCTTCGGCGTTGGACTTCATCGGCGCCTCCACCACGCGCCCCTCGCGCCACGACAGATAAGCCGCGGGCGCCTGCTCCGCCTGTACGCCTATCACCTCTATCTCCGGGTTGATGGACTTGGCGACGATGCACGCGCCGCACGCGCCGCTGCCGCCGCCGATGGGCACGATTATCACGTCCACGTCCGGCAGGTCTTCCAGAATCTCCAAACTGTACGTGCCGACGCCCGCGATCAGGCGCGGCTCGTTGATGGGGTGGATGTAGCGGTAGCCCTCCTCGCGTGAAAGCCGCTCGATGTACTCCCGCGACTCGTCGAAGAACTCGCCGTAGTGGATGACCTCCGCGCCCAGGTTCCGCATAGATTCGACCTTGCCCGGATTCGCGTCCATCGGCACAGCCACTCGCGCCGTGGCCCCGAACACCGTCGCGGCGTAGGCGACCGACTGCCCGTGATTGCCGCTCGACGCCGTGGAGACGCCACACTCCAGCTCGTCCGGAGACAACTGGGCCATCAGGTTGATGCCGCCGCGCATCTTGAACGCCCCAAGGCGCTGGTGATTCTCGTGCTTGACGTGAACCTCAGCCGCGCCCAGGAGCTTCTCCAGCCCAATGTAGCGATGAAGCGGCGTCCGCGCAACATACCCCGCGATGCGCCCCTTCGCCTGTATGACGTCATGTAGAGTTGGTGGCTGCAAGTCTGTACCCCCGCGCAGTGTTGCGATAAGGATACAGCAGCCGAGGGCGCCTACGCCATTGCGAATCGCGGCTCCGCGCGCCCGCCCTACGTTTATGATACGATTGCGCCTAACCTATACTTGGAGGCGTTCCTATGCCAGCCGCTCCACACATCGAAACGGGCAGAAGCACAGTCTATTCCAACGGCGGCGTAGTCGTCTCCATCTCCCCACTCGCCGCATCCGCCGGCGCGCGCGTCCTCGCCGCCGGCGGCAACGCCTTTGACGCTGCCGTAACCGTCGCCGCGGTCGAAGCCGTAACCGTCCCGCCCGCGTGTGGCGTCGGCGGCGAGCCGTTCGTCATCATGTACGACGCCAAGACCGGCGACGTCCATGGGCTGTCCGGCAGCGGACGCGCGCCCCTAGCGGTCAGCCGCGACTTCTTCGTCGAACGCGGCCACAAGTTCATGCCGCTCGTCGGCCCCCACGCGGCCGCCATCCCTGGCGAGGCGCTGGCTTGGGAGGAGATCAACGAGCGATTCGGAACCCGTCCCCTGTCCGTCCTGCTCGAACCCGCTATCGGCTACGCGGAGGACGGTTTCGCCGTCAGCGAGCAACTCGCCGGCGGCTTTGCCGCGCTCAACGACAAGCTGGCCCAGTTCCCCGATTCGCGCGACATCTTCACGCGAGACGGCGCGCCCATACAGGCGGGTGAGACCCTGGTGCAAAGCAACTTGGCGCGAACTCTCAGGACCATAGCGTCCGGCGGCGCCGACGCGTTCTACAAGGGCGACGTCGGCCGGGAGATGGCGCGCGCCATCCAGGCGGCCGGCGGACTGTACACGGCGGAGGAGATAGCCGCTCACGCCAACGAATGGTACGCGCCGCCCATCAGCTCCACCTACCGCGGCAACACAGTCTATGAGACCGCGCCGCCCTCGCACGGCCTGATACTGCTCGAAATGCTGAACATCATGGAAGGGTTCGACATCGGAGGCATGGGCTACTACAACGCCGAATCCATCCACACCATGGTCGAAGCCAAGAAACTCGCGTTCGCCGACCGGAACCGCTACGCCGGCGACCCCGCGTTCGTGACTACGCCCGTAGATACCCTTGTATCCAAGCGGTTCGCGGCGGAACGGCGGCGGCTGATGGGCCCAACGGCCGGCAGCTACGAGCCGGGCGAAGTGTCGGTCTCCATGGCGGCGGATGGCGACACCAGCTACTTCTGCGTCGTGGACGCCGAGGGCAACGCGCTGTCGTTCATCCACAGTCTCTCGATGGGATTCGGCAGCGGCTTCGTCGCTGGCGACACCGGCGTGCTGCTCAACAACCGTATCGGACGCGGCTTCAGCCTGGTGGAAGGACACCCCAACGTGATCGAGGGCGGCAAGCGCACCATGCACACCCTCAATGCCTATATGGTCATGCGCCATGGCAAGCCGTACTTGGTGGGCGGCACCCCGGGCGGCGACAGGCAGATAGCTTGGAACGCCCAGGTCATCAGCAACGTCCTCGACCACGGCATGAACGCCCAGCAAGCCGTCGAAGCGCCGCGATGGGTCTCGACGCCCGGCTCCGACCCGCACAACGTGGATGATCCGTTCGTGCTGGATTTGGAAGGCCCCATAGAGGACGCCGAAGTAGAAGACCTGCGCTCGCGCGGCCATACGGTAGCCACCAAACCCGGCCGCGTATTCGGCGGCTCCGCCAAGCTGATCATAATAGACCCCGCCACCGGTACCCGAATGGCCGGGGCCGACCCGCGAACCGACGGACACGCCGCGCCAGTCTAGTTCTGCGCCTGGCCCCTCGAAGATGGGGGGCGGGAATACGTAGCGTCGCGGTTCGATCTGCTCCGAATCCGCGAAATATCTGCCTGCAAATTCGGGATAGCCTCGGTCGGATTTCCCCGATTGACATAATCTCCACATGCTCATATAGTCAGCAAGAGATACTAGATCCGCTAAGGAGTTGCCGCTGGCCTTTAGTTCAACCGGAGGGGTTCGCGATGCTGTCGAGACGAGTAAGCTTTACGACGTTGGCGCAGATTGGAATAGTAGCGGCGGTCCTCGCGTTCGCGGTGGCGTGCGCGGCTGAAGCGCCGTCCGAACCACAGGCTCCACAACAGCCCGCGTCAGCCGCCCCAGCCGCGCCCGCGACGGGCGCCGTGGCCGCTCCGCAGTCCCCCCAGCAGCCCGCCGCGCCCGCGCCTGCCGCGACTGCCGTAGGCGCGGCTGTCGCTATGCCGACTCCGGCGTTCATCCAGCCCGGCGCGGTTCCCAGGCGCGCGGCGCCGACGGCGATTCCGGCTTCTGCCATGGGGCCGGAGGGAACGCTAGTCATGGCGGACGAAGACATAGACTTCCCCGCCCGCGTCCCCAAGAAGACCGGATGCACCGACCACGATAACAACATCCGTTGGGGCGTGGACGAAGGCGCCATCTTCTGGAGCGCCGAAGAGGTAGCCTACGAACCCGGACTCGCAACCTCGTGGGAGTTCGGAGACGACATGCTGTCTCTCACTTTCGATATACGCAGGGGCGTCCAGTACCACGATGGCTGGGGCGAGGTAACCGGACACGACTGGAAGTGGGCATGGGAAACTACCATGGAGGAGGACTCCATCTTCCCCATATTCTTGGGGCGCGACCACATAGACGCGATCGAGGTGCCGGACGACTACACCGTCACCATGCGCCTGACCAAGCCCAACATATTCTTCCTGGACACCAATATACCCACCGCCGGTTGCGGCTCCGTGCCGTTCGCTAGCAAGAAGCGCGTGGATGAGCTTGGCGAAGACAAGGCCCACACCGACCTGACCGGCGGCACTGGGCCGTTCAAATTCACCAAGTTCGACTCAGGCGACCGCGCCGTCATGGAAGCTGTGCCGGGCCACTGGCGCAACGACTCCAATTATCAGACCGTTACAGTGGTCGAGATACCGGAGGCGGCTACTCAGGTCGCCGCGCTGCTGGTGGGAGATGTTGACTCAGCCATCGTTCCGGTAACCCAGGCGGAACGCTTCGACGGCTCGAACATAGAACTCAGGCGACAGCGCGGCGGCGGCTACCAGCGACTCTACGCGCAAGGGCGCTTCTGCATGGACGTTTCGCTGGACGGCACGGTTCCGGTCGATCCCTACCCTCGTCCCGGATACGATCCCACTAATCCCTGGGTGGGCGACTGCGACAGCCCGGAGGAGCAGGAGAACGCCCGCAAGGTTCGATGGGCCGTGTCCATGTCCATCGACAGGCAGGGAATCGTGGACAACATTCTGGGCGGATTCGGCAGGCAGGCTGGACCGGCGGAGATGGTCGGCGTAACCTACGACAAGTACTATCAGGACAAGTGGGCGGTCCCATACGACCCCGACATGGCTACACAGTACCTGGTCGAGGCAGGCTACCCGGATGGCTTCGAAGCTGAGATGCGCTGCACCACGGGCCACCCGCTGATGATAGAAATGTGCGAGGCGATAGCCAAAGGCATGACCGAGATAGGCATAGACGTCAACGTGGTAACGCTGGCGTACTCGGCCAACAGGCCGTGCGTTGTGGCGCGCGAGTGCGGCAACTGGTGGTTCCGCACTGGCGGCGAGGGGCTTGGTTTGAACCCCGAAATAGCATTGCTTCGCCGCAACACCGTCCGCACCTTCAACCCCGGCTTCGAGATACGCGAGCAACTCGAGATACTCGCCAAGATAGACGCTTGCGACAGCGTCGAGTGTTTGGATGAGTTCAGAGACGTCCACTGGGACTGGTGGCACCACAACCAGCAGATACTAGGCGTGGTGGAGACGTTCGGGCTGTTCGGCGTCAATACCGAGAAGATAGGAGAGTGGAAGATACCCTACGGCATGGGCGGCTTGGCGGCATTCGACAGGATTCAGAAGCCCTAGGTAGCCTGTCATGCGCGCTTTCCTAGTCCGCCGGGCGCTGATGTCCCTGGTAACCCTGGTAGCCGTCAGCATGATAGTCTTCATGCTGGCGCGCCTCCAGGGCGACCCCAGGGCGGTCATGCTCTCCGACTACACCACCAACGAGCAGTACGAAGCTTGGGGACGCGAGATGGGCCTGGACAAGCCCATCGCCATCCAATACGTCGTCTATATGGGCAAAGTTGTCAGGGGAGACTTGGGCGATTCCCTGCTCCAGCACGGAACGTCCGTCGGAACCCTGCTTTGGCGACGCATCCCGAACACCGTGCAGCTTTCGATTGCCGCGTTCATCTTCTCGTTGATCATCGGCATCCCGTTGGGTGTTCTCGCCGCGATTGCGCGTGCGAGCGTGTGGGACTACTCCGCGCGCGCCTTCGCCATCTTCGGACACTCCGCCCCTTCCTTCTGGGTAGGCCTGATCTTCATCGTGCTGTTCGCGGTGGAGCTGGGCTGGTTCCCCACGTCGCGCAACGATGACGGATTGAAGAGCCTGGTGCTGCCGTCGCTTGCGCTGGGCTGGGGCGCCGCCGGGGGGATACTGCGCCTCATGCGCTCCGCCATGCTCGAAGTGCTGGACTCCGAGTACGTCAAGCTGGCGAAGGCTAAAGGCATGTCCTCGGCGCAGGTGATATGGAAGCACGCCTTCCGCAACGCGCTCATCGCGCCGCTTACGGCGGCAGGACTGCTCTTCGCCGGGCTGATCACCGGCACCGTAGTTACCGAGTCGGTCTTCGCCTGGCCCGGGTTGGGATTGCTGGCCATCCAGGCTGTCAACAAGTCAGACTACCCCGTGCTGCAAGGCGTGATACTGCTGGTAACGGTCATATACGTCGTCACAGCGCTGGCGGTCGATCTGCTCTACGCCTACATAGACCCAAGAATCAAATACACCTAAGCCCGGAATCGAACACGGCGAGGGCTTGAAATGGCAGTCAGAAATACACGCGCAAGCGCATCCGATGAGCTGCTGGAGCGGCGTGGTCCGCGTCTGTTCGGCGCGCCGCTGCCCGACCTCAGACGGTGGCCCGTGTCGTCCATCATCATCCTCTCGCTATTCATGATAGCCGCGCTCGGCTCCCAGTGGGTCGCCCCCCACGAACTCAACGACGGCGAGCTGAGCGACAGGCACATTCCGCCCATGTTCTTCGGGGGCAGCGCCGAGCACGTCTTTGGCACCGACTACCTGGGCCGCGACATCCTGACCCGCGTGATTCACGGCGCGCGCATCTCGCTAATGGTCGCCGCCGTAGTTCTCGGCGTTGGCGGCGCGTTCGGAACGCTTGTCGGCATGATCTCAGGCTACTTCGGCGGATGGGTCGATGAGATCATCATGCGTATAGTTGACATCAAGTTCTCCTTGCCGTTCATCCTGATAGCGCTCGCGCTCGCGCTGATACTGGGCCCAAGCTTGCCCTTGCTTCTGGGCTTGCTCGCCTTCCTCATATGGGGCGGCTTCGCGCGACAGGTGCGCGGCGAAGTGTTGGTGCTGAAGGAGATGGATTACGTCGCCTTGGCGAAGGTTACCGGCGCGTCCACCATACGCATCCTGTACAAGCACATCCTTCCCGGCGTGCTAAACACGGTCGTCGTAGTGGCGACGATACAGGTGGGAAACATCATCCTCGCCGAAGCGTCCCTCAGCTTCTTGGGCGCCGGCGTCCCGCCGCCCACGCCCGCGTGGGGTTCCATGGTCGCGCTCGGACGGCTCTACGTAGTGGATGCTTGGTGGGACAGCCTCGCGCCCGGCATGGTCATCGCGCTCGTTGTCGTCGCCTTCACGCTGCTGGGCGACTGGGTGCGGGACAGAATGGACCCACGCCTGCGGCAACTCTAACCGTCCATATCGCTAACACGGCAGACGGGAACCCGAAGCGCCGCATCTCGACCACCCTCCTGGAGATGAACGTCCTCCTGCCAATCCGACATAGGTTCGCCGGTAGAGCTTTATCGCGCCGTAAGTGATACCATAACGACAGTGGACTGAAGCGGGAGGTTGCGCAAATGGATACGTTCTGGATTGTCGTCATAGTCTTGGTCATAGTCGTCGGCTTGGGCGTGTGGATACACCGTCGCCGCAGACAGCTCAAGAACGCCGCTGCGTGGAGTCCGGAGTACGAGCGGGAATACGCCCGCTCCCAGATGTGGTTCGGCCTTGGGATATTTACAGTGCTCTTCGGAGCCACCCTCTACGACGGCCCGCCGCATGATGGCGGCATCGGCTCCGGCGGCGGACCGTACGACGGAGGTGGAGGCCATGACAGCGGCGGCTTCGATGGCGGCGGCGGTGGCTTCGACGGCGGTGGCGGTTTCTGATCGCCCACCGCTCCACCCACTCCATTGCGCGCGTTCACACGTGCTAGTAAGATTGATCTGTAATGGGCGTGGAGAGCGTAATCATGCCAATTGCGGGAATAAGCATCATCATAGGAATCTTGACCATAATCGTCATTTGCGGCGGCTTATGGCTTTACTTTCGTTTGGGGCTGAGTAACCTGTACCAGAGACGTGATCCTAGAGCCGGCGCCGGCCACAGGAGAAGGATTTACGAAACCACAAAAACCAGCGTGGCTTCACAGGGGCGTAAGAGGCGCTGACTACCCTGCTTATGACGATGGAGATGGCGACGGCACCAAATAGACTCTCGGGACCTAGACGCGACCGCTGATTTTTATAATAGTGGAGATACCCATGAACTTCGGCTTGCTATTCGAGATGCAGCATGCCCCCGATATAGCTAGGTAGTAGGTCGCTGAGGCGGGCTATCCCGACGGATTGGAAGCCGGAGTGGGCTACACGACGTGCTACCCGCTGATGTCGGAACGAGCAAGGTGATATCCAAGGGCGTGAAAGAGGTGGTCATAGACGTCAGCGTAGTAACGCTGACGTACTTTGCCGATAGGCCGTACGTTGTGGTGCACGGTTGCCCGACCTCATATGGCGGCCAGTATCCTCCATCATAATCACGCTATTCATGATAGGTGAGCTCGGCTCGCAGCGGGTCGTCCCACACGAACCCAAACGAGGGTGAACTGAGTATCCGACACGCTCCACCCATATTTTTCGGGGGTAGCGCAGAGCATTTCTTTGCCTCGACAATTTGGGGCTACGACATCCTGACCCGCGTGATTCGCGGAGCTCTTATCTCGCTAACGGTGGCTGCTGTAGTGCTCGGTGTTGACGGCGCGTTCGGAATCACAGTCGACATGATCTCCAGATACTCCAGCGGCTGGGTAGACGAGGTCATCATGTGCATAGTTGCCGTCAAATTCTCCCTGCCATTCATCCTCGTTGCGCTCGCGCTTATATTTGGGTTAAGTCTGCCGTTGCCTCTGCGGCTTCTCGCGTTCCTCATATGGGGCAGCTTCACACGGCAAGTGCACGGCGAAGAGATGGTGCTTAGTGAGATGGGTTGCGTCACCTCTGTGAGAAAGGTGCCAGTGCCGCTACCGCCTGTATCGTGTACCGCCACGTCCTGTACGGCGTTCCATGTTCGCCTTGGGGAGTTTCTACGTCGTGGACTCCTGGAGCGATAGCCTCGCGTCCAGCATGGTCATAGCCCTAGTCGTCATCGTCTTCACCCTGCTAGGAGACCGGGTTTTTGATAGAATGAATCTGGGACCGCGGAAATTGTAAGGGGAAGGAGCTCACAATCATGGCGATTCCATCAGTGAAATACCTACATCGCCCCACTCTCGATACTCTGAACGATCCTGGAGAAAAAATACTACATCTCCGACAGATCGAGGGGGCGGTTGCAGATAAAATCAGATCATCAGAGCGGTTCAGTCTTACCGAGAATGATTTGCGGGAAAGGACTCAATTTAAGCGATACAAAAAATTCGACAACCGTGTACAGTGGGCTGTTTCCAACCTGAAACGCGCTGGTCTGATAGGTTCTCCTTCTCGAGGTCATTACCAAATCACCGATCAAGGACGAGAATTCCTCAGAACTCACACAGGAGACATCGAAAATAGTCAGATAGGGCGGCTGGTCGAAGCTAGGAGGCAACGGGAGATCTATGAAGATGAGATTGCAGATGGAACTGATATCCCTATTCCGGACTCTACCGACACGCCATCCAATGAACAGATGGTTACACCGGATCAGGAACCACAGAACACACACTTGGCTCTTCCCGATGCGCCCCCCGACGAACAAATGGCAGTACTGGCTCAGGAACTGCGGAACATACTCGCTGACGATCTGTTGGATAGGATGAAGAAAATATCCCCATCCCACTTCGAGAGGCTCGTCGTTGACCTGCTGGTGAAGATGGACTATGGCAGTGGCGAGGCGGTAGGAGGCGTTTCAGATGGAGGCATAGACGGTATAATAAATCAGGACGCGCTAGGTCTGGAAAAGATATACGTCCAAGCAAAGCGTTGGCAAAATGCCGTTGGCGAACCCGAAATCCGCAACTTCTCTGGCAGCATATCTGCCAGAGGTGCGAACAAAGGAATTCTCATCACCACATCCCGGTTTAGCTCCACTGCTCGCGAAACTGCGCGCAATGTGTCTTTGGGAAGCATGATCATACGTCTCATAGACGGTATGGAGCTTGCCAAACTCATGGTGGAGCATGACGTAGGAGTAATCACCGAAACGACCTATCGAGTGAAGGCACTGGACGAAAACTATTTTGACGACGACGCTTGAGCCGCAATGGCGCTCATTCGTTACCCACATCACACCGCAAGGAGAAACCCATGAACTTCGGCCTGCTTTTCGAGATGCAGCGCCCCTATGAGGGCACGGACATAGACTGGAACACCCTGTACAAAGAGACCATCGCCCAGGTCGCGCTCGCTGATCAGGTCGGCTTCGATCGAGCGTGGTTCGTCGAGCACCACTTCCTGCTCGGTTTCTCCGGTTCCCCATGCCCCGAGGTCATGTTCGGCGCGCTGAGCCAGCGCACCAAGAACATCCGCATCGGCTTCGGCGTATCCATCCTGCCCCACGCGCACCCCGTCCGCATCGCCGAGCGCGTGGCGATGGTGGACCAGCTCACCGACGGTCGCGTCGAGTTCGGAACCGGACGCTCCAATGCATACGAGCAGATGGGCCTCGGCGTGGATCCCCGCGACACCCGCGCTATGTGGAACGAATCTATCTCCATGTTGCCCCAAATCTGGCAGGCTGAGGACGAGTTCGAGTGGGAGGGCGAGTTCTGGAACGTCCCCGCCCGTCGCGTGCTGCCCAAGCTGGTGCAGAAGCCCCACCCCAACATGTACCTCGCCTGCACGCAGTCCGCGAGCTTCGACCTCGCGGCCGAAAAGGGCATCGGCGTCCTGTCGTCCGCGTCCTACGCCACCTCAGTTCTCGAATCGCACGTCAAGACCTACAAGGAGAAGATCAAGAAGGCTAACCCCGTCGGCGCGTTCGTCACCGACTACTGGGCAAACAACGTCCACGCCTTCTGCGGTACCGACAACCAGGAGGCGCGCGAGCTTGCCGCCCTGTCCATGAAGACCTTCTTCGGGCCTGACAAGCCCTACATCGCCGGACGCGTCGGAGCCTACGAGGAATTGCTCGAAGCGTGGGGCGGTGTCCCCGAGCACCTTGAGGCCGACTTCGGACGCTGGCTGCGCCAGTCCGACGAGGCGCACCGCGCCCAAGCCGCGGAGGTCGGCATATCGCTGGACTCCGGTCCCGGAGCCGCGCGCGCCGCCATCGCCGAGCTAGACGCCAACACCCTTGCCGACCGCGCCGTTACCATCGCCGGCGACCCCGAGAGCTGCATCCGCGCCATCGAAATGTACCAGCAGATCGGCGTGGACGAGGTGATGATGATAATTCAGACCGAGACCATCCCTCACGAAAAGGTCATGAGCTCCATAGAGCTGTTCGGCAAAGAAGTCTTCCCCGCCTTCCGCTAGGCGCGGATGCGTAATCACCCCGCGTTCCTGTCCCGCTCCTGAAGCTCGTACAGCTTGTTGATAGCCTCTATCGGCGTGATGGACGACACGTCTATCGCTCGCAGCGCCTCCAGCGCGGGCGAGGTCATGGGCATCAGCGCAAGCTGCGCGGGCTGCGGCGGGCGCGCGCCGCCCCGGCGGCGCCCGTTGCCAGATACGCCAGATACGCCGGATGCGATGTTGTCGTTCGATTCCAGATCGCCCAGCACGTCCCAGGCGCGGTTGACCACTGAGGCGGGCATACCCGCGATCTGCGCTACGTGAATGCCGTAGCTGCGGTCTGCCCCTCCCGGCGCTATGCGGCGCAGAAAGACTATGCTGCCCCCATCCTCCGACACCGTAACGTTGTAGTTGCGAACTCTCGGCAGATGATCCGCCAGTTGCGTCAACTCGTGGTAATGCGTGGCGAACAGCGTCTTGCATCCAAGTCGCGGGTGGCTGTGTATGTACTCGGCAACGGCGCGCGCTATCGCGAGCCCGTCGAACGTGCTGGTGCCGCGTCCGATCTCGTCCAGAATTATCAGCGAGCGTCGCGTCGCGTGGTTCAGTATCGACGCGGTCTCCACCATCTCCACCATGAACGTCGACTGCCCAAGCGCGAGGTCGTCCTGAAGACCCACCCGGCTGAAGATCCGGTCAACCAGCCCGATGGACGCCGACTCCGCCGGCACGAAACTGCCGATCTGCGCCATCAGAACCAGTATCGCCACCTGCCGTATGTACGTGGACTTGCCCGCCATGTTCGGCCCTGTGATTATCGCAAGCTGGCCGTCCGAGCAGCTAAGCTCCGTATCGTTGGGAACGAAGTCGCCGGCGTCGAGCATCCGCTCCACAACGGGGTGGCGCCCCTGCCGAATCTCTATCGCGTCAGACTCGCTAAGCTCCGGCTTGACGTATCCGTTGAGCGAGGCCGCGTCGCCCAGCGCGCAGAACACGTCTACCAACGCGATTGCCTGCGCCGTCTCGCTGATGACCCCGGTATGTTCCGTCACCTGCGCGCACACGTTCCGGAAGAGCTGCGTTTCAAGGTCCGCCATCCTGTCCTGAGCCGTCAGCACGCGCGACTCGTACTCCTTCATTTCGGGCGTGATGAAGCGTTCGCCGCCGACCAGCGTCTGCCGCCGCACATAGTCGGCCGGAGCCAACTTCAGATTCGCGTTGCTGATCTCGATGTAGTAGCCGAACACGCGATTGTACCCGACTTTGAGCGACTTGATGCCCGTGCGCTCCCGCTCGCGCGATTCGAGCCGCGCGATGTACTGCTGCGCCTCCAGCGCCGAGTTGCGAATGGCGTCCATGTCAGCCGAGAAGCCCTCTCGGATGACCTTGCCGTCCCCGGCGGACGCCGGCGGGTCGTCGGCGATGGCGGAGCGAATCAGCGCGACCACCTCCGATGTGTCGCCGATGCGGTCCGCGACGAACGATACCGCGTCCGCGTCGTCGTCCTCGCCAAGCATCTCTTTCAGATACGGCGCCGATTCGAGGCTGGTGGCGAGCGATACCAGGTCGCGCGGCGTAGCCGTGAACGTCCGCGAGCGGTTCAGCAGCCGCTGGACGTCCGATACCGAGCTCAGCAGCGCGATCACCCTGTCGCGCCGCAGCGCGCTGCGGTGGAACCAGCCCACCGCGTCCTGACGCTGGCGAAGCTCGTCCAGGTCCAGCAGCGGGTGTCCGATCCACGACCTGAGCGTGCGCCCGCCCATCGAGGTCTTGGTCCTGTCCAGCACGGACAGCAGCGACGCCGACGTATCGCCCCAGCGCCCGCCCTCGAACAGCTCCAGGTTGCGGCGCGTCTGCGGGTCCAGGGCCATGTGCCGCTCAGTAGAGTAGGTGCGCAGGCTCGTTATCTGCGCCACGCCCGCCTTTTGCGTCATCCGGAGATAGTCCAGTATCGCTCCGGCGGCGCGAACGGCGAGCGGCAGCCGGTCACACCCGAACGCCTCGAGGCTGGCGACGTCGAAGTGCCGCATCAGCGACTCGGTTGACCACTCCAGGTCGAACGACTCCCGGTCCAGCGGCGTTATGGACGTATCGCCAGGAACGTAGTCCGGCCTGGTCTCGCTGTCCGCGTCTCGATGCGCGTCATCAGTGTCCAGGTCGCCATCGGATTCTAGTACTAGAAGCTCCGCTGGGTTGAGCCGCGCCAGCTCGACGGGTAGCTGCGCGGCGGAAATCTGCGTGGTGGCGAATTCGCTGGTAGTGATGTCCGCGTAGGCGAAGCCGGCGGTGTCGCCGTTCTCGTCCACTATGGCGGCGGCAAGGTAGTTGTTCGTCTTGCCGTCCAGCAGCGCGTCCTCGACCACCGTGCCGGGCGTTACCACGCGCACCACCTCGCGGTCTACTATGCCTCGCCCCCTCGTGGGTTCGGACGTCTGCTCGCAGATGGCAACCTTGTATCCCTGCTTTATCAGCCGCGCCAGGTACGAATCGAGCGCGTGATACGGGATGCCCGCGAGCGGCACCTTGCTGCCGGCGCCGAACTCGCGGGATGTGAGCGCGATCTCCAACTCGCGGGAAATCACCCGCGCGTCGTCATCGAAAGTCTCGTAGAAGTCGCCCATGCGAAACAGCAGGATGGCATCCTGATGCTCGCTCTTGATTCGAAGATACTGTCTGCGCGCCGGTGTGGTCATTGCGCTTGCTATTGTACGCGGGCGCGCCGCTGGGCCCAAAGCGGTTTGAACGCCGCTTTAGTCGTCCTTCCAGAACCGTTCTTCCCTAACGTCGTAGCCCTTGGGAATCATGCGCTCTTTCACGTCTTCTATCATGCCCGGATGGCCGCAGGCATAGACTATCGTGTCGTCGGGCAGCAGCCCCGCCTTCTCGGCGTATGCCTCGACGATGTTGTTCACGCGGCCCTTTTCGCCCGTCCAACTCGCGTTCGGCTCTTCGTCCGGCCTGCTGACGGTTGGGACGAACGTTACAAGATCGGGATGCTCGTTGGCCAGACGCTTTAGCTCCGTGTCATACGCGAACTCGTTGGCGTAACTCGCGCCCATCAGCACGTGGAAGTGGTGTCCCGAGCGGCCCTCGTGCAGATACTGTCGGATGATGCTGACGTATGGGACGACGCCGGTAACCGTGGCGACGAACAGCTGATTGGGCAGCGCGGGATCGAACACGAATATGCCCTTGGCGCGCGGGCGGATGGTTACGTTCGCGCCCTTGTGGAGGTCGTACAGCAACGGCGTGAGGTTGCCGTCCGGCGGCGGCACCAACTCGACGAACAACTCCAAGCTGTCCTCGTATGGCGCGGACACTATCGAGTACGCTCGCTCGATGCCTTCAGAGCCAATTGTGCAATACTGCCCTGGCTTGAAGTTGAATCCTTCGGGTTTCTCGATCCACACCTTCCAAAGATCGTGAGTGATGTCCTCACGGTCGATGATAGATGTGGTCGCCAATCTAGGGCGGGCGACTCTCCTACGGCGGGCTGTGGTGGTCAATTTGGGTTCTCCTTTGTTGGTTGCTAGTCTGCCGCCACCTCGGCGGCCGGCTTGACCAGCCTGATCGGGATGAGCGGTAGTGTAGGTACGTTCAGCATTGGGTCAGGGTGTCGGCTCTGCGCGAGCGATGTCGCCAGGTCGCCAAACAGGGTCGTTATCGAGACCAATCCTCGCTGTGGACCGCTGAGGTCGGCGGTTCCCACGGCTCTGCCGTGCGCCGACAGCGCCTCGACCCACTCGCCCTCCACGATGCCAAGCTCGGCGGCGTCGGCGGGGTGGATCTGGATGCTCTCGTCGCGTTGAATCGCGTTCTTGCCGTCTATCTGGATGATCTCGATGTCCTCTTCCGGCTGGTGCAGCACGCGCCCGTGCGCCAGCATCATCGGGTACTCTTGGGGATGTTCCGCATCGTCGCTCGCAGGCGAAATTTCCAGCGTCATCGGCGCGAGTTTGGGCTTGTGTGAATCGAGCGTGTCTTCGTACAGAATCGGCGTGTCGCTCATGTCGGCCGCCAGGCACGGCCACTGGAGGCCACCGGCTTCGAGCCTGCCGTAGGTGATGCCGCCGTAAGCGCGCGCCAAGTTATTCATTTCGTCGAATATCTGCTCTTCGTCTATGTACTCGAATCCGTCGTTGCCCATCCGCCGCGCGATGTTGGAGATGATGCGCCAGCCGGCGTCCTCATCGCCCTTCGGCCCAAGAGCGGGACGGATCAGCTGGACGCGGCGTTCGAGGTTAGTGTACGTGCCTCTACGCTCCGCGAACGTCAGCTCGGGCAGGACCACGTCTGCGGCGCCCGTAACGGCGCTGGTGAAGTTGGCGTGCGCGATCACGAACTCCGCGTCGTTCATCGCCTCGATGAAGCCCCTGACTTCTCCGCTGGTGTACGTCGGGCTGTCGCCCACGATGTGCAGCGCCTTGATCGCGCCTGCCCTTACGGCTGCGGGAATGTCTCGCACGCCCGTGCCCGGAGCCTGCGGTATCTCCGCGCTCCACGCGCTCCCGATACGCTCCCGGTCGCGCTCCGTCTCGACCGCGCGGTATCCGGGCAGGAAATTGGGTACGCAGCCGGCGTCGCGCGCGCCCTGGTCGTTCGCGCCCGTTTGCAGCGGATACAGACCCGCCGACTCGCGCCCGACGTTGCCGGTAACGAGCGCCAGATTCACAAGTGCCCTCGAGCACGACTCGCGCAACTCATCCGGCAGCGTCTCCAGGCCGTACAGAATCGCCCCCGGACGCTCCTCCGCGAACATGGTCGCCGCGGCTTCAATATCCGCGCGCGATATGCCCGTGGTCCGCTCGACGCGAGCCAGATCGAACTGCTGCATAATCGAGTTTCTGAACTGCGGGACGCCTTCGACGTGATCCGACAGGAAGTCGTGGTCGTCCAGAGACTGGTCCCAAATGGCGCGGATGATGCCGCCGATGAGCGCGGCCTCCGTTCCCGGACGCGGGCGCAGCCACAGCTTGGCGTGGCGCGCAAGCTCCGTCTCGCGCTGGTCTATGACGATCAACTTCGCCGTACCGGCGCGAACCGCCTTCTTGATAGGCACCGCCACCACGTTCTGCTCCTCAGTCATGTTGGACGAGACGACCAGGTAGCGTTTCGAACCTTCCAGTTCCCAGATCGTATTGGTGGCCGCTCCGTAGCCCAGCTGATCGATAAGCGGTGTCAGCATACTGGGGCGCGTGTTGGACGACACGTCCACGTTGTTCGTCCCCATCACGGCGCGGGCGAACTTCTGGGCAACGTATGCGTCTTCGTTCGTCGCCCTGTCCGATGCTATCAGCGCGTACCCGCCGTCTCGGTAGTCGGCAAGCTTCTCGGCGACTAGATCGAGCGCTTCGGGCCAAGTAGCCTCTTGCAGTTCCCCGTCGCGCCGGATGAGCGGCGCCTTGATGCGGTCGCGTCGGTTTACGAACTCCATCCCGAACTTGCCCTTGAAGCAGCCCTGCCCTTGATTGGCGGCGGCGTGCCGGTCGGGAATCGCGCGGATGAGACGGTTGCGTTTGTTGACCTCCAGCGTCATCTCGCACCCTACCGGGCAGTGCGGACAGATCGATTTGACAGTCTCTACGGCCTTGTCCCACTTATAATCGCGCTCTACCAGCGCTCCGGTGGGGCATACGTCTATGCACGCGCCGCAGAACTCGCAGCCGGACTCGAGCAGGCTCGTGCCTTGAGACGTTCCGATGAGGCTCCTGCCGGAGCGCATCTGCAGGGTCAGAGCCGAATCGCCGCGCACCTCGTCGCACACCCGCACGCAGCGCGCGCAGACGATGCACAAGTTCATGTCCATATCCCAGTACGGGTCCTGGACGGCGAGCGGCAGGTGCCGGTTGTTGTAAGTCAGCGGCGTGTCCATCTCCATTTCGAGATAGCGCACCGTGTCCTTCAGTTCGCAGCGTTCATTCTTTGGGCAGGTAACGCACCTGTCGTTTACCGACACGTGGCGCAGACAGATGTCGGCCGGCCCGCAAAGCTCGATGCGATGACACGTGAGGCAGCCGTGCGGGTGCTCCGACAGCAGCATATCCATGATGCCGCGCCGCAGCCCCTGAAGGTCGGACGAGTTCGTCGTAACCTTCATGCCGGGCATGACGGGCGTAGTGCAAGACGCGGGCGAGCCGGGTAGGGGACGGAAGTTGCCCTCGCGGTCCGGCGCCTCAGCCGTAACCACGCACATCCGGCACGCCCCGTACGGTTTCATCCCCGGGTAGTAGCACAGGTAGGGAATGTACAGCCCCGCGTCCATCGCGGCCTGTATGATCATCTGGCCCGGCTTGGCGGGTATCTCCTGACCGTCAATCTCGATAGTTATGTCGTCAGCCATTCTGCGCTCCAGGTGGTACGAAATCGTGGGCGAAAGGACGGGTATTCTTGGGTGCGATATGAGGCCCCAGGCAGCTTCCGGTCGGGCATCTGCCCTCTTCGATGTGCGCGATGAAGTCGTCCTCGAAGTGCGTTAGCGCTGAGCGAATCGGGCCGAAGCCCAGCTGCCCGTGTCCGCAAAGCGAACTCGCCTCCATCGTCGTCCCTACCGAGCGCATCAGCTCCAGATCTCCGGGGCGGCTCTCGCAGCGCGCTATCCGCTCGGTGATCTCCAGCAGATGCTCCATGCCCAGTCTGCACGGGAAGCACTTGCCGCAGGACTCGAACTGGCAGAAGGCGACGAGTACGCGAGTCAGGTCCACGGCGCAGACGTCTTCATCGCCTACGATGATGCCGCCTGAGCCCAGAATCGCGCCCGCGTCACGCATCTCATCGAAGTCTATGTGAATGGACATGCTGTCCGGTCCAAGCACGCCTCCCAGCGGCCCGCCCGTCTGCAGCAGCTTCAGCGCCTTGCCGTCCGGCGTCCCTCCGCCGATGTCGTTGATGACCTCGCCGAGCGTCAGGCCCATCGGCACTTCGTACAGGCCCGGGTACTTGACGTTCCCGTTCAGGCAGACGATGGCGGTGCCAGTGCTTCGGTTGACGCCGATGCCGCTGAACCACTCCGCGCCGCGCGAGATTATGGCGGGCGCGTATGAGTAGGTCTTGACGTTGTTGATGGTTGACGGATAGCCCCAGACGCCGAACGCCGCCGGAAACGGTGGCCTGAAGCGCGGCTGAGAGCGCTTGCCCTCTATCGCCTCCATAAGCGCCGTCTCCTCGCCCGCCACGTACGATTCACCTGTGAGCGCGACCTCGATGTCGAAGCTGAAGTCTGTCCCGAAAATGTTCTTGCCCAGGATGCCGACCTCATACGCCTGCTCGATCGCGGCCTCCGTTCGGTCTATCGGCCCGTCATGACCGTGCCGGATGAAGACGATGCCGTTTGTGGCGCGCGTGGCGTAGCCGCCGATCATCAACCCTTCGAGCAACGTGTGCGGATCGCTCTCCAAGATGCCCTTGTCGTTGTACGCGCCAGGGTCGCCCTCCTCGCAGTTGCACAGCATATACTTGGTAGGGCCTGGCGACCCCACCATGAAACTCCACTTGATGCCGGTTGGAAATGCCGCGCCGCCGCGCCCTCGAAGGCCGGAGTCGGTCATCTCCTTGATTACTTCGTCCGGCTCCATCTGCGTCAGCGCCTTGTGGATACCCTCATAGCCCCCGTTGGCGATATACTGGTAGATGTCGTCCGGCGCCGTGTGTCCGGCGTTGCGGAGCGCGATGCGGTTCTGGAGGCCGATGCCGGGCAGGTCGTTCAAGTCAGCGACGCCGTCTATCTCATCGCCCAGGTATCCCAGAGCCTTGCCGTCGGGAACGGAACCGTTCAAGATATACGACTCGACGATGGCGCCAACGTCCTCCGGCGTCACGTTGCCGAAGAACAGGCGCGAGTGGGCGCCCGGACGCAGAACGTCCACCAGCGGCTCGGCGTAGCAGATGCCGAGGCATCCCACCTCGTCTATTCGCGCGCTTGCTCCGCGCGCGTCTAATTCAGCCTTCAGAGCGTCTATCACGTCGAAGGCGCCGGCCGAGTGGCCGCACATAGCCGTTCCGACCCGAATCCACGGCTCCGAGCTGTCGTTGAGGTTCTGCCAGCGTTCGTCCGCGGCCTGTCTGATTCTTTCGTAAGTGGGCATGATCGTCATCCGGCGCTTGGTGGCGGGTAGCTAGTTGGGCGTGTCAGTGTGCGGCATCCAAGTCTTGGACCCGCCGGACGCGCTCCACGGCGCTCTCCGCCGTGATGCGACCGACGAGGCGGTGATTGACGCTCATGACGGGGGCAACGGAGCACGCGCCCAAACAAGTGTTGAACTTGAACGAGATGCTGTCGTCCTCCGTCTCGCCTTCGTCTTCCAGGCCAAGCTCGTCCATTACCCTCTGCAGTATGTGCGACGCTCCCTTGAGGTGGCACGTCGGTCCCCAGCAGATTTCCACGTTGTGCTTGCCCGGCGGCGTGAACCGGAAGTTGGTGTAGAACGACGCCACGCCCCAGACCTCGTTGATGGTCGTGTCGTTGAGCGCGGCCACCTCTTCGAGAGCCTCCTCTGGGATGTAGCCAAGTTCGTCCTGCACTGCCAGCAGAGACGAAAGCACGGTAACGGTGGGGCGGCGCTGGTTGTTGATAGCGCGCAGCAGCCGTTCCCTGTCGTCTTGGGTGATTGCGGACAAGAGGGAAGCGCCTCCTCGGAATCAGTTGGCGGAGTCTCTGACAATCATAGCATCAGGCGCCGCAAGTGTAAAACTATCGGGCGCCCCCAAATGTCTTCCTCTTGAATAGGTGAAGATAAAACCCCCTCTCCCTCAGGGAGAGGGCTGGGGTGAGGGTGGGCTCTCTCATTCCCCATCTGCAGTATTAACGCTCAGTCCCAACTCTTTCAACTGTTCCGCCTCCACCGGGCCGGGCGCCTCGAACAGCGGATCAACGCCCATCTGCGTCTTGGGGAAGGCGATCACGTCCCGGATGTTGTCGCGGTTGGTCAGAACCATGATTAGCCGGTCTATGCCGGGCGCGATTCCACCGTGTGGAGGAGCGCCGTACTGGAAGGCGCGCACCAACTGGCCGAAGCGCTCGTCCACCTCCGCCTCGCTATATCCGAGCACGGCGAATATCCGCTCCTGCAACGCGCGGTCGTGGATTCGGATACTGCCGCTTCCAAGTTCGGCGCCGTTGCCCACCAGGTCGTAGCAGTTTGCGAGAACCTTGGCGGGATCCGTCTCGATGTACTTCTCCAATCCCGGCTTGGGCGACGTGAACGCGTGATGCGTCGCGTCCCAACGCCCCTGCCCCTCGTCATACTCGAACAGTGGGAAATCCACTATGAACGCAAGGGCTATCTCGTCCGGGTCGGCGAGCTCCAGCCGCTCTCCGATCTCGTGGCGCAGCGCGCCCAGCGCGGCGTTGGTCGTCTTCTCAGGGCCGGCGACTATCAGTATCATGTCGCCAACTTGGGCGTTCATGCGCCGGGCGATGTCGCGCACTTGATCCACGCTCAGGAAGCGCGCCGCGGCGGAGCGTATGCCGTCCTGAGTCAGGTCGTCCACAGGGCCTGGCTCTCCCTGGAGGGCGACAGTTACCAGCCCGGCCGCGCCTCTATCTCGAACGAAGCTGATTAGCTCGTCGGTCTGACGACGCGAGTAAGATGCCAAACCAGGCGCGGCGAAGCCCTTGATGATGCCCCCGTCGCGTACGGCGGACTGGAAGACTCGGAACTCGGTCGTGTCGGCAAGGTCGTTCAACGTCTCCATTTCCATGCCGTAGCGCAGGTCGGGCTTGTCTATTGCGTAGCGGTCCATCGCCTCCTGGTGCGTCAGACGCGGGAAGGGCGTGGTCAGTTTCTTCTGCGGAGTCAGCTTCTCGATCATCTGAGTATAGAGACGTTCGGTGAGGTCTAGGATGTCTTCCTGCTCCACGAAGCTCATCTCCAGATCCAACTGCGTAAACTCCGGCTGGCGGTCGGCGCGCGGATCTTCGTCGCGGAAGCACCGCGCGATCTGGAAATACTTCTCGACACCGCCGACCATCAGCAACTGCTTCAACTGCTGCGGCGACTGCGGAAGCGCGTAGAAGCTGCCGGGATACAGACGACTTGGCACCAGGTAATCGCGAGCGCCCTCCGGCGTGCTCTTGATGAGGATAGGCGTCTCGATTTCCAGGAAGCCCTCCTCATCCAGAAAGTCGCGCATGAACTTGACAACCTTGTGCCGCAGGATGAGCGTGTCCCTCATGCCCTCGCGTCGCAGGTCCACGTAGCGATACTGCATACGCAGCAGCTCGTCCACCTCCGACTCCTCGTTGACGTAGAACGGCGGCGTCAGCGACTCGTTCAATGTCGTTGCGCGAGATGCGTGAACCTCGATCGCGCCCGTCGGTATCGCATCGTTCTCCGTGCCTTCTGGGCGAAGCGCGACTTCCCCCTCGACCTGTATCACCCACTCGTTCCGCAGCCGCTCGGCCTCGCCATGCGCTTCGGGCGCGAACTCAGGGTTGAAGACGACCTGCGTCAGCCCGTCTCGGTCGCGGATGTCTATGAAGATCAGCGAGCCGTGGTCGCGGCGGCGGTGAACCCAGCCTGCCAGGGTAACGGTCTGTCCGGCGTGTTCGGAGCGTAAGCTCCCGCAGCTAATAGATTTCAGCAAGGTAGTAGCCTCATAGATTCAGTTTGGGTGCATGAATGATAGCGGATACGGCGAGGCTGCGTCATTCCCGGCGTTTGATTTAACGCAAAGGCGCAGAGACGCAAAGATTCATGAATCATCCCCTTGCGTCTCTGCGCTCTCTCTGCGCCTCTGCGTTAAAATTTCAGAAGCGGTTTATGGCTACGTAGAAGGCCACGGCGGCGGCGACCATCCCGAAGAGATTCAGCGAAATGCCGCCGGTAACGAACACCATGATGCTGAAGCCCAAGAGCGTACTCAGCCCGCCTACTAACTTTAGCTTGGTTCCACGCTTGCGGTTGGTGGCGAGGCTGACGGATGTGCCTATCAGGTAGCCGAGCGTAGCGATGAGCAGAGGCGCGACGAACCTGGAGAAGTTATAAGGCAAGTTTTCGTAGGCTACGATGCTGACGACCGCGAAGGCCACGCCGCATACCAGCGCCACCGCCACGCCCGCTCCGATGCCGCGCGCCAAGAACGCCGGCGTTACGTCGAACGGCGGCGTAGGGCGCGATCTGCCGCAGTCGGGGCAGCGGACGCCGACCGGCGCGTGCACCATGCAGCGAGGACAAATCGGGTCGCCGCAGCGTCCGCAGGCGACGTTGCTCTCCGCGTTTGGGTGACGCTTGCAGTAGGTCGTTTGTAACATGGTTCCAAGCCTTCTCGCGCTTACGGCATCTTCAGCCACGCTCGCGCTTCGGATCAACTCTCAGCTCGGGGGCTGCGATCCGTCCATTCCGCCTGCTTGGGAACATCCCTATCCCATAGGATACGATACATCAGCACCTTGTGGATGGGATACTCCGGCGGAGGCGGCTCCCAGTTGGCGGTGAGTCTCTTCAGGGCAATTAACAGGCCGATGCACACCACCGTCAGCGTAACTTCGTTCGGTCTGTCGAGCAGGTAGGTGGCGACTGGCAGCCCCAGTAGCGAAATGAGCGTCCACAAACCAATGTCTCGCGCGATTAGCCTGCCTACGGTAAACGACGCGATGGTGAACACGGGTATCTCGATCCACATCCCTAGACCCAGCGCCGCGCCCAGCGCCGTCGCCACGCCCCTGCCGCCGGTGAACTTCAGAAATGGCGACCAGTTGTGCCCGGCTACGGCAGCAAACCCGGCTAGGCCCTGCGTCCATAGCTCCATTCCAAGCGGATATCCAATCAGAATCGGCGCGGTTCCCTTCACCAGGCAGTCGAATATTCCCTGAGCGAGTCCGAGCCGCTTGCCCACGTGCTCCATCACGTTGGACGCGCCCACGTTGCCCGAGCCGTAGTCGCGTATATCTATCCCGGCCGCGTAGCGCGATACCAGATAGCCTGTGGGAACGGCGCCGAGCAAGTATGCGCCCAGCGTATAGACGGCTACGATAAGCGGCGAGGGTTCCACCATCAGCGCATCCGTCATTCGGAGCGCGCGCCACGCGCGATTTTGGCAATTTGGGCGTGTGCCGCTTCCAGTCGCTCTACCGTCTCCATTGGCGGACCTACCGTCCCGGGCTCCGGTTCGCCAGGGTTGCCGGAGCAGTGATAGTCGCTGCCGCCGCACGGTATCAGGTCCAGCGAGCGCGCGAGGCTTTCGAGCCGATCTACCTGTTGAGGAGTATAGTCGCCGTAGAAGACCTCCACTCCCACCAGCCCGTGATCCTTGAGACCGGCGACCGTCTCCTCCATGCTCTGTACCTCGCCCCTGTCCGACTTGACCTGCGAGTATGTGGGATGCGCCATGACCGGCACAGCGCCGTTCTTTGTCAGAAGAGCTATCGCGTCTTCCGGCGTCAGTTTGGCGCGCTCGACGTAGGCTGGGCCATCGCGCCCTATTAGATTGTCGAAGACCTGGTTGGGATACTTGAAGTACCCCGCCTCGACCATCGCGCTGGCTATGTGCGGCCTGCCGATCGAGGCGTCGCCGGCAATCTCCCGCACACGCTCCCACGTTATCGCGTATCCCATATCGTTCAGCCGCCGCACCATCCCCCTGCCACGGTCGAATCGCCCCTCCCTGAACTGGCTGAGCGTCCGCTGGAAGTCGCCGTCAGACGTGTCTATGAAGTACCCCAGAATGTGAATCTCCGAGCCGGGCACGTCGGTGCTAAGCTCGATGGCGGGGATGACCCGCAGCCCTGGATGCTCCCTGGCGGCGGCGAGCGCGGCGGGAAGTCCCTCGGTGGAATCGTGGTCGCTGATCGCCACCACCTTCAGTCCTCGCGAGGCGCACAAGTCTATCATCCGCTCAGGCGTGAGCGTGCCGTCCGATGCGCGGGTGTGCAGGTGCAGATCGACTTCGATTGTCATTGCGGCTTCTTTCCCGTCCTATGGCATCGGTCTTGTATCGCACAGACGCAGCGGCCGGTTCGGGCCGACCGCTGCGTCGCTTGTAGATTAGATATGGCCTGCTTTGCCGTTAAGCCTTCAGGCCGTTTGGATTTTATGCGATCCGCTAGCGCGCGTACTCTACGCTCCTGCTCTCGCGTATCACCGTAACCTTGATCTGGCCCGGGTACACGAGGTTCTCCTCCACGCTCTTCACGATGTCTCGCGCCAGCCTGGCGGCTTTGATGTCGTCTATCTTGTCCGGCTTCACCATGACGCGAACTTCGCGCCCTGCCTGTATGGCGAAGCACCGTTCCACGCCATCGAAATCGCCGGCGACCTCTTCGAGCGCCTGGAGCCGCTTGACGTAGTTCTCGACGGTATCCTTGCGCGCTCCGGGCCGCGCTGCGCTGATGGCGTCGGCCGCGGCGACGATGAACGCCTCCGGCGAACTCATCATATCGTCGTGATGCTCTGCGATGCAGGCGCACACCCTCGGCGCCACGTTGTACTTGTTGGCGATCTCCGCGCCGATCTCGGCGTGCGGGCCTTCGACCTCGTGCGTCAGCGCCTTGCCGATGTCGTGCAGCAGACCGCCCGTCTTCGCTATCTTGACGTTCGCGCCGACCTCCGACGCGATCATCCCCGATATGTGAGCGACCTCCAACGAGTGCTGGAGCACGTTTTCGCCATAGCTGTACCTGAATTTGAGACGACCCAGCAACTTGATTATCTCCGGATTCATTCCACGTATGCCCGTATCGAAGATAGCCTCCTCGCCAGCCGACCACATGATCCGGTCAACTTCCTTCTTGGATCGCTTCACCATCTCCTCGATTCGGGCGGGGTGGATTCTGCCGTCCGCGATGAGCTTAGTCACCGCCAGCTTGGCTACCTCGCGCCTGACCGGGTCGAAGCACGACAGAGTTACGGCCTCCGGCGTGTCATCTATTATCAGGTCAACGCCTGTATTCTTTTCGATCGATCTTATATTCCGTCCTTCGCGGCCTATCAGACGACCTTTCATGTCGTCGTTTGGAAGGGGAACGGTGGTGATGGTCATCTCGGAAACGACGTCCGATGCCATACGTTGGATGCTGGTCGCGAGTATCCTCGCCGACACCTCGCTGGCGTCCTCCCTCGCCTGCTCCTCGATGTCCCGATAGCGTCTCGCTATCTCGTATTGCATCTCGTCTTCGGCTTCGCGCATCAGAAGGTCTTTCGCCTGCGTCAGACTCAGTTCCGAAATCTCCTCCAGCTTCGCCAGCGCCTGCTGCTTGCTGTCTTCGACCTCATCCCTCATCTTCTGCGCGTCACTCTCGTTCTGCGCTATCTTCCGCTCGCGGCGCTCCAGATTGCTGGCGCGCTTGTCGAGATTGTCGTCCCGATTCCTGAGACGGCGTTCAAGCCGCTTCAGCTCGGCGCGCTGTTCGCGCATCTCCGACTCCATCTCGTCGCGGTCTCTAAGCGCTTGCTCCTTTGCCTCGATGACAACGGCTTGCGCTTCACCGCGCGACGCCTCGATGATACGGTCGGCTTCGCCCCGCGCGGCGCCGATTCGTCTTGCCGTAACTAGCCGGCGTCCGTAAAGGCCGGCTCCAACCCCTACTGATAGGCCTATCAGGACGGCGAGCAGCATTGCTATGCTTTCCATTGCGACTCACCTTCCTAGTGGTTTTCCCCATACCGCAAGGCGGTATGGGAATGGCAACATGCTATGCGAAAATGCGCTAATTTGTCAAGCGACCAACGACCACAAAGCGCGATTTTCGCGTCTCCCTGTACCCCATCACGCCCTATTCCGCTTGACAGCCTAGCCTCTCGATACCATACTTGCGGCGTGCGTCGTCTCCGTAGCGTGAGGCGTCGCCACGATTCGTACAGGAGGCGCATATGAGACTCATCGCCGCGCTTATCGCCATCGCCCTGTTCGCCATCGCCTGCGCCGGCGAACCCCCGCCTCCGACGCCCACGGCGACACCGTCGCCCACCCCAACCCCCACCGCCACTCCCACCTCTACGCCTACGCCTACGCCCACCGTTACACCCACCCCCACTCCGACCTTCGCGCCGCCGAACGTCATCCTGCCCGCAGTCGGCCCCGACCTCTCCACGGTCACGCCCGTCCCCGACTTTCCGACCGACCTGGAGCGCGCGCTCGACGCCATCACCCTCCAAACCGCCGCCATTCGCGGCTTGTCTCCCACCGAGCCGGTCGAGCGTCGCCTCGTGTCCGCCGACGAGCTGCGCCGCATAATCGAAGACGAACTCGCGGAAGAAGCCGACGAACTCGAACTCGACGGCCACCTGTACGCCCTTCTCGGCATCATCGAACCCGATGTTTCGCTCAGCGACCTGCTCCTCGACGTGTACTCCAGCATAGTCGTCGGCCTATACGATTCCGACGAAGAGATGCTCGTCGTCCTCGCCGAATCCGACACGTTCGGCCCCGCGGAGGAGCTAACTGTCGTCCACGAAGTTACCCACAGTCTCCAGCAAATGCGCTACGACATCTCCGGAATGCGCGAGGCGGTGGAAGACGACTCCGACCGCGTAACCGCGATCACCGCCCTCATCGAGGGCGACGCCTCCATCACCGAGACGCTCTACGAGTTCTACTCCTTCAACGATAAGCAGCGCCAGCAGGCGCAAGAGGCTTACGCTCAGGTGGATCTATCCGCTTACATGGCCGCGCCCACGTTCATACAGCAGACGCTCGCGTTTCCCTATACCGACGGGCGCAACTTCGCCATAGCCCTCTACCAGCGCAACAACGACCTATCCGGGGTGGATGCCGCATACGCCGACCCGCCGCAGTCCACCGAGCAGATAATCCATCCCAAGCTCTACGGCGCGGATGTGCCCGGAGCCGCCCCCGTAGCCGTCGAGATGCCAGACGTCGCCGCCGCGCTTGGCCCAGCCTTGGATGAAGAATGGAGCGAGCTGGACCGCGACGTGATGGGCGAGATGTTCTTCCGATCCCTGCTTCTGGGCGGAATAGACGCCGCCGCGACAGGCGTGGCCGTTGCCCCGGCCGCGGCGGCGGCAGGCTGGGGTGGCGACTCATACGTCCTGCTCGAGGGACCGTCCGAACAGTACGCGACGGCGTCCGTCAGCGTATGGGACACGTCGGAGGACGCGGAAGAGTTCGGAGAGGCGATGCGCGTGTACCTGGCAGCCGCCGCGACCATCGCCGGCCTGTCCGCAGACACGCAAGTGGCAGACTCGATCGTCCGCTTCGCCATAGCCTCCGACGAAGCGACAGTCGAGGCGCTAATGTCCGCGGTCGTCCCACCTAAGTAAGTCAGGACAGTAGGGCAGGGGAGAGGGGCAGAGTGAGGGCGAAACTCCGGTCAAGCGCGTGGCTTGCTAAGCCCCGAACATCCTCATCATCTCCCGCCTGCCCCTGCCCGTGGACATCTGCCGCATCATCCGCTGCATCTGCTTGAACTGGTTGAGCAACTGGTTCACGTCGCGCGGCGTCGTCCCGCTGCCCCTGGCGATGCGCCTCCGCCTGCTGCCGCCGATGATCTCCGGACGCCGCCGCTCCTCAGGCGTCATCGAGTAGATGATCGCCTCGACCTTCTTGAACCCGTCCGTGTTGTCTATCTGCTCTGTCGAAAGCCGGCCCCGCGCCTGCGAAAAGCCCGGAATCATGTCCAGCACCTGGCTCAGCGGACCCATGCGCTGCACCTGCTGGAGCTGCTCCAGAAAATCGTTCAGATCGAACCGCGCCTGCCGCATCTTGCGGTCCAGCTCCATCACCCGTTCCTCATCCAGCCCATGCTCCGCCTTCTCGATCAGCGTCAGCATGTCGCCCATGCCCAGAATCCGCGACGCCAGCCTGTCCGGGTGGAACTGCTCCAGCGCGTCTATCCGCTCGCCCGTGCCCATGAACTTGATGGGAATGCCCGTAACCGTCGTAATCGAAAGCGCCGCCCCGCCGCGCGCGTCCCCGTCCATCTTCGTCAGAACCAGCCCCGTCAGGCTGATGCGCTTGTGGAACTCCTCCGCGACGCCCACCGCCTCCTGGCCCGTCATCGCGTCCAGCGCCAGCAGCGTCTCCGACGGGCCGATCGCCTTGTGCACCGCCTCGATCTCGTCCATAAGCTCGTCGTCTATCTGGAACCGCCCCGCCGTATCCACAATCGCCCACGCCGCCCCCGTCTGCCGCGCCCGTTCGACCCCCGCCCGCGCCACCGCCACCGCGCTCCTGGCGCCCCGTTGCGAATAGACCTCCACCCCAACCTGCCGACCCAGCGTCTCCAGCTGGTCTATCGCCGCCGGACGGTTCAGATCCGCCGCCACCAGCAGCGCAGACTGCCCGCTCTGCTTCAGATGATTCGCCAGCTTAGCCGAAAGCGTCGTCTTCCCCGCCCCGTTCAGGCCCGCCATCAGCATCACGCTCGGCGCCCGCCCCGCTTCCAGGCGATGGCTCCCACCCGTCAGAATCGCCGTCAGCTCATCGTTCGTAATCTTCACCACCTGCTGGCCCGGCGTCAGGCTCGCCGACAGGTCCGTCTCCGCCACCCGATCCTTGATCTTGCCGACCAGTTGTCGCGCCACCCGGAAGTTGACGTCCGCCTCCAGCAGCGCCATCCGCACCTCGCGCAGCGCCGCGTCCACGTCCCGGTCCGTCAGCCGCCCCTTCGCCCCCAGCCTCCCAAACGTGCCCGCCAACTTCTCAGAAAGCGCCTCGAACATAAGCCCCGTATCTCCTACCTCTTATCTCCTAAGCCGCCCCATACACCGAAGCCGCCATCCCGTTCATCACCGTCGAGATGAACCGCACCCCCGAGATCGCCCTGTCGTACTCCATCCGCGTCGGCCCCACCACGCCAACCGTCCCCAGCGCCCGGCCCGGAACGCCGTAGCGACAGATCACCACGCTCATCGAGCGCAGCGCGTCCCCCGTGTGTTCGCGGCCGATAACCACCCGCACCACGCGACCGACAGGCGCCTCGTCCAGCGCCGCCTCCACCAGCGAGCCGTCCTCCACCCCTTGCACTATCGCCAGCGCCATCTCGTAGTCCACGAACTCCGGCTGGTCCAGCAGGTTCCGAAGGCCGCTAACGTGATAGTCCTCCCGGCCCGCCTCGTCCTCCTCGCGCAAGATCAGCATCGTCGCGTCCACCGCCCTGCGCTCCGCCCCGCTCAGCGCCAGCCTGCGCTCCTCGATCTCCTCCGCCGTCAGGCCCAGCGCCAGGCTTCTCACCCGCGACGACAGCCACTCCAGGTAAACCCTGTCCACCGGCTCGTCGAACCGCAGCAGCTGCTTGCGGAGCCTCGCCTGCTCCATCACCACGATCAGCAGCCCCAGCGCCTCGCGCACCGGCAGCAGCTCCACGTGCCGAACCCGCGAGACCCCCGTCTTCGGAGGCGTGGCGATGCCCAGGTTGTCCATCATCTGCGCGATAAGCGCCGCCGCCACGTCGCCCCACCTGTCCACGTCGTGCTGGACCACCGCGAACCCGTCGCTAACCGCCTCCCGCGCCCGCGGCGGAATCCTCGACGGCGCCCGCTCGCCGGACCCGTCCGACTCGCCTGACAGGAACGACTCCACGTACATACGGTAAGCCTTGTCCTCCGGCACGCTGCCCGCCGACTTGTGCGGACGCGATATGTAGCCCCACTCCTCCAGCGCCGCCACCTCGTTGCGGACCGTCGCCGCGCTCACCCCCAGCGAGTGCCGCCTCGCCAGCGCGTCCGACGCGATAGGCGCCGCGTCCCGCACGTAATCGCCCACAATGTGGTTGAGAATCGTCTGTTGCCTCGCCGTAACCATACCCCAATCTTAGCATAATTTTACCGCTTGCCAAGCCATCCGCTATACTCACCCCCAAGACAGGAGTATGCAAAATCCCTTCCCCCTTGACGGGGGAAGGTTAGGATGGGGGTGAAGCCCCTCGCCCCCGTAGTCCACAACACGGAGACTCCCCAATGGAAATTACCTGGCTCGGCGGCCCCACCGTCCGGCTCGTCAGCGACGACATCGCGCTGACCATCGACCCCAACCCCCGCATCGCCGGCGCCGACTCCCACGTCGTCGCCATCAGCGGCGCCGACCCCGAACGCTCCGCCGCCCACGTGATTCGCGGCCCAGGCGTCGCAGGCAGCGGCGTCGCTGACGCCGAACCCCGCGTCCTCAGAGGCCCCGGACTCTACGAAGCGCTCGGCTACAACGTAATCGGCCTCGGAACTCCCCTCGACGCCGACCCCGAAAGCCGCCGCGTCAACACCGTCTATCTCATACGCGCCGACGGCGTATCCGTGTGCGCCCTCGGATCGCTCGGACGAAAGCTCAGCTCCCGCCAGCTCGACTCCCTCGGCGCCGTGGACGCCATCATAACCGAGGTCCGACCCGAAGGCCCCCTGTCCCCCCGCGAAGTGGCCCAGATGGTCAACGTCCTCGGCGCCCGCATCCTCATCCCCCTCGAACCAATCGATCCCCCCGACGCCCCTGACGCGCCCGACGCCGACGCCCCCGACGCGCAAGACGAGCAATCCTCCCCCCTAGACACCCTCCTCGGCCACATGCACCTCCCCCGCCCCGACGCCGTCCTCCGCGTCAACGTAACCCCCAACAACCTCCCCCGCGAAGCCCGCGTAGTCCTCCTCAGATAGCGCCTTCCCCCCTGGGAGATTCATCCCCTCTCCCTCAGGGAGAGGGCTAGGGTGAGGGTGAAAAGCCCCTCCCCCCACCGTATAAACGCAAAGACGCGGAGAAATCCCCCAACCCCTCTGCGCCCCCGCGCCCCCGCGTTAAACTATCCCCCCGCTTGCGGCCCATACCCCCACCTAGTACCATATTGGCACAACAGGCTAGGAAGCGGAGGCGCTGAGAACGTTGACAGAAGAAGGTCGTCATTCGATCTGGAGCGTTTCGGCAGAAAACCAGAGACTGTTCTCGATCCTGTTCCCGTCCCTGTGGCTCGTCGGCATGGTCTTCCACGTCGGATGGGAAATCCCGTGGACCACAGGCGCGCCCGGAGCGATAGTCCGGCTGACCGAGAGCATCGCCACCACCGGAGTCGCCTCAGCCGTCCTGTCAATGATGATACTGGCCGCAAAGGAGGGCGTCATGGTCCTATTCGATTGGGCAGCCGAACGTAGAAGAAAAAGGGCGAAACGGGAGGAGAAGCAGCTCCAGGAAGCCCGCGCACAAGGTCTCCAAGAAGGTCTCCAAGAAGGTCTCCAAGAAGGCCGCCAAGAAGGCCGCCAAGAAGGCCGCCAAGAAGGCGTTGCGATAGGCCGCCGAGAAGGCCGCCAAGAAGAGCGCCGCGAGTGGCAAGCCTGGGCGCAGCGCCTCCTCGAAGCCAAAGAGCGCGGCGAAGACTTCGACGAACCGCCCCCCTCAGCCAAAAACGGCGCCGACTCCAAATAACCCCCTCACCCTCACAGGAGGGCGTCATGGTCCTATTCGACTGGGCAGCCGAACGGAGAAAGAGATGGTTCGAAGAAGGCCGCCAAGAAGAACGCCGCGAGTGGCAAGCCTGGGCGCAGCGCCTCCTCGAAGCCAAAGAGCGCGGCGAGGATTTCGACGAACCGCCCCCCTCAGCCCAAAACGGCGCCGACTCCAAATAACCCCCTAACCCCACCAACCTTAACCCAAAAACGCGGAGACGCAAGGAAAACCAATTCCCCCGCGCCTCCGCGTCTAGAACCTCAGCTACCCCCTACGACACCCGCCGCCGCCGCAGCCAGGCCAACCCGCCCAGCGGCGCCAGCAGCAGCAGCGCATTAGCGGCCGCCGCGCCCGGTGTCACCGGACCTACCGACCCGCAGCCGCCTCCGCCGCTGGTTACCGGCGGTACCGTCGGCTCCGGCTCGGCCGTCGGCTCCGGCGTGGCCGTCGGCTCTGGCGTAGCGGTCGGCTCTGGCGTGGCCGTGGGCTGCGGCGTAGCGGTCGGCAACGGCGTGGCCGTAGGCTCCGGAGCGGGAGGCCCGGCGCTTAGCGTCCAGTCGCCCGTGGCCCGGATCACCAGCCCATAGACCCCCGGCGCCAGCGCGCCCGCGCCTACCTCGATCTCCCGCGTGTCCGAGTAGTTGCCCGTACCGCGTCCCAGCGTCTCGACCACCCGGCCGTCCGGCCCCAGCAGCCGCGCCACGAACTCGCCTGAGCCGGAGTGCGTCAGCTCGACCTCGACCTCGCCCGCCGCCAGCGCGAGCGGATCGCTCACCGTGTCCCCGGAGCCTGTCAGGAAGATGACGCCCGATTGGCCGGTGTCCCACACCGGCTGGCTCACCTTCACCGTCCACGCCCCGTCCGCGATCACCCGCAGCGCGTAGCCGCCCGGCGCAACCGCGCCCGCGTGAGCGCCGGACGCCCCGTCGTGGACGCCTACGCCCACGGAGCCGGAATACGACCCGGACGCCGACAGCAGACGGTCCGACTGCCCCGCGCTGTTTATCAGATCGACGTCGAACCGCCCCGCGCCCGCGTGCGTCATGTCGAACTGCGCGACGCCCGCGTTCAGCGTCAACGCATTCGCGTCGGTACCCGAAGACGTCTCGCCGCTTATCACCGTCGCCCCGGCCTCGTCCATAGACGTCGTGTAGCTCGGCGTCGGCGTGGGCGTTGCCGTCGCGGTTGCCGTCGGCGGGGGAGTGGCCGTCGGTATGGGCGTTGCCGTCGGCATTGGCGTCGGCGTGGACAGCGCCACCGTGAACTGGATGTCGAACCCGCGCCGCGTATCGCCGCCCGCGAACGTTATCGTGGTCTGCGCCGCCTTGCCGTCTATGAAGAACAGCACGGTCTGGCCAACCGCCGACGTCGACCGCGGATCCACTACCAGGTCCGCGTACCTGCCGTCCCCTGTCAGTATCGCCGCGCCCGACTCGTAGCCGCCCACGCGCGCCGTCAGACGCGCGCCCTCGGGCAGCGCGTCCCCCGCGCCCAGTACCACGCTGCCCGACGCGAACGTCATAGCGTCCGGTATCGCCGGCGGGGGCGTGGGAGTAGCCGTCGGCGTTACGAGGCTCGGGTCCGGCGTGGGCGTCGGAGGCGGAGGCGGCAGGTTCGGGAACGTCAGAACGTAATCCACGAAGGGCACCGGAATCCCGCTCCTGCGGTACACGTGCGTCTCAGCCGCCTGCACGCTGTCCCCAAGGTAGAACGTGATGGTCTTCGCGTCGAACTGAACGCCCGACGGTACCACCGACAGCCCCTCGTATTTCCCGCCGACCACGTCCACCGGCGCGCTCCGGTAGTCCAGCACCCTCGCGTGCACCGTAAGCCCGTCCGGCGGCGGCGCCCCGTCAACCGTTACCGTCCCGCTAAAGATATACGGACTGTCCGGCAGCGCCTGCGCGCTAACGCTCTCACCGCCCCCGACCAGCGCAACCGCCACAACGGCGACCAGCGCTACTATTCCGATTGTTGCCAAGACTCTCATCATTTACCTCATAGTGATTTGATTTCTAACGCAGAGACGCAGAGACGCAAAGGGTTTTCCTATTATAGTCGGTTGACTACTCTGATGATGCCGTTTTTGAGCATCGTTTCTCCGAAGTTTATTGCCAATTGCCACTAAGAAGCCCCCCTGCCGGTATGTTGGCAGGGGGGCCTCAGTTATTGCCGCGTTACGTATTGGTTAGGGAAGCTACGGGACGATTATGCCCGCCTTGGCGACGTACACCCAGTAGCCCTTGCCGATCTGTACCTCGCTCACCAGGTCCCAGCGGTTGGTTATGGTGTTGAAGGTATAGACGCGCGGGCTGTCCAAGCCGTCCAAGTAACCCCGGGAAGCCATCTTCTCGTTGCTATTATCGGCTTTCAAGGCGATCTCTAGGATCGGCAGCTTTTCGCTGTCGTCCCGCTTGTCGTTGCCGTCTTCGAGCTTGAAGTTGCCGTCCACGTCCAGGATCGGAACCATGTTCCAGCCCTTCGCCACGGGGATCGTCGGCAGCACGCGGGCCTGGCCCGGGGACTGCTTCGGTATCATCACCGGCAGCGACGTGAACGTGTTGGTCTCCACCCAGTAACCGCGCGTGGCGGTGATGTTCTTCAGCGTGCCGGAGAACATGCCGTCTGCGCCGCGGGACGCGCTCAGCCACAGGCCCGGAACCGTCGGATCGTAGGCCAGCACCGAGGTGATGTCCGTGCGATCGGCCGGTATGACCACGTTGATGTCGGGGTCAGAGGGCTCGCCCGGTATGGACACGAGGTTCCAGCCCGGGTTCAGCTTCAGCGAGAACGGCTTGCGCTCGGTTATCTCGATCGTAGCCTTCTTCGCCACCGCGTGCTTGTTGCCAGCAGCATCCATAGCTATGACAGCCAGTTCGTGCTTGCCTACCTCAAGGCCCTCAGGAGCCCTGTACAGGAAGACGTTGCCCGCGTCGTTCGACTGCAGGGAGCCGGAGATGTCGTCGCCGTTCAGCGTCGCGGAGACAATAGTCACGCCATGATGCGTGTCCAAGTCGTCGCCCCTGATCTTGTCGGTCGCTGTGTCGTCGTCGTGGTCGTACATCTCGTTGTCGTACTCGCGCGCCTCGGCGGCGAAGTCTATGCGGATGTACCCGTTCATGTCGTCCGTCTCGAACGTTTTTTGGATGCCGGGCTCGTCGGGGTTGATGTCCGGGTCGCCGATGTTCTCATCGTGTTCGAACAGGACGGCCTTGGTGTCCGAGGACACGTCAACCTCCTCGGTCATGTCGCCCGTCATGCCGATGTTGCCGCCGGCGGCGTCAGTAGCCTTGACGTGGATGGTGTAGAGACCGTCCGCAACGCTGCCCGCAGAGACTACGGCGGTGTACTTGGTGGCGGATACGAACTTGGCCGTACCCATATTCTTGTCGCTGTCGTCGGTTACCATCGCATCGCCGTCATACGAGAAGACCTGGACGAACTCGATTGTCGGCGAGCCGATGTTCTCGTTGGACTCGATAGT
Organism: Dehalococcoidia bacterium; assembly: GCA_034420955.1. Classification (GTDB taxonomy): domain Bacteria; phylum Chloroflexota; class Dehalococcoidia; order Lucifugimonadales; family UBA1123; genus VXRN01. The sequence continues at coordinate 158,403 of DAOUKV010000009.1, forward strand.
CAGGTTGACTTTGTCCATGGTTGCCGGGCGGCTGCCCTCGTCTATCGTTACCGTCAGCGTGGGCGCGATTCGGTCCAGGGCATCGTTGTCCGTGCCCGTGTCCTGCTCGTTGCCGGCCAGGTCCAGGACGTCGCCTACCAGTTCCACCTTCGGCTCGGCGTTAGCCTTCAGGTCGGCGGAGAGCCGAAGGAACACGTAGCCCCTCTTCTCTCCAACGTCCTGCGGGTTGCCCACGATAGTGGGATTGCCGTCGTAGGTGTCGGGGTCGTCTATCATCTTGGAGGCGTCATTGGGGTCTTGTATCTTGCGATCAGGCATGTCGTCGCGGACCGTCACGTTGTAGAGGGTCGCGTCCGACGGCGAGGCGCCGTTGACCTCGAAGTCGTTCGAGCTGATGCTGGTGCTGTCCAGATGCTCGTCGAAGACGACCATCACGCTGGTGGCGTCTGCCTCGGTTACGCGGTACTCCGTCTTGTCCTTGCTGTTGCCGGTGGTGAGAGCGGAGTTCCAGTGCCTGCCGGTCTCAGCCCTCAGCAGCTTGGGACTGGTGCTGTCCAGGAGAATCACGTATGGCTGGCAACCCATTTCTGCCAAGTCGGCATGGGCGGTGCTGTCATCTGCCGTGCATGTGTTGGGGGTGCCGTCGTCGTTGGTGGGCATGCGGTCGGAGAACCCGACGTTGCCCGCCTTGTCGATCGCCCTAATCCACCATTCGATTGTCGCGTCGTCGTCGGGGACGACATCGTTGTCGTCGTCGCCGAGTCGAGCCGAAACCTCGAAGCCGCCGGAGATGGCGTCGCTGTCGGCGTCATTCTCGGGATTGACCGTCTCAGTCTTGATAGTGCCGCCTTCGTTGACCCTGAACAAGACGTCGATCTTCTTCTCATCTAGGCCGGAGTCGCCGTCCGTAACCTGCCCGGAGACGGTTGGACGGGAATCGGAGCCGGCGAAGTTGTGCGAGGGAGACAGTCCAGTGAAGCTCGGATCGGTCGTCTCGATGTTGAGAGTCGCCGACGAATCGGAACTGGACAGCGTAACCACGTCCCGCGGGTTGACGGGAAGCTTCGGCAACGGGTTCCCGTCCTTCATGTCATTGACCATGGCCATTTCGTATCTCATTACTGCTTCATCTACATCCGTAGTAGCAGGATCATCCGCAGTGGGAGTGCCAAAGGCTACGGCTTCTATCTGGAGAGCGAACTTGCCGGTGTCGGCGCCGGTCTCCATCATCACCACGGTCGTATTGCTGCTGAACGCCTGCGAGCGAACCCTGACCGTGCCGCCGGTGTCGTTGGGCTCTTCGAACCAAGCGGCAATGTAAGCCCTGCCGGCGGCTCCTGCTACGTCCGCTTCTAGGACGATATTATCGTCGTCGATTTCGTCAATGCCAATCAGTTCCTCGTCAGTTGCCGGATCGGCATCGGAGTCGTAAAGAGCGTCGTTTGCGCTAGAAAGTTGTATCACCAACGCGTCGTCTCGTCCGACGCTTCCGGCGCTGCTGCCTGTCAACCTATGCTCTTGCGATCCGAGACTACCCTTCCTGTCGATGTTGCTGGCAGCCACCACGTGATCGCCTCTGAAGCGCACGGTAGTGCCAATATAGGTGTCTAGCTCATCGACTGCCGGAGTGGCGGCTGAGTCAGAGACCAGAACCGCCATCGCGTACAGGCCGTAGTTATCCTCCCAGTTCACACCATCCAGACCTTCCAGAGTCTCCTTGTCCACTTCGTAGAGGGCCAGATCGCTCTCGGTCTTGGCGAACGGCCTGTCCACCTCGATCTTCGCGGCGTAGTAGAGGTGGACGTATACGGTGGCTTTCTTCGTTACGGCAGGTACGGGATCTGCAGCAGCTTGACTGACGGTGAACGTGACGGTGTACGTCTTGTCCATCGGTTCCTCATCGGCAGTGATGCCCAGACTGTCGGTTAGAGTGAGGGTCGGAGCTGCAATTTCCGATCTGCCTTCACCATCTGAAGTGTGAGTAGTAGAGGCCGTCGGCAACACGATTTCCGCCGGGAAATCGTCAGGCGTATCTACGGCAAGTGTCAGGGTAGATGAAGTTGCAGCGAAACCAGTCAAGACCGGTGTTGGAAGCGCAAGAGCGGTAAACGCAGTGGCATCCTGATTAGCGGGAAGCGGAATGTACCAATCAAGCGTCACTTCAGAGCCGGCGACCGGCGTAGAAGTCGGCGTTGTGGCGACAGTTACATCCATCACTTTACGGACGTTGTGCATTCCGATCATGACGTGATCGTTGTCCCCTACATTCGCCGCCGAGGAGTACACCATGTCGGAGTGGGCTGTTACGTTGGCTACGCCATCTGGCGAGGCGTCCAACTCCGGTATCAGCACACGGCGGATGGGTACGTTTAGGCTGTCGTCTTCGAGATGCAGCCCGATCTCTCCGCCCTGGCGCCCGTACTCTTGGGTGTCAGGCGTGTCGTCGGTCAGCGAGCCGTCGTTGGCGTCGTCAATGGCGCCTGGCATGATGAAGCCCGCCGTTCCCGCGCCGAACGCCGGGAAGACGACGATCAGGGACAGGATGAGCGCCCCGATAGCTACTAATGGTATGTATCTCTTCTTGTTCAACTTGTACCTCCGTAGGTCTCCGTATGATTATGAATGGATTATGACCCGTTCGGTTGGTTTCCCGTTACGATGCTGTCCGCCCAAACGCTCCCGCGCCTCAGCGGTATTCCTGAACCACATTAGCCTCGCGGCACTCCACACCGCCCCGAGGTACCCGCGCTACGACTGCCTCACTCCGGAATTCCTCTATCTCGAATCTCCAGTAACTATCATTATCCGGCCCCAGCCCCCCTCGCCGGGAGCGGGCCGCCATACCAATTCCCTTCCCCCTCCACGGGAGAAGGCCAGCATTCGAGAGAATCCGCCGCCCCTGCCTCCTATCCTCCCACACGTACCTCGTCCCAAATCCTAGAACCATAAGAATTTGTACACCCACCCCATATACCTTGTCAAGGGTTTTAGCGCTCTACCTTCCAAACCGCCCCTCCCACGCCCCAATTCATCCCCTCCCCCTCAGCATCTCCCGCAGCCGCCGGACTTCCGCTACAGCCTCGTCGCGCTCCGCCACGGCCTCGTCGCGCTCCGCTACAGCCTCGTCGCGCTCCGCCACGGCCTCGTCGTGAGTCCTTAGATACTCCCCCGTCGAGGGGTCGTACAAGCGGATGGCGCCGTTCTCCCAGCGCAGATCCAACCCCAAGACATCGCTATGGCCGCGTATGTCTAGCCCCGATCCTTCGGTCATCGGAATATCGGCGTACTCGCCGTCCACCAGGCGCAGCCCCTTCAGGACGAAGCCGTAGCGCGCCCCGTCCGGCGGGTCGAACAGCCAGTACTCGCGCGCGCCCATCTCCGCGTAGATGTCGCGCTTCTCGTTGAGGTCGCGGCTCGCCGTGCTGTCCGATCCGATCTCCATCACCAAGTCCGGCGGCTTGCCCGCCACCCACATATGGTACGACTTGCCGAGTCCAAGCCGTTCGTGGTCCACGCCGAACGCCACCATCAGGTCCGGCGCCACCGCCTTGAGAGCGTCGCCCAGCCGGTAGTACACAAACACGTTGCTGGCGACCAGCGCGTCGGGCAGGTTCCCGTACAGCTTCACCAGCGGCGTCAGCAGCGCAAGCAAGTAGTCGCGCAGTCTAATCGGGTCTGCCATAGGCTCCTCGTTCGGTGGATAGGCGACGCTAAGGTACTCAGGCGAGTATTCCAGAGGCAGCGCCGCGCCGTTGGACTCAGCGGCGCCCACCTCGCCAGCCGTCAACCTCGTAGTCATAACTCACCTCGCAACCCCATTCACTCGCAAAGCATTTCATTTTATCCCCTCTCCCTCAGGGAGAGGGCTAGGGTGAGGGTGATCCCCTCTCCCCGCCTCCCTCAGCAGCCCCCGCAGCCGCCGGTTCTCAGATTCCAAATCCTCCAACCGCGCTTCAGCCGTCTCCGCCCGCGCTTCAGCTTCGCGTCGCCCTTCCAGCGCCTCATCATGCGAGCTCAGCCACTCATCCCCCACCGGGTCGTACAGCCGGAACTCGCCGTCCGGCCGCACACACATATCCAGCCCCAGAACCTCGCTGCGCCCCCGCAACATGCCCGATTCGTCAGTATAGACCTCTATCGGCTCGTACACCCCGTCCACCAGCCGCTCCCCAATCAGCGCGGGGTAGTGGATGCCGCCCACCGGGTCTTGACGCCAGTACTCGTCCACTCCGAGTTGCCGGTACTTGTCGCGCTTGGCAATGGCGTCTTCTTTCCATGTGGTGGGCGAGCTGAACTCAAGGACGAAGCCGGGCGCGACGCCGTTCTCCTCCCATATCTTCCACCAGAGTCGAGATTCTTTGGGGATGGCGTCGAACATGATGAAGTTGTCGGGCGCGATGGAGGCGCGATGGTCGCCTTCGATATAGTATATGAGCAGGTCCATTCCGACGTAGGCATTTCTCCAGCGCTCGTCTCGATCCCGCAGCCGTCCGGCCCACTCTAGCAGCGCGCCGTGTGTGTAGTGCATGGCATTGGCTTGCGAGTCGTTTTCGGCCATGGGTACTCCGTCAGTGTCCGGGTAGAAGATTTCGTCGCCGCGGCCAGACCCGCCGGACGCGCCGGGCGCATACCCGCCGTTCACCGTCTCGTCGGTTCCCACCTCGCCAGCCGTCAACCTCGTAGTCATGATCCACCTCCCGACTACATTCTAACCCAAAGCCACAGAGCAATTCATTCAGCGCCAAGCCGCAAAGCATTTCATTTTTATCCCCTCTCCCTCAGGGAGAGGGCTAGGGTGAGGGTGTATAACCCACCATTCCAACAATGTTGAAGCGCTACGCCTTTATCCCCTCTCCCTCAGGGAGAGGGTTAGGGTGAGGGTGATCCCCTCTCCCTCAGCAGCTCCCGCAGCCGCCGGTTCTCAGATTCCGAATCCTCCAACCGCGCCTCCGCCGTCTCCGCCCGCTCTTCAGCCGCCCGCCGCGCCTCATCCGTCTCTACGATATTGCGGAGGTGCGCGCCGCCCGCCGGGTCATAGTAGCGCATCCGCCCCTCATGCCAGCAGATGTCCAACTCCAAAACCTCGCTGTGGACGTGCAGCGCCCCATCGCCGGCGTATTCGGGACAGTCGAACACCGGAACGGACACGTACTCGCCGTCAACCAGCCGGTCGCCCCCAAGCGGCGCGTCGTGGTACCGCCCGCTCGTGGCGTCGAACCTGAATATCTCCGGCACGCGCAGGCGCATATAGACGTCGCGCTTGTGAGTGTAATCCCTCCTGCCCGTAGATTCCGACGCCACTTCCAGCGCGAACGCCGGCGGGTAACCGCGTTCGCTGACGATCCACCCGTTGCTGGTTTCGAGCAGCTCCGCATGTGTGATTCCGAATCCGACCATGCAGTCCGGCCTGACCATCCTGGTATCGCCGGGCGGCGCGGTCGCTTCGCACAAGAACGCCTCGCCCGTGATGAGAACCTTCTCCCGCCCCTTGTTCGCCATCCACGCCTGGAGCATAGTTATAGGGTCCCGCACGTTCAGTTCCTGCTGCATGTCAACTCTCTGTGGCGGGTCTGGAAGCGGGTCGTCGGGATGGTCCATCACGTCCTCGGCCCGCACAATCGGCGGAACGAACGGGGGAATCGGGCCGTCGGGACGCTCCATCACATCTTCGGCGCGCAGAGGAACATCCGCCTCAGCAAGCGTTCTCCTGCTTATTGATGTCTTCCCGCTTCTCGATACGGCAACCATAGGCGTCTCCTTAGCATCGAATTGTACCACACGGGGGAATTCCCCTTTATCCCCTCTCCCTCAGGGAGAAGGCTAGGGTGAGGGTGTATCCCCGCGCCCCCGCGTTAAAACCTACACCCCCGCGTTTAGGAGGTTCCTGGCTCTAAGCTCTTCGATCTTCTTCATCGCTTCGGGCGGGGTTGGGATGAATTCGCCGGCTTCGTTGACTGTGCCGTAGTCATCAACATCTTCCCAGCCGCCGCGTCCCTGGATCATGGTTTGGGTGGGGCGAGGTTCGTAGGCGTCGGGGTCGAAGCCGTTGCGCCTGTGGGCGGCAAGGATGGGGTCGCGCAACTTCCGGTAGCGCGCGCTCACGTCGTCCACCACCTTGGGCCCGTACCAGCGCTCGCCGCAGGAGACGCACATGGAGGCGGGGACGTCCTCGATAATGACGTCGTGGCCCAACACGTCGTGCTTGAAGCTGACGAGGACGTCTTCAGATTCGCGTCCGTAGCAGACGATGCAGTAGGAATTCATAGGATTCTCTCCCTATGGTTCCGCCACCGGCGCGGGTCCGGCTCATACGCCGTAATGACCTTGACCAACGGTGAATCTTCGACCGATACCTGAAAGTGGAGGGGACGACCGGACTCGGTGAATCCGAGCAACAGACAACTGGGCCCGTACTTGTCATCCGGGTACTCTTCCAAAACCTCGGCGTTTGCGCCCGCCTGCCGGATATCCGCCCTGGCAAGGTATCTTTCCGCCATCCGCAATGTAGCATGACCGGATAAGTCAAACTCGTCCGCGACGAGTTGCGACCTCACTTCCTCCAGTGTCTTCACTAACCCTCCGGACGCTTAGCGGAGCATATGCCGCATGCTGTAGTGGCGATTGTAACACAGCAATTCAACCCAAAGCCCCAAAGGGTTCTAATGGTATCCCCTCTCCCTCAGGGAGAGGGCTAGGGTGAGGGTGATCTCCCCCTCCCTCAGGCAGAGCGCTAGGGCTAGGGCGTATCCCCTCTCCCTCAGGGAGAGGGCTAGGGTGAGGGTGTATCCCCTCTCCCACGCGCCCCCGCGCCAAACCTAAGCGCTCACCGCCTCAAAAGCATCCCGGAAAGCCGGCACAGCCCCCTCCAGCGTCGCATCGTCCACACAGTACGAAATCCGGAAGTGCCCCCCAAGTCCGAAGCCCGCGCCCGGCACCGCCAGCAGCCGCCGACGCTGCAGCTCCGCCACGAACGCCACGTCATCCTCCACCGGCGAGCGCGGGAACATGTAGAACGCCCCGTCCGGCCGCGCAACCTCGTAGCCAATGTCCGTCAGCGCCCCGTACAGAAAGTCCCGCTTCCGCTGGTAGTCCGCCACGTCCACCGTAACGTCCTGCAAGCGCGCCACGATCCGCTGCATCAGCGCCGGCGCGTTCACGAACCCCAGCGTCCGGTTGCAGAACACCAGCCCGTCCATCAGCCGCTCCCCGTCCGGGCAGCGCGGGTGGATGGCGACGTAGCCTATCCGCTCCCCCGGCAGCGCCAAATCCTTCGAGTGCGACGTGGCGACGATAGCGCGCTCGTGGTGGTGGAACACGTGCGGATACTCCAGCCCGTCGAACAGGATGCGGCGGTACGGCTCGTCGCTCACCAGGTAAATCTCCGTCCCGTGCACCCGCTCCGCGTCCCGTATCGCCTCGCCAATCTCCGCAAGCGTCTCCTCCGGGTACAGAACCCCCGTCGGGTTGTTCGGCGAGTTGACGATGACGACGCGCGTCCTCGCCCCCAGCGTCTCCCGGAACGCATCCATGTCCGGCAGGAACCGCTCGTCCGGCGGAACCGCCTTGCACACGCCCCCGTGGTTGTCCGCGTAGAACAGGTACTCCACGAAGTACGGCGCGAACGCCACCGCCTCGTCGCCCGGGTCCAGCAGCGTCTTCAGCGTAACGTTCAGCGCGCCGCCCGCCCCGACCGCCATCAGTACGTGGTCCTCCCCGAACGGCAGCCCCGTCTCCTCCGCCAGCTGCGCCGCCACAGCCGCGCGAACCCAGCCGTAGCCCGCGTTCGGCATATAGCGGTGCGCCCCCGGCTCCGGGTCGTTCGCCAGACGCCGCAGCTCCTCGAAGAACTCCGCCGGCGGCTCCATGATCGGATTGCCCAGCGACAGATCGAACACATTCTCCTCGCCGTACTGCCGCTTCAGCTCGATCCCCTCCTCGAACATCCGCCGTATCCACGAACCCTGGTCCATGAGCCTGCTAATCTTGCTGGCGATGGGCATAGCTGCTCCTTTGTTAGAACCCCTTGCGCCTTTGCGTTAGAATATTGAGATACTATACACTAATGAGAGATGCGAGGGCCCGTAGCTCAGTGGTAGAGCGGTCGGCTCATAACCGATTGGTCGCAGGTTCGAACCCTGCCGGGCCCACCACCCGTCTCACGCGAAACCGCAAAGAGGCCTCCATTGCCGCTCCCCAACCCACCCAAGCTCCAACCCCCCGCGCCCCCGCGTTCAAATCAAAAGAACCCCCTGCGCCCCTCCGCGCCCCTCCGCGCCCCCGCCCAGCGCTTCAGCGCATTTGCCTTAAACCCCTTTGCATCTCTGCGTTTCCTCTGCGCCTCTGCGTTGATTCTAGCTTTGTTGGCAATCACCCCCACCGCCGCCCTCGCCCAGTCGCCACAAGACCCGGCAGACGCCTTCCAGCCCCTGTTCGTCCGGACCGTCGAGCCGTTCGAGGTCGCGATGGGATGGACGCCCGCGGCGCCGCAGGTGGGCTTCGTGAACGTCGGCGTAGCCCCGGCCGCGCTCGGCGGCGAGCCCGTTACCGACGCGCGCGTTACGGTGGTCGCCGCCCCGCAGAACGACGTGTCCGAGGCGTTCGAGGTCGTCGCCGTCAACACCCCCGTGGATCCGACGGTGTACCGCGCCAACATGAAGTTCGAGCACGCCGACAACTGGACGCTGAGCGTGCATATCGCCAGCCCCACCGTCGGCGAGGCGAGCTTCCAGACGCCCATAGTAGTCCTGCCCCCGCCCATCGAGTCCGACGCGTCCGGCGGCTGGGTCTTCCTCGGCGTCTTCGCCGCCCTCGCCGCCGGCGCCGCCTACCTCATCTGGTCCGCCCGCCGCGCCCAGCGCGCCCGCCAACGCGCCGCCGGGGCGTAGGGGCGGACTGGCTCCCTAGTCGCCGGACGCCGCCAATCGCTGTTCGACCGCTCTGACGCGTTCGTCCAGGGCGACCCTGTTCTCGATCCTGTCTCCCAGAGTTCGCATCTCCGTCAGGAGTTCGGCCCTGAGGGACGCGATTTCGTTATCGTGCCGGTTGCCCTGCTTGACCAGGATTACCAGTCCTATAATGATGGTAATGATCATCGCCGCGAACCCTATGCCCACGGTGATCAATGCCAATGCGCTTTCCATCGTCGCGCCTCCGCTCAGGGTCTCAGACAGTCGCCCCGCAAATAGGGATATTACATTTCATGTTATGCCGTGAGCGCCGCGCGCGCAAGGCGCCCGCTCACTCCCCCATTCATCCCCTCTCCCTCAGGGAGAGGATATATCACCGTTCCCCCTCTCCCTCTGGGAGAGGGTTGGGGTGAGGGTAAACCCCTAGTCGCCGCCCACCCATTCATCCCCTCTCTCTCAGGGAGAGGGCTAGGGTGAGGGTGAGCCCCTAATCGCGCCCACCCATTCATCCCCTCTCCCTCAGGGAGAGGGCTAGGGTGAGGGTGAACCCCTAGTCGCGCTCACTCCCCCGTCTCCGCATCCTCCATCCCCACCGCCACCGCCACATCCCCCACCAACCTGTAGCGGACCTCGACCGGAATCCCCCGTATCATATGCTCCCTCGCGTGGCTCGGAGTGAAGTGCCCGAACCCCCCGTCGCCCGCCCGCTCGTCCGCGAACAGCGTAATCGTCTCCCCGCCGTCCGCCGCGGCGACCGTGATAGAGCGGATTTCGAGCAGCGACCCCGCCTCCACGCCGGTAATCAGCCCCGTAAAGTCCAGCGTCGCCCCCCGCTCCGTCGTCCCCCCGTCCCGTTCGCCCGCCCCCCCGCAGGCCGCCGCCGCGCCGAGCGCGCACACGATAAAGACGACGCATAACACAGCGACAGTATATAAGTTCCAGACTTTATTTTGCCAAAATCTTGTACTAATTTTACGTTGAAGATTCATTTGGGCTTTTTTAAGGTTTGCTTTAATTGGCGACTTGGCGAGGTGGCGAGCGCCGCTCATGTCGCAGCGCCCCTCTCCCCGCAAGGGGGGCAGGAGCGCTCGTTTACACACATTAGTATAAGGTAAGGGTACCATGCGCGCACTTCACAGTAGGGTTTTCCTCTTGGCAGCGGCGGTCGCGCTGCTGTTGATAATAGCGATCACGGTGGGAAAGTCCATCGGGGCCGGGGGGGCTGAGGCCAACCCCCGCATAGACAGAGTTACGGTTCTGGTGTTCGACCTCCAGTCGATCGCCTCCGACTCGGAGGCGGTAGGGATGGTCGAGTCGGCCATGGGGCTGATGTTCCAGTTGAAGGAAGGTCAGCCGTTCATATTCGTCTTCGACGATGAGTTCACGGATGTCGCGGGACCTATGGCGACCGACGCCGAACCCTTCCCGCAGCTGCTCCGCGAGGTCGAGCGGCGGCTGTCCGGATCAACGGACGACGCCTCGAACGCGCTCGATCTGACGACCACGCTGGTCGGGGCGTACGATTACCTCAACGGCCTCAGCGTCAGCGACGACTCTTCCATCTACATATTCAGCGGCAGCGCCGCCGAAACCGACGGCGACAACGAGATCGCCCGTGTCAGCCCCATAGTGGGACTGCTCGCCGAAAAGGGCTGGAAGTTCTACGACGCTACGACGCCGAAGACCAACCCCGGCGTCCGCGCCGCGCTCTCGGAAATATCCAGCAGAACCGACGGCGAGTCTTTCGAACTTTCCGTCCCCGACGGCCTATGGAACATGACCAGCCGCATCCTGCTGGAAGAGGACAAGGGCGCGCTGCTGCGCGTGGGCGAGACGATGCTCACGCCCGACGCCATCTTCGAGACGCCCATCGAGGTGTCGCCCGGAACCGGCGCCGTCAACCTCGCGATGCTGCGCGAGAACGACGACACCACGCTCCGCCTCAAAGACCCCTCGGGACTCGACGCGACCCCGCGCAACGGCTCAGCCTACACCAACGCCGTCGTGTGGGAGCTAATAGATCCCGCGCCCGGCGAGTGGACGCTCGAAGCGCGCGGCTCCGAAGGCAGCTTCTCCGTAAACCGCTACTCCGACTACCTCTACCGGATGGAGCTCGCCGCGCCGAGAGAGACGGTCGAGGTGGGCAAGCAGATCACCATGCAGGTGGCCGTAGTCGAAGGCGACAACCTGGTGTCGGTCAACGCGGTCGTTCGCGCGCGGATCACCGATCCGTCGGGCGACACGGTGCTGTACGACCTGAACGACGACGGCGTCGGCGCGGACTCCGTCGCCGATGACGGCTACTTCTCCGCGACGATTCCGGGCGTAAACCTCAGCGGCCGCTACGACGTCGAGCTCGAAATGGTATGGCTCGGAGTCGCCCAGCGGGTAACGTCGCTCACGTCCTTCGAGGCGCAGCTGTTCCCCACGCTCGCCATCACCGAAGAAGTGAACAGAGAAACGTTCCTGAAGCCGAACGAGCGGGCGCGGATAGCCACGCTGAACGTCGGCGTCGGCGGACAGCCCTTCGCGGTATCCAAGAACGACCTGTCCTCAGTGGCCAGCACCAACACCGGCGACAGCCCGGGCGTGGTCGAGTTCCTGCCCGAAGACCAGACGCCCGACGGCAAGGCGTCCGAGTTCGGCGTGTACTACACTCCGCAGTCCGAGTCGCTATCCACGGTGGCGATAAGCATCGACGTCGAGTACGCCGGACGCGACATCACCGGCGGAGTTCCGCCCATGGTCCTGTCGTCGGTCGCGCCGCCGCCGCCGCTGCCCACGCCGATGCCGCGCGCGACGCCCGCTCCCGCGCCGACAACGCCGCCGCCGCCGCAGCTGCCGTCGCCGACGGAGCAGCTCTCGCCGCTGCCGCTGCTGGTAGCCGTCGGGGTCGTCATACTGGTCGTGATAGGACTCGGAGCGTACTGGCTCACCAAGCCCGCGCCCTTCGGATACCTCTACACCGAAGAGGGCCGCATGGTTGTCAGATTCGCCGACATCCGGCGCTCGTCCACAGCCTCCAACGTGCTGAACCGGGACCGCATCCCCGGCGAGGACCTGCCCACGCAGGGCTTCGACGGCGTGGAGTTCCGCTTCGGACGAGACGGCGCGGCGTTCATCGAACCGGCGGAGGCCGGACGCGCCAACGTCCGCATCAACAACCAGCCGGTAACGGACCCCTCCGAAATATACGACGGCAGCCTGCTAGGCTCCATGGGACGCCTCTACATATTCAGGCACGACCCGATATAGCGGGATGACCGGCCCGACCGGACAAACCACCGCCCCGCGCGATGCCGCAAGGCCGCGCGGGGCGGTTTCGCGTTAAGCGCCTGGAACGGAAACGTCCCCCTACTCCTCCACGATCCTGATAGTGGCGATGGCGTCTCCGGGCGTCGTCGCCGAAGACGGGTCGCGCGCCGAAATCGCGTTCACCACGTCCATGCCCGAAGACACCCTGCCAAACACCGAGTGGCAGGACGTGCGCGGCGCGGCGCAATTCTTGCCGTGGCCGTCGAGCGCGGGCGTCGGAACGAACGTAATGAAGAACTGGCTGCCGTTAGTCGCGGTCCCGCCGGCGTTCGCCATGGAGAGAGTGCCGGGGCCGTCGTGGCGCAGATCCTCGTGTATCTCGTTCTCGAACTTGTAGCCCGGACCGCCCCTGCCCGTGCCCGTCGGGTCGCCGCCCTGCGCCATGAATCCGGGTATCACGCGGTGGAACGTTACCCCGTCGTAGAACCCCTGCCGCGCCAGGAACACGAAGCTGTTGACCGTGTTCGGCGCCTTGTCCGCGTACAGTTCGATCTCGAAGCTGTCGCCCTTCTCTAGCTCGAACACGGCGGTGTACTTCTTGGAAGTGTCAATCGTCATCGTCGGCGGAGAGTCCCACTGCATCGGGCCATCGCTCGACGGCGCGGCTTGCGGCGCGGGCGCGGGCGGCGCGGCTTGCGATGCGGGCGCGGGCTGAGACGTCGGCGCGGGCTCGGCGGGTTCGGATGTGTCGCACGCGACCGTCGCGATCGATGCCGCTAGGGCGAGCGCCCCGATCAACGAGACGATTAGCGCTTTCGGAATGGCGGTGATTAGCTGCTTCATAGTCGGTCAGGGCCTCCAATAGTCTATGTTGCCAGTCTGCGATGTCGGAAATTGTATCAGTATCCGCGCCCCCTCTCGTCATGATGCGTCTTGACCCAGCGCCTCGAGCGCGCCTCTCATCCCCAGATAGTAGCCGAACAGCCCGAATCCGGTTACGACGCCGCGAGATACCCCCGCGACCTGTGACGAACCGCCCCGCGCCGCCGGGTTAGAAATGTGTATCTCGTAGAACGGAAAGTCCACCTGCGCTATCGCCGCGATGATCCCGGGATGCCCGCTCGAATACGCCGCCGGGTTGAACAGCGCCGCGTCCACGTCCCCGGCGTCGTGCGCCGCGTATATCCTATTGATGACCTCGCCCTCGATGTTCGAGTGGAATATCTCCACCTCCACGCCAAGCTCCCCGGCGCACTTGTTGATGAAGGCGTCGTAATCCTCCATCGTCGCCGTGCCGAAAGTGCCGGTCTGCACCTTGCCGCGCATGTTTATCCCAAGACCGTGCAACACCAATATCTTTGCCATATCGAGTATCCTCCTGGTTACAATCTAGCTATTCGCATACCGCCGGAATCCGCCGCGCGTCCCAAACCCCGGTCAAGCGCCCGGCTTGCGGCCAAGCGCTTGGCTTGCGGTCGGACGCTCGGCTCGTTACATCCCCAGCGCCACGTACGCCGCCGCCATAATGCTCTCGACGTCTATGCGGTACTCGCTGTATAGCTCGCTCATCGAGCCGGACTGTCCAAACTCGGTAACGCCGACCGGAACCACCGGAACGCCGAGCGCGCTGCCGGTCCACGCCAGCGAGTGCGGGTGCCCGTCCTGGACGGTTACGATCGGCGCCCCCCGCGACTCCGGCGGTATCGAATCCGACATGAACCTGTCGCGGCTGCCCTTGCCGTCCATCGCGTCGTGTATGGACTTCTGGAAGGCGCGATACAGCGGCCCCGGTCCGGTTACGTTGACCACATTTGCGTACACGCCCTCGTCGAACAGCGCGTTGCTCGCCGCGACCGCCTCCGGTATCATCGCGCCGCTGCCCAGAATATGCACGACGTTCGAGGCGGGATCGTAGCCCGGGCTGCCGCTCCGGTCCACCAGCCGGTACGCGCCGTTCAGTACCTGCTGGCGCATACGCTCCCGCGCCGCCGGATCCTCCGGCGGTTTCAAAAGCCCCTGATCTACTCGCTTGCTCGTAAGCCGCAGGTACGTCGAGCGCGCGCGATTCCTGATCTGCTCCAGAGCTGACAGCATGATCCATTCGAGCTCTTGCCCAAAGCACGGCTCGTAGAAATCCAGCTCCGGTATCTCCACGCCGATGGACTGGGTTATGAGCGATTGGTGCGCGCCGCCCTCGGGCGCCAGGGATATGCCCGACGGCGTGCCGACGACGATGAACCGCGCCCCCGAATAGACGCTGTACACGAACGCGTCCAGTCCCCGCCGCACGAACGGATCGTACAGCGTGCCGATCGGGAACAGCATCTCGCCGTTCGCCTCGAACGACAGCCCAAGCTGCCCCAGCATCATGAACAGGTTGTTCTCGGATATGCCGAGCTGAATGTGCTGGCCCCGCGCGTGCTCATCCCATCTGAGCGCGCGGACGATGGACTCTTCCGGCAAGGCTTCCTTCTCGCCCTCCTCCCACACGCCAACCTTGTTGATCCAGCCGCCCAGGTTGGTGGAGCTGGCGACGTCTGGGCTGACCGTCGCCAGCCGCTCCGTAACGTCCGGCAGATTGCGCGAGATGGCGGTGAGTATTAGCCCGAACGTCTGCTGCGTGGCGAGCCTGCCCGTGTAGCGCTGGCTGAAGTCCGGAGGAATGTGCATCTCGGGAATATCGAAGCGCGGCTTGCGCCCGATGCCCAGCATCCTGCTCGTGTCTGTGCACATCCGGCCCGCGGGCGTGTCGGCGGGCAGCCTGTCCCACTCCGCGCCCGGCGCCACGTGCAGCTCGCGCCCAAGCTGCGCCATCTGGCGCGGCGGCAGCACTACCGAATGGTTCTGAGGGTCCCCCACCGACGGCAGACGCCACCCCTTCAGCGTGTAGGCGAATACCACGTTGGGCCCGTCGTCGAGATCTGCCTGCGTGAAGGCGTCGCGCAGCATGGCGAAATCGTGCCCGCCCAGGTTGTGGAAAGACGCCGTTAGCTCCTCATCGTCCCAGCGTCCTATCAGCCGCGCCATGTCGCGCGGGTAGCGTGTCGTCTTGGGCAGCCACTCCCGCAGCTGGCTGGTTGGAACGCGCAGCAGCCGCTGGTACATCTCGTTAGACATTTCGTCTATGGCTATCCTGAGCAACTCCCCGTTGGGTTCGGAGAACTTCGCCTGCAGCCGCTTGCCGTACTTGGCGTCTATCACCTTCCAGCCGTTGGCATCGAACATTTCGCGCCAGGCGCGCACGCGGATGCCCGGTATCACGCGGTCCAGGCTCTGCCTGTTGAGGTCCACCACCCAGAGGATATTCGACTGCCTGTGCAGCGAAGGCTCCGCTATCGCCTCCCACACCGAACCTTCATCCAGTTCCGCGTCGCCGACTACCGATATGTAGCGTCGTCCCGCCGCCGCGTGGGAAAACAGGTGCGACTGGTTGTACGTGTCAACGAGTGCCGCGAAGTTGGGCGCTACCGGCCCAAGCCCGACGGACCCTGTCGAAAAGTCCACGTCGTCCGGGTCCTTCGTCCGGCTCGGATACGCCTGCAAACCGTGGAACTGCCGCATCATAGTCAGGTACTTCGGGTCCAGGTTGCCGAGCAGGTACTGTATGGCGTGATAGACTGGCGCGGCGTGCGGCTTGACCGATATACGGTCTCCGGCGCGCATGAAGTCGAAGTACAGCGACGTCATCAGCGTCACCACAGAGGCGCTTGACGCCTGGTGACCGCCAACCTTCGCGCCACCCGGATTCGGACGCACGTTGTTGGCATGGTGGACTAGGTTCATCGCCAGCCACAGCACGCGCTCCTGTATCTGCTCCAGAAGACCGTCGCGGTCAATGAAGCCTTCGTCGCCATCGGCGGCGGACGTTGAAGTTGTCATCTCACTGCATCCTTGCGCCTGCTATGGCGGCCCAAAATCCCTTCTCACCTTGATTCGGGAAGCTAGAGCCTGCCCCGTACTTGATACGTGGATGGTGGTGAAAACCCCCGGCCCAAGCGCCGTTGTCCCTATGACCGGCCCATCCCTCCAAATTTCGGTCAAACGTGTGGCTTGCTATCCGCGCATCCATGCAAGCCCCTCCTGCGTCGTCGTCTTCGGGCGGTACTCGCAGCCTACCCAGCCGTCGTATCCCGATGCGTCTATGAAATCGAACAGGAAGGGGTAGTTGATCTCGCCCGTGCCGGGTTCGTTGCGCCCGGGGTTGTCCGCGAGCTGCATATGCCCGATTACGTCCAGATTCCCCTCGATCGTCCGCGCCAGATCGCCCTCCATTATCTGCATATGGTAGATGTCGTGCTGAATCCGCAGATTCGGCGAGGCGACTTCCGAGATTATGGAGCGCGCCTGATGGGTGCGAGTAAGCAGGAAGTCCGGTATGTCTATCGTGTTGATCGGCTCTATCAGCAGTCCGATGCCCGCGGCTTCGAGCGCGGGCGCTGCGAACTTCAGGTTCTCGATGAACGTATCCCGCGCCGCCTGCGCCGATACGCTGCGCGGCGTGATCCCCGCAAGGCAGTTGACCTGCGGACAGCCCAGAGCCGTAGCGTACTCTATGGCTATGCCAACGCCGTCCTGAAACTCGCCCACCCTAGCCGGATCGCACGCTATGCCCCTGTCCCCGCCGTCCCAGTCGCCGGCTGGCAGGTTGTGGAGAACCTGAACCAGGCCGTTCTTCGACAACTCCTCACCGAGCCGGTCGGCTGGGTAGTCGTAAGGGAACAGGTACTCCACTCCCTTGAAGCCCGCGTTCGCGGCGGCGGAGAATCGGTCGAGAAAGTCAACCTCGTTGAACATCATGGTCAGGTTGGCGGCGAATCGGGGCATAGGGGAGCGTCCTTTCGTAGGTTTATACGAATTATAGGCGCGGCTGTGGCAACCCACAAGTAGAGGTCACAAGCGCCCGAAGGGTCCGCCGGGACTAAGGTAACGCCTTCCCGCGAGCCAACTCGGTTATCGTCAGGAGGAGCGGCAGTTACAGCCATCGAGGAGGGCAGGGGTGAACGCGCGAGAAGTCAGGCGCTACCCTCGACCTGAACGGTGACGATATCCACGCCGTGGAACTTCTGGTGGCGCACGCCGGACGCATGGTAGCGCAATAGTCGGAGCGAGAGGTCATCGGCTGTTGGCACAGCGGCTTCATCGGTCAGAAACGCTAGCTGGTCCTCGATGTTCTCCTGGCGCGTTGTGGCGACGAACTCCATCTCTACCATCCCGCCCTGAGGCCGTGCAACGATAACCAGGCGCGGACTGTTATAGTCTTCGGTCCCTTCATCTTCATCTGATAGTGACAGCATACTTGCGAGCGTTTCTTCGCCTGCTGACTGCAGCCGGAGCGTGGAGGCTTCGTCCCATGACAGCCTGGACGCTAGCCGGTCGAGAAATTCGTTGATCTCCGGGAGCGAGGCCATGTCCAGCGTAACCTCGAGGCGCGAGCGGCGCGCGTTCAGCGCTTGGAGCGCGAGCGTCATCACGATCGCGACTATGGCGCCGATCGTAACGCCGTTGCCGAGCAACCCGCCCAGTAGTTCGTCGCCAAATAGGTCGTGCGTGACGGGATGACCGTGTAGGCCTAAGCCCAACGCGCTAGCGAGCGCGACCACCAGCATACGCTGGGGGTCTAGTCCGTCGCGCAAGATCGTCTGGATGCCGCTGACGAAGAGGATACCCATGGCGAGTATCAGATAAGCGCCCACTACGGGTCCGGGTATGGTTAGCAGTAGGGCGGCGAACTTGGAGAAGAAGGCCAGCGCCACGATGACTACTGCCACGCCAATGCCGACTCGCCGAGCGGCGACGCCGGTGAGGCTGATCAGCGAGAGGCTATATGAGGAATTGGTCATCGGAGGCAGGGTGCCGGCGATGCCGGAGAGCAACATCCCAACGCCGTTGACGCTGACCATGCCCTGGATCTGACGGAAATCAATCGCTCGCGGCCGCCTGCGGGAACCCTGCTGAATTATTATACCGTCGCTGATAGTCTTGATTCCCAGCACGAGGGTCAGAATCGCGAACGAGGGCAAGATCGCCCAGAACTCCTTGCTCAGAGTGAGATCAAGGCTCAAGGGCGGAATTTCGGGGAGGCCAAACCATCCAGCTTCGGCGATTCGGCTCCCGTCGAGCGCGCCGAATGCGGCGGCGACGGCGCATCCGGCCAAAATGCTGATCAACGGGGCGACCAGGCGCCAACGTCCGGTAGCGCGCAGTGTCGCGATCACAGAAATCAGCAGCGTAACTCCGGCGATCGCCGGGCCGGCAGCCGGTGGAGCGCCGGCCGGCACGTCCTGGACGCTGTCGAACGCGATGGGCAACACGCTGACGGCTATCAGCATCGTCACTGTGC
The DNA here is from genome assembly GCA_034420955.1 of Dehalococcoidia bacterium. Lineage (GTDB taxonomy): Bacteria > Chloroflexota > Dehalococcoidia > Lucifugimonadales > UBA1123 > VXRN01. The sequence continues at coordinate 176,904 of DAOUKV010000009.1, forward strand.
CGGAGACCACCGGCGTGAATATCCGCCGCAGCGTCGGCAGCCACCAGGCGAGCGCTATCTGGACCAAGCTGCAAACGACCATCAGGGTAGCGAACATTGCCGGCCCGGCAGCGGTGATTGTCGTTACCATGATCGCAATGAACATCGCCGCGGGCCAAGCGAGCGCGACGTGACCCGAGCCGAATCGCCACATTTGGGTCGCTTGCAACAGCGTAATCGCCGCGGAGATCAGCATTGCGGCGAAGACGCTCCAGATTAGCCAGACGTCTCCGAGACCCGAGGAGCGAATCCCGATCGCCACGTTCAGCACAATCGGCGCAAGCACGAGCGCGGCGCCCTGGAATCCTACCACCAACGCGATCAACGGAGGGCAAGGTTCCTCAGGCTCGAATCTAATGGCCTGTTCGGCGCTGCTGGAAGTCAATGGTCAGTAATACCCCATCGTTGTCTAGCAGAGACCATCGCTGGAAGCGTCTATCACTCAGGCAACAGACTTGGGCAGTGCGGAATCGGATTCCTCTAAGGTCTCAATTCCATGCCTGGATGGTTATCGGCGGGCATAGTATCACGGAAGCGAGCGGTTGCAAAGAGCAACCGGCGCGACCGACCCGTCGCCTCCGCCGGTTGGCTACCCCTGAGAAGGAACGGTCTTGTAACAAAATGTTTACAGGGCCGCAACAAAAATTTTACCTCGGCGAAATAATTCTGAAAAATTCTTAGCCTACTCTGACAGGCGAATCTCGGTTTAGGTGTCAGAGTTTGACCGTACAGATCAGAACCGCGCGCGACACGACATCCACGCACTGCCCGTACTGCGCGTTCCAGTGTGGAATGAACATATCGGGCGATCCGGCGCGGGCGGAAGCCGTCGGCAATCCCGGCTTTCCCGTGAACAAGGGCGCTCTGTGCGCCAAGGGCTGGACTTCGACCCAAACGCTCGCTCACCCCGAAAGGCTCCGCGCGCCCCTGATACGGGCCGCCGACGGCAGGCTGAAGACCGCCAGCTGGGAAGCGGCGATGGACCTCATTGAAGAGCGGCTGCGGGACGCGCGGGCTAGATACGGGCCGGCCTCGGTAGGCATGTTCGGCGGCGGCTCGCTCACCAACGAAAAAGCCTACCTGATGGGCAAGTTCGCGCGGGTGGCGCTGAGGACTCCGAATATAGACTACAACGGGCGCTTTTGCATGTCGTCCGCGGCTGCCGCCTCCATTCGGGCGTTCGGAGTGGATAGAGGGCTTCCGTTCCCGGTGGAAGATATATCCGGGGCGCGGACGATCTTGTTGGTGGGAAGCAACCCGGCGGAGACCATGCCGCCGATGATGCAGTATTTCGACCGTCAGAAAGCGATGGGGGGAAGGCTCATCGTCGCCGACCCGCGCCATTCGCTGACGGCTCGAAGGGCCGAACTGCATCTGCAACTGACGCCCGGAACCGACGCCGCGCTCGCCAACGGAATACTGCACGTCCTTATATCGGAAGGGCTTATAGACAACGAGTACATAAGAGACCGCGCGGCGGATTTCGAGCTTGCGAAGACAAGCGCCGCGTCGTACTGGCCCGAGCGGGCGGAGCTAATCACTGGGGTTCCTGAGTCTCAGATAGTCCGGGCCGCGAGGATGCTGGCGGAATCTAGCCCGTCCGCGATGATTCTCACCGCGCGCGGCGCGGAGCAGCAGGCGCAGGGAGTCAACAACACGCTTGCCTACATCAACATCGCTCTGGCCCTTGGGTTGCCGGGCAAACCGAACGGCGGGTACGGCTGCCTTACGGGTCAGGGCAACGGACAGGGCGGACGCGAACACGGCCAGAAGTCCGACCAACTGCCCGGATACAGGAAGCTGGACGACCCCGAAGCGCGTCGCCACGTCGCCGGAGTGTGGAGGATTTCCGAATCCGACCTGCCCGGCCCCGGACCGTCTGCCTACGAGCTGTTGGACGGCCTGGGGCAAGAGGGCGGCGCGCGGGCGCTGCTGGTATTTGGGTCCAACATCGTCGTGTCCGCTCCCAACCTCATCAACGTGGAAGCGAAGTTGCGCTCGCTCGACTTTCTGGCGGTCGCGGACTTCTTCCTGTCCGAGACGGCGGCGATGGCCGACGTAGTTCTGCCGACGGCGCAATGGGCTGAAGAAGAGGGAACGATGACCAACCTCGAAGGTAGGGTCATCCGCCGCCGCCGCGCCTTCGCCCCGCCGCCCGGCGTCAGAGACGAGATAGATATTCTGAGCGAGCTGGCGCGGCGGCTGGGAAGCGGACGACACTTCGATTACGACGGAGCCGAGAGCGTATTCGACGAGCTGAGGCGCGCGAGCGCGGGCGGCCCCGCCGACTACTCCGGCATGAGCTACCGGAAGATCGAGCGCTCCGACGGGGTGTTCTGGCCCTGTCCGGACGAGTCCCACCCCGGAACGCCCAGAATGTTCGCCGACGGATTTCCGACGCCGGACGGACGAGCGCGCTTCCACGCCACCGGATACGCGCCGTCGGGCGAGACGCCGGACGACGAGTACCCACTCTATCTGACCACCGGCAGGGTAATGGCGCAATACCAGTCCGGGACGCAGACGCGCAGGATCGAAGACCTGCGCCGCATCTCGCCGGATCCCTTCGCCGAGATGAACCCGACCACCGCGAGGCGCTACGGCGTCCGAGACGGCGCTCCGGTTACGGTCTTCACTCGTCGCGGGTCGGCGGACTTCCAGGCGCGGATAAGCGCGGACATCAGGCACGACACCCTGTTCGTTCCGTTCCACTGGGGCGGACGGCGAGCGGCGAACCGACTCACCAACCCCGCGCTCGATCCGATCAGCCGAATGCCCGAATTCAAGGTATGCGCCGCCCGAATCGAGACGCCGACCGAGACACTGATCGAGTCTCATTCACATAGTTCCCTCCCTTTTTAGTGGAAGCGAGGCGGGAGAAATGACCGTCTCGCTTCCAAATTCCGGCAGCCGGTAGCCCCCGATAGGACAAGGACATTCAGACATGGAAAAGCAAAAGCTAGTCGTAATAGGCAACGGAATGGCCGGGGCGAGGCTCGTGGAAGAAGTCTTGTCGCGAGGGGGCGGGGAGAAGTTCGACATATCCGTTTTCGGCGAGGAGCCGCGAGGCAACTACAACCGGATCATGCTGTCCGGCGTATTGTCCGGTACCAACAGACAAGACGACATATACATCAACCCGCTCGAATGGTACGAACGGAACGATGTAAAGCTATACGCCGGCGTTCGGGCGATTGGGATAGATCGCCGCTCCAAGAGCGTGTACGGGGCGGGAGGCCATCTCGCGCCCTACGACAAGCTGGTCATCGCAACCGGCAGCGTCCCCTTCATCCCTCCGATCGACGGCCTGTACGACGATCATGGCGCTCTCAGAGACGGCGTCTTCGCCTTTCGGACTCTCGACGACTGCGCCGCCATGATAGAGCGTTCCGAGAACGTCCGGAACGCCGTCGTCATAGGCGGCGGGCTGCTTGGACTGGAAGCGGCCCGCGGGCTACTGACCCGCGGGCTGAACGTTCACGTCGTTCATCTCGCGGCATACCTCATGGAAACGCAGCTCGATTCCGAGTCCGGTGGGCTGCTGCGCGAGACGCTGGAGGAGATGGGCGTCGCCTTCCATCTCGAAAAGCTGACCACCGGCATACTGGGCGAAGACAGGGTAACCGGCGTCCGCTTCAAGGACGGCTCGGAAGTCGAGTGCGGGATGGTGGTTATCTCGGCGGGCATCAGGCCGAACGTTGACGTGGCGAAGATTTCAGGGCTGAACGTCCAGCGCGGCATACTTGTCAACGACGACCTGTCTTGCCGAAACGACCCCGACATATACGCCATAGGCGAATGCGCCGAGCATAGGAACGTCGTGTATGGCTTGGTTGCGCCGATCTGGGAGCAGGCGAGCGTTCTGGCGGACCGTCTGACGGGCAGGAATGCGGGAGCGCGTTACCGCGGCTCCAGGGTTTCTACCAAGCTGAAGGTCATGGGCGTGGAACTGGCCGTCGCCGGAGTGAAAGAGCCACGCGACGAAAAGGACGAAGTCGTAACCTACGTCGAGCCGGGACGAGGCATATACAAGAAGCTGATAGTGCGAGACGGCCACATAGCCGGAGCGATCTTGTTGGGCGACGGCATATCCGCGCCGCGATTGCTCCAGGCATTCGATAGGGACGAGGCGCTGCCCGAGGCGCGCGCAGAGATGCTGTTTCCGCTTGCGCCCGAAAGCATGGGCGCAGACATAGAATCCTTGCCGGACCAGACGCAGGTGTGCAACTGCAACGGCGTCACCAAGGGGCAGGTGATAGAGGCGGTCGAGGACGGACATCGCAGCCTCAAGGCGGTGTGCGACGCGACGCGGGCGGGAACCGGCTGCGGATCGTGCAAGCCCCAGGTGCAGGCGATCCTGGAGTTCGCCGCCGGCGGCCTGGTGGCGGAAGACCCCGCCGCCAACTACTACGTTCCCGGAATCGCCATGAGCAAGCCGGAGCTTGTCGAAGCGGTGAAGTCTCTCGATCTCAAGAGCGTCTCATCCGTATTCGAGACCTTAGCCGACGGGCGCGAGGACGCGGGCAGCAAGGTCGGTCTCGCCTCGCTGCTCAGAACCGTGTGGGGAAGCGAGTACGAAGACGAAAGAGACGCGCGCTTCATCAATGATCGCGTTCACGCGAACATACAGCGCAACGGCTCTTTCAGCGTAGTCCCCAGGATGTATGGCGGCATAACCACTCCCGATGAGTTGCGCCGGATCGCCGACGTCGCCGAGAAGTACAACGCCGGGATGGTCAAGATCACCGGCGGCCAGCGCATAGATATTCTGGGCATCCCCAAAGAACGCCTGCCGGACGTTTGGCGCGAGCTGGATATGCCGTCGGGCCACGCCTATACCAAGGCGTTCAGGACGTGCAAGACATGTGTGGGAACGGACTTCTGCCGGTACGGGCTTGGGGACAGCACGACGCTCGGAATCGACATAGAGAAGCGTTTCCAGGGCATGGAGATGCCGCACAAGGTGAAGATGGCGGTATCGGGCTGTCCCCGCAACTGCGCTGAGGCGACAGTCAAGGACGTTGGAGTCGTGGCCGTCGAAGGCGGCAAGTGGGAGATATACGTGGGCGGCGCCGCCGGCGCGAACGTCAGGAAGGGCGATGTCTTGTGCGTCGCCGACACGCCTGCCGACGTCATCAAGTACATAGGCAGGTTCGTACAGTACTACCGCGAAAACGCCAAGTACCTGGAACGCGCCTACGGCTTCGTCGAGCGGATCGGAGTGGAGCGCCTGAGACAGATACTCATGGACGACGGCGACGGCGCGGCGCGGCGTCTCGACGACGACCTGCAGGCCTCCGTCGAGGCGTACTTCGACCCGTGGCAAGAAGGCGCCAGGCCCGCCCACAAAAACCAGTTCGCGAGCGCCCCTGCCACCGTGTCGGCCATGTCGGCTATACCGGGATGAGGCGCGTTCAGATGACGAAGACACAGAAGACATACGCTATCGGCGCGTTGGAGAACATACCGCTCGGTGAGGGCCGAGTCGCGCGGGCCGCGCATATGCCGGTCGCGGTGTTCAGGGCGCGGTCGGGCGAAGTATTCGCCACGGAGGCCCTGTGTCCTCACCGGGCCGGCCCGCTTGCGGACGGAATCATCGGCGGCGGCGAGCTCCACTGCCCGCTGCACGGCTACAAATTCGACTTGGCTACCGGCGCCCCCATTGGCAACGAGTGCAAAGCGCTCAAGACCTATCCGGTAGAAGTCGGCGAAGACGGAGAGATGACGGTAACGATATAGCGGCTCGCCCTCCCCGCTCGATGAGCTGGCATGAGGAGGGCAAGCCCCTTCCCCTCGACCGGGGAAGGCTCTATGGGGGCGAACGTGAAAGACCCGGAAACATTCAGCAAAGCGCCAAGCATCAACCTGTTCAGCATCAAGACTATCCAGATGCGAACCTTTCACCTTACGTGGTTCGCGTTCTTCCTCGCATTCTTCGGCTGGTTCGGGATTGCCCCGTTGATGGTCGTCGTCCGCGACGACTTGGGCCTCACCAAGACCGAGATAGGCAACACCATAATCGCTTCGGTGGCGATAACGATCGCGGCGCGACTGCTGATAGGCTGGCTGTGCGACCGCATAGGCCCGCGACTCGCTTACAGCGGCCTGCTCGTACTCGGCTCGATCCCGGTCATGTGCATCGGATTCGCGCAGAGTTACGAGACCTTCCTGCTGTTCCGTCTCGCCATCGGCGTCATAGGCGCGTCGTTCGTCATAACTCAGTATCACACGTCGGTAATGTTCGCTCCCAACGTCGTTGGCGCGGCGAACGCGACCACCGCCGGCTGGGGCAACCTCGGCGGCGGAGTTACGCAGATGGCGATGCCGCTCGTTCTGGCGGGAGTATTGATGTTCGGCGTCGGAGAAGTGGTCGGATGGCGTGTCGCCATGGTCGTCCCCGGAGTGGCGCTGCTGCTGATGGGCATAGCCTACTTCCTCTTGACGCAGGACTCGCCCGACGGCAACTACTCCAAGTTGAGGGCTGAGGGTCTGATGCCGTCGGCGGCATCTGTCCGGGGAACGTTCATCGAGGCCGCCACAGACTACCGCGTCTGGGCGCTGTTCCTCATATACGGAGCCTGCTTCGGCGTCGAGCTCACCATCAACAACATAGCGGCGCTGTACTATCACGACAGGTTCGGTCTTAGCGTAGGTACGGCGGGGCTTATCGCGGGGCTCTTCGGGATGATGAACATATTCGCCCGCACGCTCGGCGGAATGTTCGGAGACAAGGCCGGCATCAAGTTCGGACTGCGCGGCAGGGTGATGTTCCTCGGAACGGTCTTGCTGCTGGAAGGCATCGCGCTGATAGTCTTCTCGCAGATGTCGGTCCTCTTCCTCGCCGTAGGCGCCATGATCGTGTTCAGCCTCTTCGTGCAAATGTCCGAGGGCGCTACATTTTCCGTAGTTCCGTTCATCAACAAGCGCGCCCTCGGCTCGGTGGCGGGAATCGTAGGCGCGGGAGGCAACGCCGGAGCGGTGGCGTTCGGGTTCCTCTTCAGAATCGAGACGCTCGCAATCAGCCAGGCGTTCCTGTACATCGGCATAGCGGTCTTGGCCGCGTCGGCGCTGGTATTCGCCGTCCGGTTCTCCGCCAGCCGCGAAGCTGAGGAGAGACGCGCCCTCGATACGGCTCTGGCCGCGCGTCGCGGCGTTGTCGCGCCCCAGGTCGTGCCAGAAGGCGCCGCGGGAGATTAGGACATCCCCGCCGGCTCCACCCACGCGCGGCTGTCCGACGCCTGGTACATCGCTAGTATCACCCGCAGCGTCTCCTCCGTGAACTCGATGTCCATCATCGGCTGTCGCCCCTCGATGATGCCCTCGACGAAGTCCGCCGCCGCGCCGTTGAAGCTCTCGATCCAGTCCATCGGCAGCTGGTACGAGATCGTCTCCGACCCCGTGTGCAGCATCAGCGGCGGCATGTCCAGCATCTCGCCAGTGCATCGCGTTACCCACAGGATGCCCCGCGAGCCGATGACCTCCATGAACTCGTCCGCCGGGTAGTAGCGGCTGCGAAGCGGCATCTCCGCCGCCGTAGCGTACTCGATAGCGCACACGCGACCCTCGGTCGCGTACTTCCAGGTGGCGATCGCCGGCGACTCGTTCATGAAATTATCGTTCCTTGAAAGGATCGCCGACACGCTCTCCACCTCGCCGCCCCACCACAGCCCCGTCGCGACCTTGTGCCATCCATCGTCGAACAGCAGCCCTCCCAGGTTGCGCTCCGGATCATCCCGCCATACGTATGCGCCCTCGGCCACCGGAATCGCCGCGTCCGACCCGCCGCCGCGCACGGTTCGGATGCGGACCATCGAAACGTCGCCCAGCGCGCCCTCCTCTATAAGCTCCCGCGCCTTCACGATAGGCGGGTAGTACAGAAAATTCTCCGTCGTCCGGTAGAACGTGTCCGCCCTTTCCACGGCGGCCGCTATCCGGCGTATCTCATCCAAGCCGTTCGCCGCCGGCTTCTGGCAAGATACGTGCTTCCCCGCTGCCAGCCCGTCAACTATCTGTTGTGGATGAAGGAAAGTCGGCGTCAGCAGTTCCACCGCGTCCACGTCCGAGTCGTTCAGAACGTCCGCGTAGTCGGTATGGATGCGCGGCTCGATGCCCCACTCAGCGGCGCGCTGTTCAGCGCGCTCCGTGACCGGATCGCACAGCGCGGCAACCTCGCAGTTCGGGTGCATCAGATACCCGGGCGCGTTCAACTGCGAAATCGTGCCGCATCCGACGATAGCTAGTCTGACCTTATCCATTGGCGACCTCCGGCTGAATCAGGCTTTGTTGGGCTTCCGCGATGTTCTAGGTGATGTTCTAGGTAGAGTATCCGCAGCGTACTAGATTACTCTTATCGGGTGCGGCAGGGGTTGGTTGAACAGGTAGCCCTTCTTGTTGAAGGGGATGTCGTCGGGTTGCGTATCGCCGGCGGTGTCGGTGGCGCGGGTCATGACGGTGTAGTCTCCCGGGTCCGGAGACCATGTGAACTCGAATCTGGTCCACGAGAGTCGTCCCTGCGCGCTGTGCAGGTCTGCCTCGTTCCAACTCGCACCCGAATCTACGCTCCACTCGACCTTTGAGATTGGGTTGGGGGAGTGGGCGAAACCGTGAATGCGGCGATCGCCGGCCGAAAGCTCCGCGGGCCACGGCAGCGCGAGGGCGCTCTTGATAGTCTGCGCGGTTACAACCTCGCCGTCTGCATCCCCCTCGGGCGCGTAGTCGTCTCCAATCATCACGTACGACGTGGTATTGTTGCGCGTCCAGAATCGTTCCGAAGAGACGATGATCCGCCCCAGCCACTTGATCCAGGAACTGCCGACCCATCCGGGTACGACGGCGCGCAGCGGGAAGCCGTGATCTTTCGGAAGCGTCTCGCCGTTCATGCCGTATGCCAGCAGGGTGTCGGAATCCATCGCCTTCTCGACGCTCATCGCCCGCCGGAACCCGCCTTCCGGCGACTCTTCGTCCAGCCCAACCAGCAGTACGCCCACGGCGTTTTGGGCGATGCCCGCGCGAGTGAGCAAGTCTCGCAGCGGGACGCCTATCCACTCGGCGCTGCCGACAGCCCCCCGTTCCCACTGGGTGCCATCAGCCTGTTGGCCCTTGACCAGATCGAACATGGCGCGGTGGTTGCCGGCGCACTCCAGGTAGGATACGAGCGTGGCGCTGGGCATGTTCTGGATGTCGGCAAATGTCAACTCCAGCGGGTTGGATACCGCGTCTCCCTCGATGGAGAGCCGCCAGGCTGAGGCGTCCAAGTCCATGCTGGTGGAGTTGTTCCGAACGAAGAAGAGCCGGTTGGGGGTACTGACTCCCTGCAAGTTTTCCAGCCGGGTTTCCAGGCTGCCTGAACGTTGGATGAAGGGCGCCGGGTCTTTGAACCAGGCAGGAGATGAGCCTGACGGAACCGACCGGCTCGCGGCTGTGGGCGCCGGAGCCGGGTCGCCCGACCCGAATGGACTTTCGCCGACGCAAGCCGCGAGTACGGCGGCCGCGCCTCCGGCGGAAAGGAGTTGCAGGAAGCGCCGCCTGCTCATGCCGATTTCGCGCGCAAGCTGCCACATCGGCCCTTCTGCTGCGTTGGTTCCGCGCGTCATATGAGTCCTCGACTGGAGATAGGGCAGTCAATCGGCGCGTTGGGTTTCGACGGCCGGGCAAGTGTGGACGCTCTTGAGGCGACGCTTTAGGAAAATCCCTAATCTGGGGCGCATCATATCACATGCGGAAAAGTTGCATAGGTGTATAATTCCTTGACTGGATAGGAGAGTACTAATGCTGGAGTACAAAGGTTACGTCGGTCAGGTAGTGTACGACGATGAGGCAAATGTGCTGCACGCCAGAGTAATCAACAGCGGCCCCCATCCCATAGCGAACGCCGAGGCGACCGATATGGAGAGCGTCGAGCGGGAATTTCGCATCTCGATCGACATATATCTCGATGGATGCCCGGAGCTTGGCATAGAGCCTGTCGCGCCCACTGCCACCCCCGCCACTATCGCCTGACGTTTGGTTACTCTTGCGAGCGCCACCCACCTAAGATAGAATCTGGATAATTATCCGCCCTGCTGCGCTTTGGGCCGCTCCATACCGGTTGCGGACTCGGGCGATTGGAGCGAATCATGGGTGGTGAAGGCCGAGTAGTAGTAGTCTCCAATAGGCTCCCTTCCGTGTCCACGTCTTCTGGCGTGAAGGAAACACGCAACCTTCCCGTAGGTGGACTCGTGAGTTGCCTGCGGCCCTTCTTGGAGGCTACGGGCGGCATTTGGATGGGCTGGGACGGAAACTCCGACGCCCGAGAAGCCACCTCCGTTGCTGCAATCACGGTGGTCGAAGGCATCCGTCTGGCATCGGTCTCCCTTTCTCAGGATGAGGTCGAGGGCTTCTACAATATCTTCTCCAACCGCACGCTCTGGCCGCTCCTTCACGGCTTCCCGGACAAGGCGACCATAAGCCATGACAGCTACCGGGTGTACCGCAGCGTAAACCGAATGTACGCCGCTTCCCTCATAGATCTCTTGGACCCTGGCGACATGGTCTGGGTCCACGACTTCCACCTGTTGCCCCTCGGTCGGGAGCTTCGCAAGCTCGGCTGGACGGGCAAGATAGGGTTCTTCCTTCACATCCCATTCCCGTCCTCCGAGATCTTCGGCATCCTGCCCTGGGCCCGAAAGCTGCTTGCATGTCTTTTCGAATACGACCTTGTGGGTCTTCAGACGCCCAAGTATCTCCGTAACCTTCAGGAGACTTTGGGCGACGAGTTCGGCGCCGCAGTCGTCGGCGACACCGTGCGCCATGAGGGCAGAACCTTGAAGGTGGGTTCATTTCCCGTTGGCGCCGATGTCCGGGCATTCCGCGAGATGGCCGTTAGCGAAGTCCCGACGCGCGTTAGCCGATTCCTGGAGGACTTCCCCAAGGACAGACAGCTACTTCTCGGAGTGGACAGACTTGACTACACGAAGGGGATAATCCACAGGATGCAAGCTATCGAGCGGCTCTTGGACGACCACCCGGAGCTAGGCGGTCGAGTAACCCTCATCCAGATCGCGGCGCCTAGCCGTGTTGACATCCCCGAGTATGCCCGTGAACGCGAGCGATACGACTTGCTCGTCGGCAAGATCAACGGCAAGTTCGGAGAGGCTCATTGGATGCCCATCGTCCCCCTGCAACGCGCCTTTTCCCAGCAGGATCTGGCCCACTTCTACCGGGAGGCCGACGTCTGTCTCGTAACCCCTCTGCGGGACGGCATGAACCTCGTCGCCAAGGAGTTCGTAGCTGCCCAGACCTCCGATCCCGGAGTCCTGGTGCTTTCCCGCTTCTGCGGCGCCGCGGAGTCCATGCAGGCCGCTCTCATGGTTAACCCTTATGACACTGAGAAGACGGCTTCCGCTATCTATCGCGCCCTGACCATGCGCGGATCCGAGCGACAAAGTCGCTGGAGGTCGCTCTTCGGAGACGTAAGCGGTAACACCGCCCGCGATTGGTGTTACGGCTTCATTGCCGCCCTGGGCGACGCGTAAACCATCGAACGCGGAAACTTCTCCACCCCCCACAATCTTGAAAGACTTGTGATGCTAGAACGGGTCAACTGATGGAGAGTTGAAGCCTAGGAGGCAACATGTACAGCTACGGACTGATTGGCGACATGTCCTCGGCGGCCCTTGTCGGTACCGACGGCTCGGTTGATTGGTGCTGCCTGCCCCGGTTCGACTCGCCCAGCGTCTTCGCGTCCATCCTCGACGAGGATATCGGCGGCCGGTTCCGCATCCGGCCCACCGGCGTGTACGCGGAGGGGCTACAAGCCTATATCCCGGACACCAACATCCTTGAGACGACGTTCACAACGTCCGGGGGCGCCGCAAAGATTACTGACTTCATGCCAATTCACGACAGCGACAAGGACGGCAAGCCCGATACTAATCCCGCAGAGCCCCCGGAGCTTCACCGCATCGTAACGTGCATTGCCGGAAGCATTGAAATGCGCTGCGAATACGAGCCTCGGCACGATTATGCCCGCGCTGTGCCGGAGTTTCGCCAACTGCGAAGCAACGGCGACGGAATCGCGGTCGAGACTACGGGGAGCGGACAGAGCATGATGCTGCTCAGCAGTGTCTCGCTGTCGGTTGGCGGTGATGGCGTAAGGGGGGAGTTTGCCCTGTCGCAAGGCGAGTCGGCAATCTTCGTACAGGCTTACGGGAGCGGGAGATCTGCGAATCTTGAAAGTTACCACACGCAGGAAAAGCTTCAACTGACCCGGAGATACTGGGAGGACCTCGTCGCGGGAATGGATTACCGCGGCTTATGGCGCGAGCAGGTGGTGCGATCCTTCCTGGCGCTGCACCTTATGATGTACCGCGGCACCGGGGCCATAGTTGCAGCGCCTACGACGAGCCTGCCGGAGACGCTTGGCGGATCGCGGAACTGGGACTACCGCTACTCATGGCTGCGTGACGCGAGCTTCACGGTCGACGTCCTCTACCGGCTCGGGGATATGTACGGGGCGGATCACTACATCCACTGGCTGCTGGAGCAGTGTCAGCTGAATCGCCGCCCGCCACGCATCCTGTACGGGATTGCGGAGTCGTCGTCACACGAGGAGCAGATCCTCGATCACCTGCGCGGCTACGAGGACTCCCGGCCCGTTCGCATTGGCAACGCCGCCGCCGACCACCTGCAGCTGGACGTATTTGGCGAAGTCATCGCAACTATCCACTCGCTCCTAGTGTTGCACGGCGAGATACCGGAGGAGGCGTGGGATCTGGTCTGCTCTTTGGCAGAAATGGCAATCGAGAACTGGCGCCGCCGCGATCGCGGCGTCTGGGAGGTGCGGGGAGAAGAGCAACACTTCGTCTATTCGAAGGTACTTTGCTGGGCGGCCCTCGACACGGCCGCCTACATTGCGGCGGCGGTCGAGCAGCGGCGGCTATACCGGCGCTGGTCGCAGGCGGCGTTCCTCATCAAGACGGAGGCGCTCGACCTCGGCTGGAGCGACTCGAAGAAGGCATTCCGGCAACGGTACGGCAGCGACACCTTGGACGCATCCAACCTGGCGATTCCCTTCTTCGGCTTCATCCCACCAGAAGACCCGCGAGTGCGGCAGAACGTGGACGCCATCGAGCGCGAGCTTGCCGATGGACCGCTGGTGTGGCGCTACATCCCGGAGGAGACCGACGACGGTCTCAACGCGCAGCCGGAGGGAGCCTTTACCCTGCTGAGCTTCTGGCTGCTGGGCAATCTGATCTACACTGGGCAGACCGACAGGGCCTTGGATCTATTCCATGAGACCATCGTGCGGTGTTCCAACCACCTCGACCTGTTCGCAGAGATGATCGATCCCTCGACGAACCGCCAACTTGGCAACTTCCCCCAAGCGTACTCGCACATCGGCCTCATCCACACGGCGCTGAATCTGTCCGGCTACATCGCGGACACGCCGACGCGACTCATCCGCCGGCGCGAACAAGAGTAGGGGGCGGAAGGAGCGAGTCGGGTAGGGACTCTTCCGACTCGAGTATAGTGAGGAAAGCGCGCTGTACAGCCGATATGTGGGTGTCGTCTCGGTAGAAGACGGTTAGAGGTCGTTCGCACTTCCATCCAACTACCGGCAGTACCTTCAGGTATCCTGCGGCTACGTCCGGCGCCACGGAAAACTTGGATAGCGCTCCGATGCCGAGGCCGGCGGCGGTCGCCCGTTTGACGGCTTCGTTGCTTCCCAGCTCCATGGACACGCGAATCCTGATGCCTTGCCGCTCGAAGCACTCCTCGGCGGCGCGTCGCGTCGCCGATCCGGGTTCGCGCACTACGTACATCTCGTCGGCAATATCCTCGAACGATACACTCTCCTTTTGCGCCAGGGCGTGGGCGGGGGAAGCTACCAGCGCCACCTCGTCGTTGGCGTAATGGGTGGATATCAGCCCCTTCATCTCCACCGCCGAGCCTGCCATTCCCAGGTCGAGTTCGCGGTTGAGTATCTTCTCGATGATGACGCGCGTGTTGTAGATGGCGAGAGATACCTCTACTCGCGGGTATCTCTCCTGGAATTTGCCTATGACCAGCGGCAGGATGCACTCGCCGGGCGTGGACGACGAGCCGATGGTTAGCCTGCCTGCCTGGAGGCCGGTAACGTCCTGAATCGCGTACTCCATCTCCTCGGCCAGGGAGAAGATGCGCCGGGTGAAACCGAACACGATCTCGCCGGTGTCGGTCAGCGCGACCCCGGAGCGCATCCTGCTGAGCAGGGTCGTATCCATGCTGCGCTCGAGCTCTTTGACCTGTATGGATACGGCGGGCTGGCTGATGCTCAACTCCGCGGCGGCCTTGGTGAAGCTGCCCAGCCTGGCGACGGTGTGGAATATGTAGAGCCGATGGAAGTTGACTCGTCGCATAACAGCGCCTTATGGGAATTAATGATAGCTAGCGTTAAATAATATTACTATACGCGTTGACTGCGCGATAGAGAGTTTCCGTTCGGCGCCCACGATTGAACGCCCCCTCCCCCCAATTTAACGCAAAGGCGCGAAGATAGCCAATGATAAGTAAAAATCTCCTTGCATCTTCTGCGCCTTTGCGTCTCTGCGTTAAAAATCTACCCGCCGCCAAGCGTTTGAGAAGAAGCGGTGTGGCGGATATAATTGAAGGCGCGTAACCTTGAGAGTGCTTGGAGAGGCAGACCATGGGCAGCGTAATAGATTTCAATTGCGATATGGGCGAGAGCTTTGGCATGTACAAGATGGGATTGGACGAAGAGGTCATCAAGTATATCACGTCGGCTAACATCGCCTGCGGCTTTCACGCGGGGGACCCGACGTGGATGAGAGCGACGGTCGATCTGGCGGAAGAGCGCGGCGTCGCCATTGGCGCGCACCCCAGCTTCCCGGATATGGCGGGGTTCGGCAGACGCAACATGATCGTATCGCCGGAGGAGGCGCGGAACGACGTCATCTACCAGATGGGCGCGCTTCAGGCGTTCACGAGAACGGGCAGGCTCCAGCACGTCAAGCCGCATGGCGCTATGTACAACATGGCGGTTGACGACGAAACGCTGGCGCGGGCGATCTGCGAGGCGGCGCTGGAGGTGGACGAGAACGTAGTGCTGCTCGCGCTCGCCGGCTCGGCGTGGATCGGCATAGCCCAAGATATGGGCTTGCGCGTGGGCCGGGAGATATTCGCCGACCGCGCGCTCAATCCCGATGGGACGCTGGTGTCGCGTTCGCAGCCGGGCTCGGTCATACACGAGACTTCGGAGGTTGTCGAGCGCAGCCTGCGGATGGTAACCGAAGGGCGCGCGACCGCCATCAACGGCGACGTGATAGAAGTCGAGGCCGACAGCCTGTGTCTGCACGGAGACACGCCGGGCGCGGTCGAAATGGCGAAGGAGCTGAAGCGCGGGCTGGAAGCCGAAGGCGTCAGCATCCGTCCGCTTGGAGAGCTGGTCTAGTGGAGACGGGAGGCGATTCGGCGACTGCGCGAGCTGCGGCGGCTGGGCGCGCTTCCGGCTCGCCCTCCGGACTTGCGGATGCGCTGTTCCTGCCCGCCGGCGATCGAGCCGTCGTCGTCGAATTCGGTCCCGAGATAGACCCCGCTATCAACGCGCTGGTACACGGTACGGCGACGGCGATCGTGGATGCCCAACAGGACGGCAAGCTGGACGGCGTAATCGAGACGGTTCCAACCTACCGCTCGTTGCTGGTCTATTACGATCCGCTCATAACGACCCTGGACGGTCTGGAAGCCGCCATCCGCGCGCTCGACATCGGCTCGGATGCGGCGGCGGTCGAATCGAGGATCGTGGAGATTCCGACGCTCTACGGCGGTGAATACGGCCCGGACCTGGCATTTGTCGCCGAGAACGCCGGCATGAGCGAGGACGAAGTGATCGCCATCCATTCGGGCGCCGACTACTTGGTCTATACGATGGGGTTCAGCCCTGGCTTCCCGTACCTCGGCGGATTGGACGACAGGCTGTACACGCCACGCTTGGAGTCTCCCAGGACTCTGATCCCGTCAGGTTCGGTGGGCATCGCCGAATCGCAGACCGGAATATATCCGGTGGCGAGTCCCGGTGGCTGGAGGCTCATCGGACGTTCACCGCTGCTGCTCTTCGATCCGACCGCATACCCGCCCACTGTGATTGACGCGGGCGACAGAGTGCGGTTCGTTCCCCTGGAAGACGAGGCCACTTACGAGCGTATAGACGAGGAGGTTAGGGCGGGTACGTACTCGGCGGTAGTGAGGGGAGGCGCGGACAATGGCTAAAGAGGCTGACAGCGGCGTGCCGATGGGGACGCCAATGACTACTATTGAGGTCATCGAACCGGGCTTGCTGACTACGGTGCAGGACCTCGGCAGGCGTGGCTTCCAGCGCTACGGGATCCCGGTGTGCGGCGCGCTCGACTCGGTATCGCTCAGAATAGCGAACGCTCTGGTGGGCAACCCGGAAGGCGCGGCCGGGCTTGAGGTTACCTTCCTCGGGCCTACGCTCAGGTTTGGCGCCGACAGCGTGTTCGCCGTCGTGGGCGCCGACTTCGAGATCGAGATGGATGGGCGTCCGGCGAGGACGTGGGAGTCAGTCAAGGTCGGCGCGGGTGCTACGCTGCGGCTGGGACAGGCGACGGACGGTCTGCGGTCGTACATCGCTATCGCGGGCGGCGTCGAGGTTCCCTTGCTGATGGGCAGTCGTTCGACAGACCTGAAGGGCGGATTCGGCGGCTTCGAGGGTCGCGCGCTTCAGCCTGGGGACGCGCTGCCGATTGGGCGCTCGCCACACGTGGCAGAGTGGACGTCCGGCGGTATGCCGCCCGGCATCAGCAGGCAGCCCACTTACGGGCAGGAGTTCACGATTCGCGTAGTACTGGGACCTCAACACGGCGAGTTCACCGAGACCGGACTTAGCGCGTTGCTGTCGTCGGAGTACACCGTCTCCACGGAGTCGGACAGGATGGGCTATCGGCTGGATGGTCCGGCGGTGGAGCACGAGAGGGGCGCGGACATCGTGTCGGACGGCTCCGCGCTAGGCTCCATTCAGGTGCCCGGCAACGGTCAGCCCATCATCCTGTTGGCGGACCGAGGCACGACGGGCGGGTACACGAAGGCGGCGACGGTGATAGGGCCGGACATAGGGCTCCTTGCGCAGGCTATGCCCGGGGCGCGCATCAGGTTCGCCGCCGTTACGGTCGAAGAGGCGCATGAAGCGCTGCGCGAGCAGGAGGACTTGGTGCGCGAGATCAAGGCGTCGGTGGGCATAGACTTGGCGGGAGCCATCTCGGTAACATCCGATGGCAGCGAGGCGCTGGCGCTGGACGCGGACGGCGGCGCCATCGCGGTTGCCGGTCTGCGCGCGTCGAGAACTTCCACGCAGACGGCGACGGTTACGATAGATGGGCAGCGGTTCGAGTTCCCGCTTAACGTAGGGATATCCGGAGGAGAAACGAGATGAGCGACAAGCGAATAGTCATCTTTGGCGCCGGCGCCGCCGGCAGTTATCTGGGCGCGTACATGACCCGTGAGGGACACGACGTTACGCTGCTGGATATGTGGGGGGAGCACGTCGAGACGATGCGCGAGAGCGGGCTGCGAGCGTCCGGCACACAGGACGACTTCACGGTTCCGGTGAACGCGCATCATCTGTCGGATGCCATGCAGATCAAGGGCGAATTCGACATCGGCTTCCTGGCGATGAAGAGCTACGATACGGAGTGGTCCGCCCACTTCCTGAAGCGGCTGGTGAAGAGCGACGGCGTAGTCGTATCTTCGCAGAATTGCATGAACGATCGGCTGGTGGCATCCATAGTCGGGTACGACCGCGCTGTGGGCTGCATCATGTCGAGCATCACCGTGGCGCTGTGGGAACCCGGACACGTAACGCGCGGCGGGCCGCCCGGTCGCGGTCGCGGCCACGTCGTGTTCAGGGTCGGCGAGTTGCACGGGCGCGTAACGCCGCGTGTAGAGGAGCTTGCGGAGATACTGATGTGCGTTGACGACGCGAAGGCGACGTCGAACCTGTGGGGCGAGCGGTGGTCGAAGCTAACCACCAACTCATCCGGCAACCCCGTCGGCGCCATGACGGGGCTGGGCGCGGAGAGCGTAGCCGAGATGCCCGAGGCGCGGCGCATCCAGATCAACATCTGCAAAGAGTCTTGCCAGGTCGCGCTCGCGCAAAACTATCAGGTGGAACCAATTCGGGGCGTGTCCGCCGAGACCTACGCCAACGCGGACGACGGTGAGGTGTTCGAAGAGCTCGACGCCAAGTTCCAGCCGTCCGGCAACGGCATGGACTGGAAGTCGTCCATGGGCCAGGACGTGCACAAGGGGCGGCGCACGGAGATCGAGTTCATGAACGGTTACATCGTGGAGGAGGGGCGGCGCGTAGGCGTTCCGACCCCAATCAACGCCGCCATCGTAGAGGTGGTCAGGGAAGTGCAGTCGGGCCAGCGGACGCCTGGGCCTGGGAACGTCCGCGAAGTGCTGAGGCGAGCGGGTATGGCTTAGCTAATGTTCGACCTGCTCCATGACCTTAGCGATTGGACGCTGAGTCTCGCCGAGAGCGAGTGGGCGCTTGTCCTGCTCGCTCTCGTGGCGTTCAGCGAGTCCATCTTCTTCCCCATACCGCCGGACCCGCTGCTGCTGGCCATAGGCATAGCAGACCCCTCGATGGCGATATGGGCGGCGGCCCTGGCGACGCTGGCGTCGGTAGCCGGCGGCGTAGTCGGACACTACCTGGGCCGTCGAGTCGGCAGGCCGCTACTGTACAAGTTCGTGTCGGAGGACAAGGTATCGCGCGCCGAGGCGCTGTTCGCGCGGTACGGCGCGTGGGCGATCCTCGCGGCGGCGATTACGCCGATCCCGTACAAGGTGTTCACGATTCTGGCCGGCGTAATGAACCTGCGGATGAGGCCGTTCCTGCTGGCGTCATTGGTGGGACGCAGCATACGCATAATGACCGTCGGCGTCCTCATCTACCTGTTCGGCGAGTCCGTGCGCGAATTCATAGACCACAACTTCGAGCTCCTGACAGTCGGGGCGATGGGCATGATGATCGTGATGGTAGTGGCGTATCTCGTATTCCGCAGAATGAGGTTCAGAACGCCACTTGAAACGAAGTGAGGGGGGCGAGGATAGACAGCGCGGTTCCACCGCCAGCGCCCTCCGCCATCCCTACACCTTCAGCCGCCGCAGCGTAGGCCTGAATATCCCCAGCCAGAGCACGAACGCCAGCATTATCAATGCGCCGCCCCCAATCGATGTCGGCCAGCCCCAGTGTTCGCCCACCGCCCCTAGCGGCAGCGCGCCGATGTAATGCACCGCCGCTCCGATCAGCCACAGGCTCATCATACGCCCGCGAAGTTCCCCAGGCGTGCTGAGCTGCAGCACAGTCGTCCCCATCGAGATGAATCCGGTGAAGCCCACCCCGGTGAGGAACAGCAGCGCCAAAGAGACAATATAAATCTGAGAGAAGGCGAACATGAACAGGCTGACTCCGAACAGCGTGATCATGCCCAGCAGCAGCCAGTTCTTGTGCCGCGCGTTACCCAACGACGCCAGGAACACGTTGCCCGTCAGCGATCCCATGCCCGCCACCGTGAGCAGGAAGCCCGCTCCGTCGGCATTCAGGTTCAGCGCTTCCTTGCCGAACGCTGGAAGCACTTGAATGTATGCCGCCCCGAAGAACCCGAACGCAAAGCTCATGCCCACCAAGGTGAACGCGATAGGGGTCGCCGCAACGAAACGGACTCCCTCCCAGAAGTCCCGCAGGATGTTCGCGCCGCCAGAGCCATTGGAGCGGCTGCGAGACTCCACCTTTGCCATCGCCAGCAGAAACAGGCAGCTGATCGCGTAGCAGGCGGCGTTGAGGTACAGCGCCTGCCCCATTCCCACGTACTGGATGATCCAGCCCGCCAGGGATGGCGCCATGATTCGACCGGTATTGAACACGGCCATGTTCAACGAGGTGGCGTTGAGTATATCGCGCTCGTCCACAAGGTCGGGCACTATCGCCATCTGCGCAGGCATATTGAGTCCCTGGATCGTTCCCAGTACGAACGATATTGCATAGATATGCCACATGGAGATTAGCTGCTGAATGGTGAGCGTCGCGGCCACCAAGATCAGCGCCATCACGATGATCCGGCTGTAGAAGAGCAACCAGCGCCGGTTGACTCGGTCCGCGAATATCCCGCCAAACGCAAGCATGGCGAGGTTTGGGACGCCGTAGAGGGCGATCACCAATCCAAGCCGGGCCGATGAGTCCGTAAGCTCCAGCGTCAGCCAGCCCAGAATGAGAAACTGCATACCCAGAGCCGCCGCCTGCCCCATGCCGGAGAACCAGTACAGAAGGAAGTTGCGATGCCTGAGCGCGCCAATTGCGGTTGCCAGTACGATCTCCTTGACTTGAAATCTTGCGGTAGGTAGAAAATTGCATTAGAGCGATTTCCTAGGAGTTGGGAGTGAGACCCACCCGCCACCATCTTGGTTCGGGACCAATGCGACTCTTCAGAGTATAGCCAATAAATGCGTTCCTTTGCGCGGCTGTGCTATGATTGGCTCCCGGATCGGGAGTTTGGCATCCACAGACCAATGGAGAGGCCGACCACGACATTCCGAAGATCCCTGAAGAAGGCGCGGGAAGTCGGCTACTCTCACCGCGAACCGCCGCTCAATCCGCCAAGAGGGCTGGATATGCAACAAAGGCGCGGCCGGCGGCGCTGGAGGACGAGCTCAGAGGCGTGGCCGGAAGAGTACGGCGGGCAGGGTCGCTCGATCATGGAGCAGGTCATCTACCGCGAGTTCGGGGAGTTGGTGCGGGAGTTCATAGATCACAACCTCAAACTACTGGAGGTAGTATGGCGGTCTGGGTAGTGTATAGTAGTGTGCGAACGAAGGGCATCGTGGGGGTGTAACAGGCAATGGCTACGCGGGCAAAGCGAATAGACCGGCGAATAGCCGATCTGGTCAGCCGATACAAGGCCGGATTCGGCAGGGACGCTTGCTTGTCTTCGATACTCCGCACTTGGATGCGCGCGAATGAAGCGCCAGGCAAGGCTGTTGACCGCGCCTTCAATATACAGCGCATTTCCGAAATCTCACCGGCGTCAGATTTGGAGACACAACTCCTGGCGGCAACTCAAGGCCAGTTCTCTTTGAAGCAGGTCGAGGTTGCGTTTGAGAATCTCAGTGACGCCGACGACAAGCGCGCTCATGGCGTCGTCTATACGCCGAACTATATTATTGACTACATTATCAAACGATGCTTCGCTATACGCGCGGGGGATAACCCGCCCACCATCCTTGACCCTGCCTGCGGTAGCGGGGGATTTCTTCTAAGAGCGGCGAAGTTGCTTTCAGAGAACTACGACGTTCCAATCGAGAAAACGGTCAATGAGCACGTGTATGGCATAGATGTCAGTCGAGATGCTATTGAGTGCGCGTCCGTCGCTATTGAGATGTTCTGCGCCGAGCAAGCTGTCACTCCGCCTGCGACATTCGATTTCTTGCTCAATGCAGATACGCTATGCACTTCAAGTCAGGCTATCACTCGTTCTCTTGGAATAGACGAACACGGCTTTGACGTCATCGTCACCAATCCTCCATATGTGAAATTGCAAAACTTAGATGAGGATTATCGAGAAACGCTTTCAGAACTGTATTCAGAATTTGCGACAGGCAGTTTCAGCTTGGCAATGCTGTTCTTAGTAGCCGGATATCGTCTTCTATCCCAGAACGGGGCTTTGGGATACATTACCCAAAACAACATATACACTTCGTTGGCAGGTGCTGGAGTCAGAGAGTTTCTCCAGAATAATGGCAGCCTTCACACAATCGTTGATTTCGGCCACAAGAAAATCTTTCCGGATGCCAGCGCATATACATGCTTGCTGTTCTTGGGCAGAACTCCTCACGAGCGGTTGCAATTCTTTCGGTGCAGCGAACCTGAATCTGAGATTCTCCGGCTCAGAGATGATGATTTCCATGATATTCCACTCAACGTCCTCGACAAGAAGAAATGGCGATTGGCGCCAGAACATCATCTACGTAATCTCCGGAAGTTGGAATCGAATGGAACGCCTCTCGGCGAATTATCGGACATAAAGGTAGGATTCGCCACTTTGAAAGATTCAGTGTTCATAGTCAATAATGACTTTGCCAATCAAGATATTGAAGAGGGAATAACTAGGCCGGCAATAAAGATCGCTAATTTTTCGGATGAACGGTCACTTGAAAGCAATCAGGCGCGTGTCATACAACCGTATCGCAAATCCGGATCCAACAAGTGGGTACCACTTGAAGACCATGAATTCCAACAAATGTATCCCAAAGCCTATTCTCACCTCAAGGCACAAGAGTATGAGCTATCCAAGCGCGATAAAGGGAAAAAATCACCACGCCGGTTCTTTGAGTGGAGTCGCACACAATGTATGGAAGCGCCTGGCCCCAAACTGTTGACCAAGACTTTCAACCGGGGTCCAAACTTCCTACTGGACGAAACCGACAGCCTGTTCTGCAATGGCTATTCGGTGAAACCTAGAGAGATTGGCGATCTCTTCTTTGATCCTATTGACATTAGGGTACTGCAGAGAATACTGAACTCTAGTGTGATGGATTATTACGCCCGCCTGACTTCATTCCAAATCGAAGGTGGTTACCAATGTTTCCAGAAGAATTTTATTGAACGATTTTGCATACCCGACGTGCATAATCATTCGCAAACTATCCTAAGCCTTGAAGGCGAAGAACTCCAACATTATATCTGCGGACTGTTCGGCGTCAGTGTTGATGAAATCGCTGAAGTCGTTCATAGCTAGAGTTCTACCGATCCAAATAGGCATCCACCAAGCTTGATGTAAAGCTGATTGGCGAAAGCTCCGAATAATCTTGCTCGAAATCTTGACTAACGATTCCGTCTTGCCGTAGTTCGTCAATGGTAGAATATATCTTGGGCGGTTCCGTACTGAAATCTACTAGAAGCAACGCACACCGCTCGTATTTGTAGAAATCTATTGGATCGTTGAAATTGACACGCCCAGCCATAGAATTGAATATGGAGATGTATCTTTCAACATCGTTATAACTCTCTTTCCATTCAGTGCGATTCCCTTTCATTGCTTGCTCGTCGTAATCCTTGACGGCTAGCAAGTACACTTCACCCATCACCAACCTGGGATGCCGGAATCGCAGGTTCAACGTCTCTGCGAAGGTTCTTTCCATCAGCGTATCGAAGTTCTTTGCTACGCTGGAGAGTTGGCTGCGTACTCCAACTACGATCGAACGCTCCGTGGCATGGCGTCCAAGTTCATCTGTATCGCCGGCCAGCGGGCCGGCATCTATCAGTTCAGGTTCAGGCTCGGCGTCGCCTACGGTTATGACCAAATCTTGTTTTTTCTTCTTGAGGAAACCCCAAACGTTCTGTTCGGGGGACCGTCTGCCGATAGGAGGATGTATCACATGGATTAGCCCTCGGTCGGCGAGTTCTTCATGGATGCTCAGCTTCGCGGTTTCGTGAATCCGCTGGATTAAGGTTTCGCTTCGGATAAGTCCTGTCTTGGCTTCAAGTCCGGTCTCATATGTCCTGCCTCTGTATGATGCTGTGGTTATAGCATGGCGCATCGAATCTTTGATTTCTGAAATCGCCTCGGCTAGCAGATAGAGCTTCATCAGATTCGGACTGCCTTTTCTCAAATGCCATCGGTCAGGTCTGATACAGAAACGTCTAGACCGCTGGCGAGCTTCATCAAGTTGGTGAACGATGGGTTTCTCCGTCCTCGTTCGATCAGGCTGATGTACGTGCGGTCAAAGTCGCACTCTTCGGCAAGCTGCTCTTGGGTATAGCCTCGCTGAGTCCGGATATGACGAACGCGGGTGCCCAAGCGGATTAGGATGTCGTCGTTAGCACTCATAGCTATCATCCAGCTTAGACAATACGTCAACGGACAATGCGTAACGCACCCTCAGTGTCACAGGTCTCTGCTTGACACTCCCGACGCCGCCTTCATAGACTACCCTTACCCCACTTGGAGGCCATACCGTGAACATCACCTTCACTAAGCGGGAAGAGGACTTCCGGCAGGAGATACGCGACTTCCTCGAAGACGAACTTCCCGACGACTGGGACCCGTTGGGACAGCCCGGACAGTCCCCCGAAGAGCGACACGCCTTCACCAGAAGCATGGCGAAGCGTCTTGCAGACAAGGGATGGCTCACGCTGGCCTGGCCCGAGGAGTACGGCGGGCAGGGTCGCTCGATCATGGAGCAGGTCATCTACCGCGAGGAGATGTCGTACTGGAACGTTCCGGGAACGGACTTGGGAACGGGGGCTATCTCGTGGGTAGGGCCGGTTCTGATGCTGGCCGGCACAGAGGATCAGAAGCGAGAGCATCTGCCTCCAATCGCTCGCGGCGAGCGCTACTGGTGTACGCTGTACAGCGAGCCGGGTTCGGGTTCCGACTTGGCGTCGCTGCAAACGTCTGCCGTGCGCGACGGGGACGATTACGTCATCAATGGGCAAAAGATCTGGACGTCGAGCGCCCATATCGCCGATTGGGGATGGCTCGCCGCCCGAACCAACACCGACGCGCCAAAGCACCGCGGCATCAGCCTGTTGATGCTGGATATGAAGAGTCCGGGCGTGGAGGTGCGCCCCATTGTCAACATGGCGGGCGGACACGACTTCAACGAGGTCTATTTCGACAACGTGCGCGTTCCCGCCGCCAACTTGGTGGGACAGGAGGATAGGGGCTGGTACACGCTGGCGGTGGCGCTGGATTTCGAGCGGTCGGGCGTGGGTTACTCGGCGACGGCGCGACGGACGATCGAAACTCTGACTGACTACGCGAAGCAGACCGAGCGCGACGGCAAGCCGCTGAGCGAGGACCCGCACGTACGCCGCAAGCTGGCGCGGCGATTCGTGGAGGCGGAGGTGTCGCGCGGGATGTCATACAAGGTGGCGTGGATGCAGAGCCAGGGCATGGTTCCAAACGCCGAGGCGTCTATGTCCAAGATGTACGGCACGGAGCTGACCCAGCGAGTAGCTCGGACGGGCATGGATATCCTGGGCATGGCGGGCCAACTGTCCGAGGGGTCGAAGTGGGCGCCCCTGCAAGGGCATATCCAGCGTTCTTATCTCATGTCAACGTCTTCGACCATCGCGGCTGGGACGTCTGAGATTCAGCGCAACATCATAGCCCAAAGAGGGCTGGGGCTATCGAGGTAGTTTCTAACGCAAAGACGCAAAGAATCATGCAACCCTCTGCGTCTCTGCGCTCCCTCCACGTCTCTGCGTCGAAAACCACCGCTTCGCCAAAGTTTGTCAGGCTCTGCTATGGACTGACGAGCGCACGATACCAGTCGCTGGCGAACACGCTGCGCGGGTCGTAACGCTCTTTCAACTCCAGGAACCGTCCGAGCTCCGGATATGCGCGCGCTAGTTGATCGCGCCTGGCCCACCGGTGGTAGGTGAGGTAGTAGCAGCCGTCCAGTTCGAGAGCGCAATCTATCAAGCGCTGGAACTGCGTTCTCGCGCGTTCTATCCCTTCCGGGGTGTGCTCCACCAGCAGGTTGAAGATGATGCAAGCGTAGTCTTGCTTCGCCCACGGCAGCGCGGTCTCGTCGTCCGCCTCTATCAACCTCACGGTGCCATAGACAAGATTAGCCTCCGTATCCATCAGCGCGGCGCGGGCGGATTCCATGAAGTCGTCGAATCTGTGGCGTGGCGCGTACAACTCGGAAATCATGAGGGAGTTGAAGTGTGTCCATCCGAGCCTGCTCGCAAGAATGGCGCCGGCGTCGGGGAGGTATGGACTGAACTGGTGGTCGTCCGACCAGTGCGGCTGGCCGTCCGTCCCCAGGTAGTGGCTTGCGTACTCGGCGTAGGCGCGAGACTTGTCTGTGTGAGCGAGCGCGTAGAGGCGTGTCCAGTCTTCCATGGACAGGCCGCGCCCGGCGTCGATGGATTCCGCGTTCGATCCCGCCGGCGCGTATGTAGAAAGGATACCGCGACGCATGAAGTCGGCGGACGTTTCATCGGTCATGAACTGGAAGTCGCCGTATGAAGCTCCGCGCGCCATCCGCTCTTCAAGCTCGTGTATCGCCCGGCGGGTGGGGATTTCGCGCACTCGCCGCGCGAGCAGCGATCTAGGCTCCAGTTTCAGCTTGATCGAGTCTATGAATCCGAACAGCCCATATCCACCGATGGCGGCGCGGAACAGCTCGGAGTTGCGTTCTCGGCTGCACAGTACCCTGTCTCCGGTCGGCAGCGTGAGGTGGAACGCTTCGACATCCGCGACGATGGGCTTTCTGCCAAGTACGCGCCCATGAGCGTTGGATGAAAGCGCGCCTCCCAGCGTCAGCTCATCGGCTCCTGTCTGCTTCTGGATTATGGTTAGCGGTTCATCGTCGCCCGCCTGTTGGCGATGCAGCCATTCGACCAGGCGAGGCCACGTAACGCCGGACTGGACCCAAACGGTGGCTGAGTTCCTGTCAAGCGGGCCGATAGCCGTTAGCGCCGACGAACTGATGGAGACTCCGCCGCTGGCGAACTGCTGCCCACCCATAGAATGAAGCGCGCCGGCCGGGCATACCGTGATTTGTTGCGCCGTAGCGTCGGCCACCGCGACGGCGACAGCTTCCGGCGTGGCCGGGGCGACGACCCGGGCGACTTCCGTTGCGTTGAGTCGAGAGTGCGCGTCGTTCAGTACAGGCATAGGCTTGCTCCCCATGGGCTGTCAATGAATTAATGAGGGCCGGCTCGTCAGCTCTTTCAAGTTGTCGGCGGCGCGGAAAGGGGTTCGAGGCGCGACTCTCGATCGTATCAGCCTGTTGCGGCGCCCGGGCGTCGGCGTCTGGCGGGTTGGTGTCCGCGTCGGCGGGAGTCTTCTTGGGCGGCTATGCGCGCGCCCTCGTCCACGTCCACCCAGCGGAGGGCGATTGTGCCCACGACGATGAGGATGAGAATGGAGAGGATAGCGACGCGGGTGTCGAAGAATGCGGTCGCGGCGACGTAGAGCATCGGCCCGAATACGGATGAGGCGCGGCTCATGAACCCGAAGAACGAGAAGAATTCGCCGCTTCTCGTCTCCGGCGTTATCTGCGCGAACAGGCTGCGAGCGAGCCCCTGGCTGCCTCCAAGCACCAGCCCTGCGATCGCGCCGACCATGATCCACTGGTATCCGACGTCGAATCCCAGCGGCGCCCACACATTGTCGCGGACGAACAGGGGCCACCAATCTATGGGACCTGAGCCGAGCGGAGCTACGCCTTCCTGCATATCCGCATCGTCGAGAGGCGCGAGCGCAATCCCGAGCAGCACGACGACGATCCAGCCCAGCAGCGCCAGCGCCAGCGCGGCTTTCGTCGAAGCCCAGCCCGCTATCCGGCTGAACAGCATAGCGCCCGGAGCGGCGACGAACTGTATCATGAGTATCGTAATCATGTTGAACACGAGCGGGATGCCCAGGGTGTCCGCCGCGAAGGCTCCGGCAATCGCGGTTACCGTCTGCACGCCGTCGTTGAACAACAGGTAGCTGCCCAAGTACCTGAGCGTTACGCGCAGCCGCGACAGGTGGGCGAATGTTGTCCGCATCTCGGACACGGCGAGCGATACGGCGGTTAGCGCGTTCAGCCCGTGTACGCGACTGTGAATGGGCGGCTCGGGCACTACGCGCAGCGTCCACAGCGCCCAGCCGAACCACCAGACGCCGATGGACAGGAGCGTCGCCCGCGTCGCGAGGTCGGCGAACTCGGTGTCCTGAGTCAGCATGATGATCACCAGGTGAACCGCAAGCAGCAGTCCTCCGCCCACGTATCCGTATGCGAAGCCTCGGCTGCTCACGTCGTCTAGCAGATGGTCGGGGGCGATGTGGGGCAGGAATACGTTGTAGAACACGAGGCTTCCGGCAAATCCGACGTTCGCCAGCATGAAGACTCCGAACAACCACAGCCACGGCTCAGAAGTGTATGCGGAGAGGAATGAGAGACACGTGAATATGCTGCCCGCTATGGTGTACACCCACAGTAGCGTCTTCTTGATTGGAACTCTATCGGCGATGACTCCGAGTACGGGGCTCGTCACCGCGACGAAAGCTGTCGAGATCGCCACTCCCAGGCTCCACACCGAGCTGCCGGTGAATGTGATGCCCAGAAACACCCCTGAATCACCTACCGCCTCTTTGAACAGGAAGACGAAGTAGATGGGAAGTATCGCCGCTGTGCCGCTGGTTGCGAATGCCGAGTTTGCCCAGTCGTACATGCACCAGGCGCGTATGATGCGACGCCGGCGCGCGGACAGGTCTCTGAGCCGCGGCAACTGCGGGTTTTGGTTGGCGATAGACATGTTCAGCGCTATGATAGCAGTCTGCGCTATGACTCTGTTAGCCCAGATTTGACCGTGTCTGCGACACCCGATAGCATTACCCCGTTACTCAAGACACAGGAGACGTGGAATTGCTCGCCAAAGCCAAGTCGTGCGCGGTTGTCGGCCTGGATGGATTCGTGGTGGACGTGGAGGTGGACATCTCGCCGGGATTGCCGCGTTTCGACGTTGTGGGGCTTGCAGATACGGCGGTCCAGGAGGCGCGGGCGCGCGTCCGCGCCGCGATTCGCAACTCAGGCTGCGAGTTTCCGTTGCGTCGCATCACTGCCAACCTCGCGCCCGCCGACGTGCGCAAGGCGGGTTCGGGCTACGATCTTCCCATCGCCGTCGCGGTATTGCAGAGTTCAGGGCAGATACCGAGCGTTCCGGATGATGCGGTCTTTGTGGGGCAGTTGTCCCTCAACGGCGATGTGTTGCACACCGATGGCATACTGCCGATGGTCGCGCTCGCGGCCGAGTCCGGCGCCCGGCGGGTGTTCGCGCCGGCGCCCGACGGCCTCGAAGCCGCGCTTGTCGAAGGAATAGAGGTCTATCCGGTAACCGACTTGGCGAATCTGATCGCCCACTTGCGCGGCGAGGTCGAGATAAGTCCCATACGATCTATCAAGGGCGTCTCCGGCATGGCGAATTTCGAAACGTCGTTCGACATATCGAGCGTGCGCGGGCAGGAGCATGTCAAGCGCGCGCTCGAAGTCGCCGCGGCCGGTGGACACAACGCGCTGATGATGGGACCGCCCGGTTCGGGCAAGACGCTGCTGGCGCGAGCGCTGCCCTCTATACTGCCGTCCATGACCTACCCGGAGGCTATCGAGGTAACGAAGATATACTCGATTGCCGACGCGCTGCCGAAGGATAACCCGCTTGTCTCCGAGCGTCCTTTCAGGGCTCCGCACCACACGATTTCGTATGCCGGGCTGGTCGGCGGCGGTAGCAGGCCCGGGCCGGGCGAGATCACGATGAGTCATCGCGGCGTGCTATTCCTCGACGAACTGCCGGAGTTCGGCCACCGGATACTGGAGGCGATGCGTCAGCCGCTTGAGGACCAGAAGGTCGTCATCAGCCGAGCGCAGGGATCGGTTACGTACCCGGCGAATTTCATGCTGATTGGCGCCATGAACCCCTGCCCTTGCGGATACGCCGGCGACCCGAATCGCGCGTGTGTCTGCACGCCGAGCCAGGTGAGCCGCTACGGAAAGCGAATCAGCGGACCCCTGCTCGACCGTATAGACATATTCGTAGAGGTGCCGAGTGTGGAGTACGAGAAGCTTGCCGCGCCGTCTGGGGGCGAGTCGTCGGCCAAGGTTCGTGAGCGGACCGAACTCGCGCGCGCCACGCAGAGCGCGCGTTTCAGCGACAGCGGCCTGCTGACCAACTCTGAGATGGGTCCCAACGAGGTTTACCAGTTCTGCAAGATGGACGAGCAGGCCACGAATCTGGTGCGGACGGCGATGACCAGGATGCATCTGTCCGCACGCGTCTATCACAGGCTGCTGAAACTGTCTCGGACAGTGGCCGACCTGTCAGGCGATGAGATGATCAACGCATCCCATGTCTCGGAGGCGCTGACGTACCGCCCAAAGGCCCTTGTGGTTAACTGACGTTAGCCGACGCGGGCGAACTTCTGCACCCTTGCGCCGTCCAGCGTCTCTCCAACGTACAGGTCGCCTTTGGAGTCCATAGCCACCGCGTGGCCCGCGATGATGTCGCCGGGCGTCTCCGTGCTAAGTCCCCAGCCGCCCAACCACTGGCCGGTGGGCGTCATGATCTTGACGCCCGCGGGATGCGACAGCGCGTTCGGCCTCGCCTGGTCCGGCCCAAGCCCGAGGTGGAAGCCGAGATCGGTAATGTACATGTTGCCGTCCGGCCCCTGCCAGATATGGTCCGGCCTGTGGACGCCGCCCCACTCGCTCATGAACTGTCCGTCCGGTGTGAATATCTGGATGCGGCTGTTCTCGCGGTCGGCCACATAGACGTTGCCGGCATTGTCGAGGCACACGCTGTGGGGAATGCGGAACTGTCCGGGGCCTGTGCCCGGCTCGCCCCAGGAGCGGATGCGCTCGCCCGTGGCGGTGAAGTGGTGGATGCGCGCGTTGCCGTAGCCGTCTGCTATGTACAGCGAGCCGTCGGAAGCTATGGCTATGTCCGTAGGCCGGTTGAACGGCTCGCCGCTCATCGGCTCCGGCGGATCATCAGGGTTGCCTAGCGTCATCAGCAGGTTGCCTTCGGCAGTCCACTTGCAGACCGTGTGCTTGACCACGTCCGTCGTGTAGATGCTGCCATCCGGCCCGACTTCGAGGTGGTGAGCTGAGCCGAACTGACCCTCGCCCCAGCTGTCAATCACATTGCCATCCGTATCCAGCACTATCATCGGATGATCGCTGCGGTTGTACACGAACACGCGGTCTTGAGCGTCTATGCCGACGCCGACCGCGTGATTCCACTCCCACCCGTCGGGCAGATTCCCCCATCCGGGAACGTGCTCATAGACATACTTGCCGTAACTAACCCTGAGTCCTTCGGACATATGATCGCTCCTTCCGAGTTGGGCGAATTCGCATACTAAATCATCCGCCCGATTGTATATGCCCTATGGTAACATTGTCCAAGCGAATCGACGGAGGCGCGCATCATGACCACCTCGACACGGACCAAGCCGAAGCTGATGACGGCGGACGAGTTCCTGATGATGCCGGACGACGGCAAGCGTTACGAACTCATAAGAGGGGAGTTGGTTGAATTGCCTCAGCCGAAACCGGTTCACGGGTTTGTGTCCATGAGAGTTGCCAGACCTCTGGACGATTTCGTCATGGCGCATGGTCTTGGAATAGTCATCGCGCCGG
Organism: Dehalococcoidia bacterium; assembly: GCA_034420955.1. Taxonomy (GTDB): domain Bacteria; phylum Chloroflexota; class Dehalococcoidia; order Lucifugimonadales; family UBA1123; genus VXRN01. Next base: position 208,134 of record DAOUKV010000009.1, read on the forward strand.
CCGGATTCGTCATAGAGATTGGGCCCGACACCGTGCGAGCGCCGGACGTGGCGTTCATTTCGTGGGATAGGCTGCCGGACGGCGAACTGCCAGACGGCTATCTGCGAACTGCGCCGAACATCGTCGTCGAAGTCCTGTCGCCATCCGACCGGCCCGGCGCCGTGAACGCCAAGATACAGTTGTGGCTCGACACGGGCGCCGAGCTGGTCTGGGCGCTGCACCCGCCGACCAAGACCGTCAGGATATGCAGGCCCGACGCCGAAGACGTTACGCTGACCGAGGACGACATCCTGGACGCCGAGCCGGTTCTGCCCGGTTTTAGCGTTCCTGTGGCCGATTTGTTCCGCCAGCCAACGCCACGATGAGCGGCGGCAATCCAATTTGCCCCGACCGTCCTCCCGAAGTCCTCTGCTTCGGCATGATTACGCCCGCCCGCGCGCTGGTCGTGGACAGTCTGCCCGACTGGAATACGGGGGCGGTCTGGACGGACGGCGCGGAGTTCGTCTCGGATGACGCCGCGATCGTGGCGGGGCTGCTGGCGACCTGGGGAGCGCGGACCGAGCTTGCGGGTACGGCTCTGGGAGACGACGACGCGGGAAGGCGCGCCGTACGTATGCTGCGGGAGATGGGAGTGGGCGGCAGATTCGATCTGCGCGACGGTATAGAGACCCCGTTCGAGGTCAACGTCTCCGACAGGGCGCGTGGCGGACGAACGTATCTATGGAACAGGCGCCCCGACATTCTGGCTACGCTGGACGACGCGGACCTGTCGGCTCTCGCCGACGCCAAGCTGCTGTACGTGGACTGGTACGACGCGCCGTACATCGAACGCGCAATGAAGGCCGCCAGATCGCTGGGCGTTCCGGTGATGCTGAATCTGGAACACGGCCATTCGTCGCCCGAAACGCTGGATGCTCTGCTGCCCTACACCACAATCTGCCAGGCCGTTACGGACGCCGCGCAGTTGGACTGCGGGGTCGTGGGCGCGGCGGGTGTGGCTCGGCTTCTGGCGGACCGTGGAGTCGAGACTGCGCTGGTAACACTAGCGGCCGGTGGCGTGGTGGGCGCGGAGGGCGGCTACACGCTGCACGTCGCCGCGCCGCCGACGCGGGTTGTGGACGCTTGCGGCGCTGGAGCGACGTTTTCAGCGATGTACATAGCATCCCGCTTGGCGCGGCGCGGGTTCGAGCGGTCGCTGCGGTTTGCGGTGGCGGCCGCGTCGTTGAAGTGCTCCGTCGTTGGTCCGACAGCCTTCCCCCTCTCCGACATCCGCGCTCTGGCCGACACCCTCGAAACGCGCCGGTTGGCCTGACACTGGCCTGACTCCAAGCGGGCTAAGCGGGGGGCGCCCACGAACCCCAGGAACCGATATGTCCACGCGCAAGCTCGCGCGGCGACTCGGCGCCGGTCGGGTCCAGCAGTATCGCGCGGTCGGGGTCTCGTCGCGTCAGCTCTGTTCTCTCCTCGAAGTATCCCAGCACGCCGAATATCAGTAGCCGCTCGCTGTCGGGTGACCACATCGGCATAGACTGGGCGTACTGGTCGAAGAACATGAACTGGGTGAGTTGCTCCTGGCTGGGCTTGAAGTCGGGCAGATAGACTGCCTCTTCGGCATCCATCGCGATTACGCAGAGGCGGATAGAGCCTTCCGCGCCCTCCGATGAGGTAACGTATGCCAGGCGCGAGCCGTCGGGACTCCAGAAGAAAGCCAGAACCGGATCGTCGGTCAGCCTGCGCTCTGCTCCGTCGGGGTAGTCTATCAGCGAAATGCCGGAATAGAAGCCGGTGGAGCGGATCATCTGCCTGGCGAGGGCGATCTGTGGGTGACGCGGTCTCCACGCGATCGCGGCGATGCCCGGGAACTCCGCCAGAACTTTGATGGCGTAGTCCTCGAGGTCTATGACAACCAGCCGCTGGCGTCCGCGTTCAGCATCTATGAAGAACGCCACCTGTCCGCCGCCGAGCGACCACGACGGCGACATGTACTGTGTACTGTCTCCCGGAAATCGGCGAGGCTCGGTGGCCGCCGTCGCGCGCGCCAAGTAGTGTCCGGTGAAAGAGTGGATGAACAGGTCATTCGAGTCGGGAGACCACGAGAAGTACATCGGACCACCGGTGAGCAGCGGACGCGCGCCGCTCTGCGCGCCGCTCTGGGTGTCTGAATCCCAGACGTGAAGCGTCAGCCCGGCCGGCGTTTGCGCCACGAACGCCAGCCTTTCGCCGTTGGGCGACCAGCAAGCGTAATGTGGAGTTCCCCGCGCGATCGCGCCGGTATCCGGCTCGTTGGAGTAGATCAGGCCGGGCGCGCGCTCCTCGATGCCGGTGGCATACATGCCCAGGCGCACGTTCGCGGATCCACCGCCTGCGTAGCCGGAGAAGGAGATCAGGTCTCCGGTCGGCGACCACAGCGGCCACGAGCAGCGCAGGCCGGGAACGCTGACGAGGGTGTCGTCACCGCTCGTCTCGGTTGGGCGCGGGTCGTTGGTGTCGTGGATGCGAATGGTAGCGTCTGGAGCGGCGTAGGCGATCTGCATGGCATTCAGTCGGTTTCATGACGGATTTTAGGGATGGCGTGGTCATAGGGTGTGGGTTTATATTATGCAGTTTCTGGGGAACGCTGTCGAGGAGACTGCCCAAGCGGTCTTCTCGAACTAGCAGAAATGCTAGAAACCCTGAAGCTCCCTCACCACCTTCTCAGAATACGGCAGATCCGGCTCTGGGAACGGCAGGCGTTCGAGGCGCGGCGCGGGAGAACCGGCGGCGTCCGACAGCTCGTTGTAGGCGATCTCGGCCAGCTTTGGGAGCGAGTACACGTCCTCTGCGTTGTAGCGGATGAGGGTGTCGAGGGCGTCGCGCCGTCCGCCGCGCGCCCACATGCGCCACATGCGGACGGCGTGGTAGCCGCCGATTCCGTCCAGCGAGCCGGGACGCCCGACCCTGAGCCGACGCTCCACAGCCTTGAGTCCGCCCTTGTAGCCCGCCCAGCGCAGCGGATACATGATGTCTATGTGCGGCGTGTGCGCGAACATCCTGCCCATGTGATGCTCTATGAACGGCAGATCGAAACTCGCGCCGTTGTAGGTTACGATCAGGTCGTATCGCTCGACCGCCTCGCGCAGGTCTTCGAGATTCTGGCCGTGTACGAAAGGGTGGAAGCCATCTCGGTCGTGTATGCCGACGAGGGTAACGATGCTGCTGGATGGCGACAGGCCGGTCGTCTCGATGTCGAGGAACGCGGCGTTGTGGCGGAAGTCGGCGTAGAGTCGCCAGGAGTCGCGGGGCGCTATGGCGCGGGCGAAGTAGGCGGAGTCGCCGTCGCGCAACGCGGTCGCGGCCTCCTCGACCTTGCGCCGCGCTTGTCCTGATCGCGCGCGGGTCGGCAGGTCTCCCGGGCGAGCGGAGAGGAAGTCGCGCCAGCGTTGGATTCCGGCGCGCCAAAGCTGGCGCTCGGTTATCTCTCCAATGCTGGGAATGTGTCTGAACGTGTAGGTCAGCAATCGTCCGCCCTGCCAGTGTTCGAGGGAACCGCTACCGCGCGGTCGCCACGGTGTAGCTCAGCTCGCCTCGATATATCTTCCGGATCGTCAGCGCCTGCCAGCTTGCGAACATTACGACTATGAAACCGATGCCGCCAACCAGCAGCAGCGGAGATGGGCCTATCGGCGTTGGGAAGGCTGAGATCACGTTGTTGAGGAAGTCGGCCAGAGGCGCTGTGGCGGGCAGGAGGTAGTCGGACAGGCGGACGTCGGCGAATACGCCGTTGAGAAGGTTTGCCGACGCCATCATGCCGCCTATATGCAGCGAGTACACCGCGCCTACCCTGCCGCGCACCGAATCATCGGTTACGGATTGAATCATGGTATGCGTGAGTGTCATGAAGCCGGATTGGGTCGCGCCCATGAAAAAGGCGGCGGCGATGGCGAGCTCGCGGTTGTCTGTGAGCGCTAGCATGGCGGGGGCGAGTCCGCTGACAACGCCGAGGTTGATGAACAACTTGCCGCGGGTGGACTCGCTGGTTACACCGGCGATGAGGATGACGGTAACTAGCGCGCCGCCGCCGACGGCGCCCATAAGGTAGGTGAAGCCGGCGTCTCCGGCGTTCAGCCGTGTATCCGACAGCACCGGCAGCAGCGACTCGAACGACATGGTCAGCCCGCAGTGGAACAGCGCCATGAACACCACCACGCGCAGGATGGGCGTGGCGTAAACGTACCTCAAGCCGTCCCACGCGCTTAACGCGAAGTTGGTAAAGACATTGCCGCCCTGCCGCACCGTTCCTGTCGAGACGGTCTTTAGTCTAAGGCTCTGAATTAGGCTGACTACGTAGAAGGCAGTGCACATGAAGAACGCGCCGGACACGCCGACGGTCGCTAGCAGCGGCGCAATGGCGAGCGGCCCGAACAGCCGCGACCCCTGCATGGTCGCTTGGTTGAGAGCGATTCCATTCAGCAGCAGGTGTCGCGGCACCAGGTTCGGCACTAGGGATTGGGACGCCGGCATCTGCGCCGACCGCGCCGAGCCGTTGATGAGCGACATCGCCACTATCACCCATGCGTTGATGGCGGTGAAGAAGATGTCCATCTCGGCGAACAGGACGTAGAGCGACAGTCCGAGCGTCTGCGCCAAGTTGGTCGCGTACATGATTTGGACGACGCGCCGCCTGTCAAACTTGTCCGACAGGTAACCCGCTACCGGCGGGATGAACACGCGCGGTATCATCGCCGCGAACGTAACGATGCCGACCCACAAACTCGAGTCGAACTCGTTATAGACCAAAGCGCCGCGCGCGACGATAAGCGCCCACGCCGCCGCGCCCGATCCCAGATTGGCTATCCACAGAATGCGGTAGTCCCGGTAGGCGAGTGCGGCGGTGTAACGATTGAACGCTATCTTGGCGAACCCAGTTATGGCCGCGGCGCTTCTTACCACAACCGCCTCCTCTTGGCATGGTTAGAGGCGCGTCTTATCAATCTACTACCGTAACCTCTACGGGCTTTACCCCGTTCACCATGTATCCGAGCCGGTTCCATCGGGATTTCATGGGCTGTATGTTGCCGTCGGTATCTACGGCGCGGGACATTAGTGTATAACGCCCCGGCCTGTCGGGCGTCCACGTGTAGTGCCACTTCTGCCAGGCGTACCGCTCGGACGGGCCTACTATTTCGGCAGGAGTCCATGTCGAGCCGCCGTCTGAACTGAAGTCCACGCGCGCGATCCGCCGCTGCCCGGACCAGGCCATGCCGGTTACGCACGTACGCCTCATATGCACGGAGTCGCCCCCGGACGGGCTGCCGATAAGCGACTTGACGCCCATTGTGGTAAGTGGAACGGTCTTGCCGAGGTCGTCCTCTATCACGTACTTATCGCCCTGGAAGTAGCCGGAATACGGTTGGTCGGTAATGGTGATGCGCTTGAGCCATTTTACGGACGCCATGCCATACCAGCCAGGCACTATTAGGCGCAGCGGGTGGCCGTGCTCCTTCGGCAGGGGCTTGCCGTTCATTTCGTATGCGAGCATGGTGTCGGGGTGAAGCGCGACGTCGAGTGGCAGACTTCGGGTGTAAGGCATTTCGGCTTTGCCAGGTTCCGGTTCGCCGGCGTCGTGGCCCTCGAACAGCGCCTCGCGCGCGCCTGAGCCGATTCCTGCGAGTAGCAGCGCATCGCTCAGCCTAACCCCCGCCCAGTAAGCGGTGCTGACGGCGCCGCTGTCGAACTGGTTGCCGGGAACTGACGGTTCGAGGTCGCTGCGGTTGTTGCCCGCGCACTCCATCGTCACGGGGAGCGTAACGCGAGGAAGGCTCTTGAGGCGGTCTAGTGTTGCTTCGATGGGGCTAGATACAAGCCCATCTATGCTGAGCGTCCAGTCGGAGCGCCGGATGCTGGGGGCGGGAAAGTGGTTTCTTACGTAGAAGAGAGGGTTGGGGGTGATCCAAGCTTCGAGCGCAGGCTTGGGCATCTCCCCGATCTGAGGCTCTCGCTCGATGGTTACTATGTTCTTCTCGTTACTTGGCCGGACATGAGCGCTCTGGGGCGCTGCGCTTAGCCCAGCCCCGATACATGTGCAGTTACACATAGTCTTTGCCTCCAAGGTATGGCTTTTCGCCGCAAATCTGAGTGTTATGCCTACTCTACTCCAGCGTGGCTCGGAACGCAAGGGGTTCACGCCGGCATAACCGTCTAGCGTGAGGAAGTCGGCAGACGCGCCCGGCATCGCCGACAGGTTAGACGCAGGGGCATGTTGAGCGGACGCGCGGCGCAACGGAGAATAGGACTAGTACAGACGGAACGGAGTAGAGCTCGCTCCAAGTCGGCGATCACTCGTGAGCGACGTAATCCAACCCCACTTCGAACGTAACGCGCTGGCCATCGACCGTTATCAGAGCGTTCCTTAGGCTCCCAACGTTGTCTGGATAGAAGGTATCCATAAGGTCAGCCGATATGCCGTTTCCTCTCGGCGGATTCACTGAGACCATCCAGTACGGAACGTTGGCCGGTTTCAGTGGCGAGACGCCATAGACCTCGATGGTTGAATGGCACACAGGGTCGATCTTGGCTCCGGGTGAGAACCGCAAAGAGCCAATCCACTTCTCCTTGCCGTTGCCGTCTCCAACCCACAGACCGTACCATTGGCCTACTTCGTCCTGCGGGCAAACTAATAATATGAGGGATACGGGGCCGCAGAAGGGATGTCGTTTGCGCCTTTGCGTTTGGATTGGGGTGGGATATACTGGAAACGAGACCGTCCGCGCCCCACGCCGGACGGGTTCAAGGCTATCTCAGGAGGCGCTAGCATGGCGAATGGCAACGTACCGTCGGAGCGGGAAGTGCTAGGGTATTTCGACTCCCTGTCCAACTGGGGCAGGTGGGGCGACGACGATCAGATGGGGACGCTGAACTTTCTTGGGCCCGACAAGGTGAAGCGGGCGGTGTCGCTGGTAGAGGAAGGCGCGACCGTCTCTTGCGCTCGAACCGTGATGTTCGAGCCGGCGCCGGATATTCCCGTTCCGCCGATCCACTTCATGACAGAGAGCGGCGAGGGCTGGGCGTCGGGCGAGAAGGTTACGACCCGGACGGCGCAGGGCTCGACTGACTTCTTCGGGATGATCTTCCACGGCTACGCGATCACCCACGTTGACAGCCTGGCGCACTTCTTCTGGGAAGGCAAGATGTACAACGACCAACCCGCGCACCTTGTATCAACGGGGCTTGGCGCGACGGTCGAGTCCATCGAGCTTGCCAAGGAGGGCATCGTAACGCGAGGTGTGCTGGTGGACGCGCCGATGATTCGCGGCGTGGACTGGCTGGAACGCGGCGAAGGAGTGATGCCGGAAGATATATTGGCGGCCGAGGATCGATGCGGTTTCAAGATCGAGGAGGGCGACGTGCTGCTGGTCAGGACGGGCAACTTGCACCGCCGTAACACCGAAGGCCCGTGGAACCCCCGCGAGCTTGGGTCTTCGGCGTGCCAGGCCGCCTGCCTGCCGCTGTTCCACGAGCGCGGTATCGCCATGCTCGGCAGCGATACCGGCAACGACGTAATGCCCACCGGCTACTCCAGCATGAGCAACCCGATTCATCAGGTGGGCATCGTGGCCATGGGACTGTGGATACTAGACAACGCCAATCTCGAAGAGCTGGCGCAGGCCTGCCGCGAGCGCAATCGGTGGGAGTTCATGCTGTCCATAGGGCCGCTGCGGCTGAACAACACGACCGGCTCTCCGGTGAACCCCATAGCCATATTCTAGCGCCTGATCGCCTGTGAAGGGTCTGCCTGCGAAGGATCCTGACGGAAGGAGTAGGACAGGGACGTCATGCTCGAATCGCTGCCCAAAGCAGTATCAAGAGACCACATAGAACCGCTGCTGAGCGGCGGGGAGCGGCTCGTATCCAGCTTCGGACCTTACCACGCGACGTCCCGCCGCATTATTCTGCTGTATGAACGGCGGGACGACTCGCGCGTTCATCACGAGCTTCCCTACACCGAGCTTGAGAGCATCACCGAGGTTCAGGCGTTGGACAAAAGGCGGCTAGCGCTCGGCGCCGTAATGGTGGCGGCGGGGCTTGCCACGATGTTCGTGTGGTTCCTCATAATGCCGATAGTGGCTGTGGCTATGGGCATCATGATAATCCTGCAAGGCTCGGTTGGGCGTCCGGCATACTACCAGCTGAAGGCGCGAGGCGTGGAGGGCCGCGCGCTGCGCAGGTGGCAGGTGAAGCATTACGGAGCGGGGAGTTTCATAGCGTCCATCAGCGAGATTACGGGGAAGCAGGTGGTGAGGCAATAGGATTTCTGCGCTCGCTCGCCAGCCTTTCTAAAGCGTCCGCCACTTCCTCCACTCCGTCCACCGTGTATTGCGCCACTTCGAGCAATTCCGGCGGCGTCTCTTCAGACAGTACCGCAACGCCTATCGCCTTTACGCCGTCGAGAGTCGGGAGGCGGCGCATCCCGTCAGTGTCCGTCGTATCGTCGCCGATGAAGATCACGGCGTCCAGCCGGTGGCGCTCTGCCAGCGCGGCGATGGCGTCTCCCTTGTTCACCGCGGCGCGCGGTCGAATTTCCAGTATCATGCGGCCCCAGAACCAGCGCAGTTCCTCCAGGCCCCGAACCGCGGCGCGAGTGTCGTTGAAGGCGCGTCTCAAGCGACGCTCGGCGTCATCCGGATCCGGCGCGCCGCGGAAGTGGACGGACGCGCTGAACCGCTTGTCTTCGTACACCATTCCCGGTATGTCGCAAGTGGCTGATCGCAAATGCTCGAGGATACGTGGGATGCCTTCGGGCGGCTCGGAAAGAACTCTTATCCGTCCATCGGCCTCGTCGATGAATTCAGTGCCGTGGTTGCCAACGTAGGTTACGCGACCCGTGGCGACGTGAGGGGCGACGCGCCCCGCGATATCCCGAACCGCGCGCCCGGAGAGTATGGCTACTAGCGCGTAGCTCTCGACGGCGCGGGAGAGAGCGGCGGCCGCTCGTGGATGGATCACTGCGGCGTCGGGCGTTGGGACGATCTCGGATAGGGTGCCGTCGAAGTCGAGGATGACGCCGGGCCGGTTCGCCTCGGCGACGGCTCTGAGCGCGTTGGCCTCGGAGAGCAGGTTCGGAGGCGTCACGCCAGCAACGCCTCGGTCGCGCGGGCCACGAGGTTCGACGCCAGTTGGACTTTGTAACCATTGTCCGACATCGGGCGCGCGCCGAGCGTCGCCATACCGCCGATCTCAGTCGGGTCTATGGCAGACGCCCGCGCTCCAACCAGCGCGTCGGCCAGCGCGGGCGGCGCGTATGGTACGGGCGCGACGCCGCCAAGCGCGAAGCGAGCGTCGGTTACTACGCCATCCTGAACTCGCATCATGCCCGCCACGCTGACAAGGGCGAAGTCATATGCTTGGCGCTCTTTCGCCTTCAGATAGACGCTTTTGGCGCCGTCCGGTGGAGGCAGGGTTGCGCGAGTGATTATCTCGCCATCGCGCAGCGCGGTTTCTCGCGTCATATCCACGTCCGGGGCTACGAAGAAGCTCGACGCCGGCATGGCGCGGGTTCCTACTTCGCCGTGTATCTCGCCATATATCTCGCCAAATACCTCGATGGATGCGTCAAGCGCGAGCAGCGCGACGGCGGTATCGGACGGGTGCACGATGTGGCATCCGCCAGAGCCGAAAATCGCGTGATACTTGTTGAGTCCGTCAACCGCGTAGCAGGTATCGCCGCCGCGCTTGAGGCAGCTGAACTTCGGGCTTCGGTAGTACCAGCAGCGCGGACGCTGGCTCAGGTTCCCTCCGAGTGTTCCGACGTTCCGTATCTGGGGCGTGGCAACCGAGGCCGCCGCCTCCGCCAGAGCCGGATACAGACGCGAAATCGCGGGGTGTGAGGCGATTTTGGCAAGCGTCGCCATGCTGCCTATGGACGCGCCGTCGTCAGAAACCTCTATGCCGTCCATGCCATCTGGGCCGCTAACGCCGTCTATGCTGACGAGGGTGTCGGGCGAGACTGTGCCTTCCTGCATCTCCCCCATGATATCGGTGCCGCCGGCAACTATCATAGAGACGGCGCTGCCTCCGAGCGCGGCGCGCGCCTCTTCTAGCGTAGCGGGCCTGAGGATTTGGAACGGTCTCACTGCGGCTCCCCCTCCCGTTTGACGAGCAGGTTCAGGATGCGGTCCGGTGTCAGCGGAAGGTCGCGCGCCTCAACTCCTGTCGCGTCGCGTATCGCGTTGGCGATGGCGGGAGCGGGGCCGATGCTGGGCGGCTCTCCCAGCGCCTTGGCGCCGTATGGACCGATCGGATCGACCACGTCCGCGAATATCACCTCTATGGGCGGGTACTCGAGGATAGTTGGACTCTTGTGTTCTAGGAAGCTGGCGTTGAGCGTGACGCCGGACTGTGGATCGGTGAGCATCTCTTCGCTGAGCGTGAAACCGAGCATCTGGGACACTCCGCCCTCCACTTGGTTGGCGGCGAGACGCGGGTTCAGGATGCGTCCCGAATCGTGTGCGGCTACGTATCGCAGAATGCGAACGTTCCCAGTGTCGGTATCCACCTCGACCTCGGCGAAGTGCGCGCCGAACGAATTGACGATGTAGTCTGCGCTTCCGGGCGTCACGGACGCCTCTACTTCTATATCGCCCACCAAGTCGGCGAGTTCGGCGAACGACAGTCGCGCGCCGGACGCGGCGCTGATGCCTGAGTCGTCGAGCGTCAGATCGGACGACGGCAGGTCGAGCGCGTCCGAGGCTGCGGAGATAATCCGTTCTCGCAGGTCCGACGCCGCCTGCTTGACCGCCAGCCCCGCTGAGAACGTCACGGTCGAACCCGCGGTTATCGGCGAATCCGGTGTGTGCGCCGTGTCGCCGAAGGTTCCGCGCACCTGATCGTAGGTTACGCTCAGCGACTCCGCCGCGATCTGCGATAGCGCCGTGATGCTGCCCTCTCCAACGTCCATCACGCCGGAAACGACTCGCAGCGTCCCGTCCGCTTCCAGCCGCATCCGCGCGATGGAGCGGCCACCGGGTCCGCCCCGGTAGATGAATATAGCCATGCCCCTGCCGCGACGGATGGAGCCGTGCGTCATAGACGTGGTGTCGCGCCAGCCGAACGCCTCCGCGCCGCGTTCGATGCACTCCCGAAGTCCGTTGCTGGAGAACGGGATGCCCCCTTCCAGCGGCTGGGTATCTACGATTTGATTCGCGGGTGTCGTGCGCTCGCCGGGCTGTCCTTCCGGGCCTACGTGGTTCTTGAGGCGGAACTCCACCGGGTCCATACCCACGGCTTGTGCGGCCCTGTCCACAATCTGCTCCAAGGCGAAGTGTCCCTGTGGAGCGCCGAGGGCGCGGTAGGATCCGCCTGACGGCGTATTGGTGTAGGCCAAATAGCCATCGTATCGAACGTTGGCGCAGCGGTACAGATAGAGCGCGCCCTGGCCGGCGCGGCGAATGACGCCCGGCCCCGACGACAGATAAGCGCCCGTATCCATCACCGTCGTGGCGTGGACGGCGGTTATCTCCCCGTCGCGTCTGACACCCATTCGCAGCGTGGTAACGGTTGCGTGGCGATGTCTCCCGGCTACGAACTCCTCCTCGCGGCTGGATTCCAGCTTGACCGGACGTCCGGCGCGTTGCGCCAGGATGGAGGCCAGCGCAGACAGTCGCGTCTCGTCCTTGTTCCCGTAGCCCGCGCCCATGTTCAGTCCGATGACGCGGATGCGCTCGCGCGAGACTCCCAGCGCGAGAGCCAGCAGCAGCCGGTCTTGATGGACGCCGCGGCTTGATTTCCAGACGGTCAGGTCGTCGCCACACCATGACGCGACGGCGACTCTTGGTTCGAGCGCGGCGCCGTGGTGAGCGGGCGTGCTGAACGTGTCTTCCACGATGATGTCGGCTTCTGCGAACCCTTCTTCCACTGAGCCGCGTTCGAGGATAAGTGGCTCGCCGCCGACGAGGTTGCCGCCCGGATGTACGGGCGGCGCGCCCGGCGCGATGGCCGCCTGCGCGTCGGTTACGAACGGCAGCGGTTCGTACTCGACGCGAATGAGGCTGAGCGCGTGGCGTGCGGTATGTTCGTCGTCCGCGGCGACGGCGGCCACCTCATCCCCCACGAAACGGACTTCGGTATCCAGAATCGGCATATCGGGCGCGATGCTGCCAGTTGGGACGTCGAACGGCGTCAGCGCGGCATGAACGCCGGACAGGCCCAGCGCGTCGGATGTGTCAACCGACATAATCCTGGCGTGCGGGTGCGGGCTGCGGAGTACCGCGCCGGTCAACATACCCGGAAGCTGTACGTCGGCTGCGTACTTCGCCGCGCCCGTCAGCTTATCGCGCAAGTCCCGTCGCGGGACTGAACGGCCGATTGTGGTCGGGGATGGATCCATATTTATCCCGGTATCTGGACCAAAGGCTCGTGATTTTCCATACGACGCCAGTTATCTAGTAGCCGACCTTCATTGGTTCGCGCCCATTCAGAGATCATGCGTCTTTGTCGAGGAGGCATCCGACCAGCCTCAAATTCCATCTCAACGAGGTTGAATACGATGCGGTACTCTGCATAACGGGCGTGGATGTGAGGCCAAGCGTGATCGTCCCAGAACATAAAGATGACAATGCCATTGAAGCGACTGATTGCAGGCAATTCACCTACTCTTCTATTTCGGTAAATCCGGTAATGAGTTCTTCAAACGGTATCCCAGTCAGGCGATGGTAGAGTGTGAAGGAGCAAAAGTCCATCTCCATTTCGCTGTCGTCATAGAATCCCCAGGAGACGTCTCCAAACTCGTTGATATGTACGCCCTCGAAGAAAGCGCGGTCATCCCACACCTTGAAGACGCCTTTGCCCTTCAAGTGCGAAAAATCCAGCTCGCCCGATTTCCCGTCCGAAAACTCAATCCAGATACGCATACCGTCGCGCGCCTCGACTGCGACAGGACGACATTCGTAAAGCGACTTCGTGGGAGCTTCCGGGTCGAACTTTGTAGTCGTCATGGTTGGTCTCTCCCTGCGGCTGCCTTCCTTGTGGCATTATAGGCCAAACGTATCGGCGATGCAGAGTCACGCGTCGCCACCCGCCGCCTTCACCGACGCGATTATGCGACCGTATGCGTTGCAGCGGCAGATGTTGCCGGCCAGGGCGTCTCGTATCTCCGTCTCGGATGGAGATGGGTTAGATTCCAGCAGCGCGGCGGCGCTCATCAGGAATCCCGGTGTGCAGAATCCGCACTGTCCCCCGTCGTTCTCCAGAAAGGCTGCTTGGATCGGGTGCAGCGTCTCGCCATCGGCCAAGCCCTCGACGGTGCGGACGCGGCGACCGGACAGCGTAGCCGCAAGAGCGATGCACGCGTTGATGGGCGCTCCGTCGAGCAGCACGGTGCAGGCGCCGCACTCGCCTCTATCGCAGCCGCGCTTAGCGCCGGTAAGGCCGAGCGTGTCGCGCAGGACGTCGAGCAGCGTCGAGCGGGTATCCACTTCGAGATCGTAGCGCGCGCCGTTTACTTCCAGTCGAATGCGGGTTGTGTATGCGTTCATTCGCTGCGCTCCCACTCGATCCACCTGCCGTGCGCGTTGCGTCGAGCCGACAGCAGCGTGGCGGCTTTGCCATGCCGGATGCGGTCAACGGACATACGCTCGCCCTCTGACGGCACGTGATAGATGGTCCGACGCTCCGATTCCGCCCTCAGTATATCGTAGAACGCCGCCCGCGCGTCCACCGGAAATTGGTTGAGAGTGTGGCAGTGGAAGACGCACAGCGTGGCGTCGCCCACATCGTCGTTTGTCGCATCGGCAAGCGCCTGGGGCAGCGTGTCTATGGCGTCGCCGGACAAGACTTTCGGAGGATCGTCGAGCCAGATGCTCCGGGCGGCGGACAACAGCGCGGAGCGGTCGGGATGGTCGGGCCAGACCAGGGCCATCATCCAGCGATACTCCTCGTCGTCGGACAGGTCAACGGGGTTGAGGTCTATGCCGACGCGGTAAGCTACCGGCGGCAGGCGCGCGGGAATGTCCGGCATCGGGGTCCGCGTCTCCGATTCGATCAGCGCCGGCGAGTTGGCGGGTCCGTAGCGTGAGCCGTCGGAGTAGGCGTAGTGGTAGCTGTCCCACAGCAGATTCAGGCCGGCCGACGCGCCGACGTCTATGAGCGCCAGCGGCGCGGAAGACTCGCGGGCGATGACGCCGAACGCCGGCATAAGGTAGGCGCACCGCCGTATCTCGTTGGTCTGCACGCGGCGAACGCGAACAAGATCGGCGATGGCGTCCCGGTACCGGGCGCAGAAGCCTGCGAACGCCGCGCCGATCGACGCATCCGGCGACTCGCCATCAGCAGCGCGAGCGTAATGCCGTGACAGTTCTGCGTCCGGATGGTCGGCGAGTACGCGCTTGACGGCGGAGAGGAACAGGTTGGGTATCGGCTGTCCGACGCCGCATTCGCGGGCCAGCGACAGCAGTTCCGGGTCGGACGCGACGTAGTGGGACAGCGCCCCATATGTGGGCGCGAACACGTTCAGCCCCGATTCTCCGGCGCACTCTTCGACGGCGAACGTGATGAAGCGCGCCGCAAGCGCTTCTAGGCTGCGGCGTTCGGGCGGCATCTGCTCGACGCGGCCCGCGCCCTGGTGCTTGTCAACTTGCGCGAGTACCATCGGTCAGTCAGGGGCTGTCAGCGAGCGGTAACGCCGCCGTCTATGACGAGTTCCGCGCCCGTCATGTACGACGACTCGTCGGAAGCTAGGAACAGCGCGCCATACGCCACGTCCATCACCGTTCCGATGCGTCCGAGCGGCACTCGGGCTTCGGATTCGGCCCTGCCCTCGGGCGTCGAGATGTTGTCGGCGATCATCATCGTGTCTATGGGGCCCGGATGTATGGAGTTGGCGCGGATGCCGTCGGGGGCGTGCTGTATGGCGGTGTACTTGGTGAAAAGCCGCACGCTGCCTTTCGAGGCTCCGTAAGCGCTGCCGCGCGCGCTGCCAACCAGCCCGGCTGTGGACGAGATATTGATGATCGAGCCGCCTCCGGAGCGCTTCATCGCGGGTACGGCGTGCTTGGTGCCAAGGAAGACGCCGGTGGAGTTGATCTCCATGATGTCGCGCCACTCATCCAGATTAGTGTCAACGATGGGAGTGCGCTTATAGATGGCGGCGTTATTGATGAGAATGTCGAGACGTCCGTAGGTTTCGAGCGTAAAATTGACGGCGGCTATCCATTCGTCCTCGCCGGTAACGTCGAGATGGACGTATGAGGCGTCGCCGCCGGTCTCGCGTATCTGCGCGGCAGTCGCCTCTCCCTCAGCGTCCAGGATGTCCGCCAGAACCACCTTCGCGCCTTCTTCGACGAAAAGCTGCCCCTCCGTCGCGCCCATACCGCGCGCGCCGCCGGAGATCAGCGCCACTTTGCCTTCGAGTCTCATAGTCCGTCCCTCTGAGTCAGGCCGCGCGGGCCCCGCTTGTCGTATTCCAGTCTGCCAGTGTGCCAGTCTGCCGGTGTGCCAGTCTGCCAGTGTGATTGTATCATCATGCGCGCGCGGCGCAAGCGCTGGCATGTTGCGCCGACGCGGTATTGCGCTTCCGTTGACGGCTGTGGGGCGAGCGCCGTAGCCTTATCGTACATGCTTGAACGCTCTTGAAGGAGGCCCAGCCATGCTTCTCCCGCCAGTATCCGACCTTGCGCTCAAGGAGTGGGCAGTCGCGGTGCGCGCGCTTGGGCGCGGCGAGCAGGCTATGATCATTCGCAAAGGCGGAATCCACCGCGACGATCGCGACTTTCGGCTGGTGCATCCCGAGTTCCTGCTGTTTCCGACATACTTGCATCAGAAGCCGGAGCTTGTGAAGCTGCATCAGCGCGACGCACTGCGGCGAACGCAGGCTGAAGACGATGTGCCCGGCCTCGTAGAGCTTGGCTACTTCTGCCAGGTCGCCGAGCGGTTCGAGATACGCGACGAGGCGATCTTGGACAGGCTGTCGGAGTTCCACATATGGACGGACGATTACGCGCGCAAGCGCTTGCATTGGCGTCCGAAGCAGCCGCTGACGGTCGCGCTGCTGCGCGTCTATGAGCTTCAGCAGCCGCAGGCGCTGCCGGTGCTGGAAGAGTATTCGGGCTGCAAGTCCTGGGTCGAGCTTGGGCAGGACGTGCCCCTGGGAGCGATGACCCCCGTTCTTGAAGACGCCAAGTTCGACTGGATTCGGGACGCGGTATCGCAGACGCTGGGCGATACAGTAGTAACACCCGCCGTCGCCTAGAAGACTGCCACAATACTCCGCGATGAAGTACCGACAGATAGCCGACACCGAGATCACCGTTTCCGAGATCGGCGTGCCGCTGCGTCCGCTGGCGACGAACGATTACGGATACGTTACCGAGCAGGATACGGTCAACCTGTTGCGCCGCGCGTTCGACGTTGGCGTCACATACTTCGACGTAGCCGATTCTTATACGGAGGGCTACGGCGAGCGGACGCTAGCGCGCGCGCTGGGACGCAACCGGCACGACATCGTAATCTCCACCAAGGCGGGGTACGACTTCTACCGTCCCGTGATTGACCCGTCGGAGCGGGGCAAGTCGCAACGGTGGACGCCGGGGTTCATACAGTACGCCTGCGAGCAGAGCCTGCGCCGACTGGATACAGACTATTTGGACTTGTTCCTTCTGCACCATCCGGACCCGGACGCGATAGAGGACGATGAGCTGTTCGGGATGCTCGATGAGCTCGTAACGGCGGGCAAGACGCGCTACTACGGCGTTGCGCTGGACGACAAGCCGGAATCCGAAGAGTCGGGCGAGGGCGCGATAGACGACCGTCAGGTGTCCGCGCTGCACGCGACGTTCAACCTGATAGATCAGCAACCTGGCAGACGGCTGATAACGCGGGCGCAGGAAGGGGCGACTGCGCTGATCGCATACGACCCCGGCGCGGCGGGCGCGCTCGAGAATCTGCCGCGCGAGGATGGCGCCGGCGCGGGTCTGAACGAGCGGCTGATGCGAGAGGCGTTCGCGGAGCGGCGGACGGAACGCCGGGCTTTGGTGGACGCGCTGCGCGAGTTCGGCGGCGACGTGGGGACTTGGGCGATCAAGTTCGCGCTGGCGTCGCCGGTAGTCGCGGCGACGCTCCCCATCGTCACTTCCTACTCCCGCCTGCTGGAGTTGGCTGAGATTGCCGACACCGACGATGTGCCGCGCGAGTTCGTGGAACGGGCCTTTGAAGTGTACGACGAGGAGTTTGCTCAGTAGGGAGATCTGGCGCGAAGGCGCAAAGGGTTTTGCCTATATCCCCTGCGCTCCCCTGCGCCTCTGCGTTAAAAACTGGGGCCATGTCTGAAAGGCGGCTGCTTTCGATTCCGGGCGCCCCGACGCTTCCAGTTTACCGCCCGCCTCATCTCGCCCTCTATTAGCCTGAAGTCTTTCTGGGGCAGGAGGTGCAGCCTGTCGAAGAAGGCGAGATGCCAGTCCTCAGGCGCCCAGCGGCGGACGTAGTCGAGTCGGTACGCCAGCAGCGTCGCGTCTATGTAGTCTCTCTCGTCCAGCACGATGTCCGGCTTCATCCTGACTCGGAATGGGAAGCGTTCTTCTGGGTCATGGTCCCGGAAAACCTGCGAATCGTCCTCGAAGCACTCCGACGTGAGCGTGACGCACGCCGTCCACTTGCGGGCGCCTCGAACATAGAACAGCGCCCTGTCGCCGGGCGACATGCGATCGGCGCGTTTCTTATAGCGTCGCCCCATGCCGAACAGGGTAACCCCCATGTCTCTGATGGTGGAGAAGTTTTCGGGCGACTCCGAAAACATCCAGTAGTTGCGCCCGACGCTTCTTCTACTGTATCTGCCCCTCTGTGTCATACTACTATTGTACCAGTCTCACTCCTCTATGACCACGATCTCAGGGGTCATGCGTCCGTCCTCGATCGTCAGCGTGGCGATTGTGCAAGGCACCATGAACGACTTGTACGCCTGGCCGGGATTGAGGAACAGCACGCCGTCGCGCGCCTCGTTGATAGTCTCGTGGAAGTGGCCGAACAGTATCGCGTCCACGGGTTCGGGAAAGTCTGGCAGCAGATCTTCGAGCGGGAACTCCGGGCCGCCCCACGCGGGGTGGGTAACTCCGATTCTCAGACTGCCGACCTCGATGACTTCGGTGTACGGCAGCGACTGTCGCAGCTCCGGCGGATCGGAATTGCCGTGCACGATCACCGCCCGCTTCGCCTCGCGGCGCATCCCGTCCACCAAGTCTTGCCGCACGATGTCGCCGCAGTGGACAGCGATGTCGGCCTCGCGCACTGCGGCTCGGACGTCCGGGTGAACCTCGTCCCACCTGTACAGGTGGGTATCCGATATTACGACTATTCGCGTTGCCAAGCGCAACCCCCTCTCGATGCGGTCAGGCTCTTGCCAGTATATTCAACCCAAAGCGCCGGAACGCAAGAGATTCTCACTCATTCCTTTGCGTCTTTGCCCCTTTGCGCCTTTGCGTTAAATCCAAGCGCAGAATCTAGCTCCTGTTGGCGCCACATTGACAGTAGTGCCAAATCGCCCACAATGCAATACAATGGTGGAACTTAGCATCAGGGGGTAGTCCGATGTTCGGAAATGGCGCAAACGGAGCAACCGGGCCGCTGAAGGGAATCCGCGTTCTGGACTGGACGATGTGGCAGTTCGGGCCGATGTCCGCGGCGATGATGGGCGACATGGGCGCGGATGTGGTCAAGATAGAAGCGCTGGACGGCGACGCGGGACGCGCGCTGTCTCGGGCTTCCACGATCGCGCCGTCTCTGCCCGGAGGCCGCAACGCCTACTTCGAGGCGAACAACCGCAACAAGCGTGGCATAGCGGTCAATCTCAAAACGCCGGAGGGCAAAGAGATAATATACAAGCTGGTCGAGACGGCGGATGTGTTCGTAGAAAACTTCCGGCAGGGCGTGGCCGAGCGGCTGGACATAGGCTACGAGACGCTGCGCGAGATAAACCCCATGCTGATATACGGCTCCGCCACAGGCTACGGTCCCAACGGGCCCGATTCGGCGCTGCCGTCGTTCGACGGTTGTGGACAGGCGCGCGGTGGGCTGATGGTCTCAGCCACCCCGTCGGGCTTGGACGAGCCGGTGCGCGTGTCGCAGGGCGTGTCGGACCAGATGGGCGCGATCATGCTGTGCCAGGGCGTGCTCGCCGGGCTGGTAGCGCGATTTGTGCAGGGCGTGGGCCAGAAGGTGGATGCCTCGCACCTCAGCGCCAATATGTGGCTGCAAGGCATGGGGATGACGATGAGCCTGATCATGGGCGGCAACCGCTTTGGAGCGTATGACCGCAAGTCCGCCTGGAACGTGCTTGCGAACCTGTACAAGTGCAAGGACGGGCGGTGGATTCAGCTGATGCACCTTCAGCCGGACAGGTACTGGGAGTCGTTCATGACGGCGCTGGGCTTGCCCGAAGTGGTGGACGACCCGAAGTACGCCACCATGGAGGCGCGAACCGAGCGCAAGGAAGAGCTTGTAGAAATCATGGACCGACAGTTCATGACGCGAACCTCCGAAGAGTGGGACAAGCATTTCCGCGCCACGGGCGACTTCATCTACGCCCGCGTCCAGTCGGTTGACGAGCTGGTGGACGATCCGCAGGTGATAGCGAACGAGTACATTACCACGTTCGACCACCCCTCCATCGGCCCGATCAAGATGTGCAACCACCCGAACATTTACAGCGAAACGCCGTCCGGCATCTTCCGAGAAGCCCCCGAGCTGGGCCAGCACACCGAGGAGATACTAGTGGACGAGCTAGGCTACTCTTGGGATGACATAGTGTCGCTCCAAGACAAGGGCGTGATACTCTAGTCAGGGATGCACCACAAGAAGATGGAGGTTCACCCAGTGACGAGCTTTTTGACAACTTTGGCAGTCGTACAGGAACAGCTAACGCCTGAGCAGGTCGAATCTCAGTCAAGGTCGGTTATGGCATTGCCTGATGCCTTGGGGAAAGACGAGTTGCATGCAATCACGATTGGTAAGTTGCCATCGTCTGCTAACGGACTGTTGGCGTTGACCGATAAGCGGCTGGTCTTGGTTGGACCTCACAACAAGTCTGCACAAATCTACTGGGAGTTGCCCATTGACGCCATCGACTCCATAAGATACCTACCGGATGAAGGTGCGCCGAGCAACATGGGGCGCCTGGAAGGTAGGAGGCGACGAGGGTTCCGCAAGACATTCAGAGTCGAAATTGAGGCTATATCTGATGAGGACTCGTTCATTACTAGGCTCAGCGAGAGATTGCCTACTCTGGTCACTGGATCTACGATGGCTGATGAAGTGGATGATTCAGGGGTTAAGAAAATCACATCAGTAGCGGATAGAAGAAATGGCGAACCGCAGGAGGTTGATATTGGAAACAATCTCCTATCTGACCTGTCCGGGATATCCTCGATAGTGGATAGCTATTTGACACCTGATGAGATTGCCAATTACGAAAAGTGCGTCGAATATCTGCAAACTGCCTTGACGGGAGAGGAATTACTGGCGGTGACGGTTGGCAACAATGGCCCCGGCGGCTCTGAAGGATTACTCATCCTGACTGAAAATCGCATAAAACTCATTAAACGTTCTTGGATGACAACGTCAGTTTTGTGGCAATTGCAGTATGAAGAAATAGAAACTATGGCTTACACGACAGGTCAACTTTCCGATGGTGTCAAATGGAATGTGAAAGGGAGGAAAAAACGAGGGCTATCTATGTCGTTCGAGTTCAATCTGTTGTCAGAAATGTCAACAGAACGGTTTATTACTGAACTTCGTAAGAAAGTACCATCTAAGGAATCAGAACCTGTAGAGGAAGTGTCAGAAGAAAATGTAGTAGAACTGACAGAGGAAGACAGAGTAGACTCAATGCCAATTGTGAAAAGTTGGCTGACGGCTGAGGAAATTCATGCTTACTCAAACTGCGTGGAATTTTTGGTGGATGAATTAGAGAACGAGGAATTGCTTGCTGTTACTGTCGGCAGTATGCCACAACGAGACGTCGGGCTAATCGCATTGACGGACGAGCGGATTATGCTTGTAGCGACACATTGGAAGATGACCTATATCATGTGGAAATTGTCCTTAAACGAAATTGAGTCTGTAAAATACACTATAGGGCAGGATAGCGATGACATAAAGGGAAGATTGGAAGGCAGGAAGCGAAAAGGATTTATCAAGTCATTCAACATCAGCCTATTGTCTAAGACATCGTTAGATCAATTTACTTCTGAGCTTGCTGAGAGGATATCCTTGACAGAAGTCGTCCCATCTTCGCTCGATGAGCCTATGCATACTCCTACATCAATTACTTCATCTCGCTTGGATGTGATGTTGAATGAATCCAAATCGCCAATAACTGAACAAATCGAGATTCCTGACGACGATGTAACAATGCCAACACTGGATAGCTTCGCCAACATATTGGATCAATTTGAGAGCACTGATGTAGTTGAAGAACACTTTGAACTCTTGTCAGAATTGCCTAGAATAATTGAGCCTACAGAATTAATAGCCATTGCAATCGGAGAAAGAGTGCTAGGAAAAGATAGATTCCTATTACTCACCGACACAGAACTTGTAATTTATACGAGCAACAACCAGTTAGGAATTGATCTTATGAAAATACCTTATGATGAGATTTCGGAGCTGACATGGCTCTCGTTTAGAGACTCATCAGACGACCAAGTCATTCGTTTTGAAGGGAAAAATAATCGCAGATTGTTTAGGTCCAAGCGATTCGATTTTGACTGGCCAGTAGAGAATATTTCGCAAGAAACCTTTGATCTGTTCGTGCAAAAATTAAAGAAAATGATACCAAATCTAAAGAAAAAGGCCATTGAAACCGAAAGTATATCTCCTCAACCTATTCCCTCTAGCTATTCCTTGCCAGAGCATAGTATCAGTGGTACCGATTTGATGATATGCGGGGACTATGTAGTTGCACTATCTCAAATAGGTGCACGGTTCATGGAAACAGACGTGCCTCGACTAGCGCCTACTTCTTCATGGTCGGTCAATGTTATACAAGGACGACCTGTGTACCTATCATACTATAGCCGCCATATTGATTGGCTGAAGTCAGTCTCATATTCTTATGGAGTGTTCACTCGAGAAGTAGATGTTCCTGTGGGAGGGCTGAGTGTCGGCCTCACTGGCACTATGATTGACAATTTTATTTTTTCGATCGGACGTAAGATATAATAAGTACTGATAAAGTGCAAGAGAGACCAGTGCGTTGTCCGACCATCCCATCATCAGCCCGATCAAGATGTGTACCATCCGAACATATGCAGCGAAACGCCATCCGGCATCTTCCGCGAAGCTCCGAGACGGGCCAACACACCTAGGAGATGCTGGTGGACGAACCGGGCTATTCATGAGATGATACAATGTAGCTTCAGGACAAGAGGTGTGATACTCTAGGTGGATGAACCAGAAATCAGACTGTCGAATAGAGATCGCCGTCTGTTGCGACGGATATTGGGCGGCAGATCCAACACCGATATCAGATTTGCGGAGTTTCGCAGGCTGTTGCTCAACATGGGCTTTGACTTGTGAATTCGTGGCAGCCATCACAACTTCACCATAGACGGGCTTGAAAGGCCTCTAGTCATTCAGTCGAAGGCATCCATGGTCCCTGCGTATCAACTTCTACAGTTCAAGGGATACGTAATCAGAGAAGGGTTGATACCAAATGACTCTTAAGTACGAAATACACCTGTTCTGGAGCGACGAAGACGAATGCTACATCGCCAACGTGCCAGACCTCGAGTATTGCAGCGCGCACGGCGACACATACGAGGAAGCGCTTAAGGAAATACAGGCAGCAATGGGCTTCTGGATTGACGTGCAGAAGGAACGCGGCTACTCGATACCGGAACCCAAGACGTGGCGCTACGTCCCTACGAAGGAAGAACTTGCCGTCGCTAAACAAGCGGAGGCTTGGCTAATCGAAAACGAGGACTAAACTCACATATGTCAACCCATAGGCAATCAACAAGCAGGAGGATCAATTGGCAGAGATAGACGGCGGGCGACTGTTCGCCAAAGCGCTTAAGCGGGAGGGGGTGGAGTACGTCTTTACCCTCAACGGAGGCCACATCTACAACCTCTACGAGGGCTGCGTGGCCGAAGGCATCAAGATAATAGACTTCAGGCACGAGCAGGTTGCCGCCCACGCCGCCGAGGGCTGGGCGAAGGTCACGGGCAAGCCGGGCGTGGCGATTGTTACCGCCGGACCGGGCGTTACGGACGCCGTCACCGGCATAGCCAACGCCTTCCAGGCGCCCAGCCCGATGATAATGATCGGCGGCAACGCCGGCATCACCGACCACCTGCGCGGCGGCCTGCAAGACTTCGATTCGGCTACGTTCCTGAAGCCGGTTACGAAGTTCTCAGAGCAGGTCAAGCGCGTCGAGCGAATCCCCGAATATGTCGCCATCGCCTTCCGGCACGCGACGACGGGCGTGCCCGGTCCCGCGTACTTGGAGATTCCGATAGACCTGGTGAACGGACGCGCCGATGAGGACGAAGTCCGCTACCCAAGCGCCTACCGGACGGACTCTCAGGCTTACGGAGATCCCGAGTACGTCAACCAGGTAGCCGACATCATCATGGAGACTGAGAAGCCCATGATACTGGCCGGCTCCGACGTCTGGTGGAACGACGCCTCTGAAGAGCTGCGCGAGTTCGTGGAGATGATCGAGTCGCCGGTGTTCCTCAACGCGATGGGGCGCGGCTCCATTCCAGCGGACCACCCCAATCTGGGAAGCCTGGGACGACGGTACGGACTCGTCCACTCCGACACGGTGATCCTGATCGGAACGCCGATTGACTTCAGGCTCGGCTACGGCTCGGACTACATGTTCCCGCAGAACCCCAAGCTCGTCGAGATCATGATGGACGGCTCCAAGATCGGGCAGAACCGCGACATAGACGTCGGAGTCGTAGGCAGCTCCAAGGCCATCCTGCGACAGGTGATGGACGAGTTGAAGTCGCGTGGCTACAAGTCGCCCGGCAAGGCGTGGGTCGAAGAGGTCATGACCGAAGACCGCGCCCTGCAGGCCGCCGACGAGGAGATGCTGAACAGCGACCAGACGCCCATCCACCCGATGCGGCTGGTGCGCGAAGTGCGCGACTTCCTGGACTACGACGCGACGGTGATCGGCGACGGCGGAGACATCGTAACCTTCGCCGCGCGTGTTCTGGACATCAACGGACCAGGGCACTGGCTCGACCCCGGACAGTTCGGCTGCCTGGGCGCGGGTTCGGGATTCGCGGCGGCTGCTCAGCTGGCGCGGCCCGGCAAGCAGGTGTGCATCATCTACGGCGACGGAGGCTTCGGACTGACCGGCTTCGACGTGGAAAGCTACGTGCGCCACGACCTGCCAATCGTGTCCATCGTCGGCAACAACGGCGCGTGGAACCAGACGACGCAGGGCGTCGTCCGCAGGGGCGGCAGCGGAGTCGGCACGTACCTGTCGCAGGAGACCGACTACGCCCAGATAATGCAGGGGCTTGGCGGCTACGGCGAGCGCGTTACCGACCCGGAGGAGATCCGGCCTGCGCTCGAACGTGCCTTCGGCTCCGGCAAAGCCGCGCTGCTCGACGTGGTGATAGACCCCGACGTCGCCTACGCGGCGATGGGCGGACGCTCGCGCCAGTCGCGCCAGTACTAGACCAATTAATTTGTTTTGTAGGGGCAACCCTTGTGGCTGCCCCTACAAATAAACGCTACGACCCTCGACCTGTGATTACGGAGTTCAGATATGACAACAAACAACGCCAACGGCAGCCAGCCGCACGGCCCCCTCTCCGGCATCCGCGTCATAGACTGGACGATGTGGCAGTTCGGCCCCGTATCTACGATGATGCTCGCCGACCTCGGCGCGGACGTTATCAAGGTAGAGTCGCTGGACGGCGACCACGGTAGGCAGTTCGGTCGGGTCGGTGGCGTAGTATCTAATATGCCGGAGGGCACAAACGCCTACTTCGAGGGGATGAACCGCAACAAGCGAGGCATCGCGCTCGATCTCAAGAACCCGAAAGGGCGCGAGGTAATGCATCGCCTCGTCAAGAAGTCCGACGTATTTGTCGAGAACTTCCGCAAGGGCGTCGCCGAGCGTCTGGGCGTAGGATATGACGACTTGGCGAAGGTCAACCCGAGCATAATCTACGGCTCCGCGTCCGGCTACGGCCCGGAAGGCCCCGACTCCGCCAAGCCCGCGTTCGCGCTAACCGGCGAGGCGCGGTCGGGCGCGCTGTGGTGGTCGGGATCCAACGACAACGCCCCATACGCCATCGGCATAGCCGACCAGGCCGCCGGCATGATGTTGAGCTACGGCATCCTCGGCGCGTTAGTCGCCCGCGAACGCTTCGGCCACGGGCAGAAGGTGGACGTGTCGCACCTCGGCAGCATGATATGGACGCGCGGGATGCAGAACGGCATCACGCTGCTGCGGGGTCAGGAGTTCCAACGGCAGGGCTGGCGAGAGGCGGGCAACGTCCTTTGGAACTACTACGAATGCGCGGATGGCGAGTGGATAGCCTTCTCCATGAGCCAAGGGGACCGCTACTGGCCTGCCATGTGTCGAGCTATGGACAAGCCGGAGTGGTTGGAGGACGAGCGCTTCAACTCGCTGGTCGCCAGGTTCGAGAACCGCGAGTTGGTGATCGAGAGCATGGCGCGGGTGTTCAAGACGCTTCCCCGCGCCGAATGGGAGAAGCGACTGTCCGAAGCGGGAGACCTGATATACGAGAGGGTTCAGCGAACCCTGGACCTTAGGGACGATCCGCAGGTCAAGCGCAATGACTACATCATAGAATTCGATCATCCCGCTCTGGGCAAGACGGAGTGGCTTCAGACTCCGGTGGCTTACTCTGAAAACCCCGTGTCCACGCGCAAGATGGCCCCCGCGCACGGCGAGGACACCGAGAACGTGCTGATAGACCTTCTCGGCTACACGTGGGACGATATAGCCGCGCTTCAAGACGCTAGGGCGATACTCTAAATGGGGCGTTTGCAGTCCCTTCCCCCTTGACGGGGGAAGGCTAGGATGGGGGTGGAATTTCCGCCCTCAACCAGTTACATACCCTTATCCAGCCCTTGATGAATGAACAAACTCTACAACAGGAGGACAACCATGACATACGTATCGAACGATCCGGACGAGGCGCGAATCGGCAAGGACTTGGGCAGCCGCGAGTTCGTGGCCGACGAGGACATGCTGCGGGATCACTTCGTGGGCTTGGAAATAGACCCGAACTGGTACGACGCGAATCCCTACGGGGCGCGCATCGCGCCGTCCATGATGCTCACGGCGGTTGACGGCGGCTTCCCGGGCGGCGGCTTCAAGAACGCCTTCGGCAACCTGTGGATGCGCCAGCAGTGGAAGATCAACGCGCCCATCACGCCGGGACAGGGTTACACCGCGTCGTCGAAGGTCGTGGACATCTACGACCACCGCAACCGGACGCTGGTCAACTCGGAGGTTACGCTGTGGTCCCCTGAGGGCGAGCCGATGGCGGTCGGACACCACCACCAGAGCTACCTGCTAACCCAGTCGTCCGGCAGAGTCGCGCTGCGCGATCCGAAGGCTAAGGGCGGCGCGCGCCGGTTCAACGTGCCCGACGGAGACCTGGTAGAGGGCGACCCTCACGCCATCAGCCTCGAAATGTGCGGCACGTTCTTCCACGGAAACGCCAACTACCACACCGACAGGCGCGCCGCGGAGGAGCTGGGCTTCGAGGAGGTGGTGGTCGGAGGGCGCATGACCATGTCTTACGTCGGCGACCTCATGGATCGCCACTTCGGACGCTCCTGGTTCGAGGGCGGCGAGCTGGACATCAAGTTCACCAACATAGTTTGGCCCGACGACGTCGTAACCGCCAAGGCGGTAATCACCGACGAGACGGACGGACGCGCCAACGCCGCTGTCTGGATGGAGAAAGAGGACGGGACGGTCGCGATAGTGGGTACGGCGAGCGCGCCGGTGTAGCGCGGCTGCCGCCGGTGTCAGGTCTAAAGCGGGGGCTGTCGGATACGGCGGCCCTCGAACATCAAGAAGGCAAGCGCGCCGCGCCCGTGAGCTTGACATGAAGATAACAAGAACCCACTACATGACCAAGGACGAGGCAAAGGGCTGGGTGGACAGGGAACTGTCGGAACTGCTCGACCAGTTCGGCGACTCCGTATCGGACGTGTCCTATTCGTGGAACGGCGATTCGATGCGGTTCGGTTTCCGAGCCGGCGGTATGCTCAGATTCAACGGAACCCTGACCGTCACCGACACTGCCTTGAACCTCGATATGCCTTTCCCGCTCATAGCCAGAGGCTTTGAAGGACGCGCAAAAGCCGAAGCCGAACTCTGGCTGGATAGCAACCTTCCTCAGAGTTAGCGGGCCACGCCCGCATACAACGCGGCTCCGCCCCTACACTTGGCAGCACGCCGCTCTACAGACAATCATCCCAAAGGCGCACTCCGGGCCAAAGCACACTCGCGGCCCGCCGTCTTCATCCTCATCCTCTTCCTCCGAGAGATTCTCCCTGCCCTCCTTGATGAACAGGGGAATCAATATCAGAGCCGCCACCGGATCCGCCCACCACCACGCGAACAAGGCATTGAACCCCAGCCCTACCAGTATCGCCAGGTCTTGAAGATCGCAGAACAGGCTCTCGACCGCCTCTGCCCGCAGAGCCCTGGACTGTATCCGAGCGGCGATTCGCATCTTGAGCGCGTAGAGGACGCTCATCACAACCGCGCTCGCCACCGCGATAGCGATACCTATGAGGCTGGGCTCCGGCTCCGGCAGCCATCCGAGCAGGCTGGAAACGGAGTGAGCGCCAACATACGCCGCCAGCAAGAAGAACGTCAGCCCAACCAGCCTGCGCGCCCTTGTTTCGGCAGCCTCGCCTTCCGCCCCGGCTCTCTCGCTCATTAACTGCCACAGCAGGACTCCACCGGCGAAGAGCTCCACCCCGCTGTCCAGACCGAAAGCCACCAGCGCCACGCTCCCGGCCTGAAACCCTGCCCACAAAGCCACCGCGCCCTCCACCAGGTTCCACGCCAACCCGACGGATACCAGAATGAGAGCCGTTCGGCGCAGGACATCGGGCTGAAGCGTCATGGCTGATTCCTCCTCGCTCTACGCTTTGTCTGCTCTGAGAAGTTCGTCGAAGCGCAAACTGAAACCTCTGGAATCTGTCGACGGATATTCTTGCGCGGTTCAGTGGCGTCGTCCTACATCGCAACCATCCCATTGATCCGCGCGTCCCGATCAGAGAATCGCCGACCCTAATCGCGTCCGGCAAACCCCAGCAGGTTCAGGATGATGATGAAGATGTTGAGCGCGTTGAGGTACAGGCCAATGCTGCCTATGACGGCTATCTGCGCGGCGGCTTTCTCGTCACCTGCAATCGCGGCTTCCTGGGCCAGTTCCTTCATCTGCTTGGTCTGCCATACCGTCAGGGCGAGGAATATCGGCAGCAAGATGAGGTTGATCATCAGGAACAGCATACTGGACTGGAGGAGGAAGACGTTGATGAGCGAGACTATGATGCAGCCCACCAACCCTATGATCAGCATCGGACCCAGTTTGGATATGTCCCTCTTGGTCGTCAAGCCGATGGCGCTCATCGCCACGAACAGCCCAGCGGTAAGTAGGAACGCGATTCCGATAGTCTCGGTCGTGTAGCGGGTGAGGATGGGCGAGAGGAACAGCCCCTCGACGCCTGCGAATGTGATGTACAGCGCCGTGGCGAGGCCGAGATTGCCTCTCATGGCGGCGGCATTGGCGCCCATCAGCAGACCGAAGATGATGCCGAACATCAGCAGTATCCCAATCCAGCCGAAGCCGTATATGAGGTTGCCGATGCCCAGAGCCGCGCCGACCCATATAGTCCCGGCCGTAACCACGATACCCAGCGCGACGAGTCCGTACATGCGCCCCATCGCGTCGGTGTAGATGGCGTTCGCCCGATCCCTGCCGAATGGTACGCTGTACTGCTGTGCGGTCATGTCCAGTCTCCGTGTGAATGAGTGTATAATCCAATTATACGGGATCGAGGGGATGGGAGGTAGGGTAGGAACTGTGAGAATGTCAGAAGACCGCCTTCCCCTCCTCCAACCGCTCCACTTCCTCGCCGTCATTCCCAAGCAGATCGCCCACTACTGCGCGGTTGTGCTCCCCCAGCAGCGGGGCGGTGTAGTACGCGGGGCGCGGGATGTCCCCGAAGCGAATGGGCAGGCCGGCGACTTCGCGCGGGCCGACTTCGGTGTGATCCATCTCCACTATGTTGCCGCGCTCGCGGAAGTGGTCGTCGGCCATCAGGGCGATTACGTCCATCACCGGGCCGGCGGGAATGCCGTGCGATTGGAGCAGATGGGCGATGTCGTTCGGGTCGCGCGTTGCCGTCCATCCGGAGACTATGGCGTCCAGCGCGTCTTCGTTACGCTTGCGGGCGGACAGATCAGCGAAGCGGGCGTCGCCGGCGAGCTCGTCGCGCCCCATCAGGCGGCACAGGGCGCCCCACTCGTCGTTGTCACGGACGGCTATGGCTACCCAGCTGTCATCCCCATCGCAGCGGTACACGTTGTGAGGCGCCATATGCGGATCTCGGTTGCCGATACGCTCAGCCACTCGACCGTTTATCGTGTAGTCGAGGAAGGCCTCCGGCAGCATTGCGGTGATGGCCTCGGTCATCGCGACTTCGATACTCTGTCCCTCCCCTGTCTTCCGACGATGCCAGAGCGCGCTCAATACGGAATGCACCATCATTGTCCCGACAAGGTAGTCCGGCCAATTGCCGCCGAGGTTCTGCGGCTGTCCGCCCGGATATCCGCTTAGCGACGGCTGCCCGGCGTAGGAGCAGACGTTCGGTCCGAATCCCGTAACGTCGCTGTCAGGCCCGTAGTCGCCCATCGTCGAGCCGTTGAGCATGATGATGTCCGGTCGGATGCGGCGCAGATCCTCGTAGCCGAGTCCGAGACGATTCAGCACGCCCTTGGAGAAGTTGGCTATCACCACGTCGCTGACGGCGGCAAGCTCCTTCACAAGCCGCTGACCTTCGGGATGGCGTATGTTGATGGTTACGCCGCGCTTGCTGTGGTTGAGGCAGTTCCAGACGCCCGACCTGTTGACGCCCGTTATGCCGTCCGCGCCCCCGGCGAGGGCGCTCCTGCCGGGTTCCAGCCGCGTGTTGGACTCTACGCGGATGACCTCCGCTCCGAGAGAGCCGAGCCAGCCGCCCGCATACGGCACCGACAGTATCCAGCCGAAGTCAATGACGCGGATGCCGTCGAGCGGCTTGTTGCGCGGACGATTGGACGGATTTGAGGATTCGTGGCGGGCGTTGATGGGCTTGGGCATCTTCTCGAAACCGGCGTCCGAGTTATCTTGTCCCAGCGACGGCGCGGGAGAGCGCAGTTTCCACGGCGTCGCCGAGAATCGAACGGTTGGGCCGGGCTGGCGGATTGCGCCGGCGACGGGGTGTTTCTGCTCGACGAAGAATCCGCGTTCGCCGTAGTGCTTCGACGCCGCCACTTCGTCCACCGTCTGCACCGGGAAGCACGGGACGCCCCGCGTTTGGAGCGCATCGAACAGGTCCGACCGCTTCATACCGAGCGCCCACGCCGCGACTTTCGACTCGATTAGCTCTAAGTTCTCGCGGCGTCCCGCAAAGGTGTCGAGCTCGGCGTCGTTCATCCAATCGGGGTTGCCCATCACCTCTTTCATCGTCTGCCACCAGTGATCGAGAAAGAACGTCATGGATGCGTAGCCGTCGGCTACTTTCCATATCCATGGGAACATTGCCTTTTCACGGCTTTCGGGCAGCTTGGATATGTCGTAGGAGTAACCCGCGAAGTTGCCGCGGATATGGCTCGCCACCGCGTCCATGGCGGACACGTCTATCTCCTGTCCCAAGCCGTATGCTTCGCGGTGGAACAGCGCGCACATGGCGCCGGCGGCGGCGACCCAGCCGGCGAAGTACATAGCCTGGTTGCCCCTGCCGCGTAGCGGGGTGTGCGTCTCGGGGTCGGTAACGAACGCCGCTGGCGACTCCCACCCCAGTCCGCCCATGTGCCAGGCGATCAGGTCGGTACCGTGCCATTCGCGGTACGGTCCGGCGCTGCCGAAAGGCGTAACGTATGTGGGGATGAGACGCGGAGACAGGCTTGCCATCGTCGCGGAGTCTATGCCCAGCGCGAGCGCGTCGGAGGGTCTGAGGTCGCATACGAACACGTCCGCGTCCGCAACTAGGTCGTACAGACGGCGGCGGTCGTCGTCGCGCGTCAGATCGAGGGTAATTCCGCGCTTGTTGGCGTTGAGGTAGAGGAAGATGCCGCTGGCTTCGGGATTTGGGACGTCGTTCGGAAATGGGCCGAGCCGACGGGCCGGGTCGCCATCAGGTGGTTCGACTTTGATGACGTCGGCGCCCATGTCTGCGAGCGTCTTGGCGCACATCGCCCCGGACGGGCCGATGCTGTACTCGACGACTCGAATGTCGGAGAGGGCGCGCGCGCTCATGTCGGCTGTTCGCTGTCCGTTCGCCTGATAGCTTGTACGCTAGCGCCGCGACTTCGAGTTGGCGGCTATCCGGTCCGAATCCCAGAAGCGCGAGAACGCCAACGCTCTGGGACAGTGGCCGTAGGATTCCTCGACGTGAACGATGACGCCTTGCAGTATCATCGCGTTCTCATCCGGGTTGAACACGTCTAGCTCGACCTGCAGTTCGTCTAGCTCGGCGCGGTCCACTATCTCGACCGTGCCGTTGACGCGCACCGTCTCGCGGATGCCGGGGATGAAGAATATGAGCGCGATGTGCGGGTTCTCTTCCATGTTCAGGTAGGACTGGAACAGGCGGTTGCCGGCGACGTCGGGTATGAGCAGGCGGCGGCCGTCGAGAATCTTGACCCATCCGGGCTTGCCGCCCTTTGGCGAAGCGTCGCACGAGCCGTCCGCCGCGCTGGTCGCCATCACCAGCATGGGCGATTCCGAAATGAACTCTCGCACCTTGTCTTGCAGCAGCCCCTCCACCTTCACCGCGGGCCGCTCTTTCGGAAAGCCGAACTGCCGGGTAAAAGTATTGTCGAACTGCGTCTCTATGTCCAAAACTTGTACCATATCCGCCGCTCCTCATTTATTGGTTCGTGGGGATTGTACGACAGACTGGCGACTAGCGCTAGTGGCAAGCGCTGAGATGAAAGGTCTTTCCATTGTATTCAACGCGAAGGATCGGGGACGCGAGAGACTTTGATTCAAACCTCTGTGTCTTTGCTTCTTTGCGCCTTTGCGTTAGATATGGAAAGACCCTGCGATGAGACGGAGGTTAGCGGCTGCCTGCCGACCTCCCGCCGTCAACCATATAGACGCCTCCGGTGCAGAAGCTGCTGTCGTCGCTGGCGAGGAACAGCATCAGCCTCGCCACTTCCTCCGGGTCTCCGTACCGTTGCAGCGGTATTCGTTCTGCAGCCGCCTGCTTCACGACATCCACGGTTACCTTGGAATCGTCGAGCGCATCCACCCGCATCTCTTCTATCGAACGCATCATGCGGGTCTCGATTGGCGCCGGATTGACGGTGTTGACCCTGATGCCGTCCGACGCGCCCTCCAAGGCGGCGGAGCGCATCAGGCCGATCACCGCGTGCTTGCTGGTGTTGTACGCCGACATCTCCGCGCTTCCGGATATGCCCGCCGTAGAGGAGGTTATGACGATGCTCCCCCCGCCGCGCGCGCGCATCGCCGGGATGGCGTACTTGACTCCGAGCCAAACCCCGCGCACGTTCACCGCCATAACCCGGTCGAACTCGTCTATGGGATAGTCGGTTATGTTAGACAGCTTCCCTTCGATCCCCGCGTTCGCCAACAGCGCGTCAATGCCGCCCCAGCGGTTCACCGCCTCATCTATGTAGGCTCGCGTCTGATCCGCTTGTGTAACGTCGGCCACCGTGTAACTGGCCGTGTCCTCGCCAATCGACCGCGCCGTCTCGCGGAGCGCTGCTTCATCGAGATCTACCAGCGCCACCCGAGCCCCTTCCTCCGCGAACAGCTTCGCCGCCGCGCTCCCAATGCCGCCGGTCGCACCGGTAATCACCGCAACTTTTCCTTCCAAACGCGCCATGTCCAAACTCCTTGCATCTCTCTACGCCACTGCGCTAAATCCTAGCGTAGAATATATCAAATAACCTTTGTGCCTTCGCGCCTTTGCATTAAATTCTCTGCGCCATCTCTGCGTCTCTGCGTTAAAATCAAGGAAGTTCACGTTGGGAACCCTGTACGTCGTGCCAACTCCCATAGGCAACCTCGAAGACATCACCCTCCGCGCGCTGCGAACGCTGCGAGAGGCGGGGCTGATCGCGGCTGAGGATACGCGGGTAACGCGCAAGCTGCTCGCCCGATATGAGATCGCGACCCGGCTAATTTCGTTCCATGAACATAATGAGAGCGAGCGAACGGGCGAGTTGCTGGAGCGTCTCGAGGATACCGACATCGCGCTGGTATCCGACGCGGGCGCTCCGACGGTCAGCGACCCCGGCCGCTTTCTGATCTCGGCTGCGGCTGAGCGCGGGTTTGCGGTGGTGGCGTTGCCGGGCGCGTCTGCGGTTACGACTGCGCTGGCGGCGTCGGGCATGGACGCGAACGAGTTCGTGTTCATCGGCTTTCTGCCGCGCCGGAGGGCGGACCGCGCGGCGCGGCTGGCGGCGCTCGCCGGCGAGACGCGGACGGTGGTGGCGTTCGAGAGTCCGCACCGGCTCGCGGCGTCGCTGTCGGATATGCGGGAAACGTTCGGCGACAGGCGCATCGCGGTATGCCGCGAGATGACGAAACTACACGAGGAGGTGTATCGCGGAACGGCGGCGTCCGCGGCGGCGCGCTTCCAGAAGCCGCGCGGCGAGTTTACCCTGGTGATCGAAGGCGCGTCGGCAGCGGCGTTAGAGGCGGCGCGCGAGGAGGCCAAGCCGGATGCGGCGGCTCTGCTGTCCGACGCCCACGCCGCGGGCATGACCGCGCGAGACGCTATATCCGCCGTCCGCGCCAAGACAGGCCTGCCGCGCCGGAAACTCTACTCCCTCTGGCTGAGCTTGGACGACTAGTCCACACCCAATAAGCCAACTCTCTTTGCGCCTTTGCCTCTTCGCGCCTTTGCGTTAAATCTTCCCCCGCGTCTCTGCGCTCCTCTGCGTTAAAATCCCCCCTTCAACTGTGATAACATGAAGACGGGAATAGTTCCAACGCCTTGGAGGTTATGGGATTGGCTGATCGAGTGCTTGTTTGCGTGGCGTGGCCGTATGCCAACGGCTCCATTCACGTCGGTGGAGCGGCGGCTGTCTATCTGCCGGCGGACATCTTCGCGCGGTACAATCGAATGATGGGCCATGAAGTCGCCATGGTATCGGGCAGTGACGCGCACGGGACGCCGGTAACCATCGCCGCCGACCAGGAAGGCGTAACGCCCGAGGCCATCCTGTCGAAGTTCCAGGCCGAGTTCCTCGATACGTGGGAGCGGTTGGGCGTGAGCTTCGACAACTTCACCTCCACCCATACGCAGAACCACACTGAGGTAACGCAGGATATGTTCCTGCGGATGCTGGAAAAGGGCTACCTGTACAAGGATACGATGCAGCAGCCGTTCTGCCTGACAGACGCGCGATTCCTGCCTGACCGCTATGTGGAAGGCGCGTGTCCGCACTGCGACTACGAGGCGGCGCGCGGCGACCAGTGCGACAGGTGCGGCAATACGCTGGACCCGGAAGAACTCATCGGCCTGACATGCCGCATATGCGGCAGCGAGCCGGAGATACGCGATACCGAGCACTTCTTCATCCGGCTCAGCGCGTTCGAGGATCGCCTGCTCGAATGGGTCCGATCCAAGGACCACTTCAAGCCCAACGTCAAGAATTTCACGATCGGCTTTCTGGAAGGCGGCCTCAAGGACCGCGCCATCACTCGCGACCTCGAGTGGGGCGTGCCGGTGCCGTTGGATGGCTACGATGACAAGCGCATATACGTCT
This sequence comes from Dehalococcoidia bacterium, assembly GCA_034420955.1. Classification (GTDB taxonomy): domain Bacteria; phylum Chloroflexota; class Dehalococcoidia; order Lucifugimonadales; family UBA1123; genus VXRN01. Next base: position 243,122 of record DAOUKV010000009.1, read on the forward strand.
GGTTCGAGGCTGTCATCGGCTACCTGTCGGCTACGAAGGAGTGGGCGCAGAACTCCGGCGACTCGGAGCGGTGGCGCGAATTTTGGCAGGATGAAAACGCGCGCTCGTACTATTTCATGGGCAAGGACAACATCCCGTTCCACACCGTCATCTGGCCGTCTATGCTCATGGCGTACGGCGACCTCAATCTGCCCTACGACGTTCCGGCGAACGAGTACGTGAACCTCGAGAGCGAGAAGGTTTCCACAAGCCGCGACTGGGCTGTCTGGATGCCCGACTTCCTCGACATGCACGACGTGGACGCGATCCGGTACGCGCTGACGGCTATCATGCCCGAAACCAGCGACTCAGACTTCACCTGGGCGGAGTATGTGCGTCGCAACAACGATGAGCTTGTGGCGACATACGGCAACTTGGTGCATCGCGTGCTTTCGATGGTGGGGCGCAACTTCGACCGCGCCGCGCCCGAGCGTGGCGAGCTGGACGCCGAGTCTTTGGCGCTGCTGGACGCCGCCGAGCGCGGTCTGAACGACGTGTCGGACCGGCTCGAGGCGTGCCGCTTCCGCAACGCGCTTCAGTCTGCGATGGGCATTGCGCGGGAGGCGAATCGGTATCTGGACTCGAAGGCTCCGTGGCAGGCTGTCCGATCATCTGACGAGGCGGACAAAGCGGACGCGGCGCGCACGCTGTGGACGGCGATGTCGGTGATCAACTGCCTGAAGACGGCCTTCTACCCGTTCATGCCCGGAACGTCGGAAAAGCTGCACGCGCTGTTGGGGCTGGACGGCAGCGTGGCGGAGGATGGCTGGCGCTGGGATCGGGACGCTATCGTTCCGGGCAGCGCCCTGCCCCGACCTCGACCTCTGTTCCGCAAGCTGGACGATTCGATCATCGAAGAAGAGAGGGCTCGGCTTGGTACATAGTCCTCATAGACTGCAGCCGAGGGCGGGCATGGACCAGGTCGCCGCAATCTACGCTCCGATACAGGATCGGCTGGACAAGGTAGATCAGCGGCTCGAAGAGCTTGCCAACGTCGATTTCCCCTTCCTTTCGCAGCTTCTAACACACGTTTACGGCTCCGGCGGCAAACGGGCGCGCCCGGCGATCACCCTGCTGGCGTCTAGTTTCCACGACCACGACGAGCGCAGGTCCGAGGTGATGGCGGTCGCAGTCGAGTTGCTGCACATCGCTACGCTCATACACGACGACACGGTTGACGAATCCGATACGCGGCGCGGTCGCGCTACGATTTCCAGCCTGTTCGGCAAGGACATCGCGGTTCTGGTGGGCGACTACGTATTCGCGTCGTCGGCGACGTTCGTGTGCGACACCGGGCACGTCGGCGTCATACGCCGATTCTCCGAGACGATCATGGAGCTTTCGAGCGGCGAACTCGAAGAGCGGGTGAGTTCGCGCGATCCGGGGCAGACGCTCGATGGCTACCACCGCCGGATATACAACAAGACAGCCTCGCTCTTCAGCACCGCGGGTGAGACGGGAGCGACGCTGAGCGGCGCGCCCCCGCGTGAGGTGGACGCCATGCGTCGCTACTCGCGGGAGCTTGGGATGGCGTTCCAGATAGTTGACGACATCCTGGACTTTCAGGGCGACGAGGCGGAGATCGGCAAGCCGGTGGGCAGCGACTTGGCGCACGGCATAATGACGCTGCCCGCGTTCATCGCGTTGGAACGGCAGCCGGAGGAAAATCCCATCACCGCCTACCTGTCCGGCGGCGGCCAGGATGACGAACTGCTGGACGCCGCGGTGGAGCTAATACGGCAGCCTCAGACCATCGTCGCCGCCTACGACGAGGCGGCCCGGCGGTGCGAGATAGCCCGGTCCGCCCTCGAGGAACTGCCCGATACCGAGTCGCGAGAGTCGCTGGGCGCGCTTCTGGACTACGTGCTAAGCAGGCGCAGCTAGGCATAGGGGAACAGAAGGATAATCTCTGCGTCCCCGCGTTAAAATCCCTCCGCCCCATAAGCCCGAACCGCTTCATCCCTACTTATCCTCTCTTCCGCTCCCACAACGCGCCCGGACGCGGTTCGTCGCGTTACAGCCGCTTCTATCGCCGCCATCGGGTTTGGGTCCGCCACCGGCGCGTCGGATGAGAAGGCGACCTGTACCCCGCGCTTCATCAGCGACGCGACCGGGTATAGGTGTGGCAGCATCTCAGGCGGAACTTCGCGCAAATAGGCGTCGCCGCGCTCGCGGATGAAAGCTGGCTGCGTCGTTACGGACGCCCCGCTCCGGACCACGGCGTCCAAAACGTCGGGCGGCGCTTCGGCGCAGTGCTCGATGCGGTGCCGGGCGATGCCGTAGGGCGCCGGATGATGCGCCAAATGACGGGTTGGATTGGCGGCGATGGCGGCCGCCGCGGCGCTGACCACTTCGGCTTCGACGGCGTGGATGGCGACCGGAAAGCCTAGCGCGACACACTCGGCTACTATCTCGCGCAGCTCGGCTTGGGAAGGGTTCATCGCGCCCGACGAGGCGGTAGCCATTATCTTGGCGTGTCCCACGCGCAGCCTCCGGTCGCGCGCGCCGAATGTGAGCGCGTTGGCGGCAAAGTCCCGAACGCTGGCGGCGCCGGGCATGAGCGTTATGCTGGGGATGGGCCGTCGCCGCTCGTCCAGACGGGCGATCAGGTCTTGGAACAGTTCCCATCGTTCGAGGGAGTTGGTGTGCGTAGCGTCTTCCACGGACGCTATGCGGTAAGACAGCAGCCGCTCGACAGCTCGGCCCAGCGATTCGGCTAGACGCGCGCGCGGCGGGCGCGGTATGCGTCCGTCTAGCCACCCGGACATCTCGAACAGCAGGCCGTTGGGCGCGCCGGTCTCAAGATCGCGCGCTATGGTCGCGCCGGGAGGTTCGTCGGTGTCGTCGCGGATGCCCACGCGCCCTAGCGCGAGGGTATTGAGCGTCGTCGCGTGGCCGGAGCGGTGATCGAGCCGAACGGGATGGCGCGGCGCGGCAATATCGAGATCGCGCCGCGTCGGATGGCGACGCTCGGACAGGGCGGCGTGGTCGTACCCGGTCGCCACGATCCACTCGCCGGGCGGCACGCTCGACGCCCGCGCTGCGATCGCGCGGATGATGTCCGGTATGGACGCCACAGCCGGCGGACGGCAGTCTACGGCGTCGAGCGAGGCGGCATATGCCAACAGGTGGATGTGGGCGTCGTGGAAGCGCACACGGCCTACTGTCCCTTACTGGACCACCGAACGGGGCGTTGCCTCGATGCGGCGGACGATTATCTTGTCCCTGTCGAGCATCTCCGGCACCTTGGGTCCGATATCGTTGACCCAGCGGTCGCTCTCGTACACGGCCTCGTACAGACGCTCGCGCTGCTCCTCGCTCTCGAAGCGGCGCACCCAGATGTAGAGGTCGTCCTCCTCCTGGCCTACGAAGCTGGCTACGATGGTCATGCCCTGAGCGGTCTGGAAGGGGATAATCTCATCTTCCATGAACTTGACCCAATTTTCTCGCTGACCCGGAAGGGTTCGGTATTCGCGCAACTCGAAGAACATCGCCATTCTCCTTGTAGTTATGTTGGCGTAAGGGTATGGACGGCTGCCATGGTTGTCAAATAGGGCGGATGCGCCGGAACTTATCCGAAGTTGGTAGGCGCCGCCTGTTGGGGTGATCGTTCCCCCTCTCCCTCAGGGAGAGGGCTGGGGTGAGGGTGAAACATCTGCCTGCAATTCCTTTGCGCCCTTTGCGCCTCTGTGTTAAATCCCCGTCGTCAGGACAATGTGTACACCAAGAAGCTCGCCACCGCGTAGAGCAGTATCATGGACGAGCCTTCTACGGTTGCGAACCGTCCGTATCGTTTACTCTGTCCGAATGGTCGGATGCGCTGGCGGTGGACCATGACGCTTACTATCACTATCGTAGTCATCACGATGGCTATGATGGCGGTCAGCATGTGGATGTCGCTGATTCCATGCCATAAAGAGCCTTCGACGTAGGCTATGTCGTCTAGGAACAGCACGAAGCCCATGTTGAACAGGTTGCTTCCCAGTACGTTGGTGATGGCGAGATCGGGCGCGCCGAGGCGCAGCGCGGCGATGGACGCGGCGAGCTCCGGCAGCGAGGTGCTGAGCGCCAGGAACTGCGTGCCGACGAAGCTGGCGTCCCAGTTCATGAGTTCGGCAATCGCCTCGCCGGTGTGCGCCAGCCAGACGGCGGCGGCGACGACGGCGGCGGCTGTTATCAGGTATATCCCGAAGGCGCGCTTCAGACTCTCGTCTTCATAGTTGGCGGAGTGTCCGTGCGCCGAGGCGCGAGCCACGCCGCCGCTGCGCGCGGGAGGCGCGTGGGGCGGGAAAGCGCCGCGTCCGGAGGCGTAATCCGATCTTTTGGCGGTGGCATGGACGGCAGCGGGCTCCTCCCCATTGCTTGCGCCGGCTGGTTCGGGAGCGTCGCCGTTCTGTTCAGCCATGTAGATTATGTACATCGCCGTCAGGAATACGCCGAACATGATGACGGATATTGGGCTGATGTACCATGCCGAGGTGATTTCGGTCAGATGGCTGATGAGCATGCCGCCCATGCCAACCGAGATGACTAGTATCCCCAGCGTTCCGACCATGGCGGACGTTGAGCTGACGCTGGCGAGGATGGGGCCGCGCCGCCAGTAGAGGTCCAGCAGCCCGATTATCAGCAGGTTGAACAGGTTGCTGCCGAAGGCGTCGCCGGCGGCGAGGTTCACCTCGCCAACCCATACAATGGACGTAACCCCCGTGCCAAGCTCCGGCAGGGAGGTGGCGGTGGCGAGCATGACAACGCCGACGAATGACCTGCCGAGCCCGGTCTTCTCGGCGATGATGTCGGCTGAGCGCGCCATGTACTGCGCCGCAAACAGGATGATGCCCGCCGCCGCGGCAAGTTGAAGCCAGTAGACAGCTAGTTCCAAGTCGCCTCCGAGCGGCGGTATCGCAGCCTTTGTGCCAAACCTGGAAGATTCTAGCTATTCGGATCGGCTGCTGACAAGCAAGTCGGCGCGGTCGCCCCACTTTTCGAGGAAGCGACGGTAGTTCTTCAGGCTCAGCTCGTCGCGCTCGCCTTCGGCGAGCTCGTTCCAGACACGGTGTTCGTGCTGGGTAATCGGCAGCGACTGGTCTGCGATGATGCGCTTGCCCTGCTCCTTGAAGTGGAAGCTGTAATCGATATCGAGGTTTCGATAGAAGCGGAAGCTCTCGCGCATCAGGCCCACCTGCCGAAGGTCGGCGCGCCGCAAGGCGAAACAGTACGCCTGCATCGCATCCATCTCTCCCGACTCGCCCTCGCCGTCGTGGAAGTGGTGCAGGTTGTCGGTCCGCAGCCCGAAGGGGCCTACCACGCCAACGTCGCTGTCGCTCAGCATCTTGTGGATGGGGCCGTAGATGTCGCCGCACACCTCTACGCTGGTGTCGAGCAGGATGACTTCACGCCCCAGGCTCTGCTTCAGCACTATGTTCTTGGCGGCGCCCTCTCCAAGCGCGTGGTCGGCGTGTATGACGCGGACGCGGTCGTCGGATTCCGCCAAGCCGTCTAGATAGTCCCCGGCGCCGTCGGTGGAGCCGTTGTCCAGGATGACGAACTCGACGTCTCGGTCTCCCGCCCATCGGAGCGCGCTGCCGACGACGCGCTTTACGTCGTCCACGTAGTTGCAGGCGACGACGCCGACGGTGAAGTCGTAAGCGTCATCCTCGTCCAGAAGCGACGGCGCCTCGGCGGAGGCGGATACTACGTCTCTTCGCTCGGTCAGCTTCTCCCACTCCGCCTTGGGGCGGATGCGGCTGCCTCGCTCGTGATCTTCGACCACGTAGCCCACCTCGTCGAGCGCGGCGCGCACGGCGTCGGCGGCGCCGTACTCTTTCATGTCGCGCAGCTGGGCGCGGCGCAGCAGTTGTTCCAGAATCTCCGGAGGCGCGGCGTACTCGTCGCCGACCGAGAGCAGGTTCAGGCCAAGCGTTTCGTCGAAGCGCTGTATCGCCGCCAGCTTGGTGGCCGGGGAGGCGTCGGATCTGGCAAGCTCCCACGTTAGCGCGAGGGCGCCGGGCATGTCCAGGTTGTCGTTGACCGCGTCGAAGAAGGCGCGCGTCCAGCTTTCGACCTCGGCGTCATCGGGTTCGCCGTCGCCGGTCATGGCGACCTCGTCCGCTTCCATCATCCAGCGCCACACCCGGTTCCTGAGGCGTTGGAGTCCGCGTTGGGCGGCGCGGAGCGAGGTGAAGGTGAAGTTGAGCCGCGTGTTGTAGCGAGCGGTCATGCACAAGTATCTGAACGCCATTGGGTCGAGGCCCTGCGCCTCGATGTCTGACATGATGAACGAGTTGCCGGCCGATTTCGCCATCTTCACGCCGTCAGCCAGCAGGTGTTGGCCGTGTACCCAGGAGTTGACCACTGGCCGGCCCGTGAATCCCTCGCTCTGCGCGATCTCGCCCTCGTGGTGCGGAAATATGTTGTCAACGCCGCCGGTGTGGATGTCGAAAGCCTCGCCCAGGTACTTTATCGACATGGCGGAACATTCGATGTGCCACCCGGGGAAGCCCTCTCCCCACGGGCTATCCCACTTGACCATGCGCCCCGGCTCGGCCGCCTTCCACAGTGTGAAGTCCCGAGGGTCGCGCTTGAGCGGGTCCGCCTCTGTGCGGACGGCTTCCAGCAGCTCGGCCTCGTGGATGTTGCCGGAGAGCTTGCCGTAGTCCGGAAACTTGCCCACCTCGAAATAGACGTTGCCGTCCACCTCGTAGGCGTAGCCCTCTTCCACCAGGCGCTCGGTTATCTCAATCATCTCCAGGATGTGGTCCGTGGCCTTGGGGAACTCGTGGGCAGGCTGTATGCGCAGCTTTAGCTCGTCCGCGCGGAAGCGCTGGGTGTAGAAGTCGGCGATCTCGGCGGGCGTCTTGCCCTCTTCGAGCGCGGCGGCGATTATCTTGTCCTCTCCGCGTTCGAGCATCTCCTGGCGCATGTGCCCGACGTCGGTGATGTTCTTGATGTGTATGACCTCGATGCCCTGCGCGGTTAGAGCGCGCCGTATCCAGTCTGCCATCAGATACGAGCGTAGGTTGCCGATGTGCGCGTCGCGGTACACGGTCGGTCCGCAAGTGTACATCTTGACGACGCCCTCTTCGATGGGACGCACTTCGCTCAGGCTCTTTTCGATGGTGTTGTATATCTTTAGCACGGCGAGATTCTCCGATTGATACTCTGGTGGTTGTCTATGAACGTGGGACTTCCATAACGTGCAGGAAATTCGTGCTTCCAGGCTCTCCGAATGGTATTCCGGCTGTAATGACGATCTTTCCTTCTTCCCGGAACTCCCCGGACGATATGGCTTCGGCCTTGGCGATTTCGAACAGATCGTCCACATGTTCCAGGACGGGGACGACTACTGGGGTAACTCCCCAGCTTACAGTGAGCGCGCGGCGGACCGATTCGTGCGGTGTGAGGGCGAGTATGGGCGCGCGGGGCCTGTACCGGGAAACGCGCCGCGCGGTGCCGCCGGACTCAGTGAACGCGAGGATGAGGTCTGCGTTCAACTGGTTGGCGATGCGCGATGCGTCGTAGGTTATCGCGTCGTCGGTCTGTTGCTCTACTTGGCGCGCCTTTTCACGCAGGATGCGGTCATAATCGAGCGCGTTTTGCGCGTAGATGGCTACCTTGCTCATCACCGCCACTACGCGGTCCGGGTACTTGCCGACGGACGTTTCGCCCGAGAGCATCACCGCGTCGGTGCCGTCATATACGGCGTTGGCTACGTCGGTAACCTCAGCCCGCGTCGGCGTGGGAGATTCGACCATGGATTCGAGCATCTGCGTCGCCGTAATCACCGGCTTGCCCGCGCGGTTGCACTTGTTGATCAGGTCTTTCTGGACGACTGGCACAAGCTCCAGCTCGATCTCTACGCCCATGTCTCCCCGGGCGACCATGATGCCGTCGCTGGCGTCGAGAATGTCGTCGAAGCCGATGATAGCCTCGGCGGTCTCGATTTTCGAGATGATGAATGGGCTGCTGCCCTCGGATGCCAGCAGTTTCCGGGCGATGGCGACGTCTTCGGGGCGGGTTACGTTGGACAGGGCTACGAAGTCGGCGCCCGCCGATGCGGCGAAGCTGAGGCCTTGCCTGGCGCGGTCGTCGAGAAACGGCAGCGCGGGAGCGCGCCCGGGCGTGGTAACGCCGCGACGCTCCGTTACTTTGCCGCCGTCAACTATCTCGCACATAACCTCCGTGCCATGAACCGCAACCGCCGTGAGCGCGACCGCGCCATCATCCACAAGGATTCGCCCGCCCACCTCCACGTCGTCGTGGATGCCTGGCGGATAGACGCCGAGCATCTCAGGGCTGCCTACGACCGTTCGACTGGTCAGCACCACCGTCTCGCCCGCCTTCAGGAAGATGTCGCCGGGCGACTGCGGACCCGTGCGGTACTTGGGGCCTGGTACATCTACCATGATGCCGACTGGTATCCCCAAATCCTTGGATACCTGCCGGACGTGGCTGAACATCGAGCGGTGCTGTTCGATGCTGCCGTGAGACAAGTTCAGCCGAGCGACTCCCAGCCCGGCGTTCACGAGCTTGGCGATCATCTCGTAAGAATCCGAGCTTGGGCCGAGTGTGGCGACGATCTTGGTTCTGGGCCTTTGGGCGGCGCTGGCGGGTATTTCCATGCGAGCGGCTCCGTGCGCTTGTGGCATATTTCGGAGTTCTCTTTGGATTCTACTAGAAAAGTCCGGTTTCGGCTATACCGTGTAGGAGGTTCATAGCCGACCCAATTTGGTCTAGAATGAGTTTACTTGCCGAACAGGTGGTGGCGATGCGCTCCGTGAACGAACTGTACGAGCTGCAAGAGCTGGATTGGGAAATACAGCGGCGCGATGAGGAATTGTCGGAGGTCCGCGCCCGCTTGGCCGACGACTCCCGGCGGACGCAGGCGTACCGCCGGCTGGCGATTCTGGAACGCAAACTGGAGGCGCTCGGCCCGGCGAGACGGGAGTCCGAGCGGACGGTGGCGGCGATCGAGCGGCGCATCTCGGAGATAGACAGCCGAATGTACAGCGGCATGGTTACGAACCCAAGAGAGTTGGAGGCGTACCAGGAGGAGCGGGCGTCGCTGGCCGGCAACCAGGCGGAGGAGGAGGACAGGCTTCTGGAATTCATGGTGGAGATCGAGGACACTGAGGAGCTCCGGGACGGCGCTCGGGCGGAGTTCGAGAGGGTGGAGGAAGAGCGTAGGGGAGAAGTGTCGGAGCTTGGCGCGCGTCAGGGCCAACTGGCGGCGGATCTGCCCGACCTTCAGTCGCGCCGACGGGAGATGGCGGCGGAGTTCGAGCCGGCGCTGTTGGGCATGTATGAGAACGCGCGGCGGACGCGCGGCGGACAGGGAGCGGCGCTGGTGGACCGACGCGGGCTGTGCCACGGGTGCAGGTTGGTCATCCCGAACGCCGAGCTTGCGCGCGTGCGCTCCGGAGATGACATAGTGCCGTGTAGCAGTTGCTCGCGCATACTCATCTACGAAATCAGCTTAGGAGCTTGATCGCAATTGAGAGCGATAGGGTATTTCAGAGCGGACGCGCCTACGCAGGCGGACGGTCGGGTCAAGAGCCTCGAAGACTTCGAGTCCGATTTTCTCGACTATTGCGATCTGAACGTCCACCAGCCAGTAGAGACGTTCGGCGATGAAATGGTATCGGACCACGGCAGGTACGTCGGGTACGACGAGATGCTGTCTTACATACGCGAGTCCGGTTATGACTTTCTCGTCGCGGTGCCGGACGCGGGGCACTTGGGCACAGACTTGGAGAGCGTGGCGCGAACGTTTCTGGAGGTGGAAGATACAGGCTGCAAGGTCTCTTGCCAGGATGAAGATTTGCCCGATCCGCTCCAGAACGCGTTGAGTGTGCTTGGCGTGTCGGGCGTCTCCAAGACGCGCAGCGGCAAGATCAGGGAGTCTATGCAGGAACGCGCGTTGTGGGGCAAGGCGCTGGGCAGGCCTCCGTTCGGTTATCGCAACGGCGAAGACGGCAAGCTAGCGGTCGTGAAGGACGAGGCGGCGGTGGTGGAGCTCATCTTTCGACTGTACACGAAGGACGATAAGGGGATGCGGCTGATCGTACAGCATCTGAACGAGCGGGGCATTGCGACTCGGCGAGGCGGGCGGTGGAGCGTGGTCAGCGTTCGCGACATCCTCAAGAACCCGGTCTATATCGGAACGTACACGCGATTTGGGCTGCGACTGCCCGGCGCCCATGAGGCGATCATCGAGCGTTCGACGTTCCGCGCGGCAAGGGACATCGCCAGCGAGCGCAGACCGCGTGTCGGACCGGCGCGCGCCGAGCCATATCTGCTGTCGGGCATCGTGTTCTGCGACTACTGCGGTAACCGCATGATGGGCGTTACGCGCCGCCAGATGTGGAGCAACAGGGACGGCATCCGCAATCGGAAGACTTACAGATACTACCAGTGCCAGTCTCGCAACAATCAGAGCGTGTGCGGTTACCACACATGGCGAGAGGCGGACTTGGAAGGGGCGGTGCTCGCGCAGCTGCCGATCGCCGTCAAGGCGCGACGGCTTGACATGCTAGACACGGACCGATCCGACGCCCCGGACGCCCCAGATTCTGATAACCCGCTGAAGGTGATATGGCGGGAGCGTGTGGTGAACGCGGAGCGCAGGTTAGTCCAGGCAATGCGCAAGACGGCGGCCGGCGGCGCGAAGACCGATCTGCTCGCGCGGGCCGTGCGCGACCTCGACGGGGCGCGTGACGGCTCAGAACGCGCCGAGACCCCAACCGACGTAGAAGAAACCCTCCGCGGCTGGGAAGGGATGAGCTTCACCCAGAGAAGAGACTTCCTGCTGACGACCGTTGCCAAGGTGGAGGTAAGCGACCATATGGCGCGGGTCGTGGTGTGAGTCGGTTCAATTCCTTCGCGCCTTTGCGTTAAATCCAGGCGCTGAACCTTGACTTGCCCGCGCCGCCATTGCCAAAATCTTGGGAGCATGAGCATCTACCGTCGCATCATCCGTCCTCTGCTATTCAGGTTGCCAGCCGAATACGCGTACCACGTTGGGACGGACGCGCTCAGACCGCGAGTGATTTGGAAAGCCTTGGCATCCGTCGGAGCGTTCAGAGCTCCGGACGCGCCAACCCAAGTCGCTGGCATCCCTCTCAGAAATCCGATCGGTCTTGCGGCCGGATTCGACAAGGATTGCAACATCCTCCCCAGCCTATCCACTCTCGGATTCGGCTACCTGACCTGCGGAACGGTTACGCGCGACGTGAGAGCGGGCAACCCAAGTCCTCGGCTTCTGCGCGATACGTCGAGAGAAGCCATAATCAACTCGTTCGGATTCCCCAGCGTGGGGCTCGAAGTTGCAGCCCATAACTTGGAACGAGGACGCAAGAGTGTAGGCGATACCCCCATCGTCGCCAGCGTATCCGGAACCGCCATAGGCGACATAGTAACTTGCCACCGTCGTCTTCAGCCGCTATCAGAGGCGATAGAGGTCAACATCAGTTCTCCCAACACCGCCGGCTTGAGGCTCTTCCACGACACCCGCGTCCTGCGTGAGCTGCTCGATGCAATCAGCGAGGAGAAGACCCGCCCGCTGTTCATCAAGATGCCGCCGTTCCCTACAAGAGAGACGAACGCGAATGTCCATGACCTGATCCTGTCCCTGGCCGAGGTATGCGTGGACGCGGGAGTGGATGCGCTGAGTGTGGCCAACACCCAGCCGGTGGCCGACGAGAGGTTGGCGGTAGGATCGGGCGGGCTGAGCGGCAGGCCGATTCTTGATGATACCGTTCGGATGGTGTCCGAAGTCAGGGCGCGAGTAGGCGACGCTGCCGCCATCAATGCCTGCGGCGGCATATTCACCGCCGAAGACGCGCGCCGCGCCATGGATGCGGGCGCGGACACCGTACAGTTGCTCACGAGCATGGTCTATCGCGGCCCCTGGGTCGCGGCGCATATCGCGCGCGGGCTAGCCGAGCTAGCCGAGCGGCGGGGGCGCGAAAGTAATTCATCGCAAAGACGCAAAGGCGCAAATACGCAAGGGCAGATGCGCCCCTTCTAATTTCTGCCTCTTGCTTCCTGTCTCCTAACTCCTACCTAGCCGCATCCCCTCTTTGGTAGAATCTTGGGCGTGAGAGATACGGGTCAAGAGGCATCATCCAGGAGAGTTTCCGGCGCGTGGGGCGCGGTGTCCGGCGTTTACAGCGACGCGCGCGGCATGTTCTACGGCTGGAAGCTGGTGATCATCTGCGTCTTCATGCTGTCGCTGATGTCCGTCGCCGTCTTCCAGGGGCTTGGGACGTTCCTGGTCGCGCTGGAGCGCAAGTTCCACTGGAGTAGGACGTCCATGTCGTTGGCGTTCTCGCTCGCTCGCGGCGAGAGCGCGGTGCTGGGGCCTATCGAAGGCTGGCTGATAGACAAGCTGGGCAACCGGCGGATGATTATCATCGGCTACGTTGTTATGGCGTTGGGCTTCATCTACTTCTCGAGCATCGAGTGGCTGGGAGGTCTGGGACTGCTGGGCTGGCTGGATTTCGCGCTCGCCGCGCTGCCGTTCGATTCCGTTGACGAGACCCTCATCCACTTCTACATCGCGTTTCTGATCATCACGCTCGGCTCGGGTCTGGGCGGATGGCTGGCGATGATAAGCATGGTGAACAACTGGTTCGTCAGGAAGCGGTCGCTGGCGATCGCGACGGCCATGTCCGGCATACACATAGGCGGCTACATGGTCTATGCGCTCGCCTACGGGGTGGATAACCACGGGTTCGAGTGGACGACGCTGGGCATTGGCGTCTTCTTGCTGGCGATAATCGGGCCGGTGTCTATGGCGGTCCGCAACAGGCCGGAAGATATGGGGCTGCGCCCGGACGGAGATCGCCCTTCCCCCGGCAGGCAATCTGAAATGCAGTCCGGGCAGGCGACCCAAGCCGCGCAGGAAGCCGACGCCGACGCCGAGCCTGAGTTCACGGCGCGGCAGGCCCTGAAGACGCGGGCGTTCTGGGCGCTCACGCTGGTTCACCTCTCTTCGAGCATATCGATCGTTACGCTTTCGATTCACTTGGCGCCAAAGCTGACGGACATGGGGTTTACGCTCGAGCAGGCGGCGTTGATTCCGATTGTATATACCACGGTGGCCTTTCCCTCGCAGTTCGTGGCGGGGTTCATCGCCGACAGGCTCCCGAAGCCGATAGTTACTTTCGTGTTCCTCATATTCCAGGCCACGGGCATACTGGCGATCGCGTTCGCCGAAACGGCGCCGATGGCGGTACTGTTCGGAGTGCTGTACGGCATAGGATTCGGAGGGCGCATCCCGCTGCTGACGGCGATCCGGGGCGAGTACTTTGGGCGCCGGGCGTTCGCTACGATCATGGGGCTTTCGCAGATGCCCAACAACATCGCCATGATATTCGCGCCGCTGTACGCCGGCTATATCTATGATCGTTTCGACTCTTACTTCATATCGTTCCTGACGTTTGCCGTTCTGGCGTACCTGGGCGCGGGGCTGATGCTGACGGTGCGGAAGCCGCGCCTAGAGGCTTAGGAGGCTTAGCGATGCGCGTTTTGGGTCGTCAGCTTGTAGATCCCTTCGGCAAGTTCTGGAATGCCTTTGTGTCCGAAATGCCTGTGAACGCCGACGAAGTAGAGCGCGGTCTGGCATCGGTGTTCGGCGACCAAGGGGTGGAGTACAGCGGCGGTTTCGCGCCGCGCTGGATGTCGCTGCCGGATGACGATCTGGCGTATCACGTCGCGCACGAGCTTACGCATATGCTGATGCGAACGCGCGGATACCCGAAGACCGTGCGCGGCGCAGACTATCCGCCGGGTTCGGCCGAGGCGCGCGTGGGCGAGGACCTGGAGGAGATGGTTCTTCACCCTTCTCTCCATGAGATCATAGAGCCGTTCGGGTTCAGGCGCGACTACATCTCGGAGGTGATGGCTTCGGGCGCGATAAACGGTGTCGGCTCCGCGCCGCCGCCGGAGTATGGGACGCCGTGGCACTTCACGTGGGCTATCCGCCACTGTCTGCTGAGCATGGAGCTTCCGCACACGCTGTGGACGCCGCTCGAAACGCTGTACGCCGAGCGCGCGCCCGACGCCGCGCGGCTGGGCCAAGAGCTGCGCGAAGCGATGGAGGACGCCGGCTGGGGTACGCCGGAACGCGCGCTGGACGCTATGGCGCGGACGCGCGATCTGCTGGGCTTGGACGTTCAGGACAAGGTACTGGTTCTGGATACCGCTACCGGACGGGTGTTTTGATACTCATAGCGAGCGCTCTGCTCCAAGTCGCTATGTTGACCCTTGCTTTCACGCCTTCGCGTCTTTGCGCCACTGCGTTGAATCTAGACTCTAGCCTACCTGTATTTCGTCTAATTCCCGAAATTTTCCCTAAAATAACATTCGCAATTACCTTTCACGGCTCATATGGGCGTGGTAGCATCTTTGACCATGCGCGATATGCATTCTCTGGCGGCAACTCTGGAACCACTCCGGTGATTTGCCTTGACTACGCGAATAACGGGAGGTACGCACAGGGGGCGTCGGCTCAGGGTTCCCTCGGTGAAGGGGCTTAGGCCAACGTCTGAACGTGTCAGGTCGGCGCTGTTCTCGGTCTTGGGATCGGATGCGGTAGCCGGCAAGCGAGTCGCCGATCTGTACGCCGGCACCGGCGCGATCGGTCTTGACGCGCTAAGTCGAGGAGCCGAGTGGGTGGACTTCGTAGAGCGGAACGGGCGGCTGTGCGGCGCGCTGTCGGCGCGCCTGCGCGAGTGGTCGTTTTCGGACCGCGCGAAGGTGTACCGCGCCGCCGTTCTGGCGACGCTCAACGCGCTGCCAGGCGGGTACGACCTAGTGGTCGCCGATCCGCCGTATCGTCAGGCGGAAGTCGGGGAGTTGGATAAGCTGTTGGAGCGGCTGCAGCCGGCGCGCTTGGTGAACCCGGGCGGGCTGGTGGTTCTGGAACATGGGCTAAGCCTGTGGACCGGCGCTCCGCATCCGTTCCCGAAAGGGCGATTCGTATTGGAGACGACGAGAACATACGGAGATACGGCGATAACCGTACTCTCTGCCGGAGTCGAAGATGGCTAGAGCGATATATCCGGGCAGCTTTGACCCCGCGCACCGGGGGCACATAGACATAGCGAAGCGAGCGGCGGCGGTATTCGACGAGCTGATCATCGCCGTCTATAAGTCGCCGCCGACGAAGTCGCTGATGTTCTCCACCGAGGAGCGTGTGGATATGTTCTCCCGCGCTGTGGAGGACACGCCGAATATCAAAGTCGTCCCGTTCACCGGGCTGGCGCCGACGGTGGCGCGCGACAATGGCGCGCAGTTCATAGTGCGCGGCCTGCGGGCCGGGTTCGACTTCGAGCTTGAGTTCGAGATGGCGCTCATGTGGCGTCACATCGCGCCGGATATCGACGTAGTGTGCATCATGAGTTCGCTGGAATTCCAGTTCATGTACTCAAGCAGGATCAAGGAAGTGGCAGCCCTGGGCGCGGACATATCCGAGCTCGTGCCGCCACATATCGAGCAGGCGCTGAAGGACAGGCTAAACTCGGGTTGAGGCGACTTCCCTGCCGATTCCCAGATAGTCTCATAGGAAATGTCAATCTGAATAACTAAGGAGGGCGAGGGTGGACTTCGAACAGGCATACAGTGAGTTGCAGCGACTCTACTCTACAAGCAATCGTGTTCCTGGCTTCCGCCGCAAGGTGATGGTAGAGGCCGACCAGTTCGCTAGGGTCATCAGTCAGCTCCGCACGGCGATGCCGGCGGACGTTCAGGAGGCTCAGGAGATTCTGCGTCAGAAGGACAGCATCCTCAACCAGGCGTATCTCGAAGCCCAGCGGGTGAAGGCTACGGTCGAGGAGGAGGTCGCGGCCCAGAAGAAGGCGACGGAGGAGGAGCATCAGGCGGCCGTGAGCGACTCGACGGTTCTCGCCGCCGCGGAAGAGCGCGCGGCGGAAATGGCGGAGCAGGCGATGGGCGAGGCTGAGGACATGATCCAGGACGCGCAGAGGCGCGCTTACAGGATTGTGTCTGAGGCTGAGGACATCGCGGCGTCTCGACGCGAAGGCGCGGATCAGTACGCGAGTGAGGTGCTGTTCAGCCTCGAAGAGCAGATGTCCGAGGTTCTGGGCCAGATCAGGCGTGGAATCGACACGCTACGTCCCGAGGTGACCGCCGCTGCCCCCGGGGGCGCCGATGCCACGCTGACGGGCAACAACTTCCACGTACAAATCAACTAGCTAATCAGGCGAACGCACCCGACGCCGGCCGGCGTCGGGTGCGTTCGCCTTCTAACTCGTGGACGGACCCATGGATCAATGTCCGTGGGTCATAACGCTGGAGGCGATGCCGCTAGGCAGGCTTCACGGCTTTGATGTTCATGCTCCGGATGCTTGCCTGCCAGCCTTCGTCTTTCCACGGGGCGTCGGCGACTACTTCGACGGCGGTGAACCCAGCGGCGCTGATGCGCCCCAGGTACACGTCCTTCATCTCCGTGCCCGCTAGGCAGGTTACCCAGTTGGCGGTGTCTTGCGCCTCTTCCAGCGGTATCTCCTCTATCTTCACGAGGTCGGACACCATCAGCCTGCCGCCCGGCTTTAGGATGCGGTAGGCTTCGCGGAAGACTAGGTCTTTGTCAGGCGCGAGGTTGATCACGCAGTTGGATATGATCGCGTCGGCCGTGTCGTCTTCCAGCGGCGTGTCTTCCATCTCTGCCAGGTGGAACTCGACGTGGGATACGCCTAGCGACTCGGCGTTCGAGCGCGCCAGCTCTATCATGTCCTCGGTCATATCTATTCCGATGACGCGGCCCGTCTCGCCCACGGCTTTGGCGGCGATGAAGCAGTCTATTCCGCCTCCGCTGCCGAAGTCCACGACGGTCTCTCCGGGTTTCATCGTCTCGATGGCGTGCGGGTTGCCGCAGCCGGCGGACGCGGCGAGCGCCTCGGCCGGCAATCCGTCGGTCTCGGACGCCTCGTAGAGGGGCGATACTACCGCCAGCGCGTCCACCCCGTCGTCGCCGCCGCAGTCGGTCGCGCAGCAGGACGCCGGCTCCGACGCCGAGCGCCGCGCCAGTTCGCCGTAGCGCTCGCGGACTACCTCTTTGATTTCGACATCTTGCAGCAGAGTCATGGCTCGCTCCTTCGTTTTGCTTGGTATGGTCGGACTACGGAGATTATAGCATGACGCCGGTCAGTGTGGACCTGTGGGAACTCGTCCAGGTCTGTGCCGGCTATGGCGCACGACGCCGCGCTCTATATCGTGCTTCATCCGTTCGTACTCGGAACATATCTCGGCGCCTAGCAGCACGTTCATGCTGCTCACGTATGTCCAGAACAGCAGCACCATGACTGGCGCGATCGAGCCGTAAACGTGTTGGTAGGACGCGAAACTGCTGATGTAGATGATGAACAGGTTCTTTGAAATCTCGAATATCACCGCCGACACAAGCGCGCCGGGCCAGATGTACCGCCAGTGCGTCTGCGTGTTGGGCATGAGCTTGTACATCAGCATGAATATGATGATCATCAGGCTCAGGGATATGGACTGGAAGATGACCTGGCCGATGACATGAGCGAAATCGGAGATTATTGGCACGCCCAGCGATGTTATGTCGTCGGCGGTGCGGACGATGGTCGCGCTGGTGATGGACAGGCCGAACAGCGAACCCATGCTGAGCGCCATCAGCAGCTGTCGCGGCTTGCCCAGGTAGATGGGTCTGTCGTTGTGGATGTCCCAAGCGCGGTTGATCGCGCGATTGAGCGCGCCGAACATATTGCTGGCGGACCAAAGCATCCCCAGAAACGCGAACACCGTGAGCGCGCCGCGCAGCCGCAACACCGTCTCGATGTTCTCGGACACGAACTGGTCCGAACCGGGCAAAAAGCTCCCCATGATCGAGCCTAAATGCGCCTCGATCTCCGACGGCTCCAAGAAGTAGCTCATCAACGAGATCATGACCAGCAGCAGCGGGAAGATGGAAAACAGCACGTAATAGGCGACGCCCGCCGCCATGTGGGTAACGTCGTCTTCGGAAAGCTCGCGCACTACTCTAACGGTCAATTCGACCGTGAAGTTCTTGCGGACTCGATCTATTATGCCGCCGTGTCGCTGGTTTATGCGGTCGGTGGTGCGCTCTGCCCAGCGTCGTAAGGCTCTTACAGACTCTTGGTCAACCAATGTTGATTACCGCCCTGAAAGCGCTCGCTATCCGTTCGTTGGTCTGACGAAGTATTGTAGTATTCACAGTCAGGTGCACGGAAGAGCAATCATCCTCGTCCGCGCTTGCGAATATGCCGAACTCTGCCAGACGTTCGGTGAATCGCTCGCCGTCCATGCCGGGCGGCAGCGTTAGACGGAATATGTTGGAGCCATGTTCATAGGAGGTTGCGCTGAGACCCGGCATACGGTTGAGTTCGTCGAACAGCTCGCGCGCCTTGCGCATGGCATCGGCGAATCTGCGATCGAAGCCGTCCATGCCGTCGAGCGCTAGGGCTGCGGCCAGCGCGACGCCGGACAGCCCGCCCCCGAACATCCGGCGGTGGTGGAACAGGTCGCGGCAGAAGTCGGCGGATCCCGCCAGTATCGCGCCGAACGGCGCTCCGAAGTACTTGTAGAGCGATACGTACACCGTGTCGAACATCGAGGCGTAGTCGGCGGGGGATACGCCGGTGGCGGCGCTCATCATGAACAGCCGCGCGCCGTCCAGGTGGGTTGGTATGCCGTTCGCCGCGCAGTAGTCGGTAACGCGCCGCATCTCGTCCATGGGCATTATCTGGCCGCGCTGCCTGCGGACGGGGCTTTCGATCATCAGCGCGCCGACCGGCGCCGTCACCCTGCCGCCCACGGACTCTGAGACGGCGCGGCGCGTTTCGTCGAGTGTGAAGTACGGGCGAGAAGGCGCGAGCGGTATCAAGTTGATGCCGCTCAGCCGCTGCGTGGTGTCGCCGCTGTCGTGGTACAGGTGGCTCTGCTCCTGCACTATGGCGCGCGGCTTTCCGGCGCACAGCAGCCTGATCGCCAGGTGATTCGCAAGCGTGCCGCTGGGCATGAACACGGCGGCCTCTTTGCCAAGCTTGTCGGCAAAGGCGGTTTCGAGTTCGCCCACTACGCCGCCTTGAGAGTAGCTGTCGGGTTCTATCCCGCGCCTGCGGACGATGTCGGCGAGCTGGACCACCATGCTCTCCGGCGTCTTGGGTTCGCCGTCGCCGCGAAATACGACCGCCTCGGGTGAATCTACGCCCATGGCGGTCGCCATTGCGGGTACAGTTTCGGGGTGCGAGTCTGTAAGCTGAGTTACCATGGTCAAACCTCGCTATGATTCTACATGAACCGGCGTTGAGATTTTAGTTCAAGAGGTGGAAGATGTCTCACATAGATCTGGTCTGTACGGAGTGTTCGGCGACGCGCGCCGCGGATATGTCTTCTCTTGCCTGCGACGAGTGCGGCGCGCCGCTCGATGTCGAGTACACCGACCCACGCGCCCACACGGTAGAAATCGGCGGGCGGCTGATGCCCGTTCCGTTCCACTCCGACGCGCCGAGCGCGACGATGGGCGAAGGCCGGACGCCGGTTATACCGATGCCGTCGGTGGCCGAACAGGTGGGCTGCGCGCTGGCGCTGGGCAAGCTGGAGTTCATGAACCCCACCGGGTCTTTCAAGGATAGAGGCGCGGCGACCATGCTGTCCATTGCGCTGGAGCATGGCGTTGATGCGGTGGTGGAAGACTCGTCCGGGAACGCCGGTGCCTCCGTGGCGGCGTACTCCGCGCGCGCGGGAATCGCGGCGCACGTGTTCGCGCCCGAAACTGCGCCTGTGGCGAAGATGGGGCAAATCCGAATCTACCGGGCGCAGACGCGCCCGATACCAGGCCCGCGCGAGGCGAGCGCGGACGCCGCCATCGAATACTCCCGGCGGGGCGGCATCGTGTACGCCTCGCACAATCTCAGCCCCTATTTCGTGGAAGGAACGAAGACGTTCGGCTACGAGGTGGCGACTGAGGTGTCGCCCGCGCCCAACCACATCGTGATTCCGGTAGGCAACGGCAGCCTGCTTCTGGGGACGTGGAAGGCGTACTTGGAGTTGATAGCGGTCGGCGCGGTGGAGACGATGCCCAGACTGCACGCGGTTCAGGCGGAGGCGGTTATGCCTATCGCCGCCGAGTTCGCAGGCGAGGTTTGGGAGGAGTCGGGTGCGACGACGGTTGCCGGGGGCATATCGGTAGGCGCGCCGCCACGCAGTCGCCAGGTTCTGCGCGCGCTGCGCCACTCGGGCGGCGCGGCGACGGCAGTTTCGGACGCGCGCATCGTGGCTTGGCAGCGACTGCTGGCGGAGCGGGAAGGCGTGTTCGCGGAACCTACATCGGCGGCGGCGTTCGCAGGTCTGGAGACGCTGGTGGAGCGGGGAGTGATCGGTGGTAGGGATACGGCTCTGCTGCCGGTTACCGGGTTCGGGCTGAAGGACGCTATGCCGAAGTAGCGGCTTGGCCGGGCGCCTGGGGGCGATGGCGACTCCGGGCCTGCGGAATTGGAATGTGGGGGCTTGAGGTCTGGACGCGCGTCAGCCGCTGCGGCCGAGGTTGGCTAGGAACTCGTTGTTGTTCTTTGATTTTCGCAGGAACTCGAGCATCTTTTCGTTAGACTCGCCGGGGTACTTCTCGTCGGAGGACATCATGGATACCATGCGCCGAAGCAGCCAGATCTGGTTGAGCGCGGACTGGTTCAGCAGCAGCTCCTCGCGGCGGGTGCCGCTGCGGGCTATGTCGATCGCCGGGTAGATGCGCCGTTCGGCTAGTCGGCGGTCCAGGTGAACTTCCATGTTGCCGGTGCCCTTGAACTCTTCGTAGATCACATCGTCCATACGGCTGCCGGTGTCTATGAGGCAGGCGGCGAGGATTGTCATGCTGCCGCCCTCTTCAGTGTTGCGGGCGGCGCCGAAGAACTTCTTGGGCGGATACAGCGCTACCGGGTCCATGCCGCCGGATAGGGTGCGACCGCTGGTGGGCAGCGCGAGGTTGTAGGCGCGCGTAAGGCGGGTGATGCTGTCGAGCAGTATCAGCACGTCGGCGCCGGCCTCGACGAGTCGCTTGGCGCGTTCCAGAACCATCTCGGCGACGCGGCAGTGGTCTTCTACCGGTTCATCGAAGGTGGAACTGTAAACCTCGCCGTTGATCGAACGGCGCATATCGGTTACTTCTTCGGGGCGCTCGCCGATGAGCGCGACCATGATGTGAACGTCCGGGTGGTTCACCGAAACCCCGGCGGCTATGTCCTTCAGCAGCGATGTCTTGCCCGCCTTCGGTGGGGATACGATGAGGCCGCGCTGGCCTCGCCCGATGGGCGCGAGAAGATCGACGAGCCGGGTGGACAGGTTGCGCGAGACGGTTTCCAACCTGAGACGTTCTATGGGGAATATGGGCGTCAGGCTCTCGAACTTGGGGCGGTTTCGCGCCGCGTCGGGCTTTACGCCGTTCACCTGATCCACACGCACCAGGCCAAAGTAGCGTTCGCCGTCCTTGGGCGGACGCACGCGGCCCAACATCTGATCGCCGGTTCGTAGCCCGAATCGCCTGATCTGCGACTGCGACACGTAAACGTCGCTCGCGGACGAGTTGCCGGCGTCCTGTCTCAGGAAGCCGTAGCCGTCGTTGACTATGGAGAGTATGCCCGACGCTGTAATGGGACCGCGCTTCTCGGCGACTACCTTGGCGACGCGCGTTATCAGATCGTGCCGCTTTCCGGAGCCGTTTTCGTTCGCGCCGAGATCAGACGCCATACGTGCAAGCTCATCGTTGGATTTGGTCATTATTTCGGTTAGGTTCATTGGCCTTACTCCGATTGTGAGAACAATCACGGCATACAAGCGTTCGGGGTTGGCTAGAGCGGGGTGCGGGAAGAGACAGGCGGGTAAGGTGCGGGATTGACGCCTCTTTGGGCGCCTACGGCTGGGAATCCAGAGCGCGCAAGCATATTAGAGGTCAATTATGAGGCAATCATAACATAAAGTTGGCAGTTTAGTCCAATTTTGTTTATGGCGTCATCCTGTCGCAATCGGCAGCATGGGCTGGCCGCCCTCGCGCACTACTTCGTTCGCCACACCGATGAACTCTCTGAACAGAGGATGGGGTCGGTTTGGACGCGACAGAAATTCCGGATGGAACTGTGTTCCGACCATGAACTTGGCAGGCTCATACTCCATTATCTCTATCAGGTCGCCCTCGGTCCATATTCCTGTGGGCCAGAGGCCGACGGATCCAAAATCCTCGCGGTACTCGTTATTGAACTCCCACCTGTGGCGATGGCGCTCGTTCACGGTTTCGCAGTCGTAGGCGCGCGCCGCCCAACTATCGGGAGCGACCATCTTGCACGGGTAACGACCGAGTCGCATGGTGCCGCCCATCTCGGTAACGGCTTTCTGGCTTTCCAACAGGTCTATGACTGGGTGCGGAGTATTTGGGTTCATCTCGGTGGAGTTGGCGCCGGACAGTCCCAGCAGGTTGCGCGCGGCTTCGACGACCATCGCCTGCATTCCCAAGCACAAGCCTAGGTACGGTACATCGTGGCTGCGCGCGTACTTGACGGTTTCGATCATACCCTCGAAGCCTCTGGATCCGAAGCCTCCGGGCACCACGATTCCGGCCGCCGATTCGAGAAGCGCGTCCGGACCTTCCTGTTCCACCTGCTCCGAGTTGATCCAATGGACGTCTATGTCTCTGTTGAAGTGCAGCCCGGCGTGCAGCAGCGATTCTTTGACCGATATGTACGAGTCGCGCAGATCTACGTATTTGCCGACAATAGCGATCGGCAGCGCCCCTTGCGATTTTGGCGAGCGGATGGCTTCGACCATCTTGCGCCAGTCAACCAGGTCGTCGGAAGACGTCTTCAGGTTCAGCGCGTCGGCTATCAGCCTTCCCAGACCTTCATCCTGGAGTATCAACGGCACCTCGTAGATGCTGGATACGGTTGGCAGCGTCAGAACGGCTTCGTTTGGAACGTCGCAGTGGATGGAGATCTTCTTCTTGATGTCCTCGTCCACTTCATGATCGGAGCGGCAGAGGATGGCGTCGGGCTGTATTCCTATGCTGCGAAGCTCTCGTACCGAGTGCTGGGTGGGCTTGGTCTTCAGCTCCTCCGTAGAGGAGATGAACGGCAGGAAGGTCAGGTGTATGTAGTACACGTTGTCGCGCCCGACCTCGTTTCGCATTTGCCGGATGGCTTCGAGGAAGGGCAGTCCCTCGATGTCGCCGACAGTGCCTCCTACTTCCACCACTATCACGTCCGCCCCGGAGTCGTCGGCCAGTTCCAGGATGCGCTGCTTGATGGCGTCGGTTACGTGCGGGATCGCCTGGATCGTGCCGCCGAGGAACTCTCCGGCGCGTTCGCGGGCGATCACGTCCCGGTATATCTGTCCGGCGGTGATGTTGGACAGGCGCGTCAGGTTCATATCTACGAACCGCTCGTAGTGGCCCAGATCCAAGTCCGTCTCGCAGCCGTCTTCGGTTACGAACACCTCGCCGTGCTGGTAGGGGGACATTGTGCCCGGATCCACATTGAGATACGGATCGAGCTTCATGAGTGAGACCGAGACGCCACGGCTCTTGAGTATGCGGCCTATGGACGCGACGGTTACGCCTTTGCCTACTGAGCTTACTACGCCGCCCGTTACGAAGATAATCCTAGTCATGCGCTCACCGGCTCCGGGACGCCGAACGCCCGCGGGCTAGATGCGGTGTGGAAAGATTCCCGAAGTTCATTTCGGAAGTTCCAATCGAGTATATGAGCTACGCTCGGACAGTGTCAACGCGCGGCGGTCGCGTAAACGGCGGTTTTGCGGTTTCTGCGAGCTAGACGATATGATGGCGGGGAGCGCTATTGGCGGAAGACATGGGCGAGGTGATACGACCAATGCGATACTACACTTTGGTTTCCAACGACGGGGACGCTCGGCTGGTGGTGGAGACTGACAACTCCATTGCTTTGGATCTGACCAGCGTGGACCCTGATCTGACCGACCTGACCGACTTGCTGCTGGGCGCGTCGCTGTCCGGGATGTCGGTTGACGAGATAGCGAATCTGGTACTTGAGAGCGGGAACGCGGACAGGTTCGATTTGGGCGAGGTGATGGGGGTTTCGCGGACAGGTGAAGGCTACTACCGGCTGGACAGGCCTTTCGATCCGCCCGAGGTGTGGGCGGCGGGCGTTACGTACAAGACCAGCGAGATGGAGCGGCAGCGCGAGAGCGACACGCCGGACGTGTACGCCAAGGTGTTCACTGCGGACAGGCCGGAGGTGTTCTTCAAGGCGTCGTCTGACCGCTGCGTCGGGCCGTTCGAGACCGTAGGCATCCGCCCGGACTCCGATTGGAACGTGCCCGAACCGGAGCTTGCCTTCGTGCTATACAGGGGCGAGATCGTCGGCTACACCATCGGCAACGACATGAGCAGCCGCTCGATCGAGGGGCAGAACCCGCTCTACCTGCCGCAGGCCAAGGTGTATGACCGCTGCTGCGCGATTGGGCCTTGCTTCGTATCGGCGGAAGATCTGGACCCGTCGAACTTGAGAATATCATGCGCGATATGGCGCGACGGCGACGAGATATGGTCGGACACTACTTCTACGTCGCTGATGGCGCGATCTTGCGAGGAGCTTTCGGACTGGCTCCAGCGCGCCAATCTGGTGCCGGACATGACGACGGTTCTGACAGGCACCGCAATCGTGCCGCCGCCGGAGTTCAGCCTGCGAGAAGGCGACTTGGTTGCGATTGCGATAGAGGGGATCGGTGAACTGGAGAACGAGGTGGTCGTCGTCTAGCTGTGGCTCAGGCCGCCGTCTATATACAATGTCTCGCCGGTCATGTACGACGATGCGTCTGACATCAGGTACAGCGTGAGGAAGCCGACTTCTGCTAGCTCGCCCACCCTGCCAAGCGGGACATTCTCGCGGGCGTTCTGGCGGGAGTTGGCGAGCTGCTCCGGGTCTGCGGTCTCAGGATCCGGGAAGATGCCGGGCGCGATGCAGTTGACGGTGATGCCATAGGGCGCCCATTCCAGGGCCAGCGTCTGCGTCAGCCGCGCGACTCCGGCTTTGGCGGTCGAATAGACAAGGGCTTCAGGCGAACCCCTGCGCGCGGCGAAGCCGCTGATGTTGATGACGCGTCCGCGTCCGCGCTCGATCATGTGAGGACCCACGGCGCGACAGCCCTTGAACGCTTGGGTGAGGTTGACGTCCAGCACGAACCGGTACTCGTCGTCCGTGATCGGGGTGCCGTCCGAGCCGGGAGTCGGGAGGAGAGGCTTGCGGATGGCGTCGCCGAGGTTGTTTACGAGCGCGTCTATGTGACCCCACTCAGACAGGGCGTAGTCCGTCACGCGCTGCCAATCGTCGCTATCCGTCGCGTCGGCGGTTATGGTGAGGATGGGATATCCCGCTTCCTGCATACCGCGTCCGAGAGGGGCCAGGTATGTTTCGGTGAGCGCGGTGACCATCACTCTGGCGCCTGCGTGAGCAAGCACGCGAGCTATTCCCTTTCCTATGCCGCGCGCCGCGCCGGTTATGATTACGGTCTTGCCCGATACATCGAACTCTCTTGGCAGCATTGTGGCGCCTCCCTCTGATTTCGATGCGATCCATTCCTTCTGGCGCCCACTAAGGGAACGTTGAGTCGAATAGTCGCAACAGTCTCTATTCTAACCTCTCTCCGGGTCTTTGTGTCCTCTGCGCCTCTGCGTTAGATCCAAGCCGTCCCAAAGCGTGTATCACCCGTTCTCTCCGGTCGCTCTGAGCGCCTGCTCGACGAAGTCCACGCCTACCATGTCTTTCCACGCCGACAGAAGACTGTCGGTAACCGGGCCGGGTATCGAGCGTCCGATTCGGCGTTCATTCAGCGAGGCTACGGGTAGCATACAGTACCGGGTGCTGGTTACGAACGCCTCGTCGGCGGCATATATGAGCGATGGGCTGAATAGTCCTTCTTCAACCGAAATCCCCATGGAAGTCGCCAGTTCCAAAACCGTATGCATACTGACGCCGGGCAGAACGTTGCGGCGATCGGGCAGCATGATCTTGCCGTCCGTTACGAACATGAAGTTCGCGCCCTGGCACTCGGTAATGTGGCCGTCGCGGTTGACCATGAGCGCGAGCGTCAGCGCGCTGCCGGTCTTGCCGTCGCCGACTCCGGGCGGGAGTGGATGTGTGAGCGGCGTGAACAGCCGCGCGCCGTCCACGTAGCCGCGCGCGAAAGCGGAGAAGTCCAGCGGAACGCAGTATATCGCTACATCTACGCCTGGCAGATCGTCGGCGGAACTTGGGCGCGTCATTGTTACGGTCTGCGTAACCACCATGTCCGCCGGGCCGGAGCCTAGCAGAGCGAGATTAGCCTCGACGATTCCGAGCGACGCTCTTTCCATGTCTTCGATGGTAACGCCTGGATCTATTCGAGAGTAGGCGAGTCCGCCAAATAGCCGCTCCAGGTGCTGACGCAGCCGGAATGGTCTGCCGCCGAACGTGCGCGCCGAGTCGTAGTATCCGCCCACCGCCCTCATGTTGATGCGGCGCAGCAGGGGAACCGCCTGCGAGTGCGGCATGAGACGCCCATTGACGTATGTTAGAAATTCTTGGGATTGGGGCATAGTTAGCGCTTAGTTGTTAGCGGTTCGTTGTTGGTTGTTATTAGTGGGGGCTGGGGGTCTCTCTCCTAACTCTTATCTCCTGATCTCTCCTCAACCGAACACGCGCTTTCTAACCTTCGTCAACGTGGTTACGGCGTGTATTAACGGCGTCATCTTGCGGGCATGTATCACGCCCTGCTCCAGTGACTGCTTGAAGCCTTCCGGCGTGCCGTCGAACTCGGGCATGATTACGTAGGTTCTGCCCAGTTCGATGGCGGTGTGAGCGTCGCTGACGCCGGAGGTCAGTAGCCCATGTTCTTCTGCGAACTCGTATGCCTTGCGGTTGTCCTCGTTCATGTTGTTGCGGGAGTTGAATACCTCCACGATATCGGCGTATGGCAGCACGTCTTCGATGCCGCTGCGAGTGATTACCTCGCTCCTGAATCTGTCGAAGGGATGGGGCAGGCTCACCAGACCGCCCTGTTCCTTGATGCGTTTGGCGGTCTCTACCGGCGACAGTCCGCGCGGTATCGTCTCTTGCAGGAACAAGCCCGTAACCTCGCCCTCCGATGTGCCGACCTCTTCGCCGATGATAACCATGAACGGGGCTATCTCGCGCACCGCGAACGCGCCGTCGGCGGTGTTGTGATCGGTTACGGCGATGCAGTTGAGGCCGACTTCGATGCAGCGCTCCACCAGGCGCTCCGGCTTCAGCAGAGAGTCGGGAGAATAGTTGGTGTGCATGTGGAAATCGGCTTTCAGCAACGCTTACTCCTCGTCGCCGACCATGCGCATCTGCTCGCCGTAGGCGGTGCGGATGCGAGCGATTCGCAGCTCCGCCGACGTGAGCATCTCGTTGCACACTCGCGCCAGTTTCATGCCGCGCTCATAGTTATCCACGGACTGCGTGAGAGTCAGAGAGCCGGATTCGAGAGCTGCGACGGTCTCATCGAGCAGCGCCAGAGCCTCCTCAAGCGTCAGATTGTCGAGGTCTTCGGGCGACTTCTCGCCGGAGTCGTTCACTGTCATATCTTCCTTTTCACACTGGCTCTGAGTTGGGTGTAATCAATCGCTATGGAGAAAGCCTGAACGGGGGATAGCGGTCCGTCACGAGCATTCCAGCGTACGCGCTGACCCTGAACGTCCACCGGCTGACTCCAATGGAGAAGTCAAACAGCCCTCTTGGGTAGCGTCCTACGATCAAGATGGCGAACCATGCGATGATCGTGACGATCAAACTGAGAATGCCCAACACGAAGATGACTATGTAGTGCGGAATCGCCAGTATCCACTTGATTAGAGGCATTACCCTGTTCAGTTGGGTCGTGGCGTCAGGGTAGGCGATGTCCAGATTCACCGCCTGCTCTTCATCTGTGGAAGGGTACTCGTCTCGCAGCAACCCTATGTAGGAGTTTATCCTAGCCTTGAAACGGTTGACCGCGATCTGCCAGTCGAACCACTGGCGCGGGTACTTCTTGCGGAACAAGATGGTAAGCGCGGTCGCCAAGCTCAGCCAAAATATGCCGTATGAGATCAGCGCGATGACGATCACGGCAGGAATCGCCAAGATGATCCGTACCAGTGTAGTAAGCCTGTTTCTGCTTTCGGGGTACTCTACGCTGAACTGGACGGGGTACATATCGGCATTATAGGGCATTGCCATATCAGTCCTCCGGCGCGGTCTCCGCTGCGGGTGATGTTGATTGGACTATGCCTACAATATCGCCCTTGTGGAGCGTGATGTCAATGCGCCGTCCCGGCGCGGTGTCTGCCGGGTCGGTAAGTACTGCCCCGGTTGCGGGATCAACGACGATGGCGTAGCCGCGCCTCAGGGTATCGGTCGGCGAAAGCGCGCGTAGCGCGGGCAGCGCGGCGGCGACGCGGGACCGGTGGCGCTCTATCCCACGTTCCATCAGTTCGACGGCTCGGTTGAGCGTGTCGTCCACGCGGATTCTGAGATCGTCGGCTGACGGGGCGGCGCGGTCGAGTCGCTGGCGGCGGGCGTCCAAATCGGCTGAAGCGCGCTCGACGTGGCGCGACGCGGCGGCATGGATGGCGCGAGCCGCGCCGCCGACGCGCATCGTGAGCTCGTCGCGGTCGGGCGCGACCAGTTCCGCCGCCGCTGACGGCGTCGGAGCGCGGAGATCGGCTACCAAGTCGCAGATGGTCGTGTCGGTCTCGTGCCCGATGGCGCTGACGACCGGCGCGCGGCTGGCGAACACGGCGCGAGCCACGGCCTCCTCGTTGAAGGGCCAAAGATCTTCGAGCGAGCCGCCGCCACGCGCTACGATTACGGCGTCTATATCCGGCTCCTCGTTCAACGCGGCTATCGCCTCGACAATGGTATCGGTCGCCGCATCGCCCTGCACCATAGCCGGGGCCAGCAGCAGCTCGACGAGCGGGTAGCGGCGCGATAGCACGTTTTGGATATCGTGCCAGACCGCGCCCGTGGGCGAAGTTACGACGCCGACGCGCTTGGGGAACGCGGGCAGGGGACGCTTGCGCGATTGGTCGAACAGCCCCTCGCCCGAAAGCCGCAGCCGAAGCTCCTCCAACCGCAGCTGAAGCTCGCCTACGCCTTCAGGCTGGATGATGTCTGCGACTAGCTGGAGGTCGCCGCGGGGTTCGTAGATGCCGATGCGCCCGTGAGCGACTATCTGCGCGCCGGCGCTCAGATGCTGTCCGCCGCGCCCGCTTCGGAACAGAACGCATCGGAGCGCGCCTCTCGAGTCGCGCAGCGTGAAATATGAGTGTCCCGCTCCGGAGCGAGTCATATTGAAGACTTCGCCCTCGATCCAGACGTCGTTCAGCAGGTCATCGTAGGCCAGCAGGTCTCTGAGGTATCCGGTAACTTGGGATACGCCGTAGATCATCGTCATGGGGCGCCTCGGGCCGGGTTACACCCTGGATAGGTAGCTGCCTGATCGAGTATCTACCTTGACCATCTCGCCCTCGTTGACGAACAGCGGCACCTGTATCAGCAGCCCCGTTTCGAGCGTAGCGGGCTTAGTAGCGCCGGTTGCGGTGTCGCCCCGCAGTCCGGGCGGCGAGTCCACCACTTCCAAATCTACGGTGATGGGGATGTCTATGGCTATGGGGTTGTCTTCGTAGAAGACTAGATCTACGGTAGTGCCCTCTTTCAGGTAGTTGAGTTCGTTGGCGATGTCGCCTCTGGTCATGGGGAACTGGTCGTAGGTTTCGGAGTCCATGAAGTAGCAGAGGTCGTCTTCGTCGTAGATGTACTGGGCGGAGCGGCGCTCGACGTCGGCGGGCGTCAGCTTCACGTCGTATCCCGAAAAACTGCGGTCCATCACCCTGCCGGAGCGGATCCCCCGGAATCGAATCCGCATAGTGGGCGCGCGCTGCTGCATCTTGTTGCGTTCGTAATCCACCACTAGGTAAGGCTCGCCGTCCAGTTCGATCGCCATGCCCTTCCTGAGGTCGCCGTATCCGATGGTCATGCGCTTTTCTCCTGTTTACGCTTTCGAGTCACCTCATACCATAGCAGAAAAACGACCTTGATGACGCATGAGTGAGTGTTCCGCGTCGTTACTTGGGCGAACGGGTCAGAACTTTGGCGGCTCCATCTTGCATGGCCACGATGTCTTCGATTCTCACGCCGCCCCAGCCGGGGATGTAGATGCCGGGTTCGATGGTGAAGATCATGCCGTCTTCGATTACGTCTTCCGAGGTTGGGACCACCATCGGGCGTTCGTGGATCGCCAGGCCTACGCCGTGCCCCAAGCCGTGTCCGAACTCTTCCCCATATCCGGCGTCTGCGATGACCTGTCGCGCTA
This sequence comes from Dehalococcoidia bacterium, assembly GCA_034420955.1. Taxonomy (GTDB): domain Bacteria; phylum Chloroflexota; class Dehalococcoidia; order Lucifugimonadales; family UBA1123; genus VXRN01. Next base: position 273,536 of record DAOUKV010000009.1, read on the forward strand.
CACCATCGAGCTCTTCGCCTGTCATACCGGGCTTGGCGGCGTCTATGGCCGCAAGCTGCGCCTTCAGGACGATGTCGTATATCTCTCTGAACTTTTCGCTCGGCTCGGCGCCTACCACGAAGGTGCGGGTTAGATCGCTGCGGTAGCCGTCGCAGTTCGCTCCCATGTCTATCACTACGCCTTCGCCGTTTCGGACAGGCGTGTCGTCGGCGCGGTGGTGGGGCAGCGCGCCGTTGGGGCCGGCGGCTACTATAGTGTCGAAGGCGGGACCTTCGGCGCCAAGTTCGCGCATCCGACGGTGCAGCGCCCATGCGATGTCGCGTTCTGTCATTCCGGGCTCGATCTTGGCGCGAACATAGGCAAGCGCTTCGTCGGCGATGCGGACCGCGCGGCTCAACAGGCGCAGCTCGTCGTCGTCCTTCACGGCGCGGACTTTCTCGACTACGCCGGATGTCTCCTTGAACTCGACATCGAGGCCGTCGTCGGACTCATCCAGTTCTCGCCTGAGGCGGCTAAACTGCGCGACGGTCAGATCGTCTGCCTCAACCCCCAGCCTGTTGATCGATAGCTCCGCCACTACGTCCGGCAGCCATGGCTGCCCACCGAGCATACGGCGAACCTCGAACCCGGGCGACTCCGACCGCGCCTGCTCGATGTAGCGAAAGTCGGTCAGCAGCAGCGCGGCGTTGGCGGTGATTGCGAGGACGCCGTTGGATCCCGTGAAACCCGATATGTATCGGCGGTTGGCGGGCGACGATACCAGGAACACGTCCACTTCCAGTTCGGCCATGCGCTCCCGAAGCCGCTCGACGCGGGCGCTCACTCTTCGTCGCTCTCTTCGTCTTCTCCGCCCGGTTCGTCCTGTTCGCTTCCTTGGATCTCCGCGGGGGCTAGGCGCGCGGCCAGAAAGTCGAGAGCGTATAGGTAGCCGCGCCCGCCGAGTCCGGCAATCTGGCCCGCAGCGATGTCGGCGATTACCGAGTGTCGCCGGAACTCGTCGCGGGCATGGATGTTGGACAGGTGAACCTCGACGATGGGCAGGCGCGAGTCGGTCAGCGCGTCGCGCATCGAAAGGCCGTAGTGCGTCAGCGCCCCGGCGTTGATTACGATGCCGTCGGCCCCGTCCGTAAACTGCTGGATGAAGCCCACTATATCGCCTTCGTGGTTGGACTGGAAGAACTCGACTTCGACGCCGCGTTGGGAGGCTATCTCTCGGATGCTGTCTTCGATCTGCGCCAGAGTCGTTGTGCCGTAGTGACTGGCGTCGCGGCGGCCAAGATTGTTCAGATTGGGTCCGTTGATGATTAGAAACTTCATTGTTCGCCTTGATCGTCCTGTGAGTCTTGGGCGCGCGGGTGGGCGGACATGTACGCGCGCCTGGCTTCGGATCCGGTTACGTGGGTATAGACTTGCGTCGCGGCGGGGCTGGCGTGGCCGAGAAGGTCTTGGACTACGCGCAGGTCCGCGCCGCCTTCGAGCAGGTGTGTCGCGAACGAGTGGCGCAAGGTGTGGGTGTGGACCTGCGTCCCAAGTCCGCCGCGCGCCGCATAGCCGCGCACCGCCTGTTGGATGCTGCGCTGGCTCAGCCGCTTGCCATACCTGTTGACGAACAGCGCGCCGCCGGCGCCATCGAAATCGGCGGACGCTACGGACGGGCGTACTTCGTTCATGTAGATACTCAGAGCGTCGCGAGCCGTCTGGCCGATGAGGGCGATTCGCTCCTTCGATCCCTTGCCGGTTACGCGAAGTTCGCGCGTGTGGAGGTTCACGCTGTCCACGTTCAGGCCGTTGACTTCGCTAACGCGCAGGCCCGCGGCGTAGATCAGCTCCAGAAGCGCGCGGTCTCGAATGCCCTTGTCTGTCGTCGTGTCGGGTATCTCCATCAGCGTCGAAGCTTCGTCCTGCGACAGGAAGCGCGGCAAATGCGAGTCCACCTTGAAGTTGCCGCGCGGAGGAAGCGGGTCGTGGTCGGCGATTCCGACCCTGTTGAGCCAGCGGAACAGCGAGCGCAGCGCGCTGAGCTTGCGCGCCACAGAGGGGCGGACGTAGCCGAGTTCGTGCAGCCACGCGAGGTAGCCGCGCGCCTTCAGCCGGTCCAGGTCGGCGAACGAGGCGATTTCTCGGTTCTCCATGAAGTCGCGCAGAGGCTCGAGGTCGGCGAGGTAGTTTCGCACCGTCAGCGGCGCCAAGTTTCGCTCCACGACCAAGTGATCGCGGAACGCGGTCATGGTCTCTTTCCAAGCGGTTCGTTCCAAGTCGCGCTGCTCCGATAGAAGATTGCGCTATTTCCCATACATTGGCGTTGTGTAGCGGATCTAACCACTAACTGCCAGCCATCGAAAAATGCGCCTGGCCTTATGAGGTTGCGCCCACCGCGCCGGGCTCGAACTTGGGCGTGGGGCCGGTCCAGCCGCAGGCCTCGTCTAGGCAGCGCGCGTTGCGGCGTCCACGCCCAACAGCCGCCAGCAGTTTGTGGCAGCTTGGGCACGGCTGCGGCAGCGGATTGACGGTGTAGTTGCAGTCCGGGTAGTTCGAGCAGCCGTAGAAGATTCTGCCGTTGCGTCCGCTCTGCTTGCGCTCTACCATCATGCCGCCGTCCTTCTCGCAGGCTATCCCTACGGGCAGCGGCTTGGCGTTCTTACACTCCGGGTATCCGGTACAGCCGATGAACCTGCCGGAGCGCGAGTTCTTGACCGCCATGCGCCGTTCGCACTTGTCGCAAAGCTCGTCTATGTCTTCGCTGACCAGTTCTCGGACGGCGCGTTGCTCGGGCGTTTCTACTGGACGGGTGTTCTTGCACTCAGGGTACCCGGTGCAAGCTACGAATCTGCCGAAGCGTCCGCTCTTGATGACCATCGGTTGGCCGCAGTCATCGCAGACCTCGTCTGTCGGCTCCTCCAACAGTTCGCGCGGCACGCGCTCCGCCTCGTTCATGGCCTTTTCGATCGCTTGCTCGAACGGATCGTAGAACTGGTTGATGACCGGCGTCCACCGCATCTCCCCCTCGGCGATGTCATCGAGCTTCTCCTCCATTCCGGCGGTGAATCCGATGTCCATCACGTCTGTGAAGTTCTGCACCAGCAGGCCGGTTACGGCCTTGCCCAGATTGGTCGGCACGAAGCGAGCGCCGTCTTTGGTTACGTAGTCGCGCATTTCGAGCGTGGCGATTATGCTGGCATACGTGCTGGGCCTGCCGATTCCTTCCTCTTCGAGGGCTTTGACGAGGGAGGCGTCGGAAAAGCGCGGCGGCGGCTTGGTGAAGCGCTGCTCCGGGGCGATGCCCATGCAGTCGAGCCGCTCGCCCTCTTCGAGCTTGGGAATGGGCGGACGGTTCGCGTCTTCTTCGTCCACGTCGTCCTTGCCTTCCATGTACACCGCCCTGAAACCGGCGAACTTGAGGATGGAACCGGACGCGCGAAACTCGTAGCGCTTGCCGGACGGCGTTCCCGTCGCCTCTATGGTTACGGTCGTCGAATCGAACAGCGCGTCGTTCATCTGGCTGGCGACCATGCGTTTCCAGATGAGGTCGTAGAGCCGCGCCTGGTCGTTGGTGAGGTGGCGTCGAATGGCGGCCGGCTCTCGCGCTACGGAGGTCGGGCGAATCGCCTCGTGCGCCTCCTGCGCGCCCTTGACCTTTCGGCTATACGCTCGGGGCTTGGACGGCGCGTATTCCTCGCCGTACTTGCGTCTAATCAGCGTCGCCGTCTCCCCCAGCGCCTGGGCGGCGACGTTGGTGGAGTCGGTTCGCATGTAGGTTATGAGGCCGACAGTGCCTTCGCTGCCGATGGACAAGCCTTCGTATAGCTGCTGTGCGATCGACATGGTCCTGCCCGCGCTGAAGCGGAGTTTGCGCGCCGCCTCCTGCTGGAGAGTGCTTGTGATGAACGGCGGCGCGGGGCGGCTGCGCGTCTCGCGGAAGCGGATCCGGCTCACGGCGTAGTCGGCGCCTCTGATGTCCATGACTATCGCGTCGTTCGTCTCCTGATTGGGGATTTCCAGCTTGCCCTTCTGTCCGGCGATTGCGTGGAGTCGCGCCTTGAACGTATCCGCGTCGCTCTTGCGCGGACGCTTCGACAGCGTGGCGTCGATGGTCCAGAATTCGACCGGCTCGAAGGCGTCGATCTCGGCCTCGCGGTCAACTATGAGCCTGAGCGCGACGGACTGCACTCGGCCGGCGGAAAGGCCGCGCCGCACTTTCTTCCACAGCACGGGGCTGAGCTTGTAGCCGACGATGCGATCCAGGACGCGCCGCGCCTGCTGCGCGTCTATGAGCGAGCGGTCTAGCTCGCGCGGGTTGTTGAACGCCTCGTCTATCGCTTCGCGCGTTATCTCGTGAAACACCACCCGGCGCGCTTTGCTCAGAGGTATCTTCGCAGCCTCCATAAGGTGCCACGCGATCGCCTCTCCCTCTCGGTCGGGGTCGGTCGCCAGATACACGGTGTCTGCCCGCTTCGCCTCTTTGGACAGTTTGGAGATTACTTTCCCCTTGCCGTTCATCACCCTGTACGTGGGTTCGAAGCTGCGGTCGTCTATGCTGACGCCCATGTCTTTCTTGGGAAGGTCTCGGACGTGGCCCATGGAAGCCTCGGCGACGTACTTGCTGCCGAGAAACCGCTGTACGGTTCGCGCTTTTGCGGGCGATTCTACGATTACCAGATCTTTAGCCATGTATCTGTTCTGCCCCTACTTATGCCTGTGCGGGTTCATATGCCGCCGCGCTCTCGCGCAGGCGGACGTAGTTCATTCCACCCACCTGTCGTACCACGCCCTGCAACTCCATCATAGTCAGCGCTCCACTGACTGTCGAGGCGGCGAGGGCGGAGTTTCTGATGATTTCGTCTATGTGGATTGGGTCGAAGGTAACGTACTTGAGCACCGCCGTCTGCGCCTCGTCCTCCGGGAAGAACGCCGCCAGCTCGAGCTGCTGTTCCGAGGACTCTACGGATTGCAGGTTCAACTCTTCGAGCACGTCGTCGGCGCAGGTAACCAGTTTCGCTCCCGAATCGCGTATGAGCCGGTTGCCGCCCACGTGTGAGGGCGACAGGATGCTCCCCGGCGCCGCGAAGACCTCGCGATTCTGTTCGAGCGCGTGGCTGGCGGTCAGCAAGGCGCCGCTGCTTTCGGGCGCTTCCACCACCACGACGCCGAGACTCATGCCGCTTATGATGCGGTTTCTGCGCGGGAAGTTCTGCGCGTCCGGCCTCGCGCCAAGCGGATGCTCGGAGACGACGGCGCCGTTCTGAGCTATCTGCCGCGCCAGGTCGCCGTGCTCGCGCGGGTATATCACGTCCACCCCGCTGCCCAGCACGGCGATAGTGCGCGCGCCGGCTTCGAGCGCGGCCCTGTGGACCACACCGTCTATGCCTCGCGCCAACCCGCTTATGATGGTAACGCCGCTCGCGGCGAGATCGGCCGTAAGCTGGCGGGCGACCTCCCGGCCATAGGCTGTGGGTCGCCGCGTTCCTACGAGAGCTACGCCCCGTTCGTCGGCAGGCGCCAGATCGCCGCGCGCGAACAGCACGGGCGGCTTGTCGTAGATCTGCTTCAGACGTGGCGGATACTCCTCGTCATGCCACGTCAATGCGGTAGCGCCTGATTTTCGAAGACGCTCTATCTCGGCGTCTGGGTCTATCTTCTGGCGCGCGGTGGCGACGTGCTGGGCGACGCGCATGGGCAGGCCCGCCTTCTGGAGTTCTGACGCGGACGCGCGCCAAGCCACGGCGAGCGAGCCGAAAGCGCCCTCCATCATAGCCATCCGAGCGCGTCCGACGCGGGATACGCGATTGAAGGCTAGCCAGTATTTTAGTTCGGAAGTTTCCACGAAATCAGATTATAGTTAGGATAGAGTAAGAACGCAAGTGCGATTTGGGCGTAGAACCTGTCCCAGATTCCTAGGCGCTTGATATTGGATAGCGCCCTAGCCCCCAACTGTCATTCCGGCGAACGCCGGAATCCAGTACGCCGCGCCACCGCCAACGGCGATTCCCGGAACTAGCGCTTACCAATCTGGTACAGCCTATTAGGCCTATCGCCGTGTGTAGGGACATGGCGGAGAGGGTGGGATTCGAACCCACGGTCGCCTTCTACAGACGACACGCGATTTCCAGTCGCGCCTATTCGGCCACTCTAGCACCTCTCCGCGGCGCAGCGGCGGCATGGCGGAGAGGGTGGGATTCGAACCCACGATGAGCGTGAACCCATACTGGTTTTCGAGACCAGCGCCTTAAACCACTCGGCCACCTCTCCAAAGCCGCAAGGGTCTCCATTGTAACAGCGAGCGAACGAGACGCGCTAGGGCAATTTGCGCGGGTACTTTCCCGGCGAGCGTGATAGTATGCGCCCCAGAATGGCCTTCCCGGACCTGTATTCCGGACACACTGAATTGTGTTGATATGCCGCGCTCGCTTCCCCACATATCTCACATATCCCACATAACCGCGAATCGCCGCAAGCATACGCGCCCATCGCGTTGGACGCTGCTCGCCATCGTCTTGGCGGCCCTCGTCTGCCTTGGCACCACCTGTGATGACGATGTCCCCGTTCAAGGGGTTGGGATTCTGGACGACGGCGCTTTGATCATCGATCTGAGGCATGGTGAGTACGTCAGTGTGGATGGCGGCTACACGTGGCAGCCTTTGTACACCCAGGAAGCGGGCGAGCGGCGCTTGGCGCCGTATATAGATGAGCGATGGTGGGACGCCGTCCGGTGGGGCGCGAGAGAAGTCGTAACCCCGCGAGGAGTGTACGTCGTCGAGATTGAACAGGTTGGTGGCGTCGGCGACCTGCTGGATGTCAGCATCGCTCGCATCGGAGGAGACGGGAAGGAGGTCGTCTATTCGCCACCGCACCTGCAAAACTCGGCTGACAGGCGATTCAGAGGTCGCCAGCACGTCTTTAACGACTCCTCGCCTCGGGACGCTCCCACGAACCTAGTCTATCACACGCCCAGCGGCAATATCGTCGCCGTTCTTGGTTTGGAGGGAGTCGTCATGGGCGACTATCAGGACAACTGGCGTCCGCTGCTGGCTGAGGTCGGGGAGGAGCCAGTGGACGTCTCTATGTCGAACAGGATAACCTTCGCGGTCAGTCAAGCATTGCCCGCGACCATTGCGATTGCGATTGCCACCACCGCCGCCGCTCTCGGCTTTGCGGAGTGGTCCCGCAATGGTCGAACGGTGAGCGACGCCCTCATATCTATGTTTTGCGCAGGTATCGGTGGACTGCTGACTTTGGCTGCGCTACTTGCTATTTCGACTGTACTATTCCTCATCATAGAAGGGTCTTTCGATGCGAGCTTCATTGTGCAATGGCGTCTCCTCAACGCGTTTGTCGCGTTTGTCGCCCTGCTAGGAGCCGTTGGGGTCTGGAGAAAGGACCACCGTTGGTTCAAAGTATCCAGCTTCATTGCGGGCGCCGCTGTCCCGATGATTGTCTTTGTTGCCATATTGGAATTTACTGAGATAAATGACCTACGCGAGAACCTCAATCTTGGAACCATCCTTGCGATTTTCATATCGTGCGTCTCCTTGGCTGGGGCAATTGCGATATGGCTCAAGACCCGCGCCCTTATCGGGGCGATGAACCTGATGGTGGCGTGCATCTGCTCCGCCGCATTGCTGGTTGCGGTTCATAATTCCTATGGAGCGTCCGGCTATGGCATTGATAGGTTAGCGTCGGTTTATCTGGGGAGCTTCGTTTGCGGCATTAGCGGCGTTTTAGCCCTGATCTGCTTCGCGCCGTCCTTCGTCCGCCAACTGCCTGCGGCGTTAACGGCTCTGGCTGCCATGATTGGTATAGTGGGGCTAATCGCGCTCGCTTTCACCATAGACGCCGCGCTGGGATTCTATGTGTGGCCGGCCAAACTCTCCGCCATCCTGTTGGTCTTGGCGGCGACGGTGGGGCTTAGCCGGTATCTCCGCAAGTCCCTGCGCCTATCCCAACCCAATCGAACCGTCTGCCCCTCTGCGTCAAAACCCAATCGCCCCATCCACCACCAGCAGGCGCAGCGACGCCACCGCCGCCTCTTCGATCATGCGACGCTCCGCTGCGGACGACGCCCCCGCCGACAGCCGCGCCACTATCTGCCGCGCTGATCGCCGCCCATCCATGCCCGCCAGCAGCGCGGATACGAGCGGGCTTACAGGCAGACCGTCGGGCCTATGGTCGGCTATCAGGACGTAACTCCACTGGAACTGATCATCGGCGAAGATGGGGCGCCGCTCGACGCGCGCGCCCGCGGCGAGCTTGGGTACGGCATCCATCGCAGTCGCCGTGTCGAATGATGCGGCGCGGGCGTCTCTAGCTGACTCCACCGCTCGGACGGATTCGGTGAACGACGCGGGCAGGTCGCCCCGTTCGAGTACGGCGCGTTCGTAGCCGCGCGGCGCCTGCCCGGCGACTGCGCGGACGAAGGACTGCCGCTCGCTCTCGTCTTCCGCGCCTTCGGGCGCGCCGAGAAGCCGCCGCGCTTCCCAGAAGTACGATTCGACGGTTCGGTTGCTGGCGTAGAACAGGCTCGCCAGCTCTCGGAAGTGGGTGTATTCGGTTCGATACAGACGCTCATAGACGCGCGCGGCAGGCTCGCGTATGGAAGGGTCGCGCTCGGCGGCGTGGATGTACGCGGCTGCCATGACCGCCGACATTATCGCCAGATGGACGCCGGACGAGAATAGCGGGTCGATGAAGCAGGAGGCGTCGCCGACGAGTATCCAGCCATCGCCGACGCTCTGAGTCGAGGTGTACGACCAGTCTTTGACCACCTTGGGAGCGACGGTCATGCGGGCGCCGTCGAGCATGGCGCGAGTACGAGGGGCGGCTTGGATCTGGCGACGAAAGTAGGATTCGACGCCGCGTTCGGAGATGCCCTCGGCGCCGCGCCGGGAGTCGATGACGAAGCCCACGCTGGACTGGCCGCATCTAAGGGGAATGTTCCAAGCCCATCCTTCCGGGTAGGATTCGATGAAGATGTTGGTCTCGTCGGGAGGTGCGAGGCGGCGCGCGCCGTGAAAGTAGGCGTATATCGCCATGTTGCGGAAGCGGTCGTCCCAGCGTCTTAGGCCCAGCGAGCGTAAGAGGACCGCGGATTGGCCGCTTGCGTCCACGACCCAGCGCGCGCTGACGGCGCCCGAGCGTCCACAGTCGCCGCGGTAGGCAACGACGTGGCGCGCGTTAGGATCGGTTGCAAGATCTATTCCCGTAACGGTCGCGCCTTCGCGAACGGTTGCGCCCTCGGCGCGCGCGTTGTCGAGCAGTAGCTTATCGAACTCGGCGCGGGATACCTGGTAAGCGTATGGGTAGGCGCGGTTGGTCTCGCTGAAGCGCCACGACCAAGCCTCCGTATCCCGTCCCCATACCATGGTGGCGCCCCACTTCTTGGGAAAGGCGGCGGCTTCGATCTGCGGCAGAACGCCCAAGTCTTCCAGGACGGGCATGGACGCGGGCAGCAGCGATTCTCCTATATGCTCGCGTGGGAAGCGTTCGCGTTCGAGCAACGCGACGTCGTAGCCGCGACGGGCGAGCATGGTCGCCGCGACGCTCCCGGCAGGGCCGCCGCCGATTACGAGCGCGTCGCGCTGTTCGGCGTCGCTCCCAAGGCTCCTCACAGCGCTACGCCCGCCGGTAAATCTGGACGCGGTGCCGATTGCTCTCGGTTACGTAGAGGTTGCCGCCGGAATCGAGTTTGACGGACACCGGAGACCAGAATAGCTTCTCGACGTGAGAGGATTCTTCGTGCGGGTCGGAGGCGTCGAATTGAGAAACATCCGGATCGAGGTCGGCCTTGACGCGAGCGGCCGCCTCTTCCTTGTTGATGTTGAGGAATATCTTTGCCCACTCAGACTCGGTAGCCTCGCCGCGCAGCTTTTGGACGAGGGCTCCGTCGTCGTCGAATACTTGTACGCGCTCGTTGCCCCAGTCGGCGACATAGACTCGGCCCGCATCGTCAACCGCGACGCCGGAAGGCCGGCGCAGTTCTCCGTCGCCTCTACCGGACGATCCGTAGGTGGCTACGTATTCGCCGTTGGGCGTGAACCGCTGTACCCTGTCATTGCCCCAGTCTGCGACGTAGACGTCGCCCCCGGACTGTCCAGAAGGAGCGATGGCGATGCCCCACGGGAGGTCTAGCTGGCCGTCGCCGTCGCCGGGTTCGCCAATGACGCCGAGCGAAACGCCGCTGGGCGTGAAGCGCTGCACGCGGTGGTTGTGCGAGTCGGATACATACACTGTGTCGTTCGCGCCGACCGCGATGCCTGAGGGCCCGTCCAACTCGCCTTCCCCGCTGCCCGTCTTGCCCCACTTCGCCAAGAACTTGCCTTCGAGGTCGAACACCGTAACGCGGTTGTCGTACTCGTCGGCGATGTAGATCCGGCCCAGGCTATCCTCGGCGATGCCGGATGCGTACACGAACTGGCCGTCGCCGCTGCCCGCCGACGCGAAGGTGCCGTAGAAGTTGCTGTCCACGTCGCACATCGTAACGCGCACGCCGCGGTCCACGCCGTCCACGGAACGGTTGACGACATACAGCCGCCCGTGTGAGGTGGGTAGCGTATCCACAGGGTAGTAGAAGCCGCGCCCCTCCATCGCGGACAGGCCGACTGTGATGCGATATTCGAGGGGTGGGATCGTGGGGGTGTCGGCTGCGGATGCCATGTCGTTCACCTTGTGGTTGGGCGCCCCTGAGGTTATGCGCGCTGGAAGTCGTGGGTGGCTGCGGCCAAGCGTAGCAGTTGAGCCACCTTCGCCCGCGATAGCTCGCCCGCCTGCTCGCCATCGTCGGCGAACTCGCGGATCACGGCGCGCGTCTCGTCCGACATCGAGATTCCGCCCAGATGATCGAGGCACAACTCCACCAACTCATCGGCGTCAAGCTCCGGAGTGGACGCCATGATCGAGTCAACCATCGCGCGCACGCCCGGCTTGGTCTCGTCGCCGAACTGCTCGGACGCGAAGTTGATCCGCTCGATGAGCGTGCCGGTGTCTATCCACTCCACGCCCTGGTGCCAGCCTTCGACTGAGGGCGGGTTGGTGAGCATCTGCCCCATGAAGTTTGTCTGATCGTAGCGTTCGATGATCTCGCGTCTGGGCCTGTCGAACTCGCCGGTCAGCCTCAGAACGCCGGTAACGAACTCCGCTGGGCCTTTGACCTTCTCGAAGCGGATATCTTCATCCTTGAAGAAGTCCGAGTTGAACAGGGTTTCGAGCATGGCGCCGATGTCATGGTCGCTATCGAAGTAGGCTTGGGCAAGCGCGTCAACGGCTTCGGGATCGCGCGGCGGCGTGTAGGGCCACGACGGTACTGGCGGCTCGTCGGCCACGAAGAAGTGGTACATGTGGCGCGCTATGAATCGCCCGGTCGCCTCTTGCTTGCAGATTATCCCGACTATATCTTCGCCGTTCAGGTCGCCGGTGTGTCCGAGGAAGGTCTTTTCGCCATCGTCATGATCTTCGGGACGGTACTCGAAGCGCCAGGCGAGGCGTCCGTAGGGCCAGTCGGAGTCGCGCATCGACCGCAGCACCATGTACTCGGTGTTCGCCAGCGTCCAGCCGGTGAAGGCGCGCGCGCACTCCTTGATGTCGTCTTCCGAGTAGTTGCCGACTCCCATCGAGAACAGCTCCAGCAGTTCTCTGCCCCAGTTCTCGTTTATGGCGTCCTTGTGATTGTCTTGGTTGTCGAGCCAGACGATCATAGCCGGGTCGCGGGCGAGTTCGAGCAGCAGGTCGTCGAACCGTCCCATGCCGAGTTGCCGGAACATTCTGATCTGGTCCGACAGCGCCTTGCCGTGGATGACCTTCGGGTATCCGGTGGCGAAGATTCCGTGCCAGAACAGGGCGACCTTCTCGCGCAAGGGATCGCGGGTGGTGATCATGCGGTATAGCCAGTGCGTAGGACCGCCTCGCGGGGTGAGCATACCCGAGTTTTCGAAGTGGAAGCGGCGGGATAGGAACTCTTCGGGCCACTCAGTGTCGGGCGGATCTATCAGGTGGCTGACGGCGGCTCCGTAGCCACGCGCCGCCCAGTCGTCTATCTCGTCGCGGGACGCCCCAAACGCCGCGCGTCGGAACAGGTGGGATATCAGGGCGGTGTCAGTTTTCGTTTGCGTAGTCATGGAATTCCTCGCGCAATGGTGTACGAAGATATTTCCACAGATACGCCGTGTAGTCAAGATAGGTGGGCAGATGTTGGAAGCTGGTGGGAATCTGACCGTTTCCAGTCTATTCAGGCAAGGGTTCGGTTCTCACCCCAATTCCGGCCACACGCTCCCCATCCCCCAGCAGTCCAGGGATGCCAGCCGCGCCGCGCCGCCGCGCGCGAACAGCGACACGCAACGGCTGTCCTCCCTTCCGGGATAGACGCGGACGGTAAGGCACTGCCTGTCGTTGGCGAAGACTTCTATGATGCTGCGGTCTATGAATACGCGCAGTTCGAGCGGCTCATCCGGCGCCAGCGCGAGTGGACCGGTCTCGGCGGTGCGCGCCCACACGTCGCTCCGTATGGAAGATTCGGATACGTCTATCTGAAGAGAGCTTGTTTCGAACCGGCGGTGGTCGTTGGGGTATAGCGAGATCCTCGTCCGCTCCACGCCATCCGGGGAGCGAAGGACGTACATGCCCACTTCTCGCGCCGTTCCGGGTTCGATAGTGGCGCGAATCTCTACGGCGTCTCCGCCTATGCCTTCGAGCGCGACTTCGCCGTTTGCCGGTATGTCCGTCGCGCCGGCTGAGCGGCGCTCGGTCCGCAGCGTTTCGAGCTCGGGGACGGGCGCCATGCGCAGGGAGTTGTCGTCGTCGAGCCAATAGTGGCGGGGGAGCGTCATCATCTCGTCCGTCTCGCCGGCGTCTCTGCCGGTGTGGACGTTGAAAATGCCGAGATAACGTCCCGCGTCGTCTATGGTGGCGGACGGAGCGTGCAGGCTGCCGACCACCCACGGACCGTAGTTCATGCGTCCGTGAGCCTCGGGCGCGAACCGGTGCGTCTCAGTGTCGTACTTGCCAACATAGTAGCGACCCGCGCGCTTGTGGCTGAACAGCAGCAGCATATGGCGACCATTGCCGATGGGCCAGAAGTTTGGAACTGCGGCATCCTCGCCGGGTTCGGCGAAGAAGGCGTCCTCCATCAGCGGGCCGAGGTATTCCCACTCGGCGAGGTCTTTGGAGCGGAACAGGTGGTCGACGCCCACGGCGTCCACGCCGCGCTCACCGTCCTGAAAGGTGCCGGATACGGAGTAGTAGCAGCCGTCGTCCTCTTTCCAGATGCACGGGTCGAACACGCGGTAGCCGCCATGCCCACCGGATTCAGAAGCGTTGTCGCCCGGTATAACGGGATTGTTCGGGTGCTTTGCCCAGTCGAGCAGCAGCGCGTCCGACGCGGTCGCTATGGCGTTGCCGGAGCGGGTGCCGTGGTATATGGCGATTACACGGTCTTCTTCGACGAGCGTCTGGCCGCTGAAGCAGTCGCGCTCGGTCGTCGGATACAGGGCGACGGGCAGGTCGCGCCATCGCACCAGGTCCACGCTAACGGCGTGCCCCCAGTGGACGCGATCCACGTCGGCTGGGCGGAACTGGTAGAACATGTGGTACAAACCCCGCCACTGGCACAGGCCGTTGGGGTCGTTCATGTAGTTTTCGGGAGACGAGAAGTGGTAGAGCGGTCGGTACGGATCGAGGGCGGCTAGGCGTTTGCGGGAATCAGTCAGGCGTCGAACCCATGCGTTGGATTGGAGGGGTTGAAGCCGGTCGTCCAAGTTGGTCACTGTGGGCCGCCTTTCGTGGCTTGGGAAGTCTGTATTAGCCGCGGGGCGAGTATATCAGATAGGCGTATCTGGTAGAATTGAGTTGGAGGTTTAGGAGCTATGTCAATATCGCCACTCGATACGCGCCCGCGCCGCGAGGTACCCGTCCTGGATACGCGGATGTCCTACGTGGATACCGCCCACCAGAATGCCGACGGGGCGCGCCCCGTGGTGTTCCTGCATGGAAACCCCACCAGCTCGTACCTGTGGCGCAACGTCATTTCGCGCGTGATCGGCGCGACGGAATCGGTCCGCTGCCTGGCGCCGGATTTGGTCGGTATGGGACGGTCGGGCCCGGCGCCGTCCGGCTCGTACAGATTCGTAGATCACTCGCGGTACTTGGACGCCTGGTTCGACGCGGTTCTTCCGGATGGCCCGGAAGCGGAGCCGATCGTGATCGTCGGTCACGACTGGGGTTCCGCGTTGATGTTCCACTGGGCGCACAGGAACCCGGAGCGGGTGGCGGGCGTAGCGTACATGGAGGCGATAGTGCAGAGCCTGACGTGGGAGCAGTGGCCGGACGCGGCGACGCGCGTCTTCCGGGGCTTCCGGTCCGACGCCGGCGAGGCGATGGTTCTGGATAACAACGTGTTCGTGGAGCGGGTACTCCCTGGCAGCGTCATACGCAAACTGACCGACGAGGAGATGGCGGCATACCGCGCGCCGTTTGTGGAGGCGGGCGAGTCGCGCCGCCCCACGCTGACTTGGCCGCGCGAGATACCGCTGGACGGCGAACCGCCGGATGTGGTGGCTATCGTAGACGCCTATTCGTCTTGGCTCGCGAAGTCAGACATGCCCAAGCTGTTCGTCAACGCCGAGCCTGGCGCCATCCTGACCGGCGAGCAGCGCGAGTTTTGTCGAACTTGGCCCAATCAGACTGAGGTTGTCGTGAAGGGCGTTCACTTCGTACAGGAGGATTCTCCGGACGAGATTGGCGCGGCCATCGCCGGTTGGCTGGAGACTCTATTCTTGTGATGGGCTTAGCTGGGGCGCTATACTCTTCGAGGCTTGGAACATGGCGACATTGAGGAGGTATTCGTGGAAGGTAGAGATTTTCCCAGCTGCGTGGCTTGTACTCTAGGGAACCTGCTGCCGCTGTCCGACTTTGGCAGTCAGGGCGCGGCGATACACTACAAGGCGTGGGTTTGCAGCAATCCGGATTGTGGATTCAACATCAAGATCCGCAACGGCGATGTGTATCTGAACGAGCCGATAGCCAGCGGAGCCATGAACACGCCGCGATACAGATAGCGTCGCGTCCCGATACCGGCTAGTATAGAACAGTCCGCAGCGCGGGCTGTTCTTCGTTTATCCGTAGTGAATATCGAGCGGTGGACTGACTGAAAGGCCCTGGCCATGAAATTCACACGCAACATCAGCCAGTACGCGCGCTCCAAGCGTGGCAGGCTTGCCGCGGGGATAGCCATGCTCGCGTTGGGCTTGGCCGTGATTGGCGGCGTCGCGCTGTACTACGGTGTGGGCCGATACGGATCGACGCAGCTCGAGGATCTGAACGCATCGGCGCAGGGGCCTGTCGCGCTTCCCGTCGTCGAGTCGGGTCAGCCGCAGATACACGGCGCGCTGATGCCCGACGGCAGCTTCAAGCCCATTCAGATAGTCGCCGGCGACCTGGATTCGTACACAGGCGCCGGATCTCCTGGCGAGAACCTGCCGGTTACGCGCCCGCCCGCTCCGGTTCGCGCCACATATGCCTTCGATTCTGAGCCGGCTGTTGGGCCAACGCCGGGCGCGACGAGCGATACGGCGTCGAGAGCGGCATCCAGCCCGGCGCCCGGAACGGCGACTGGGCCGGCGCCCGATCCGACGTCGGAGCCGGCGGCTGGGCGGACGATCGACGCAAGCTCGGCTCCCGCTCCGGCGGTCCCGGTCGCCGCCACAGTGAAGGCGGATGGTCGAGATCTGGTTTACACCTATAACGCTATCTACCCGGGCTACCAGATGCACCCGAAGTACTGGGATCGTCCCTGGGAGGCGGGCGCCGACGACTACGCGTACGGAGCGGTGAAGCGCCCGGACGGCTTTGTCGGCGTCGGCTCCACTCAGGGCGCGCCAAGGGGCGACTCGCCCGACGCCACCCAGATTCGCATACCCAGCATCAACGTGGACTCTGAGATCAAGACTCTCGAGATCATAGACATTGGCGATAGTCGCCAGTACGAGACGCCTAAGCACATCGTGGGCAGAATCCCAAACACTTCCAATCCCGGAGAGCTCGGCAACGGCTGGCTGTTCGGCCACCTCGAAAGTCCCATAAAGGGCGAGGGCAACGTCTTCCAGCGTCTGCCGGAGATTCCCGCGCTGCTCAGCTCCGGCGACCCTGTGTACGTCAGCCTCCTGAACGAGGATGGCGACGAGTTCCTGTACCAAGTTTCGGCTACGAAAGTGGTCCACCAGGATGACCTTGCGCTCTACGACACGGATGACTCTACGATAACTCTGGTGGCGTGCGTTCCGAGGCTGGTGTACGACCACCGGCTGCTGGTTACTGGCAAGCTGGTGGGAATCAAGCGCAACCCCGGCGCGTGAGAATAAAAACAGCTAAGCAATCTCAGAAGCCAGAGTTTCCCGCATGGTGGACAGGAATCGCCGCGCAGGGGTGGATAGCTGGCGTCCCTTGAGTGTGATGACTCCACCCTGCTCCGTGGGCAGGATGTGGAGCAGGCTCACGACTCCCAGGTCGCGGTGATCGTCCGGCTCGATCGCCAGGCGAGGACCCACCGATACGCCCATCCCCAGCGCGACGTACCGCTTCACCATGTCCATGCTATCCAACTCTAGACTGATGTCGTAGCTTATGCCGCGCCGTTTGAACTCCGACTCCGTCAGCGCGCGGGTGTGCGTGCCTTCGCGCATCATGATCAGAGGGTACCGGGCTATCTGCTCGAGGCTGATGACGGGTTCGGTGGCGAGCTCGTGTCCCATCGGCGTGATCAACACCCGCTCATAGACGAACAACCCCTCGAAATTGTACGCCTCGTCGCGGTCGTAGTGCTGGACGACGCCGATGTCGGCGTCGCCCCGCTCGACCATCCGCTTGATGCTGGGACGGTCGGCCGAGCGTATGGATAGGTAGATGTGAGGGTATCGCGCCTTGAATTCGCGCACTACCCGCAACAGAGTGTGAGGGATAATATCCGGGGTAGCGGCAAGAACCACTGGACCGCGCTCCTCGGCTTCGGAGGCCGACTGCGCGAGCGCGTCCAACCCCTCGACCAGCGGCACCGCCATCTCTTCAAGCCGCCTCCCCGCCAGCGTCAGCTGAATGGGCCGCTTCACGCGGTCGAACAGGACGGCGCCAAGTTCGGTTTCGAGCTTCTTGATATGGGTCGTAACCGTCGGTTGGCCTATGCCGAGGTCGGCGGCCGCCCGCGAGATGCTGCGCCGCCGCGCGGCGGCGCAGAAGGACCTGAGTTCGCGGATTTCCATTGGATGCCTGCCTTAGTATTCCAATGGTGGATACGTTGCGTCCTATTATATCTCAAAAAGAGATTGATTGCGCCGGAATCTAACGCGGGGACGAGCAGAATGAACCGGCGCATTGCCCCTTTACCGCTACTCAGCGCGGTCGGTGGCTATGCGCTGACGGAGTCGCCGACGGCTATCGCGCCGCCGTCGATTATGGTAGCCAGCATACCGCGCTGTTCGTGCAGGGCGGATTGAAGACCATCGCGTATCTCATCCATGCGGCTGCACGGGGTGCAGAAGCCGGTTATCTCGACTACGGCATTGTCGCCCAGCGACACTCGGGCGCCGACGGGCAGGGCGTGCAAATCTATGCCGGTTGTGGTGATGTTCTCGCGTATCTGGCCCGGCTCCAGGCCGAACTTATCGAGCGTCTCGGTGTCCATCAGCAGCGCCTGCCGCGCGGTGCGGGGACCGCGCCGCGTCGCGTTGCTGTCGCCCTCTATGCCGTATCCGGCGGTCATTTCGGCTGATTCGACGCTGCGCATCGGCTCACGGTGTCCGACCTTGAGCTGTATGGAAACTATCGTGCCGCTGCTCATCTCTCGCCTCCCCGTACTTTTGGCTACATTCTTGGCTATTGTACACCCTTATCGCCGGATGTAACATAGCGTTCGATACATATTATGGTCCGCGCCGCGTCTCCACGCGCAGCGCGGCGCGGACAAGATTCGTACGGAGGGATGAAATGACGACGCTAGGATCGGGTCAGTTCGCATACAAGGTAGCCGACGGCTGGGAGAATCTGCCGGATGGCGTCGGTTGGAGAGAGGTGGCGGGGGTCATCACCGACGATGATGACAACGTTTACGTATTCAGCCGCGGCGATCATCCCATGGTGGTCTTCGACCGCGACGGCAACTTCCTCAAGACGTGGGGCGAGGGCGTGTTCACTCGCGCGCACGGCGCCAGCCGCGGGCCGGATAACACGCTGTATCTGACGGACGACGGCGATCACACCGTTCGTCAGTGCACGCTGGACGGCGAGGTCCTGATGACCATTGGAACCCCCGGCGAGCCCGCGCCCGCGTTCAGCGGCGATCCCTTCAACCGTTGCACCCACGTCGCCACCGATCCGACGAACGGAGACATGTTCGTGTCCGACGGCTACGCCAACAGCCGCGTCCACAAGTACACCGCCGAGGGCGAACACATCATGTCTTGGGGTTCGCCCGGCGTGGACGCGGGACAGTTCAACATCGCCCACAACATCGCCACCGACCGCGACGGCTACGTGTACGTATGCGACCGCGAGAACCATCGCATCCAGGTATTCGACCGCGACGGCAACGTCGAAGACATCTGGGCCAACGTCCACCGTCCTTGCGCGATCTACATCGGCGACGACCAGCGCGTGTACGTAGGCGAGCTTGGCTGGGGCATGGCGGTGAACCGCGATCTGCCGAACATCGGCCCTCGCGTTTCGATAATGACGACGGCGGGCAAGGTCGTCGAGCGGCTCGGAACCGGCTACGGGCTGGAGTCCGGCCAGTTCATCGCGCCGCACGGCATAGCTGTGGATTCGCATAGCAGCATTTACGTAGGCGAGGTCGCCCACACCAACATCAGCCACACGGCCACCCCGCCGCCGAACGTCCGCGCGTTCCAGAAGCTCATTCGCGCCCGGGGATAGCCTGTCTCACGACTGGAATACTAGATTCTCTCGGTCCTAGGCCCCCGGCGTAGGACCGTACGATGAACGTCCCGTAGCTGGCCGCCGCGTCCGCATCTTCCGGACGCGGCGGCGTTGCGGACCGGCTACCGGGTGGGCGTGCCTCTCCGAACCTCGCTGTCCGGGCTCAACACATTGCACACGCCGCTGTACACGGCCACGCGCACGTCATACGCCACGGCGTCCAGCGTGACTCCTATCTGGCCGTGGCTCCTGCTCCCGGACGCCGAAGCTCCTATGGTGAACGTCTCCGAGATCGCTCTGCGTCCGTAGTCCGCGAACACCTCATAAGCGCCGCTGTCGCTGTCGTTCGGGGCCTGGGCCGTAACCTCCGAAGGGTCGCGCCATGACGCTACCGTCGCCTTCTTGTAGATGACTTCGTACCCCGACGACCTGCCTGTTACGAAGCAGGAGTCTCCGTTCCATTCCCACGTTACGACCAGTTGGTTGGAGCTAGACCCGGGTACCACGCTCGTGATGGTGGGCGCCTCCGGGGGCATGGGTGTGGGTGTGGGCGTAGGCGTCGCGGTGGGTGTGGGCGTGGGCGTCGCGGTAGGTGTGGGCGTTGGTGTAGGCGTAGCGGTAGGGTCAGGCGCGACGCCTACGTCTCGCGCGCGCAGCATCAGCAGGTCGCCGTCGCTCCAGGGTTGGGATACGACGGCCCACGTGAGCGTTCCGCCGTTGGAGGTGGCGTCTGCCGCTCTGAGCGTGGTGGAGACCGTGCCGTCCAGCGCGATGAAGTCGAGCGAGTGTCCGGCCAGGGACGCGGACGGTTCTAGAGTCAACTTCGCCTTGCCCGATTCCCAGTAGAGGCT
>DAOUKV010000010.1:0-118575 GCA_034420955.1 Dehalococcoidia bacterium
CCCTTCCCCCCCCCCCCCCCCATTCCGGCGAACGCCGGAATCCAGAGCGGTACACATGAACCAATCACGATTTCAGGAAGCGACCTACTCACCCCTGATCGTAACGCCCGACATATCCTCGATGAAGTTGGCGATAGCCGAGTGGTCCTTGTTTCCTTTGCCCTCGTTCATCAGAGACACTATCATCTGCTGAACTATGGACGTTACCGGAAGCGCCACGCCCAACTCCTTGCCCGTCTGGATGGCGTTGTTCAGGTCCTTGTTGTGCAGCGCGATTCGGAAGCCCGGATCGAAGTTCCCCTCGATCATCATTGGCCCCTTGGCGTTCAGAACGTTCGAGCCCGCCAGCCCGCCGCGTATCGCCTCGAACACCGTCTGCGGGTTCAGTCCCGCCTTCGACGCCAGGGTTAGCGCCTCGCCTACGGCCTCGATGTTCGCCGCCACGATAATCTGGTTCGCCAGTTTCGTCGTGTTGCCCGCGCCGTAGTCGCCGCACAGCACGATGCTCGCGCCCACAATCTCGAGCATACCGATATGGGCGTCGAAGACCTCTTTCTTGCCGCCTACCATAATGGCGAGCGTTCCGTCTATGGCGCCCGGCTCGCCGCCGGAAACCGGAGCGTCCAGAAACTCCACGCCCTGCGCCTCGCACGCCGCCGCGATCTTCTGCGAACTCGCCGGCGCGATGCTGCTCATGTCAATCACCACCGACCCCTCCGACGCGCCCTCCAGAACCCCGTTGGGTCCTAGAATCGCCGCCTCGGAGTCCGCCGAGTCCGGAACCATCGTGATCACCACCGGCGCCGCGCTCGCCACCTCCGCCGATGATGACGCCGGCTTCGCGCCATACCCGACAACCTCCTCCATCGCCGAACCCACAACGTCGTACACCGTCAGCGAGTAACCGGCGTCCATCAGGTTCCGCGCCATAGGCCGCCCCATGATTCCCAATCCGATGAATCCGATCTCTCCGCTTGGCATAGTGTTCTCCTATTGCGTCATATGAGTAGTGCGTTGGCAGAAAGGTTAATGACTCTCGCGCAAGCGGTCAAGCCGAAGGCTCCACGATCTCCAATACTTGATTCACCTCCACGTCTTGGATCGTCGTCTCCCTCCCACTCGGCCAGAGCGCTCGAATTTCATCCACCATCTCCGCCTGGCCCAGCCCAAACTCCAACTCGATACTATCCATCGAAAGATAGCTCGACCCCGCCCGGACCTCCTGCACCTGCACACGTCCACCCGCGCTCAGATACACGCGCGCCCCCACCGCGTCCGCGTTGCTGCCCGTGCCGTCCACCCCCATCCGCCCGCGCAGACGCAGGCTGATCCAGTTGTTCCCGTCCCCGCCGTTCATCCACACGAACACCGGCCCAAGCTCGTCCACCCACGAGTTGGACAGCGCATCCCAGCGCGGCCCGCTGCTGTTCGTGCCGACCAGGTCAATGTACCCGTCGCGGTCGAAGTCGCCGTGCGCCAGCGCCTTGCCGTTCAGGTGGAACTTGCTGCTGATGCGCTGCCTGTCCGGATTGAACGTCGGATCCTCAGCGTCCAGCACGGAATAATCGACGTCCACGATGTCCAGCAGCCGAGCGCGGACGGTTATATCCTCGAATCCCCCGCGCCCGTCGCCTACCAGCATCCGTCCGGCAGCCGGGTAGCTCGACTTGCCCGGCGGCCCTTCGGAGCCGAGCCAGTACAGATCCTGGTCGCCGTCGTTGTCGTAGTCGAAGAACGTCGTCCCGTAGCCGAAGTCATACGCGGAGAGACCTGTGGGTACGTCCCAGTGGGGATGTATCCTCTTGCCGTCCAGCGACCGCGGCGGCATCAGCGGACTCGGGATCACCTCCGTAGTCGGCGCCACGTCCTCGAACACCCCGATAACGCCCACGCCGTCCGCCTCCCGAACCCCGTCGTTGCGGAGTAGATAGTGGAGGCACGTGCCCCAGTCGAACCGTTCCGTGTATCGGCAGTCGCCGCCCGGCTGCTCCTGCGGCGCGAACAGCCGCAAGTGAAAGCCTACGTTGGTGATGAACACGTCGAGGTCTTCGTCGCCGTCCATGTCCCCCACAGCGAAACCCATCCAGTTGCCGGACTGGTCTATCCCCATCGCCTCGGCGACCGGCGTGAACCGGATCTCGCCCGCAGAAGAGTCGTTGCGGAACACGTAGGGACGATGGCCGTCGTTGGCGACCCATAGGTCGAGGTCCCTGTCGTCATCGTGGTCGAAGAACAGCGCGGCGTGGGTGCGTCCCGAAGGGTCCGCGACGCGATTGCCACCCGCGTCCAGCATCGTTGGGTCGTATCCCCCGTACTCGATGCCCGTATCCGGGTCGGCGAACAGGATCGGCTCCCCGTCTAGGTAGCGCACGGTGATCTCGCCGCCTCGAACGCCGGCGGCTTCCGACACTTCACGGAACGCCAAGCTGCCCCCGTTATCGCCGCCGCCATTCAAGTACAGCAGGTTGTAGTGGCCCGGATGCGACGCCTGATCGAACCAGAACCAGTCCTCGTCTATCGAGTTGCCCACGTATATGTCCAGCCATCCGTCGCCGTCCACGTCCGCGCATACGACGCTCGACGCGGACCGGTAATTCACTTGGTCGCCGATGGCGGCCTCCGTGACGTCGCTGAACGTGCCGTCTCCGTTGTTCAGCAGCAGGTGGTCGCCTATCGCCTCAAGAAGCTCGTCGTCCGCCGACCGGAAGTCCAGCCTGTCGCCGATGATGCCCCGCGCGCCCACGTACAGGTCTTTGTACCCGTCGTTGTTCAGGTCGCACGCCGCCGCGCCGCTGCTGTTGCTGTCCGTCAGCGCGACGCCCGCCTCGGCGGACACGTCGTCGAAAGTCCCGTCGCCGCGGTTGCTGTACAGAAAATTCGCGTGCCCCCTGTTCGACGTGATGAACAGGTCCTGATCGCCGTCTTCATCGTAGTCGAACACCACCGCCGACGGGCGGTAGTTGGAAACTTCGAAGCCGTCCGCCAACGCGGTCGGCGCTGTGTTGGTGAATGCGATGACGCCGTTGTCAGGTTCGGGCGTAGCGGTGGGGGTAGGGATGGGCGCAGGCGTAGGAGTGGATGGTGCGGGCATTGGAGCCGTCGGCGCGGTCACATCGCCGCCGCAGGATGCCGCGACAGCGATCAAGAGCAATCCCCCTAGCATTAGAGCGCGATGTAGGAGATGTAGGATATGAACAGACTCGTTCATCGCCATCCCCTCTCGCTCCTTGCTCCTCTTCACTCGCTTCTCATTAGATCTGCCTCAGTCGCGGGTCCAGCTTGTCCCTGAGCCAGTCGCCAAAGAAGTTCATCGAGAAGACTATCAGCAGGATGGCGAATCCCGGGAAGAAGGATATCCACCACGCGGTCGCCACGTACTGCCGACCCTCCGACACCATGCTGCCCCAAGACGGCTGCGGCGGCGGTATCCCTACGCCCAGGAAGCTCAGCACCGACTCAGTGAGGATGAGCGAGCCGACTTGAAGCGACGACAGCACCATGACGGTATTCACGACGCCCGGCAGGATATGCTTGAGCGTAATTCGCATCCCCGACGCTCCCGCTACCCTGGCGAGCGCCACGTAGTCCGTTGTCTTGAGCTGGAGCGTCTCGGCGCGCACCTGCCGCGCGAACGGCGCCCACGTGAACACCGCAAGAAGGATGATGACCAACTCCAAGCTAGCCCCCCACACGACGGACGCGACAAGCGCGACTACGATGAACGGCAGCGCGAACATGAAGTCCACCAGCCGCATCAGCGCCTCGTCCACCAGGCCGCCGATGTAGCCGGACACAAGCCCGACGATGGTTCCAAGCGCCGCGCCCGCCACCAACACCGTTCCCGCCACCAGCAGCGATACCCGCGCGCCGAATATCATGCGGCTGAGAATGCCGCGCCCTATATGGTCCGTGCCGAGCAGGAACTCGGCAGACCCTTCTTCGTCCCAGGCAGGCGGCGTGTTGCGGTCGTCCAAATCCCCTTCCAGCGGGTCGTGTGGCGCCGTTAGTTCGGCGAACACCGCCACGAAGACGAGTACCACGACGACGGCGACTGGCAACACCGGCCATCGTCTGAACGACTGGAACGCGGCCATCCATCGGTTCTTGGGCGTGGCGAACACGTCCTGCGCCGCCCTGTCATCGTAGCTACTCATAGCGAATCCGAGGGTCCAGTATGCCGTACATCACGTCGGCGCACAGGCTCGCGAACAGGAAGAAGAAACCGAATACGAGCGCGAGTCCGGTTACGAGTGGGAAGTCCGTGTTGAGCGCGGCGTTGACCGCCAGCCTGCCGATGCCGGGCCAGGCGAACACCGTCTCGATGACGACGGTGCCGTTCATGAATCCCGCCAGCAGTATCATGGCGAACGTGAGCGGCGCGATCAGCGCGTTCCTGAATGCGTGCTTCCAAACGATGGCGTTGGAGTTGACGCCCTTGGCGCGCGCCAGCTTGACGAACTCGCTGTCCATCACTTCCAGCATCGAAGATCGCGTCAGCCGCAGCAAACCTGCGGCCGGCAGCCAACCCAACGTGGCGATGGGCAGGACGTAGTGCTGCCAGTCGCCGCGCCGCGACGTCGGCAGCCAGTCCAGTTGCACGCTGAATATCAGCACCAGCACTATCGCTATCCAGAACGGCGGCACCGACTGCCCTAGCAGCGCAAAGCTGCGCCCCAGATAGTCCCATATCGTGCTGCGCTTCACCGCCGACAGCACCCCCAACGGTATCCCCAGCAGTACTGCGAACAGGAACGAGATTCCCGAAAGTTGCAGCGTCGCCGGGAACGCCTCCAGTATCATCTCCAGAGAATTGCGCTGGTAATAGACCGAGTTCCCAAAGTCCCCCCGCGCGGCGTTGCCGACCCATATCAGGTACTGGACGATGAGCGGCTTGTCCAGCCCCATCGCCTTGCCCTGCGCCTCCCAATCCTCCGACGAGGTTCGCGTGTACTGCGTCATGTACAGGTAGCGAGGGTCGCCAGTGGCGTGGGACAGCGAGAATACGAGAATGGTCAACCCGAACAGGACGACCACGATCGCGGCGAGTTTTCTCAGGATTAGCTTTCGCATATCGCGCGTTCAACAACTCGTCGTTCCCACGCGGGCGGGAACCTACCCTCTCCCCTCGGTGGGAGAGGTCTTGGGCGGGGTGAAGACCACGCCGCTACTTCTACATGCTCTTGTGCGGGCGAAATCCGCCATCAGGCGGAGGGGGCGCGGCGCGGGGAGAGGATTCCCGCGCCGCGCCCGGTTTGCCGGCCCAATTTGCCGGTATGGGAGGCAGCTACTTGTCTATCACCACCGTAGCCGGGTTGTTGAAGCTGCTGCCCCAGTATGGGTGCCACTCCGTGATCGTAGGCAGCTTTACCCAGAAGCTCTTGACCGTCGCTACGGCGGCGTTGATGTGCCAGTAGGACATGTAGTTCTGGAAGTAGATGCTGTTCTCGATCCGCTTCTGCTCGTTCGGCTCGATGTCGTTCATGTAGTTCACGTCGCAGACCACGGCGGGCAGTTCCGCGCCGCCGAGGTGTCCGGGCGTTGGGCAGAAGAACGGCGCCTTCGTGCCTCCCGGAGGCAGACCCCAGCCATGCAGCCACGGAACGTCCATGTGCTTGGTTACAGTCTCAGGCCTGCGCGAAGCGTATGGCGACTTGTCAACGGTAACGTCCAGGTTCAGGTGCTCCCGCCACATCTCAGCCACCGCGTCCGCAAGCTCCGGGTCCCACGTGTTGGGCACGCTCTCAGTCGCCCAGAAGACGACGGGGAAGCCGTCCGGGTATCCCGCCTCGGTCAGGTACTGCTTGGCCATAGCCGGATCGAACGGAACGGTCCACTCCTCCTGGAAGTTCATCGTGCCCGGCGGGAACTGCGTGTGCATCGCCGTGTAGGCGACGTCGCTGAAGCCGTCCATCACGTTGTCCACAATCGCCTGCCGGTCTATCGCCATAGACATAGCCCAGCGCACCTTGCGCGCGTTCTCCATCTCCGGGCAGACCGACCCCGCCGGCGGCGGCACGGCCGAGAACATCGCGTCGTAGTCGCAGCCTTCGGCGAACGGGTCGCCGATCCACGGGTGGTCCATGTCAGGCAGGAAGCCCGGACGCGGGTTGGCTATCAGGTCCTGCTCCGGGCACTCAGGGCAGTGCTTCGCCCAGTAGTTGCCGGAGAAGTAGATGGTGTTCGGGTTCGGCAGGCCCATCGGCACCGCCTCGCCGCCCGTGTCTTCGACGATTCCGGCCACCTTCTTGACGGAGATCTTGGTGATGTCCACCTCGCCGGTGCGGATGGCGGCCTCGCGCGTCGCGTCCTCAGGCATCTCGAAGACTTGCAGGTTCTTGATGTTCGGAGTTACGCGCCAGTGGTCCACCAGCGCCTCGGCGTCTATCACGTCGTTTCCGATCCAGCGCCTGGCGCGGAATGGGCCCGTCCCAATAGGCGTGGTGATGAAGGCATCTTGGCCTATCTCCTCGAAACAGTGCTTACACGTGATCCCGAAGGTGGAATCCCACCCCAGGCCGCCGTGCAGCACGCCCCACGTCGGGCTGAACTGACCCTCGTGCACGTTCATCTTCGCGGTGAACTCGTCAATCACTTCCCATCCGGCCCTGTGGCCCGGAGAAAGCTGTTCGCCCGCGTTGCTGATAGAACCCGTCTTGAACGAGTTGTTGAAGGTGAAAACTACGTCCTCGGCCTTCAGCTCGCCGTAGCCGTCGTGCCAGTTGATGCCGCGACGTATGTTCAGCGTCGCGCTGTTCATGTCTTCGGCGATGGTCCAAGACTCGGCTATCTCAGGCTCGTACACCTCTTGGGACGGGATGACGCCCGGCCTGGTGAACTGGGCCCTGAAGATGCCCTCGAATATCTGGAAATCGGTTCCAGGGCCGCCGACGGTGCCGTTGGCGTCCTTCTCCTGCAACTGCACCAATGGATGCAGTAGCGGCACTCCCACCAGCAACTCGCCCTTCGGCTCCTTGCCCATGGCCCTGGGTTCGGCCTGGGCAGGCACGGCCTTTGCGACTGCGGACTCAACAGCGGCCTGGATGTCTTCCTGAGACACTCCGGGCCTTTCGGCAAGCGCCTTCGCTATGGCTTCGGACACCTCGGCCTCGGTCAGGCCCGGCGTCTGCTGGCGCAGCGCAGTGGCTATCGCGTCCGCGACTTGCTGCTCTGTATCGCCCTGGTTCTCAGCCAGCGCGCTCGCTATCGCGTTTGCCATGTCTGCCTGCGTTACGCCTCCGCGTTCCGCCAACGCCTTGGCGATGGCGTCAGCCACGTCTTCCTGCGTTACGCCCGGCTGGGCGGCCATCGCCTGCGACACCGCCGCGGCGACCTCTTCCGCCGACGCGCCCTGCTGCTGCGACTGCGTGGCTTGCTGAACCGCCGCTTCCATCGCCCGCTGAATATCCTCAGCGGTGGCTCCGGCGGGCGCCGGCGCGGGCGCCGCTGGCTCCTCGCTGGCGCAGGCGGCCGCCAGCGCGAACAGCGCCAGCAACGAAACCGCCGCGATAATCAATCGTGCTCTACTCATTGTGCGCGTCCTCTCACTTCAGTTTCCTCACATTGGGCCTGAAATTGGCCTGGGCCTGAAATTGGCCTGGGCCTGAAATTGGCCTGGGATCGAACTAGGCTCGGTATGATAAGCGCTCGTTCCCCCGCCAACGTTGCCCAACATATCCCAGAAAATCGGATGTGTCAAATCAATTCCCGAAATTCGATTCTTGCGACAACTTTCAGCGTCTCGACTATTTGACTGAAAACCACCGCCTAGATAACATACTCACAACTAACCACAGGAGGCTGCCCCGTGAGCGAACAGGTATCTGACTGGCCTCGCGTACAACAATTGTTGCACGACATCATGGGACGGTGGGAGCGCAAGGAAGGTCGTTCCGGCCTGCCCGGCATTCACGACTACCGTTGGGCGACGCCCCAAGCTCTCGCCAACGACGAGGCGATGGGCATGAAGTTCATCGAACCCGGCGTCCCCGCCGAGGAGACTGCCCTCATAATCTCGCTCCGCAGCGGCTTCGGCTCCATACCCCGGATGCCCATGGGCGGCCCCTTCATCAAACCCGATGAAATAGACGAAATCGCCCGCTGGATAGACGCGGGTATGCCGGAGTAGGAGACATCAGGTTGGACGACATGGACGATAGGCCAGGCAGCGGCGTAGAGCTCACGTGGCGTGGCGGCTTCAAGTTCCAGTCCACAGATGCCCACGAACATACTCTGATCATAGACGCGCCGCAATCCGAAGGAGATTCGTTCGACGGCTTCATGCCCGGCGATATGCTCCTCACGGCTCTCGCCGGTTGCAGCGGGATAGACGTCGTCAACATCCTCACTAGGCAGCGACAGAAGATCAGCGGGCTGGAAATCCGCGTCAGCGGACATCAAAACCCCGATCCCCCATGGACGTGGGAGGATGCACACATCCACTACGTCATCCACGGTACCGACATCAACCCACGGCTCGTCGAGCGAGCCATAGACCTGTCCGAGAACAGGTACTGCTCCATCGGCGCCACCATAAGCGGCAAGACACGCATCAGCAGCGACTACGAAATTGTTGAAGACTAAGAACAACCTCAGGAGACTGAATTGGCAGACATAATCCCAATAGACTCAGACCTTCTCGAAACCCTTCGCAAGATACCGTCCTGCTCCATAGCGAACGCTATCGAGACGTTCAACTACCAGCCCAGAAACATTGGCTTCATGGGGCCGGAGATCAAGAGCATCTTCCCCAATATGGGCCACATGATCGGATACGCCGTTACCGCCAAGATAGTCGCCGACGCGCCCCCGTCCGGCCACATGAACGTCGCCCGAACCGAGTGGGTGGACGAGATCATGAAGGTTCCGGCGCCCCGGGTCCTCGTCCTCGAAGACCTGGACTGGCCCAACCCCATCGGCTCGTTCTGGGGCGAGGTTCAGGCGAACCTGCACCGCGCGCTCGGCGCCGTCGGCACCGTTACCAACGGTGGCGTCCGCGACCTGGACGAGATGCAGGAGGTCAACTTCTTCGCGTTCGCCTCCTGCGTCCTCGTCTCGCACGCATACGTGCACATCACCGACGTAGGCGTGCCCGTCAAGATAGGCGGCTTGGAAGTCGAACCCGGAGACATCATCCAGGGCGATCAGCATGGCGTAATCAAGGTGCCGCGTGACCTCGCCGCAGACATACCAGCCGCCGTCAAGCGCGTCGAAGACGGCGAACAGGAACTCATCGGGTATGCTAACTCAGAAGGCTTCTCCGTAGAGGGACTCAAAGAGATGCTGGCGGCGCGCTACTAGACCCGGCTAAAAAATCCCTTCCCCCTCGATGGGGGAAGGCTAGGATGGGGGTAAATCCCAACCATGCCCAAAGTAGCTTTTCTCACCGGCCTGCCCGAAGCCGTAGTGGACGTCGTGCTCGGCTACAACCCGGACGGCTGGATGACCGACGTCATCTACCGCGATACCCCGCTCGAAGACCAGAAGCGCCGCGTCGCCGACGCCGACTTCATCATGATCTACCGCGCAGAGCTTCACGACGACGTACTGCGCGCGGCCTCGAACGCCCGCGTGGTGCAGACGCTCGCCGCCGGATACGACAGCATGAACCTGCGCCTGATGCGCGATCTCGAAGTGCCGTGCTGCAACAACGGCGGCGCCAACTCACGCGCCGTCGCCGACCACGCGGTCATGCTCATGCTCGCAGTGTACAAGCAGCTCATGGCGATAGAGCCGTCCACCCGCGCCGGAACGTGGAGCCGGCCCGTAACCGGCTTCAATACTTTCGAGATGGCCGATAAGCTAGTCGGCATCCTCGGGCTGGGCAACATCGGTCAGCGCGTCGCGCGCCGCGTGCAAGGCTTCGAGGCGCGCGTCCAGTACCACGACCTCTTCCCGCAGCCGCCGGAGCGCGAACGCGAGCTTGGCGTAACCCGCGTCGGCATCGAGGAGCTATTCGAGACCAGCGACATCGTATCCGTACATACGCCGCTGACCCCGGACACGCGCCACATCGTCAGCCGAGACCTTATCGCGCGCATGAAGCCGACGGCGGTCCTCATCAACACCAGCCGCGGCCCCGTCCACGACGAGGCGGCGCTGATAGACGCCCTTCGCGACGGGCGCATAGCGGCCGCCGGCCTCGACGTGTTCGAGCAAGAACCCGTCGCGCCGGACAACCCGTTGCTCTCCATGGACAACGTCGTCGTAACGCCCCACACGGCGGGCACCACCTGGGACACTTGGTTCCGCCGCGCCGAGTTCGCATACCAAAACATGCAAGGCGTCTGGGACGGCAACCCCCCAATGGCCGTAGCCCAAGACTACGACATCGAAGACTGACGCCCATCAATCACCAACAAAACCCCCTCTCCCTCAGGGAGAGGGTTGGGGTGAGGGTGAAACCACACACTAGCCACTAACAACTAGGGAGCGATATGAAACCTGTAATCAAAACAGTACACGGCGCCTCCAACCCCGTACTCGGACCGGACGACGGTACCCCCGGATACGTAATGCTCTGGGTCCAGCATCCGCCCGGGGGAACCAGCCCGCTGCACACCCACCCGTGGGAGCACCAAGCGTACATCGTAGAGGGTGCCGGGGTGCTGTGGGTCGAGGGCGAGGAGTACCTGGTTACCGCCGGCGATGCCGTGCTCGTCCCGCCCGACGTCGAGCACCAGTTCCGCAACACCGGAGACGTTACCCTCAGCCGAGTTACAGTCAATCCTCTCAGCTCGGTCGGCAAAGAGTAGTCCATAAACCGAAAGAGGCTAACCTGGAGGCAACCCGTAGGGCGTCCCTTGTGGACGCCCGCCCCTTGGCTACCACTGGCCTGCATCTAAGGAGACCGCCATATGACCACTCCCGCCCACACCGGTGTCCACGACATGGGCGGCGCGCTCAGCGACGAGCCCATAGACCGCTCAGCCCACGAATGGGCAGACTGGGAACACGTCGCCAACGCCCTCGCGGGCGTCCTGCGCTACCATGACTTGGTGAGCGTGGACGAACTGCGACGCGGCATAGAATCCATGTCCACCGAAGAGTACCTCGCGTCGAGCTACTACGAACGCTGGTCGGCCTCGCTCGAAACCCTGCTCGTGGAAAAGGGCATCCTCACCACCGAAGAGATAGACGCCCGCGCGTCGGAAATACAAGAGCGATGGGAGTAGTATTCTCGGCCTCCCCCGGTCTGTTCGCCGTCGGCGATCCTGTCGTCGTTCGCGCTGATGCCGCCGACCATCACCACCGCACGCCCTGGTTCGTCAAGGGCAAGTCCGGAGTAGTCCGCGCCGTCAGCGGCCCGTTCTTCGACCCAGAATCGCGCGCGCATGGCGGCTCCGGAGAACCGAAGCGCCTGCTGTACCAAGTCGAGTTCAGCCAGTCGCAAATTTGGGGAGACCGTTACGCAGGGAATAGCGACGACCTCCTGCTCATAGACCTCTACGAACAGTGGCTAGAGCCCGGACAGACGCCCGAATAACTCCCCCATATAGCTACAAGGAATCAGAAATGAGCGCCAACCACCACGACGAATCCGAACACCCCGGCGCACAGCCCGACGCCGACCTCAGCCGCCGCGCCACCCGCGCCCTGGCAATCCGCGACCTGCTAATTCGCAAGGGCATCGTCCAGCCCGACGAGATAGACGAGCAGGTGCATCGCGTCCGTTCGCGCGCCCCGGCCGACGGCGCGAAAGTCGTCGCCAGAACGTGGGTGGACCCGGAGTTCAAAGCGCGCCTGCTCGCAGATGCGCGCTCCGCCGTAGCCGAACTCGGCTACACCCTCACACACGACGCCGAGCTTGCCGTCGTCGAAAATACCGACGACGTGCATCACCTCGTCGTCTGCACCCTCTGTTCGTGCTATCCGACCTCCCTTCTCGGCCCGCCGCCCGACTGGTATAAGAGCTTCGCGTACAGGCGCCGCGCCGTCGTTGAGCCGCGCGCCGTCATGCGCGAGTTCGGCCTCGAATTGGACGAAAGCATCCAGATCCGCGTCGTTGACAGCGCCGCCGACCTGCGCTACCTAGTGCTTCCGCGCCGACCCGCCGCCACCGAAGACATGTCCGAATCCGAGCTCGCCGCCCTCGTAACCCGAGACAGCATGATAGGCGTGACCGAAGCCCTAAGCCCCGCCCGCGCGTAGGCACGGCTAAAGACTTTAGCTATTGCGTCCACCGCCATACTGCCGTAGATTATCTATACCCCCTACGGAGTAGATGACCATGCCAACCATGACCGGAGCGCAGGCGCTCGTCGGGCAGCTTATCGCCGAAGGCGTAGACACCGTCTTCGCCCTGCCCGGCGTCCAGATCATGGCGGCCTTCGACGCTTTCCACGAGCGCAGGCAAGACGTCCGCCTCGTACACGTCCGGCACGAGCAGGCGACCACCTACATGGCGGACGGCTACGCTCGCGCCACCGGCAAGGTCGGCGTCGCCATGGCGGTTCCCGGCCCCGGCGCTCTCAACGCCGCCGCCGGACTCGGCACCGCATACGCCGCTTCGTCCCCCGTGCTGCTCATCTCCGGCCAGATAGCGAGCGCCTCGCTCGGCAGGGAAGAGGGCCAACTTCACGAAATCGAAGACCAACTCGATGTATTCCGACCCATCACCAAGTGGGTTCACCGCGTAACCCGCGTAGAAGAGATACCCGCCGCCGTACACGAGGCGTTCCGGCATCTCAAGACCGGCAGGCCCAGGCCCGTCGAGCTCGAGGTCCCTCCCGACACCCTCGCCGCCACCGGCAACGCCGATCTGATAGAGGCGGAAGACTATCCGCCGCAAGCAGCGAGAGCAAGCGACGTCGAGCGCGCCGCAAGCCTGCTCGCCTCAGCCGAGCGGCCAGCCATCATGGTTGGCGGCGGCGCGCGAATATCCGGCGCGGGCGACGAGATACTTGAATTGGCAGACTTCCTTCAAGCCCCCGTCATGGGCACCCAGAACTCCAAGGGCGTCATAGACGAGGGCAGCCCCTTCTTCGTCGGAACCAACTACTCCATGGTCGGCCCCGCTGACGCCGTGTTCGCAGACGCCGACGCGCTCCTTGCCGTAGGCTCGCGGCTTCTCTTCACCCAGCGTGACGCGCCTCCGAATCCGCCCACAGTGCAGATAGACATAGACGCCGCGGAGATTGGCCGCAACCTGCCCGTCGAAATCGGCGTAGTGGCGGACGCCAAGACCGCCTCCGCTCAGCTTCTGAGTCGCCTGCGCGAATCGTGGAACCCCAAGCCCTCCCGCGCCGACCGCATAGCCGCGCTGCGCCACGGATTCTTCGAGGAGATGAGGCGGATCGCCCCCGCGCAGGCGCGTATCATCGAGGAAATGCGCGACGCGCTGCCCGACGACGCCATAGTCGTCAGCGGCGTTACCAACATCGGCTACTGGAGCAACGTCTTCTACGAAGTTCGCCAACCCCGGACATACGTAACGTCCGGATACTTCGGCACGCTTGGCTACGCCTTCCCTACCGCGCTCGGCGCGCAGGTCGGACGTCCCGACAGAAAGGTCGTAGCGCTCTGCGGCGACGGCGGCTTCATGTACAGTCCCCAAGAACTGTCGTCCGCGCTTAGACACGGCATCAACGCAGTAGCGGTCGTCTTCAACAACGGCGCGTTCGGCGCCTCCGAGTGGGATCAGACCCATCGCTACCGGGGAGCCTTCATCGGAACCGACCTGAACAACCCGGATTTCATGATGCTCGCCCAGTCGTTCGGCGCCGTCGGGATGCGAACCGAGCCCGAGGGATTCGGCGAACTGCTCGAATCCGCCCTGGGCGCCGACTCCCCTGTCCTGCTCGAGGTCGTCTTGCCGAACATGATGCCGCCGTTCCAGATAGTGGAGTAGCGACCTCCGATGACGCACATCCCGCCAAGAAGCAGGGGAACGCTGCGCGCGCAGGCGGATCACTCATACCTGTCCCGCGCGATCATGATGCCCGCCCAGCGCTTCATCCACACCGAGGCGATTGGCGGCATCGTTCTGCTTGCGGCTACCATCGCCGCGCTCACGCTGGCGAACTCGCCGCTCGCGAGCGAATACCATCACATCCTCGAACATCACCTGACGCTCAGCTTTGGTCTGTTCACCGTTGACCTTACGGTAGAGGAGTGGATCAACGACGGGCTGATGGCGATATTCTTCTTCGTCGTCGGCCTGGAGATCAAGCGCGAGGTAATCCACGGCCAGCTATCCACGGTGCGAACGGCGACGCTGCCCGTGGTAGCCGCAATCGGCGGCATGGTAATTCCGGCAACTATCTACGTCGCGTTCAACCTCGGTGGATCCGGCGAAGCCGTACGTGGCTGGGGCATCCCCATGGCGACCGACATCGCATTCGCGCTCGGCGTCCTGGCGCTGCTCGGTAGGCGCATCCCCTCCGAACTGCGCGTCTTCATGTTAGGACTCGCCGTGGTGGACGACTTAGGCGCCATAGCCGTCATAGCCTTCGCCTACACCGAAACGATAGACTTCGCGCAGATTGGAATTGCCGCCGCGCTAGTAGTAGTCATGATGGTAACCAACCGGCTCGGCCTGCGACAGCCCGCCGTCACCGCCGGGCTCGCATTCGTCATTTGGGTCGCCGTGCTCAAGTCCGGCGTCCACGCCACCGTCGCCGGCGTGCTGATAGCTGTCCTGACGCCCGCGACCCCCGCGACTAGCGGCAAGCAGTTCGCCGACGAGTCCGAGGCGCTGCTGGCCGAGTACCGCACGTCCATAGTCGCCGAAGACCGCGACCGCGCCGAAGTGGCCCTGGGCGAAATAGAGCATCTGGTCCGGCTGACCGAAGCGCCGCTCGAGCGCATGGAACGTCTGCTCCATCCATGGACGAGCTACGTCATACTGCCGGCGTTCGCCCTCGCCAATGCCGGAATCCACTTCTCAGGCGGCGGATTCAGCGACGCCCTGTTCCAGAACAACGTAGCTATCGGCATAATCGCCGGGCTGGTCTTGGGCAAGCCACTCGGAATCGTCCTGTTCCCGCTGGTAGCGTCGAGGCTGGGTCTCGTATCCCTGCCGACCGCGACAAAGTGGAGTCACGTATTGGGCGTTGGCTTCGTCGCCGGAATCGGATTCACCGTTGCCATATTCGTAACTGGCTTGGCGTTCAACCAGTCCCCGGAGCTTATAGACTACGGCAAACTGGCGGTGCTCAGCGCATCCGTAGTCGCCGGACTGCTCGGCTACACCATCTTGCGTTTCGCATCCCGCTCCGTCAGGTTGTAACGCTCAACCGCGCTTCTTCCTGAACTGTTCGATTATGATGGCGGCGCCGATCGCGATCAGCAGCGCGGGCCAGTACTGGCCCAAGCCACCCTCGATTACCCCAAGCCGCTCGAGCAGCAAGATGGCGCCGATAGCGATGAGGGCCAATCCGATGAACATGGGTTACGGTCCTTCCTCCCAGTACTGCAGCGGCGAGCGCGGATCGAACGGCTTATACGGGTACTTCGCGAGTGCGTCTTCATCTAGGTCTATACCTATGCCCGGCGTGTCCGGAACCGCGATGTACCCATCAACCACCTCGAAAGGCTGCTTGGCTATGTCGCGCCCGAAGTCTTCCAGGTTCACGAAGTACTCCGTAATCAGGAAGTTGGGAATTGCAGCCGACACCTGTATAGTCGCCGCAAGCCCTAGCGTAGTGCTGTTGAAGTTGTGCGGCGATACCACCACAAAGTACGGCTCCGCCATAGCCGCGATCTCCTTCAGTTCGAGTATGCCGCCCACGTTGCACACGTCCGGATTCAGAATGTCCGCCGCCTGCTTCTCGAAGACCTCCCTGAACTCGAACTTGGTATAGAGCTCCTCGCCGGTAACAACGGGAATGTTCACGTCCCGCTTGACGGCCGCCAGCGCGTCCACGTTCTCCGCCAGCACCGGCTCCTCATACCAGAACGGGCGATACCGCTCGATCTCGCGTCCGATGCGCCGAGCGTGCATCGGCGCGAGCCGGCGGTGCATCTCGACCAGAATGTCAACGTCCCATCCGACCGCCTCCCGCACCGCGCGCACGTTCTCGATAGCCGCGTCTTCGACTTCCCGGCTAACGAAAGTCCGCCACGGTCCCGGAATAGGGTCGAACTTCATCGCGTTGAAACCCATCTCCACCACCGCCTGCGCGCGTTCCGCCAGCGCTTCAGGCCCACCGCCGCCACCGCCCCAGCCGTTCGCGTACACCCGAATCTTATCCCGGCATGCCCCGCCTATCAGCATGTGAACCGGCATCCCCGCCGCCTTGCCCGTTATGTCCCACAGCGCGTGTTCTATGCCGCTGACGGCGCACCAGAAGTCCATCGCGCCGCGCCGCCCGGCAAAGTCGTCGTAAGCCCACTGTACGAAGTGCTTGATATTGCGCGGATCGCGCCCCAGCAGATACCGGCGCAGCTGATCGATGTGCGCCGTAACCTGCACGTCCCGGTCGGATTGCGTGTAAGCCTCGCCCCAGCCGTACAGCCCCTCATCCGTCTCGACCTTCACGAAGCAGAGGTTCTTCCCCCGACCCGGGTTGGCCAGAAAGTGTTTTACGTCCGTAATCTGCATGGGGAAACCTCCGGTTTCCGGTTGTTGGTGTTAGTCATTACTGCGCCGTCCATCCCCCGTCCAACACGAGTTCGCTCCCCGTCATCCACCCGGACTCGTCAGACGCCAGGAAGAGGACGCCGTTCGCGATCTCCTCCGGCTCGCCGTATCTGCCCAGTGGAATCCGCGCCAACATCTCGGCATACGTGGCAGGGTCTTCCCGGCGCGGCTCGGTCATAGGCGTCATGATCGGCCCCGGATGCACCGAGTTGCACCGTATCCCGTCCTTCGCGTACTGCATAGCCGTCAGCTTGGTTAGCAGTCTAACCGCGCCCTTCGACGACTGGTACTGCGGACTCGACATCTCCGTCCCCACCAGCCCCAGCTGCGACGATATGTTGATGATGGATCCGCCCCCGGCTTCGAGCATCGCCGGTATCGCGGCCTTCGTCCCCAGGAACACTCCCTTGGCGTTGATGTCCATTACCCGATCCCAGTCCGCCTCTGACGTCTCGTGCACCAGCCCCCATTGGCTGACGCCGGCATTGTTGACCAGAACGTCCAGCCGCCCGAACCGCGCGACGGTCGCCTCGATAGCCGCCTGCCACTCCGCCTCGCTTGCAACGTCGAGCTTTGCGAACAGGCACTCGCCGCCGGCGTCCTCGATCTCGCGCGCTACGCTCTCTCCCTCCGGAAGAACGTCGCCGATGGCGACCTTCGCTCCCTCCCGCGCGAACAATCGCGCCTCCACCGCGCCCATCCCCTGCGCGCCGCCGCTTATGAACGCAACCTTGCCTTCCAGTCTCAAAACACGCCTCCCCCATCGGTGGCTAATCGTCGCTAATCGCCGCCTAACTCGGCAACGCGGTCTATCATCGCCTCAGCCCACGCGCGGAGGTTGTCGTCCAGGTCCGCGCCGCAGTGCGGGCATTCATAGTCTCCCTGGCAGTACCTCATCCCGCAGGTGGGACAGGGCGGTATCAGGTCCAGGCTGTCGATAGCGTACTGTATCTGTTGTTCGTTCGCCATGCTCGTCTAACCAAACTCCTCGAACGCTCTGCGAGCCTCTTCGCGCAGCGGCATCCCGGCCAACGCGCCTCGACCCCGCAACTTCAGCCCCGCGGTCGCCACTCCGAGCCTGCCCGCCCCCGCCACGCTCATGCCGTTCAGCAGCCCATGTATGAACCCGCCGTTGAAGGCGTCGCCCGCGGCAGTCGTGTCGA
Source organism: Dehalococcoidia bacterium (assembly GCA_034420955.1). GTDB lineage: Bacteria > Chloroflexota > Dehalococcoidia > Lucifugimonadales > UBA1123 > VXRN01. The sequence goes on from DAOUKV010000010.1 coordinate 17,743, forward strand.
TCACGCCCTCCGGGGCGAATGCGGGAATCTCGACGGTCCCATCCTCGGAGCCGATCAACGCCCCGTCGGCGCCGCGCGTAACCGCCACCACCGGAACGCCCAACCCCCGGAAATGTTCCACCACCGCGAACGGGTCGTCCGTATCCAGCAGCGCCAGCGAATCCTCCGGCGCGTTTGGTAGCAGATAGTCAACGTAAGGCAGGAGTTCCGCCGCCGCCTCGCGCAGATCGTCCGGAGACCACAACTGATGCCGGTAGTTCGGATCGTAAGATACCGCGACGCCGCGGCTCTTCGCGATCTGCGCTGCCCGCAGCACAGTGGCCCGCGCGCTCTCCGAGATCGCTTGCGCCACGCCTGAACAGTGCAAGACCCGCGCCGAGCCGATGTAGTCCGCGTCCAGATCTTCCGGCTGAAGCGTGCTTGGCGCGCTGCCCGAGCGGTAATAGACGAACTCGCGGTTCCCGTCGGGCAGCAGCGCGACGAAGTGGACGGCGTTGAAGCCCTCCACCGTCCTGACCCCGCTCGTATCTATGCCCTCTGCTTGGAAGGCTCCGAGCAAGTAACCCGCGAACGGGTCGTCGCCAAGTCGCGTAACATACCCCGCGCTTGTGCCGAGCCGGCTGAGCGCGACGCATATGTTGAAGCTGTCTCCCGCAAGTGAGCGCGTGAACGTATCGGCAGACTCTATCGGATCCTCCGAGAAGAGCTCGATCATGCACTCGCCAACGCTGACTACGTCGGGCATTGTCTTTTCGCTATCCCATCGCTACTTTCGAGCATACTTTACGATGCGCCGCCCGGCCTGCCCCTCGACCGGCTGCACGAAGTAGATGCTGCCGTCCGAGTCGCCCGCCGCGCCGTGGCAGCTTCGGAACTCCGGACCGCCCCAGCGTTCTAACCGGTTGCCGTCCGCGTCCAGAATGCTGAAGTAGCCGCCGTTATGCTCGGCGACGTAGGCGCGGTCCTCCGGATCCGCCCAGACGACTGCGGGGCCTATTAGCTCGGAATTCCACCGCGACAGGTAGTTGCCGTCTTGGTCGAAGACTTGAACGCGATCGTTCTCGCGGTCCGCCACCAGCACGTGGCCGCGCGAATCCACCAACACGCCGTGCGGCAGGTTGAACTGCCCCGCGCCGCTGCCCGGGTCGCCCCAACTCAAGATGTGCTCTCCGCTCGCCGTGAACTTGTGGACGCGGCAGTTGGCGTATCCGTCCGCCACGAACACGTCCCCGTTCGGCGCCACGGCGACGCCAGCCGGCAAGTTGAACGGTTCGCCTCCGTGCGTAACGTCCACCCACCCGTCAGAACTGAACTCTGAGTTGTCCGCGCCCGTGTTCGAACGGTAGCCGCGCTCGCCGATCTCCAGCAGAAGCTCGCCGTCCGTGGAGTACTTCAGAACCTGGCCGGCGTCGCGGTCCACTATCCAGATGTTGTCCGACGGATCGGCGTAGATAGCGTGCGGGAAGACGAAGTCCACACCCACCCAGTCGCTCAGGTAGTTGCCATCCTTGTCGAACACTATGACCCCGCGTTCGCCGCGATTGAAGCCGTAAACCCTGTCCTGAGAGTCCACCGCGACCGCCGCCATTGGCGCGTCCCAGTCCTCCGGCAGCTTCGCCCAATCCGAGATGATGTCAAACGTATTCTCGCCACTGCCAATCGTAGCCATGTCGTTCTCCTTAGAGTCCCTCCCCCCTTGACGGGGGAAGGTTAGGATGGGGGTGAACACCCCGCCCTTGCCAGTTGCATAGGAGGTATAAAACCCCCTCTCCCTGAGGGAGAGGGTTGGGGTGAGGGTGAAACCTCCGCTCTTACTCGCCGTTCGGCGCGCAGGCCCTCATCACCGCCAGCGTAGAATCCACCCCGCGCCGCGCCGCGACCACGCGAACTATCGCCGTATCCAGCCCCTCTGCCAGCCGTAGGAACGCCGCGTTTGCGCCGTCCGCCTTGCCGAAGTAGCCGACCGCGTTCAGTATCTCGACTGGGAAGGCGTCCGCCACCTCGTCGCGCGACGCCCCGTTCTTTCGCATCTCATCGAGCTCGGCGAGTTCGTTTGTGAAACCCATGCGCTCGAAGTGCGCGCGATAGCCCAGCTGCCGCTCTCGCTCCGTCGGTACAGACGCGCCGAGCGCGTAGCCCATCGTCGCCTTCGCCAGCGCGATGCGCGCCGCGTCCACGTCGTCGTCAACGCAGATGCGGATGTACTCCGCCACGTTGATCTCCGAAGGGTCGCGCCCGGCTTTCGCCGCGCCGTCCGCTATGCGCTCGCGGCTCCACGCGATCTGCTCTGGGGTGCACCAGTTCAGGCTTGCGCCGTCGGCTAGTTCGCCGCTCAGCTCCAGCATCCGCGGACCGAGCGCGCCCAGGTACACTGGCGTCTCCGGCGCCGGACGCATCGCGAGTCGCATCCCCTTCAGCGTCGTCGTCTCGCCGGTGTAGTCAATCCGCTTGCCCCGTACGAGCCCGCGAACCACCGTTACGTAGTCCCGCATCAGCGCTAGGGCGGACATTCGCCCAACTCCGAGCGCCGCCCGCGCCGCCGGACGGTACGCGCCGCCCGAACCGATGCCCATGATGAACTTGCCGCCGGTGATCTCACTCACCGTGCCGCCTTCCATGGCGAACGACAACGGCGTCCGGTACATTACGGGAGAGACGGCGATGCCCGTCGTCAGCCCTCCGTCCACGACCTCCGCCGACGCCTGCCAGCGCTGAACGCAGATATGGAACGAATCCTGGCCGTTCCCCTCCGGCGTCCATATGCTCGTATAACCGAGCCGCGCCGCCTCCTGCGAGACCTCGCGCTGCTCATCCAAACTAAGTCCCAACGTCGGGTCTAGCCCAACTCCAATCTCCATGGTCAACCCCTGTCGAACTGCTGCCGCGCCCTCTGAACGCCCTTCGGCTCACGAAGGCTCACTGGCGGGCATTGTATCTATACGCCCAAAGCGCGGCAACTGTTCTACCCGTGATCAGGACAAAACAAAACCCTTTGCGTCTCTGCGCCTTTGCGCCTTTGCGTTAAAATCGGCCTCAGCCACTCGGTTGCTGAAGCAACTGCAAGAGGTTCCCGTCCGGGTCCTCGAAAGTTGCCACCCATCCGCCCCAGTGTTCCTTTTCGGGGGGCCGGATGAAGCTCACCCCTTTGCTCGCCAGCCTCTCGTGCAGCCCGTGGATGTCGCCCACGTCGAAATTGACCATGATGCGATGCGGATCGCGCGCCTGGCCTCTCACCCCGTCGTGGCTGCCGATGGAGAAGCGCACGTCGCCCCACTCGAAGTTCACGAAGTGGGGATGATCAGAGCGCGGCGTTAGTCCCAGGGTGTCAACGTAGAATGACCGCAGACGCGCCAGATCGCCCGTCCATATGATCACGCCGTTCATGTATCGAATCATTTTGCCTACCCAACTCTTGACATATCGGTCTATAATAACCTTCAGGGAAACGGGAGGAGGCGGTTGACAGCCTATGGAAGAGTCCCTGGAAAGGAGGATGCGCAAATTGGATAGCAGTAGTAGGAGGTATTCCGGGTAGGTGTTCCCCGGAACGCCTCCAAAATGAGCGGGGCCTCAGCGTCTGACGCGGGGCCCCGCTCTCTTTTTTGCCGCTGATACACCATCCTCTTGATGGAGGGTGTCCAACCCCCCTCTCCCTCGGGGAGAGGGCTGGGGTGAGGGTGAAACTCCGCCATTCTCAGCTTACTTCTCTCCATTGAAGAAGCGGCGCGGGTTGTTCACGAAGATATTCTCGATGTCCGCGTCCGTCGCCCCAAGTTCCTTCAGGCGCGGAATCACGCGGCGGGTGATGAACAGGTAGCCGTCCGGGTTGTATCGCTGCCGTTGCTCCTGCATCTCCGCGCTGGCGATGCTCAGCGTTACCGACCAGTCGTGGCCGAGCATGATGCGGTGTCCCCAGCCCGCCTCGATCAGCCTCCACGCTGTCTGCGTCCTGCCCTCCCAGTCCGGCGTGAGTTCCGTCTGCCGCCCCGGATACCTGTCCAGGCCTATCCACACGCCCCTCTCCAGCAGACCTGTCAGATACTCCGTGTCCGTCGTATCGTTGCTGTGGCCCACATAGACGCGGTTGAGGTCAATGCCCTCGTCCTCGAATATAGCCACCTGCTGTTCGCCCACGCGCTCTGGCGCCCAGGTGTGGGTAGATATGGGAACGTTTGTCGCCGCCTGCGCCCTGGCCGCCGCGCGCAGGATTATCTCGCCCTCGTCCGTAACGCCGCCCATGTCGTTGGCTACCTTGATGATGCCCGCCTTGATGCCTGTGTTCTCGATGCCCACCTCGATCTCGCGCCTGTACAGTCCGGCGACAACGTCCGGACTCGCCGTCCAGAACACGCGTGGGATGTCCCGCCAAGTCCCGGTCGCGCAGATGATGTTGACGCCCGACTCGCGCGACACTTCCTCCAATAGCCGAATGTCGCGCCCCAGATCGATCGTGGAGACGTCAATGATCGTTCGCAGCCCCTCGGAGTATGCCTCGCTCAGACTGTCGATGCCGCGCTCGATAGTGCCGTCGCGGTCTATGAACTCCGGGTACACGTACTGTATGCCCGCCGATGTTACGATGACGTGCTCATGAGACAGCGTGAAGCCCAGATCCGCCGTATCCATAGGCCCCAGAACCGAGTTGATAGTAGCCATATGTCCCTCTCCTGAAGGTGGTGTGCCGCGCATAGTATCGGAAAGAGTCGGCGCAATCTACACCAATACGCACATTTTACGCAGAGACGCAGAGGCGAGAAGAATCCCAATTTATTCTACCCTCTGCGTACCTCCGCGCTCTCTGCGCCTCTGCGTTAAAAAATTGCGCCTCGCAGTTCATCAGCCCTGGACGACAGGATTGCTCAGCGTCCCGATGCCGCTGATCTCCACGTCCACCGTATCGCCGGCCTTCATGTTCTGCGTCGCCCCGTCCGTGCCCATCCAGATCATGTCGCCCGGATGCAGCGTCAAGTACTTGGACATCTCGCTAATGTAGTGCGCCACGCCGAAGATCATCTTGTTGGTGGCGAACTGCGACATCACCTCTCCATTGATGGTAACGGTCGTTTGCAGGCTGTCGAGATCCACGTCCGTCTCTATCCACGGCCCCATCGGCTTGAAGGTATCTGCGTTCTTGGCGCGCCACAGCGTGCGGTCATTTGCCTGCCAGGTGCGCTCGCTCACGTCGTTGCCGATGGTGTAGCCGAGAAGACAGTCCAGAGCCTCGTCTTCCGACACGTTCTTGACGGTCTTGCCGACCACTGCCACAAGCTCGCCCTCGTACTGCACCTGCTCAGTGGCGTCCGGCGGTATCACTATCGGTTCCCCGTGCGCTATCAGCGCGTTGTTCGCGCGGTAGCCGATGTCCGCTTTGTCGGGCAGGTCCGGCTCGCGCCCCAGAAGCGCGGCGGCCTCCCGCACGTGCTCCTCATAGTTGATGCCCGCCGCGTAGAAGGTGAGCGGCGCGAACGGTATGCGTATCTGAACGGCGGAGATCGGGAACCTGTGCCCGGTTCGCGTGTACTCTCCGAACGGCGTTCCCGACACTTCCTCTATCTGGCCCTCTTCGACGATGCCGTAACTGGCGCTTCCGCCATATTGGTATCTGATCCATTTCATCGGTCGCCTCCCGCCTATCAGTCTGGGTTGGATGAGTCGGAGTCTATCATCTGCTCGGCGCCTTCGTCAGTCGGCTCCGCCTGAATCCGCGCGCCACTCCATTCTCTGTGGAAGTACAGGAACACGTCTCGCGCAGCCGCCGTTATCGGCACGCCGACCACCACTCCCCACAGGCCTGCGATCTCGCTGGCGCCCACGATGATGATCATTATCATCGCCGGGTGCAGCCTCACCGCCGCGCCGTGCACGCGCGGGGCTACGATGTTGCTCTCGAACAGCTGGACCAAGAAGTACCATATCGCGACTCCGATCGCCGTCTCGGGCGACTTGTCGAGCGCTACCAGGACGGCGGGCACCCCGCCGAGTATCGCGCCGACTATCGGTATCAGCCCGAACAGCCCGGCGACGGCGGCGAGAATCAGCGGGTACGAAACTCCGGCGACCAGCAGCCCGATGAAGACCAGGATGCCAACTATACTTGCGCTGAGCAACTGCGCGCGTACGTACCGGCCTATCACGTTGTTGACTATGTTCAGCGTGTTCAGCGTATGTGTCTGCGCTCGCGGCGAAAGCACGGACAGCGCGCCACCCACCACCTCGTCGCGGTCCTTGAGCAGATAGAACAAGAAGAACGGCACGATCACAAGCCCGATGACCAGCGTTATGGCGTTCGATACGCCGCTGAGGGTTCTCCTAAGCACGCCGAACAGCGCGCTCGCCAAGACATTGCCGCCCGAAGCGACCCACTCTTCGATCTGGACGCGCACCTCAGGAGGGATGCGGTTCGTATATTCATGCGCCCACACCTCTATGGTGGCGCGGGCGCGGGTATAGAGATCGGGGAGCGCGTCGAGAAGATCCTTCGCCTCCCCGAACAGCGGCCTGATGGAGAAGTAGATGAACGCGCCGGCCACCACTATGAATGCGATGTAGATCACAAGAATGACGGCGATGCGAACGGTGGTTGGATGCTCCTCCCTGAAAGGCGCGCGTCTTTCCAACCACTCAACAGCGGGGTGCAGCAGTTGAGCCAGCACTATGCTTATGATGAATGGGAAGAGCGCGCCCCGCGCCATATACAGCATGAACAGCAGCAGCGCCCCTGCCGCCACGAGCAGAATGGTCAGCCGATGGCGATGCCAGAAATCCAAGGATGAGTCTCTGTCTGGATGCTGTTGCATTGGGACGCCCCCAACTCACGGGATGACTGAACGCTATCGCTTGGCCCTAACGAACTCTCCGATGCGCTCTATCGCCTGTTGCCCCTCGTCCAGCATCGGCGCGAATAAGTGCCAGACGTGAATCATCTCGTTCCATGGCTCGAAGACCGTCTCGACCTCCGAGTCCATGGCGACGCGCGCCAGTCGAGTCGCGTCGTCGTACAGCGTCTCGCGTGTCCCCACCTGTATCAGCAGGGGAGGCAGCCCCGCGAGGTCCGCGTACATCGGCGCGGCGAGCGGCGAGCGCGGGTCCGCGCCGCCGAGATACACGCCGCCCATCGCCACCAAACCCTCTCGCTGCACCATCGGGTCTTTATCGGCGCGCGTCGTCATCGAGCCGCCCAGACCCTCCATATCCACCCAGGGCGATAAACAGACGCCGCAGGACGGCATCGGCAAGCCCCTGTCGCGTATGCTCAGCAGCGTCGCCACCGTCAGACCGCCCCCTGCCGAGTCTCCGGCGATGGACAGGCTGTCGGGGTCGTGTCCCTGTTCCAGCAACCACTCGTAGGCCGCCGTCGCGTCCTCGACCGGCGCTGGAAACGGATTCTCCGGCGAGAGATGGTAGTCAATCACCAGTACGCCACCCCCCGTCTCCGCCGACAGCCTCCGCCCGAGTTCGCGGTGCGTGGCGGGAGAACCGATTACGTAACCGCCGCCGTGCAGATAGAGCGTAACGCCGTCGCCCGTGGCTCCCGTAGCGCGGACCATCTCGCCCGGGATGCCGTTGGCTTCGACCGCAGTTATCTCCGCTGGTGTATCTCCGCCCACATACCGCGCCAACCGCTCGAATCCTTCCCGCGATTCTTCAACCGTCGGATTCTCAGGCCGTTCGCGGCTGACCAATAGCTCGATAACCGCCTCCAACTGTTCGATGGACATTCGACGCTCCTTTATTGACTTGATTCCGGTCCGGCATCCGGCTCGTCGTAGGGGCGTCCCTTGTGTACGCCCAGATTCAGGTCACCCTTCATTTGGCTCTGATCCCAGCAGCGACAGGATGCTTGCTCCGTCTCCGTTCCGTGACTCTTCCGCCTTCCCCAGACGCTCCATTAGAACCGGGTAGGATTCGACTTCCGCTATCTCCTCCATCGCCGTGGGCTTGGCGATGCGCGCTTCAGCCGCGCGGATGGCGGGCGCCAGCCTTTCCGACTTCGCCAACTCGCGCTCGGCGTCCCGAGTCTTGAACTCCGGCATCACGTCGCGGGCGAACAGCCGCAGCGAGTCGCAGATATGCTCGTGCCGGTTCCGTCCGCCCTGCTGGATGAAGACAACCTGATCGACGCCCGCCTCTTCGTATATCCGAAGCGTATCGCGCACTTGCTTCGGGTCGCCAATGCAGCCCGTCGGCCCCAGCTCTTTCGGACCGTTCTTCTCGAAATCCTTCCAGATGTCGAACTCGCCGGGCACGTGCGTGCCGGTAGCGTAGTAGTGGCTGAGCGCGTACCCGAAGAACTGGAAGCCGCGCAATCCCCGCGCGACCGCCGTATCGCTGTCCTCATGGCACATGAAGCCCGTAACCATGGCGATATTCGGATTCACCGCCTGGCCTATCGGTTCGCACTCAGACTCGAATGTGTCGTAGTACTCCGATACCCAGAGGCGAGCTTCGTCGGCGTCCACGAACGCGAACGTCAGCGCGCCGATGCCCAGCCGCGCGGCCAGTTTGATAGTCTCGCGGTTCGAGCAGGCGACCCATATCGGCGGGTGCGGACGCTGCAGCGGCTTCGGCACAACGTTGCGATGCGGCATCGAGAAGTACTCGCCACTGAACCCGGGATAGGGGTCCGATGCCATCATCCGCGCCGTCTCGCGCAGCGTCTCAGTCCACATATCCCGCTTCTGCTGCGGATCCACCCCGAACCCTTCGAGCTCGATGCGCGAACTCGACTCGCCCGTTCCCCAGTCAACGCGCCCGTCGCTGACCAGATCGAGGGTGGCGATGCGCTCCGCCACCCGCGCCGGATGGTTGTAGCCCGGCGGCATCAGCACGATGCCGTGCCCCAGCCGGATGCTCGACGTGCGCTGGCTGCACGCGGCGAGGAACACCTCCGGCGCCGACGAGTGCGAGTACTCTTCCAGGAAGTGGTGCTCCACCTCCCACACGTAGTCAATGCCGAGACGGTCGGCAAGCTCAACTTGCTCCAGCGCGTCCTTGAACAGCCGATGCTCGTCGCCGTCCCTCCACGGGCGGGGTATCTGGTGCTCGTAGAAGATGCCGAATTTCATGCGCCGTACACCCGCCCTGGATATTTGGAGGCGAGTGTATCAACGCGATTGGCTTGGCGCAACCGCCGCCGCGCCGGGTTCTAACACAGAGGAGCAGAGCCAAAACTCGGAATCTTTGCGTCTCCGCGCTCCTCTGCGCCTCGGTGTTAACAAGGCCCTTACACCTTGGAGTACTCCGGCTCGGCAATCTGCGTGCCGTCTGGCAGGTCGGATACCCGGAAGTCCCCGAACATCAGAGGCGACTCCGCCTGCAATAGCTCCAACACCCGTATCGCCAGCGCGCGTATCTCCCAGTCCGCGAATGGCGCGGCGCGCATCTCGATGAAGTGTCGCCACGCCCGGACGTTTCCCGTAACGAATATCTTCGTCTCAGTCGCATTGGGCAGCGCCGCGCGCGCCGCCTGCCTAATCGCCTTGCGCCGGTCGGTCGCGTACTCGAACTTGTCCTTGGGAAGAGCCGACTCCAGCTCCGCCACGAGCTTCACGTAGCTCTCTGCGGCGTTCTCGACCGCGTCCGTCAGAATCTCCCGAGCGGCGTTCATGCTCCCGTTCTCCATCACCAGCGCAGGCGGCAGCACGAACGCCCCCTCGGTCTCGTCAACGTACCGCTGGGAGCGCTGGCTGTACGCGAACCCCGCTCGGTGGCGCACAAGTTCGTGTGTCAGGCTGCGCGATACGCCCGTGAACACGAACCCGTAGTTCACGTGCTCGAACACCGAGCCGTCCTTGGAGCGCAGCAGGTTGTGGATGAAGTCGGCGATGTCGCGCCGCCCGCGCCCGAAACTCATATAGCACAGCCGCGCCGAAACCTCGATTATCGCTTCCGCTTCCGACTCGCCCGCGCGTATGCTGCTGGGGATGCCCGGCAACTCCTCATCTTGCAGGAACGCGGCGATCTGCGCCCAGTCCACCGACGGACGGCTTACGAGATAGACTCTGGGGGTAACGTAAGTCATTGGAATTGCCTCTTGCGGTTATATCTGAAGTATATGGTTAGTTGACGACGCGCGCGCGCCTAAACTAAAGGAGAATCAGGGTCAGCTATGATATAATCGCGCTACTCACGAAGAAAACCATGAGGACGAAGCATGGTAGCCATCACACAACGCTCCAAGCCATCCGAACAGACAGCCTGGCCATACGACGACCCCAAGCCCAGATTGTTCACCGACGACGATTGCCGCGCGATGATCGCCTCCGGCATCCTGTCGGAGGACGAACGCGCCATATCTCTCGACGGCGTCATTCACGTAGAGAATGCGGACGGCGGCTTCGTCCCACGCCTGTTCACCCGCAACGAATATTACGTGATGGCAGAGGCGGGCATTATCGGTTACGACGAGCGACTTCAGTTGATAGAGGGGGAGATAGTCGTAATGGCGTCTGCCGGAAATCGACACATCGCCGCAACCATTCTGCTAACCCAAGAATTTGCCGTGTCGGGAAGACTAAATGGCCTCGCATCTGTGAGCGTGCAGAACCCGGTGGACCTAACGGAACGCTCCGATCCCGAACCTGATTTCCAACTTCTGAAGCCGCGCGAAGACGGATATGCCCCAGCCACCCCCCGAACCGTCGACGTCTTGCTGGCAGTGGAGGTCTCCGACTCCACTCTCAACTACGACGTCGATGTCAAGATCCCCATGTACGCTGCCGCGGGCATCCCAGAACTCTGGATAATGAACCTGCGCGAAGACGTGATAGATTCCCACTCTAGGCCGTTCCCCGGAGGCTACCAAGCGACCCGTCGCTACCAATTGGGCGAGGTGATCGCGCCTTTGGCGTTCCCCGACGTGGAAATCGAAGTATCCCGACTAATCCCCGCGCGAGATTAGCTCGCGCCCTCGCTATCCAACCCTAACGCCTTCCGCGCAGCCGCCATCATCACATCCACAGGCGCGTCCCGTACCGTCCACATTTCCCACGCCGCCGCGCCCTGATACACCAGCATCGGAAGCCCGCCGACCGCCACCGCTCCTGCATCCGCAGCAGCCCGTAGCAATGCCGTATCGGGCGGATTATACACCATGTCGTACACCACGCAGTCCGCCCTGATAGCCCCGTCCGGTACTGGCGACGCGCCCTCCGCCGGCCCATGCAGCATCCCGACCGAGGTGGAGTTGACGATCAGATCAGCCGCTCCGCAGGCATCGGCGAAAGACGCATCCGTCAGGGAAACGGCGCGCGCCCCGACGTCCAGAGTCGAGATATCGGCCGCCAGCGCCTCCGCGCGTTCGAGCGTTCGGTTCCCGATCGCCAGCGAGCCTACGCCGCTCTCCGCCAGCGCGTGCGCCGCCGCGCGCGCCGCGCCCCCCGCTCCGACCAGAACCGCGTCCGCTCCCGACGGCTCGATTCCGCCGTACTCTCTCAGCGAGTCTATGAACCCTCGCGCATCCGTGTTCGTTCCCCGCAGCCTGCCGCTATCGTGGACGATGGTGTTGACCGCGCCGATTCTGCGAGCGAGGTCGTCCACCTCATCTAAGCTTGCCATTACAGCTTGCTTGTGCGGCACGGTCACGTTCGCGCCCAGTGTGTCGTCGGCCCTCAGCGCGGCGACTGCGGCGTCCAGAGCCTCCGGCGCCGTCTCCCAAGCCTCGTACACTGCGGCGATGCCGGCATGATCGAACGCCGCCTGGTGCATCGGCGGCGATATCGAGTGGCTGATTGGATATCCGAATATGCCGACTTTGAGCGTCACGAAGCGTATCCTTTGCTGGTATGATGCGATACACGATGGCGTTGCGCCACCCAAGTATATCATCGGCCAGGAATCAGTAGGAGGATGCGGCCACATGGCTAACGACGCGGATAGCCGCCCCAAAACGACGTTGGAACAGGAGCTTATGTTCGCGGTAGTGAAGGAACGCTACGGCCATCTACTGACGGATGAACATCTCGACGAAGTCCGCAAGTCCGTCCTCGCCATGCGAGCGTACACCGAGCCGCTGCGCGCCGCCCGGCTGATGAACGACGTCGAGCCTTTCTCCACCTTCAGGCCGTACAGGGGAGGGGAGTGACATGACCGACCAACTGCTTTTCACGCCGGTCAGAACGCTGGCGACGATGATACGCGAGCGGCAGGTGTCGCCCGTAGAGGTCGCCGAGTACTTCCTCGCACGGCTCGACGAGCTTGGCCCCACCTACAACTCGCTCGTAACCCTCACCGAGGAGCGCGCGCTTCGAACGGCGCGACGCGCGGAGACGACGCTGGCGTCCGGCGGCCAACATGGGCCGCTGCTCGGCATCCCCTGGGGCGCGAAGGACCTGCTCGCGACCTCCGGCGGCATCCCGACGACATGGGGCGCCGAGCCGTTCCGAGATCAGACCTTCGACCACGACGCCACCGTCGTAGCGCGCTTGGAGGCGGCTGGCGCGCCTCTGGCGGCCAAAGTAGCCATGATCGAGCTTGCCGGTGGCATGGGCTACCACCAACCCAACGCCTCTCTCACAGGCCCGCCGCGCAACCCCTGGGACCGCGACCGGTGGACCGGCGGATCGTCCAGCGGCTCCGGCGCATCGGTCGCCGCCGGACTAGCGCCGTTCGCCATCGGCTCCGAGACGTGGGGTTCCATCCTGTCGCCGTCGAACAATTGCGGCTTGTCCGGGCTGCGTCCCACCTATGGCCGCGTCAGCAGATACGGCGCGATGGCGCTGTGCTGGACACTAGACAAGCTGGGGCCGCTTTGCCTGACAGCCGACGACTGCGGCATAGTTCTCGAAGCCATAGCCGGCCCCGACGAGAACGACCCGACCACCTACCCGCATCCATGGACATACGATCCCGAATACGATCCGGGTCGCAAGTTCAGAATCGGCGTCATTGAGGGCGCGACCGATGGCGCGGACGATGCGGTGAAGGCGAACTTCGAGGCCGCTCTGGACACGCTGTCCGACGTGGTGGATGTCGAAGAAGTGTCCCTGCCCGCCATGCCCTACGTCGAAATAACCCGCGTCATACTCATGGTAGAAGCTGTCAGCGCGTTCGAAGACTTCCTCGCCGAGGGCGGGCCCCAGAAACTCACCGCGCCCGAAGACCACTCCGCGCCCTACGCTCGCGCGGCGATACTCGCCACCGACTACGTCCGCGCCCTGCGGCTGCGCGGCCTGATGGCGCGAGAGGCCGACGCCTCGATGTCGCGCTACGATGCGCTTGCGGCGCCCACGTCCCCCAGCGTCGCCACGCCCATAGACGAGCAGTTCCGCCGCGGCTCGTCCGGGCCTGGCGACCTGATGGGCGCCATCGGCAACGGCTGCGGCCTGCCGTCCCTGTCGGTCCCTAGCGGCTTCGACGCCGACGGGTTGCCGACCGGCATCCAGTTCATGGGGCGCGCATACGACGAAAACATCTGCCTCGCCCTGGGCCGCGCCTACCAGTCCCGCACAGACTGGCACACCCAGCATCCGGCAGACCTGGTGTAGGTAGAGGCTTTGGAAGAACTGCTAGACCAGCTGAACCCAGACACCCTCTCCACCTCCATCCTGGTCGCCTGCTTCGCGATCGGCGCGTGGATTGGTAGCTGGTTCCCGGACATAGACCAGCGCATCGGATTCCTGAGACATCGTTCTGTCGTAACGCACGGCATCTGGTTGCCCGCGCTGCTGCTGGTCGGCGTCGGCGTCGCGCGGCTGGAGCGCGTGGACTGGTTCATCGGCGGTTTCGCCGCAGGCGTCGCGGTTCACCTCGCCTTCGACCTGTTTCCCGATAGCTGGCGGGGCTACGCGCTGATAACCGTCCCCGCCGTCGGCGCCATGTCCAAGAACGTGTCCCGCGTCTGGATCGCCCTCAGCGTGTTCGTGTGCCTGTCCATCGGCGTAATCCTGGCGGATGGCCACGGGCGGGTAGGGCTTATCGCCTACGGAGCCTCGCTCTGGATGCTCTACGCCTACGGAGTCGTCCGGCAGAAAGAGTCGTTCGCCGGCCCCCTGCTGACGCTGTTGCTTCTGGGCGGGGCGGCCACCATGTGGACGTCGGCGATGGAAGGGCGAAACGTTTACGACCTACTGCCGGTGTAACATATCGGACAACCACTACTGTAAGATGATTCTGAACAACAACGAAGGAATAGTTGCAATGGGAGCCATAGTAGCCATAGGCGGGGGAGACCTTAGAACGCTCGCCACGGAGCCGATAGACAGGGAGATAATCCGACTATCCGGCAAATCGAAACCCCACGCGCTGTTCGTCCCAACGGCGAGTAGCGACTCTGTCGAATACGCGGAGGCGTTCGACCGCGCATACGGCGCAAGTTACGGTTGCGACACGGACACGCTATACCTGCTCGGCAAAGCGCCGCCGCCCCAAACCATCGAATCCAAGATACGGTGGGCGGACATAATCTACGTCGGAGGCGGCAACACGCTCAAGATGATGCGACGCTGGCGGCGACTGGGAATTGACCGTCTGCTGAAGGACGCTCACGAGAGGGGCGCGGTTCTGTGCGGGGTGAGCGCCGGCGCCATCTGCTGGTTCGAACGGGGACACAGCGATTCCATGTCCTTCTACAAGCCCGAAGGCTGGAGCTACATAGCGGTCACCGGGATGGGACTGCTTCCGGGGCTGGCTTGCCCGCACTACAACGGCGATACTGGCGGCGTTCCAAGACGGGACGACTTCCACGACATGATGAGGCGCAAGGGCGGGCGCGGCATTGCGATAGACAACGACTGCGCGGTCGTATTCGCAGACGACGGCTACAAGGTCGTCTCCGCGAATGAAACGTCCGGCGCATACTCGCTGAGAGTCGAACGTGGACAGACGCTGGAACGCAGGCTGCCCGTCTTGGACGATTACTCGCCAATGGATACACTTTACGACGGGAGTTGAGACGAATGGCCCATGACCTGGTTATCAGCGGCGGACGAGTCATAGATCCCGAGTCAGGGTTGGACGCGATCCGGAACGTCGGCATATCGCGCGGCGCGATCGCTGAGATCGCCGACGCGCCCCTCGATGGCGAAGACACTATAGACGCCGCCGGCCTGGTCGTCGCGCCCGGCTTCATAGACCTGCACTCGCACGGCCAGGACGCCGAGAATTACGCTGTGCAGGCGCTTGACGGCGTTACGACCGCGTTGGAACTCGAAGTTGGCGCCGTGGACATAGACGCTTGGTACGCCGATCGCCAGGGACAGGCGGCCATCAACTTTGGCGCCAGCGTCGGCCACATCCCCGTCCGCATAGAGGTGATGGACGACCCGGGCGACTTCCTACCCGTAGCCGATGCCGCGTTCAGGGAGGCTACGCCCGACGAGCTGGAGCGCATCAAGCAAGGCATCGAGCGCGGGCTGGAGAGCGGCGCGCTCGCCGTAGGCTTCGGTCTGGACTACACGCGCGGCTGCTCGCGCTGGGAAGCGATAGAGGCGTTCCGAATCGCCGCAAGATACGACGCGCCCTGCCACGTCCACCTGCGCGGCAAGGGGCTGCTGGAGCCTATGAGCAGCATCGAGGCGGCTGGCGAGGTCATAGCCGCGTCCGCCGTCACCGGTGCGCCGCTCCACATAGTCCACGTCCAGAGCACCGGCCTCCACGCCACCGCCCACACGCTGGACATGATAGCCGGCGCGCGAGCGAACGGCCTAGACGTTACGACCGAGTGCTACCCATACGCGGCGGGCATGACCGCCATAGACTCCGCTCTGTTCAGCGAGGGCTGGCAGGACAAGTACGGCATCGGCTATGACGCGTTGCAGTGGGCCGATACAGGCGAGCGGCTGACCGCATCCACCTTCGCGGAGTACCGCGAGACCGGCGGCATGGTCATCGTACACTCCACCCCGCAGGACGCCGTGGACACCGCCGTTACCAGCCCGCTAACCGCCATAGCCACCGACGGTTTCCTGCGCGGCGGTAAGGGGCATCCGCGCACGTCGGGGACGTACTCGCTAATACTGGGCCGCTACGTGCGCGAGCGCGGGCTGCTGTCCCTGTCAGGCGCCCTCGCCAAATGCTCGCTGATGCCCGCCCGAAGACTCGAAACTCGCGCGCCCGCCTTCACCCGCAAGGGCCGCCTGCAACCAGGCATGGACGCAGACATCGTGATGTTCGACGCTGACCGCGTGATAGACAACTCCACCTACGAGGAACCGGCGCTGCCGCCGACCGGCATAGAGCGCGTGATGGTCGGCGGCGTAACCGTAGTCGAGAACGCCGCCATCGTAGAGGGCGCCCTGCCCGGAACGGGGATTCTAGCTAGTCGGTAAGCCGACCCGCTCGACTCAGTTGGGTTCATGCGCCTTCAGGAAGTCGCGCACCTGCTCTATCGTCTTCTCGAGCAAATCCCCGTCTTCCTTCCACGGATACGCCGTCTTCTGGGCGTTGGGAGCCAGTTCCGCCAGCGCCATGGCCGCTTCCAGCGAGTGCGCCGGCGTATCGTCGGGCATAACCAGCATCGGCGTCCGGCACGAGCGCGCGAAATCCCGCGACACGCTGTACATGAAGTCCGGCTGGACGCGGTAGAGGTTGTGCAGATAGCTCTCGACAATCTCCATAGTAACGTCGGACCGCTCTGCAAGCAGTTCGGGCGCCCATGCCTCGATGCCGGAGTCGTACATCGCGTCCGGAGTCTTGCTGGCGTGACCTACCGGCTGGCAGAAGACGGCCGCCGATACCCGATCGGGCGCGCGTTCTATGAGCTTCAGCGCGAAGGGGCCGCCTATGCAGTAGCCCATGAAGAAGAACTCCCGTATGCCCAGGTGGTCCATCAGCCCTAGCTGATCGTCCGCGAATGCTCCCCACGGGTCTTCGACCTGCACGGGTCCGGTGGACTGCCCGCCGTTGGCGTTGCGCTGGTCCATGGTAATGCAACGGAAGTCGTCTGCGAAAACCTCCATCGCGTCGAACACCTGCGAGGGCCAGTTTTCTACCTTCGAGTTCAAACCTCCCCCCGGCGTAACCAAGAGCGGGAAGCCGGAGCCCGCTTCTTCGTATCGGATGGTGACATCGCCCTTGGTATAAAGCGGCATTGCGTTATCTCCTTGCGTCGGTTCAGGTCAACTGTCCGGCGCAAGGGTACACCAGCCGCTCGGGGCGGTCAATTGACGCCCTCCCTGAAAATTGCATTAGCCCCCAGACTCGAAAGGACGGTCGGCTCTCGCTACTCGCAAATCGCTCATGCGATTTTCTTGCGTAGTCGGGACTGGCGCAATCGAAATTGCACACCCATCACAGCTTGGGCAACCATAACGATTCCGTCGGAAACATACAAAATTCATACAAATATAGCGAGTATTCACACGCCTGCCATACACTAGCCTGTCTGCTATGGGGTACAGTGGGCGCCGATGCCGTTGGATGAGCAAATGTACCTGTGCTCAGACTCTCGGAGAATGTGACGAGGCGATAATGACGCGTATGAATCTACCACACTCAGGACTCCTGCCGGCGGCGGGTTTGTTCGTCCTATCGCTGGGGATAGCCCTGCTGATCGCATTGGCTGGTTCACAACCCATATCCGGGCAAGTAGAGGGAGAGCATGAGTGCAACGAAGAGGACCCCTCGCTGGACTGCAGACATACGCCTACCCCAGTGCCACCTACTCCTACCCCGGTGCCGCCCACGAACACGCCCGTGCCACCTACGTCCACGCCCAGGCCACCCCCGAACACGCCCGTGCCGCCCCCGAACACGCCGGTGCCACCCCCGCCACCCGATCCGCCTACGAGAACGCCCAGGCCCACCAGAACGCCCACGCCGATACCGTTCCCGTCCCTGGACGCGCCGTCCCACGCGATTGATGTACCCACCCGGAGCGTTGAGGTCGAGTACCACCTGCCGTCGCGTCGCGGAGACTTCTACTACAACCTGGTCCTGTATTCCTCCAGAACCGGAAAGTTCACTGATGCTAGGGTCTATCGAAGCCAAGACGTTACCCGTGGGGACGGGGACCACGAGTTCACGAACATCCGACGCGGCGACTGGTATCAGCTCGGTCTGCTGGCGTGTCGGCGCACCAGGCTGAGAGATTGCGACGACCCCGCGCTGGGCGGCGTGTGGCGAATGCCGTCCCTGCCGCCGCCCACGCCGACATACACGCCAACGCCGGAGCCGCCCACGCCAACGCCCAAGCCTACGAAGACGCCCACGCCGACGCCTACGTACACGCCGACGCCTACACCCACGCCGACGTGCGGCGCGACGAACTTGGGAACGATGAGCATCCCTTCATCCTATTCCGACAGCGGCGCGTGGAACGACTACTGCCATTCGCAGTATCACCAGCCGAGTCAAACGCGAGCCAGGTACTACACCTTTGAACTGACCGACGTCGCGCACGTCAAGATAGACCTGGCCGCCGGCGACTCTACCGTCGGTCTCGACCCGTTTCTCGTCCTATGGGCGGGTCAATGGCTGGAGGGTCCGGGGCCGCTGTTTGGAGCGCAATATCTCACGCTCAACGAGGACAACGAAGAACTTCCGGTGAACGCCACGACCGCTTCCCGCGTGGCCATGGAGCTCCCGGCGGGGGAATACATCATAGAGGCGACGCTCGATGCGACGCCGGTGACTCCCAGCCCTGTGTGGGATTTCACGCTAGAAGTGAACGTGGCCGAGCTCATTCCCTACTTGGGACATCAAGCGGACCACACCGTGCGGTACAGGATAGACTCCTATCCGCCGACGCCCACTCCCACCCAGACGCCTACGCCTACGTACACGCCCACGCCCACTCCGACCCCTCTGGCGGGACACGTCGTCCCACCTGGGCCGACCCCATCGGCAACTCTCACGCCATCGCCCACGTCCACCCCGCTGCCGGACATCGTCGAGATATATCCCACGGCGATTCCATTTGCTGCCGATGCCTGGAACCAGGCCGTGGCCACGCCCTGGCCGTACGTGTTCTTCTGCGAGGACGGGAGCTGCGGCGGCAAGAACACCGACGGCAACCTGGTGGTCATAGACGTGGTCGACGGAAGCGGCGATGAACGGCATAAGAGCATTGTCGTCGGCAGCATCGATTGGGGAGATTGGGAGAGCGTCGAAGATTGGCTGAGTTCTGTGGGGAACTCTATCTTTGGGGTAAGCCACTGCGGAAGGACCATAGTGTGCCTCAAGCCCGACCCCCTCCGTTCTCCGTGGAATCTGAACCCTGTCGGCAACGGGCACATGGGCAATCTGAAAATGATCGTCGAACAACCCGCGTGGAAATATGATGACGTCAACGACATTCATACCAGGATCGTCTGGACGGACAAAGTCGCAGACCACGACAAATCAGTGATGATTAACGGCAGCACTGTGATATTCGAGTATCTGCCGGGCGCGCTGATGCACGAGTTCGGACACGCGGCGGGGTTGGCCGACCTGTACCAGCATGGAGGATGCAAGGGCAAGTACGACGGCTACGTGATGACATGCGATTACAATGTTCTTTCCATCCCATTCGAGGACATAGAGTACCTGCGCCAGGTGTATCGCAACCAGCACGGCGCCAGGCCGCACTGAAGCACAGCCATGGAGGTTCCGGACATGTCGAATACGGCGGCGCAACCGAAACGCCGATGGAAACTCTGGGCGTTGCTTGTCGTCCTCTTCCTTGCGCTGGGCGCGACGCTCTGCGTCGGGGCGGCGATGCTCTCGTCGGGATCGTCCGGGAGTTTCGGACACGGATTGCGCTCGCAAGACTACGGTCCATTGACATTGGAGGAGCGGATAATGTTCGCCGACGTGATAGCGCGGGTGAATCTGCGCTCGGTCAGGCAGACGACGGAGCTTCGCCATAGCCTCGACGAGTTCGGGGTGTACCAGAGCGAGTCTCACGTCGTGGCGCTGGAGTTCACCTTCGACGTTCTCGAATACCTCAAGGGAAGCGGCAGCGGCCAGTTGAAGGCGGTGACGTATTATTCCGGTATTTTCTACCCGGCGGCTCTCGTGGCTTCCACGCTGGGGCGCGATCTGCTGGAGGGCAGGGACGACCGCTGGGACGACCGCGAGGCGATCGTCTTGCTTAGGAAGGTCGATATATTGCCCAGCACCCTGCAAGCGGACCGGTATTGGATGGGAATTGTGGACGAGTGGGGAAATGAACGTTATCCGGTATCCAGCGACCATCCATTGTGGCTGCCGGACGCTTTGAACGACGGAGAGCAACGCTACCTGCTGGAGGAGGCGCCGGAAGACGGCGAAGGCGGTTCCGCTGACGCGGCCGGTTCTCAGGATGATTCTGAGCCGCCGCTGACGATCTCGCTGTCCGAGTTCAAGACGCGCGTCGCCGAGCTAGACGCGGAGGTGGCCGCCGCCATCGCGGCCGGTCCGACCGAGTACGGCCCGGAGGAGTACCGGGAGTGCGTCCGCAGAAAGTACGAAATGCAAAGACGGGCCAAACGCATGATGGACGAGAGGGGCTCGTCCTATTTCGAGCGCTACGATGTAGCCTTGGCATCGGGCGCGCCGTCCGGGATCCAAGTACATCTGGGAATATCTGCCCGTTATGGACTATGGTCGGAATCGGAAGCGCCGCAGCGGATGTACGGAGGGGTTTGGATCGAGGGCAGAGACAGCCATCTGTTCCGTGGGGTCTATCCGTTCCGCGCGGCTACGACGCGACCGCTACCGGCGGGCGAGTACAGGTTCTACTTCGCCGAGAACCGATACCCGGAGTTCCTGTGCGACGGGACGCCTGAAGAAGAGAAGAAGAGTGAAGAAGTCGTCGTGACGGTAACCGCCCCCGCCGGCGTCGTACACGAGGCGTTCTTCGACCCGGCCGAGTCGGGCGGCGAGATCGGCTTCTCCGACACGTTCGGCAAGCTATCGCCCGCAGACTTCACCATCGGACAGACCGATACGACTATCGAGAGTCTCTACTGGGAATCGGGCAAGGCGAAGTTGACTCTCGAACCGTCCGCGTCCCTGGCCGGACACTCGCTCGACTTCATCGCGCTGGACGGCACGGTCTCCACCACGCTCAGAGCGGCAGACGCCACGTCCAACGGCGGAACGCTCACGTGGAACGTCGCATCCCAACCCTGGAGCGACGGAGACCTGCTGATGCTGCGCGCGCGAGACGTAGGCGTCGCCCCTGACCCTACCGCTACGCCTACACCAACGCCCACACCCACCGCGACACCAACGCCCACACCCACACCCATGCCCCCGGAGGCGCCCACCATCACGAGCGTGGTACCCGGGTCTAGCTCCAACCAACTGGTCGTAACATGGGAATGGAACGGAGACTCCTGCTTCGTAACAGGCAGGTCGTCGGGGTACGAAGTCATCTACAAGAAGGCGACGGTAGCGTCATGGCGCGACCCTTCCGAAATTACGGCCCAAGCCCCGAACGACAGCGACAGTGGCGCTTATGAGGTGTTCGCGGACTACGGACGCAGAGCGATCTCGCAGACGTTCACCATAGGAGCTTCGGCGTCCGGGAGCAGGAGCCACGGCCAGATAGGAGTCGCGCTGGACGCCGTGGCGTATGACGTGCGCGTGGCCGTGTACAGCGGCGTGTGCAATGTGTTGAGCCCGGACAGCGAGGTTTGGAGAGGCACGCCCACACGGTAGCCGGTCCGCAACGCCGCCGCGTCCGGAAGATGAGGTTTACCAAAACATCCGCGCTGTGCTATCATGTCCTATCGGCGATTAGGAAAATCGTAGAATGTACATGCTGAGACTGGGAGTAGTACTGCGGCGCGGCGGCGACAGAGAGCCGGAAATTGCTGAAAATCCGGCGCCGACCCACCGCGAGAACTCGCCCATGAGCATTCTGCCTGAACGGGAAGACATACAACGCTTCCCCGCGTAAGGCGGGACGGTGTGGCGCCGTTATCAAGCCGCAGAGAGGCCCCGCGCGGATGCTGGGGCAACTTGGGTGGTACCGCGGGGTACCCATCTGCTGAAATGCAGCGTGTCCCGTCCCTTGTGTGGGCGGGATTTTTGATTTGGCGAATACGGAACGGCGCGGAGGTTCGAGTATGCGACGCAACGGTGGACAGTTAGTATGCGAAGCGCTGCTCCGAGAGGGCGTGGACACGATCTTCGGGCTGCCCGGCGGCGCGATCCTTCCCCTCTACCAGATACTGCCGGAGTATCCTGAGCTCAGACACATCCTCGTTAGGCACGAACAGGGCGCGGCGCACGCCGCCGACGGATACGCGCGCGTTACCGGCAGGCCCGGCGTGGCTTGGGCGACTTCCGGCCCCGGCGCTACCAACCTCGTAACCGGCATCGGCACCGCGATGATGGACTCCGTTCCCATGGTGCTAGTAACCGGACAGGTGGGACGCGCCGCCATCGGCTCCGACGCCTTCCAGGAAACTGACATCACCGGCATCACCCTGCCTATCACCAAGCACAATTACCTCGTGATGCACGCTTCGGAAATACCGGGCGTCATCAAAGAGGCGTTCCACATCGCCAACACGGGCCGCCCCGGTCCCGTTCTGGTGGATATTCCCAAAGACGTGTTCACCGAAGAGGTGGACGTGGAGTGGAACGACGAGATCGACCTGCCCGGCTACAAGCCCAACCTGAGGGGCCACGGTGGGATGATTCGCCGCGCGGCGAATCTCATTGAGGAGTCGGAGCGACCGGTCATATTGGCGGGACACGGGGTCATCATCTCCAGGGCATACGACGAGCTGCGAGAACTCGCGGAGGAAGCGCAGATACCGGTCATAACCACCTTGCTGGGCATTGGCTCATTCCCTGAGAGTCACATTCTCAGCGTCGGAATGCCCGGTATGCACGGCATGGCATACGCCAGCCTCGCGATAGAGGAGGCGGACCTGCTCATCGCGCTGGGTATGCGCTTCGACGACAGGATAACCGGCGACACTTCGCTGTTCGCTCGCAGCTCCAAGAAGATACACGTTGACATAGACCCGTCCGAGATCGGCAAGAACGTTCCGGTGGACGTGCCGATCGTCGGCGACGTGAAACTGGTCTTGCAGGCGCTCAACAAGCGCATCCGGCCGACTTCAAGGCCGGCGTGGCTCAACCGGGTCGAAGAGTTGAAGCGCGACCACCCCTCTCTGCTGATACGCGACACCGACAAGCTGCTGCCTCAGTACGTGATCAACCAGATTTCCGAAGCTACCAACGGCGAGGCGGTGATAGTAACCGGCGTCGGCCAGCACCAGATGTGGGCGGCGCAGCACTACACGTTCAACGATCCGTGTTCGTTCGTTTCGTCGGGCGGAGCGGGCGCTATGGGCTACGAGGTGCCGGGAGCTATGGGCGCGCAGGTGGGCAGGCCGGACAAGGTGGTCTGGTCCATCGCCGGAGACGGCGGCTTCCAGATGACGATGTGCGAGCTGGCAACGATGTTCGAGAACCGCATACCCGTCAAGATCGCCATACTCAACAATGGCTTCCTTGGCATGGTGCGCCAGTGGCAGCAGATCTTCTACGAAAGCTCCTACGTCGCGACCGGCTACAGCGGCAACCCCGATTTCGTGAAACTGGCGGAGGCGTTCGGCATATACGGCGCCCGCGTGACCGAGAAATCCGACGTAATGCCGACCATCTTGGAGGCGATGGAATTCGACGGACCGGCCGTCGTGGACTTCGTCATCGAACAGGAAGAAAACGTCTATCCGATGATTCCGGCCGGAATGTCGGTCGGTCAGATGATAGAAGAGCCGATGCCCGAGGAGGCTCGAAGATAACACGGTAACTATGACCCCCCTCTCCCCTCAGGGAGAGGGCTGAGGTGAGGGTGAAGATAACATGACGACCATGAACGGCGCATGGGAAGGCCATACCATAACTGCCCTTGTCGAAGACAAGCCGGGCGTCCTGAACCGAATAACCAGCATGTTCCGTCGGCGCGGCTACAACATCGCCAGCCTGGCCGTCGGCCCCAGCGAGATACCCGAACTCTCGCGCATGACGTTCGTGGTGGAGGGGGACCCGCTCACGCTAGAGCAGGTGTCCAAGAACCTGAACAAGCTGATAGACGTGATCAAGGTGGTTGACGTAGATGACGACAACAGCGTCTGGCGCGAACTCGCGCTCATCCGCGTTAGGTGGAACACTCAACCCCTCAGCGAGATAAAAGCTATGGTGGATATATTCGGGGCAAAGATCGTTGACACAACTCCCGAAGCGCTGATAATCGAGGTAACCGGCAAATCCAACAAGGTGGATGACCTCGTGAACGACCTCAATGGATTCGGCTTCCATGTGCAAGAGGTTATGCGAACCGGGGTCGTAGCGATGAGCCGGAGCCGGAGCGAAGGCGACTCGCGCCGTCGCGTCCACACCGAAAGACCGGCGGTGAAGTGGGAGAGCGGCAGCGTCTGACGCCTAACCCCGCGCCAGCGATAGGACAACCCAAAACCAAGTACCAAGCGACTCAAAAGGAACGAACTACATGGCGAAGATCTACTACGAGAACGACGCGGACATGTCGCTGATCGAAGACAAGACCATCGGAATAGTCGGCTACGGCAGCCAGGGCCACGCTCACGCGCTCAACCTGCATGATTCGGGCCTCAACGTCATGATCGGACTCTACGAAGGCAGCTCCAGCATAGCCAAAGCCGAGGCCGACGGCCTGAACGTGGGCATGGTCGAAGACATGGCGCGCGAGTCCGACATCATCATGATGCTGATTCCCGACCACATCCAGGCAGAGGTCTATCGGGACTCCGTTCTGCCGCACCTGCTCCCCGGCAAGACGCTGATGTTCGCGCACGGCTTCAACATACACTACGACTGGATACAGCCGCCCGACAGCGTGGACGTCTCTATGGTAGCCCCCAAAGCGCCGGGACACCGGATGAGGGAGGTATTCACTCGCGGGTCAGGCGTGCCTGGGCTGCTCGCCATCCACCAAGACGTTTCCGGCAACGCCGAAGGCGTTGGCTTGGCATACGCGCGCGGTGTCGGCTGCACCCGCGCCGGCGTATTGGAAACCACCTTCAAGGAAGAGACCGAGACCGACTTGTTCGGAGAGCAGGCGGTACTCTGCGGCGGCGTCGCCGAACTGGTCAAAACCGCGTTCGAGACGCTTGTAGAGGCGGGCTACTCGCCCGAGTCGGCGTACTTCGAGTGTATGCACGAACTCAAGCTCATAGTTGACCTGTTCTACCAGGGTGGCTTGGAGTACATGCGCTACTCCGTCAGCGACACCGCCGAATACGGAGACTACACCCGCGGTCCCCGAGTCATAGACGCGAGCGTCAAAGAGAATATGCAGCGCGTCCTGTCCGACATCCAAGACGGCAGCTTTGCCCGCGAGTGGATAGCCGAAAACGACGAGGGGCGCCCCACCTTCAACCGCCTGCGGAACGAAAATGCCGGACACCCCATAGAAGTCGTCGGCAAAGAGTTGCGCGGCATGATGTCCTTCCTGAAGGACGCCGACTAGCGCGCATTAGGAGTGCAAAAATGAACAGCGCGGAGGTTTCTCCCGTAGTCCGCCACCCCAACCCAGTTCTGGCAATGCTGGGTTCGGCGGACTGCGATGCCCTTGCGAACTTGGCGTCCGCACAACGCTAGCAGACCAACCGAGACTTATCACAGGGGAAGAAAATGCCAGACGAAAAAGTAATGATATTCGACACCACTCTCCGGGACGGAGAGCAGTCCGCCGGCATCGGCCTGACGACGCCGGAGAAGCTCGAAATCGCCAAGCAGATAGACCGGCTGGGCGTTGACATCATCGAGGCGGGATTCGCGGCAAGCTCGCCGGGCGACTTCGAGGCCGTCCGAACCATCGCCGCCGAAGTGCGACGCCCGATCATCGCGTCGCTCGCCCGCTGCTACATCCCCGACGTGGACGCAGCGTGGGAGGCGATCAAGGACGCCGAGAGGCCACGCATCCACGTCTTCATCTCAAGCTCCGACGTTCAGATCATGCACCAGCTCAGGCGCAACCCGGAGCAGGTGCTGGAGATGGCCGTCGCCTCTGTCGAACGCGCCAAAGAGTACTGCGACGACGTGGAATTTTCGCCCATGGACGCCACGCGCACGGATATAGAGTACCTGTACAGGATGCTCGAAGCCGTCATAGACGCCGGCGCCAATACCGTCAACGTCGCAGACACGGTCGGCTACACCATACCCGCCGAGTTCTACGACCGCATCAGCCTCATCCGCCAGAACGTGCCGAACATAGACAAGGCCGTGGTGAGCGTCCACTGCCACAACGACCTCGGCATGTCGGTCGCCAACAGCCTGGCGGCGGTAACCGCGGGCGCGCGACAGGTCGAAGGCTGCATCAACGGGCTCGGCGAGCGCGCCGGCAACGCCGCGCTCGAAGAGATAATCATGGCTATCGAGACGCGCCCGGACCTGTTCGGCGTCGGCACGAACATAGACACGCGCCAGATATACCGCACCAGCCGCTTGGTCAGCGACATAACCGGCTTCCCGGTGCAGCCCAACAAGGCGGTCGTCGGCGCCAACGCCTTCAGACACGCCTCCGGCATCCACCAGGACGGCGTGCTGAAAGACCGCAGCACCTTCGAGATAATGGACCCGCGCTCGGTCGGCTGGCCCAGCAACGAGTTGGTTCTCGGCAAGCTCAGCGGCAGGGCGGGCCTGCGCTCCCGGCTCGAAGAGCTGGGTTACGCGCTCGAACAGGCGGAGCTCGACGAGGCGTTCGAGGCGTTCAAGGATCTCGCGGACAAGAAGCGCGAGGTCAGCGACGCCGACCTCGTAGCCCTCATGTCCAGCCGTCGCCGTGTCGTGGACGTGCCCACGCTCTACAAGCTTGAACACGTCCAGGTGTCTTCCGGCAACCACGACGTGCCGACCGCCACCGTCCGCATCGAAGGGCCGGACGGCGACCTGATGACGGACGCCGCCACCGGCACCGGCCCCGTGGACGCCGTTTACAAGGCGATCAATCGCATCGTTCAGACTCCTAACACGCTGACCGAGTTCCGGGTGGACGCCGTAACCGAGGGCATAGACGCCATCGGCGACGTAACCATTCGCGTGGAAGCGGACGGTAGCGCCTACGTCGGGCGCGGCTCCGATACCGACATCATCGTCGCCAGCGCCAAGGCATACATGAACGCCCTCAACCGTCTGATCACCGCCGGCAACGGCGCCGACAGGACGGCTGACCCGTCCCCGTAGCCTGGCTGCATACGACAACAACCGGGGACCGCTCTCGCGTGGGGCGGTCCCTTAGCGCCCCGTGATAACCATGACCACCGCCAAGACCAAGCTGCTAACCGCCGACGACCTGATGGGGCTCAGCGCCAAGGGCTTTCGCGGCGAACTCATTCGGGGAGTGCTGCGCGAAGAAATGCCGGTAGGAATTCCCCACGCTATTGTGGTCGCCACACTCACCGCTATGCTGCTTGAATTTATCAGACCCCGTCGTTTGGGAACGCTTCTAGCGGGTGAACCGGGAATATGGCTAGAACGAGCCCCGGACACCGTCCGCGCCCCCGATATTGCGTACATCTCGACTGAACGAATGCCTCTGGGAGACGCCGAAGGCGGCTACTCCGAGATCGTGCCGGACTTAGCCGTAGAAGTTGCCTCGCCAAGGGACACGCGCCCATCCATTAGGCGAAAGTCGCTGATGTGGCTCGAAAACGGCGTCCGCCTCGTTTGGGCGGTTCATCCTAACTCCCGAACCATTGACGTGTACCGCAAAGACGCTCCCGCAATTACCCTTACCGAAGCCGACACGCTGGACGGTGGCGATGTTCTTTCCGGATTCGCCTGCCGCGTAAGCGAAATCTTGGACCAGTAAACCGATTCAACACAACCCAAAACTCGAGGAATGACAATGACCGCCAAGACGATGTTCGACAAGATTTGGGACGCTCACGTAGTGCGCGAGGAGCCGGGCCAGCCCAGCCTGCTTTACGTGGACCTGCACCTGGTACACGAGGTTACTTCGCCCCAGGCGTTCGAGGGACTGCGGATGGCGGGGCGCAAAGTGCGACGTCCCGACCTCACCATCGCCACGATGGACCATAACACCCCAACGTGGGAGTTGAGCCGCCCGATTACAGACCCCATCGCCGCGCAGCAGCTCGATCATCTGGAGCGCAACTGCAACGACTTCGGCGTTACCCTCTACGATCGCTTCAGCCCCTACCAGGGCATCGTCCACGTCATCGGCCCCGAGCAGGGCCTCACCCAACCCGGACAAGTCATCGTCTGCGGCGACAGCCACACGTCCACGCACGGCGCGTTTGGCGCGTTCGCCATCGGCATCGGCACCTCAGAGGTCGAACACGTGCTGGCTACCCAGACGCTGCGGCAGTTCAAGCCCAAGGCTATGGAGATCCGGGTCGAAGGCGCGCTGCCGTTCGGGGTATCCGCGAAGGACGTCATTCTCTGCATCATCGGCAAGATCGGCGTCGCGGGCGCCACGGGGCACGCCATCGAGTACACGGGCGAGGGCATCCGACAGCTGTCTATGGAAGGACGCATGACCGTCTGCAACATGTCCATCGAGGGCGGCGGACGCGCCGGCATGGTCGCCCCCGATCAGACGACGTTCGACTACATGCGCGGCAGGCCGCAGGTTCCACAGGGCGCCGACTTCGATCGCGCCTGCGAAGAGTGGTCCAAGCTCGCCACCGACGAGGGCGCGGAGTACGATACGACAGTCGTAATCCAGTCGTCCGACATCGAGCCATACGTCTCCTGGGGCACCAACCCTGGCATGGTCGCGCCGATCAGCGGCCGCGTTCCAAACCCTGGCGAATACGATGACGAGGGTGAACGCGAGTCCGCCGAGCGCGCTCTGGAATACATGGGACTTGAACCCGACACGCCGATCCAGGACATCGCGCTCGACCGCGTGTTCATCGGCTCATGCACCAACTCCCGCATCGAAGACCTGCGCCTGGCCGCCGAAGTAGCCCGCGGCAAGAAGGTGGCGGACAACGTTTACGCCATGGTCGTGCCCGGCTCGGCGCAGATCAAGGCGCAGGCAGAGGATGAGGGGCTGGATCGCATCTTCACCGAGGCCGGATTCGACTGGCGTGTAGCCGGCTGCTCCATGTGTCTCGGCATGAATCCCGACATACTGGAGCCGGGCGAGCGTTGCGCCTCCACGTCCAACCGCAACTTCGAAGGTCGGCAGGGCAAGGGCGGCCGCACACACCTGGTAAGCCCCGAGATGGCAGCGGCGTCCGCCGTAGCCGGCCACTTCGTGGACATTCGGGAGTGGTAGCGAACCCCGTGAGTTCCAGTTCCGCCATGAGTTCCGTAAGAGAGCGCCTGGTGCAAGACTTCGCCCGTTGGGTGGCTACCTGCGCCGTCCGCTCCAACTCGCCCGTCAGAGCGCGGGGCGCTCTGTACTCCGCCATTGACGCCGTTGACTTCGCGCCGCTGTTCGACGACGAGCGCGGCCCCATCGGCGAGTCTGAGTTCGGCGTCTGGCATAGCTCGTCCGTCGCGGCGATGCTGGAAACTGAACCGAGGCTGAACGTCGGCTGGGCAGCCAAGCTGGTGAACGAATACCTCAAGACGGCTTGCTACGTGGGCGGCTACGGACGCGCGGGCTTGTCCCAAGCGATCCATCCGCCCATAGACAACGGTTTGGTAAACGGATTGAAATGCGAGTTCACCGGCGACACGGACCTGCGAGATGCGCTGGCGTCGCTCAGCCCAATGTCCCGCATGGATACATACGACAAGTACGAATGTCTGATAGAAGTGTGCAGGCGGGCGGCGCGGAAGACGGGCTGTTCGCTGATGGAATCAGAGATATTCTGGGAATGAGACAGGAGTAGAGCATGGAGCCATTCGACAAGATGACAGGCGCGGTTCTTCCCATGAACCGGGTGAACGTAGATACCGACCAGATCATCCCCAAGCAGTTCCTCAAGCGGGTGGAACGCACCGGATTCGGTGAGTTCCTCTTCTTCAACTGGCGATACGGCGACGACGGCAGCGTCAACCAGGATTTCATCCTCAACAAACCGGGCTACGAAAACGTTGAGATAATCGTCGCCGGCCGCAACTTTGGCTCCGGCTCATCGCGTGAGCACGCGCCCTGGGCGCTGGGACAGTACGGATTCCGCGTCGTCATCGCGTCCAGCTTCGCCGACATCTTCCACAGCAACTGCTTCCAGAATGGGCTGCTGCCCATCGTATTGCCCGAAGAGACAGTACAGCGAATCCTCGAAAACGCCGAGAATGAACCCGGATACCGCCTCAACGTCGATCTCGAGGCCGAGCGCGTGTGGGACGACAACGAAGAGGTCGTAGCCGAATTCAGCATCGAGCCGTTCCGGCGCCACTGTCTGCTCAACGGCTTGGACGACATCGGCCTGACGCTGGAAAACAACGACGAAATTACAGAGTTCGAATCCCGCAGAAGCTCCAACGGCGGCGTCCTGACTTTCTAGGGTAGGGGGCGCCTACGTCCCGAAGTACCTGTCTCCATAGTCGCCCAGCCCGGGCACGATGAAGTTTTGGGTATCCAGCCCGTCGTCTATGGCGGCTAGAGTAATGTTCCAGCGAGGGATGACCGCCGACAGCCTCTCCACGCCAACCGGCGCCGCCAGTACGCCCGTGAAGTAGATGTTCTCAGGCGCGAATCCTGCGACGATGAGTCGTTCGACCACCAGCCGCGACGATCCCGCTGTGCCAAGCATCGGATCCAGCATGAGCGCGCGGCGGGTCGGTTCTTCCGGCAGATTCTCATAGTAGAGGCTGGGCAGCGCCGTCTCTTCGTCCCGCGCTACGCCCAAGAATCCGACGGGCGCGGCGGGTAGCGCCGTCGTGAACGCTGGCAACAGCGCCAGCGCCGCCCTCAACACGGGTACTAGCGTCACGTCATCGGCGGCGCCGGAATCACCCGCGACCTCGCCCATTGCCTCGCCCATCGCCTCGATAGTAGCCTCGCAAAGCAGTGGCGCCAAAGCATCGGATGCGCGACGAAACTTGGCGGTGGATGCGCTCCGGTCCCGCATCGCCGACAGCATTGGATATCTCATGCGCCGACGAACCGATCAGTCGTCCGCGTCGCGCATATGACCATTGCTTGACGCGTGACTATCGTCCGACATGCGCTCGGCGGCGGCGATGTCATCCGCCGTCGAATCGCTATCGCGTCCTCTGTGCGACAGCCTGTTCAGTCCCGCCTTCAGAAGGTTCTGGAGCGAGTTGACCTCCCTGGCTACGGCGGCTTTGATCTGCGAACTGTACACGCCCATGTTGCGGTACTTAGAGTAGCGGGCCTTCTCACGTCTCTTCGATGCCTGTTCCTGCAGTCGCGTTATCTCCTCCACCAGCGCGCGTCCCAGCAGACGCGCCGCCTCGTCCGGGTCCGCGTGCGCTCCGCTCGGCGGCTCGGCTACGATGCGGTCGGCGATTCCAAGGTCAAGGCAGTCATGCGCCGTCAGACGCAGCGAAGAAGCGGCCTCCTCCGCCCTGGAAGCATCTTGGTAGATGACCTCGGCGGCCTCCTCGGGCGATACGGCGGTATAGATGGCGTGTTCCAGCATCAGCGACCGGTCCGCGACGCCCAGAGCAAGCGCACCGCCGCTGCCGGCCTGACCGATTACCACCGAAACAGTAGGCGCCTTCAGCCCCGACATCTTAGCCATCGTCGTCGCAATCGTATTGCCCAGACCGCGCTCCTCGGCGGCCTCGCTCAGGTCCGGACCCGTAGTGTCTATCAGGGTAACGAGCGGCAGAGAGAACTTCTCCGCTAGGTGCATAGCCCTTTGCGCCTTTCGGAAGCCTTCAGGCGTCGTCCGGCTCTCTCCCTGAGCGTCCTCGTCCGTCGCAATTCGCGTGTCGCGCTGCTGAGCTACCACCGCCACCGTCTGTCCCGATATCTGCCCAAGCCCGGAGATTATGGACGGGTCGTCTCCATAAGACCTGTCGCCGTGAAGCTCGACGAAGTGGCCGAACATGCGAGACAGGTAATCTCTCGCCGACGGGCGCGCCTCGTGTCGCGCCATCTGCACCGACTCCCATGCATCAATTTGTGCGGTGGGAGCATCCGCTTGCCCGCCAACCGACGACATAGAAAGTGTGTAGCGAGCGCAGAGCATCTCGACCAGCACCCCGATCACCGTCCGCAGATCAGTCCGCTGAACCACCGCGTCAAGCATACCGTGGCTTAGGTGCGACTCCGCCGTGTGCGCGCCGGTCGGCAGCGGATGATCGCTCGCCCGCTTGATGACCTGCAACGACGAGAAGCCGACGACCGATCCGGGTTCGGCAAGTATGATGTCCGCCAGATTGGCGAAGCTCCCATACGCCTGGCCTGTCGCCGGGTTTGCAAGCACGCTTATGAATGGTATCCCAGCCTCGTTGAGACGGTTCGCCGCCCCCGCCGTCTTGGCCATCTGCATCAGAGACAGAGCGCCCTCTTGGATTCTCGCGCCGCCGCTGGTTACGATAGCCACCGTAGGGAGATTGCGTATGACCGCGCGTTCGAGCGCGAGCGTTACCTTCTCGCCTACCGCGCAGCCCATAGTTCCGCCCATGAAGCCGAAATCCAACGCTATCAGGATGATAGGCGTACCGGCGATGGCTGCCGTGCCGGTAATCACCGCCTCCGTCAGCCCTGTGCGCTTCTGATCCTGAAACAGGCTGTTGCTGTACGACTGCTCCGACGCGAACGACAGCGGGTCTAACGACATCACCGTTCGGTTGATTTCGCTGAAGCTGTTGCTATCAACCAGCGAATCTATCCGCGCGCGCGCGCTCATGCTGTAATGGAAGCGGCACTGCGGGCACACCCTGAACACGTCATATATCTCCGAGTCGCGCAGATCCACGTCGCACACGATGCAGTGTGAGCGTACGTTATCAGCCTCGTCTTCGCGTGTCTCCGGGTTGACCAAGTTAGCCAGATTCTGTACCAATTTACCTCCCCCCGATCAGCAGTCCGCCATTCCAACCCTGCCGTCACTCTAATTTTACCTTAGTTTTGATTCATTATAACATCTCTGGACTTGGCTCCGTCTGCCGGCCCTACGATGCCCTCTTCTTCGAGCTGGTCCATCAGCCTAGCCGCGCGAGGATAGCCGATCCTCAGCCGCCTCTGAAGCAGAGACGTGGATAGCTTGCGATGTGTCTGCGCCAGCTCGGTAGCCTTGACCAGCATATCATCCCGGTTGGGATCGTTGTTAGACTGGCCCGCGTCGTCGGCTTCGCTCTCGAAGTCATCCCCGCCCAGCAGGTCAATTTCGCGCAGAGGCGGCCACGGCTTCTTCTGCCAGAAGTTTACCAGATCTCCTATCTCGTCGTCGCCAATGAAGACGCTCTGCACACGCGACGGCTTCGATGCGTCCAGAGGCAGATACAGCATGTCGCCGCGACCCAGCAGCTTGTCCGCGCCCGCCGTATCTATGATGGTGCGCGAATCGACCTGAGACGTAACGCCAAAGCTGATCCGGCTCGGGAAGTTCGCCTTGATCAGGCCCGTTACCACGTCCACCGATGGCCTCTGCGTTGCGATGATCAAGTGGATGCCCGTCGCTCGCCCAAGCTGAGCCAGCCGGCACAAAGACTGTTCCACGTCGAACGCCGCCGTCATCATCAGGTCAGCCAACTCGTCCACCACAACGCACAGGTAAGGCATCTTGTCCGGACCGCGTTCGTTGTACGCCTCTATGTTGCGCACTCCCGACTCTTCCATCAGACGATAGCGGTTGAACATCTCGCGTATAAGCCCCTTCAAGTATCCTACCACCGTATCGGTCTCCACGACTACTGGAGCCATGAGATGCGGTATTCCGTTGTAGGGGGTCAGCTCGACGCGCTTCGGGTCAACCAGCAGAAGCCGAACCTGAGCCGGTGTCTTCTCGGTGATGATGCACGAAACGATCGCGTTGAGGCACACGCTCTTGCCGCTGCCCGTAGCTCCCGCCACCAGCAGATGCGGCATCTTTGCCAGATCGAAGCATACCGCCTCGCCGCCGCTGCCCCGTCCGAGAGCCACTGGGAGTTGCGCGGTCTTCCTCATCTTCTGGAACTCGTTGCTAGACATGACGTTCCTGATCGCGACCATGCTCGGGTTGGGGTTCGGAACCTCTATCCCCACGAGCGATTTGCCCATCGCGGGCGTCTCGATTCGCAGCGAAGGAGTCTTGAGCGCAAGCGCCAGATCCGCTTCGCGCTGCAGAATCGCGCTCACCTTCACGCGCGTCTTCTCTTCCACGAGCTTGGAAGTCTGGCGTCCTCTCGCATCCAGTATCGGACTTCCCGTCGAGTCCAGCTGCTTGACCCTACGGTTCCTCCGTACCCATCCCGGCACCAGCCCGTACATCGTAACCGTCGGCCCGGGCCTGACGTGACCTACCTCGACTTCTACGTTGTAATCCGCAAGAGTCTGGGTTATTACACTCGCCGTCTCATCCAACTCCACTTGGGAGATCGGATTTTCCGGCGCGTCTTTGAACAGCTCGATGCCCGGGCGGCGCCACAGTGACCCTCCGGACTCCGCCGACGCTGTTGACCGCGACGAATACTGCCGGCCTTCCGCCACCCGCGAGGCTCTACTTCGGATCGGGTCCGGCTCGGGAGAACCCGCGCCGTCCGGCAACCAGTATTGATTCAGCTTGGGGCCACCTTCAGCGCGAGCGCCGCGTTCGAATTTATCGCCCCCGTTCGGCTCGGCGCCCCACGGCGGCCCGGCGTCTGCCGCATCGTCTTCGTCACTCAGAACCAACTCCGTTGTGCCCTCGAACACATCCTCCACAAGCGTAGGCTCCGACCTGAGCGAATCGCTGTACGAACTCGGAAAGATCGGAACATCCGATAGAACGTCCCTGCCGTTGCCTGTGGCGCCGTTGCCGTCGTCCGTTGACCTCCCCAGGTTGCCGTGAAGTTGGTCATCCAGAAAATCGGGGGACGCGCTTAGAAAACTGTAGGATGCGCTGTTGGTTGCCCGCGCATTGCTATCGCCGTTAGCCTCGCTCGAGACCTCCTGCAACGTCAACGTATCGCCGACTCCGACGCTTTCGGTCTCCAGCCGACTCCGCTCATCTCCGATCGCATCCTCGTATGGCGGCTGTACCCCATACGGCCCTCCATACGGCAGTGAAATCCCTGCGGCGGTCGCCTCATCGCCACTGTCCGAAAACCCAATCACTTCGCCGTTGGATACGAGCGCCTCGCTGCCCCACATTTCCCGTCTCATGCTAGAGTAGTCCCTTTTCAGGACCGACTCCTCAGGCTCCAGAACGTATGGCTCTTCCCCTGTGTAGTGTGCGTCATCCTCGCCGCGTTTCCTGGAAAACATGGAACCTATGCCCGTGAACGCGGTCGTGAACGTGATCATCATCCACTGTCCCACGATTCTGCCCAAGTCACCCATGAACGACGGTAGAGCGACCACGCACGCCAGCGCCAAGATCGCAAGCGCCCGCAGCGCCCCGAAGAATCCAGGACTGCCGATTACCGCGTCCCCAAACCTGCCGCCCAACGACGAGTAGCCGTAACCGCTGAACCAAGCCAGCGGGCCCGACAGCGGGTTGAAGAACGACAACAGGCCGATTAGCGCGATCACGGCTAACGCCGCGGCAGCCCATAGATTGACCTCCATGAGCCACCTTCTCTTGAACGCCAGCGCGAATGCGAGCGCCAAAACCCACGCCGCAATCGGGACTATGCCCAGTCCAACCGCTGTGGCGGCGCCTCCTCCAGCTTGGCTTGCTTCGCCCGAAATCGCTTGGGAAAAGGCGTAGAGTCCCACGCCCACAGATGCGACCACGGATACGGCGATTAGGATTAACAGAGCCTTGAGTGTGAATAGGGCGCCGAATGACATGGGCTGAGACCTCGCGCTAGGTTGTGCTGAACCTCTGACGGCAACGACCAGACCATTGGAATGGAACAGCGCTCTCGCCATGCGCGGCTAAGTCTAACGCTACCCTCAGACCTGTTCTATGACGGTTAGAACCGTCGGTCTCCTCCGTGTCTCGCCGTATATGAAGTCGGCCACAGTCTTCGTGAGTCTCGACTTCATACTTTCCAAAGGTATTGCTCTGTCGCTCAAGTCTTCAAGCGAAGTCGAAACTCGTTTTGAAGTATTTTCAAAAAGAGCGTATGACTTGTCCGAATCCGCGAATCCCACTGAGGTTATCGACGGCGCTGAAAGCGGACGCCCCGTTCTCAGACTCAGCGTAACGGTAACCGTTACCACTCCGTCGCGCGCCAGGTGCCGCCGGTCGTCCAGTACCGAGTTGTCCATATCCCAAACTCGCCGACCGTCTATGAACACGTGCCCCGCCGGAACCTCGCCCACCACCTCGGCCTCCTCGCCGTCCACGGCCAAGACTTCGCCGTCTTCCAGCACGAATATCCGCGAGCGCGGAATGCCCATGTCCGCGGCAATGTCCGCATGTCGCATCAGGTGACGGTACTCTCCATGCACCGGCACGAAGAAGCGCGGTTTGACGATGCTGAGCATCATCTTCAACTCTTCCCGGGCCGCGTGGCCGTGTACGTGAACCAGCGACACTCGGCTGTACAGCACGTCCGCGCCCTGCCGCAGCAGGTTGTCTATCGTCTTGGCGACCACCGTCTCGTTCCCCGGTATCGGGGACGCCGATATGATCACCGTATCGCCGGGCTCGATCTCGATGTCGTTGTGGCACCCGTTGGCGATGCGCGCCAGCGCCGACGTGGGCTCGCCTTGGCTGCCCGTCGCCAGTATAACCAACTCCTCCGGTGGAAGTTGCCGAGCCTGCGACATAGAAACCATCGCGCTATCGGGCGCGTGCAGGTATCCCATGTTCGTCGCCATCTTCACGTTGTTCGACATGCTGCGCCCAACGACAGTAACCTTGCGCCCGTACCTGACAGCCGCGTCTATGACCTGCTGGACACGCGAGATGAGAGATGCGAACGTCGCAACGATCACTCGTCCCTCCGCGTCGCCGATAGCGCGGTCCAGAGCGTCGCCCACGACCCGCTCGGACGGAGTGTACCCCTCGACCTCCGCGTAAGTGGAGTCCGAGAACAACATCAGCGCGCCGTCCCCGACTATTCGGCTCAGCTCCGCGAAGTCGGTTCGGATACCGTCGGCGGGCGTGTGGTCTATCTTGAAATCGCCCGTGTGCGCCACCACCCCAAGCGGCGTCGTAACCGCAATCCCCATGGCGTCCGGTATCGAATGGCACACCCTGAAGAACTCGGCGCTGAGCTCCTTGCCGATGTCGAACGGGCTGTAAGGCTCCACTACCTCCAACCGAGCGCTGTTCAGCAGCCGGCGCTCTCTCAGCTTCACCGAGATCAGCCCCTGCGTCAGTCTCGATGCGTAAACTGGCGCGTTGATCTTCTCGAGCAGGTATGGCAGCGCGCCGATGTGGTCTTCGTGGCCGTGCGTAATCAGTATCGCCCGCACCTTGTCGCGGTTCTCGATCAGGTAGCTGAAGTCCGCTATGGCGAAATCTATGCCCGGCGGCATAGTCTCATCGGGAAACATTACGCCCGCGTCTATGACGATAATGTCGTCGCCGAACTCGAGCGCCATCATGTTCTTGCCTATCTCGCCGAGGCCGCCCAGTGGAATGACCAGTAGTGTTCTATCTGACATACGCCCCTTTTTTGGAAATGAAAGAGCCGCCACGCCCGCCGGCGGCGGGACAGGCGGCTCTCACTCCCTCACTCCCTCAAGATTCAACGCTTCGAGCCCTCGCTGTCAGTCGAACATGCTAAGCTGCTTGGAAGGTTCTTCCGGCAAACCAGTCTGCCCGCTCGGCTCCGTGCCTGGCCGCTCGCCGTTCGTCTGACGTTCTATCACGCTCTGGATCAGACCCGGCAGCCTGGCGAAATCCCGCTCCAGCGCGGGGCGCAGACCGGGATTGTGCAGAGCGGCGGCCGGATGGTACATCGGATAGACTACCAGTCCGTTCCAGACTCGCGGCCTTCCCCGCGCCCTGCTGATGGTCTCGTTAGGGAAGAACTTTGCGAAAGAGAACCGCCCCAACGCGACTATCACCTTGGGCTTGATCATCTCTATCTGCCTGTCCAAATACTGCCCGCACGCGCCTATCTCGGCGGGGAAGGGATCGCGGTTCTTTGGCGGGCGGCACTTCACCATGTTCGTTACGTACACGTCTCGCCGCGACAGGTTGATGGATGCCAGCATCTCGTTCAGCAGATTGCCGGCGGCCCCGACGAATGGAACGCCCTGCTGATCCTCGTAGTATCCTGGACCTTCGCCTATGAACATGATGTCCGCGTCCGTCGCGCCGGAACCCGGCACGCTCAGGGTGCGGCCGCGCGAAAGATTGCACTTCACGCAGGAATTTATCTCCTGTACCAAGCTGCCGTAG
Source organism: Dehalococcoidia bacterium (assembly GCA_034420955.1). Lineage (GTDB taxonomy): Bacteria > Chloroflexota > Dehalococcoidia > Lucifugimonadales > UBA1123 > VXRN01. The sequence goes on from DAOUKV010000010.1 coordinate 55,977, forward strand.
TCGTCCATCTCAACAAAACCTTGTGATCAAGCCCCCCGGACGCTCCGGGGATGCAAGCCAATGCTATACGAGCGCCTCGATCCAAGTAAAGCGGAAACCGCCGCCGAGTTCGAATACTCCGGCTAGCGCCTCGAGTCCGAAGTAACCCGCCAGCGCAATCGAAGTTATCTTTATCAGCTTGCCCAGCAACACTATCGGCACGAAGCGCGACAGCGGATAGCGCGCCGCCCCCGCCCAGACGCCGGCTATGTCGAACGGGACGGGCAGCACGGCGCAGACGAACAGCGTCATACTGCCCCATCTGGCGGTCCACGCGCTGAGCCGCTGCGCCGACGGCTTGTTTGCCATCGCCACGCCGCCGCGCCGACCCAAGTAGTAGCCAATCAGCTCGCCCAGCGTCGAGAACACTCCGCCTATTGCGCCTACGATGAATGGGTTGAGCGTCGCGCCCATGGCGAAGGTGTACACTGATGCCGGCGTCGGAACCGCCAGCATCGCGCTGTTGCCAAATTCCGCCGCCGCGACGCCTACGTAACCCCAAGGACCAAGCTCCGACAACAGGGAGCTGAATCTAATCAGAAGCAGCGCCAAGCCGCCCGATAACACCACAATAGCCGAGATTTGCAGAACGACGATGAAACGTGGAAAGGCCACGTTTGCCGTCTTGATATGTGTGGAAATGGCAGGAAACGACTGCACAATGCCGCGAAACCGCGTTTGGCCTATTGGGATATTCATGTCGGCTCCCTGACCAAAATGTGTTGGCTGCCTGTTGTTTCATCTCTATGCGTTCTCAAAAGAATAAGCCCCATCCTCAAAACACGCTTCAACAGTTTTGGTCAAGATTCTGCCGATAATTGGAATTTATTGATAAATAATCCATAAGCGCCGGAGCAACGATTCATGAACGACGCGGATGTCATTCCTTGAATCTTCTGTCCTCCCAGCCGGCCTGGCGCGCTCCTGGTAGTCGCTTCATCGCATTCCAGGCGTCTGACACCGCGTACCCGTATCGTGTATAATTCGATTCTGTCCCCATTGGGCGAATCCTCGCTAACCTGCCATGGAGAACCGCGATTTTGGAAGCGCTAGGCACGCACCTGCTCCTCGACCTCAGGGAGTGCAACTCAGACCTGCTAGATGACCTCGATTACATCCGCTCGGTCCTGCTCGCCGCCGCGAGAGACGCCGGCGCGACCATCGTGGGCGAAACCTTCCACAAATTCCGACCAATAGGAGTTACCGGCATCGTCGCCATAGCCGAATCGCACATCTCCATACACACTTGGCCCGAGCACGGCTACGCCGCCGCCGACATCTTCACCTGCGGAGAGAGCCTGTTGCCCTTCCGCGCCGCCGACCGCATCGTTGAGATGCTCGAATGTAGGCGGCGTTTGATCTCAGAGGTCAGGCGCGGCGAACTATCCACGACCACCGCTGCGACGGCGATCTGAGGCGATCCCATGCGAACCCCTCCCAACGGAAACTGGCATTACGAGATAATTACGCCCGGCCTGCTGCAGGTCGAGCGTATCGAGCGTGTCCACTTCGAGGGCAGCACGCCCTATCAGCATGTCGTAGTGCAAGACGGAGCCGAATTCGGCAGAAGCCTGGTGTTGGATGACAAGACCCAATCCACCGAGGTTGACGAGTTCGTCTATCACGAAGGTTTGGTTCACCCCGCTATGATCGCCCACACCGCGCCCGGATCCGTATTCGTGGCCGGTGGCGGCGAGGGCGCGACCATACGCGAAGCGCTGAGGCACAGCGCGGTAGAGCGCGTCGTGATGGTGGATATAGACGCCAAAGTAGTCGAGTTGTGCCGAGAATACCTGCCCAACCACCACCAGGGATCCTTCGACGATCCGCGCGTAGAGCTGGTCATAGCCGACGCGCTCAGCTACCTGGAGGCGACCGACGAGCGTTTCGACATCATGGTCATAGACGTGCCGGACCCGCTCGAGGCCGGACCTGCTTACTCCCTGTACACTCAGGAATTCTACCGCCTGGCGCGTTCCCGCCTGCGCGACGGCGGCTCGCTGGTAACCCAATCGGGCCCCACCGGCCCCTCGTTCTACGAACAGTGCTTCTCAGCGGTCGCCAACACAATCGGCAGCGTATTCCCGACCGTCGCGCTGACCGAGACGTTCGTGCCGGCCTTCGGCTCTACTTGGGGTTTTGTCATCGGCTCTCTCGGCGCCGACCCCGCCGACCTGTCGCCGCGCGAAACGGACGCGCGAATCGCCAACCGCGTCTCAGGCGACCTGCGCTACTTCGACGGCGTCACCCTGCGCGGCATGACGTCCGTCCCCAAGTATCTGCGCCGGTACGTCGCCGAAGAGAAGCGAATCATCACCGCCAACAACCCGCTATTCGTGGTCTAATCGACACGCGGGGAACTGCCCCAAGCGAGCGCTGCAACATGACAACATCCGACTTTCTATCCGGCCTCAACGAAAGACAGCGTGAGGCCGTCGAGGCCATAGATGGCCCGCTGCTCGTCATCGCCGGACCCGGCAGCGGCAAGACGCGCCTGATCACCTACCGGATCGCCTACCTCATGCGCGAGGTCGGACTGTCGCCCGCGCGCATCGGCGCGGTAACGTTCACCAACAAGGCGGCGCGCGAGATGAAGGAGCGGATAGAGTCCGTAGCGTCCTACGGCGCGGAGCGTCTGACCGTCGGCACCTTCCACGCCTTCTGCGCGCGCCTGCTCCGCGTGGACGGCGAAGCGATGGGCCTCGACCGCGATTTCACCATCTACGACGACGCCGACCAGCAGGCCGCTATCAAGCAGAGCATGGGCGAAGTGGAAGTTGACCCCAAGCAGTTCGCTGCACGCGCCGTACAGTCCGCCATCTCCGGCGCCAAGAGCCAGCTTCTCACAGCCTCCGGCTTCACCATGCGAACCGCCAGCTACCTCGATGAAGTCGTGGGCCGCGTCTATGAACGCTACGAAGCCATGATGAGCCAGAACAACGCCGTTGACTTCGATGACTTGCTGCTCAAGACCTACCTTCTGCTGAGCGACAACCCCGCCGTCGCCGAGAAGTACCAGGACCGCTACGCGCAGTTCATGATAGACGAATTTCAAGATACCAACGTCGCCCAGTACGCCATAGCCCGCCTTATCGCCCAGAAGCATCGGAACCTGTGCGCCGTCGGAGACCCCGACCAGTCTATCTACTCGTGGCGCAACGCCGACATCCGAAACATCCTCAGCTTCCAGTCGGACTTCCCCGACGCCAAGGTCATAGCCCTCGAACAGAACTACCGCTCGACGCAGACCATTCTCGACGCCGCATCCAAATTGATTTCGGCAAACACCCAACGCGTCGAGAAAGAGCTATTCACCAACAAGGGCGTGGGCGAGCGTATCGCGATGGAGGAGGGCTACGACGAAGAGGAAGAGGCGCGGCTGGTTCTGCGCGAGGTGGCCGAGCTAACAGGCGCCGGACGTTCGGGCGGCGGTAAGTACAAGCTCGGCGAAATCGCCGTCATGTATCGAGTCAACGCCCAGTCCCGCGCTCTCGAAGAGGCCTGCCGTCGCTATGGCGTGCCATACCAGCTCGTTGGAGGAACCAAGTTCTACCACCGCGAGGAAGTGAAAGACGTAGCCGCGTACCTGCGCCTGCTGGCGAACCCAAACGACGACGTAAGCCTCAATCGCATCCTGAACAAGCCGCGCCGCGCCATCGGAGACCGCACCCGAGACGAGTTGACCCGGCTTGCGCGAAACAACGGTACTTCCATGTACGAGGCGATTCTAAACATATCGCCGTCCCAGTCGCTCGGCGGCCCTTTGGTATCCGGACCGTTCACCACCCGCGCCGCTCGCGCGCTGGGCGACTTCCGCGAGCTGATCGAGTCCATGCGCGCCAAGTTGAACGACCTCAATATCGTAGATCTGGTCGAATTTGTCATAGAAAGCTCTGGATACAGAAAATTCCTGCTGGACCGTGACGAGCAGGCAGAGGAGCGCATAGACAACATCAACGAGTTCAAGTCTGCCGCGCGCGAGTTCACCACCCTCCAGATGCCCGACGCGCTGACCGCCTTCCTCGAAAGCGTCAGCCTCGTCAGCGACGTGGACAGCATGGACGAAGAGCCGGAACGTCTGACTCTGATCACGCTGCACCAGGCGAAAGGCTTGGAGTACCCAGTGGTGTTCATGGTCGGCATGGAGGACGGCCTGTTGCCCCACTCGCGCTCCCTGGACGAAGAGGCAAGCCTCGAAGAAGAGCGGCGGATATGCTACGTTGGGATGACCCGCGCAAAGGACAAGCTCTACCTGACTCGCGCCTTCCGTCGCGGATTCCGCGGAGGAACCGGTCCTAATCTGCCGTCGCGCTTCCTGCTGGACATCCCCACAGAGTTGATCGCCACCGGTGAACCGGATACTGAGCCATCAGTCGCCGCCGAGCGGCCGTCTCGATCCGCTCGCCCCGGCGCCCGTCGCAACGGCGACGGAGGTAGAGGGGGCTTCCAATTCACTCGGCGCGGTCGCCGAACCGATGCGCCGGAGACTGGCCGGACCCAACGCCGGCGTCCTGAACGCCCCGTCGGTCGCCCAATGGCCCAGCCCTCGTCGCGTCCGGGCGAAGTCCCGCGCGGCGGGGGACGGACCGCTACGCCTCAGACTAGGCGCGTCCGACGCCAAAGCCGCAGATCGACCGCCGTCGCGGGGCCCCCGTTCTCAGTTGGAGACAAGGTTCGACACGAAGCGTTCGGAGACGGAATCGTAACCGCCTGCGAACCTTCCGGTGCCGACTTCCAGGCAACTGTCGCATTCAAAGACGGCGGCGGCGTCAAGCGATTCCTCACCAGCTTGGCCCCCCTCCAAAAGCTCAGCTGACGGACGTATAACGTCCCTTGCCCCTTTGGTAGGGGAATGTCTGGATGGGAGAGTGATACCCTCCCCATACCCTCTGCGTCTCCGCGCCTCTTCGTCAAAACCTCCCCGCCCAATAGCGTATGATGGCGACGATGCGACAACTCAACTACATCAGAACCCGGCTGTCCTCCATCTACGAAGGCTGGTGGGTGCTTGCGGGCGCGACCTTGTTCGCGCTTATATCCGGCGGAATTCTCTATCATGGGCGCGTCGTATTCTTCAACCCCATCCGCAGAGACCTGAACCTCAGCAGCGCGAACACCTCGCTCATATTCACCGTTGCCAACGCGCAGACCAGCCTGGCCGCGCCCCTATACGGATGGTTGGCGGACCGGGTAGGTCCGCGCCCGCTAATCGCCATCGGCGGCATCCTGGCGGGGGTCGGCATGATTGTCATGACCAGGATAGATGGATACCTCGCCTTCCTGTTCGTGTACCTCATCCTCGTGTCCGTCCCGTCCAGCTTCGGCTTCGGCCAGACGCTGCTGACCGCCGTCAACGGCTGGTTCGTGCGTCGCAAGGCGATCGCCCTTACCATACTGCTCACAGGCTTCGCGGCTGGAGGCGCGCTGTTCGTGTACCCGCTTGGGTTGGGCGTGGAGAACATCGGCTGGCGATCGACCGCCATATACGCCGGAATCTTGGTAATCTCCACCGGCGTCCTCTTCTCCCGCGTCGTCAGGCGCCCGCCCACCGGCGCGGTCAGCCCGGTCGAAGCGGAGCGTCCGGATCCCGATTCGCCCGACGCCGGAAACCGCGCCGTATTCCGAGAGCGGAACTTCACGCTCGCAGAGGCGCTCCGCAACAAGCAGTTCTGGATACTGCTGGCCGCTTCCACCCTCAGAATATCGGCGGAAAACGGCGTTGCCGTTCATATCATACCCATCATGGTATGGCAGGGCGCGGACGAGGGATTCGCGGCTGGGCTGGTGTCTGTGTACTTCCTGCTGTCCATCCCGTTCAGACTACTGCTCGGAGTCGCGGGTTATCGATTTCCCTTCCAGCCGCTCATCATCGGCGGGATACTATCCGCTATCGTCGGATGTCTGCTGCTCATCCAAACCGACGGCTTAACCAGCCTGTACCCGTTCGTCGTCCTCCTAGCCATCTACGAAGGCGCTGTCGTGCTTCAGTGGGTCGCAATCGGCAGCTACTTCGGGAGGCGCAACTACGGCGCGATAACTGGTATCATGAGGGCGTTCGACACCATCGGCACATTCTTGGCGCCCTGGTACGCGGGCTGGATGTTCGACAGATACGAGAGTTACACGCCGGCGTTGCTCACGTTCACGGTCGCGTGGACGATAGCGGCGGCGCTGTTCGCAATATCGAGAAGACCGAATCAAGTGAGATGAAACGGGCGAGAATCGGATGACCCTAATCAAGAAGATATATATCGCCTGCGCTATTCTGGGCGGATTGTTGGCGTTCGCATATGTTCATTACGATCGCATCAGCTACCTCCAAGAAAGGGCAGAGGCGACCGGACGGGAAGCGCCTGCAATATTCGACGCCGCGGTTCTGATGTCCTCTATCGGATTGAGCGTACTGCTGGTGCCAATTGGCGCCGCCGTTGGGCTGGCCGTCGGCGCGGTCATCCACATTGCCCTGAGCGTAGTGCACGGTTATACTCGCAAACAGCCTTGGTCCGGCTAGTGTCCGGCGACTACGTGAATGAGGCGTCCAAATGCGCCATATCTCCGAAATGCGTAGAACGGTCTCGGCGGTTGCCGCAACCGCGGCGCTCTGCGTCCTCACCCTGCTGACCGTAGCCTGCGCCCGATCCGCCGAGACCGCCGCGCCGTCCGAGACCGACGCTGCGATAGGCGAAAGCGGCGTCCTGAACGGCCACACGCTCCAGTCGGAAATAGACGGACGCAAGCTGACGCTGGCTCAGATAGTGGAACGCGGCGAGAGCCTGTTCACCGCGTCGTTCAACGCCCTTGACGGCGCGGGCCGACCCGAGACGACCGACGTCGGTGTGAACAACTTCCGCCCCCCACATACCTTCCCCGACAACTTCAACCGGATCTCAGGCCCAGACGCGAACTCGTGCCTCGGCTGTCATAACCAGCCTCGCGCCGGAGGCGCGGCGGACAACGCCGCCAACGTCTTTGTGCTGGCAGACCGCCTGCACTTCGTCAACTTCGACGGGCAAGAGGGGGATGGCGGCGATCTGCAGACGCTCAAGACCGTCGGCAACGAACGCGCGCCGCTCGGGTTGTTTGGCTCTGGCTACGTCGAACTTCTGGCGCGCGAGATGACGTCCGATTTGCACGCCATCCGCGACGATGCCCGCCGCCGGGCGCGTCAGACCGGCGCGGACGTTGCGGCAGAGCTTTCCAGCAAGGGCGTGTCATTCGGACGCATGACGGCAAGGCCGGATGGCAGCCTGCTGACAGACCGCGTCGAAGGCGTGAACGACGACCTCGTGATCCGCCCGTTCATGCAGAAAGGGACGATCGTCTCCCTACGCGAGTTCGCTGTAAAGGCGATGAACCAGCACTTCGGAATGCAGGCGTCTGAACGGTTCGGCGACTCGATAGACCACGACGCCGACGGGATGGCCAATGAGCTAACCCGGGGCGACATAACCGCCCTCGTGATGTTCCAGGCTACCCTGCCCGCGCCGGTTCGAGCCGAGCCGCCGTCCTCCGCTATCCGCGATGCCGCCGAGCGCGGCGAGGCGCTGTTCACGACACTCGGATGCGTAACCTGCCACATCCCCGAACTGCCGCTCGAAAGCGCCGTGTTCAGCGAACCCAACCCGTTCAACCCATCCGGCAAGCTCAGCGTCTTCGACGTCGATGAGCCGTACACCGCCGACCTGATAGCGCTGGACGGCATCAATGGAAATCCTGGCGCCCCAAACTTCCGCAGAGACGATCAAGGCCGTCTCATGATCCCCGTGTTCACCGATCTGAAGCGGCATAAGATGGGCGACATTCTCGACAACGAGGCGCTGGAGGAGGAGGGCGTCCCAACCGACGAATGGCTAACCCGCAAACTGTGGGGCTTCGCCAGCGAACCCCCCTTCCTGCACCACGGACGCGCCACGCTCATATCCGAGGCAATCCTGTCGCACGGCGGCGAGGCGGATGCCAGCCGGGCCGCATTCGCATCCCTGAGCGCAAGCGATCAGGCATCGGTCATCGAGTTCTTGGAGACGCTCCAACACCCCCCCGAAAACCCTGCAAGTCAAAGCGCCGCCACCGGTCCCCAACTCTCCGGCGCGTTCCTGTGGGCAGTCATCGGAGGCGCTGCGGCGGCCGGCGCGCTGATAACCCTCGCCGGCGTAGCAATCGCCACTCGCCTTAAACGACAAGAACCCCCGCCACATTGACGGGGGAACATACAACTAACCCCAATATGCCTTTGCGTCTCCGCGTCCTTTGCGCCTTTGCGTTTAAATCCCCCTTGCCTTAATACAGATGACAACTCACTGTATGCCCGGGCCCCACCGTCGTCATCTTCGGATCATCGTCCGCGCACGGCTCGAACACTGATGGGCAACGTGGGTGGAACGTGCAACCGGGCGGCGGATCGATGGGAGACGGCACCTCGCCTGTCAGGATTATCTCCTCGCGGTCAACGCCTGGCCGGGAAGACAGGGACGCCGATATGAGCGCGCGCGTGTACGGATGATGCGGGTTGTCGAACAACTCTTTGGAATCCGCCTCTTCCACGATCCTGCCGAGATACATCACGCCAACTTTATGGCTCATATATCTCACGGTGGCAAGCTGATGCGCGATCAGCAGGTAACTGAGATTGTGGTCTATCTGAAGCTGTTTCAGCAGATTCATTATCTGCGCGCGGATGGATACGTCGAGCGCCGAGACCGGCTCGTCGAGAACGATGAGACGGGGCCTCAGCGCAAGCGCGCGAGCGATGGCGATACGCTGCCGCTGTCCACCGCTGAACTCGTGCGGATAACGATATGCGTGGCTCGGATGCAAGCCCACCTCTTCCAGCAGAGATAACACTCTCTCCCGCAACTCGCCCTTCGTAAACCTGTGGTGCGCCGTCAGCGGCTCGGCGATGATCGCCTCGATCTTCATTCGTGGGTTCAGAGAACTCCAGGGGTCTTGGAACACCGCCTGCACCGACGCTCGGTACTCCAACAACTGGTCCGCCGTGAAAGAGCTGATGTCCCTTCCTTGGAACTCCAGCCTGCCCGCCGTAAGTTCCTCGACCAACAATACCACCTTGGCGGTAGTCGTCTTGCCGCAGCCCGACTCTCCTACCAGGCTATACGTCTCGCCCTGTGGAATGGAAAACGAGATCCCGTCCACGGCGCGAACCTGCCCGACGGTCTTCCGCAGCACGAAACCTTTTGTAACGCGGAAGTGCTTCTTAACATCCTGAGCGGCGAGCAAAGGCTCAGCGGTGGATACGGCCCCGTTGACTGTCATCCGTCCAGCCTCCAGCAGCTTGCTACGTGTTGTTCAGATATCCTGAACTCTTGTGGATACTCCTCTGTGCACCTCTCGAAAGCGTAAGGGCAGCGCGGCTCGAAACTGCACCCGGGCGGCATCGCGTCCAGCTGCGGCGGCTGGCCCGCGATAGACGTCAGCCACTCCACGTCCTCTTCCAGGTCCGGCACCGAACCCAGCAGCGCCTCCGTATATGGATGCTGCGGCTTGTAGAAAAGATCAGATACATCCGCTATCTCGACGATCTTTCCGCCGTACATCACCGCCACCCGGTCGCACATCCTGGCAACGATTCCAAAGTCGTGCGTGATGAAGATGATCGCCGCGCCCGTCTCCGCTTGGATGTCCTTCAGCAACTGCAGATACTGAAGCTGAATGGTCGCGTCAAGCGAAGTCGTCGGCTCATCGGCAATCAGCAGCTTGGGCGAACGTGAAATGGCGATCGCGCCGACGACACGCTGCCGCATGCCACCGCTCATCTGGTGCGGGTACGCGCCCATACGGACGTCAGCCGCCGGAATCCTCACACTCCTCAGCAGTTCGACCCCGCGATCCCACAGCGACTTGGACGACTGGCTGCCATCAGGTCGGAACGTCTCGATTAGCTGGTCGCCGATAGACAGCACCGGGTTGAGGGACGTCATCGGATCCTGCAGTATCATGCATATGTCCCTGCCGCGTATGTCCGACATCTCATCCCTGTCTTTGAGCAGAAGATCTTCGCCGTCGAACATGACTTGGCCGCCCACGATCCTGCCGCCCGGCTCGGGCACCAGGCGCATTAGCGACAGCGCGGTCATGCTCTTGCCTGAACCGGACTCGCCCACGATGCCCAGGGTCTCGCCGCGCTTGAGGTCGAACGACACCCCGTCAACCGCCTTTACGACGCCGGTTCTGGTGAAGAAATGTGTCTGGAGGCCTTCCACCTCCAGCAGCGTATCTGAGTTCACGTTGCCCCCCGTACTAGACGCGACGCAGCTTCGGATCGAGCGTATCCCGCAGCCAGTCGCCGAAGAAGTTGAACGCCATCACTACAATCGTGATGATCAGGCCCGGGAACAGCGAAATCCACCACGTCCGCAACAGGCTCTGCCGACCCTCCGCCACCATGATGCCCCACGCCGGATCGCCCGGCGGCAAGCCCAGACCCAGGAAGCTGAGCGATGCTTCGGTAAGTATCACCGCGGCGACCGACAGGCTCGTGATGACCATGAGCGTATTCAGCACGTTCGGGAATACGTGCCGCCAGATTATGACCACTGGAGAAACTCCGGCGATCTTCGCCAGAATCACGAAGTCCTGGTCTTTCACCGCCAAAACCTCGCCGCGTATCATGCGCGCGATGCGCGGCCACGTAGAGACCGCCACCGCTACGATGATCGGCATCAGCCCCTGCCCAAGTATCGCAACGATTATCATGGCGAGAAGGATGGACGGAAATCCCATGGTCGCGTCAGCGATTCGCATGATTATCGTGTCCACCCATCGCCCCGCATAGCCGGAGACCAGCCCCAACACCGTGCCGACCACAACGCCGGTTGCCAGCGCGAACAGGCTGATGAACGCCGACGTGCGCGCCCCGTAGATGAGACGGCTGAGCACGTCGCGCCCCACGAAGTCCGTCCCCAATGGGTTGGACCACTGCTCGAACGGCGCCACTCGCGCGTTCGGCAGGTCGGGCTCGCGTGGGTCTGCCGGCGCCAGCACGTCCGCGAATATAGCCAGAAATATCAGGACGACGATGACGATGACCGGAATCCAGGGCAGGTTTATCTCCCGCGACTGCTCGAGTATCGCGGCGAGCCTTCCTCGTGAGCGTTCGCCTTCTGTCGTAAGTGTTGCCATGATTGCGTCGCCTGTGGGCTAGTTGGTGTCCCTAGTTCGTGTCTCGAATTCGCGGATCTGCGAATCCGTACAAAACGTCTATGATAAGAGCGGTGGCTACGTAGAAGAAGCCGGATACCAGCACCGTGGCTTGCACCAAGGGCATATCCCGCTGGATTACGCCTTCGATCATCATCCTGCCGAGTCCGGGCCAGGCAAAGACCTGTTCTACTACGATAGAGCCGTTCAGCAGCCCGGCCAAAGTTAGCCCACCGAACGTCATCAGCGGAATCACCGCGTTGCGAGCCGCGTGCTTCCATATGACTACGCGCTCGCGCATCCCCTTGACGCGCGCGAACTTTATGAACTCGCTGTCCAGAATGTCCAGCATACTCGATCGCCCCAGCCGCATCATCGCGGCGAGCGGGCCGAGCGCAAGCACACAGGCGGGCAGAATGAGGTTGTCTATGCCGCCTGAACCATATACGGGCAGCCATTGCAGGTACGCGCCAAACAGGATGACGAGCATTATCGCCACCCAGAACTGCGGCGCCGCCAAGCCGAATATCGCCACCGCTTTGCCTATCTTGTCCGCTACGGAGTCGCGCTTCACCGCCGACAGGATTCCCGCCGGAACGCCGATGATGAACGACAGGAACAGTCCCGCCGCCGCCAGCTTCAGAGTCTCCGGAACTCGCTCCATCAGCATTATCCGCGCTTCTTGCTGGCTGCGGACCGACTTTCCGAAGTTGCCTTTCGTAACCAGTTCCCACATGAAGGAGCCGTACTGCACCATGAACGGGCGGTTGAGCCCCAACTCTTCCTTGAGCTTCTCGTAAACTTCTTCGGACGCGTCTATTCGCACCGGAAGCAACATCCGCGCCGGGTCGCCGGTCAGATGAACGGCGGAGAACACGATTAGGCTGAGGCCAATGAGGGTTACGATTGCCTCGGCGAATTTTCTAGCGATGTAGCGTGTCATTGGGGATGCCTAAGTCAGGATTTGCGACCTGCCAAGGGGCAGGTCTTCCTGTCGAGGGTTTCAGGAGCGTAGCCGGTTGAGTCGGGCCGGAACGGTGGTTCCCGCCCTCCCCCGTGGAGGGAGAGGGCAGGTTTAGGTGCGGGTTGCCGGTAGGGTAGGGAAGCGGCGCCTAGTTGTCGTTGAACTCGATCGTCCACATGGCCGTGTTGTACGTTACCACCGGCCAGGGCTGCCAGCTTCCGGGCTTGATGCGCGGACCCATGCCCCAGGGCAGGTTCACGAAGAACGGGCTGAAGGCGTGGTTCTCTTCGCGGAGCGTCTTGTAAACGTCCGGGAAGTTCGCGGCCAAGCCCTCGATCGTAACCTCGTTCACGATGCCGTCGGTAACGACGTCCCTGAGTCGCTGGCATACCGGGTCGCCGTCAGGGTGGACGTCCGACGTCCAATAGGCGTCGCAGATGCGCCAGGCCTTCTCACCCGCCGCATTCGTGTACATGCCGCGTGTGATGCTCAGGCCGTTCCAGCGCGTCTCGTTCGTGCGAACCAGCACGCTGCCGGGCAGCTTGCGCTCGTTCCACTGCTGCCGCACCGAAGTCGCGTCGCCCGCGCGGACGGTCGTGTCCAGGCCGAGGTCTCGGTTCCACGTCTGGCTAAACACCTCAGCCAGCTGCGGCTGCAGCGGCAGGTCGCCCGCTTCCCAAGTCCATATGTCGAACGCCGGGATGTCCACGCCCGCCTCATCGAGCAGTTGCTTTGCCTTCTCGAGGTCGTATGGGCGCGGGTCCGCGACGCCTTCCTCGTAACCGATCGTGCTTGGCGTAACGTGCTGCCAGCCCTTCGGAACCGCCATGTCGCGGTTGTACAGCGTGTCTATGATCTCTTCTTTGTTGATCGCGTACTCGAGCGCCTGCCGTACGCGCTTGTCGTAGCACCAAAGCTCCGGGTCCCAGCAGTCAACATAGACGATCCAGGAGTAGGCCGCTTCGGGCTGATAGACGACCTGGCCGCCCGCGCCCTCGATGTCTTCGAGCATGAAGACGTTGGCCTCGATCATGTCCGCCTGTCCGGCCTGGAGCGCGGAGATGCGCGTCGGCGCTTCCGGCACTACCTCGGTGATGTACTGGCGGAACTTGGGACGCCTGTCCTCATCGTAGCCATTGGCGGGCTGGTAGAAGTAGTCGTCGAAGCGTTCCAGCACGAACTTCTGGCCCTGAATCTGGTCCACGAACTTCATAGAGCCGCAACTGGACGGGGCATTCTGGTACTCGTCGTGGCTGAAGCCGGCGTCCTCGTCGAAGCCGTGATCGTTGTAGCCGGTCACGTCCCTCCAGTAGTCGGTGTTGAAGATCTGCCCTTCGGCGCCCTGCGAGTTCTCGGACACCAGGAACGGAGTGTCGGCGCGCGGCGCGTCGAAGACGAACCTGAACGTCTTGTCATCTACCTTGCTGATGCTCTCGGTTACCTCGCCCAGAGCTAGGGAGTCCGGGTGTACGCCGGGCTTGTCCGTGCCAATCTCGCCGATGTCGAACTCATAGCGCCACCACACGTCTTCGACGTCTATGGTGCTGCCGTCGTGCGCGGTGATGCCATCGGCGATTACGAAGTCAATCGTCCTGCCGTCGCCGCTGACGGACCAGCTATCGGCAACGCCGCGTTTCAGGATGCCGCCGCCGCCACCGCCAACCAACGTGCAGTTGTAGAACCGAGTTACCTTCATGAACTCGGCGCCGCCGGAACGCGTCGGGTCCCAGCCGCCGCGTGAGCCCACGTTCGCTACCAGCAGCGTCAGCGTCTGGTCGCCCAACTCGGACCCTGTCATCGCGGGCGCGGGCGCCGCCGGAACAGCGGTCGCCTGCTGGGACATCTGCCCGGCAGTGGGCGCCGATGGCGCCGCGGGCGCGGCGGGGGCCGCCGCAGCCGGCTGAGCTGGCGCCGCCGCCGTAGGCGCGGGAGCGGGAGCCGGAGTCTCTTCCTCGCTGGCGCACCCGACCGCGAAGGCCAACAGCGCCGTAGCCAGTATTCCAACCGCTAAAATGCTTGCGCGACTAAACAACTTCATTTGAGTTTCCTCCAAAATTCGTTTCTGCGCGGGTTTCTCGGACTTATAGACCGCTAAATTCGCCGCATAGTAAATCAAAAAACAGCGATTGTCAACAAAATCACCGGACACATTGATTTAACTGAGAGTAAGCAGGGCGCAGACGGCGGCGCGGTGGGCAAGGACGAAAATGGTAGCGCATACGGGACTCGAACCCGTGTCTCCACCTTGAAAGGGTGGTATCCTAGACCCCTAGACGAATGCGCCCCACAAGCGGCTTTCGGGATGCCGCAAGGAGAGGTTCTGGTACCTCGTACGGGATTCGAACCCGTGATCTCCACCTTGAGAGGGTGGTGTCCTAGGCCGCTAGACGAACGAGGCACGCACAGTATCTGGAAACGCCTCCGAGCGGTCGGAGTTGGCTGGGGATAGAGGATTCGAACCTCTGCTTACAGATCCAGAGTCTGTCGTCCTACCACTAGACGAATCCCCAACGTGTCCGCGTTTCCACAGTAGCCAATTATACCAAGCCACATTCACGTTGGCAAATCCCGCCAGCGTCATAATTGGCAAATCCCGCCCGCGTCTATAAAATGAACCCGTGAACTACCTTGAGCAGACTTCGGAGTCGCGCATGACATCATCGGGAAAATCTACTGGGGGAATGGTTACGGGGAGCGAGCTTATAGCCAGGGCGCTCAGACTCGAAGGCGTCCGCACGGTCTTTACCCTCGCCGGCGACCACATTCTGCCCGCCCTCGACGTGATGGCGGACAGAGGCTTCGCCTTCATAGACACTCGGCACGAGCAGGCCGCCGTCCACATGGCCGACGCTTGGGGGCGGATCACCGGACAGCCCGGCGTGGCTATGTACACGACGCCCGGCTTCGCCAACGCCGTGCCCGGACTGGCGAATGCCATGCACTCAGGCAGTCCCCTGCTGTCCATCAGCGGCTGCGCCGAGTTCTCGGAGCTGGGGCGCGGCGCAATGCAGGAGATAGACCAAGTCGGCATGGCGGCCCCGACTACGAAAGCCTCCGCTATGGTAACCGACCCGCGACGCATACCGGACATGATCTCTACCGCGCTACGCACCGCATACGAAGGCAGGCGCGGACCGGTGCACCTTACCATCCCGGTGGACATCCAGCAGCAAGCCGTTCCCGAAGATGAAGTAGCGTTCTATACCCCGTCCGAGTACCGCGACATCGGGGCGCCCGCCGCATCGGCCGAGCGAGTGCGCGAGGCGGTGGACATCCTGAGCGCCGCCGAGAGGCCACTCATCATCGTCGGCAGCGCGGGCGCGTATGCGCGCTCCGGCGAAACCCTCGAAAAGCTGGTCGAGACGACTCGCGTTCCGATTATGACCGAGGGCGACGCGCGCGGCTTGGTCTCAGACGCGCACCCATACTGCTACGGCTTCTTCGACTCCGGCCTCAACCGCGCCGCCAGGATGCTGCGTCAGGCGGACGCCGTCGTGCTGATGGGACGAAAGCAAGACCTCATCCTCGGCTACGCCATGCCGCCCACGATCGCGCCCGACGCCAAGATAGTGCAAATAGACCCGTCAGCCGCGGAGATAGCCCGCAATCGCGGCGTCGCCGTCGGCATACATGGCGACGTTGAAGCCGTCGCCCGCCAGATGGCGGAGGAAGCGGCAAACCGCGAGTGGCGAGACCTTCCCTGGCTGTCTGAACTGGAAGCCGAGTGTGACGCGCAGCGCAAGGAACTCGAGGCGCTGGCGGATCGCGAGTCGCAGACGCCGGCGATGCACGCCACGTTCGTCCACAAGGTCGCTCGAAACTACATACGGCACGACGACTTCGCGTCCTACGATGGCGGCGACTTCTGCCACTTCGGGCGCGCCTACAACCCCGCGCTGTCTCCCAAGACGTGGTGGTATCTGCCGCCGCTTGGTATGCTCGGACAGGCCCTTCCGACCGCCATCGCGGCGAAGGCGGCGTACCCTGAGCGGCGCGCGTTCATGTTCACCGGCGACGGCGCGTTCGGCTTCAACGGTATGGAGTACGACACCGCCGTGCGTCACAACCTGCCTATCATCGGCATTATGGGCAACGACTCCGCGTGGGGCATCGACCGCCAGATACAGGTCGGCGTGTTCGGCAAGACGGTCGCCACAGACCTGCTGCCTTCGCGGTACGACCAGGTTGTGCGCGGCTTGGGCGGGCACGGAGAGCTGATCGAGCATCCCGACGAACTCGACTCGGCAATCGAGCGTTCGATCAAGCTGAACCGCCCCGCGCTCCTGAACGTGCGGGTGCAGAACGCCATCAGCCCACGCGCCCAGGCCGCCGTCAACCGCTGGAAGAGCCACACCCCACAGCCAATATAAGCCTATCTAGGAGCGTCAATCATGCTCAGGTCCCTATTCGGACGCAAGAAGCGCGACAAGCCGGCGGCCCCCGCCGATGATTCCATCCGCTCCGCGCGCGTGGATGATGTATTGTTCGTCCCTGCTATGTGGGACGATGGCGAGGACGCCTACCTGATAGTGCAGCAGATCAGTAGGCTTGAGTCGGCGTATGGCGAATCGCGCGAACTGCAGGGCGTGGAGGGCGACCGCCGCGCCACCATCGAATGGTCAGAAGACCGCGACGGCAGCCTCCACATATCTCTTGTGCGGAACGACACGCCGCTTGGCCTATCCGCAATCGGCTTGGATGAAGAAACCCTTGAGGCGTGGGACATCAGCAAGTCGCTCGAAAATCGCATACAGTACGGCGGGAATAGCTACTACTATCGCAATAGCTACGAGGCGATGTACCACAGGGGAGACGAGAGCGAGGGCTTCTGGGTCTGGGAGTTCCCCCGCGAAGACGACAGCGGCGCCATCACCGTCGTCAAGTGGGAGGGGTTGCCGTTCGAGGTCTATGAATCCGTGGTCCTCTCCCCGCACCTTGTTTCCGTCTATCACAAGTAAGACGCCAAGTTGAAATGATGCTGTACCGGATTAGCGGTTAGCGCCCGCGAGGGCGAAAACCCCCTCTCCCTCAGGGAGAAGGTTGGGGTGAGGGCGCCTCCCCCGCCTGCGAAATCGGGACAGTCCCAGTTGAGAAGGAATAGACATGGTTGAAGCATTCGTAAACGTGTTCGAGCAAATACCGCGCGGCCTGGTCTATGTGGTCGTGAGCGTGGTGGTTCTGGCAATCGCGCGGCTCGTACAGGACTTCATGACGCCGTATCATATTCAGGAGCAGTTAGATCGCAAAGACAACGTAGCCCTCGCCGTCAGCATCGCCGGCTACTACTTCGGGGTCATCATCATCATGCTGGGCGCGCTCTACGAGCCGTTCCGGCTGATAGCCGACGACACGCTGGGATTCAGCGTCGCTTACTGGCAGGACGTCGCCCTGGTGTTCGGATATTCGATAGCCGGGATAATCATCCTCAACATCGCGCGGATAGTCGTGGATAAGCTGGTGCTGCACGAGTTCAGCGCCGAGGAGGAGATTATAGAAGACCAGAACGCCGGCACGGGGGCGGTCGAGTTCGCCGTCTATGTCGCCGTCGGACTGGTCATAGCGGGAGCCATATCGGGTGACAGCGGAGGCCCCGAGACCGCGGCGGCGTTCTTGGCGCTCGGGCTAATCACCCTCATCATCTATGCCCTCGTGTACGAGTGGACCACGTCGTTCGACATCCACGAGCAGATCGTTCAGGACAATGTCGCCGTTGGCGTCGCGCTGGCGGGCAATCTAATAGCCATAGGCATCGTCGTATTCAAGGCGGTGTTCGGCGAGTTCGTGGGCTGGACCGAAAGCCTCGCCGCGTTCGCAACCTACGCGGTGGTGGGGTTCGTGCTGCTGTACGCCGTCCGCTTCGTGGTGGATAAGCTGCTGTTCCCCAAGGTACGCCTCGCCGACGAGTTGGCGGTGGACCGGAACTTGGGCGCCGCGTTCATAGAAAGCGCGTCCCTGATATCCGTCAGCCTAATCCTCTTCTTCGCCATCTAGCCCATCAAAAGCCGAATCGAGCCGCCGCCGCCCGTGAAACCGCTCCTGCTGCGACTCAGCGAGCTTGAGCCGCTCGTGCTGCCCCAACTGGAGCGCACGCCCGTCGAACTGGACTTGAAAGCCCCGGTCGTCTTCTGAGAACTCAGGTACTTCTGTCTGGACGAGCTTACATTCTTCGACGCCTGATCGTATTGCGAACCCGCGAACGTCTTCTGCTTGTTGAAGTAGTTGGAGTTCTTCGATACTTGGCTCCGGTAACTGCTCGAATTGCGGTACTGCGTCCGGTCGCGGCTGATGGTGTCATAGCGGTTTACCGGCGTGTAATAGACGTACCGCGGCCCCGTGAGACTGCTGACTATTAGGTAGGTGAACAGGAAGTCTCCCGCGCCAAAGCCGTGGTGGTAGTAGCTGTTGGCGCCGTAGCCGCGCATCTCGTGTTGACCGTTATCCTCCACGATAGAGAACAGCCGGTCGTCCTCAGAGTCCTCGATCGCCTTCGATTTGTTGAGGTCTTCCCAGCCTTCCAGCAATGTCTGGCCGCCGTCCTGCTCGACGCGGATCAGCACGATGCCGTCGCCCTCGTATATCTTATTCACGCGGTCCTCGAAGTCCGTCGCGCTCGATGAATCCTTGAACGCCTCCTGCACGGCGTCTAAGTTTATGCGCCCGGCCGCCCCGTCCGTTTCTGCCCACTGTTCATAGCTCGGACCCGAATCACAGGCGGCCGCGACGGGCGCGGCAAGAAGCGTCGCGCCCGCCAGCAGCGCCATAGTCTTCTTGGTGGTTCTGCGTCTGTTCACTTCGTATCCTTGCCTGTATTCGGGGCTATCGCCCAATATCGCCCAATATCGTCAGACTCTCAACCCAACAGCGCCGCAAGCTCATCCGGCAACGCCTCAATATGATTGTCGCCCATCGGAAGAGAATCCGCAACATCCGTACCCACTAGCATCGCGCGTATCGCCCTGTCTTCGACCTCATCCCAGTATGCGGCGCGACTGTCGCCTATCCATCCTGACAGGTCGCTAACCGCCGAGCGCCGCGAGCCTCCGCCGATTGCCGCCGACAGCGTCATATCCTGCATGGACGCCAGGCGCGCGGGCCACAGATCGTCAGCGGCGCGCAGGCAGGCGTCGGCTGCGGCGAGCGTGAGCCGCTTCGCGCCCAGCCTGTCGCGGTGAATCCGAAACCGCCGCATGACCGCATCCGTCAGCGCCCGTCGAGCCTCCGCTGGCGTCGAGTCGTCGAACACGCCGATGTCTATGCCGAACCCGTGCCACAACCCGTCAGACACGATGGCGAATCGCGTCGAGTACTCGACGCGCTGATCATCCAGTTCAGACGTCCGGCGACCCACCCAATCAGACACCATCCGCTCCACCAGGCGCGCGGGTTGCCGCGACCCCATAAGCTCCCGGCGCGTCGCGTAGTGAGCGCGACACTCCGATTCGATCGCCGCCTCGAACTCCGACATCGCCTCAGCTGTCGCCGCGCTCTGCGTCTCGATATCCGCCTGCGCCGCTCTCAGGATGCGCCGGATCTCCGGCCCGGACACCGACGCCTCCCCCTCGCGCCTCAGCGCCAGCAGGTCGCCCTGGCGTCTTGAGAACGCGAGCGCCGGGTCGTTGACGTACACCATCATCTTCGACGCCCCGAAGCCGCCCTGCCGTCCCGTCCTGCCGCGAAGCTGCCGCTCGACCCGCGCTGAACGCGGAAGCGACGCGATAAGCGCGAACAACCCAAGCGCCACTGCATCGTCCGGGCGCTCGCCGTCGTCATCCCCCGTATCGGCGCTAAGGCGCGACACGAGCATCGAATCCACCTCGGACGTGACTATGATGTCCGTCCCGCGTCCCGCCATGCCGGTCGAAACCGTAACCGCTCCCAACTCCCCGGCGGCAGCCACTATCTCAGGCTCGTACTCAGGATTCGCCGCATTGAGCAGCCGGTGTTCGATTCCACGCTCGTGGAGCGCGGCGCTTATGGTGTCGGACTCTCCCACTGTTCCGGCCGCCACCAGCGTCGGACGCCCCACCCTGTTCCACCGGCGCACCTCGTCGCACAGCGCGCGCAGGTGCGACTCCCGCTCGAAGTACACCGTCGCGCCCAGATCCACGCGCCGCGACTCGACTTCGGGCGGAACCCTCACCGTCTCCACTCCGTAATCCCGCGCGAGCGTGTCGGCGGCCTCTAGCGCGGTGCCGGTAAGCCCGGATACCGTTCGATAGTTCGACATCAGGGCGCGGATGGTCGTTCGCGCCCGCGCCGGCGCGCGCCCATGCGCCTCCAGCCCCTCCTTCGCCTCCAACGCCTCGTGAAGCCCGTCCATGTAGCGATGCGACGGCATGGGCCGTCCGTCCAGACGGTCCACCAGCGTAACGCCGTCGTCGCCAACCACGTAATCCGTATCCGCGTCGTGAACCACGTGGGCGTTGAGTGTCTGGATCACTTCGAATGCCCCAAATGTGTCAAACGCCCGTTCGCCACCACTGCCATATATGGCCAGCCGCTCCAGCGCCATGTCCCAGCCGCGCTCCGTAAGTCTCAGCCCCGAGCCACCAGAGCCGTACCCTTCGACCGCGTACAGCAGCTTGCGCTCCAGCGGACTGCCATCGTCCTCGTCATTCAGCCGCGAAAGCTCAACCATCACCTGGCGGGGCGGCGTTCCAAGCGCGTCCAGCGTAGAGGCAAGCCTACCTGTCAGCCCTCCCGCAATCAGGATCGTCGCCAGCAACTCGGAATAGCCACCACGCCCATCCGGTCCGGTCTCCAGACAGTCGTACAGCGCGTCCACGTATTGGGCCTGCCGTTCTATCATCTCAACCGCAAGCGTCTGGCAATCCTCGCCCAGCGTCGAGTCGCCAAGCGGCTCGCCCGAAATTATCAACGGTGTCCGTGCCTGGTCTATCAGAAGGTGGTCCGCCTCATCCACGATAGCGACGTCGAAGCTAGGCTCCACGCGATGGTCTGGCGACGCGGCAACGCTGTCGCGCAGATAGTCGAAGCCCACCTCCCGCGCCGTCGTGAACACTATTTGCGCCGCGTACCGCATCCTGCGCTCGTCTCGGCTCAGATCGTCCGTAACCAGGCCCGCGCTGATGCCGAGCGACTCCAACGCCGGCCGCAGCGTCTCGTAGTCGCGGTTTGCCAGGTAGTCATTGGCGGTCAGTATGTGGACGCGCCGGCCCGACGACGCGAATTCAGCCGCCGCCATCGCGGCCGCCAGCGTTTTCCCCTCGCCGGCGTCCATCTCCACCACTACGCCGCCTAGCAGCAGCTCAGCCGCCTCGAACTGCTGCGGCGTAGGTGTGAGACCCAGGTGGCGCCTCACTTGACGATAAATGGCATCGGCTACTCGACTCACGGCGCGTCCCCGCCACTCTCTCTAAGGTCTGTCAGGCTGTTCGCCTTGCGTTCCTCGAGAAGCTCTGGGATCGGCTTGAACTCGAAGCGCAAATCCAGCAGCCCGCTGTCTGCTAAAAACTCGATGTCCGCGTGGTCCGCCATGATAGCCCGCATCATGGCGTCTTGCCCCGCTCCCCGTCCGGTCCGGTTGCTGTCTGCCACGCGCAGCGTCATGACTTCCCTGTTTTGCTCCGTAGTCAACGTTGCTTGCAGCGGCCCGTCCAAGCCCGCACGCTGAAGGCTGTCGAGCAGCGCGCCGTGATGAATCTTCGAGCCGAGTATGGACGCGAACATCCCAGACCGCCCTAGCACGTCCACCCTGGGGTCGTCCAACCCGCACGCGCACCGGCCAGGGAGAACGCGAACGAGGTCGCCTAGCTTGTACCGCAGCAGTGGCAGCCCGCGCTGTTCGAGCGTCGTCGCTATCAGATCGCCCTCTCCGTCCCGATCATGCCCCCGTGTGTCCAGCTCGAACACGTGCCGAGACGACATGAGGTGGACCCCGGTGTGCGCCCGGCACTCGATCCCGATGGCAGACGTCTCGCTCGTCCCATAGTACGAAAAGACCTCGGCGCCAAGCTCATCCTCCACGATCGCCCTCGTGTGAGCGCTCATCCCCTCGCCAATATACACGATGGAACGGATCGAGCGAACCGGATGCCTTCGCATCGCGCCGAGAAGCCGCTGTATGATGGATGGAACGCTCACCAGCGCTGTCGGTTCTAGCCGCGCCAGCAGCCGCGCGCAATCCTCGAAATTCGCGCCCACGCTGACACAGTACGCCTCTCTCGTTCCAAGCGTCTCGCAAGCGCGTGGAAACGACACCATCACAGCCGCCGGGTCCGTGTCCACGCATGCCACGCGATCCCGTTCGCCGATACCCGCTACCGACAGCAGATACGCCAAAAACTCATGCTCGGCAACGTTGTCCGAGTGCGTAATGAACCGCACCTTCTGACCGCCCGCGCTGCCCGACGATGTCTCCGTATCCACGATGGACGGCCCAATAGATGACCCGATGGACACCGCCTCGGCCGATAGCGTGCTCACGGTGTCCGCACCTATTATTGGTAGGCGTCTAAGAGTGGTTATAGGATCGTCGAGCAGTATGTCCGCGCGGCTGACGCCAGCGTCGCGGAAGGTGAGCGCATAGGTCGGGTGAGTGTCCATACAATGCAGAAGCATATCGCGCGCCGCGGATGCGTAGGGGAGTGATGAGATTACCCGAACGCCCCCGTCCGGTTCTCGCGCGCTCGGCATCTCACCGCACCGTCCCTATGGGCCTCCGCGCTGAGCCCGGGTCTATCCCCGCCCTCAGCGCCGCCGCCACCCCCGTCGCCTCCCAGTAGTTCTCCACTAGGAAGAACTGCCCGTCGGCCCAGGACAGCGCCGACAGGTCGTTCCGCATCAGATTGCGGTTCTCGCGGACGGCGATTACGGGAATCCCCTGACGCAGCGCGGCGAGCGTTGGCAGACCCAGGCATCCGTCCGGCATCACCAGGCACGAAACGTCCTCCGCCCACAGCGCATCGGAGCGTCCGAACTGCGCCGCGCCGGGTTCGGTGAGCGGTACGATGCGCGGCGCTCGCTGCAAGCCCTTCAACACCGACTGGAAGAACGTTATGGAGATAATCTCAGCCGCCATCCTCGCATCCACGATGCCCGGATCGACGGCTGCGATGTCGTCCGACTCCATCATCGGCGCGTGCGCCGCCGGGACGTCCAGCGCCGCCGACACCGCATGAGTCAGAAGCGCCTCGACTCCGCCCCACGGATTCACCATCTCGCCACCGCTCGTAAAGTAGTCGAAGTGATAGTGCGACGGAACTTCTACTACCGACGCCAGCGCGACGGCATCGTAACTGTCGCGCCTGTCTAACAGCAGCCCGATCAGGCCTTCGAACCCTTCTACGCTGCCGGAGGCGCGTCCCGCATCGGTGTAGCTGCCCGTCAGCTTCAGTGGCGGCTCGATCCTAGCGATGCCCGAGCACCGAAGTCCATATGTCGCGCGCGCCGCGTTCACCGCGTTCACCGTATAGCCCGCGTAACGCTCGCTGTAAGAGGCGTCCATCACTACCAGAACTCGGTTGGATCGAGCGCGGCGCAGCCCAACCGTACCCATGAGCAAACGCGATAGCACACTCCCTTCCACGTACAACCCGTTGGCGGGCAGTTCGTTGATGTCCGATGCGTTGACCACGTTCGGATGCGTAATGAGCGTGTCCGCAACCTGCGCCATGGCGATGGCCGCCGGCGTCGCATCCCCGGCGTGTCCGCCAATCTCCGCGCCGATGCCCGTCGGCGCCACGAACGCGATGTTGAACTCCCCCTGCGCTTCGAACTCGCGTCGCCTGAACTGGAACAATGGCGCGACAGGGTAGGGGGCATTGCCTTCGATGACGCCCAACTCGCACTGCCACCCGTTCGCGCCGGAATCCGTAACCGCGAACCGCACCGGCGTTGCGCCGGGCAACGCGGCGTCCACGCCGGCTTCGAGCGTGTCAAAGTCGGCGGCGGAAAGCTCTGCTCCGGATGACATGGTGACGGCGCGTTCAAGCAATCGCAAGAGACTTCACCCCATTTCGCGCCGCGAACTCGCCGTAGTCGTACTCGGACATCAACTCGAAAGTCCCGTCGGCCCGCATCAGGTACGCCGAAGGAATTGGGATGCCATTGAAGGCCGCGGCGCGCGCGTGGCTGTATGATCCGGAGTCAAGAATCGCCACCCGATCGCCAGGACGCAGCCGTTCCGACAAGTGGTACTCTCCGAACACGTCGCCCGCCAGGCACGACCTCCCCGCCAGAACCGCCACATGGCCGCCGGAACGATCGCCTGTTTCCGAATCCTCCCCGCCTTCAGTAAAGACGCGAGGCGTGAATCCATACTCGAAGACCTCCGGCACATGACTCGTCGAGGCGTCCAGAACCGCAACGTCCTTGCCGTCGCTCTCGAACACGTCCAGCGTCTCCGTTACAAGCGCTCCCGCCCCCTGGACCAGCGACGTCCCCGGCTCCACGAACGCCTCCGCCCCATGCTCCGCCCTGAGCCGGCTCGCCACACACGCCAGCGGCTCCGCGTCCGTATCCTGCCCGAAATAGTATCCCCCGCCCAGATTGACCCAGCCCAATTCGGATGATCCGTCCAACCCGCCGAGCGCAGGCCAAATCGCGTCGAACGTGTCCGCAAGCTCCTTCAGGTCGTCCGACTCGCAATTGTTATGGATGTGTATTCCCTCTATCCCACTTGGCGCGCCCGGCCCCAGCCTGGAGAGATCGTCCAGAGACGCCCCCAGCTTGGAATGTGGACGGCACGGATCGTACCGTCGCTCGGCAACCAGGCTCACTCCCGGATTGACCCGCAGCCCAAGCGACGCGCCGCCGCCGATAGACGCCGCGATCGCAAGCTGCGCCACCGAGTTCAGAGACAGATAATCGGCCAGAGACGCCACCTCCTCCATCTCCTCCGCTCCAAACGCGGGCGAGTAGCAGTGAATCGTCTGCCCCGGCAGCCTCACGCTCTCAGCGGCGCGCGCCTCGAACGCCGAGCTTGCCGCGAACCCGTCCAGGTACGGAGCGAGCGTCTTCATCACTCCCCACAGCCCGCACGCTTTGAGCGTGTACAGCAGCCCGCACCCGGCGGCGTCGGCGACCTTGCGCGCGTCCGACGCGGCGGCGCGCAGCGCGATCTCAGAGTACACATACGCGGGCGTGACAGGAGCGCGCAGCGCAGCCGCCTGTACGGCTAGCGCCTCCATGCCTATTCGGTCGTCCATGCGTTCCATCATGCGTTCAATGTATCACAGATGCGGGAATCCCAGTATCCAGTCGGATGATCGGCTGGACGCGCGCATAGTACGGCGTCGCCACCACTGTTCCGTCCGGCGACAGTTCTATGTGGAAGCGATGGTGATTCATACGATACGGCTCGCCGTCCGCCGACGCTCCCAATACGCCGAGCTCGTTCTGTACGAACAAGTTGACGCGCCGAACGGCCATATCTCTTACGCCCTCACGCTGTTCACCATCCCCGCCCGTCGAGACCGTAACGACCGCGCTGACTGACCCGGGCAGCGCGCCCATATCTACGCGAGAAGATAGAGCGACCGCGATGTCCGGCTGAAAAGCGTCGAGCAGCTGTTCGAGCCGGTCGGTAGCCGTGTCCACCAGCAGATGCGCCGAAATCCCCATCCGAACGAGCGCCGCGCACACCTCCGCGCCGAAGTATCGGCGGGCTTCCGTGGCAACCGCCACCGCGCTCAGTTCGCCCGCATTCACTCCGTCTGTGATCGCCAACCCCAGCCCGGCGCGCAGCAGTTCGACGCGAATGGCCGCCTCCGCTGCCCCTTCCGCTACCGCGGCGCGCCCCGGCGACTGTCCCAGCCACGGACCCGGTATCCACTCGATCCCAGATGTGTCCGACAACAGGGCGTCGAACCCCTGACGCCGGTAATCGGACACAGCGGTAATCGGCAGACACTCGAAGTCCGCAAGGGATTCGATGGAGTTGGGAGCGTTGCTCAACCTATCCCCCCAAAACGGCGCGCGCCGCGCCGCGCGTACCGCTTCCGCCAACAGTGATACGTGGTCGTCAGGGCGAACGGGACTCATCAGCCGTCGCGCCTAAGCTGCCGCTTCAGACCGATGACCGCCAATCCCATCTCGTGCCACTCGTCCTCGAAGGCGTTGTACCTTTCCACCAAATGCTCGTAACAACCCAGAACCGGCGCCACCGCATCCGCCTCGCGCTCACGGAAACGCGCCCACACGTCGCCATCCATCCGCCACTCCGCGCTCGCGTCCATCTCCAGTCCGCTGGCCTGCGCCATACGCTGGTACAGTCGCCGTATCCCCTCGTAACCCTCCGCGTCAGTGTAGGGCAGCGGCGTCACCAGAAAATCTGGCGTAATCACTAGCCCAAGCTCATTATCGAACACCTGCACCAGATCGATCTCCGGTATGAAGTTCTCCATCGCGTAGCACAAGTCCATCGCCAGATCGTCTGGGGCGCGGTGGTAGTAGAAGTCCTCCGGATACACCCCCATCTGCACGCGGAAGGGGCGCGGGCGTTCCGCATCCAGCGCGCCATCTACTGCCGAGCCGCGCTTGAACAGGAACGGGATGTTCCCGTTTGTGGCGTCAACGAGCGCCCGCTCGCCGTCCACCGTGAACTCCAGCGCCATGTGCTGCCAGTAACGCATCGCCGGCGCCGCGCCGCGAAAGTCGAACGTGTCCAATATATGTCTCAGACGCTTCGCCGGAAGCCGACCCGTCGCGTCCGGCCCCGCGAACAGGTACCGCGACTCGAAACCGAACGCGTCCGCAACGAACTTCAGCGCCTGCACCTTCTCCGAGCATATCGCGCCACGTCCTTCGATGATGCTCGCCAGCGACTCGTCGCCCGTCTTGTAGCGCAGAGCCTCCCCCGTGAATCGAGAGTAGTTCTCGAACGGGCTGTCCCATATCGCCCGCGCCATCCGTCGTAAGAACTCCATCCGCGAGGCGTGGTCGCCCAGCGATAGGACCCGGTCCGCGTCATCGCCGCCCGCCCGCGCCGCCCGCGCGACGAACTCCAGGAACTTCGACTCGCCGCGCGACCACCGCCGCCGATGGAACCCGATCCAGTTGCGGCAGTAGTCGGTCTCGCTCCGGTCTATCGTCACGTCCAGTAGTCCCACCTCCGCGCCCTGAACTCGCGCTCTCGAAACCGGTACGGTCTCGCGCGACGAAAGCTCGCGGACGCCAAGTTTGAACACGGAGCCGGGCGCGAGGCCATCTAGCGCGCCCTCGTCCGTCAGCGTGTGTGTCAGATCCTGTATCGCCGCCAGCGCAGCCGCAGCGTCGGGTAGCATAAGCCGCCGCTTGACCAGCATGTCTGCCAGCGCGTCCGGATCCGCGCCAGTCAGGTACTTCGACACGAGCGATCCTAGCGGCGCGCCGGCGTCCGGATCCTCCACTTTCAGAGTACACGTTCGCCCCGTCAGGAAGTCCGTCCACCTCAGCAGCGTCGGACGCGCGCCTGTCGAACCTGCGGCCATGATCACGTTCCACATATCCTGAAGACTGCGCTATAATCCATATATGTCATTCTCGCACAAAACCGCCCGCGCCCTCATCGCCATTCTGGCTGTCGCCGCGATAGCGCTCGTCGTCGCCTGCGCCCAGGCGTCCGAACCCCCTGCGCCTACCGCCAAGGCTACCGAGTCCGCGCCGACTCCGACACCACTGCCACCCACCGCCACCCCTCAGCCTTCCCCGACTGCGGTTCCGCCGACTCCGCCCGCGCCCCCTCCCACCGCCACCGCCGAGCCGCGCCCGACGCCGCGCGTCATACGGAGCAGGGCGCAGACAGAGAATGTCGTCGCCCCTGACTTCGAGATAGAGACGTTCGACGGCGAGATGCTACGTCTGTCAGATCTCGCCGGCCAGGTCGTGGTGCTGAACTTCTGGGCGTCTTGGTGTCCGCCGTGCCGCTGGGAGATGCCAGCCTTCGAGGAAATATACCAGGAGTACCGCGATCAGGGCGTAACCTTCATCGGAATCGCAATGTCCGACACGCTCGAAGAAGCCAGCGCACTCGCAGAGCAGACCGGCGTTACTTACCCCCTCGCGCTCGACACCACCAACGAAGTCGTCCGAGCCTACGAGGTCCGTTCGCTGCCCACCACATTCTTCATCGACAAGGATGGACGCATCCAGCGTCGTCTCACAAGCGCCGCCAACGAAGGAATGCTCAAAGTATTCATTCGCGGCCAGCTTTCGGATTAGAGGCTGCCCCGCGCCCCACTGCGCTTCTTGGCGCAGATGAATAGTTTCGCCCCCTTCGCGTCTGTGCGCCTTCGTGTTAAAAATCCCATCGCGGTTGACATTTGCGCTAATTCGCGTATATTTGGGGCGCAAGCAGGCATGATCCCGTCTATCAGGCGTCCGTTCCCTTAGCGAAAGGTGAGGAAGCAATGAAGAACCACCCATCCGGATTTTCCAGAATCTTCGGCTTGACTGCCCTGATAGCGGCGCTGGCGCTCTCGCTTTCGATAGCTGTGGCGTGCAGCTCGGCCGACGAGGAGCCCGAACCCGCGGCGCCCGCGCCCGCCGCTCCTGCAGCCCAGGCCCCAGGGGCAGCCGCGCCCGCGCCTGCGCCGACGGAGGTCGTCGTGGTGGCGCAGCCAAAGGCGACGGAGGCGAAGGTCGCCCACGAGTTCACCGCCGGCCAGCGCGGCGGCGATATGCGAATCGCCACCGGCGTCTGGTTTGACAGATGGGACATGACCACCCGCTCCCACTGGTCGTCCACGCAGGGGCTGAACCGGATGTACTCGGGCGTCCTCCAGTTCTCCCCCAGAGACGGCCTCACCGTAACGCCGGACCTCGCCCACTCGTGGGAATTCAACGAAGACTTCTCGCAGGTTACCCTCCAGTTCAACGAGGGCGTTACGTGGCACGACGGCGAAGCCTTCACCGTGGACGACGTGGTTTACACCATCAACAGGTGGATAGACCCGCCCGAAGGCATCCCGCAGCCCCGCGTCGCCGGCTTCCTCCTCGTTGACCAGATGGAGAAGATAGACGACCACACGATGACGATAACCATGACCAACCCCACCAGCCGCATCCTCGCCGCCCTGGCCGACTCGTGGCACATCATGTTGCCTGAACACGTTCTTGCCCCGGCCGGCGGAAACCTAAGCGACCCGGAGCAGGTCATCGGCACCGGCGCCTTCAAGCTGGAAAGCTACGAGGTCGGCAACAACGTCATCACCGACGCCAACCCGGACTACTTCGTTGACGCCCCGGACGGCAGCCCCTATCCGCTGCTGGACAGGATAACCGGCATCTCCTTCGCCAACAACGAACTCGCCGGAGCCGCGTTCACCACCAAGCAGATAGACCAGTACATCACGTACACACCGGC
Organism: Dehalococcoidia bacterium; assembly: GCA_034420955.1. Lineage (GTDB taxonomy): Bacteria > Chloroflexota > Dehalococcoidia > Lucifugimonadales > UBA1123 > VXRN01. Next base: position 85,439 of record DAOUKV010000010.1, read on the forward strand.
CAGCGCATACCCCATCCAGGCGGACTTCCCGAACGAAGTCAGCGTCATTCGCTGGGACAGCCCGGGCTTCCAGGGGATCGCCATGAACGGCAGCAAGCCGCCGTTCGACGACCCCGAAGTCCGCAAGGCCTTCCGATGCGCCGTTGACACCAAGCACATCATAGACCTCACCAGCGTGCCGGACGTTGAGCCGCCGAACCTGCGCCAGATCAGCTTCTTCGGCACCGCCGACCCCAACTACGAAGATATTCTGGACTACCCGTGCCTCGACTGGGATGAGAAGGCCAACCAGCAGGAGATGGCCAAGCAGGTATTCGCCGACAAGGGTGTTACCGAAATCGAATTCCTCACCGAAGAGGCCGAACCCCAGATAGTGCTGATAATCCAGCAGCAGATGTTGCCGCTTGGCGTGGACATCAAGATAGTTCAGTCCGAGTTGACCTCAGCGCGCGAGCAGGCTTACGCTTGCGATTACCAGCTATTCTGGTTCGGCCAGGCCGTCGCCTCCAAAAGCCCCGTCGAAATAATCAACCAGGTGTTCAGGCCGGGCGCCGGGTTCGATATGTGTCAGGCCGAGCCGCCCCAGCAGTGGCTCGACCTGCTCGCCGACTTGGACCGCGTCGGGCTTGGCTCCGCCGAAGAAAAGACGATAGCCAAAGAGATGGATACCATCATGCGCGAGACTTGGAACCCCAAAATCCCGGTCCGCAGGCCCGACGAGTTCCAGATCAAGTGGAACTACGTCATGAACGTTGACCCCATCGCCACCAGCAAATTCATCCAGTCCCGATTTGTTGACGCTTGGCTCGACGCCGGCGCCCCGGGCAAGTAGCGTCGCCGCGCGCCAACCCCCAAGCGCGTCAGCGCGAAGGTGTTGGCGCAACCCCTACCTGAAAACGCGCGAAAGCCGCCGATCCAACCGAGAAGTTGAGGAAGCGAAGTGACAGGATACGTCGTCCGCAGACTGCTGCTCATCATTCCCACGCTGCTGCTGCTCGGCACGCTCCTGTTCTTCATGCTCCAGTTCATCCCGGGAGACGTGGCCTCCACCCTGCTCGCCGGCGAAGAGAGCGCGGCGCCGCCGGAAGTCATCGAAAAGCTCCGCAGGGAGTTGGGCCTGTCAGACCCTCTGTACGTCCAATACTTCCGATGGCTGGGCAAGATGGTGCAGGGCGACCTCGGCTACTCCCCTTACTTCAACCAGTCCGTATGGGATGCCATCAAGCCGAAGATAGACGTAACTGTAACCCTCGCCATCCTCGGCGTGCTTGTCGCCATCGTCGTCTCGATTCCCGCCGGCGTGCTGTCCGCCCTGTTCCGCGGCAGCTGGTTCGATCAGGCCGTGCGCGCCGTCAGCGCCGTCGGAATGGCGGTGCCGGCCTTCTGGCTCGGCATCATGATACTCTTGGTATTCTCCCGCGTTATCGGCTGGGCGCCGCCGGCCCAGCACTACGACCTTGTGGACGACCCCGTAGCCTCCCTCCAGCGCTTCATGTTCCCGGCGCTCATTCTCGGCTTCCGCTCGGCCGCCGTCATCAGCCGCATGATTCGCTCCATGATGCTCGAAGTGCTGAACGAAGACTACGTTCGCACCGCGTGGTCGAAGGGGCTGCTGCCCCGCGTCGTAATCGTCAAACACGCCCTCCGCAACGCTCTGCTCCCCGTTGTCACCATGCTGGGGATGCTCTTCGCCTCCCTGCTGGACGGCGCCGTCGTGCTGGAAACCGTATTCAACCTGCCCGGCATCGGCCTACACCTCATCGAATCCGTGCGCGGCAGAGACGCGACGATGGTGCTGGGCATGGTGCTGGTCATCGGCGTCTTCATGATGATTTGGATTCTTCTGGTGGATCTGTCCTACAAAGTCCTCGACCCGAGGGTGACCTATGAATAGCCCCGCCTTCGAACGCGCCACCCCTGTCGAACGCGCCGTTGGCGGACTGTCGCTCGGAGCGCGCAAGCTCGGCGAATTCGCCCTCCTCAACCCCGCCGGCGCCGTCGGCGGCCTCATCATGCTTATCATGGTCGTCCTCGCCGCCGGCGCGCCCCTCGTTACGCCCCACGACCCCGCGACCTTCGTCGCCACCCGATTCCTCGGCCTCTTCTCGTACGCCAGCGACGGCTCGCTTCTCATATTCGGCTCCGACGAGCTGGGCCGCAACGAGTTCAGCCGCGCCCTGTACGGCGGGCGCGTGTCGCTGCTCGTTGGCTTCCTGTCGCCCCTCATAGGAGTCTCAGTCGGCACCCTCATAGGCATCGTATCCGCCTACTACGGCGGACTCGTGGACCTCATCCTCCAGCGCTTCGTGGATACGCTGCTCGTGCTGCCCGGCCTCGTCATAGTCATCACCATCGCCGTCGCCTTCGGATTCACCATGACGGTCGTCATATGCGCGCTCGCGCTATTCAGCGCCATCGGCTCCATTCGCGTAATCCGGTCACACGTGCTCTCGCTGCGCGAGTCGCTCTTCATCGAGGCCCAGCGCTCCATCGGATCGTCGTCGCTGCGCATAGTGATACTTCACCTCGTGCCGAACACGCTGCCCGTATCCCTCGTCCTGGTCGCCGTCGGGATCGCGGGCGCAATCGTCGCCGAGGCGCAACTCAGCTTCCTCGGCATAGGCATCAAGCCGCCCACGCCGTCTTGGGGCAATATGCTCAGCGGCGCCCAAAACCGCTTCGATCTAGGCCCGCACCTCGCCGTCGTCCCCGGCGTTCTAATCTCCGTAACCGTCCTCGCGATGAACCTGTTGGGCGACGCGATCCGCGACATGATAGACCCCAGACTGCGAGGGAGGCAGTAGATGGCCGCCCAAACCGCCGATCCGCTCATCTCCGTCCGCGACCTGCGGACCTACTTCTACACCCACGAAGGCGTGGTGCAGGCGGTAAACGGCGTCTCGTTCGACGCCCGCCCCGGCGAGACCGTAGCCCTGGTCGGCGAGAGTGGCTGCGGCAAATCCGTAACCTCCCTCTCAATAATGCGCCTCGTGGCGGACCCGCCCGGCAAAATCGTATCCGGCGAAGTGATGTTCGAGGGCGAAGACATGCTGCTAATGGACGGCCAAGACCTGCGCCGCATTCGCGGCAGCGAAATAGCCATGATCTTTCAAGAACCCATGTCGTCGCTCAACCCAGTGCTTACCATAGAGGAGCAGATATCAGAATCAATCATGTGGCACTATGGCATGAGCCGCGTCGAGGCGCGTGAGCGCGTGATCGAGTTGCTCGAACAGGTCGGTATATCCGACCCCCAGCGACGGCTCAACCAGTACCCACACGAGTTCAGCGGCGGTATGCGCCAGCGCGTGATGATCGCCATCGCCATGAGTTGCGTCCCCAAGCTGATAATCGCCGACGAGGCGACGACCGCCCTCGACGTAACCATCCAGTCCCAGATTCTCGACCTGCTCAAAAGCTTGGCAGACCGCTTCGGCGTAACCCTCATCCTCATCACCCACAACCTCGGCGTCGTCGCCCGCTACGCCGACCGCATCAACATCATGTACGCGGGTCGCATCATAGAGCGCGGCGCGACGACTCAGATATTCCGAAACCCAAGCCACCCCTACACGCGCGGACTTCTTCGCTCCATACCCCGCGTCGATCAGGTGCGCGGAGAGCTTCTCGAGACAATAGAAGGCCAGCCGCCCGACCTGATAGACCTGTCCGAAGGTTGCCCGTTCATGCCCCGATGCAACTACGCGATGGACGTGTGCGCCGAAAGCTTCCCGGACGACACGCCCATCGCCGACGGCCACTTCGCCGCGTGCTGGGCCGCCGGCAAACTGGATGCGGAGGCGTTGCCATGACCGCCGATACCCGCGCCCGGCGCCAAGACGGACTCGAAGACAATCTTATAGACGTCCGCGATCTCAGGGTAACCTTCCCCGTTAAGTCCGGCTCGTTCATCTCGCGCAAGGTAGGCGAGATAAAGGCGGTTGACGGCGTGAGCTTCACAATCGGGCGCGGCGAGACGCTTGGGCTGGTGGGCGAAAGTGGCTGCGGCAAGACCACGCTCGGACGCGCCATCCTCCACCTCGAAAAACCCCAATCCGGCGACATCCGCTTCGGTGGACGCAGCCTGTCCGGTATGCGCCGCCGCGAATTGCGCGAGATGCGCCGCCGCGCCCAGATAATCTTCCAGGATCCGTACACCTCCCTCGACCCTCGACAAACGGCCGGCGACTGCATCGGAGAGCCGCTCAAGGTTCACGGGCTGGTCAAAGGACGCGGGGAGTACCGAGATGAGGTGGCCCGCCTCCTTGAAATCGTAGGCCTGAACCCCAATATGGCGGCGCGCTTCCCGCACGAGTTCAGCGGCGGACAGCGCCAGCGCATCGGCATCGCCCGGGCGCTCGCCGTCGGACCGGAGTTTATAGTGTGCGACGAACCCGTCTCCGCGCTCGATGTCTCCATCCAAGGGCAGATCATCAACCTCCTTCAGAGACTCCAGGAAACCTTCGACTTCACATACCTCTTCGTATCGCACGACCTGTCGGTCGTTCGTCACGTCAGCGACAGGATAGCCGTAATGTATCTTGGCAGAATCGTTGAAATCGCAAGCCAAGATGAACTGTACGAAGACCCGCTCCATCCCTACACCCGCGCCCTGCTGTCTGCCATACCGATACCCGACCCGGACATCGAGCGCGAACGCGAACGCATCCCTCTGACCGGCGAAGTGCCAAGCCCGCTCAACCCGCCGCCGGGCTGCTCATTCCACCCGCGCTGCCTGCTGGAAATAGACGACTGCCGCGCCGAAGTCCCTGAACTGCGCGAGGTAAGGCCCGGCCACTGGGTAAGCTGCATCCGCGCTGAAGGTTACGGCGCGGTATAATATCCCCTCCCCCTTGATGGGGGAGGGCTAGGGTGGGGGTGAAAGCCCCTCTCCCTCAGGGAGAGGGTTGGGGTGAGGGTGAAATTCGGCCCTTGCCAGTTACATATCCCCGTGAGCGCTAAAATTGGAGCAAGGAGCCGCCATGCCAACCCAACCCAACGTAGTCTTCATCTTCAGCGACCAGCAACGCTACGACACCCTCCGCTGCTACGGCAACGACTGGATAAACGTCCCCCGCCTCAACGAGCTTGCGGATGAATCATTCGTATTCGAGCGCGCATATGTCGCTCAGCCCGTCTGCACGCCCGCGCGTTCGACCATCGTAACCGGCCTCTACCCGCACGCCGCCGGCCCCATCGTGAACAAGATGGTGCTGCCGCCGGACCGCAAGAGCGTAGCCGAGATGTCGCCCGATGCGTACCACACCGCGTGGTTCGGCAAGTGGCACCTGGGCGACGACGTGATCCGCCAGCATGGATTCGACGAGTGGGTTAGTACCGAAGACGGCCATCGCCCCGAATACACGCGTCGCGAGTACCGCACCCAGATGAGCGACTACCACCAATACCTGGTCGCCAACGGCTACGAGCCGGATGCTCGAATGGAAGACGGAACGATGATGTTCAGCGCCATGCTGCGCGCGCGACTGCCGGCGGAGCATCAGATGGCTTCATTCCTCGCTGGTCGCGCCGCCGACTTCATAGACCGCAACTCCGGCGGCCCCTTCATGCTCTACGTCAGCACCTTTGAGCCGCACCCGCCCTACCACGGCCCCTATGACGATTTGTACGACGCCGAAGACCTGCCCGTAGGCCCTGCATTCCTCAAAGTCCCGGAGGATAGCTCCCGGCACAACACCGTCCGCGCCGAGTACTGCACCCAGTATCTGGGGCAGCCGGACGCGGAGACCGACCGGTACTTGCAAACCAACGCCGCGCGCGGCCACGACGTAACCTCCGAGGCCGGATGGCGCGAGCTTCGCGCCCGCTACTTCGCCAACATTACGCTGGTGGATGAGATGGTAGGAACGATACTCGACGCGCTGGAGCGCAATGGCGTTTCCGACAACACGATGGTCGTCTTCACCAGTGAGCACGGCGAGATGGCGGGCGACCACGGAATGCTCGAAAAGCGCTCCATGTACGAGGAGTCTGCCCGCGTGCCGTTGCTGATGCGCGTCCCGTGGCTTTCGTCCGAGCATACGATGCTCGAAGGCGCCGTCGGACACGTTGATCTTGTGCCAACCATCTTGGACGCCACCGGCGCTAATCTGCCGTCTCACTTGCAGGGCAAATCATTGCTGCCCGTCATGCGCGGCGACGCCATGCTCGACGGCAACGACGTCTTCGTCCAATGGAACGGCGTCAGCGACATAGACGATAGACACCTCGGCAGCCCAGAGATCAACCTACGCAACACCCAGCCCTGGCGCACCATAGTCCGCGACGGCTGGAAGCTCGCCCTCTGCGCCACAGACAGATGCGAGCTTTACGACATGGCAAACGACCCCTACGAGCAGAACAACCTCATAGATGACCCGGCGCAGCGCAACCGCGTCCGCGACCTGGCCGCCCGCATCCGCCTCTGGCAGCACAAGAACGGCGACCACGCGCCCCTGCCCACCGTGTGAGGAAGCAGTCTCATCGGCTACAAAGTCTCTTCCCCCTTGATGGGGAATGTTAGGCTACAAAATCCCTTCCCCCTTGATGGGGGAAGGTTAGGATGGGGGCGAAAGCCCTCTCCCTTGCCAATTACATAAATAAGGAGCAACACACAATGCCCGAAAACCCCAACATTGTCTTCGTATTCAGCGACCAGCAGCGATACGACACCCTCGGCTGCTACGGCGCCGACTGGATGAACGTCCCCAACCTCGATGCGTTGGCGGACGAGAGCTTCGTATTCGAAAACGCCTACGTCGCCCAGCCCGTATGCACGCCCGCGCGCGCAACTATCATGACCGGCCTATACCCGCACGCCGCAGGCCCCATTGTCAACCAGATTCACCTCGACGACAGCGTGCCGGTCATCTCTCAGATGATGTCAGACAATTACTACAAGGGCTACATGGGCAAGTGGCACCTGGGCAACGACCTGACGGCCCAGCGCGGCTTCGACGAGTGGGTATCCACCGAAGACGGTCACCGCTACGCCAGACCCGAACAGCGCTACATGGTCTCCAGCTACAACAAGTACCTGCAAGAGCAGGGTTACAAGCCCGACCGTCTAAAAAACGGCATCGGCGTCTTCAGCTCCGACGCCCACTACGAAGTGCCCGAGGAGCATCAGATGGCGTCGTTCCTCGGCGACAGCGCGGCAGACTTCATCGAACGCAACAGCGACAACCCCTTCGTCCTCTACGTCAGCACGTTCGAGCCGCACTCGCCCTACCACGGCCCCTTCATGGACATGTACGATCCGGCGACGCTGCCGGTCGGTCCCGCTTTCCTCGAATACCCGGAGTCGGCCTCGCTCGTCAACCGCGTCCGCTCCAACTACTTCCTCCAGTTCATGCGCGATGGCGTGGATCAGACGCAGGACGACTACATGATGCGCTACGCCGCCGCCCGCGAGGACGTCTCCACCGAGGAAGGCTGGCGAACCTTGCGCGCTCACTACATGGCGAACATCACCCTCGTCGATCGCATGGTAGGCAAGATCACGTCCGCGCTCGAGCGCGCCGGAGTCGCCGACAACACCGTCGTCGTCTTCACCAGCGAACACGGCGACATGATGGGCGATCACGGGATGCTCGAAAAGCGCTCGTTCTACGAAGAGGCGTCCCGCGTGCCGCTGCTGATGCGCGTCCCGTGGCTGTCGCGCGAATCCACCCGCGTCTCCGGCTCAGTGGGACACATAGACCTCGTGCCGACCCTGCTCGATTTGTCCGGCCACGACGTCCCTTCCAACCTGCAGGGCAACAGTCTCCGTCCCGTGATGGAAGGCTCCTCCGACCTGAGCGACAACGACGTCTTCATCCAGTGGAACGGCACAAGCCGGGAGATAGTTGACCGCTTCCTCGGCTCAGCCGAAATCAACCGGATGCTCGCGCTGCCGTGGCGCTCCGTCGTTACCCCGGACCGGTGGAAGCTGAACCTCTGCGCCGGCGACCGCTGCGAGCTGTACGACCTCAACTCCGACCCGTACGAGCGCAACAACCTCTTCGACGACCCCGCGCAGCGCGACCGCGTCCGAGACATGGCCGCCCGAATCCGCATATGGCAGGGCGAGACGGGCGATACGGCGCCCCTGCCCGCAACGATCTAAGAGTTAGGAGATGGGAGATAAGAGTTAGGGGGCGCGGTTTCAGGTAGGGGATGGTCGAGCGCCTCATCCATTCGCCTACCCTTATCTCCCATCTCTTATCTCCAATCTCTTCATTTCCTCCCACCTCCTCAAATTGACAGCCATTCAAGCCAATCCCTATACTTTCCCGTATTCAAGAGGTTGTCTCAAATGCCGAAACGAACCTATCAACCCAAGAGCAGACGCCGCGCCCGAGTGCACGGCTTCAGATCCAGAATGAGAACGAAATCCGGTCGCAATGTCCTGAAGCGCAGGATGTTCAAGGGCCGGCACAAGCTGACGGTGTAGAAAGTGTCGCTCACTCGCGCCTGCCGCCTGCGGAAGTCCGCCGACTACCGCGCGGCGCAGCGCGATGGACGCTCTTGGGCGGATTCGATTCTGGTGCTGAACGCCCGCGCCAACGGCTCCGATGCGTCCCGATTCGGATTCACGGTCAGCAAGCGCATCGGCAACGCCGTTGCGCGCAACCAACTCCGGCGCCGCCTGAAAGCGGCAACGGCCGATACGGATATCGCGGCGGGCTGGGATCTTGTGTTCATAGCTAGACAGCGGGCGGCGAACGCGGACTACTGGACGCTCAGGCGGTCCTTGCGGCGACTGGTCAAGCGCGCCGGGCTGACGCCCCGGAGTAGGGAAGGCGGCTGATGCGGAACGCGGCTTTAGCAACCATTCGACTATACCAGCGAGCGGTTTCGCCCTACTTGCCGCCAGCTTGCAGATACTCGCCGTCCTGTTCAGGCTACGCCTACGAGGCGATTGCAAGGTACGGACTGCTCAAAGGCTGTTGGCTTGCCGCAAGACGGCTCGGACGCTGCCAGCCGTTCGGCTCTAGCGGCTACGACCCTGTACCATGATTGTTAGGAACGGATTTGAATTACCAACGAATATCTAGAACAAGAGCAACGTTGCTCTGGATTGCGTTTTCTCTGTGTCTTTGCTTTACGCTCACAGCTTGCTCGGTAGTCAGAACACCGGAGGGCTGGTCGGCGGGCGCGGTATCCGGCGATAACCTGTTCATCGGCACCCAGCAGGGCGAGATACTTGCGGTCGAGAAGCAGACTGGCGACCTCGTATGGCGGCGCCCGCTGCCAACCCGCGAGGACTCCGACCGCGCTATCTACGGACGGGTCGCGGTCACTGACGATGCCGTTTTCGTCGGCGGCTACGACGGCATCTTGTACGCGTACGACTCCAACGGCGACCCCATGTGGCAAGAGCCGCTGTCCGGTCGCATAGTCGGCGGCCCTACGGTCCATGATGGCTACGTATTCGTCGGTTCCGGCGACGTATCGTCCGGCGCGGGCGTCGGAGGCGCCCTCTACGCCATAGACATCGCTACTGACGACCCCGCCTGGACGTACCCGACCGACGGCGCCGTCTGGTCCCCTCCAACGGTGAGCGACGGCGTGGTTTACGCCGGGTCGCTCGATCACAGCGTTTACGCTGTGGACGCCGAAACGGGGGACAGCGTATGGAGCTTCCAGTCGGGCGGCGCGGTAACCTCCGGCATCGCCGTCGCCGGAGACCTGGTCATATTCGGTGGATTCGATAGCACGCTCTACGCTCTCGACGCCGACACCGGCGATCTCAGGTGGCGATTCGACGGCTCGAGCGGATGGTACTGGTCCACCCCCCTTGTCGCCGACGGCGTGGCATACGCCCCGTCGCTCGACGGCATCCTGTACGCCATAGACGCCGACACCGGCGATCTGGTATGGCTGTTCGACTCCGAGGGCGGCCAGATAGTCGGCAGCCCCGTATTCGTCAACGACCTGATAGCGGTGCCGGTCGCCGCCGGCGGCAACTCTCGCATCGCGCTGCTCGAACCCAACGGCAGCTTCCTGGCTGCCTGCAGAATAGACGATGACGTTCGCACCTCACTCGAATCCGACGGAGACCTGCTATACTTTAGCTCCAAGGACAGTTCCATAAGGGCGCTGCGAATCAAGGGAAACGGCAACCCGGACGAAGAGTGGATATTCCTCACCAACGAAGATGACCCGCGCCCCAGCGACAGGGCGAAGGCGTGCTAGACTAGCTCTCATAGCAGATAGGAACACGATTTGGAAATCCTATCCGTCGTAATAGATACTTGGAACCTGCTAATCATCCAGCCCATGATCAACGGGCTGGTGATGCTGTACGCCTACCTGTTCCTCAACTTCGGCATAGCTATCATCGCCTTCACCCTCCTCGTCAGGCTCGCGCTGGTGCCGCTTACGGTCAAGCAGAGCCGCCAGATCAAGGCTATGGGCGCGCTCCAGCCGAAGATGAAGGAGATACAGGATCGCTACAAGGGCGACCGGCAGCGCGCCTCGCAGGAGACGATGAAGCTGTACCGCGAGCAGGGAGTGAACCCGCTCGGCTGCCTCGGCCCCATGTTCATCCAGTTCCCCATCTGGATAGGCTTGTATCAGGCCATCCTCCAGACGGTGCCGTCCAACCCGGAAAGTCTGGTCGGCCTCTCGCGCCACCTGTACGAATGGCTGCCGCAGGTGCATGGCGTCATACCCATAGACAGCGACTTTCTGTGGATGGACTTGGCGCTGCCGGACCCGACCCCGTTCGTCATGCCTGTCCTGGTCGGCGTGTCTATGTGGGTCATGCAGAAGATGACCACCATGCCGACGGCGGACGCACGGCAGGCATCCACCAACCGCATGATGCTGTGGATGATGCCCGCCATGTTCGGCTTCTTTACCCTAAACTTCCCAAGCGGCCTCGCGCTGTATTGGGTCGTGTCCAACCTCGTGGGCGTCGCCATCCAAGGCTTCGTTACCGGGTGGGACCCACTCATAAATTTGTTCAAATTCAGGCGCGGCGAGTCCGAAGACGATACCGCCTCGGTCGAGGCGTCGTCCGCCCCCGCGCTACTTCCAGCCGTCGAGGAGACCACCGATGCGGGAGATCGAAATATCGGCCAGAACGGTCGAAGAAGCAACAGAAATCGCTCTAAAGGAACTGGACGCAGATCGCGCCGACGTAGAAATAGACGTCGTTAGTCGAGGCAAGGCCGGCATACTCGGCATAGGCGCGGAACCCGCCGTAGTCCGGGCCAGGGAAATCGAATCCCTGCCCGACAGCGTAGCCATCGCCTCGGAGGTGATCGAGTCCCTCATCTACCTCATGGACGTCGATGCCATGGTTGCCATGAAGCAGGCGCACAACGAAGACCTCGGAGGCCCAATCTTCGAGATAGAAGGGGACGACGCCGGCCTGCTCATCGGGCGCAAAGGCGACACCCTCAAGACATTCCAGTTCCTGGTAAGGTACATCGTCAGCCAGCGCATAGACGACCGCGCCTACTTGATGATAGACGTCGAAGGCTACCAGCAGCGCCGCCAGCAGTCGCTCGAAAACATGGCGCGCCGCGTGGCCAGTCGCGTAGCCGACACCGGCAGATCCATAACCCTCGAACCTATGCCGCCCGCCGAGCGTCGGATAGTGCATATCGCCCTATCCGACCATCCGAGTGTAACCACCGAAAGCACAGGCTACGGCGACTCTCGACAGGTCGTCGTACTGATGAAATAGGCGATCCGGCCATGGCAGCAGCCCTTCGAGTAACCGGCGCCGTCGCCACTATCACGCTTGCCAGGCCCGATGCCCGGAACGCGGTCGGTTTCGATCTTGCCTACACTCTCGCCGACCTCGCCAGGCAGGCGCGCCAACGCGACGACGTGTGGGTCGTAGTAATCGCCGCCGAAGGGCCGGACTTCTGCGCCGGTACCGATGAAGACGCGCTCGCCGGTATAACCGATGATGACGCGCGCCTCTCCGACCTGCGCGTTGCCCAGATGCTCGCCGACATCGAAAAGCCCGTCATCTGCGCCGCGCAGGGCGCCGTCCACGAGCAGGGGCTAGAAATCGCCCTCGCCTGCGACATCCGAATCGCCGATTCCACCGCTACCTTCGCCATGCGCCAAGCGCTCTCCGGCTCCATGCCGTGGGACGGCGGCACCCAGCGCCTGCCCCGCGTTATCGGACGCTCGCGCGCCGTCGAGATGCTGCTGACCGGACGCGAACTCGATGCCGAAACCGCCTTGTCTATCGGCTTGGTGAACGAAGTCGTCCCCCCGAGCGCCGTCGGACGCCGCGCCGCCGATATAGCCGCCGCCATCGCCGCCCACGGCCCCATCGCTCTCCGATACCTCAAAGAAGCCGCGCTGACCGGATTAGACGGAACACTCTCGCAGGGATTGCGTCTCGAAGCCGACCTCAGCTTCCTCCTCCAGTCCACTTCCGACAGGAGCGAAGGCATATCATCTTTCCTCCAGCGCCGGTCCCCAACCTACCAAAACCGCTGACAGTCGCGCCCGTGTCAGATTGCTAGGCGCAAGTCCATTCTCCACACCTCTACCGTCATTCCCGCGAAAGCGGGAATCCACAGGGGGCTGGGAAGGGAGTAACCAGAACATGACCGTCCTGTACGACAAGACAGGATCCGTCGCCACGCTCACGCTCAACCGACCAGAGGTAATCAACGCCTTCGACGTGCAGATGCGCGACGATCTGTACGCCGCCCTCGAAGCCGTCCGCGACGATCCTGACGTCGCCTCCATCATCATCGCCGGCGCCGGCGAGCGCGGCTTCTGCGCCGGCGCCGACCTGACCGAATTCGGAACTGCTCCGTCGCAGACGGTCGCTCGCCAGGTGCGCTGGGAACGCGACCTGTGGGGACTGTTCCTGTCCATCCCGAAACCCCTCGTAGCCGCGCTGCATGGGTACGTCATTGGCTCCGGCGTCGAAATCGCCTGCCTTTGCGACGTCCGCATAGCCGCGGACAACGCCATATTCAGAATGCCCGAAACCGCGCTCGGCATGGTTCCGGCCGCCGGTGGCAGCCAGACATTGCCTCGCGTCATCGGCCTCGCGCCCTCGATGAAGATGCTGCTGGCCAACGAGGTTCTCGACGCGAACGCCGCGCTCGATCTGGGCCTCGTTCACACCGTAGTCTCCCCCGAACGCCTCGCCGAATCCTCAACCTCGCAGGCGGAACGCCTCGCACAAATTCCAACCCCTGTCAGCGCCGCTATCAAGCGCGCCGTTTCCGAAGGTCTGGACGCGCCCATAGCGCGCGGCCTGGCCCTCGAATCCCGACTGGCCAGCCGTCTGAACCGATAGACGTGTACCTTCGCCCTTCACGTTCCCACATTCATTCTCCCTGTCCTCTTCCGTCATTCCGGCGAACGCCGGAATCCAGAGCGCTTATCAGCAACCAACCGCCACTCCCTCGACCATCCCCCCCTTCAAACTCCGGTCAAACGCTCGGCTTACGCCTGGTTTGTAGAAATTATTTGCCGAAAATGCTAACCTGTACAGCGGTTCTGTAACATACGCGAAACATTCAGAATGCCCGGCGGTCGACGCCGCGAATCGGGCGCGACAAGGGGATTGGGACAAGCATGAACACATCGGAATTTCTGGCTATCTCCAACGCCATAGTGCCGGATCGCGCGGCGATCGTATTCGAAGGCAAGCGAACCACCTACGAACAGCTCCAGAACAGGGTGAATCGGCTTGCCAACGCCCTGCGCGACATTGGCATCGGCCCCGGCGACCGTATCGGAATTGTCGAGGTGAACACCGACGCTGTTGTAGAAACCTACTTCGCCTCCGCCAAGTCGGACGGAGTATTCGTGCCGCTCAACTTCCGCGCCCGCGCCGACGAGTTGGCGTTCATGATTCAGGATTCCGCCCCCAAGGTCCTGCTCGCCGGCGACAGATACCTCGACCTCATAGACTCCATAGCCGGCGATCTCGACTGCGTCGAGCATTACGTGTCGCTGGACGGCGAACGAGACGGCTGGCTGTCATACTCGGCCCTCATGGACGGCGCGGACGACGAAGAGATGTGGCCCACGCACGACGAAGATGACCTGTCCGTCATCCTCTTCACATCCGGCACAACCAGCTTTCCCAAGGGCGTAATGCTCACCCACAACAGCTTCGCGTCCTACATACTCAGCCACGTTACCCCAGCCGACCCTGAAGTCGCCGAGAGCAACGTACTCACTGTGCCGCTTTACCACATAGCTGGGATGCAGGCTATGATCAGCGCCATCTACGGCGGCAGAACGCTCGCCATCCAGCGCCAGTTCGAGCCGCGCGACTGGATGCGAATCGTCGAAGAGGAGCGGGTGGACCGCGCCATGATGGTCCCAACCATGCTTAAGATGCTCATGGATCACGAAGAATTCCACAAGCGCGACCTCAGCAGCCTGAGCGTCATCACATACGGCGCCGCCCCGATGCCCGTCGAGGTCATCCGCCGCGCCATCGTCGAATTCCCCGGCGTGCAGTTCATCAATGCCTTCGGACAGACTGAGACCGCCGCTACAATCACCATGCTCCCGCCCGACGACCACGTGCTGACCGGCTCCGAAGAAGAAGTCGAGCGCAAGCTCAAGCGCCTGACCTCTATCGGCAAGCCCCTCGAGGACGTCGAAGTCCGAATCGTAGATGAGGACGCCCATGACACCCCGGTCGGCGAAGTCGGAGAGATAGTGGCGCGAGGCCAGCGGCTGATGAAGGGGTACTGGGGTCAGGAGTCCCAGACCGCCGAGACCATCAAAGATGGCTGGCTCTACACCGGAGACCTCGGCTACTGGGACGATGACGGCTACATATTCCTGGCCGGACGCGCCCGCGACTTCATCAAGCGTGGTGGCGAGATGATCTCGCCCGAAGAGGTCGAACAGGTCCTCCATTCCCACCCCGCCATCGAAGAAGCCGCCATTATCGGCGTAGAAGACATAGACTGGGGCGAGCGAGTCCGCGCCGTAGTGGTAGCCACACAGGGCCACGTCGTGGACGAAGCCGACGTAATAGAATACTGCCGCCAGCGCCTCGCCAGCTACAAGAAACCCGAATCCGTAGTAGTAGTGGACGAACTCCCCCGCAACCCGATGGGCAAAGTTCTAAAGCGCACACTAAAGGAAGAGTTCAGCGATCCGGTAGTCGTGTAATCGCCCGGCTTGCCCTCACCCAATCCGATCGAATCTCGTGTACGCCCGCAGAGCCTCCGGCACTGCCACGGAACCGTCCTCCTGCTGGTAGTTCTCCAGAATCGAGATCATCACGCGCGGCAGCGCCAGCCCCGACCCGTTCAGCGTATGCGCCAAGCGCGGCCTTGCGCCCGGCTCCGGCCTGAACCGGATCCGGCCCCGCCGCGCTTGGTAGTCCGTGCAGTTCGAGCACGAGCTCACCTCCAGCCAGCGTTCCGCGCCCGGCGCCCACATCTCCACGTCGTAGCTCTTGACCGCCGGCGAGGACATATCCCCCGTCGCAAGCTCAAGCACGCGGTACGGTATTTCCAACGCCTTCACCACTTCTTCAGCCGCCGCCGTCAGCGACTCCAACTCCTCGAATGAGCGGTTGGGATGGACGAACTTGTACATCTCCACCTTGTCGAACTGGTGAACGCGCATCATCCCGCGTGTGTCCCGTCCGGCGGACGTCCTCTCGCGCCGCCAGCAGGGGGTGTGCGCTACGTAGTAGATCGGCAGGTCGTCGGCGGACAGGATTTCGTCGCGGTGAAGGCTGGTAATCGCCGCCTCAGCCGTCGGCAGCATCCAAAGGTCGTCCTCGGCGTCGTGGTACATCTCCTCTATGAAATGGGGTAGGTGACCACTCGCCGTCGCCGTGTCGCGGTTCATCATGTAGGGCAGATAGACCTCCGTGAAGCCGTGCCGGTCGACGTGCATATCTATCATGAACGAGATGAGCGCGCGCTGGAGCTTCGCGCCCTGTCCGCGCAGCACGAAGAAGCGCGAACCCGCCAGGCGCGCGCCCCTCTCAAAGTCCGCGATTCCCAGACGCTCCACGATGTCCCAGTGCGCCTGTGGCTCGAAGTCGAACGACGGCATGTCCCCAACGCGCCTGACCTCAACGTTCGATTCCTCGTCGTCGCCCACCGGCGCGCTCCCGTCCGGTATGTTCGGAACCGACAGCAGCAGATCGTCCAACTCAGTGTCCGTCTCGCGCTGCGATTCCTCGAGTTCCCGGATGCGGCGGCCGACCTCGCGCATCTCGTCTATCAGCGCCTGCGGACGCTCCCTTGATCGCCCCATCTCCCTGCTGACCCGGTTGCGGCGCGCGCGCAACTCGTCTATCTCCACGATGGATGCGCGACGTTCGCGGTCGAGTTCGGCGATCCGGTCTATCGCGTCCGGGTCGGAGCCGCGGCTGAGCATCGCCTCGCGCACGGCTGCCGGATCATTGCGGATTAGCTCGATGGAGATCATTTCGCCCCTGTCTATTCCCTAGCGTGTGGATATGCTGCCTTGGACTAGCCCAGAATCTCGCGCAGACGCTCTATGACGACCTCTTCCGCCCCTTCGCTCAGCGTCAGCAACCTGATGCCGAACCTGTCTCCGGAATCGAACTCCCTCACCCAGATGCTCGGATTGCCCGCCCTAAGCTCCTCCACCACGTCCGCGCCCGTCATCCCGGCCGTGTCCTCATCTACTATCACCGTCAGACCCTCTACTGGGCCGTCGTCCGCTAGGTCTTCCAGCGAGATGCCTCCCAACCCCGCGAGTCCGGCTCTGATGGCCGTCACCCGCGCCTCGTAGGCTGCGAACCTGTCCTCGTGGTTCATCGTCAGCCACGCCCGCAGCGCGCCATACACCGACACCACTTCTTGCCTGTCCACCTTCATCGGTCGCCCGAAAGACCGCGTTGGCGTCGCCTCGAAGCCGATGAAGCTGTGAGACCGCGCCACGCCCACCAGATCGCTCCGTCCCGTCAGGATGCCGCTCGAATTGACCGCGCCGAAGTACTTCGCTCCATACGCCACTAGGTCCGCGCCCATCTTGACGTACTTGCTAAGCAGATCGGTCGGATACACCTGTCCCGCCGCGTCCACGATGATCGGCACGTCATTGGCGTGGCCTATCTCGATCACCGATTCCAGCGACAGCGCGCCGGGCGCTCTATCGCCGGGCGCGAGGTAATGAATGGCCGCCGTCTGAGGCCCTATCGCCGCTTCCAGATCGTCCGTCGTCGTCTGGTCCTCGTTGCCTATCTCGACCAGCCTGCCGCCGGGAATCGTCATGCACCTGTCGTACTTGACCCGCAGTTGCCGCTGAATCAGTATCTCGTTGGGCATACCCGAAGTGTCCGGGATGCGCTCGATGCGTTCCTCGTCGGCGCCCGTGATGCACGCCGCAGCCGCATACGCCAGCGCGGCAGAGCAGCCCGACGTTACGAGCGCGGCATCCACGTCCAGCATATCGGCGATACGGACGCCAACCGCGTCCATCAACTCGCTCATGTTGACGTAGTAGTCCTCAGCCGCGTCCATCAGCGCTCGCACCTCCGGCGCGGGCGTGCCGCCGCCCAGTAGCGTGCGGTTGCCTTGCGCGTTGATCACCGGCCTGACGCCAAGCTCTTCGAAGATAGTAGTCATGTCGTTCCTCCATCCGCCCAGTCCATGCGCGGCTAACCCCGCGACGATTTCTCAGATATTCTATTCAGCCACCGCCGCCAGCGCAAGACGGAGCGCGCGGGCAGGGTAGGGCGGCGCAGATTTGGGACAAACTGCCTCAGCGTAGTACAATATCCCCAACACACCGAAACGGGGTACGAGCGGTGAGCGTCACACACGTCTGGGTATCGGACTACGCCGATGAGTTGATCGCCACGCCCAGGGCGCGTCTGCGAATGACCCTCGCCCAGGACGAGCGCGGCTTGGTCCTCACATACCGGGAGCGGGAGATACTGCGCTGCTTCCTAACGCCCAACGGCATGATCGCCGGCGGATTTGTTGCCCAAGCCTTGGGACTGCCCCTGCCACCGCTCGGCGAATCTCGCCAAACGAGCATCTCCACAGGCGTGCTTTACCGCGTCTTGGGCGTATGCCAGCTCGACTACGCCGAAGACGCGTCCTACGTCGTGCTGGAACGCCTGCTGGAAGAGGCGCGGATGCAGCGCGGCGCCGCCGGCGGTTACTAGGTGGCTGAGCGCAGATACAGCCCGAAAGCGCAATCCTACCCTTTGAGGAGTCTTGGCGCGTTCGCTTCCTGCGTTCTTGCGATTGCCTCCATGATCGCGTGGAATCCCACGGATTCGCCCTCCTATTGCCCAACGGCGCGCTTGACGCCAACGGAAACCGCTTCTGGAACCCTACGGACGAATGTTGCGACGGCGGCAAGTCCGGCGGCGACGACATCGCCTACCTGACAGAACTGGTAGCGCAGGCGGGAAAGGCGAGAGACTTCGGGCATATCTACTTCTTCGGCTATTCCAACGGCGGGTTCATGGCGTATCACGTCGCCTGCAAGGGGCTGCCTGGCCTTCGCGCCGTCGCCAGCTTGGCGGGTACGAGCTATGTCGAGATACGAGCTGCGACGGCGCGCCCCCCCCTTTCGTGGACGCCCTGCTAGACTGGCTGCTGTCCCAACAGTAAAGCCCCCCATTCCGTTGCTCCTTCGCATCTTTGCGCCTTTGCGTTAGGATCCCCGCTCCTGATTGCGCTTGCGCGCATACCTTCTCTATAATCTCTTTCATTGGCGCAATCGCCCCTGAGGTTCGCATGGTCTCCGATTACGACGCGCTCACTGCCGGGCAAGAGCTTTGCCGGCGCGCTTACACGCTCGACGAGCCGTTCGTCGCCGCCTACGTCACAGCCGTCGAGGATCAAAGCGGCGCCCTGACCGGCGATTCCGGCGAGCCGTTGGTTCCCGCCATGGCCGTCGCAGCGCTGAGCATACAGGGCGTAATCCAAGAACTTCGCATACCGGGAGGAACCCTGCACGCTGGCCAGGAGTTTGAGTTTCTCAGAGCCGTTCCGGTCGGCTGGTCGCTCGAATGCGTAGCCACTCTCGCTCAGCATTCGACGCGCGGTGGATGGCGATTCTTGGTGATAGATTGCGAAGTAACCGGCAATGACTCGGAGCCTGTGATGACCGGAAAGAGTACCATTATGATTCCCGCGGCGCTCGGCCCGCGCGAGATGGCCCAGTAATGACCATGACGACGACCATGACCATGCAGAAGGGCGACGCCCTCCCACAGGTGCGAAAGGTTGTGGATCAGGCTAGGATCCACCGCTACGCCGAAGCGTCCGGTGACTTCAACCCGATTCACATTGACTGCGAATTTGCCGCGACTACGCAATTCGGAGGCACGATAGCGCACGGCATGATGGTCGCCGCCACGATTTCGGAAATGATGACCGCCGCGTTCGGGGAGAATTGGCTCAGAACCGGCAAGATGAAGATTCGATTCCGCTCGCCCGTCAAGCCCGGACAGCGAGTAACGGCGCAGGGCAACCTCCGTCGCATCGTTGAAGATGGAGACGCGACCCGAGTCGTCTGCGCCGTATCGGTAGTCTCAGACGACGGACGGACGGCAATCTCGGGAACGGCTGAGGTGGCGGTGTAATTTCGGCTGGGCGGATCGAAAGTCGGCGATTGAGCGAGAATGAGATGATTGGAGAGTGGCCGCTTTGACTTCCGATACGAAAATGGTACGCATCGCGCTCGACGCGATGGGCGGCGACAACGCTCCCCAGGCCGGCGTGGAAGCCGCTGTCCGGTTCGCCGCTGCGGGAAGCGGCCAGGTGATGCTGGTGGGCGATCCGGACGCCGTGGGAGCGGAGCTTGCGAAGCATGAAGCGTCCCGCCTCCCTGTAGGTGTGGTGCCTAGCGACGGCATTATCGTCGAAGGCGAGTCGCCGGTGCTTGCGCTGCGGCAGAAGCCTCGCGCCTCGATCCTCGTCGCCACCGGGGCGGTCAAGGCCGGCCAAGCCGACGCTTGCGTATCTATGGGTTCCACTGGGGCGACTATGGCCGCCTCCGCAGTCCTGCTTGGGATGGCGAAGGGCGTCGAACGCCCTGCGCTCGGCGGCCCCATCGTCGGAGTCGCCCCCAATGTCTGCATCATAGACCTCGGCACGAACGTTGACTGTCGCCCGCGACAGCTGCTCAGCTTTGGCGCCATCGGAGATGTCTTCGCCCGCGCCTTCTTTGGCTCCGACGACCCGCGCATCGCCCTGCTGAGCGTCGGCGCCGAGGCCGGCAAGGGCAACCGGCAAGTGCGCGAGACGACCGAGCTATTCGAGGCGAGCGGACTCAACTTCATCGGCAATATCGAGGCGAACGACGTGCCGAAGGGCGAGGCTGAAGTCGTTGTTTGCGACGGCTTCGTCGGCAACATTGTCCTTAAGCTGATCGAGGGTTTGGGACGCGAGCTTAGCGACCATCTGCGCGCGCGGCTCGAAGGCAAACTCCCCGCCGATGAACTGGACGCGCTCGCAAAAGAAATCTACGACCTCCACAACGTAGTGGAAACGCGCGGCGGAGGTCCTTTATTCGGTGTAAACGGCGTCAGCGTCGTTGGACACGGCGCGGCGAATGCCGACGCCATCCTGCGCGCCTTGGAAACCGCCAAACTCGCCGTAGAAACCTCGTTCGTAGAAAAAATGAATCAGCAGCTGGAAGCGCTGGAGTAGAAACATTGTCTAAGTCCGACATAGAGGGAAGATATGCCCTGGTTACCGGCGCGTCGAAGGGCATAGGCAGGGCGGTAGCCTACCGCCTCGCAGAACTGGGCGTCCACGTCGCAGTCAACTACAACAGTTCGCCCGACTCCGCCGATGAGACGGTCCAAAACCTCCACGAACTCGGTGTCGAGGCGTTCCCCGTCCAGGCAGACGTAGGCGATCTGGAACAGGTTACGCGCATGGTGGACGAGACGACCGAACGCTTTGGGCAAATTGACATTCTGGTCAACAACGCCGGAATCATCAGCGACGGCCTGCTTGTCCGAATGAGCGATGCCGCGTGGGACAACGTGATTGGCACCAACCTGAACGGGACCTTCTACTGCACTCGCGCCGTCGTCCGGCAGATGATCCGCAGGCGGTGGGGACGTATCATCAACATCGGCTCCGTCGTCGGCATACGCGGCAATATCGGCCAGGTCAACTATTCGGCGTCCAAGGCCGGCATCATCGGCTTCACCAAGGCGCTCGCCAAGGAAGTAGCCAGGCGCGGCATCACGGTCAACACCGTTACGCCCGGATACATCAGCACAGACACTGTGGATGTGCTCCCACAGAAGACCAAAGATACCATTATGACCTGGATTCCCCAGGGCCACTTCGGAGAAGTTGACGACGTTGCCCACCTCGTAGCCTTCATCGCCAGCGAAAAGGCCAAGTACATGACAGGACAGATCGTCAGCGTAGATGGCGGCATGGCAATCTAAGAATCATGAGCGGCCTGCATGGAAAGATTGCCCTGGTTACCGGCGGCTCGCGCGGTATCGGCAGGGCCATCGCGCTCGAACTCGCCGGACGAGGCGCTTCCATCGCCTTCAATTACCTTCGCAACCACCGCGCCGCCGCCGAAGCCGTGGACGAAATAGAGTCGCTCGGCGTCCGCTGCCTGCGAGTGCGCGCCCACCTGGGAGACGAGAGTAAGATAACGCAGTTGTTCGACGCTGTTCAGGATGAGTATGGCAAGCTGGACATCCTCGTCAACAACGCCGCATCCGGCGTCCAGCGCGCCGCTGTTGACCTCCAAGCGCGCCACTGGGACTGGACGATGAACGTCAACGCCCGCGCCGCCTGGCTGTGCGCCGTCGAAGCGTCCAAACTAATGCCCAACGGCGGCCACGTAGTCAATATCACCAGCGAGGGTTCGCGTCGGGTGCTGCCGTACTACTTCTCAGTCGGCGTGTCCAAAGCGGCGCTAGAGGCTGTAACTCGTTACTTGGCCGTGGAATTGGCCCCGCGAGGCATATCCGTCAACGCCGTATCCGGCGGCTACGTGGACACCGGAGCGCTTGACCACTTTCCAACTAAAGAAGAGATGCTCGAATCGGGCCGCAACACCCCGGTGGGACGGATGGTAACGGCTCAGGATATAGCGAACGCCGTAATCTTCCTCTGCTCCCCGGAAGCCGAAATGATACGCGGCCAAACCCTGGTCGTGGATGGGGGAGTAACCCTCAAAGCAAGCGACGCTTAGTCGTCATCCTCCGGCGGTCTGATGTCCTTTACCGTCGCCCCGATCCCGTCAACCGTAACCCGCGCGCCATCCTCGTACACCCGCTTTCGCAGATATGCCAGCGCGAGGCCGGGCGCCGACGTCGTAACCTCCCCAACATTCGCGTCGTCCACCATAACCGCCGACCCAACCTCCAGCGTCGTCCCATCGTCCACCACCAGCTGGCATAACCACCGCTGCACCTTGTCGTATGTATTCAGCCGCGCCACCACCTCCTGACCTATGTAGCAGCCCTTGTTGAAGTTGATGTGCGGCTTTAGGTTCGCCTCGAGGGGGTTATGCGCCTCGTTCAACTCGTTTGGATAGGCCGGGACGCCCTGCTCGATTCGCAGCAGTTCCAAGTCTCCGGGTTGCAGCGCGTCGGCGTCCGGCGGCTTAGCGTCGATTGGGGATATGACCTCGTATGCGGCGACGTTCCCTAACTGCGCGCGAACTATGGTAACGTCTCCTACGGCGCGGTGGTCCAGATACTCGCGCAGGCCGTCCGCGTCCAATCTTGCCCTATCCACCGCATCCGCCGCGTCCGCGCCAACGATCAGCCAGTGCGCCGTGTCGCCGGTCAGATCCTCGACCTCCACGTCCTCGGCGAAAGTGTAGAAATCTATCCACTCGGCCACGCGCCGCTGGGTGCCGGGGCTGGTAAGTACCAGTAGGTCCCCGTCGCGTCGCAGAACGCGAAGCAGGTCTATGATGCGCCCCTTGTTCGTCGTCAGCGTCGTGCCCATGCCGCGCCCGACCTCGAGTCGCTCCAGATCGTTCGTGGACAGCCTGTTGAGTAGGTCTATCGCGTCATCACCGCTGACGCGCAGCCTGCCGGAATCTGAAACGTCGAATGCCGCGACGCGAGATTCGAGGCGCCGCGTCAGCGCGGGAGTGTCGTGGGTAGTCGCGTCTGCAACCACTGCGCTCTCCGTTACACGCTGAACGACGTGCCGCAGCCGCACGTCGTCTTGGCGTTCGGGTTGTTGAACACGAAACCCTTGCCGTTCAGACCGCCGGAGTACTCCAGCACCGTGCCCGCCAGAAAGATGTAAGACTTGCGATCCACGAAGAGCTCCATGCCGTGCTCTTCGATGATCTTGTCATTCTCTTTTGGCTCGTTCACCAAGTCGAGCACGTAGGTCATTCCGGCGCATCCGCCGCCCTTGACGGCGACACGCAAGTTCGCGTCCGGCTTCCCGGACTGCTCCGCGAACGCGCGCACGTGCTTGGCGGCATCCTTGTCTATGCTGATTGTCAGCGGCGCTGGCATCGTCTTCTGCATCGCTTCACCTTCCCGAATCCCCAGAATCCATCAAACATGTGGGGTCTATCACGCTAAATCTTACTAGGTATTGAAACGCCCGTCAATTTATTTGACGCAGGGTTGCGTTCTGCGTCTCTTTTGGCTATATTGGGCAAGCTAGGTTGACAGAAACAATTAGGTAGCGGACGGGTTGTAAAGATGGATGGAAGGAGCGGATTGGTATGACGACTTCCAACAGAAATATCGGCGAAGTTGTTCTGGACGTTCGGGACCTCAGAACGTACTTCGTAACGCGCTGGGGCGTTGTCAAAGCGGTCGATGGCGTGAGCTTTCAGATCAGGCGAGGCGAGACGCTTGGCATCGTCGGAGAGTCAGGTTCCGGCAAGTCCGTCACCACCCTGTCGGTGATGCGCCTGGTGCCGTCGCCTCCGGGACACATCGTAGGCGGCCAGGTTTTCCTCGAGGGCGAGGATATCCTCACCCTTAGCGAAAGCGACATGGAGCAGGTTCGCGGCAGTCGAATCGGCATGGTCCTTCAGGATCCGATGACCGCGCTGAACCCGGTCTTCGACATCGAAGACCAGGTAGGCGAGGCGCTCAAGATCCACAAAGGGCTCGGCGGCGAGGCGCTGAAAGACACTGTGATAGATATGCTGCGAAAGGTGCGAATTCCCGCGCCAGACGTCCGCATCAAGGACTACCCGCACCAGCTGTCGGGCGGCATGAGGCAGCGCGTAGTCGGCGCCATCGGGATCTCCTGCGACCCGGTCGTGCTGATCGCGGACGAGCCGACCACTTCACTCGACGCGACGATTCAGGCGCAGTACCTGAGACTGCTCCGCGAACTCCAGGAGTCCACCGGCGTTGGCATCATATTCATCACCCACGACTTCGGGATCGTCGCCAAGATGTGCGACCGAGTGGCGGTGATGTACGCCGGCAAGATCGTCGAACAGGGCGACGTCCGGCAGATATTCAACAACCCGTCGCACCCCTACACCGAGGCGTTGATCCAGTCCGTGCCGAAGATGGAGGTGACCGAGGAGCGGCTGTACTCGATTCCGGGTTCGCCCCCCGCGCTGTGGGACCTGCCCCAAGGTTGCGCATTCGCGCCGCGTTGCCGGTACGTGCACGACAGGTGCATGGAAGAGTATCCGCCCGGGTTCACGGTTGACGAAGGGCAGTACGCGGCTTGTTGGCTAAGAGAGTCCGAGGGCGCGCAGGTGACCGCCGCCGCTGGCGACTGAGTCTAACTGAGAGGTATCGAACTATGGCAAGCAACAACGGCAACGGCACCCTGCTGGAAGTCCGGGACTTGAAGAAGCACTTCCCCGTAGGCTCCGGCTTCTTGTCGCGCAACAAGGCGATACTCAAGGCCGTGGACGGCATCAACTTCCAGATCGAGGAGGGCAAGACCTACGGACTCGTGGGCGAGTCCGGTTGTGGCAAGTCCACCACCGCTAAGTTGATTCTACAGCTCGAAGAGCCGACTGATGGAACTTTCCTGTTCGACGGCGAGGACGTCCCCACGTTCGACCGGGAGCAGAATAGATCGTACAAATCCAACGTTCAGGCGGTCTTCCAAGACCCGTGGGCGTCGCTCAATCCTAGGATGCGTGTCGGCAGCATCATCGGCGAGCCGCTGGAAGTCAACAGCACCTGGACCAAGAACGAGATCCGCACCCGCGTCGGCGACCTGCTTACCGAGGTTGGTCTGCAGGAATACCAGGCGAACCTGTTCCCGCACGAATTCTCCGGCGGCCAGCGCCAGCGCATCGGCGTAGCAAGGGCGCTCGCGCTCAATCCCAAGCTCATCATCCTGGATGAGCCTGTCTCCGCGCTAGACGTTTCCATACGCGCGCAGATCATGAACTTGCTTGAAGACCTTCAGGACGAGCACAACCTTACATATCTGCTCATCGCGCACCACCTCGCCACAGTGCGGTACATGTGCGACATGGTAGGCGTCATGTACCTGGGCCGCATAGTTGAGGAGGCCGAGACTGAGGAGTTGTACGACAACCCGCTGCACCCGTACACGCGGGCGCTGATGTCCGCCGCGCTGCCGTCGCACCCCGACATCGATCGTGAAGAGATCATACTGGCTGGCGAGGTGCCCTCGCCTGTGAATCCGCCCGATGGGTGTCACTTCCACGAGCGCTGCCCATCCGTGTTCGAGCCATGCTCCACACAGGAGCCGGTGGAGTCGCAGCCTGTTCCCGGACACCGCGTGGTCTGCCACCTCTACTAGCAGCCACCCGACAGCCAGAATCCAGGTGTCTAATCTAGGGCGCGCCGTTCAACGCATCGGCGCGCCCAACTAGCTTAAGAACTCAACGGAGACCTGAACCGCCATGAGACGATCCCTATCCACCATGACGTTCGCGCTCGCCTGCCTCGTTCTCACCCTCGCAATCGCCTGCTCCGACGACACCGCCGCGCCCGCTCCCTCCGCGACCGCGCCGCCTGTGCCGACCAGCCTACCATCGCCCGCTCCCGCGCCGACGGCGGAACCCACGGTCGCTCCGGCGCCAACCCCTACGCCCCTTCCGGTCGGCAGCACGCAGCCGCAAGCCGCCGGAGCCGCCCAGTCGCCCGTCGGTGGCCCCACCGATCCTCCCGTTCCCAGCGGGCTGATCGAAATCCCCACCATTCACACCTACCGCATCGGAAGCTCGCCCACCGGCATCATGTTCGACGGCGAAGCTGTGTGGGTCGCGAGCACTGCTGAAGACACTATTCAGCGCATCCCATTCGACGGCCCGGACGCGGACGGCGCTCTCGCCGTTCCGTTGCCCGATTTCTATCCCCGCGCCATCGCGCACGATGGCGATACCCTCTGGGTCGCCACCTTCTTCGCCCTCCGTGTCCTCGACGAGGACTACGAGAGAGTCGGCAGCTACCGCGCCGGACGTCGCCCCGCCGCCCTCGAATACTTCGACGGCTACATCTTCGCCACCAACAAGGCAGACGGGACCGTCACTGCGATAGCCCTCCCCCAGAAGATTCGCGAACTTGGCGGACAGTTGCCCGCCGGCGTCCCCGCCGACCAAACCGCGCCCGCGCCAATCGGCAACTACCGAGTCGGCGCCAACCCATCCGCCATGGAGTGGGACGGCTCCGCGCTGTGGGTATCCAACTACCATGACAACAACGTCATGAAGCTGAGGCCCTCGGACGGTGAGATTCTGGCGACTGTCGAAGTTGGCGAAGGTCCAAAGGGGATGACCTTCGACGGCGACCACCTATGGGTCGTCAACGCGCTCGAAGGCTCGGTCAGCAAGCTGTCGCCCGACGGCTCGATCGTCGCTACCTACGACGTGGGCGCGCTGCCCGCCGACGTCGAGTTCGACGGAGAGAGCGTCTGGATATCCAACCGCCAGAGTGAAACGGTCAGCCGCATGAGCCTCGACGGCCGGAACCTCGGATCGTTCCACCTCGGCAGGCCGCCCGGCGATATGGTGTACGACGGCAACGCCCTTTGGGTGCTGCACGAGGGCGCAGACGCCATCTCGCGCCTCACCATGGACGGCGTAGTCTCAGAGACGTTCGACGTCGGCGACGCCCCCGTGCCGATAGTCTTCGACGGTGAAGCGATATGGGTGGCCAACGCCCTCGACGGAACGGTGATGAAGGTGTCGTTAGACGGCGCGGTGTTGGACGAGATAAAGGTCGGCACAGAGCCGAACGCCATGGCTTTCGACGGCGAATCCGTCTGGACGGCGAACATGACGGGGACGACGGCGACCCGCGTCGGGCAGACCGCCGCCGACCACATGGACGTCGAGATAGGGATAGTCCCGCGCGCCGCCACGTTCGACGGAGAGCGCGTCTGGATAGCGTCCTACGTCCAGGATACGCTCACCGTGATAGAGCCGGACGACGGCAGCGTGTACGGCGTGTTCCCGTCGGGCAGGGCGCCGAGCGACCTCATACATGCTGAGGGCTACGTGTGGGTGGCGAACGCGCGCAACGACACGGTTACGAAGATTGACACCCAAACCGGCGAAACGGTGGACGTGTTCGAGGCGGGCGATACTCCGATGGCGCTGACGTTCGACGGAGATCACGTCTGGGCAGCCAACTGGCGCGAGGGGACGATAAGCAAGCTGTCGCAAGACGAGGGCGAAGTCGCCCGCTTCGATGCCGGGCCGCTGCCGTACGACATAGTGCGCGACGCGCTTGGGCCGCTGGTGTACGGGCTGACGTTCGACGGCTCGTACGTCTGGACGGCGAACAGCGCGGACGGCACCGTATCCCGTATGAATCTGGATGGCGAGGTTGTGGCGACGTATCCGGTGGGCGCCGGTCCGGCCCTGCTGGAGTTTGACGGGCGCAACATCTGGGTCACCAACACCTCCGACGACACCGTAACCAAGATCACCCTGCCCGACCGGTAGGGGGCAACTCATGTGGTTGCCTACCGCTTGGCCGGAGTCACCGCAGAGGCGAGAAGGGTTCTTACTTGAATCCCCTGCGCTTCTCCGCGCCTTCGCGCCTCCGCGTCAAAACCGCTATGCGCTATGCGGGGTTCACCGTGAACGTGCCTATCTCCGTTCCGTCGCACAGCATGGGGAACGCGCCGCTGTTGGCGGCGTTGAAGTCGTAGCTCTTGCGCGCGCCGGATTCGAGCGTGATGTCAAACTCCGTCTTCCCGGTGCCGAACGCGCCGCCGGACGCGCTCATCTGCAACCCATCTATCTTGAACTGTAGGCTCTTCTTTTCACCCGTAACAACGATGGACTTGGTCGCGCCTTGTCCCATCTGCCCTTCCTCTAGCGGCAGCTGGACGGCCAAGCGCACGCGATTGCCCATAGTTACGGCAATCTCGTTCGGGTCTATCGAACAGCCCGCATCGTCCTTCGTCATGTTCATCCTGAACTGTTCGAACGCGGTAACTGGCGTTCTGTGGAACTCCGTCGTCTCGGCATCCCCTTGGCGCGCGGGTCGGCGGTCCCCAGACTCCACGCCGCACGCCATCGAGACCGCCATGGAAGCGAGCGCGAGCAGCCCGATGATCGCCCCGATGAGTGGCATCTTCAAAACCGGCATCCTCAGATTGAGCTTTTTGAGTCTGGTCATCATCTAACCTCGTCCACGATAGACCTTGTGTTGCTTTGCTCTATTCTACGTGATTCTAACGAAAAAGGGGCAGGCTCATAAAGCCCGCCCCCTCTCGATTCAGCGCCTTTCGATCTAGCCTCCCCAAGTTCCTTCCCCCTCGATGGGGGAAGGTTAGGATGGGGGTGAAAGCTAGTCCAACTGCCGTAGCCTCGGATCCAGCCGGTCGCGCAGCCAGTCTCCGAAGAAGTTGAGCGACATGACCAGCAGGAAGATGCACGCGCCTGGGAAGAACGATATCCACCATGCGTCGTTGATGTACAGGCGGCCATCGTTCACCATCGCGCCCCACGCGGGCGTGGGCGGCGGAATGCCCGCGCCGAGGAAGCTAAGTATGGATTCGGTCAGGATGATCTGGCCGACTCTCAAGGTCGCCAGAACGATTATCGTGTTCACGACGCCCGGAAGAATGTGCCAGATGATGATCCTGAACGTCGAAGCGCCCGCCACCTTGGCGAGCGAGACGTAATCCCGCTCCTTCAGGCTGAGCACCTCCCCGCGCACGTTCCTCACGAACGTTGACCACACCGTCAGCGCCAGCAGGATCAGCAGGATGGTGAAGGTCTGGCCGATGGCGATTACGACGACGATCGCCAACAGGATGAACGGGATGCCTAGCCAGATGTCGGTTACCCTCATGATGACTTCATCCGTGAAGCCGCCGAAATAACCGGACACCAAGCCCATCGTTACGCCGACTAGCAAGCCGGCGACGAGCGCCGTCATCGAGACTGTGAGCGAAACGCGCGCGCCGTGGATTACGCGGCTCAGCAGGTCGCGCCCGATGTTGTCTCCGCCAAGCACGTGGCTCCACGTTGGAATGTGGACCTTGGCTATCACGTTCGCCTGTTCCGCGAACGCCCTCTCGACGAACAATTGGTCGTTGAGCCGGTCTTCCGGTATAACGACGCCAAATTCAGCCGCCGCTTCCTCTACGCTCGAGCGTACCGGGACCGGAACCGTGTCCGACACCTGTACTTCCAGGTTCGCGTATGCCTCGAACGAGCTCTTCACGACCTCGCCACCGTAGAGCGGGTCGAGAAGCTGCTGTACGGTAATCTCGAAACCGTAGTCCTGCGCTGCAGCGAACACGTTCTTGTTCACCGGCTCCCAAGGCGTCTCGTCGGGCGAACCGAGTGGCCTCACGGCCTCGACGACAGGCACCACTAGCACCTGCACCCGTTCAAGATCGGTCTGTTCTTGGAACGCCGCCTTGACCGCGGATGGGGTGTTCAGTTCTTCCTGATCTATCTGCACGCCGTACTCGGCCACAGCCTCGGCAACGCCCATTTGGACGATCTCGCCATCCTGTCTGAACACGACCTGCGGCAGATCGAGCACCGAGACCACTACGGGCGCATACCACGCCGGGGGTAGCCGCGTGTTGTCAGGTACGGTGACGCGCTCGTCGTGCGGCGCGATCACGTCGGCGAATATAGCGGTCAGGACGAAGATGGCGAGGATCGTCATCGGGATGACCGGCCAGCGTCTCAGGAAGTACCAGACTTGTCCGAAGCTGGATCGCTGCGCGCCGATCTGCTGCGCGAGATCGGCTGATATGTCTGCTTGTGCCATGAACTATCGCTCCAACTGCGCTGCTTCTAGGCGTACCGGATTCTGGGGTCTATGTAAGCGTACAGAAGGTCTGTCAGGAAGTTACCCACGACGAACAGGGTCGTTACAACCAGCACCACCGCGACGATTATCGGAAAGTCGTTGTTGTTGATGGACTCGAACGCCAGCCTGCCAAGCCCGGGAACGGCGAATATCGTTTCCACGACGATTGCGCCGTTGATGAAGCCGATCAGCAGTAGGGTGGCGAACGTAAGCGGCGCTATTAGCGCGTTTCGGAAGCCGTGCTTCCAAATTACCGCATTGTTGGACGCGCCCTTGGCGCGCGCCAGCTTGACGAACTCAGAGTCCATCACTTCGAGCATCGAGCTTCGCACTAGGCGCAGGTAGGTCGCCGCCGCCTGCCAGCCTAGCGCTATGACGGGCAGAACGTAGTATCTCGCGTCGAAGAACCCTTCGCCCAGCGTTCCCGTCGGGAAGAGCCGTATCCGAACCGAGAATATCAGTATTAGCATGATCGCCAGCCAGAACACCGGCATACCCTGCCCGAACAGCGCGAACCCGCGCGCCAAGTAGTCCAGAGTGCCGCCGCGTCTGACCGCCGACAACACCCCTAACGGAATCCCGATCAACGACGCGAACAGGAACGAGGCGAAGCCCACCTTGAGCGTGGCCGGGAACCTGTCAACAATCTTCTCGAACACCGACTTGCGGTCCAGCAGGCTGTCCTGCCAGTTGCCCCGCACCACATCCGCCAGCCAGTACAGGTATTGCACCACGATCGGCTTGTCGAGATGGAATTGCCGTCCCAACTCCTCCCACGTCTCCGGGGTGATCCCGTACCCGCCCTCCTGCGCGTACAGGTATCGCGGGTCGCCCGCCGCCCTGGACAGGGAGAACGTTATCAGGGTGGCCCCGACGATAGCCAGGATGGCGAATAAGAATCGTCTTATCAGAAACTGTCGCATTTCTCGAATCCTCTCCGAGTGTTGTCGAATCTCCGGCGACGCCAGTGTCTGGGACGCCGCAACCAGAATTTACTACACGAATAACAGGTTACGCAATGGGGAGATGGAAAATCGCTGTACGCGCCCTATGAAAGCGCGCCCCCTGCTGGGAAGTATCATCCTTCTCAACAGGGGGCGCGGCATTTGCAGTTTACCCCTACTGTTACATTGAGGGTTCAGCGGCGGTTACTGTTCTAGCTTGACCGTCCTGATGTTGTTGATGGTGCCGAGGTTGCCGTTAGCCATGGGGCGCATGTCCCACGCGGATACCGCGCCCGGGTCGAACACCGGCCACAGCGGCTCTTCGAACAGGCCTACGCAGTTGGCCCACTTGCGGTTGTTGGTGTAGAAGTTCGCCGCGAGATCTTCACGCACTGCCTTGTCAGGCTCGCCCGCCATCGTGGAGTAGGTCTCCGTCGCGTACGGGATTTCCTGGCCGACACCGTAGCCGCCAGCCGAGAAGCTGCTGACCACGAAACCGTGTGCCCAGTCATACGGGAAGTTCGACTTGTTCTCGTCGCCGCAGATATTCACGCCGGGCGTCTTGTTCGTGCGGGAGACCAGGCCCGGACGATAAGTCGAGTATGCGGTCTTGATCAGGTTGACCTTGACGCCGAGTTGTTCTTCCCAGTCAGCGCCTACAGACTCGCCGATCTCAGCGCCAAGCTCGCCGGTGCCTACCCACAGGTCCATCTCGAAGCCGCTGCCGTAGCCGGCGTCAGCCATTAGGCTCTTGGCCATGTCGAAGTCCGTGCCCCAAGACCATTCTTCGCGGTAGCTGGGGTTGTTGGACGACAGGTATGGCTGGTGGTTCACGAATCCGAGGCCGCCGAGCAGGTTCTCGACCAGCTCTTCGCGCTGGATCGCCCAGGCAAAGGCTTCGCGCACCTTCTGAGAGCTGACCATTGAAGGCGTGCCTTCATCGAAGTCGCCCATCTCGAACGGGTTGCCAACCCATGGCAGGCTGGTGTCGCGCTCGCGGTCGAGCGGCTCGCCGGTCAGACCGGAGTGCGAGTCCCAGTAGTTGCCTACGAACGAGACGTTGCGAATCGTGTTGAACAGGCCCTTCTTCTGAAGCTCGAAGCCCTGCTCGGTAAGAACGGGGAAGTCCTTCGTGGATATCTGCGCGATCTGCGCTTCATTAGCTTCTAACATCGCGCGACGGGACGCGCCCTCGGGCACTTCCAGCCACTTGACGCGCTCTACGAACGGGCCGAAGCCGTCCTCGGTGGCATAGTAGTTGGTATTGGCTACTAGCTCGATCCCCAAGTTCTGTTCCCACGCTTCTGTGTAATTGGCATCCTCTGCCATGAAGGCGCCTACGCCTACGTAAACGTCCTGCGTGCCTTCGACTCCGAACTGGTCGAACACGTCCTTGGACACGATGGCGGCTGTCTGCCAGAAGCGGGAGAAGCGGTGCAGCACTCCACGCGAGTCGTAGTTGCGATAATTCAGTTGTACGGTGTAGTCGTCAACCGCTTCGATGGACGCGATCAGCGGCGCGAAGTCGCCCGCCTGTCCGTGAATGGACTCAGGGTTCGTAACCGAGTTCGCGTCGTTGTAGCTGTACGCAACGTCGCGCGCTGTCATCTCGCCCCAGCCGTGGTGGAACTGGACGCCCTGGCGCAGGTTGAACGTGCCGAACTCCAGCGACGGGTCCAGCGTGAAGTCCAGAGCCAGCATCGGCTCGGTCGTTACCGTGCCGTCCGGGTTGGCCTTCGAGTTGAACAGCACGTCGGTGATGCCCGACATATAGATGGTCTCGGAGCAGCCGGCGGTGCAGAAGCGCGGCAGTCCGTTAGGCGCGTTCACGCTCTGAACGGCAATGGTCAGCGTGCCTGACGGCGCTTCCATCATCATGCCGCCGCCGGGCGCGGGCGCCGCAGGCGCGGGAGCCGGAGCGGGCGCTGCGGGCGCGGGGGCTGCCGGCGCTGGCGCTGCCGGAGCGGGAGCTGCCGGAGCGGGAGCTGCCGGGGCTGGGGCCGCGGGCGCCGGAGCCGCCGGAGCGGGCGCGGGCGCGGGAGCCG
>DAOUKV010000011.1:0-12826 GCA_034420955.1 Dehalococcoidia bacterium
ACGGGCGGCGGGCGCGAGCTCCGGCCTGCGCGATACGAGCGCGGCGTCCCCCAGCGCGTATGAGCCGGCCAGCACGTCCGTTACGCCGGACGCGGGCGCGGTGTCGTAGGACGCGGAGCCTCCGGCGGCGAGCATCGGCGTTTCGATGCCCGCGCGGGCGCAGGCGTCGGCGGCTTCGAGCATCGGCCCGGCGTCGCCAACGGCGACCAAGCCCGCCAGTTCAAGTCCGGGCGCGTCGGACACGCGCCGCGCAAGACCGGGGGCGGCGCCGGGAGTCGCGCCGAAGGATAGGTTGTCATCCCGGACGGCTACGGCTACGGCGAGCGTCGAACCGGCGGCTGACGCGGCGTCGGAGAGACCCGCGATGTTGCGCTCGCTGTCGGCGGATACGATGAGTCGCCGGACGCGACGGGCGAGCGCCGCCGCCCTGCCCGTCTTGACGCGCGTCGCAAGCAGGTTGACTATGAGTATGTCGTCGAAGCCGTACTGCGCGAACGTCTCGGCCTGCGCGAGCGTCGCCACCGCAGCGCCGGACGTCGCGGCCGCTGCGCGCTGCGCGTGTCCGATGGCCGGGCACAGGTGCGCGTCGAGTCGTGGGCGCACCGACGCGCTGGACGCTCCGACCGCCGCGTGGACTGCCGCGACGTTCGCCTCCAGCGCGTCCAGGTCTATGACAAGCGCGGGCGTGTCCAATTCCTCGACCGGCGTTCCGATGGGCTTGAATGTGGGTCGTTCCATAGTTGCCTCCGGTGGCGATTCTAACGCAAAGGCGCGAAGATGCAAAGGCGTAAACGGGTTTTGACGGAGAGGCGCGGAGGCGCAGAGGGGGAACATATCGCAAGAGCGCAAGCGACTTGGATTTGCGCTAGGCGCCTGCGCGGGGGCGGCAGTCTGCTAGTATGTTGCGGATGACCGAACGCGAGGAGGGTTTCGATTGGCTTCGAGTGAACGTGATCAGACGCATGAACAGGCTGTCGAGGGGTTGATGGACGGCGAGCGGGTCGAGCGCGCCATGCGGGCGACGCAGCGGTCCAGGAAGGCGGCGCGGCGAGAGGAGACGCTGCTGCTGACCGACAGCCGCATCATCCACGTGGCGGTCGAGGGGAGGAGCGTCGAGACGTTCATCGCGTCGGTGGACGACGTGGAGTCGGTTCACGTCGGGGCGGTCAGCGAGGGCTACGGCGCGTTCATATGGGCGGGTCTGGCCGTCGCGCTGAGCGGCGCGCTGTACGGGTTGTTGGAACAGGAGACGATCAGGATCGTCGCGCCGTTGCTGACGCTGGCTATGGCCGCGTATCTGCTGGTAAGCAGGCTGCTCTTCTCAGGCGGCTCGGAGGCGGTGTTCAGAATCGGCTCGGCCGAGATTGCGTGGCGCTTCGACGGCGATGAGCAGACAGAGGAGGTCGGCGAGTTCATCCGCGACCTGTACAGCGTCAAGACGGCTCGGGCGCGCGGCCACAAGCAGCCGTGGGAGCGGTGGTAGGGTGTGGATAAGATATGGGAGATAAGAGTTAAGAAATAGAGGGGCGCCCTACTCTGCCGGGCGCGGGCGCGTCGTTGCCGCGGCGTAGGCGATGCCCAGGGCGGGGACGACAGAGAATATCATCGGCAGCCACCAGTCGCCCTTGGTGGCGCCGGTCGCGATGGCGATAGCGACGGCGGCATCGGCGACGATGTTCACCGCCATGAGACAGGCGACAGCGAGCGCGAAGCCGCGCGACGGGCGAGGCACGGCGACGAACGCGACAAGCGCGACCGCGCAGACGGGATGGACGACGGTCAGGAGCAGGCGCGATAGCGCGTCTCCGCCATCGGCGAAGCTGCCGACTAGGGCGGTCAGCAGGGTTACGGTGAGATAGAAGCCGGCAAGGGCGAGGGCGGCGATGCGGACGGGGGTGAGCATGGGGCATGGTGAGGGGTGTAGGCGGGGGTTGTCAAGGGCTTGGCGATTGAAGGGGGTTGGGGGGTGTGGTAGGTTTAGATCAATAGGTGTAGATGGCAATATGCGGCGCCGAACCACCATTAGAACCAACTTGTAGAGACTGACATGACTGCGAAGCGCAGAAACAACAGACGTGGTCGACGCAAAGGCGGGACAAAGGCTAGGAACCGCTCGGCGCGGTCTCCGGAAATACGCTCCCGGCGCGGCTACGCGATGAGCGTTCTCCGTAGCTATGTCGAACGAGACGGAGTGGAGCGGGCGGCTGAGACGATGGGGGCGGATGCCGATGCGGTCAAGGACGCGATAGAAACCGGGAAGATGGGCGGCGGACTGCTGGACGCGGTGAATGCCCACGTCAACCGAATCGAGGATGCGAAGCGAGATGCTGAGCGACAGCGAACTGAGGCCGTAAAGTACAGCAACAGGGGTGTCTCATACGCCCACAGGGGCGAGTATGACAGGGCCATTCAGAATTTCGACCACACTGTCAGACTCGCCCCGAACATTGCCGCTGCGTACAACAACATAGGGGGCGCATACAATAGCAAGGGCGAGTACGACACGGCTATTCAGGATTTGAACCAAGCTATCCGGCTCGACCCGAACTTCGCCGCCGCGTACAACAACAGGGGTAGCGCATACGACAGCAAAGGCGAGTACGATAGCGCTATTCAGGACTTCGACCAAGCTATCCGGCTCGATCCGAATTTTACCGCTGCGTACATCAACGGGGGTAGCGCATATAACCGCAAGGGTGAGTACGATAGGGCTATTCAGAATTTCGATCGCGCTATCCGACTCGACCGGAACCTCGCTCCTGCATACAACAACAGAGGAAGCGCATACAATAGCAAGGGTGAGTACGACAGGGCTATTCGGGATTTGAACCAAGCTATTCGACTCGACCCAAACAATATCACTGCGTACAACAACAGGGGAATCATATACTACATCAAGGGCGAGTACGACAGTGCCATTCAGGATTACGACCAAGCTATAATACTCGACCCTACCAATGTCGAAGCATACAGCAACAGGGGAGTTGCATACGTCAACAAAGGCGAGTACGACAGCGCTTTTGAAGATTACGACCATGCCATATCCATCGAACCGAATCATGCCTCGCTGTATCTGAATAGAGCAGCCGCTAAGATTATTGCCGGGGATAACTCCGGGGCGTTGAAGGATGCGGACAACGCCGTGAGGATTTGCCCGAATTATGTCTCGGACTTTGTGGACAACCGGTTCATGCGCGGAGGTATGGGATCGGTTGAGCGGGCAATCGAATTAGTGAGCAGTCAGATTCAACACGAAATCGGAGATGACCGGGCGGGCGCGTCAGACTATTACTACATTGGAGTTCGCGCATTGTATTGGAACGATAGAATTGCTGCGCTTAGGGCGTTCCGAATCTCTAAGGCTCTGGGGTATTCAGATTGCGATAAGTTGCGGCGACACCTTGATAATCTGGTTTAGGGTGGTGATTGGGGATATTTCCCGTGGCTATGCACTTATGCTGATCATGACGCCATAGAGGGATGCGCGGGATTCTAGGATTTCGCGGTAGCTTTCGTGGGCTACTATTATTAGCATAGCTTTCGCTCGCGTCATCCCGGTGTATAGTACCCTGTTGAGGTGTCTCTCGCGGGGCATTGTGACGCCGCCGGATAGGGCTACCTGATCCTGAGTGATCGGCATGACGAGGATGGCGAGGTCGCTCTCCAAACCCTGGAAGTCGTACACGTCGCTGTACCTGACGGTGGTTCGCGCTGTCTCGCCGATGCCGGATACGACTTCTTCCGGATCGCGCAGGGGTTCGCCGGCGCTGAGTTCGGCATCGCGTATGTTTAGCAATGACCAATCGGCGTATGCGCGCTGAGAGTCAAACTCGTCGCCGATGCCGCTGGAAAGCAGGATTATCTGGCGCGACTGGAACCGCCGGTTCTTCAAACTGCCAATCAGTCCGTCTAGGGTACTTTCCAAGTCCTCGCGCGAGTCAAAGTATTCTAACTGCACCAACGGACCATGCACACCGGAGATTGGGGGAGATTCTATATCTACGAATTTCGCTACGGATTCCGCAATCTCATGGGTGTTGCGGCAATTCGTCTCCAACAGGTCATTGGACCAGTGGAGACCGTAGCTTGCTAGCGAGTCTTTGCCGTTCGTTCCGATTTGCGGGGAAGCTATGTTCTGATTAGTGAAGTCTCCGAACATTGCCCAGCGTCCGCCGGCAAGGCCGCCGACCAGAAGCGCGTCCATCAGACCCAGGAAGACCTCATCGCACAGATTCTGCGCCTCGTCAACAATCAGGTAATCAAAAACGCCGCCCTGCCCCACGTCGGCAATCGTTTCGTCTATGAATGGACGCCATTCGTTAGACAGGTATCCGAACTTTAGCGCGTCGTCAAGACCCGGTGAGGTTACCAATCTTTGAGTGTGCCGATCGTACAGGTCAAGGTTGTCTTGGAAGACTTGGAGGGGCAGCGTTGCCGGAGTACCAGCAAGCACGCGCCCCCCGCTTTCGGTTGAGAGGGCGTTTGCCCACCTCTCAAACCTTCGGCTCAGATTGGGGTTGCTGCACATTAGGGCGACAGTGGCGCCATCGTCTTCGCAGAGTTGACGCGCAAGCTCCATAGCCAACACGGTCTTGCCGGTGCCTGCCGCGCCGTCAATGACGCAACGGTCGTTCAGCCTAACGCGGCGCAGGCTGTGAGACTGATCCAGCGTTAATCGCAGCAACTGCGGGCGCAGAGTCTCAAGGTCGCGCCGAACGATGCGGTCGGGTCTTGCCGTGATAGTCACCGTCTGCTCCAATTCTTCTTGCAGGTCAGCCAAAGCCACCTGTCCAAACTGAAGTCCCATGTCGCTGCGAAGCCTACTCTTCACATCAGGAAGACGCACTTGGTCAGCGTATTCCAACAGCATCTCGCACAATGATTCCGGATCCCGCGCGGCGCGGCGCTCAATGATCAACGCCTGCTTTGGGACTCTAGTGCTTCTTGGCAACTCCCCGTCGGCCAATGCTACCGCGCAGCCGAGCGAGAGCAAGGAATCCCACTGAAAATGGGTACTGGCAAATTCGTTTTTGAGAGCGAACATTGCGGTCCGCGCCTGTTCGGGCGGAGACTGTACGGGGTTGCCCGACGGGAGAGCGTACCACTGGCTGCCCCGTATCTTGAATGATCCGCCTTTGGCTTCCAAGCATATCACGCTGCACAGGTCAGGTATGAAAATGAGGAAGTCTATCTCGCGGGGCCTGGCGGGGTTGTTCGGATTGTCAACGTACTCGGAATGAAAGACCACCCAATCCCTGGAGCGGGCCGCGCTCTTGAGGTTCTCGAATATGATCTTCTCAGACGGCGGGGCGTCGTCGGGGATTTCCGGCGGGACCATTCTTGCCATGCTGCTCCTTCAGTTTCCCACAACGATCTAGACTCTGGGTATCGCTACCTGTGAACCGGATTATACATCAACGCGAACCCGTTTCGTACGTCCCCTACCCCAGCCGCAGGCTTGGGATTACGTCCAGGGCCCACTGGCGGCGGGTTGAGGGTTCCATATCTGCGATGACGAAGTGGGCGGCGGCTCCGATCATAGCGCCGTTGTCGGTGCAGAGTCCGGGGCGCGGGACGATGACGGGTACGGGGGAGCGTCGCGTCATCTCGGCGCGGAGGTGGGAGTTGGCGGCTACGCCTCCGCCGAGGAGGATGCCCTTGACCCGATGGCGCTCTATCGCGTCGAGGGTACGGCTCACCATGCTGTCCACGATGGCTTCCTGGAATGCGTTGGCGACTTCGGATACCTGCTCGGCGCGGGTTAGTTCAGCGTCTGCGCTGGCGAGAGCGTCATCGTCGTTGTCTTGGGTCGGTGGGTAAAGGCCCTTTTGTTCGGCGCGTCTCAGGGTGGCTGTCTTGAGGCCGCTGAAGCTGAAGTCGAGGGAGTTGCGGATGCGGGGACGCGGCAGTCGCGCTTCGGCGCCGATCGCCGATTCGGCCACTCGCTGGATTTCGGGGCCTCCGGGGAAGCCGAGACCGAGTACGCGCGCCGCCTTGTCGAACGCCTCTCCGGCGGCGTCGTCGCGGGTGCGGGCGATTAGCGTGTAGCGTCCGTGGCCTTCCATCAAAATGAGGTCGGTGTGGCCGCCGGAGGTAATGAGGCACATGATCGGAAAGCCGGGGGCCGCCTCGGGGTCAACGCCATCTTCCAGCCAGGCGGCGTAGATGTGCCCTTCCAGGTGGTTTACTCCGATGAACGGCAGATCGTGGGCGAGCGCCATGCCCTTGGCGGTATTGACGCCCACCAGCAGCGCGCCCGCCAGTCCGGGGCCGTGCGTTACGGCGATTCCATCCAGCTCCGGCAGCTCCATGCCGGCGTTTTCGAGAGCCTGGTCTATGACGGGTATCATGGCGCGCATGTGCTGGCGCGACGCCACTTCCGGGACGATGCCGCCGTAACGAGCGTGCATATCCACCTGCGTAGCGACGACGTTGGAGACGATGTGGCGACCGTCTTCTATGACGGCGGCGGCGGTCTCGTCGCAGGATGTTTCGATGCCGAGTATCTTCATGGGGCGCTCCGATGGGTGATTCAACGCAGAGACGCAGAGAGGCGCAGAGGGATTTTAACGCAAAGGCGCAAAGATGCAAAGGGCTTTGACGAAGAGGGGGTTTATGGAAATTGGATGAGCCTCTCGACTTCCCAAACTTGGTTGATTACGTAGTCGGGATATGGAAGTGTAGCCTCCCACGCCCTGCCCAGGGATATCCAGGCGGTCCGCATATTCATTTGGGAGGCTCCGATGATGTCGTGCTCGACATTGTCTCCCACGAAGAGGGTTGACTCCGCTTCGGCGCCTATCAGGTCAAGAGCGTGGCGAAAGATAGCGGGGTCGGGTTTTCGAGCGCCGAACTCCTCGGAAACCACGCAGGCTTCGACCAGCGCGGCGACGCCTGTGTTTCTAAGCTTGCCCCACTGTGTCTCGGCGCCGCCGTTGGTGACTACGCCCACAGGAACGCCATGCTCTCGGAAGCGTCTCAGCATCGCTTCGGTCTCGGTATGGATAGCCACCACGTTCGGCATCATGTTGGAGTGAGACTCGACCGCCGCGTCCAAGCTGGGGAAACTGCCTGGCCATTCGTCCAGCATATCCCGGTAGATGTCGGGAAGCGGCTCGTAGCCGTTCCCACGGCGCGCAAAGCGGGATACGAACTCTTCCCTGTCAGCCGGCCTGCCGGTCGAGGGCAAGGTCTCGTACCAATGCTCGAATAGACGCGCGAACGCCTCCGTTCGATTGATCAGGGTATTGTCCAAGTCGAACAGGACGCTCTTTATGGGATGGGCGGTCATCGCAGGCTACTCCAATCTGTCGAGGATCGCGTCGCGCGCCTCCAGAAACGGACGCTCCAGATAAGCGAGGTGGTCGGCCTCGCCGTGCCGGTGCGTGACCGAACCGGGCGGGCGCATTCCGGCGGACTCGCGGATGTAGATTAGGTCGCCGTCAATCAAGGTAAGCATATTGCGCGCCGTTTCCGGGTTGAACATCTCCCACTCGCCACCGCAGGCGATGTAAACCGGAGAGGTATGCGCGAACACTCCCCTGTTGACGACGTCGTGATGCCCGATGATGTCGAAGTAGTCGAAGGCGCCTGTCCGAGCCGCGAGCCATGAATGCCCATCGATCTTGATCTTCTCTCTGAGTTCGAGCCTCCGCACACCTTCCCGGCTGTCCGTTCGAGCTACCACACGGCCGTTCAGGACGATCTCAAGCGAGTTGATCGGCAAGACGCTCTCGGCCCAAGACTCGACCTCCACGGCGCCCGGTCCGGAAATGGAGAGCGTATCGCCAACCTGCCTGCCGTCCACGGCCAGGTGAAGTATCGGTCCCCCGCTCAAGAAGGTCCGGCCCGCCTTGACCGAGTTGCACCAGTTCTCGTAGTTGAACTCCTGATCATGCGGCAGGCGGGCGTAGGTGCGATACAAGCCCACCGGCACGTTGCTCATCATCTTGTCTGTGCCCCCCACAAGTGGTAGGCGGTAGCCGCAGTTGAGGTAGCGATAGTATTCCATGTGCTGCAGGCGGCTTTGACGCAGCATCTCGATGCCGTCCAGGCGTCCCGTAGCGACTAGCGCGGCGGGCTCTCCGTTGGGGTTCGGAAAGTGGGGACTGATCACCCACCCGCCCTGAGCGCGCGCCTCGTCGGCCCAGTGAGCCAGCGTCGTCTCCATGTGTCCGCCTATCTCAGCCTCCGCCGGGCCGTCCGAACACCACGGCATGACCGGCTCCTTGAGGCCCCATAGAATCATGTGCCCCAGAAAATGCTGGCGGTTTTCCTGCGACGTATAGACGATGTTGTTACCACTGCGACTGACGCTCGCGCGGCCTGTGAAGTCCTCTGTATTTGTAAACAGGCTGCCCCACTGCGATTGGAGCAGGTTGACCACGTTGAGGTCTTCGCCAAGCGACTCGAAATGGGCGCCCTGTGTGGACAGAAAGTGGACGTGGGAGTCGCCGCTGTACCAACCCCTGGCGTTCATATCTATCCATCGCTTGATACGCAGTTCCAGCCGCTGCTGACCGGGTTCGATCCGGACCTTGGCGCGCAGGGGCGTGTACTCGAATCCACGAGCGATATCAACAATGACGTCGCCGCGCGGAAGCCAACCCTCACAGCGGCCGTCTATGTAGGCGTAAGTGATCTGGCCGAGTCGCACGTCGCCACCCACGTCCATATGCCAAGAGTCGAGGTTGGAATTCACCTGGTTAGGGTGACCATGCGGCTGGTAAGGGATGCCTTCCGGCGACCTGAAGTGGACTCTGCATGGCGTCGGCTTGCCGGTTTCGTCATCGATTACCGTGACCTTCACCCAGTTGCGGCCGGGGTCAGCCAGCGAGACCCGGACCCTGGAGCTCTCCGCATAGCCTCGTCGTTCCACGTCGCCCCACCGGAGCTGTCCGATGGCTCTTCCGCTCTGATTAACTGAGACCGTCGCCGACGGAACGGCGGAGATCTCCACGTAAGAGGGATTGGAAGTCTCGTTCTGCGTCTCGCCGAAACCGCGATGATACGCGTCCAGAAAACCGGCCTCGTCGTTCTTCGGCAGCGGGAACACGTACGTCGAGTCGCCCCTATCGACCTCAACCTCGACGTCGAATGGGGATTCAGCTAGCTCAGGGTCGTCGAACGTGATGACAGCCTCGCGTCGGCCCTGGCGAGCGAATGGATGCTCATCGACCAGTCCGAGAGTTACCGCGGCCACCACGAAAGCGGGGCCTTTAGGAACAATCTCAACCGATTGGACTGGACTTTGCGGCCTGGGGTTGGCCCAAGACCAGAGCAGGTAGTCGCGAGCGGTCGCCTGGGTGTATTCGGTCTGGCGACGTCCCATGTCGTTCCATGCGCCCTCATGCCGTGGCATCAGCCGGTGTTTGTCGTCGGGCGCCGCTCGAAATGGAAGCTGGAACAAGCTAGTCGGCACAACGCCTATCTCGAAACGCTCCCTGATGGGAACGACGACTTTCCGGCCGTTTTCGAGCGCGAAGACATAGTCGGCTACGCGCGCGCCGACAGGGCCGCCCTCCGCAATTTCCGAACGGATCAGACGGTGAGCGAATATGACACTGAACGCTGAATGGCCGACAGGGATGCGGATCGAGGTCGAATCTCCGTCCAGCGCGATGAAGCACTTGGTGGGATCGTCGCCGATCGAGAAAGGCAGTCCCCTGAAGCGGCGCGGCCCAATCCGGGCGACAGCGCCAGCGCCGAGGACATCGACGCCCGCATTCAGGTGATGAGAGAGATCGAGTGGTTGGTAGTCGCTCATTGTGGTGATTCTTGACTTTGTTAGTTTGGTGGGCCTAATGCATCGAGTTGCGAACGTTGTTGATCGTCTGATCGACTTCTGCCGAGGTCAATTTCCCATACTCCAGAGGTGAGCGGCGGATCATGCCACATCCGCAGCAGTCTGAATGTGTAGTCAGCCTGGAGCGGGCGCGCTTCCCCTACCTTCGTACGTAGGCCCAGCATACACGATGCTCCGGAAGCGCGCGCGTTCCATACATTCCGCCGCCGCGATCCTCAGTCGTCCAGGTGGTTCAGTTCCGCCGCGACCAGGTTCACCACCAGGTCGTCAAGGTTCTGGATGGTGTACTGGTCTCCGACCGAGTGCGGAGTGTCGCCGTTTTCTCCATAGACGATGAACACGAACTTCCCCATGGTGTGCTGCGCCACTTGACGGAAGACGTACTCTCCGAATTCGTCCAACCCGCTGCTTGCGATCGTGTGGATTTTGACGCCTCTCCTCAGAGCGGTCGCCATCGCCTCGTCGTAGCCCGGATCGTTCTGATAGTCCATGTGGGGGCCGGCATCCGCCACCATGATGACCAGTCGCACGGTATCATCTTGCCGCCACTCCACGCTGTCGAGAGAGGCGTGGAGCGCCTCGTTGACGGACTCGGGGGTGTCGCCGCCCTCGTCGGCCTGGACGCCAGCCACACGGTCGGCGAACGCCGGAATGTCGCTATCGAACTCATAGACCTGAGTGACGTAGGCGTCGCCGCGGTCTCGATATGCGACCATGCCCATTCGCAGGTCCACCGCGGCGTCGATGTCGTTGATTCTGGAGGCGACCGAGGTGAGCGTGGACTTGATGCTCTCTATCTCGTCGGCCATGCTTCCCGTCGCGTCCAGAAGGTAGAGGACGTCCAGCTTGATCGATTCGAGCGGATCCGGCGCGCCGTCCAGAACGACCTCCCATTCGCCACCCTCGGGGATCGTCCTCTCGACTTCGGTTGTTCCGAGCGCTCCGTCCTTCTCTGCAGTGAGGGTCAACGTTCCCTCGAACTCATCGCCCAGAGCCAGCGGCATGAATAGCGATCGGCCGTCGGCGTAGGAGAAGCCCTGCCAACTGCCGTCTGAACTCTCTATCGTTACCGTGGCGTTATGAACGGTCTTTCCCTCCGAGTCCTTCACGGTGATGACATAGCGTTCGGAAACATCCACGTTCACCGGCGTCTGTTCGTACCACGCTTCGCTAAAGAGATGGCTTGAGTCGGCTCGGTACTTGAGGTACTCCTTGAACGATTCGTTGTCGTCTATCTCACCCGCCGAGAGTTCGGACACGACGACTCGATCGGCAGCCGGAGCAGGCGCCGCAGCCGGAGCTGGGTGCAGCTGGGGCCGGAGCGGCCTCAGCAGCAGCGGCTGGCGCGGCCAGAACTGGAGCAGCAGGCGCCGGGGCTGGAGCGGCTGGGGCAGCCGGAGCCGGGGCGGCTGGGGCGGCCGGAGCCGGGGCTGGAGCGGCTGGCGCGGCGGCAGCCGGAGCCGGGGCGGCGGGCGCAGCAG
Source organism: Dehalococcoidia bacterium (assembly GCA_034420955.1). Lineage (GTDB taxonomy): Bacteria > Chloroflexota > Dehalococcoidia > Lucifugimonadales > UBA1123 > VXRN01. The sequence continues at coordinate 11,287 of DAOUKV010000011.1, forward strand.
CGGGCGCGGGCGCAGCGGGCTCGGACTCAGATGCGCTTGCGCACGCTACCGCAACCAGGCAAGCGAGCGCGAGAAACGGTAGCAGCTTGATTGCTTTGACGATCATCTTGATAACCTCCGTAATGTATTTCTCTTCCGTCCGTTGGTCAACAGTTTGGCGCCCGAAGGCGTACACACCGAACGACAGAGTTGACGCATTCGACGAGATTCAAGTGTCATATCTGTAACACTCGGGTTTCGAATGCAGGGAATGGGCCGCAGTCGCGCCGAGGCAAAAGTTTGAAATGGCTGCGCCCATCTTGGAAGATGAAGATGTAGTTGCCGATTTCGGCAACACAGGTTAAGTTATTTCTATTGACGCTGTGTCAAGCGACAGCAAGAGGAGGCGCATTATGGCCGAGAGACCGCTGGAGGGGAAGGTAGCGATTGTTACCGGCGCTGGAAGTCCAATCGGGATTGGACACGCGATTGCGTTAGGACTGGCGGGGGCCGGCGCCAGGGTCGCGCTGACCGACATCAACCAGGAGTGGCTGGACCAGTCCATCAATGATGCGCGAGAGATTGGCGGTGACGACTGCGCCATCTCCATCGTTTCCGATGTTACCGACCCTCAGTCATGCCAGGATGCGGTGGACGCCACCATCACTCAGTTGGGCGGGCTGCACATCCTGGTAAACAACGCCGGCATCAACTCCAGAATCGGCGGAGTGGGAAACAACCCCGCCAGCTTCTGGGAACACTCTCCAGAGGCCTGGAGCCGCGTGGTGGCGGTCAACCTGAGCGGCGCCTTCTACATGGCCAGAGCGGCAGTACCCCATATGCTAGCCCAAGGATGGGGTCGCATAATCGGGGTGACGACAAGCATGGATACCATGTGGCGCAAGGGCGCCGCGCCATACGGCCCGTCCAAGGCGGGACACGAAGCTCTGGTCTCCATCATGGCCCAGGAACTGGACGGCGCCGGAGTGACCGCCAACGTCCTGGTTCCCGGAGGCAGTACCTACACCAACATGACCTACAGCGGCGAACCCAACCAGAGAGACGGGATGATAGAGCCCGAATTGATGCAGAAGCCTGTTGTCTGGCTGGCATCGGACGATTCGGGCGGGTTCAACGGCCGGCGCATAATAGCCTATTACTGGGACGATAGCGTTCCTCTGGAGGAACGGCTGGAGAAGTGCAGCGCCCCGGCCGCCTGGCCGCAACTGGGTCGGCAGGCCGTCCGTCTCAACCGGTGAGGTGTGGCTCCCATCAGACGGGGGCAACGGGATTAGCCCTATCGCCAACTGCGCGAGGGCGGCAGCGCGTGGGGCAGCCTGATGCCCCGGACGCGGTTGGCGACGACGTTCATGACGCCCTGACGACGGGAGACCCGCCCATGGACCATCAGGACCGGCGCTCGTATCTCGAAGCGAAACTTCTCGAACACGGCGGGCCATAAGACGACCGGCGAGTGTCCGGTCTCGTCTTCGAGCGTCAGGAAGATGGCGTTGGCGGCGGGATGCTGGCGGCGGACCACCAGACCGCAGACGACCACCGG
>DAOUKV010000012.1:0-2678 GCA_034420955.1 Dehalococcoidia bacterium
TGAGACGGCGTTGGCGGCGACGGCGGACGTTACGAGCATGGTCATCAGCGCGTCGGCTACGTCTATGACGGGCAGGCGCAGGACGCCGCCGAACAGGGCGTAGTAGGTGTGGAGGCCCTCGAACTGCACGGCTACGAACGGCGCGAGGATGGCGGTGAGCAAGGCGGCGGCGGCGAACGCCCACCTGACGCGGGGCGGGCTTTCGCCGTTGCGCCACATGACGGCGGTGGCGAGCCCGGACGGGACGCCGACGACGAGCGCGAGCGTTCCGATGAACTGCTGGTTTGTGGACGCGGCGCCGCTGACGGAGTTCCAGAACGTGTACCAGACGCCGAAGCCGCAGATCGCGGCGGCGACCAGTCCGAGCGAGCCACGCGCGAGCAGGACGATCGCGATGTCGCCCGCGCGTCGGCTGAGCGGGGCGTGCCAGGGGCGGTCTGCGCCGGGTTCGTTCAACGTGGCTCCATAGTGGCTTGGCTAGAGGCTTGGCGGGTTGGTCGCGCGGCGGGCAACCAGGATGGTTGCCCCTACACCTACATATGTATTGTATCGCGCTCCGCGTTTGGCGGGCGGTTCAGGCCGGCGATTCTTGGAAGAACCTGTCCCAGATTGGTAGGCAGAGGTTTCACCCTCACCCCAACCCTCTCCCTGAGGGAGAGGGGGAACGATCACTCCAACAGACGGCGTCTACTAATTCGGGACAGGTTCTTTCTTGAAATTGGGGCTTTACGGAATCGATAGATAAATGTAGCATACGGGGGCAGTTGGGGACTGAGGGGCTGATTTGTCGGAGATTTGACGATAGGGCCGCGAAAACTTGACAAACAATCATACTTAGCCTATATCATGTGCCTCAACAGTTGGCAACCTAATGGAAGGGATGGAAACTAAGGAGAAGAAGATATGCGGTCTTTAACGAAATTCGGCGTACTGGCTGTGGCGATGGTCGTGATGGCCTCTCTGCTGGCGGTAGCGTGCAGCGCGGACGAGCCCGAGCCTGCGCAGCCAGCGCCAGCGGCTCAGCCTGCCACAGCGCCCGCGCCAGCGGCTCCCGCGGCGCCGGCTCCCGCGGCGCAAGCGACAGCCGCTCCAGCGCCCGCGGCTCCCGAGCCTGCGATGGGCATGAACAGGGATATCACGATCACGATGGCGATACCCGAAGTCGCGGAACAGTTCGGCGACTTCGAGGTTCAGACCTACGGTGGAAGCCCGGGCGAGATCCAGATGGGCTTCTTCGACCAGTTGCTGGTCCACAACGGGGTTGACCCGCTCACGCCGTTCGCCGCGAAAGAGTGGAGCATCAACGAGGCCGGCACCGAGCTTACCCTGATCATCCGCGACGATCTCAAGGTCAACACCCCTGAGGCATTCGCGGGCCAGGACTTCGGCTACATCACCGCGCACGACGTGGCCTGGAACATGAACCGGCAGAACGCTGTGGTGAACCCCAGCCTGGGCGCCGCGATTGGCGCGCAGCTCGGCGGCACCTTCGGCCCGGCCGAGGCGGTGGACGACTACACCGTGAAGGCTCCGCTGGTAACGGACATCTTCTGGGGCATACCGATCAGCGAGTTCGACATCAACGACACGACCGTTCGCCTGGACAGCAAGGCCGCCTACGACGCGGTTGGCGCCGAGGCGATCAAGCTGGTCCCGGTCGGCTCAGGCCCGTTCACCATGGGCACGTGGACGCCCAACTCCAAGGGCGAGGTTATCGCGATTCCAGGGGAACACTGGTCTGAAAACTGGCCTGGCGGGGACAAGTCCGACACGCCCCTGTACGGCAAGTTCGTAGTCGTGCAGGCGCCCGAGATCACGACTCGCATGGCGATGATGGAGACCGGCGAGGCGGACATCGGCTCGATCGACTTCGCCCGCCTGCGGGAACTGGAAAGCAAGGGATTGAAGTTCGTCACCACCATGTCGGACAAGGACACGATGACGCTAAGCGCCATCTGGCCCGGCAACCTGTGGACGGACGTGAACGCGAAGACAGAAGAGTCCATAGAGCCTTGGCTGTCTCCGGTGTATGAAGAGGACCACGCGTGGCTGGGCTGCCCGTGGGAAGACAAGTGCCCGTACACGGACACGAACAACCCTGACGGCATGAGCGACATGGAGCAGGCGCGGCTGGTTCGCTGGGCGCTGTCCCACGCTATCGACCGGCAGGCGATCGTGGACGTTCTGCAGGCCGGACTCGGCACGCCGATCTACCTCGAGCTGATGGGGCCGAAGTTCCCCGGCTGGCGCCCCGACCGCACGGTTACCGCCGCGATGGTCAAGGCCGCGCACGAGAAGTACAGCGGCGACATGACCGAGGACGTACTCGGCCCAGGCACTTCTTGGATCGAGTACCAGGAGTACGACAACGCGGCGGAGCCGAACCACGAATGGCCGTGGGAGGTTCCGACTGACAAGGCAGAGGCAGAGCGCCTGCTGGACCTCGCGGGCTTCCCGCGCGGGTCTGACGGCATCCGCTTCGAGATCAAGATGAACAAGTACCGCTGCGAGACCGGCGACGTCTGCCTGGAGCAGGCTGACGCGGTAGCGGCGGACTGGGAAGCGGTCGGCGTCCGCGTCGAGCTGCTCACAGAGGAGTACGGCGGAGTTGTGGTGCCTCGCATGAGAGACCGCACGCAGGCGTACCCGGTGGTCAAGAACTGCTCGGTCGAGACCGC
>DAOUKV010000013.1:0-59233 GCA_034420955.1 Dehalococcoidia bacterium
GTCGGCGTCCGCGTCGAGCTGCTCACAGAGGAGTACGGCGGAGTTGTGGTGCCTCGCATGAGAGACCGCACGCAGGCGTACCCGGTGGTCAAGAACTGCTCGGTCGAGACCGCGAACTACCCGTTCGACTGGCCTCCGCCTCCTTCAGACAGCACCTTCAGCCGCCCGGCGTGGGGCTGTGCGTTCGAGAGCAAGTTCCTCGACTACATGTACATCAACATCAACGGCGAGAGGGACAAGCAGGCGCGCGAAGACCTGCACCTCGACATGGTTGACTTCTACTACTACTGGCAGCTCTACGCCGGTATGGTACAGCCGCCTCGCGGCGTCGCAGCCAACCCTGAGACCGTGAAGTCCTGGGACTCGCGCTCCACAGCAGCCGGATTCTGGGGCAGGCCGCAGCACATCGTGCCGGCAGGCCAGTAGCCAACATCGGCTAATACGGCGCGGGAGGGGAGATGATTCCCTCCCGCGCTTGCGTTTATTCGCATCGCAGTCTATATTTTGCAACGTAAACTGTAACGTGTGAGACTTTTCGAACGGTTCTACAGCGATCCTATACATGGACTAGAGATGGGCAGCGAGGTTCTAATCGAAGATGTCTCGATTCCTAGCAAGAAGAGCGCTATCTATCCTGATCTCCATTATCGGAGCTACGGTAGTCATCTTCATCCTCAGCAGGCTCGGACCGGACCCGAGAATTCTCTTCATCGGGGACGCGCAGGTGGAGCTGAGCGCAGAGCAGATAGCTGAGATCGAGCGGCATCTCGGGTTGGACAAGCCGCTGCCGCTCCAGTATCTGACGTGGATGTGGAATCTGATCCGTCTCGATATGGGTCAGTCGCTCGGCTCGTTGAGGCCGGTTAGCGAGATCATCCGTGAACATTTGGGCATGACGCTCAAGATCGCGGCGGGCGCGTGGGTGTTTGCCGTTACCGTTGGCCTCAGCATTGGGGTGTTGGCGGCGGTCAAACGCGCGACATTATGGGACTACGTAGGCCGCGTGTTGGCGTTATTCGGTCAGGCGACGCCGCAGTTCTGGACTGCGGTCATGGCCATACTCATATTCGCGGTCTGGCTGCGCTGGTTCCCGCCCGGCTGGTCTGGCGGGCCGCCGGAGGGCACGTTCGCGCTTTCCTGGACGAACATCAAGTACTACGTGCTGCCGTGCATCGTGCTGGGCTGGCCCGCGTCGGCGGGCATCATGCGCCTGACGCGTTCGGCGATGCTGGAGATACTGGACTCCGAGTACATCAAGCTGGCGCGCGCCAAGGGCGTAGGCCCGTGGACGATCATCTGGAAGCACGGCCTTCGGAACGCGGTCATTCCGCCGCTGACCTCGGCGTTCGTGCTGCTGGCGGACTACCTCAACGGAGCGCTGGTGGTGGAGATAGTCTTCTCTATGCCCGGCATCGGCATCGTCGCGCTCAACAGGGCGGTCTATGACAACGACTGGCCCTTGCTTGCCGGGACGGTGTTCTGCTTCATCGGGATCTACGTGTTCTTCGCGTTCCTAGCGGACGTCGCATATGCGCTCATCGACCCGCGAATTCGTTACGAGTAGGATATTGCCGATATGCAGATGACGCAGATAGAACGGGACTTGTTGGGAATGCGGGACTACCCTCCGGGAGTCCGCGAGCTGCGGTTCGCATGGTCGTTCATGCGACGCTGGCCCGTGCTTCCATTGGTCGTGCTCGCCGCTCTGATATTCTGTGGCATATTCGCGCCCGTGCTGGCGACTCACGACCCGTATGGAGGGAAGGACGCGGGGCTTATGGCGCGACACATCCCGCCGCCGTGGGCGCCTGTGGGCGATTGGCTGCGCGCGGGAGACCCGGCGGCTGAAGAGACACGCTCCGGGCACTATCTTGGCACGGACCACACCGGGCGGGACGTGTACTCGCGTATGCTATTCGGCGCGCGCATATCGCTGGTCGTCGCCGGAATCGCTCTGGTTAGCGGCTTCATTACAGGCACCACGCTCGGCATAGTCAGCGGATACTCCGGCGGCTGGGTGGATGAGGTTATAACCAGGATCGTGGACATATGGCAGGCGCTTCCGTTCCTGATGGTGGCGCTGGTGTGCGTGCTGCTGTTCGGACAGAGCACGGTTCTGCTATTGGCTCTTATGGCCGCGCTTGCATGGAACCCGTTCGTCAGGGTGATACGAAGCCAGACGCTGGTCGTCAAGAACCAGCCTTTCGTGGACCTTGCGCGCGTGGCGGGATGCTCTACGACGCGAATCCTGCTCCGCCACATACTTCCCGGCGTCATCAACACCGCAGTAGTGATCGCTACGCTCAGCGTAGGCTCGCTCGTTCTTGCCGAAGCGGCGCTCAGCTTCCTCGGCGCGGGCGTGCCGCATCCGACTCCGACTTGGGGCAGCATGGTGTCCGAGGGCAGGGGCTACATCGCCACAGCTTGGTGGCCGACCGTGATACCGGGCGTCGCCATCTTCCTGCTCGTGATGTCGCTGAACTTTACGGGCGACTGGCTGAGGGACCGGCTCGATCCGAGGTTGCGGCAGTTGGTGGACTAGCAAGCCTTACGCTTGACCGGGATTTGACGGGGCTTTCACCCTCACCCCAACCCTCTCCCTGAGGGAGAGGGGGTTTTCACCCCCATCCTAGCGCGGTGGCGCGGTTGGAAGCCCAGCGCGCGTGGCGACCCCTGAGGGAGAAGGGTTTTCACCCCCATCCTAACTTTCCCCCGTCAAGGGGGAAGGGACTTTTTTACCCTGTCTCCTCTTCCATGGCGACGTACTTGGACGGGCACTTGACGATGACGTTCTGGCTCATGAAGACGCCGTTGGGGTGGTAGCGGCCTTCGAGGATGATCTCGGAGTGCTCGTTGAAGAACAGGTCGGGAATCACGCCGTCGTGCGCCGCCGCCAGCGTCTCCGCGCTGTCTTCGTCAACCAGCGTGAACTCGGAGAGCGTCGAACCTTCGGCGCGATTGAACGATTCAGGCGCGAGCTTGCCGCTGACGCGCACGGTGCGATTCTCGGGCGTGAAGCCGATCTCTTTCATCTCATCTACGGTGTAGTAATAGACCGTCGCGCCCTGGAATGCCTGGAAAGCGAAGTACCCCAGCGCGGCTACGAGTACGACGAAGGCGATCGCCAGCTTGACGCGGTGGGAGGAGACGATGCCTCCGTTGGCGTTATCTGGGGCATCCGCCCCGTATTGCTGAACCTTGTGGTCTAATGTCTGTTGACTGTGATTCTCGGACATGGTTCTCATCCCCAACCCATCTGTCGAACGATGAATGAACTAAAGGCCTGTCCCAGATTAGCGGGCTGGGACTCACCCTCACCCCAACCCTCTCCCTGAGGGAGAGGGGGAACTATCACTTCCCCAGCCGTCTGTCGAACAACGAAGCTCGCGGCCAACCGCGGTCGCGAAACCACAGGCAGCAGCCGCGCCGCACACATACCGGTCAAGCGCGTGGCTTGTCTTCTAGGGCGCGCTTGAGCGCGTCTATCTCTGCCTGCATCTCGCGCTGACGGCGCGATACGTAGAAGACATACGCGAAGAAGGCTGCCCACGTGATGATATAGACCGCGAACAGGTACGGCAGATTGGCCTCAGGGTCGCTTCCCTGCTGGGCCTGCGCCGCGGCCTGGGCGGCCGCCTGTCCTTCGCTGAACGCGCTCACGCCGTCGCCAAGCGCGAACCACGCGGCGGCGCCGACCGCAAGCGCGGCGACCAACGCCGCGATACGCGCGACGTTCATCTTCGCATGGGTTTCGCAGGCCACGCGCGGAAATAGGCTATGCCATCTTCTGATGGAGTTCATCCAGATCAGACTCCGATCTCCTCACCGCGTACCGCTCTATCAGCAGGTACACGTACATGAAGGTAAAGGCGATGACCGATACCAGCAGGGTCAGGTACATAGGCCCCGCCAAGTCGCCCTGAGCGATGTTGCCTTCCGGGTGGGCGGAGCGCCACCAGTCCGCCGCCATGTATATGATCGGCGCGTCTATGGCGCCGATGAGAGCGATCACAGAGGCGAAGCGTCTCCCCTGCCCTCCGGCGGGTCCATATGCCCGAACCATCATGTAGCCGACGTATATGAACCAGAGCACCAGCGTCGTCGTCAGCTTGGCGTCCCAAGTCCACCACACGCCCCAGGCGGGCTTTGCCCAGATAGCACCCGTTACCAGTATCAGACTGGCGTAGATTAGCCCGATCTCCGCGGTCGAGTACGCCAGGTCGTCCCACTTCTGCCGTCCTGTGAACAGGTGCAAGAGGCTCGCCACAGCGACGACGATTATAGAAATCATGCCTATCCAGCCCAATGGCACGTGGAAGTAAAATATGCGCTGCGACACGCCGAGGTTCTGCTCGGTGGGAACCCACATATAGACCATGTACAGGGTGAGCGCCATCAGCAGAGCGCTCACTACGAGCAGCGCGTCGCGGAGCAGTCCGCGACGTTTGCGCTCCCGGGGCGGCGCCGAGGCGGGGGCTGTTAGCGAATTCGCCATACTGTGTGTAATATATCACAAAGTGGCAGGGAAGGGATAATTGGATGGCAAGGGCGGTTTTCACCCTCACCCCAGCCCTCTCCCTGAGGGAGAGGGGGGCGAATAGACGGCTGAGCGCGTATCTGCTATCTTGTCTATACTCATAGCCCCCGAAGCGAGGTGTATAGCCCATGCCTGAACGGACCCGACTCAGCAGCGCGGACGTGTCCGTACCTGAAACCGACACGAGTGTGTACGACGCCATATTCCGACGCCGTTCTACCAAGACGTTTACGGCTGAACCCGTGTCCGAGGAGACTATCAACCGGCTGTTCGACGCCGCTGTGTGGGCGCCTAACCACCGCTTGACCGATCCGACGCGCTTCTTCGCGCTCCGCAAGGACAGCGACGCTCGGACGCGGGTCGCCGAACTTGGCGCCGAGATCGCGTACGAGCGCGTCGTCAACCCGAACCCGGACCAGAAGCGCCGCTCCGCCGACGCCACACGCGCCCGCGTGATGGACGCTCCGGCAGCCGTGTACGTGTACAGCGTGCCCGGCGACAACGAGGAGGTTACGCGCGAGAACTACGCCACCTCCTGCTGCGCCGTCCAGAACATCGCGCTCGCGGCGGTAGCCGAGGGATTGCACGTCGACTGGACTACCGGCGGCGTAACGCAACACCCCGATCTTGCCGCGACGCTGGGAGCCGAATCCGATTGGCAGATGGTCGGCGCGCTGTTCATAGGCAAGGCGGATGTGGTCCCCAACTCGCGGCGGCGTCCGGCCAGCGAGGTGGTGTCCTGGCTCTAGTTCACCCTCACCCCCCCTCTCCCAGAGGGAGAGGGGGGCAAGCCACACGCTTGACCGGAATTGGGGGATGGGGAGGTTGCAGGGGCAACGGCGCTTTGGAGCTAGGGCAGCGCGTCTAGGGAGTCTCTGAGCTCCTCGGCGCTCACGAAACCCTCGTACTTCGCCCGTATCACGCCGTCGGCGTCTATTACGAATGTCCACGGCTCGCTTGGCAGTCCCCACTCTACCAGGGCGGGAACGACTCTCGCGCTGGCGATGCCTTGCTCGCGTATTTCGGTTGGGTTGTCGTAAACCTCGACGTGGATGAAGTTCGCCGCACCGGCGCGCTCGCTCTTTAGCTGTTTGATAGCGTCTAGCTGCGGACCGCACGTTCCGGTACGGCAGTAAGCGGGTGTCGAAAAGCTGACCAGCAGCGGCCTGCCTTCGTCCAGCGCCTCGGCTATCGTCTTTTGGTACAGATCCGCGTCCGGTTCGGTGTCGGTCGTAAGCTCGTCGAGTCGCCCTACGTCGCGCGCCGTCTTGTTGACGGTTCGCGGCGCGTCTGAACCGATGGGGGGCGTCAAGCTAGTCGGCGCGACGTTTACGCGAACGCCGCCCTTGGTCTTCGAGCCGTCGGGAAGCCGCGCATCGATGCCCAGCCCCCACTCGCCCGCCGCGTCGAACGTCGGCTCGATCACGTACACGCCCGCGCCTCCGGGCCACGCTCTGAACGCCGCCTGAAGCGTCTGCTTGGCTGTATCCGGCTGCGCGCCGTTCAGGTGGAACGTCTGCGCCTCTACCTCCGCATCGCGCAGCGGTCCCACGCCCATCTGTATCACCGCGAACACAACGCGGTTCGCGCCCACGGCGAGGTCGGTGGACGCCAGCGCGATCGTTATCGGAACCGGCAGCCCGGTCGGGAACGCGGGCGGCGCGGGAACCGGCGGCGCGGCAGGCGCAGGCGGCGAACCGGGCGCGGATGACGATGCGGGAGCTTGCGGCGCCGATGGCGTATCGGGAGCCGTCGGTTCAGGCGGCGGTTCGCCGGAGCACGCGACAGCGGCGAATAGGACGACGAGGCATACGGCGATGAGAGGCAGTCTGGTCATGGTCATACCGTCGCCCGCGCGCCGCCTAGCCGAAGGGCCGGCGGTGGCTGAATTCGCCTTCCTCGCTGGTTATGAACTCCAGCAGCGCGGCCTCGCCGTTTTCGGTCGCGGCTTTGGCGCGCATGATGGCGGGGCCAACGTCCGACGGGTCTTCCACGCGCTCGGCCCAACCGCCCATCGCGCGGCCAAGGTCGGCATAGCTGCCACCCAGGTCGCGCGTGCCGTATAGCTCGTGCGAACGCGCCATCGCGGAAGTCTCTATGGCCATGGACGAGTTGTTCAGCACGACCGTAAGGACTGGGATGCCGGACCGCGCCGCCGTCTCGAAGTCGAGTCCGGTCATGCCGAACGCGGCGTCGCCCATGAAGTTGACGACGAACTTGTCGGGGTCGGCGAGTTTGGCGCCCATGTTCAGCCCAAGCCCGGTGCCTAGCCCGTGCGACTTGCCCCATCCGAGATAGGTGTGCGGGCCGCCCGCCCGGTAGAACGGCATCAGCTGATCGCGCGGACTGCCCGAGTCGTGCGTAACGACGGCGTGGTTGGGATCTACGTTCTGCATAAACTCCCACATCACGCGGTACGGGTTGATCGGAACTTCGTCGGAAGCGAGCTTATGCATCCAGCTATCCAGCCACGCCTGCCGAACGGACTCTATCTCGTCCGCCGCGCCGGCGTCGCGTTGGCCGCCCAGCCTGTCCGAGCACGCCTCGATCAACTGTCGGATGATCAACTTGGCATCGCCCAGCAGCGGGTACTCGACATCGTAGCTCTTGCCGATGTCTATGGGATCGTTCGTCGCCTGGATGAACGTCTTATCGGCGGGGATGTTGGTGGTCATGCCGTGTCGCGTCAGGCTGGACCCGATAGCCAGAACCACGTCGGCGCGGCGCATGAAGTGGAACGCGGCGCCGTTCATGACGCCGGAGCTCGAGCCGAGCGACAGCGGGTGCATCTCCGGGAAGCCGCTCTTGCCCGCCATGCTGGTGGTTACCGGAATCTGGAGAAGCTCAGCAAGCTCGACCAGATCATCGGTAGCCTCGGCGTGCATAACGCCCTGCCCCGCGTACACGATGGGGTTGGAGGCAGCCAGCAGCGCGGCGGCCGCCTCGTCCACCGCCGCATCGTTCGCGCCTGCTACCGTCGCGCGCACCGGGCGATACGACGTTACGGCGTCTTCAGGCGCGTCTTCCAAGCCCACGTCGGCCGGTATCTCCACCATCACGGGTCCGGGGCGCCCCATCTTCAGGAGCGCGAACGCTCGCCGCATCGTTTCTGCAACGTGGCTCGGCGAGTGGAGGCGCTCGACGTTCTTGGTGACCGACTCGTAACTGCGAACCGAGCTAAAGTTGGGGAACACGCCGTCGCGGCCCGCCGGATGTCCCAGGGGCAGGAGCAGCATCGGCACAGCGTCCGAGAATGCGGTCGCGACGCCGGCGTAGGCGTTCTCCGCGCCCGGCCCGTACTGCATTGCGAAGACGCCCGGCGGGCGTCCGTTGGTCACGCGGCTGTACCCGTCGGCGATTCCGACGCCGACACGCTCCTGCCGGCAGATGATCGGGCGTATGCCGATGTCAGCGGCAGATTCGATAACGTGGGTGGTCGGGAAGGCGCTGAGGTACTCGATGCCTTCCTTCTTGAGTATGTGGGCGATGGCGTCGAGGGTTTGCATGGGGGATCTCTCCGTTGAAGATAAAGGTCAAACAGCGCCTACGTCCCGGCATTCATCCTCGCGCGCAGACCGGCCAGCACCTCGTTGAGACTGCCTGAGCGGAAGCCTTCGAGGTCGAGGGTTACGTATGAGTAGCCGATCTCCCGGAAGTACGCGGTTACGCGGGCGCGGGTGGCTTCGTCGGTGAGGGTGATGAAGTCGGCGGGTTCGACTTCGATGCGGGCTATGGTGTCGTGGTGCCGGACACGCAGCTGGCGGATGCCGATTTCGTCGTGCAGGAACTCTTCGGCCTGGGCGATGCGAGTCAGCGCCTCGACGGTTACGGGCGTGCCGTATGGGATGCGCGACGACAGGCACGCCTGCGCGGGCTTGTCCCAGGTCGGCAGGTCCATCTCGCGGGAGAGGGTTCGGATCTCGGCCTTCGACAGCTCGGCTTCCACCATCGGGCTGCGGACGCCGTACTGCTTGGCGGCGTTCAGTCCGGGACGGAAGTCGCCCAAGTCGTCGGTGTTAGTGCCGTTGGCGATATGCGTGAAGCCCTCGTCTTGGGCAAAGTCCGCGAGGTAGGTGTATAGCTCGTCCTTGCAGAAGAAGCAGCGGCTGGGGTTGTTGGCGGCGTAGTCTTCTCGCTCGACCTCGTTGGTTTCGATGACCCGGTGGTTGAGGCCGATGCGCTGGGCGAGCTCGACCGCCTCCCGGAGCTCGGAAGGCGCGAGGCTGGGCGACTTGGCGGTTACGGCGAGGGCGTTGGCGCCGAGCGCTTCGTTCGCGGCCGCCGCCAAGAACGCGCTGTCCACGCCGCCGGAGTAGGCGACGATCACCGATCCCATCTCACGCAGAATGGAGTCGAGGGAGTCCATCTTCCGTCGCGTCGTCTGCCTATTGACTACCTGGATATCGGTTTGGGTGGTCATGGGAACGTCTCCGGTGGCTAAATGCAATCGTCTTCAAGGGCGCGAACCCTGTCCCAAGCTATGTTCATTGTAGGAAGTGGTTTCTATATGGTCACTGGACTGTCACCGGGCGCTCAGCGCGTCAGGCGCGGTTCCATATCACGCGAGAGGGACGAGGATACTGCACGAGGGCTAAAGACTACGGACTCCAACAACTCCGCTGCGTGTTCAAGCGTGAATCCGGCGACCTCCCCCTCACTGTCGAAGTCAACCGTCAGATTCTCGGCGACATCCGCCCCATCATCGCCAGGCTGCCCGTTCCAGAGAGAGAGCGTGTCCGTTTCGCGGTCATAGTAGATTTTCAGTTTCATGGTCGTCCCCATTCACGTAGTTTGTGGTGGTCAAAGAATCGATTGAGCAGTCTGCCATCCTCAACTATCACCCTGAGCCACTTCTCCTCCTCCGTGATGTATCCGTAGTATCTAATCCTACCATCAGCCTGTACCTCGGTGCGGTAAGGACTAGATACTACGCGCTCTACCCACTCGTCTTTAATGTTGGGACGCTTTCGCTTGACCACCTCGTCATAGTATCTGGTAGTTTCCATTTTGTGACAAGCTACCCCAACCCCCTACTCGCCCATCATCTCTTGGATGATGGCTTGCATCTCGCCTATGTAATGCTGGTAGCTGCGGTTCTGGTAACCGAGGATGCGCTGGGATTCGTCGGTGTCGTACCAGTCAACCCAGCCGGGGGCGTCTCGGTACGTCGCCAGTTCGACTGGCGCGCCCATCACGTCGAAGAAGTCTCGCACGTAGTCGCGACCACGCAACTGCCAAGTGGGGCCGCCTCCGATGTTGAAGACCTTGCCGCCGGCGTCGGGCGCCGACGCGGACGCGAACAGCGCGTCGGCCACGTCGTCGCGGTGCGCCATCTCGACGCGCTGGCCTTCCATGAACGGCCACGGCGTGGGCGGCTCCAAGAACGCGGGAACGGCTATGGCGGCTATTCGCAGGACAGTCGCGTTGTCCAGCGACGAGTCGCGGATCAGCCGTTCGCCCTCGATCTTGCTGTCGGCGTAGATGTCTATGGCGCTCTGCGCGTGGCTGATTCGCACGGGCGGATCTTCCGCAGACGTGTCGCCGTATGTGCTGATGGACGAGGTGAACACCAGCCGCGCGTCGGGATTGGTCGCCTCCATCGCGTCTATGATGTTCTGTGTGCCAGCGACGTTGACTCGGAACGTCAGATCGCGGTCCCGCTCGCTGTTGGGCGGCAGGATGGCGGCCAGGTGCAGAACGGCGTCCACCCCGGACACGGCGGCTCGAACGCCGTCGGAGTCGGTGATGTCGCCTCGCGCGATTTCTATGCCGTCGCGATCTTCGAGGCCGGTGAAGTCCATCATCGGCAGGTCGAACACGCGCACGGGGCGACCGGCGGCGGCGAACATCTCGACAAGCTGGCGTCCGACGCTGCCCGCGCCGCCGGTGATGAGGGTCGCTCCGCTCATGTCAGAGTCGTCCCCTTCATTCCGGCTCCCTCGATGACCGACTGAGCGCTTGCGATGAGCTTATCCAGCTGCGGCCCGAAGGCGTCCCAGTTATCGCTGTTCTTGAGTTCCAGCAGCGCGTCCGCGTCGCGCATCGCAGTCCGCGTGGGAGGCACCGACGGCATGGTCTGGAAGAAGAACGTCCCGCCCACTTCGCTGAACTTGTCAACGATCTCGACCACCGACGTCTCCCAGGCGGCGTTCTGCGCGCCCAGCCCGTCGGCAATCTCCTGGCACGTGGAGATGCTGACGTCAAGCATCTGCTGTCCCGATAGTCTTGCTGCCATTTGTGGTTACTCCTGTGGGTTTTGTGTTGGCTATATTTTGACCGGAAAGGGCGGCGGCGTCAATGCGCGATCATCACCCTCACCCCAGCCCTCTCCCTGAGGGAGAGGGGGATTTCACCCCCATCCCTCGCCTTCGCGGGGACAGGTTCTAACCTTCCCCCGTCAACGGGAAGGAACTATGCCGCATACGCAAACGATGGCGAACACGCGCTCGGCGCATCCGCCATCGTTGTTTGGCTATTGCGAGCCGGGCCGGCGCTAACGCCTAGTCGTCGTCATCGTCGGCGGGAACCAGCTCCTCCAATTCGAACTCGGCTCCGACTTGGTGGCCGTTCGTACCGTTGGGGGAGTCCTCGTAGTGATGCTTGATGGCTTCGATATCGACCTCGTCGTTGCGGGCGAAGCCCTTGCCGTCGTGCCTGTCGTACGGGAACGGCATGAAGCGCTCGAACTTCTCCATGTAGCGCGGGCGGCTGGCCCTGCGGTCGTATGGGAACCGGTGCATCTCTTCGGGCTGAGGCTCCACGTCAACCAGTTCGTAGTCGCGGCTGCCGAGTCCGATCTCGTGGCCGGTGTTGATGCTGGCGACCTCGCTCTGGGAGTGGAAGGTCGCGGCGGCGGCCTCGAACTTGCGGTCGCCGGGGTGGTGGGCTTCCATGAGCTCGGCGGCGGAGCCGGGCATACCGGCGGAGCGCTTGGCGGCGTCAACGCAGGCCATATCTATCGCCACGGCGTCGGTGGACGCGAAGACGCCCAGATGCGGCACTATCGGAATGTCGGCGTGGTTGGCGCAGTCGCAGCGCGGCGAGACGTCTATCGCCATGTTGATGTAGCCAACCTTGCCCTTCAGCGCCTTTTCGACGCCCAGGCAGGCGTCGGCGATGGCGATGTCAACCGCATCGAAGTTCACGGGCGGGATCTCCAGGATGCCCCTGCTGCCCATGACGCCGAAGCAGCCCAAGCAGGTGGCGCACTTCTCGCGCTCCCACTCGATCTCGTCGTCTTCGTTGATGTGCCACAGGTTGTATGGGCAGCAGTCTTCGAGAAGCTCCCAGTCGGGCGTGTTGGCCTTGCCCTTGAAGGCTTCTGGGTGGAAGACCGCGGCGGCGCCGAGTCCGTACTTGGGGTGGCCGCCCATGTGAACGTTGAGCTTGCCGCGCTTGGACTGCGCGCCGATGCCCAGGTTCTTGAGCGCGCCGCCGATGACGCCCATTCCGTGCCCCTTGAAGTGGGTGAGCGCGATCAGCACGTCGGCTGCGGCGATGGCCTCAGCAACGTAGGCTTCCTTCAGCAGGTAGCCTTCGGGGATGTCCACCCTGAAGTCGGCGGTGCCGAGCCAGCCGTCGGCGCAGACGAAGGGGCAGCCGAGCGTGGCGGAGTTGAAGCCGTTGCGCTCAGCGGTCAGCAGGATGTCGAGCTGGGACGAGCGGGAACCGTATGGCGCGTAGGTGGAGGTGGTCGTGTCGCACACGAACGGCCTGCCGCCGAGCTCCTTGATGCGGTCCGCGAGCGCGCGCGGATAGACCGGGCGCAGGTAGGCGGAGTTGTTCCACTCGCCGCAGTGAATCTTGATCGCCACAACATCGTTGGGCTTGATCATCTTGTCGAGGCCCGCCGCGTCGAAGACCGTCGTCATCTTTGCGACCAGGCTCGTCTCCGTGGACGTCGAGTGCGCGTCCATCCAATAGACCTTGGACTTGGCCATATCAGTTCCCTCCCGGGGCCGGCTCACCGCCGCCCATTCGTATAGTTTCGCTCGCTTGCGAGAAAGTTACTATCAGTCATGCTAAAACTACCACCAGAGGCGTGTGTTGTCAACGCAGAGAGGGGGATGTCCTGAATAAGGACGAGGGGAAGCGGAGTCTGGAGCGGGAGAGGGGATTTGAACCCCCGACCTCTTCCTTGGCAAGGAAGCGCTCTACCCCTGAGCTACTCCCGCTCGCTGCCGTGATGAAAGGCGCGCTGGTGCCGAGGGCCAGAATCGAACTGGCGACACCAGCATTTTCAGTGCTGTGCTCTACCTACTGAGCTACCTCGGCGAGTCAGCGTCTTTTATCGTAGTAATTTGCGCCGCGCGGTGTCAAGCGTCATGGTTTGTGGATGCTACCCGCTGGATGTCTTCCTCGGGGATACCGACGTCGCGCATCCTCCGGATCATCGCCGCGCGCGCTGCCGCTTTGCCTACCTCGACACCTTCGGCGCGCCCTTCGGCGTGTCCTTCGGCGTGTCCCTCGGCGCGCGCTTCAGCGCGCGCTCTTTCGCTTGCCCTTCGCGCCTCTCGCAGTTTGCCAAATGCTATGACCATGAGCCATATCGCTCCTTCTACTATTATCCCAATTACAAACAGGGCGCCACCGATGTCCGCCAGGTTGCCCAAGAGGGTTCTGAGGTCTTCCGCATTCAGAAGCGCGTACACGATGCCCGCGATGCCGAGGGCTACGTATGCGGCTACGACCGAGAGTTGTCTCCAGTCTTCATCGTCCCACTGAGAGAAAAACAATAGCGAACCCTCGGGCGCTTTGATAATAGAATGGCAGGTATGCCCCGCATTCTATCCCTCCCCACGAAGGCCGGAATGGACGTGGAGTGAAGCGGGTTTGCCTACCCCTGCCAGTTCTTCAAGGGGGATGGGACTCCGCGCCCTAGCCGGGAAGCAGGCCCTCGCCCACGAACAGTTCCTCCGCCTCTTCGAGGGTGATGTCGGGTTCGGGCAGCACCAGGTCCGACTCCACCAACTCTTCCAGCGGCACGGGCGAGCCGTTCTCGCGCACCAGGTCGAGCATCGCCTTGAGCGCGACTTCGAACTTGGCGCGGTCTTCCTCAGCCACCACGTCCACGAGATTGTTGTCCATGTCGTTCAGCTCGTCGAGGAACGCGCCGGGCAGGTTGTACTGGCCTTCGGTCAGTATCCGAATAATCATCGGTTAGCGATCTCCACTCTTGGTCTTGGCGTGGGCGTATCTCACCGCCGAACTAGCCGCCGGTCAGTTGCTTGCGGTCGGGCTCAGCGGGAGCGACGGAGCGCCGCCAGTTCGTCCTCGATTTCCTGGGAAGCGGGAAGGCTCTTGCGTTCGGACTGCGCCGACGGAGAGCCCAGCCTGAGCGCTTCCAGTTCGTCCTCGACGTTCTGCGAGGCGGTCAGCTGCGCTAGTTCGCGGCTCAGCGGGTCGCTGCCGCCGGGCGATAGCTGGTCGTCCAGCACACCGGACTCGGCAAGCTCGTCTATCGCGCTTGCCTTGGCGCGCAGGTTCTCGGTCTTGTTCTCTGCGCGTTCGACGGCTAGCGCCACGTCGCCCATCTCCTCTGAGATGCCGGACAGCGCGGAGCCGATGCGGACCTGCGCCTGCGCCGCGTTGTACTGCGCCTTGACTATCTCCTTGCGGGAGCGGAACGCCTCTACCTTGGCGACCAGTCGCCGCTCGGCGTTGGTGAGTTTATCCTGCTCCAGCTCGAGCTGCTCTATCTGCTGGTCAAGGCCCTCCAGTTCGATCAGCGCGGTCTGCTTGCGCTGGAGTGCAAGACGCGCGAGGTCTTCGCGTCCGGCTGCCATCGCCTGCCGGGCCTGGTTCTCGACGGTGGAGATGCTCGCCTTGACCTTCTCGGCCTGCAGCTGGAGGCGTCGCTTCGTCGTTACCATCTCCACGATGCCGCGCTTGACGTTCTGAAGCATCTCGCGCTGCTTTTCGTAAGCGTAGTCGAGCGTCTCGCTCGGGTCTTCGGCTCTGTCGAGGAGCCGGTTCATCTTGGATTTCACCACCGTTGACATACGCGACATAATGCCCATCTATCCCCTCCTCTGAATGTTTCGGTTTCGTGTAGTTTGCGGGCGGGCTATCGGGATGCGCTAAAACGAGTCTCTCCTGCCGCTCAGCATTTGGATTATGCCGACGCCGCCGAGGATGACTCCTCCCACGATCATGGCCCAGCCCATGAAAGTTATCAGCCAGTCTATGAGGGGTGTCAGAAGAATGATGCCAATGATCAAGACGACTATTCCTGCGATCAGCAGGCCGCCGCCACCGCTAGATTTGCCCATGTTCTGCCTTTCCTTCACTGGACCTTCACATTCCATGATAACGAAGTAGCGGCGTTTGGGAAAGTGGGTTTGGCGGCGCCGGCGTGGGGGAGTTTAACGCAGAGGCGCAAAGAGCGCGGAGGAACGCAAAAGATTTTATGATTTCTCGTTCCCTGCGCCTTTGCTTCTGGATGAGTAGCGGCGTGGACAGGCAGAGGCGCATCCGCTATCCTCTGCGCGGGAAAGGAGCGTGCCCATTGAAGGTTACGGATGTAAAGATAGACGTCGTCCGCCGGACGCTGCCGGATACGGGGTTGGATTCCGACCTTGGCCGCTTTCGCGGCGAGGTCGAGCAGGGCGTTCTGCGTGTTCTGACCGACGAGGGCGTGGAGGGCAACTGCTTCGTTGGCGACTTTCGAGGCGGCGGACACGGGCAGTTCGGCCCGATTCTAAATGTCCTCAAGCCGGAGATCGTGGGCCGCAGCGCGTTCGAGCGCGAGCGGCTGTGGAGTCGCCTGCCCATCCTCAGCGGACGTCGCGGCCTGTCCATGAATGCCTGGGCGCCGGTGGACGTGGCGCTGTGGGACATCGCCGGCAAGTCTGCGGGCGTTCCGGTGCACGCGCTGCTTGGGACGCAACGCTACGAGACGGAGGTTTACGCTACCTATCCGCCACGCCACGAGACGCCCGACGGCTACCGGATGGAGGCGATGCAGATTCAGAGTCGCGGATTTCGGGCGTACAAGATACATCCCGGAGTGATGGACACTCAGGACGTGTTCGAGACGCTGGCGAACGTCCGCGACGCTGTTGGCGATGAGATGGAGCTGATGCTGGACCCGAACAACGGCTACGACTTCCGCAAGGCGCTCGACGTTGGCAGCGCGGTGGACGATCTCGGCTTCTACTGGTACGAAGACCCGATTCCGCCTCACGAGTACGACAATCTGGCGGAGCTTAGCCGCCGCCTGACGACGCCGCTTTGCATGAGCGACAAGCCGGAGAACCAGTTCCAGACCGGCTACCACTACATTCGCCACAATGTCGCCCGGCTGGTGCGCGGCACGGCGCGGAAGCTGGGGATAACGGGGCTGAAGAAGCTGTGCTCCATGGCTGAGGGCTTTGGGATCAACTGCGAGATAGGCACGGCGGGCAACTCGCTGCTCAACATCGCCAATCTCCACGTCATCTGCTCGGTCCGCAACTGCGCCTACTACGAGTACTGGATGCCGACGGCGGCCCATCAGTTCGGACTGGTACAGGACATAGCGCTGAACGAACGCGGCGCCCTGCCCGCTCCGACCGCGCCCGGTCTCGGCTTCAACCTAGACTGGGAGTGGATCGAGTCTCACCGGGTGGCAACGCTGGAATAGGCATTCGGCAGTCGCTAGCGGCTAGTGGCTAAACTCACTCAGATTGCAAGAGACGATGGCTAAGACTGAGAGTTCAGACTCAACCAAGCCCCGCTTCTTCTACGGCTGGTGGATAGTCGCGGGCGCGGTCGTCTCGCAGTTCTGCTGGATGGGCGCGGGGCCGGCCGTCGTCGGAGTATTCCTGCGTCCGGTTACGGACGATTTGGGATGGCACATCTGGCAGTTCACGCTCGGCTCGTCTCTCGCCTCGGCGGGGGGCGCGTTATCCGGCATAATCGCCGGACAGGTACTGGACAGGCACGGCCCGCGACCGCTGCTCCTGCTGGGAACGGCGGTCGCCACCGTCTGCTTCGTCGGGTTGAGCCTGCAATCGAACCTGTGGGTGTTCCTGGCGCTGTACGCCGTAACCGGGCTGATAGGGTGGAGCCTGTTTAGCTCTCTTGTAGCCAGCGCGGCGATATCCAAGTGGTTCGTGGCGCGACGGGGCTGGGCGCTGGCGATAGGATCCATCGGAGTATCCCTAGCCGGAATCATCGTCCCTGTAACCGCAACGTTCGTGGTGGACAGGTGGGATTGGCGCGTCGGGTACGTCGCAATCGCCATATTCATTCTGATCGCCATGACGCCCGTCGCGTTCCTGATGCGCCGGACGCCGGAGGACTACGGGCTGCTTCCAGACGGGGCGAGCGCACCCTCGTCAGAATCTCCGGGATCACCGGGGCAGGGGGCGAAACCGGGCGAATCCGCCGTTGTGGAGCCACGATCGCTGACGCGAAGCGAGGCACTGAGAACGAGCGGCTTCTGGTTTCTGGTAGCCGGATTCGCTTGCAGCTACACGGCTCTCAGCGCGGTTTTGGCTCACGCCATTCCGTTCGCCACCGACGCGGGGTTCTCGCGCGCCGTCGCCGCCTCCGCGCTCGGCGTCAACGGAATCGGCAACCTGGCTTCCAAGGTCGTGTGGGGCTACGGTTTACAGCGCTTCGACGCGCGGCGGCTGGCGGCGTTCGCCTACTCGGTCTCGTCCACCGGGGTCGCCCTGCTCATCGTCGCCGGGGCTACCGGGAACCAGACGGCGCTGTTTCCGGCGCTGTTCTTCTACGGATTCGGATTTGGGGGAACGGTTCCGGTGAGCGAGTTTCTGTGGGCGCGATACTTCGGACGCAGGCATCTCGGAGCGATACGCGGCGTTGGAAATCCGATAGCGGTACTCGGCACCGGGCTGGGGCCGGTAGTTCTGGGGGCGTGGTTCGACGCGACAGGGAATTACACAGTCGGGTTCATAGCAGCCATCTGCTCTTATGCCCTCGGAGCGCTGATGGTGAATCTATCCCAGCCGCCCCAGCGTCGAGAAGCGGGCGAGCGAGCCGGCTGACCGGCGCTTACAGCAGTACCCGATAGCTGGGACTTCGCGCTATACGCCCTCGACGATGATCATGTTGGTGTTGGCGCTCGCCACTCGAATGTCGGTGAGAGCCGCGTACTCGGGCGAGTTGACACACTCCCGAGCCCGCCCGGCGCTCTCGAACTCCATTACGACTACGCGGTGGGGCGTAAAGTCGCCGGTTATGGCCTCGGCGTCACCGCCTCTCACCAGATACTTGCCGCCGTACGCGTCGACGACGTCCACGATTTTCTCCGCGAACTCTTCGAACAGCGTCTCATCAGTTATCTCCACGTCGATGATTATGTAACCTGCCATGTCTGCTGACCTCTCTCCTCGATGTTTTTGCTCGAACTTCTTAACGGTAATGGATTTGTACGCTGAATACATAGCGCATCACTGTGAAGCCCGTGAGCCTTCGACCCGCACCGCAACGATTTCAATGCCATGATATTTTCGGTGGCGCACGGAAGATGCGTAATGGCGCAGCAGGCGGAAGGAGATCTCGCCCACCTCCGGCATCTCGGCCTGTTCGCTCATGAACGCGATCCGGTCCTCGATGTTCTCCTCCGCGAACACCGCGAGAAACTCTATCTCCACAGTCCCAATTCCGGCGCGCGCGATGATCACTAGGCGCGGCGGCGTGCCTTCATCGTAGTCGTCGCGCAGCTGCAACATACTGGACAGCGTCTCTTCTCCGGCGGCGCACAGCCTCTCTGTCGAAGCCTGGTCCCATCTCATCCTGGAACCGAGGTCGCGAAGGAAAGCGTCTATGCCGGGCAGAGCCGATATGTCCAGATCTGTCTCCAATCGTCTGCGTCGGGAAATCGTCATTTCGAGGACGGACGACATGAGCGCCGCTGCCAGAACGCCGACGACGACACTGTTTCCGAGCGCCACTTCCCATGGGCCACCCAAGACGCCATGTAGGAGATCATAGCTCTGCATCCCGACCGATATTGAGAGCGACAGCCCGACGATCAGGGCTTTCTGCTGGTTGAGACCATCCTGCAGGATAGCGCGGACTCCTTCCATGAACAGCAGGCCCATTATGACCATCAGCAGCGACCCGGTTACCGGGCGTGGAATCGTGAGAAGAAGGGCTACGACCTTGGGCAGCAGCGCCAGCCCAATCACTATGGCGCCCATGGCATATCCCACGCGTCGAGCGGAAACCCCTGTGAATCCTATGAGAGAGATGGATGAGGGCAGATAGATGAACACTGGAATCGTGCCAGCGATTCCGGATAGCAGAGTCGCCACGCCTCGGACGTTCAATGTGCCCTGCACGGCTCGGAAGTCTATGGCGCGAGGTATGCGCCACGAGACCTGCTGAATAGCCGATCCCTCGTTGCTGTCCTTGACGGCGACTACGACACCCACGATGACGAATACGACCAGGAGCGACCAGAAGTCTTCGTCCAGGGCAGTACTCAACCCCGGCCACGCAGAGAAATCCGGGAGGGCAAACCACGGGGTCTCGATCAATCGCTGAAAGTCGTACAATCCAAGCAGCGCCGCAGCGAGGCAGCCCGCGAGGATAGCGATTGGCATTGCGAAGAACCGCAGGTATCCGGATGCGCGCAGCATCAGAAGCGCGCCGGTGGCCAGCGTGGCCACCCCTACCGCCAGCCCGGCCGTATCAGACTTGCCGCTGGGCACATCGTGCAACCTGGTGACGGCTATGGGCATGGCGGAGGCGGCTATCATCATGAAAGCGACTCCCGCGACGACGGGCGTGATGATCCGGCGCAGATGGGCGAGCCAAGCAGCCATGGCGAACTGGACCAGGGACGAAACCACCACCAGGCTCGACATCACGGCAAGGCCGCCTTCGTTCACTGCCAACACGCAGGCCGCCATTAGAGGCACCCCGGGTCCCATCATGAGTATGTAGCCCGGTCCCAAGCGTCCGAGCTTGGTCGCCTGGAGAATCGTGACCGCGCCGCCAATCAGCAGGGCCGTGAACACCGCCCACGGCAGGTAACTCTCGTCAGCGTCGAATGCCAGCGCGTAAACGGTCGCGATCATGACCGTATTCGACACCATCAGGACGACGCCCTGGACCGCGGCGCCAAGCGTCAAAAGCGGAGGAGGCTTGCCATCCGGCTCGTAGAGTATGTGGTCGTTGACGCGCATGAACCCGGCCTAGAGAAGCTCCTCGTTCAGCGTTACGCCGAAGCCCGGCTCGTTGGGCGGCTCCATGAAGCCTCCTTCGGGGAACGGTTCGCCGAGCCATAGCTCGTCCTTCGGCGCGCCCTTCGAGCCGGGCAGAATCTCCGCCAGGTCCATACAGTCCGACGCGGCTATCAGGTGCAGTCCCCAGACCTCGCCGCCGCGGTGCGGCGCGACAGGGATACCGTGCTCGCGCGCTATGTCTAGGATCCGCAGCCCCGCGGTAATGCCGCCGCACCAGGTTATGTCGGGCTGCCACAGGTCCATCGCGCCGGCGCGCGCCGCGTCCGCGAAGCCGATGTGGGTGAACTCGTGCTCTCCGCCCGCTATCAGCGTCGGCTTGACTACGGGACGCAGCGCGGCCTGGCCGTCCAGGTCGTCCGGCGTCAGCACGTCCTCGAACCAGTAGATGTCGTAAGGCGCGAGGACTTCGGCCATGCGCGTCGTCGTCTCGGCGTCCCAGCTCATGTAGGTGTCTATCATCAGCTGCGCGCCGGCGCCCATGATCTCGCGGGCGCGAGACGCCGTCCGCTCCGCCGTCTCGAAGTCGGCTTCGTCGCCGGTCGCTCGGTGGGGGAACTTGTGGGCTGCGAAGCCCATCTCCGCGTACCACTCGGCGTCCGCGCCAGTGGCGTATGAGCGGATGCGGCGCTTGGAGCGAGGGCCGATGAGCGCGTGGACGGGCGAGTTCGAGGCTTTGCCCAGCAGGTCCCACAGCGCGAGATCTATGCCGCTGAGCGCCATGACTCCGATGCCCTTGCGCCCGTATGGTATCGAGGCGTAGTAGAGCGCGTCCCACGCCGCCGCGATGTCGGCGGCATCGTTGAGCGACCGGCCTACCAGCAGCTCGCGCATATGGCCATTGACCACCTCGACCGCCGCCTTTCCGCCGCCGCCGTAGCCGTAGCCTACGACGCCGGCGCCATCGCCGGCAGTCGCCTCCACGCGAACGACTATTTGCCACAGGCGCGTTCGCCAGGATGGGGCTACATGCTTGTAGTTCGGATAGACTGCCGTCAGGCCGGTGATCTGCATGGGAAGCGCCTCCGTAGGGTTCGCGGGGGTCTCATTCTGCCAATCTTACATCCAAATCCGCTATAATCCCAGCTACCATAGCTATAATCACAGGCACGATCGCACTTACGGGAGCGCGCAATGAGCTACGAAACGATTATCAGCGAGACTCGAGGCCGCGTCGGGGTTATCACGATGAACCGCCCGGACAGGCTGAATGCCATGAATCCGCAGATGGACTATGAGATTCGCCGCCAGATAGCGCAGTGGAACGAGGACGACTCGGTTGGCGCCGTCGTGTGGACGGGCGCGGGGCGCGGCTTCTGCGCGGGGGCGGACATCGGCAGGTTCGAGGCGCGGCGCGACGGACAGACGGCGGACGAGGTGGTACCGTCAGCTAACGACAGCTGGCACGATATGGTCAAGGCATCCAAGCCCATCGTGGCCGCCATCAACGGCGTCGCCATCGGCGAAGGGCTGACGCGGACGCTGCCCTGCGACGTTCGCATCGCCTCGGAGAGCGCGCGTCTGTCGTTCCGATTCGTTCGCGTCGGCGTAACTCCTGAGTTCGCTTCAACGCACTACGCGCCGAATCTCATCGGACTGGGGCGCACGCTGGAGTACATGCTGCGCGCGAATCTGATACCGGCTCCGGAGGCTCTGGAAGCCGGGCTGGTCAACTACGTCCACCCGGACGACGATATGCTGGACAAGGCCGTAGAACTCGCAGCCGAGATCGCCGCCAACCCCACTTGGCAGCTCGCCCAGGTCAAGAAGCTGGTGCACCAGAACTACCTGGAGCGCGACGCGAACAAGGCGCTGACCGACGAGGGCGTGATCTTCCGCAAGGCGCAGGCTACCGACGCGCACAAGGAGGCGCTGGCCGCATTCCGAGAGCGGCGCGAGCCGAGGTTCCACGGTGGCTAGGCGTCCACTGATCGCCATAACGGGCGGCGCGCCGGACGAACGCTTCCAGCTATACGCGGACGGCGTGGAGCGCGCGGGGGGCGAGCCGCTGCCGGTCTTCCCGAACGATGGCGTGAGCGCCGAGGACGCGCTGCGACGCGCAGGCGCGCTGGTACTGACCGGCGGCGTGGACATAGACCCGGCGCGCTACGGCGAGGCTCCCGACCCCACCATCCCATATATGCCCTTCGACGACGCCCGCGACGAGATGGAGCTTTCCATAACCCGCGCCGCGCTGGATGACGATATGCCGATATACGGCATCTGCCGCGGGATGCAGCTGCTAAACGTGGCTATGGGGGGCAAGCTGGCGCAGCACGTGGACGACCACTTGGGCGAAGGGAGCGTTGACGCGGGGTTCGAGCCACGATACCACCACATCTACATATCGCCCGGCAGCAAGCTCGCCGCCGTAGTCGGCTCCGGCGGCATCGTCCGCGTCAACAGCTACCATCATCAGGCGGTGCGCGAGGCGCATAAGTCGCCGCGCTTGCTCGCCTCCGCCTACTCTCTCGAAGACGGAGTGGTCGAGGCGTTGGAAAGCCCGGTCCACCGCTGGGTAATCGCGGTCCAGTTCCACCCGGAGCGCCGCATGGAATTGCCGCCTCACTTCGACAGGCTGTTCCAGTCGCTCGTGGAGCGGGCGGAGGAACGGCTGGGGCGAGAGGGTAGGCTGTCTAGGGATGGCGGATAGGCGCCGTCGAGGACGGGGCGAGCTACTCGGCGCGCAAGCGCCGGAGTTCGGCTTGCAGTTCGGCGTTTCGACTAGCGAGGTCGCTGGCCCGGGCTTCGGCGGCGGCTCGGGCGGCGGCTTCGGCTTCGGCTCGGGCTGTTTCCGCATTCGCGTGAGCCTGAAGCTCGCCCCACCTGCGAATGAAAGTTCCCGAACGGGGATCGTAAAATTCCAGACTCCCGTCGTTCCAATAGATGTACATATCCAGCGCTTCGCTGTAAGCGCGCAGCGCGCCGTCTTCCGTCTCCTCGATAGGTATGGGCTCGTATCGCCCATCTACCAGGCGGTCGCCGGCCAAGGCAACACCGCCATGATAGTCGCCGCCGGTCGGGTCGAATCGCCAGTATTCCCCTATGCCGAATAGCTCATAGTCTCGACGCTTCGCCGTGTAGTCCAGCTCGCCCGTGGATTCGGACGCCACCTCAAGCGCAAGAGCGGGCGGATTGCCCTGCCGGACTATTTCGTAGCCTTTCTGCTCCAGCATGAGTTCGCGGTCGCCTCCGAAAATCACCATGAGGTCGGGAATCCTTCTGCGGAGACCTCTGGACAGGTCTGACCAGACGGGGACTTCGCTCTCTACGGTGACGCGCGGATGTCGGTTATAGCGAAGAAAATATCTTAGCGAAGTCGCAAGAGATTCGTAGTTGAGATAGTTCCACGTCTGCATATCATCGCGCGGTGGAAAGTCGGGGAAGCGTCGCAGATTCCGCGATTCGGTGGCGGTGGCGACGGTCTTGGTGGTCATTGGGCAACTCGCAGCCACTGGTGGATAGGTCGATCGCCTGTCTGGGGCTATTGTACCACACGCGTTTGCGGCGAGCGGAGGACTGCCCTCGCCCAGCCCAAGTATTGGAAATCGCCTAGACGAACGCTCTGTTGGGGTGAAGGAATATCCCCAAATTTGGTATAATTTAGGTAGCGAGACGCGGGCAGTCGTCAGGAGCTCTTCCATGGTTATGCAGACCGATTTTGGATTGATCAGGCCTACGCAGATTGTGGACGAGATGCGCAGCTCGTATCTCGACTACGCTATGAGCGTCATCGTCGCGCGGGCGCTGCCGGACATCCGCGACGGCCTCAAGCCTGTGCAGCGGCGCATCCTCTACGGGATGCAGGACCTGAGCATGAGGCCAAACCAGGGGTACAAGAAGAGCGCGCGGCTGGTTGGCGAGGTTCTGGGCAAGTGGCATCCTCACGGCGAGGGCGCGGTCTATGACGCGCTCGTCCGCATGGCGCAGCCGTTCACGCTGCGCGCGCCGCTGGTGGACGGCCAGGGCAACTTCGGCTCGGTTGACAACGACCCGCCCGCCGCGATGCGCTACACCGAGGCGCGCATGGCGGCGATAGCCGAGGAGATGCTGGCGAACATAGACCAGGATACCGTTGACTTCCAAGAGAACTTCGACGGCACGCTGCGAGAGCCGGTGGTGCTGCCGTCCAGGCTCCCGAACCTTCTGGTCAACGGCGCGTCCGGCATCGCGGTCGGCATGGCGACGAACATCCCGCCGCACAACCTGGCGGAGGTCTGCGACGCGCTGGTACACCTCGCCGACCACCCCAACGCATCCGTCGAAGATCTGATGCAGTTCGTCAAGGGGCCGGACTTTCCGACCGGCGGCACCATCATGGGCGGCGACGGCATCCGAAACGCCTACGCTACCGGACGGGGCCAGATCATAGTGCGCGCCAAGGCCAGGATCGAGCCGATGCGCCGCAGCAACCGCAGCCAGATCATCGTCAGCGAGCTGCCGTACCAGGTGAACAAGGCGGCGCTGGTCAGCAAGGTCGCCACGCTGGTGAAGTCGCGCAAGATAGAGGGCATATCGGACCTGCGCGACGAGTCGGACCGCGAGGGCATGAGGGTCGTGTTCGAGCTGCGCGCGGGCGTTCAGCCGATGGTGGTGCTGAACAACCTGTACAAGCTGACGGCGATGCAGAGCTCGTTCTCGGCCAATATGCTCGCTCTGGTGGACGGGATGCCGCGTGTATTCACGCTGCGCCAGGCGCTGCAGCAGTTCCTGGAGTTCAGGCGCGAGGTGATCCGCCGCAGAACCGAGTTCGAGCTGGCGAAAGCGCGGGCGCGGGCGCACATCCTGGCGGGGCTGCGAATCGCCATCAGCAACCTGGACGAGGTGATCGCGCTAATCCGCAATTCGGAGAGCGCGCAGGCCGCCCGGCAGGCGCTGATAGATCGCTTCGGTCTGGACAACGACCAGGCGCAGGCGATACTCGATATGCAGCTGCGACGCCTCGCCGCGCTGGAACGGGAACAACTGGAAAAAGAGTACAACGACATCCGGGCCGCCATCCAGAGCATGGAGGAGTTGCTCGCGTCGGAGCGCAAGATGCTGGGCGAGGTCAAGAAAGAGCTGCGCGCCCTGAAGAAGAAGCACGGCGACGAGCGCCGGACCGAGTTCAGCCGCGAGGGTTCCGACCTTTCCCGCGAGGACCTGGAGCCGCACGAGCAGATAGTGATTACGCTGAGCCAGGGCGGATACATCAAGCGCATTCCGTCCAATACGTTCCGAAACCAGCATCGCGGCGGCAAGGGCGTCGGCGGCATGAAGACGCGCGACGACGACGCGGTGAAGCACCTGCTGGTAGTGGACACTCACGACCAGCTGCTGTTCTTCACCAACAAGGGTCGGGTGTATTCGATGACCGCGTTCGAGCTTCGCGCCGATACGTCGCGCAACACGCGCGGGGTGCCCATGACCAACGTCATAGCGGCGGGCGTCAACGAGACGGCAACGGCTGTTATCGGTATGCCCCAAAGCGAGTTCGACAAAGAAGACAACGTACTTATGCTGGCTACCGCTATGGGCAAAGTCAAGAGGATCGCGCTGAGCGCGGTAGCAAACGTCAGGCCGTCCGGCTACAACATGATGACGCTTGCGGATGGCGACGAGCTTGTGTCGGTCAGGCCGGCGGGGCCAGATGACCATATCATTCTGGTATCCCAGAACGGTAAGGCATTGCGCTTTGAGCAGGACGATGTTCGGCTTTACAAAGAACGTGGCGGCATGGGAGTCAAAGGGATGACCCTAGATGGAGATGACCGAGTAATTTCGATGGATGTTGGTCCGCCATCTGCACTCCTGCTCGTCGTCAGCAAGCTCGGTTATGGCAAGAAGACGCCCCTGAGTTCGTATACCAAGAGAAGTCGGGGCGGCAAAGGCATACTAACGCTAAGAATCACAGAGAAGACCGGACCCGTTGCAGACGCACGCGTGGTGGACGACAGTGAGGAGATCTATCTGGTCTCAGAACAGGCGCAGGTACTAAGAACTTATCTGTCTGAGATCAGAAATACCGGACGAAAAGCGCAAGGCGTAACCATCTTCAAGCCCAACGCGGGCGACGCGGTAGCCTCCATAAGCTGTGTCAGCGATCTAAGCGCGTCCGCGGACGCGGGCGCCAACGGCCGGGTGAACGGGCGCGTCAACGGCGCGCAGCCGAAGCTGGTGTAGAGGATGGGCAGGATGGCGGTTTTGGAATCGCGCCGGAAGTCGCGCCTCACGCATATGCGGAGTTGGCGCATTTCCAAGGCGTAGATGGCGTCGCTCGCCACATTCGTAATTCGATACCGCTGGTGGGTGATCGGCGCGTGGATCGTGGTCTTCGTCGCCAGCTTGTCGCTGGCGCCGCGCGTTGCGGGCGCGCTGAAACAGGGTTTCGGCGAGGTTGATACCGAATCCCGGCTTGCGATCCGGCAGATGGTGGACGCGCTCGACTTATCCGATTCGTCGGTTACGCTGGTCTTTTCTAGCGACAGCCTGGAAGTTGCCGACCCCGCATACGTCGGCGCGATGGAGGACGCCGTCGCGCCGCTGCGCGAGATTCCCGAAGTAACGCGCATCGTTACATTCTACTCGCTGCCGAGCGAGACTCTAATCGCTTCCGATAGGCGCACTACCTACGCCTTCGTGGAGCTGGACGCATCCATAGACGAATCCACCGCACTCGTCGAGCCGATACGCGACGCGCTGGCGGATACGGAGCTGGACGTGTGGGTGACGGGCGGCGTCGCGCTGTACGCGGACATTACGGCGTACAGCGAGGCCGATCTGCGACGCGCCGAACTCATCACCGCGCCGCTGCTGGCTATCGCGCTGCTGATCGTTTTCGGTAGCGTGGTCGCGGCAGGGCTGCCCGTCGCCATGGGGCTGCTGAGCGTCGCAATCACGCTCGCGCTCATGTTCCTGATGGCGCAGGTTACGGATATGTCCATCCTCACGCTCAACATCGCCTCGTTCCTGGGGCTGGGCATGGCGGTGGACTACTCGCTGCTGATGGTAACGCGCTTCAGGGAGGAAATTGAAATCGCGGGCGCGAACGCCGGCGGGAGAGCCGCCGTCGCCCTCGCCGTTTCGACGACCATGCAGACCTCCGGCAAGGCGATAACGTTCTCCGCCGGCACATCTGTAATCGCGCTTTCGGGGCTGTTGTTCTTCGACTTCATGTTGCTGAGGTCGTTGGGCATAGGCGGCATTACGGTCATCGTATTCTCGATGCTCATCGCGCTGACCTTGCTGCCCGCGCTGTTCGCGGTACTCGGGCGGCGCGTCGATGCGCTGTCCATTTGGCGCAGGCGGCGGCGGGACGACGAGAGTGGGTTCTGGTTCGTCCTCTCGCGGTGGGTCATGCGGCATCCGTTCGTCGTCATCGTACCCGTCGTCGCGCTGCTTCTGCTGCTGGGCGCGCCGTTCCTGGGCGTGAAGCTGGGCGCGCCGTGGTCGTCCATGCTGCCGGAGCGCGCCGAGTCGAGACAGGGCGACAACATCATCGCCGAGCGGTTCGGGCCGAGCGAACTGGCGCATATCGTCCTGGTCGAGACCTCGCCCACCTCTACGCTGTCGCCGGAAAACGTCGCTGCCAATCTCGCGTTCATCGCGCGAATGGACTCCGATCCGAGAGTGGAGCGGGTGGAGAGCATATTCGGAGCCGATCCCGCCGCGGCTGCCCAGCGGATTGCGGCGCTGGTGGCGTCCGGTGGATTGGCGGGCGATATGGCGGACTCTGAGCGCGGCGCGCTCGGAAGCCTGCTGAGCGCCGACTCGAGAACGCAGGTAGTCCGCATCGTTCCGGCAAGCCCGCCAACTTCTGAGGAGGCGCGGGCGCTGCTGGCGGATGTACGCGCCTCGCTTCCCGGCAGCGACATGGGCGGCGACATGACGGTTCTCGTAACCGGCGTTACCGCCGACCTGGAAGACACTATAGAGCGAATGTACACCGACTTCCCCTGGATCATCGTGTACGTGATGGTCGTTACGTACCTTGCGCTATTCTTCCTGCTCCGCTCGGCGCTGCTGCCGCTAAAGGCGGTGGCGCTGAACGCGCTGAGCATCCTGGCGGCGTTCGGCGCGCTGGTGTTCATCTTCCAGCAGGGCAACTTCCAGGAACTGCTCGGTTTCACGACGGAGGGGTACTTGGAAGCGACCGCGCCTATACTGGTATTCTCGATCGTGTTCGGGCTTAGCATGGACTACGAGGTGTTCCTGCTAAGCCGTGTCAAAGAGGATTACGAGAAGACCGGAGACAATACACGCGCGGTCGCCGTCGGTATGCAGCGTTCGGGGCGCGTCATCACCAGCGCGGCGGCGATTCTGATACTGGTGTCGCTGGGTTTCGCCACGGGGGACCTCGTGCTGGTCAAAATCGTGGCCGTAGGCTTGGCGATCGCGGTGCTGATAGATGCTACTATCGTGCGCGCGCTGCTGGTGCCCGCGCTGATGCGAGTGATGGCGGGCGCGAACTGGTGGGCGCCCCGCTGGCTAGGCGGTGGACCGCCAACCAAATCACGCCCCACGACGTTGTAGTACCTGAGGACGATATGCCACTACACAGCGACAGCAGAAACGGCAATCGAGACAGGGAGCGGATAGTCGCCCGGCTTCTGATGGCCGTCTTCGTATGCGCGGCGGTTGTTCTGCTCGCCTGCGGAGACAGCGCGTCCACGGCGACGGAGCCAACGCCAAGTTCGACGCAGATCGCGGCGCCTAC
Organism: Dehalococcoidia bacterium; assembly: GCA_034420955.1. Taxonomy (GTDB): domain Bacteria; phylum Chloroflexota; class Dehalococcoidia; order Lucifugimonadales; family UBA1123; genus VXRN01. The sequence goes on from DAOUKV010000013.1 coordinate 28,433, forward strand.
GGAGACGGCTGTTCCGCCTACCGTCTCGCCACCAACAGCGACGCCCGAACCGTCGCCCACGACGACCGCGACACCTACGCGTACAGCCATTCCGCCAACAGCGACGCCCGAACCTAGTCCGACCGCTACTCCGGCGCCAATGCCGGAGCCAAGCGCCTTCACAGACGAGGCGTTCGAGGTTCTCCAGACGCTGACGCGCGAGTACAGTCCGAGGGAGAGCGCGACGGACGAGGAGCTTGCAGCGGCCCTGCACTTGCGGGATCGGCTCATCGGACTAGGCTACGATACGCGGATACAGGACTTCCCGGTCGTCCAGACACGCGCAAACGTCGAAATTCAGACCGCGGCGGCAGGCGCCGCGCCGGACTCGCCGCGCTCGCTGCCGATCAACCTGTCGTTCGCGGGCAGCGCGGAGGGCGTTCTATCCGACGCGGGCGGCGCGTTCGCGGGCGATATACCGGCGGACGGGCTGGATGGGCGCATCGCGCTGATAGAGCGCGGCACGATCACCTTCGAGGAGAAGGTCAACCGCGTCGCCGACGCCGGCGCGGTGGCGGCCATCATCTTCAACAACAGACCCGGGTTGTTCAACGGCACGTTCTCCAACCCGTCCGACATCCCCGCCGTGGCGGTCAGCCAGGAGGACGGACGCGCGTTGTTCGCTCTCATAGCGGCGGGCGAGGTTACCGCCAACGTATCGGTGATTGGAGAGGAGGCGCCATCTCGGAACGTCATCGGCGAGCGACGCGCAGCCGCGGACGACGCCCCGGTCGTGATACTCGGCGCGCACTACGACACCGTGCCGGACACCGAGGGCGCGAGCGACAACGGCTCCGGGCTGTCCACGCTGCTGACCATCGCCGCCCATACAGCCGACACAGACTACCCGTTCACCGTCCGCATAATCCTGTTCGGCGCGGAGGAAATCGGGCTGTTCGGCAGCCGCCACTACGTTGACGGGATGAGCGAAGAGCAGGTAGAGAACACGCTTGCGATGCTAAACTTCGACGCGTTAGGCTCCGGCGACTCGCTCATGGTGATTGGCGACTCCGACCTGATGGCCCAGGCGCAGATGATCGGCGACGGACTGGGACTGGACATCGGAATCGAACGGGGCAACTGGGGCAGCGACCACGCGCCGTTCGAAGCGGTGGGAATCCCCGCGCTCTTTCTCATCTCCGACGACCTATCCCGAATCAACTCTCCTTGGGACACGATGCCGCACATCAACCCCAGCCTGCTGGGATACTCAGTCGAAATCGGCATCGCCCTGCTGGAGTGGCTGGCTGAGTAGCTTTGAGGGGATTTTAACGCAGAGACGCAGAGACGCGGAGGAATCTCAATTTATCCCTTGCGTCTCTGCGTCTTCTCTGCCCTCTGCGTTAGAGGGGATTAGGGAGGGTTACTCCATGCGGGAGCCGCCCCAGGCGCGGGAGACGCCGGCGGCGGTCGGCTCTACGATTACGTTGACGACGGCGGGCTTGCCGCTGTCGAAGGCGCGTTCGAGCGCGGGGCGAATCTCGTTGGGGTCTTCGACCGTCTCGCCGTGGGCGCCCAGTTCGCGGGCCATGCCGTCGAAGTTGGTGAAGCCCAGCTCGCGGCCCGGCTTGCGGCGGTCCGGCGTCCGCGCCGTCCAGCCGGCGTTGTTGGAGATGACAGTTACGACCGGGATGTTGTGGCGGACGCAGGTGTCCAGCTCCATCGCGTTCATGCCCATCGAGCCGTCGCCGTGCAGCACCAGCACCTGCTTGTCGGGCTTGGCGAGCTTGGCGCCGATGCCGTAGGGCAGGCCTACGCCCATGGTGCCGGTTACGCCGGAGTTCAGGCGGTGCCCCGGCTCGTAGGTGTTGATGGACTGGCGTCCGAAGTGCAGAATCTCATTGCCGTCCACGGACACTATGGCGTCGCGGTCGAGGAAGTTGTTGATCTCGTTGCACAGGCGCAGCGGGTGAATGGGCGTCTGGTCGGAGTTCAACAGCGGCGCGCTGCGGGCGGCGCGCGAGTCTTCGGTATCGCGCAGGTGGGTTATCCAGTCGGATTCGAGCCGTCCGGCCCAATCGGCTTCTCGGTTCTGCGCCTCGGCGAGCAGCTGTCCCATGACGGTCTTGGCGTCGCCGACGATGCCGAGATCTATGTCGCGGTTATGGCCCAGCTCGGCGGGGTCTATGTCTATCTGCACGACCGTCGCGTTGGGGTTGAAGCGGTGGCCGTACTGCACCATCCAGTTCAGCCGCGTGCCGACGACGAGAACGAAGTCGGTCTCGCGCATGGCGGTGCTGCGGGCGGCCTGGAAGGACACCACGTGGTCCTCGCCGATAAGCCCGCGCGACATGGGCGCGGTGTAGAACGGAGTGGAGGTGAGATCCACGAACTGGGTAAGCTCTTCAGCCGCGCCGGAGAAGAAGGCGCCGCCGCCCGCGAAAATCATCGGGCGTTCAGATGCGGCGAGCATGTCGATCGTCTCTTGCACCACGCTCGCCTCGGCGGCCGGTCGGCTGCGTCGCTCGGCGCGGTAGGGGGTGATGGCGTCGTCTTCTTCGACCTCTTCGTACAGCACGTCCGCGCCGCAGTCGATATAGACGGGGCCCGGGCGTCCGGTGGTCGCCTTCCGGAAAGCCATGCTGACGACTTCGGGGTATCGCGCCGCCTGCGTGGTCTGGTGGACCCACTTCATCATAGGCTCCATGATGCCTACCTGGTCCACCTCCTGGAACGCCTCGCGTCCGATCTCGTGGACGGGGCCGGCGCCTCCGAGGATGACCATTGGGGCGCAGTCTATGGCGGCCGTATAGACGCCTGTGAGCAGGTTGAGGGTGCCGGGGCCGGACGCGGCTGTGCAGACGCCGGGCTTGCCGGTAACGCGAGCGTAGGCGTGGGCCGCGAACGCGGCGGCCTGCTCGTGTCTGAAGTCCACGCAGCGGATGCCCTGGTCTTCAGCCGCCATTACGATGTCGAAGTTGGGGCCGCCCATGAGGTAGAACAGGGTATCGACCCCTTCCTCCTTGAGCGTCCGCGATATGAGATAGCTTCCGATGACCTTGCCCATGCGTCTCTCCTGCCTGCTCCTGCTGCGAATTGCGCTTGCGCCGTCGGGTAGTCCGGCGGCTTGGGGGTAGGGTATCACAAAGTGGGTCGCGGGGGCGATTGGGGGAGGGGAGGCAGAATACCCGGCAGGCGATGTCTATGTTGGAGTATGCGATCGGGGTCAGGGACTTGCCTGCTACCGCGCCAATACTGATAAGTTTCGGGGATTGCGCAACTCGTAGCTTCTGCCCGCCGGATGGACGTCTCCGTCCAGTGTAACCTGCGCCTGGTCTCTGAAAGCGCTAATGACGGCATCATAAACCGCCTGCTCGAACTCCACATTCATCCGTATAAGATACCCGTCCCACACTGAAGCAATCGTTGCCTTGCCGTCGAATTCGTTAGGCTCCTTTTCCAGTCGAACGACTAGGCCTACTATCCGCTCGTTATAGGAAGGTTCTCGTTGACGAAATGATTTCGCCGCTTCGACGAGGATGTCGGCGGAGTCGGAGGAAAACTGAAAGTGAGAGTCCGGCTCGTTGGCTGGACGGACGCCTGCCCAAGTCAGGTCAATCACAACTCCATCTCCTCGCTTTGCCAGATCCGCCACTGAGTCGCACAGATTGGCGCTGACACCGGACTCTACCCATTCCTTGAAAGGTTCCAGCGTGTCCGTAGAAATTACCGATTCCAGCGCATCGCTCGTATGTCGCAGTCCTTGAGCGAGTTTAGCGGTTACCTGTCGGGCAAAAGGAGCGTGGAAATCGTCTCCCAAGTCTTCCTGTCTGTCAAAGCCTACCGGAACAGGAGAATGCAACGTTAGCGCGTAGCCTTGGGAGTAGCCCGGCAAGGGACGCACTCTGTCTAGGTATTCCGCTACATTGGCGCTCTGCCTACCCCGATGGGCTGCGCGTGGGGTCTCAGCCGAGCGCGCTCCGGCCTCCAACATTCTGTATGCGTCGCTGAGCATACCGGCAGTTTGCCGCAGTGATAACGCCTCTCTCGCCTTGCCGTTGACCGAACGCATGTGTATAACATCGGCGCCGGCCGCAGAGAGATCATAGAACACGTCCAACTCCGAGCGTTCCTCAACCGCCGACAGAACCTTGACTGACTCTGCCATATTTTCGGCGTAGCCGCCGATGGTATCCCGATGTGGAACTAGAATCTCCCAACTTCTGCCGCCACTCGCCTTGGAGAAAACGGTGATAGGTCGCTCTCCCCAAGTTCCGGCATCGGTCCAGCGGTTCGAAATCAGATAAGCGCGAAGGCTGACTATCGAAATGGAAGACAGGGCTTCGTGGTCGTGTATTTGGACTATCACAACTCACCTGTTCTTTCAATTCTCTGCATCATGTCAATGAGTTGGTCGCTCCCTAGCATATTGGCCATCGGCACATGAACCGTGATGTTGTCGGTATTGCGTGTTGAGAGGCGGCCTCGGAGGGTCAGCCAATAGGCGCAGTGGCGCAAGCACAATTCATCGTCCGTTTGATTTACCCATTCCCGACTCTCCTGGGGCATAATCAAGACGATTAGGACTCTGGGAATGATGGACTCAACGCGGAGGTCGTTGTAGTTCTTCACCGACAGAGGGAAGTAGATTTCGTCTCCGATAACTAAATTCCTAGCCGTCGCCTTGGCTTGGAATTCCAGCCTCGGTCTTCGTCCAGAGTCTCCATCCATAGAAGGCGCCGTCCACGCTGTCTTGGTCAACTCTAGGTTCGGATATATGGAATCCAGCAACAGATGCCACAGATTCAATATATGCCAGGGAGAATCGAGCTTTTTGTTGGTTCTGATCCATCAATAGACGTTCTGCTTTCTCAGCGCCAGCCTCGATAGCGGCGCATCAGATAGAGTGTAGAGAGGTCGAGACTCCCATGCACTCTATCTACCCCCTACGCCGCGGGCAGGCCTAGTTGGCCGCGGGCCTCCTCTACCGTCATTATACCGGCTGAGACGTAGATCTGCATCCGGCGGGCGCGTTCGGACTCGGACTCGCGGAGGGCTTCTATGCTGGAGGTGTCGAACTCGGCGGTCAGGGACGGGTCTCCGAACATGGGCAAGAGGGTCTCTTTCAGCTTTTCTTCGAAGAAGCGCAGCTCGGGGACGATGCACGTCTCCCAGAACATGCGACGGGCAGTCTCGATGTTGGAGTAGGTGGCGCGCTCGAGGTCGTGCAGCAGGGGCTTGGGGACGTTGAAGACGCGGGCTACGTCTTCGACGGTCCAGCGCAGGGCGCGGACGTACTCCATGTCGCGCGGCGAGAAGCCGAGATGGGAAATCTTCATGCCCTCGCTCAGCACCAGGGGGCGAAGCCGGTTGCGCGGGCCGCGGTAGCGCGCCTCCCACTGCTCGTAGATGCGCCGGACCTCGTCTTCGGACGTCGGGCCGCCGGTCTCGAGGGCGACGCCGGGCGCGCCGTCGTTGGCGAGGCCGGAGCGGTTGCCGATGAGCGCGTCGCGTCCCATGTCGAGCGTGAGACGGGCGGGGGCGATGGGCGAGAGACCGGCGTACTCGTCGAGCGGGTTGAAGTAGCGCAGGCGGACGATCTCGTCCGCGGCGAACGCGACCTGCGCGCTGGACGCGCCGGTGTACAGATAGCCTCGGATGTATTCGCGGTCGTCCGGCACGAGGCGCACGCGGTCGGGACGCAGCGGCCAGATCTCGGTCGGCGCGCCCATCTCGTCTCGCATGACGGACCAGTAGGCGACGCCCCACAGGTTCAGATATATCTCGGTGGCGCGCCAGAGGTCGCCGCCCGTCCAGTGGGGGTTCACGCGGTCGAGGAGCGTCTGCGCGGGGTGCTGTGGGCCGACCCACGCGCGGCTGCGCTCGCCGCCGACAGCCGACTCGCGGTACACGAGCAGGCGGGGCCTGGCTACGGCGTCGGCGCGGAGGCGCAGCGCGGCATAGACGGGCGCGGAGGCGGCGAAGTAGCCGGCGTAGTGGGTGGGCGACCAGTCGGAGCTCCCAGAAGAGAGGGCGGCGGCGAGGGCGTCCGATAGCGAGTCGGTTGCGCCGGCGTGAGGACCGGCGTTCGCGCCAGCATGTGGGGCGGCGCGCCCGGCAGCGCCCCTATCGGCGGGCATGATGCGGTTGATGAGACGCTGTATGAATTCGTTCATCGGGGTTCCTCCTAATTCGACTCATCCGGCGCGGGAAGCACCGCTATGTGCCGCTTTCCGTGCCGTCGGTCCATGATTATCAGCTTTCCGTTTCTTATCTCGGCCAGCTTCTCGCGTCCGCAGTCGTCGCAGTAGATGGCTTTGCGACGTGGCCCAACGCTGTTGAAGACGTTGGATTCGTTGGCGTTCTCGGCTACACCCATATTCGCGTCTCCCGCCTGTCGGTAATCAGGTCGCTCAGCGCCCAGACGAGCGCATCCATTCTGTCCGGCGATCTTGGCGATCCGGGTTCCCAGGCGCATAGCTGGTCTTCGAGCTGGGGGAAGGAGCCGACGTGGGTTACGCGACGCTGCTGATAGAGAGCGGCTACGGGTTCGGCGCGGGCGAACTTGCCGCGGCTGGCGGTTACGAGCCGGATGGGCAGCGATCGCCCGCCGGCGGCTGTCTTGAGCGTCGCGCCAACCAGGTCGCCGCCGTTGTTGCGCTCGCCGATGATGCGATCGGCGCGGTGGCGGTCGAACAGCTCGATGGCGCGGCGCGCCCAAGCGTCGGGGGACAGCCGCGCCGATGCGTCCGCCAGAACAAATCCATGTGGGCCGCGCGCGCCACCCTCATCGCCACCGTGGTTGGACACTCCGGCGACTACGATGCCGGTCTCGTCGCTGCTTGGACGCGACGACATGGCAGGGTCTATGGCGACGACTACGCGCTCCAGTTCGGGCGCGGAGTCCGCGTGGGCGATCCACTCGCGGCGCCACAGCGCGCCCTCGGCTTCGTCCAGCAGCTCGGCGTATATCTCCTGGCGTCCGGTGTCCGTGCCTTCGTAGCGCCGTTCGATCTGGCGCAGGAAGCTCGCCGCCAGGTTTTGGCGGTTCTCGTATGTGGAGCCGCGCGTAATGTGAACGTCGTCGCGCTCCACAAGCTCGCGCAGCAGTTCTATCGGGCGGGGCGTAGTCGTAACCACACACTGCGGGTTGGCGCCAAGCCGCAGGCCGAACATCAGGTTATCCCACGTCTCGCGTGGGTACTCCCAGCTTGCCACCTCGTCGCACCAGGTGGCGTCGAACTGCGGGCCGCGCAGTTGGTCCGGTTCGTGGCTGGAGAAGGCGAGCGCGAAGGCGCCGTTGGGCCAGGTGAGCCGCCGCTTGGACGGTTCGTACTTGGGCCTACTGCCGGGCGGGCAGACGCTGAGGATGCCGGAGTCGCCCTCTATCATCACGTCTCGCGCGTCGGCGGGCGTGCGGGCGACGAGGGCGACGCGCCCGGACGCGCCGGATTCGACGCGGGCGCGAATCCACTCGGCGCCGGTGCGCGTCTTGCCGAAACCGCGTCCGGCCATGACGAGCCAGATGGCCCAGTCGCCGGGCGGAGGCCGCTGGCTGTCGCGCGCCCAGAGCGGCCAAGCGTAGTTCGCCAGGTCCGCTTCGCTGTGGTTCAGGCGCGGCGCCTCGTCGCGCAGCGCCTTCAGAATCTGTTGGCGCTTGCGGGGCGGGGCTTCCAAAGCGCGTTCTAATATGCTGTGGAGGTCGTTAGGCATGGTTGGTCTCCGGGGGTTCACCCTCACCCCAACCCTCTCCCTGAGGGAGAGGGGGTTTTTCATTTTTCGGGGTTTCCGGCGTGGCGTCCAGGGCGCGGCGGATGCGCTCGGCGAGCATCGCCCTTGCGGTCGCCTCGCGCTCGGCGTCCGAATCGTCGCCGGACGCGGTTGCGGCCGCGGCTGCCGCGTTGGGCTTGCCGAAGCCGCGATCCAGCAGTTCGCGCGCGGCGGCCAGCCGGTCGGTAATCTTGGCGCCCTCGATCCGCGCGTCCATCAGGTCCACCAGGAAGCGGACGGCGATCAGTCCGTCGTCCGTTTCGCGGCGGATGAGGTCGGGCAGAGCGGGCGGATTGTGGCTTGGATGGGCGTCCATGTCTCGCTATCGTTTCGCTAAAAGCACATATGTTCTCAGGGAATGGTAGCGGACGGGCGCGGAGGCGTCAAGAGCAAGCCAAGCGCCTGACCGATAGGCGCGCGGCGCGGAGGTTTGGGATTCGAGGGGGCTCAGTGGTTGGCGCGGGCGGAAAGCGCAGGTCTCTGGCTGGGCGTCAACTCCATGAATCAGATACAATCGGAGAGGGAGAACGCAGTATGACCACCATCAGCACATTTCAGGACCTAAAGAGAGTCCTCGAAGAAAATCCCGAATGGCTGAGGGAGCTTAGGCAGCTGATCCTTACGGATGAGCTGATGACCCTGCCGGCCCGGTTCGAAGAGTATGCTCGGTCTTCCAGCAAACGCATGGACCAGATTGCGGAGATGATCGCCGAGAACAGCAGGCAGATCGCCGAGAACGGCAAGCAGATCGCCGAGAACAGCAAGCAGATTGCTGAGAACAGCAAGCAGATCGCCGAGATGCAAAGAGACATTGGCTGGCTCAAGGGCGAAAGTCTGGAAAACAAACTCGCCAGAACAGCTTATGCCAAGATCAGCGATTCCATTGGACCGGGAAGGGCAAGGATTCTCAGGCCGGAAAGCTACACCAGGGTCTCCCAGGAATTCAACGACGAAATTCTGGGAGCTAGAATGTCGGGCGCCATAACTCCTAGCGAGTACCGCAGACTCCTGGATACGGACGCGATCATACGCTCGACTTTCGCCGGCGACAGACAACCAGAGTTCGCCTATATCGTCGTGGAAGCGTCGTTCACCGTCAACTTGGACGATCTGGATAGAGTCGAACGGAGCGCGACCGCGCTTGGAAAGATATTCCCCGACGCTCCAGTCCGCCGCGCAATCTACTGCGTCGTCATATCCGAGCGGCTCCGCGAACAGGCTGAACGCGAGAACGCGGTGGTTGTGCTGGAACGCAACCTCCCCAGATAGCCGACAGTCCGAAAGGCGGACAGAGGCGAGTAGGCTTGAGGATTCGCAAGGCGGCCTGTAAGCCGAGTTCTGTATCCGCGCTGGGAGCGCGGACGGCGGCCATCCATCTAGGCGCGCCGTTGCCGACGCGCTCGAGCGGCCAACCCGGGGAAGGGCCGGACGCCCGTGTCCCCCTATTAGGCCTTGCTCCGGATGGGGCTTGCCTGGCTCCCACGTGTCGCCACGCGGGACGGTGGGCTCTTACCCCGCCTTTTCACCCTTACCCGCGAGTCCGTTGGCGGTCGTGAGGTCGCCGTGGACGCGGGCGGTCTGTTTCTGTGGCGCTTTCCGTCGGGTCGCCCCGCCCCGCCGTTAGCGGGCATCCTGTCCGGTGGAGCTCGGACTTTCCTCTCCCCCGTCCGCCCAAGACACGCCTATGACGAGCCCGGAACTATGCAGGGGCAGCGGCCGCCCGGCCGCCTTGCTTGGGGTATTGTAGCAGACGCAAGCCACGCGCTTGACCGATATTTGGCCCGCAGGCGGGTCGGCGGCGCGACTGGAGCGACCAAGGGACACTCTATGGATGCGAGCCGGGCCGCGACGTCAGCTACCTCAGCGTCGCCCTGTCGAGGATGGCGTGGAACAGGCGCTCGGGCAGGACGCGGGCGCCGAACATTCCGGCGCGGGCGTCGGGACCCACAGGATAGCGGAATCGGGGGCGGCGCGAGAACAACGCTTTTTCGATGACGCGGGCGACTCTGATGGGGTTGGCGGCGAAGTGGTCGAACTGGTCGTGCCGTCCGTTGTATCGCTCGATGTACGGCGCGAACGGCGACGCCTCGTCATCTACTCGCGCGCCGCGCAGTTGGTTCTTCTGGAAGTCGGTGGCGAACAGGCCCGGCTCGACGAGCGATACGTGGACGCCGAACGGTTTGACCTCGGCGCGCAGCGACTCGCTCAGGCCCTCCAGCGCGTACTTGCTGGCGACGTAGGCGCCGTTGAACGGCGTGCCGATGCGCCCCAGCACGGAGCTTATGTTCACGATTCTGCCCGACCGCCGCGCGAGCATCTGCGGCAGCGCGGCGTGTATCATCCTGACGCAGCCGAAGAAGTTCGCCTCGAACTGCAGCTTCATCTCGTCCACCGATACCGATTCGACAGGTCCCCACACGCCGAAGCCGGCGTTGTTGACCAAGCCGTCTATACGCCCGAACTGCTCGATGACGCCGGGCATGACGTCGGCTACCGATTCGTCCGAGTTGGGGTCGAGCTCGACGCCGAATAGCCGGACGCGGCGAGCCTCGGCGGCGTCGAACAGGGGCGCCAGGCGGTCGAGCCGTCGGCTCGACCCGATGACAATGCAGCCGCGTTCGGCGAGCAGCAGCGCGGCCGCCCGTCCGATGCCGGCTGAGGCGCCGGTGATGAGGATGACGGGGGAGTGGTTGGCGGTTGTGGTCAATATGGTCATGGCATTTATTTTAGCGCAAAGGCGCAAAGGCGCAAGGGGCTTTGACGTAGAGATGCAGAGGGGCGTAGAGATGCAGGTAGTAGAAACGTAACTTTCAGTTGCTTTTGACGCGCTTCGTCTCGGGGCGGACGTTGTCGGTCTCGTTGCTCTCGTCCACTTCGTCGTTCGGATCGACGGTGATGACGAAGAAATACTCGTGTGTTGCGCCGGAGGGTGGGCGCGGCAGGGGGTTTGTTCCCGGCACCGACTCGGATACTCCAGTTCCTCCACTCAGTGAGCTAACGGACACTGTGACGGCGCACGGGACGACCGCCCACGGACAACCGCTCCCGCTCACCTCTACCTTGATATCGAATGAGTCGCGCGCGGCTGCGGGGCGAACTCCGTCATCGCCTATCTTGTTTTCCACCCCTATCTTCGTGTGCAGATACAGGGTATTATCCGGGCCGCTACTCTCGGTGATGTCCACTCTCGTAATCGCCAGGTTGGGCAGCAGAGTAGCATCGTATCTCTTGCGCTCGATGGCGATGGCGTACCTCTCGTCCAGCTCGCGCCACGATGGGTTGACTTGGTGGTCTAGGTATGAGGCAGGGTAGATGGCCGCTATCACTTCATGGGGGCCTTTCTTGGCTTTCCAAGAACTGGATTCCACCTGCTTGGTTGATTTGGGTTCCAACTCGCCGATGTCAGTCAATGAGATGTAGTCGCCGTCCATGTAGAACGCCACGCCCGCCTCGTACCTCGCGCGCTGATCCGAGCTGTTGCGGACGTGCGCCCAGAACGTCGTCCGTTGCTCGACCTCCGGCCTCTTCGGAGACCAGGATATTTCGTCCACCTGATAGGGCGGGATCGGCGGCGTTATCCACAGCGTCTCCGACGAGTTGTTGGATTCGTTGGACTCAGGTATCAGGCGGTCGTAGTCCAAGATCACTTCCAGCGTTCTAGGTTGCGCCTCGGCTCTCCAGGTGAGCGTTACTTCCCGCTCTTCGCCGGGTCTGAGGCTTGGAACGCTCCTCTGCGCCAGCGCTTCGCCGCCATCGTACAACCCGACAGTAAACTTGCCGACCGGAGCCACGTCTGCGTTGAGAATGCGGGCGGTGAACTCGACTTCCTCCCATATCCGGGGAGTCTCAGTTGACGCCGATACCGATTCCAAGCGCAGGTCGGGGTATATCGGGATAGGAGTAGCGGTTGGCGTTAGCGTGACGGTGGGTGTGGGCGTGGGCGTGGGCGTATGCGTCGCGGTCGGTGTGTGTGTGGGCGTATGCGTCGCGATGGGTGTAGGCGTTTCGGTTGGCGCAGGCGTTATGGTGGGCGTGGCAGTAGGAGTAGCGGTATGGGTGGGCGTCGAGGTAGGTGTAGGAGTGGGCGTATGGGTGGGCGTATGCGTCGCGGTTGGCGTGGGTGTGAGCGTCGCGGTGGGGGTAGGCGTAGCGGTGGGGGTAGGGGTATGCGTTGGTGTCGCGGTCGGGGTCGGCGTGGGTATGGGCGTAGCGGTGGGGGTCGGCGTCAGCGTGGGGGTAGGAGTGGGTGTCGGCGAGTCATCGTCCAGAGGAAGAGCAGCGACGACCGGGGGAGACGTGGGGATTGGCTGCGAACCGGAGGGAGTCGGGGCGGCGGGCGGCGGCGCGCCTGAAATTATTGGAGGCTCCGGGTCCCTCGAAATGATGTCGAAACCCAAAGCTTCTAAAGAAGCGACTATCACCATTCCAACCAGAATCGCCACCAGCACTATGGGGTGTCTTCTGACCCAGGCCCACGGCGCCTTGAGCGCCTGAGATGGCTGGGATGGCTGGGTCGGCTGGGATGGCTGCGGTCGCGGCGTTGAAGTGGGCTGTCGGGGCGGTGGTGGTGGAGGGGGGGATGCGCCGGCGGCTTGCCTTCGCATGACTACTTCGACAACCTGCGCCACCTCTTCGGCGCTGAGCCCGGAGGACGCGCCAGTGGATTGTCTTCCTACGAACTCCGCCTCCGGACCGGCGACGTGGGGAAACGGATCGTTCCCTCTCATCATGTTCGCGCGTTCACACCAAGGGCACGACGGGTTGTGCGGGAAGTACAGATGATTGGGATTCGCCGCGCATTGCGCTAGGGACTGGACGGATGCCGTTATCGCATCCTCCCACTGCCTCGGCGTCGGGCGAACCAAGCCGTTGTCGTGCCCCGAGTCGAAGCAGAGCCTGAATTGTTCCTTGAGCGACTCGTCCAGAGTGTCGAACGGCAGGTATCCTGGACCTTCTACAAACGGAACGTTGCGGCTTTGGGAGTGCAGAAAGTATCCGCTGGCGATGTTGTCTTCGGTAGGCGGGGGTTCGCCCTGCCCGGTGTACCTTCCGGTGTAGGGGTGTCGCCCTTCCAAGAGCAGCTGGAAGATCAGTACGCCCAACCCGAAGCGGTCGTGGTACTGATTCCGGTCCGTATCTCTGAACGCCATGCCCTGCAGATCCGGCGGCGTGTATTCGGGCTTGCCCACCGGACTTCTGTGAACCGTGCCGTCGCTCTGGTCTATCACCTGAAACGAGTCGGTATCTATGAGCGTTACGAACCCATTGTCATCGACCAGAAAGTTGGATTCGTTGATGTCGCCTATGACGTAGTTGCCGTCGTGGACGGCGTTCACCACTATCGCAAGGTTTATGGCGATGGCGCAGAGGTGCTTGTAGGTATAATGGGAGGCTACACGTTTTCTTGCCGCCGGGTTGAAGCACTGGTTCAGCTGACGCGAAGCGCTCAGCCTGTGCATGAGGTAGCCGACTACGGAGGAGGTATCGCGGCTGCGGTCTTCGCATAGGGTATCCAGCGGCCAGGTGATGGAGACGTGGCCTCCCGTATCGGGCATAGTCGGCGGGTTGGCGACCATCAGCGCCAGTTTGGAGCGGATCGCATCGCCCGGGTTGTGGTACACCTTCGCCACGTGATCGGGGAGTACGTCCAGGGCATAGATCGAACCCTCTCCGCCGGAGCCGAGCAAGTTGCCGACGCGGATGGACACCGCCTGCCCGCTGGAGCCGAGATACAGAGTCCGAACCCTGCTAGCGCCGGCCATGTCTCACCCCGCGAGCGTCGCCAGCAGGAGAGTCAGATCGTCGTCAGCCCTGTTGGTTACTTTGGGGGACTTCATGAACGCGGCTAGATTGCGCGACGCGGCGTCTCCATCCGGCTGGGAGCGCATCCAGGCGAACAGCGGCGCGAAGAAAGGGGTATGCGGGCTGTTGTCCGCGCCGTTTAGCGCGAGGTTCTGCAAACCGTCCGTGAACAGGGCGAGATGGGTCGAGCCGAGATCCAGGCGCCCTACCCTAACTTCGAGATCGGACATGGCATTCGCGGAGGTTAGGAAGTTCGTCTGATTGGCGTATTCGCCGCCTCTTTGGGGGGTTATCCACGTGAGGAAAGCGCCGCGCCCGTCGGAGACGACAACGGCGCCGTCGCCGATCTGCGCGACGGCGAGTATGCGCTTGGTGTGGATGGCAAGCAGCAGGGTAGTCGCGAGTTGACGAACTTCGACTCCCCGTCGCCGCGATTCGGCTTCCAGTTCGCAGCGGGCTTCCTCGACGGCGGCGGCGAGTATGGGGCCGAGGCAGGTTTCGTCGAGCGGGTGCGGCGAATGGTCGTGCTCTTCCTGGAGGAGGAGTTCGGCGGTCCGGACGCTCGTACCGGCGGCGAGCGCGGAGCCGACGTCGGACAGTTCGGCTGAGCCGGCGCCGTCCGCCACCGACGCTATCAGCGCCTCGCCGACGACACGATAGCTCATGCTGTCCTGGCAGGGAAGGCCGTTGCGTTCATGGCTCACGCCAGCCACTGACGCGCCGCCAACCGTCCAGGCGCTCCGGGCGACAGCTTCCGCCCCGTCTCCGGAACCGTCTTTGCGGCGGGCACGGAACATCACAGCTTTGCCCATCCCGAAGGGTCCGGCAGGTTGATTTCATCATCCACCCGCGACGACGATACCGACGTCATGGAAGCCGACAGCCACTGGAAGAATTCGCCGAACGCGAGGCCATTGAGAGGAAGCGCGCCGCGTGGGGCAAGCCGGTTCAGTTCGTTCATGTCCGCGCCCTCTACGCCCACGCTGAAGAAGGCCACTTGCTTTGCCTCCTCTGCCTCGTGAACACGCCGGGACGCTTCGGAAATATTGTCGCCGGAGGCGCCATCGGTAATCAGGATGATCCAAGGGCGGTAGTACGCTGTGCCGGCTTGCCTGTACACTTTCTTCCGCTCCTCTATCAGGTCGAGCGCGTAGAGGGCTGCGGCTCCAATGGCGGTGCCTCCGAACGCTTGAAGCGATACGGGCGAGACACCCGCAGCCGTCGCGAAGGGTTGTTCGAGGTTGGGAGTGTGGTTGAAGGAGACGATGGCAGTTTCCACCCGCAGGGATGCCAGCGCATCATCTCGAAGGGCCTCTACGTAGGTAGATACGCCCTGATTCAAGGCCGATATTGGTTCTCCGTGCATGGAGCCGGAAACGTCGAGAAGCAGTACGCAAGCGCATCTGGGTTCAGGGTTGTCGGCGAATTCGACGAGGGCTTCAAGGTCGAGTTCCTCGTCTCCGGGCGTCATGTAAGTCTCATCGGAGTTCATCGCGGTCCTCCTTAGCGTTTGCGTTCGCAGTCGGCATTCACAACCACAAAGTTACTCCAATACGTTACATTTGTAAAATGGTTGGAGAGATTTAACGCGAAGGGCAAAGAGAACAACGGAAGGTTTGAAGATTCGGCGCAATCTAGCGCGCACGCGCGGCTGTCGCAATGCGCGCGCGCGCGATGAGAAGCGGCGCTTTCAGGCCTGTTCGCTAGACGTCGGCGGCGCCTAGCTCTCGCAGTCGCGCGCGCAACCTGGCTACCTCGGCTTCTGCGCGTTCAAGCCGCGAGGCTTCTCTGTTGGCTCGTTCTTCTGCTCGCTCGCGCAGCGCGGCTTCGGCATCGGCTCTGTCCGCCTCGTCGTCGTGCGTGCGTAGGTACTCTTGAGACGCCGGATCGAAGAAGCGCAGCTGTCCGCGTTCCCAACAGACGTACAGGCCGAGGGTTTGGCTCCAGCCGCGGCAGCGCTCTTCGTCCTGCCACTCGACCGGTACGGGGCGGTAAGCGCCGTCGTCCGATAGGCGGTCGCCGGCGAGCGCGGCTTCGTACCGTTCGCCGCCGGTCGGATCGAAGCGCCAATACTCGGTTACGCCAAACGACTCGTAATCCCGCCGCTTCTCGCCTTCATCTCTGCGGGCCGTCGAAACGGACGCGATCTCCAGCGCGAAGTCGGGCGGGCCACCCTGTCTGTCGAAGGCGTATCCGTTGTGCTCGACCATCACATCCCAATCGGAATCGAAGCACACCATCAGATCGGGGATGCGAACTCTGGAGTAATCGCCATAACGCTGCGATACGGGAACCTCGCTGAGGACTGAGACGCCGGACAGGCTCGAGTAGAAGCGTCGCAGAGATGTCATGTGCGAGGGCAAAGATAGATAGATGAAATTCTGCATGTCGTCTCGCGGCGGGTAGTCGGGGAAGGGTTCCGCCGTTATGGTCGCTGTCGTATTCTCTAGGGTTCTGTTAGTCATAGCCAATGCGCCTCTGGGCTTGTCCGCGTCCGTTACACGATACCATACGTGGGCGCGGATGGCATCTCGACATGGTGTAGGCTAGAGTAGAAGAGAAAGCTGACTCAATACGGAAAGCAGGCGGATTAGAGCATGACTACGATCTCAGACATTCGCGCGCGAGAGGTTCTGGACTCGCGCGGCAACCCGACGGTGGAAGTCAACGTGGCGCTGAGCGATGGCGCGTGGGGACGGGCGCTCGTCCCGTCCGGCGCGTCCACGGGCGCGAACGAGGCGGTGGAGCTGCGCGACGGCGACCCTTCACGCTACATGGGGCGCGGCGTGCTGAAGGCCGTCGCCAACGTGCACGACAAGATCGCGCCCGCGCTGCGCGGGCTGCCGGTCCCAGTGGACGGCGAGGGGCAGCGAAAGATAGACGAGACGCTGCTCGCGCTCGATGGCACGCCCAACAAGGCGTCTCTGGGCGCGAACGCTGTGCTGGGCGTGTCTCTGGGCGTGGCGCGCGCGGCGTCGGAGAGCGCCGGGCGGCCGCTTTACATGCAATTCAACGACGGCGAGCCGATAACGCTGCCCGCGCCGATGTTCAACATCATCAACGGCGGGATGCACGCCGAAAATTCGACCGACTTCCAGGAGTTCATGGTTGTGCCACTGGGCTTCGACACGTTCAAGCGGGCGATGCAGGCGGGCGTGGAGGTGTATCACGCGCTGATGCAGGGACTCCGCAACCGCGCGCTTGGGACGAACGTGGGCGACGAGGGCGGCTTCGCGCCGCCGCTGGCTACGAACCGCCAGGCCGTCGAGCTGCTGATCGAGGCGATAGAGCGCGCGGGGTACAGGCCGGGCGAGCACTGTTTCCTGGCGATGGACGTCGCCGCCTCCGAGCTAAGCAGCCGTCCGGGACGCTACACACTGCCGGCGCGCGAGACGTCGCTGAGCGCCGAGAACCTGGTTGACATCTACGACGCCTGGATCAGCGACTACCCGATCATCTCCATCGAGGACGGCCTCGCCGAAGACGACTGGAACGCATGGGACATGATGACCCGGCGTCTCGGCTCGCGGGCGCAGCTAGTGGGCGACGACATCTATACGACGAACCCGAAGCTGATAGCTGACGGCATCCGGCGCGGCTCGTCCAACGCCGTGCTAGTCAAGCTCAACCAGATCGGCACCGTCAGCGAGACGCTGGACGCCATCCGCATGACGCGCGACGCGGGCTGGGGAACAGTCATCAGCCACCGCTCAGGCGAGACGGAGGATTCCTCGATAGCGGACCTTGCCGTCGGCGTTGGAGCGGGGCAGATAAAGGCGGGCGCTCCGGTGCGCGGCGAGCGCACCGCGAAGTACAACCGGCTGCTGCTGATCGAGGAGACGCTTGGTTCGAAGGCGCGCTACGCGGGGGCGGAGGCGTACGACAAGTTTATGAGAGGGGCGTGAGGGTGATATGCTAGTGTGGCTGATGATAGAGGGACGCAGTTGAGCGAGGAGTGTGAAATGGCGACGCCCACCAAGCTGTCGGCGGCAGAACAGCAAGCGACGGGTGGGAAAGAGAAGAAGCAGGATTTGGGCTACCAACTGCGCCGGGTGATAGACCGCGCCGCTATCCACTTCATACTTGGCGAGACCCAAGAGGGGTCCGCGCTCATGTCTGAAGTAATGGAGCGCGTCATCGCGCTTGTCGCAGAGCAACGCGGCGCGCCTTGGGGAACATTCACAGAGAGGCAAACCTTCATCAGCAATCTTGCGAAAGAAGTCGGGGATAAGCGCTTGCCATCAGGTCTCAGTTCTTATGAATCCTTCCGCATGAACGCTGAGCTGGATTATATGGACGGGAACGAAGAAATATTCGCCTATGACGACGCGAGCGAGTTCGTGGACAAGATGGTGGCGATATACGGACGCTCGCCGGTCGCGTGATGAACTATCTTGAACACGAACAAACAGCTCGCGACTTCCTGGATGAGGCCGATGCTGACTTCAACGCCGGCAAGACTCTGAAAGCCTGTGAAATGATGGCAGGCGCAGCGGCCCATGCCATCATGGCGGTTGCGCAGCAGCGTGGTTGGCGTTTCAGCAAGCACCAGCATCGGGTGAACGCGGTTCGAAGGTTGAGAGCAGCCCTTCCAGATGAAGGCGCCCAGCAGCGAATAAAAGATATGTTCAAATCGGCGGAGAGACTTCACGCTAACTTCTATCACGGTACGATGTCGCGGGAGCATGTAGAGTACGACCGCGCCGAGACACGCCGATTCGTTTACCGTACTCTCGCCATGATAACCTGACTCGACCTGTAAGAGACCATCCGCCTGACCGGGAAGATAGGCGCCGCGAACGAACTGCTTTCAGCCTTCTTCGCGCAGACGCCGGAACCCGTCGCCAATCCCGAACAACTCGCGGAGCGGCTGGCGCAGCCGACGCGCATGATTCTCGCCATCGTTGAGGGCGCGTTCGACGGGGGCAGGGCATCCGACGACGTTCAGGGGCTGTACGACCCGGATTTGCGCGAACGGCGCGGCGTCTATTACACGCCCGAACCGGTCATATCGTACATCGCGCGCTCGGTTGACCATCTGCTGCGCGAACGTTTTGGCTGTCCCGATGTCTTGGCGGACTACGGCATGATCGAGTATGAGACGCTGCAAGATGTGGACGGAACGCCGGCGCCGGTCAAGAAACACTCCCACCGAGTCCTGATTCTGGACCCAGCGTGCGGCACGGGTTCATTCCTCTACGCCGTCATAGACCACATCCGCGAGACGTACCGTACGGGCGGCAACGCGGGTATGTGGAACGGATACGTGAAGAGCCATCTGCTGCCGCGCATCTTCGGATTCGAGCTGATGATGGCTCCCTACGCTATGGTGCACCTGAAGCTGGGTATGCAGCTCGCCGCTCAGGATATGCCGGAAGAAGATCGCGTAAGCTAGGCTTACGACTTCAGCGGCTATCAGCCGATGGACAAGTGGCTGAAAGACCGCAAGGGCCGCGCGCTGACGTTCGACGACGTGGCGCGCTACCAGCGGATAGCTGCGGCGTTGGGGGAGACGTTGCGGTTGGTTGCAGAAATAGACGAGACTGTTTCGTCCTAAACACCCATTCCGGCGAACGCCGGAATCCAGTGCGTCGCGCCCAAACCAACCTTGAACCACCAACCACCTCGCCGTCATTCCGGCTAACAGCCTACCCCGTACCTGATACGTGGCAGGAATCCGGAGTCCTTGTCAACGACCAGCATGATTCACCGAAACCCTCCCGTCCCCGGACTTGTGAATCAAGCTGATTCTCGATTCATGGTTGGCTACTCATCAGCGCTCTGGATTCCGGCCTTCGCCGGAATGACGGTGAGGGGCGCGAGCGCCTACCTACCAACCCGTCCATTCACAACCCCCTACCCAATTGCGCCCGTCCCATGCCATGCGCTACGATTTTGCGTATCAGGAGGGTTTGCCATGAGTACCCGCATCGGCATCAACGGGTTTGGACGCATCGGCAGGCAGGTTCTTCGCGCCATGCGCGAGCGACACCCCGATACGCTGGAAGTGGTCGCCGTGAATGACCCGGGCAAGTCCGCCGATAACGCGCTGTTGTTCAAGTACGACTCGACTTACGGCAGATACCCGGGGTCGGTCAAGGCAACGGACAACAGCATCAAGATAGACGGAGACGAGATTGCGGCGCTCGCCGAGCGCGACCCGTCCAAATTGCCCTGGGGCGAACTGGGCGCGGACATCGTGATCGAGGCCACCGGCATCTTCACGGACGCGGCGCGGGCGAGGAGCCACGTCGAGAGCGGCGCGAAGAAGGTCATCATATCGGCGCCCGCGAGCGGCGAGGATATGACCATCGTCATGGGCGTGAACGAGGACGGCTACGACGCGGACCGCCACCACATCATCAGCAACGCATCGTGCACCACCAACTGCCTCGCCACGATGGTCAAGACGCTGCACGACGGCTTCGGCGTGGAGCGGGGGCTGATGACCACCGTCCACTCCTATACCAACGATCAGCATCTGCTGGACCATGTACACTCCGACCCGCGCCGCGCCCGCGCTGCCGCGCAGAACATCATACCGACCACTACAGGCGCCGCCAGCGCGGTGGGGCTTGTGCTGCCGGAGCTGAACGGCAAGATCCACGGGATGGCGATGCGCGTGCCGACGCCCACGGTGTCGGTTACGGACTTCGTGGCGACGCTCGAGCGCGACGCCTCCGCCGAAGATGTGAACGACGCCTACCGCGACGCCGCGTCCGGGCGGCTCAACGGCATTCTTGACTACACCGACGAGCCGCTCGTAAGCTCGGACTTCCGGCGGGATCCGCACAGCGCGATCATAGACGGACGTTCCACACTATCGCTGGGGGGCAACATGGTCAAGGTGGTCGGCTGGTACGACAACGAGTGGGGCTATTCCTGCCGCACGGCGGACCTGGCGACGTTCCTAGTGGAGAAAGGGTTGTGAGGGGTAGGATTAAGAACAGGTAGGAGATAGGATTTCGTTGCCATGTCGTCAGCTGAGGACAACATTCAGACTATACGGGCGCTGTCGAACGAGATGGCGGCGTTCCTGTACACGCTGCCGGACGACGTTTGGCGAGACGCCGAAACCTACGCCAGCGCGTGCGCCGATTGGAACATGGCGGACGTTGTGGCGCATCTCATAGACATCGGCAACCACTTCGCCATGAGCGTCGAGCGCGCGCTGAACGGCAGCGTGGCGCCGCCGATGGGCTACCGCCGGATGAACCGCGAGGAGTTCACGCAGTCGGTAATCAGCCTGCGCGACGCCTACCACGAGGACCTGTTCCCTGAGTTCAACGCCTCGTGCCTGCGGCTGAACCGGCTGCTGGTGTCGCTGGAGCCGGAGCAGTACGCGCTGCCGGCGTGGCATCCGTTCCGCGTGATGACGGTGGAGAACCTGATAGAGTTGCGCGCAATGGAGCTTGCGGTGCACGGCTGGGACGTCCGCTACGGAATAGACCGCGCCGCCTCGCTAAGCGCCGTCGCCGTTCCGTTCCTCAAGGGCTGGGTACACCGCTGGCTCGCCGCCTGTTTCCGCGCGCCGAAGGAACTGGACGCGGAAGCTCGGCTGCGCTTCTCGCTTACCGACAGCGACGAGACTCATGATCTGACCGTCCGCGCGGACGGGTTCACGCTCGGAGAATCCGATGCCTCGGCGACGCCGGACGGCACGCTGACGCTGGACACGTCATCTTACATCCTGTTCCTGATGGGACGGCTGCCGCTGCGCCGGAGCATTCGCCGGCGGCGTCTCTCGTTCGGCGGCGACCAGCCGCTGGCGGAGCGGTTCGAGGAGTGGTTCCCGGGGGTGTAGGCATGGCAATCACCAAACTCACAGTCGAGAACTTCAAGAGCTTTGACAAGCTCGAAGTAGAGTTGCGTCCATTCAACATAGTCGTTGGGTCGAATGCGTCCGGCAAGTCCAATTTCTTGGACGTGTTCCGTTTCCTGCGCGACATTGCCGATGACTCATTGCAGAGCGCCGTTGGACTTCGCGGCGGCGGCGGGGCGCTGAGGAATTTTAATCTCGATACGAATGAAATTTTGCGTATATGCGTAGAGACGGATGATATTGAGAGACATCTAGTACGCATTAGGCCAGAGGGCGTAGGCGTATTCGGAATGGAGCGAAATCGTACAATCTATGAACTTTCCATCAAGTTTGACGAATCCGATACGGGGTTTGAAATCATTACGGATAGAATGACCGAACAGTTCCGTTTGCTTGAGCTTGACTTTGCCTTTCCAGATAATATGCATGATCCCCAAGCGCTTCCATGGGCCCCACGCATATTTTCGTATGAAGATGTCACCCCTCCATTAAAATTTGTAGAACTGCGCGATTTTGGCCCCGGCAAGGCGCTAAGCCAACACACAGGCGACCTAGTAGAGTGCTTTGTAACTCTTCCCGATGGCGTTCCCCTGAGAAATGAAGAGATTGTGGTCGTCCCTGGCAACAGAATGTTTCTCGATGATCCTCAAGAAGTGATACTCGAGCGAACGGTTCGGTCCGCCTTGCTGCCCCGAGCCGGCTATTCGCTCGCGCAAATATCCGCATACGACTTTGATCCCCGAAAAGCCCAACAAGCCGTGCCGCCCACAGGATCGCAAGTTCTGGATCCCAGCGCTGAGAACCTGTCGGTAGTTCTTCGCGAGATCCTCAGACGCCCGGAGTCGAACAGACGCCTCATCAACCTCGTGTCTGAGCTCCTTCCATTTGTTAGCGACCTTGCAGTTGAAGAGTTCGGTTTCGGACAACTGATTACGACGCTGACCGAACGCTTCTCCGACAAGGGATACCGACTGCCGGCGGCTTTCGCTTCGGATGGGACAATCGCCTGTCTAGCCTTAGTTATCGCCTTGTACTTCCAGGAGAGCGCCGTCGCGATATTCGAAGAGCCGGATAGACACATTCACCCGTATCTCGCCGGCCGGGTCATGCAGCTAATGAATGAGGTGACCGACGATACGCAAGTCATCGTCACGACGCACAACCCGGAGTTGCTGCGCCACGCTAATTTGGAGGACATTCTGCTAGTAACGCGCGACAGCGACGGACACTCCCAAGTCACGCGCCCGTCAGACAGCGAAGTCGTCAGACATTTCCTGCAAAGCGAGTTGGGCGTTGAAGACCTATTCACCCAGGATCTTCTCGCCCTATGAATTCCGGGTATCGCAGGCTATGGCTGCTCGTCGAAGGAACCGACGATAGGCGGTTCTGCGATGAGGTACTCGTCCCCGTCTTCCGGCGGACTTTCGATCATGTGGCTATATGGGAATACAGCCAGCAAAAACTGTCCAAGACGTCTGATTTCATTCGAAGCATCCGCTCCATGAACGCTGACTACATCCTGTTCGGCGACATAGACGAACGACCGTGCGTTACTGTCACGAAAGAGGAAATAGCTGGACAGTTCCCCCCGCTGTCATGGGACCGAGTGGTAGTAGTCCGACGCGAGATCGAAGCGTGGTACCTAGCAGGTCTTGACGAAGCGGCCTATCGCGAGCTTCGTTTGGAGCTAGTCTCGAATGTCGATGTGGTCACCAAAGAGCGGTTCGACCGCTTGGTTGGAGGAAGAGCCAACCACACGAACACGATGGTCAATATCCTCAAGCGTTACGATGTAGAAGTAGCCCGCCGGAGGAGTCCGTCATTTCGATACTTCTGGCAGAAACACGTCCGGTAATGGGACAAGACCCTTCCAGTCATGCTCGACTTTAGGGAGAATGTGGAGCGGGCAGAAAGCAAAGAGGAGCGAGGAGAGCTTTCGAAAGCCTCTCCTCGCTCCTCTGCCGCGCGATCTCGCTAGTCGCCCCCGCCCAGCGACTCGATGGCGGCGCCGAGCCTCATCAAGAGGTACAGCACTCCCAGCGATACCAAGAGCGCGGCGACTGCGACGGTAAGCCCCGAAAAGGCTGTGATCAACATTGCAGTATCAGTCATGCGATCCCTCCTTTATCTAATATGGCTTACACACTATCACACGCTTGAACAGCTATCAACCGCTGAATTGCAGAAATTCCAACCAATGAATCTGTCTGAATATAAATTTATCCAGTTACAGTGTGGAATTCCAAAAAGCAATGTACCG
The DNA here is from genome assembly GCA_034420955.1 of Dehalococcoidia bacterium. Taxonomy (GTDB): domain Bacteria; phylum Chloroflexota; class Dehalococcoidia; order Lucifugimonadales; family UBA1123; genus VXRN01. The sequence continues at coordinate 52,066 of DAOUKV010000013.1, forward strand.
CTCAATCCTAGCGTCCCTTGACAGCCCATTTCCACATATGAGAACATATGTTTGTTCAGGGAGGCGCCTCATGCTTATCAGGAAGACACCCGACCGGTACGAGAAACTTGCCATACTGGGCGGAATGGCTACGGATGACATCCTGTATCCGACCGGAAATGGCGCCGGCGGACGGGGCGGCGGACAGCGGCGCGGTCCGTATCCGTCGGCCAAGAAGAATCCGTCGCCGGGCATTTACCGGGCGGCTATGCCCAACGGCAAGTTCATCAGCCTGATGCGCGTGATGTTCACCGACTTCTGCAAGATGGACTGCGCCTACTGTCCCAACAGCCACTGGGTGCCGCGCAAGCGGTACGCATTCAAGGTGGATGAGCTCGCGAACGTGTTCGCGGAGGCGCAGCAACGTGGACAGGTGAGCGGGCTGTTCCTGAGCTCGGGCATCGCGGGCAGTGGCTCGAAGACTATGGAGCGGCTGCTGAAGGTGGTGGACGCCGTCCGCAACCGGCACGGCTTTCGCGGATACATCCACCTCAAGGTGATGCCGGGCGCGGAGGCGCAGTACGTGGAGGCGGCGCACCGGCTCGGCACGCGACTCTCCGTCAACATCGAGACGCCGACCGTCGAGCATATGAACAAGCTCAGCAATATGAAGGACTTCGACGCGGACATCCTGGACCCGATCCGCTGGATCCACGACCTGACCGCCTCGCGCAATGGCGGCCCAAATGGCGGCGCTGTCGGGCAGGCGACGCAGTTGGTGGTGGGCGCGGCGGATGAGACGGACCGGCAGATATTCGCGCGGATGGACCAACTATATACCGAGCGCAAGCTGAAGCGCATCTACTACGCGCCGTTCCGTCCCGTGCGACATACGCCGCTCGAAGAGCATCCGCCGACGCCGATGATCCGCAGCCACCGTCTCTACCAAATAGATTGGCTCAAGCGCGTCTATGGTTTCTCGAACGACGAGATAGACCTCGCGTTCACCGACGACGGCTACGCGCCGCTCGACGAAGACCCGAAGACGTCCATCGCCGTAGAAAACCTGGACGCCTTTCCGGTGGACATCAACAGCGCGGACCACGACCGGCTGCTGCGGATTCCGGGCGTCGGCCCCAAGTCGGCGCAGCGCATCGTCGCCAACCGCCGCCGCCACAGTATAGACACATGGCGCGACCTCAAGGCGATGGGCGTGGTACACAAGCGCGCCTGGCCGTTCATCGCTTTTCCGGGGCATCGCCCGCCGAGGGCGAAGCAGTTGCGCCTGGACCTGTTCGGAGAGGGCGCGAAGGAGGCGCGGCGGGCGGCGGCTGCGACGACGGGCGCGCTGGGCGGGGCGGCCGGATCTCAAATCGCGCCATGCGGGGAGGCGCGCTCGTGCCAGGGCTGCCCGATGTTCGGCGCGCCGGGGCATCCGGGGCCGGCGGACTTTGCGGCGTGAGTGGTGGATTTTAGCGCGGGGGCGCAAAGGGGCGCAGAGATGCGCAGAGGGAGATCTAAAATTCTTTGCGTCTCTGCGCCTTCGCGTTAAATCTGGTACGGGGGCAGGGCTAGAGCGGCAGAGATTGGCCGACGTCGCGCAGGGTGGCGCGGCGCGTCTTCCAGTCCGGCATTGCGGTTTCGACGACCGCCCAGAAGTCGCGGGAGTGGTTCATGACGCTGAGGTGCGCCAACTCGTGCGCGACGATGTAGTCTATGAGCGCCGGCTCGAGCATCATGACGCGCCAGCTGAACCGGATCTTGCCGTCGGACGAGCAGCTTCCCCAGCGGCTGCGCTGGTTGCCGATGAGTATCTTGATGCGAGACCTGTCGCCGCGTCCGAGTTTGGACCACCAGCGATCGACGTCGCGCGTCAGCCGCTCGCGGGCGCGGTCGGCGAACCAGTTTTCGATTGCGCCGCTCACCAGCGCGAGACGACGCGGTTCGGGCAGGTCGAGGGGCGTGGTTACGTGAAGCCGGCGGCAAGCGAGCCGGACGCTCGGTTCTTCCGATCCTTCAGTGGGGACGGACCGGACGACCAGCTCAACGGGGTCTCCGAGGTAAGGCAGCGTCTCGCCGCTGACGAATTTGAGCGGTTCAGGGGCGCGCGCCGCCTGCTCCGCGATCGTCTTGGCTATCCAGTCCGCTCGGGCGCGGACGAATTCTCGGATGTCCACATCCTTCATCCTCGCCGGCGCGTTTACGATAACTGCGCCGCCGTCCCGGACGGACAGCTGAACGGTCTTCTTCCGTCGCGCGCTGCGGCGCACCTCGTACTCGATGGTATCCCAGCCGACGCGGAGGCTGTGCGAGCTTATCCGGTAGCGCGAGGTCATGACAGAGAAGGCGGCAGCCCGCGAGCGTCCTCGCCCAGCGCAGCCTCTACCCATGCCGCGACGGACAGCAGACGCGTCTCCTGCCAGTGGGCTGCGGCGAACTGGGCGCCGAGGGGGATGCCGTCGGCGTCGAAGCCGGCGGGGACGGTTATGGCGGGGAAGCCGCCGAAGGTGAACGGTGTCTGGAACATCGGAGGGCCGGTGGTGGTCAGGTCGCGCGGGGCGGCGGCCGGGGTGGTTGGAGTCAGAACAACGTCGAAGGGGCGCATGGCGTCGGCCAATTCGCGGGTGAACTCGGCCTGGACGCGCTTGGCGTCCAGGTACCCGGTCGCGCTCGCCTTCATGCCCGCCTCGATTACGCCTCGCACGTTCGGGGCGTAGTCGTCCTCGCGTCCGGGGAACCAGTCGCGGTGAGCGTCGGCGGCCTCGGTCGTCATCAGCATCCGGTGGGCGCGGAGCAGGGCGTCGAAGTCGGTCGAAAGCTCGACCTCCGCGACGGTCGCGCCGGCGCCTGCCAAGCGTTGGGCTACGGCGTCGGCGCTCGCCTGGGTCTCGGCGCTCGCGCGTTCCCAGAAGAAGCGGCGGATTAGGCCGATGCGTGGCGATTCAAGAGGGCGAGACGCGGCAGCCGCGAAGTCCGGTGCGGCGCGGTCGGACGAATCGGGGTCCGACGGGTCGTGTCCGGCCATGGCGTCCAGCAGCAGCGCGGCGTCGTGGACAGTGCGCGCCATGTGTCCCATCGTATCCAGCGACGCGGCGACGGGGACTACGCCGTATCTGCTTATTCGCCCAAACGTCGGCTTCAGCCCGACTACGCCGTTGAACGACGCCGGACGCAGCACCGAACCCGCCGTCTGCGAGCCGAGCGCGGCGGGAAACATCCGCGCCGCGACGCCGACGGCGGAGCCAGAGCTGGAGCCGCCGGGCGTGCGCTCGGCATCCCACGGGTTGATGGTGGGCGGCGGATCGCCATTGGCGAACTCGGTCGTAACCGTCTTGCCCAGGATGATCGCGCCAGCCTGCCGCAGTTTGGCTACGGCGGTCGAGTCGTGGTCAGGCACGAAGTCTGCCAGGATGCGCGAGCAGGCGGTGGTCAGTACGCCGCGCGTGTAGTAGATGTCTTTCACGCCTACGGGGACGCCGTGCAGGGGGCCGCGCGGACCTTCCGAGGCCAATTCGCGGTCGCGCGATCGGGCGGCGTCGAGCGCGGCGTCCTCGTCGAGCGTTACCCAGACGTTCAGCGACGGCTCCAGGTCGCGGCTGCGTTCCAGCAGGGCGGATACGAGTTCGACGGCGGATATGTCGCCGTCCCGAATGGCGCGGGCGGATTCGGCGGCTGTGAGATCGTGCAGGTTGGGCATTGTTTGGCTCCGGGCGTGTTTGGGGTGAGTGGTTCACCCTCACCCCAACCCTCTCCCCCGTATCAAGTACGGGGCAGGCTCTGGGGGAGAGGGGGCTAGTAGTTGGCGAAGATGGCAGCTTACTCTACCGTTGCGGTGTGTTCGCGCTTTACCAGGTCCCAGTCTATCTGGTAGCCGAGTCCGGGTTCGTTTGGCGCGTGGACTTTGCCGCCGGTCATGTCTATGTCTTCGACCAGGCCGTAGAGGTTGGCGCCGGTGCATGGGAAGAACTCGAAGAACTCGCAGTTGGGGACGGCCATCATGATATGCAGGTTGGCGACGTTGTTGAGAGAGTTGCCGCCGTGGTGGATTTCGCACTTCATGTTGAATCCTTCCGCGAGGTGGCAGAGGCGCACCATCGGCGTGATGCCGCCGGTAACGGCCACGTCGCCGCGCAGGATGTCGGTCGCGTACTGGGTGATCCACTGCGTCATGCCGTAGTAGCGTCCGGGCGCGTACTCGGTGGACATGATCGGGATGTCGAGCTTCTGGTGCAGCTTGACGTAGTTGTAGATGTCTTCTTCGACGAGGGGGTCTTCGTACCAGTAGAAGTTGAGGTCTTCGATGGCGCGTCCGACGCGCATGGCGTCCTCGTACTGGTACGCCCACATGGAGTCGAGCATCAGCTTCATGTCGTCACCGACGGCCTTGCGGACTTCCTTGCAGATTTCTATGTCGAACATGGGGTTGCCGTGCGGGTGAATCTTGTGCGCCGTCCAGCCCATGTCCTTGAAGCGCAGCGCCTCTTCGACGTACTCGTCGGTGGTCTCCCAGTAGGCGGTGGAGGAGTAGGTGGGCATGACCTCTTTGCAGGTTCCGAGCAGCCGGTGGATGGGCTGGCCGGCGATCTTGCCGTTGATGTCCCAGAGGCAGATGTCTATGGCGCCGATGGCGTTGGTGGAGACGGAGCGGTTCTGCTTCCACATATCCCACCAGATGGCGCCGATGTCCTGCGGGTTGCGTCCGAGCAGCATGGGCTTGAGGAACTCGAGTAGCGCGGGCGCGTAGTGGTCGGCGCCGACGCGGGACGAGCCGAGGAAGGCATTGCCGCTGACGCCGCCGTCGGTCTCGACGGTAACGATGCCGAGCTGCCTGGTGTGGCCGAAGGCCGTGCCGACGCCGGTCATCCACGGTTCGGACTGCCAGTTGAACATATCTACCTTGATGTTGGTTATCTTCATTGTCGCTCCTGTCCCTGCTGGTTAGTTATTAGTTATAGGGCTGGTTAGTTATAGGGAAATTATCTCATGTTACCGGGAAAAGATAATTTGGGTAAGATTGCTATATTCTGGGCATTTCTAATCTTATGGCATGATTCGCAACATGAATTCGTCAAACATGGGTACGGTAAACGCGGTGTCGCCATGGCTTGGGCTCCAGATCATACCCTTGTTTATAAGCTGGCTGCGGAGGGGCGCGAGTGACGATACCCGCCGGTTCAGCGCGTCGGCTATGTCTCCCGACCTGTGCGGTCCGGCGCCGAGCCGCGCCATCGCGCGCAGGTAGGTCTTCTCTCTGGGCGTTAGCCGGTCGAAGCGCACCCGAAAGAAGCTCTCGTCCAGGCCGGCGAAAGCCTGCGCCGACGCAGCCTCGACGTCGGCGAGCGTGATGGGCGGACGCTCTGTGACGTCCCAGACGCGCTTGCCCCACTCCTGGAGGAAGTACGGGTATCCCCGCGTCCTGGAGACGATGGCGTCCAGCGCGTCGGGTTCGATGTCCACGCCCTCCGCCAGAGCCGGCTTGTGGATCGCCTGCCGAGCGTCATCCTTCGCCAGCGCGCCGATGATGGGGAAGTCGAACATTCTCTCCGCGTAAGACTTGGCGCGTCCCATGCGCCCGCGCACCTGCGGCAACGCGGCGCCGAGCATGATGACGGGCATCTGCCGCTGGGACGCGCGATGCAGAGCGGTTATCAGCGCTGCGAGTTCGTTCTCCTTCACGTACTGAAGCTCGTCTATGAACAGGGCGACGCACGTATCGCCCGCCTTCGCCGCCGCGCCAACGGCTCCGAGAAGGTCCTGGAGGTCTGATTCCAGATCGCCGTTGTCGGCCAGGCCGGGTTCCGGATTGAAGTCCAGGCCGACTTCGATGTCGGAGTAGGTGACCTTGAGCGCGCCGACGAAGCCGGCGAGCGCTCGCAGTCCGCGGCGAGCCATGTGCCGCGCGGCATCCATGTTCGAGAGCCCTAACAGCGCCAGCCGCAGCTGGGGCGCGAGCATGGAGGGCATCGAGCGGTTCTCGGGCGCTTCGATGCGGAGCGCGCAGATGCCGCGACCCTCGGCATCCATCAAGATCCGGTCCAGCAGCACCGTCTTGCCGACGCCGCGTAGCCCGACCATGATCAGGCTCTTGCTTGGGCGTCCGATGCGGCTGCGCTCAAGAGCGATGCGAGCCGTCTCGCGCAGTTCGTCGCGGCCTGCAAGCTCTGGTGGCGGAGTGCCGGCGCCGGGCGCGTATGGGTTGCGAATCGGGTCCATGGGACACAGTTTATAGGGAAGTTATCGCATATTACAAGAAAAAGATAACTTGGGTAAGATTACTATAATTCGAGCGCGTCTGCCTATAAGAACCGCATATGCGCTTGACACCGCCTTCTGATCCGATCAATGATCCGCGCATGGCTGGGCAATCCGAACAACCGATCGCGCTTTTGCCGGATCCGATGTGGGTTTCGCCGGACGAGGACGCGGCGCTGTACGTGGGCGAGGCGATCGAGACGCTCTCGCGCATCCCGGACGAGAGCGTGGATTGCGTGTGGACGGACCCGCCGTATCTGCTGTCGAACGGCGGGATAACCTGCGTAGCGGGACGCATGGTGAGCGTGGACAAGGGGGACTGGGACAAGAGCCGGGGGCTGGAGCTGGACCACCAGTTCAACATGGAGTGGGTCGCCGAGTGCTACCGGGTGCTGAAGCCGACGGGGACTATCTGGGTGTCTGGGACGCTTCACGTTTATCCCAGCGTGGGCATGGCTCTGCTGAAGAACGGCTTTAGGCTGTTGAACGATATTGTCTGGGAGAAGCCGAATCCGCCGCCCAATCTGGGTCGCAGGACGTTCACCCACTCGACGGAGATCGTGCTGTGGGCAAGCAAGGCGCCGAAGGGCAGCCGCCACAAGTACACGTTCAACTACGACGAGATGAGGCGCGAGAACGGCGGCAAGCAGATGAAGACGGTCTGGCGAATGACTGCGCCGGGCAAGTCGGAGAAGCGGTTCGGCAAGCATCCGACGCAGAAGCCGGTGAAGCTGATAGACCGCTGCCTGCGAGCAAGCACGAATCCGGGCGACTTGGTTCTGGACCCGTTCGCGGGATCGGGAAGCGCGGGCGTGGCGGCGCTCGCCATCGGGCGCCGGTTCATCGGAATCGAGATGACGCCGGAGTACGCGGAGATCGGGCGGATGAGAATGTCCGAGATAGCCTCCCCCGCCCCCCCACCCCAGCCACCCCCCAC
>DAOUKV010000014.1:0-223999 GCA_034420955.1 Dehalococcoidia bacterium
CCGTCATTCCGGCGGACGCCGGAATCCAGAGCGCCGCGCCGCTGCCAACCTCGATCCATCCACACCCCCACCCGCGGTCCACGTAACGTCGAACCAACGCAGGTTCCCCAACCGCTTGCAACCAATGGCTAACCGCCAAGAACTGTTGTACAATTCTGTGGACAGGAGGCCCCAGCATGGTTACGAAGACTGTCGCCGCTCCGACGATCTCATTTCCGGAAGCGCCGCCCAGGGTGGATATGCAGAACTCTCTACAGCTATTCCAACCCGCCCTGCTGCCTGCGTTGCGATCTCGTCTGCAGGAGATCGAAGACCTCAAGCCGCCCGACCAAAAACGCTCGGTCTTCGTTTACAGCGAGATACCCGTCAGACCGCTGCCGACGCTCGACTACACCAGGCTCTTCGTTCCCGACCTGACGGTCGCGTTCGACGTAGATATGGAGACGTTCGAGCGCGACTACGGCTACGCGATAGAGCATCAGGGCAAGCCGCCGGCGTTCGTCCTCGAAGTGGCGTCTCCGACTACGGGAATGCGAGACTACACCGTCAAGCGGGACGGCTACGCGAGCTTCGGCATATCCGAGTACTGGCGCGCCGACCCGTCCGGCGGCGAGTGGCACGACGCCGCGCTCGCCGGAGACCGCCTGGGAGATGACGGCAGGTACGCCCCCATCCCCATAGAGCGGCTCGACGAGAACATCCTGCGCGGATACAGCGAGGCGCTGGGCATCTACGTCTGCTGGGAACATGGCTACCTGAATTTCTACGACCCCGAAGCGGGCTATCTGCTTACCTACGAAGAAGAGCGCGAAGGGCGTCTGACAGCCGAAGCGCGGGCGCAGGCAGAGGTGGAGCGGGCCGATGCCGCCGAAGCGGAGCGCGACGAAGAGCGCGACGAACGTCTGGCGGAGTCGGCGCGGGCCGATGCCGCCGAAGCCCGCGCGCGCCGGCTCGAAGAGAAGCTCCGACGCCTGCAAGGGTGAATCACGCCCCCGCAAGACGCCGTTCTTCCAAAACCCCATTCCCTGTGCTAAGGTGGATCTATCCCCTCTCCCTCAGGGAGAGGGCTAGGGTGAGGGTGGATCCATGGATACCGGAGACATAGCGATCGTGGCGACCCTGGCAGTCGGATTCGTTGCGTTCTTGCTCACTCTGTTCGCGCTCATGCGGCAATCGAACAACGACCTGCGCGTTGAGATACGCGAGGCCCGCGCTGAAGTGCGTGAGTTGCGTAACGAGATGCGCGCCGAGTCCCGAGAGTCCCGCGAACAGTTCGAAAGGCAGAGCGTTCGCATCAGCGAAGCCGAGCGAGAGCAGGCGCGCATCGAAGGCGCCAACAGGATTCTGTCCGATGTGCTGAGACAGCAGTCCCACACTCATGAGGTTTCCGCCGACTGACCCGTCGCACACCGCCTTGGCGCAAGCGAGGCCCACCTTTCTGCCGAACGCTCTAACATCCCCCAACCCCGTATAAGGAGTCCCGCCGTGTCGCGTCCCGTTCTGAAGACCTCGTTCAGCGACTACATGGAAGTCGAATACCCCATCTGCCTGGCCGGCATGGGCGGGCGGTGGACGCCGCCTGAGCTCGTCGCCGCCGTCTCCAACGCCGGCGGGCTTGGCGTAATGGGCGGCTCCGGCATACAGGTGGACGAGCTGCGACAGCGCATCCGCAAGGTGCGCGAGCTTACCGACAAGCCGTTCGGCGTGGACCTGCTGCTGCCAGTGGTTACCGGCTCCGTCGAGCGAGATTCAGGCGGCCAGGAGTCCGAGGAAGACGCCGTGCGCCGCCAGTACCCGCGCCACGCGTCGTTCATGGACACGCTGATGGCCGAGTTCGGGCTGGACGGCGTCGAGCCGCCCCCGCCGCCCAAGCAGATCGGAATCGAGCTCGCGCGCAGCCAGGTCGATATGATCCTCGAAGAAGACGTGGACGTGTTCGCCGCCGCGCTCGGCGATCCGGGCTGGATGGTGCCCGCCGCCCACGACAAGGGCGTGAAGGTGATGGGGCTGGCGGGCAGCGTCCGCAACGCCCAGCGACAGTTGGCCGCCGGGGTGGACGTGATAGTGGCGCAGGGAACCGAGGCGGGCGGACACACCGGGCGCATCGCTACCTTGCCGCTCGTGCCGCAGATCGTGGACGCCGCGCATCCTAACCCCGTCGTCGCGGCAGGCGGCATCGCCAACGGACGCGGCATCGCCGCCGCGCTCGCGCTGGGCGCCGAGGGCGTATGGCTCGGCACCGCCTTCCTGGCCGCCAAGGAGTGCGGCATCTACGACCAGCAGCAGCAGTCCATCATCCGCGGACGCTCCGAAGACTTCATCATCTCGCGCTCATACACGGGCAAGACTGCGCGCCAGTACCAGGGTCCGATAGTCGAAGCGTGGACCTCGTCCGGCCTGGAGCCGCTGCCCATGCCGTTGCAGGGCGTCCTGATGGCCGGCTTCAACCGCGCCGCCGAGAAGGCGGAGCGCTACGACCTCGTGTTCAACCCCGCCGGGCAGGGCGCAGGCATGGTCAACGAAGCCCGCCCAGCCGCCGACATCATGGCCGACCTGATAGACGAAACCCTCGAAACGCTGGAAGGCTTGAAGGAGCGGGTGCGCGCCTAAGCCGCTCCGCTTTATCCCCTCTCCCCCTGTGAGATAGTCCCTTCTATCCCCTCTCCCCCTGGGAGATAGTCCCTTTTATCCCCTCTCCCTCAGGGAGAGGATATATCACCATTCCCCCTCTCCCCATGGGAGAGGGTTGGGGTGAGGGTGTATAAGCCGCCATTTCAATAATGTCGAAGCGCTAGCTCGGGTGCTTGCTGAACATCATGAAACCGTTGCTGTCGGGCGTGTTGCAGCCGGCGAGGGCGGTCTCGGCCTTCACCGTAACCTGCCGCGCGCCCGCCGTGCCGCGCAGCTGCTGAATGCTGTCGGCGTAGAGGACGGCGCGGTTGCGCCCCGTGCCGTTGTTTCCACCGCTGGACAGGAAGGGATGCGGGCCTTCCACCCTGATGTCGTCGGCATAGAAGTCGTGCGCCTCCCCCCACATGACCCCGTGCCACTGGAAACCCTCCAGGAACTGCTGGGTGAACGTGAGGTAGCCGTCGTAAGGGTTGAAGATGTCAACGTCGCCAGGCCCCAGCCCCGAGCCTTCCCACATCTTCCGCGCCATGCTGGCGACCGCCTCCTGGTGCTCCTCCAGGGTCGCCATGGAGCTCCTGCCCCTGCTGTTCTGCTGCGCGTGGTTCAGGACGTACACCGGCTTCTGCCTCAGGTCCCTGGCGCGCTCCGCCGTAGTGAAGATGAAGGCCGCGCAGGTGTTGACCGGCCTGTCGCAGTCGTAGATCACCAGCGGCTCCTCGATCACGCGCCCGTTCAGGTAGTCCTCGCGCGTTAGCTGGTAGGGCTCGTGCATGGCGTAGAACCCCCAGGGGGTCTTTAGGCCGTTTCTCCGCAGGTTCAGGCAGAGAGGAGCCAACCCGTCGTGTGTCTTGCCATACTTCTGACAGTACTGGAGGAATACCACCAGGTTGTTGAACATCGCCCCGCTCTGGTATCCCCACGGAAGAGTGAAGGCGCTGCTCCCGCGCGCCTCGTCGCTGACGTTCTGCGGGTTGTTGTGCCCGTACCGGCCTGAGAGGTTGACCATCGGGTACCACACCAGGGCGGTCTCGCATAGGCCGTCGCCGACCGCCTGGGCGGCCAGCCCCATCATTGGGCCGATGTAGGGCGCGTCGGACTTGAGATACTTCACGTTCTTGAAACCCAGCTCCCGCTGCATCCACTCCGCCGAAGCGTAGGTCAGGCCGTCTTCGGTGTCATACGGAGGGTCGAAGTAGGGGCGGGGCGCCCAGGTCTGCTCCGCGCGAGTCTCCGGGCTGGTGATGAGCCCGTCTATGTCGTCCGGCGACAGGCCGGCGTCGGCGATCGCCTTCAGGCACGCCTCCTTGCTCAGACCGCCGCAGCTCCTGTCGAGAGTAACGCCGTCCCAGCGCCGGTCCATGTGGGACTGGCCCCAACCGACTACGGCTACCTTGCCCCGGTGCTCCCAGACTCCCATGCCTTCCTGGTCTCTCATCCAACCTGTATCAGCAACCATCTCGGCTCCCTTATGACTACTGCGCGACCGAAAACTCCCTCTCCCTCGACTGACAAGACCGCGACGGTGATGGTAACGGCCTCCTTGCTATCTGCATAAACGAAACTCCCCTCTCCCTCAGGGAGAGGGCTAGGGTGAGGGTGAAATGTTCATCTACTAAACCGGTGCGGCATCTATATTAAGCCCCACACGAACTAGGCGACCACTCGCCACTCGTGGACCAGCTGGCCCGTGCTTGTCTCCTCGAAGATCAGCTCCACCCGCCCTCCAATGGGAGCCTCGCCCGGTGGCGTGCCCGGAAGGTTGGACAGGAAGTTGATGCCCGGATCCTCTTCCAGCGTAATCACCGCGAAGTTGACGGGCTGCGCGGACCGGAACCCCCTGATGCGGGAGTCGCGTATCACCATGCACACGTCGATGCGCCCCTTGCCCTCCACCTCTCTCCACTCGAAAGTGTCGTCAGACCCACACTCGCTGCACCGCGGCGTGGGCGGATATTGCAGCCTCTCGCAGTAGGTGCAATTCTGCAAGACCAGCCGCCGCTCGTTGCAAGCGTCCCAGAAGGGTTTTGTCAGTTCATTGGGGACGGGCGCGGGTCGCTCCAGACCCGGTATCGTTGACATAGTTCTCGCCTCCTGCGACGACTGCATTAGACCATTCCGTCATTCCGGCGAACGCCGGAATCCAGGGGGCTGTCCTTCGACAGGCTCTGAGGGGAGGGGACTAATGCAATCTTCTTATCTCCTGTGAACTCTTGCGCGTTGCGTGATGACTCACTATCGCTCCCCGCCCACCGAGGGGTCGGCCCACTGGACTACCCCCTTGGCTCCAAGGCCCTCGATTTCCTGGTCGCTATACCCGAGTTCCCGGAGCAGCGGTCTGGTGTGCTGGCCGATCTGCGTGGAGGTCCGGTATATCCCCGGGGTCATGGACAGTTCGACCAGCCCTCCGTAGCGGCGGTACTTGCCGATGTACGGGTGTTCCACTTCGACGCTCAGATCGTTCGCCCTGGCGTGCGGGTGGTCGGCATAGAAGTCCCCCTCCACGGCCTCGTCGGCGCGAACGCAGCCGATGTCCGCCCTGGTCAGCAGATCTTCCCATTCGTCGGCGGTACGCCCCGCGAAGATCGCCGAGATCTCGGCGACCAGGGCCTCGTCGTTGACCTGTCGCGCCCCGGCGGTGTGGAAGCGGCCATCGGCCAAGAGATCTTCCCGCCTCACCGCGTGGCAGAACGCCTCCCACTCGTCTTGGAACAGACAGGCCAGGAACACCCACCCCTCCCTGCAGCGGTAGAGACGGTACAGAGCGTGAAGGCCGTGTACGTCTTCATCGGGCATGGCGATGGGAGGGCGGCCCGCGTAGTCGAAATACTCGTCGGCGTTGGTCCACGCATTGGCGTTGAGCATGTTGAGATGTACGGGCTGCCCTTTGCCTGTTTTGTCCCGCGCCAAGAGAGCCAGGACGATGCCCGTGGCGATAGCCGGAGATGTGTTCTGGTCGGGTCCCCAGTTCGACTTCATGATCCAGCGCGTCGCCTCGACGGTCTCCTCGATGTCCATGGCCTGTGTCGGAGGCGGGGGCATCCCCCGGCCCATCTGTCGCATCGCGCCGCCCATGATGGCGCCGGGAATGGGATGGGCGCCCGGCCTGCGGGCATGTTCCCCATGTTCCCCATAAGCCGCCATCCAGACGTGGATGATGCGGGGATTGATCTTCCGGCAGGTCTCCCAATCGACGCCGAGACGCTCTGGAACTCCAAGCCTGAAGTTGTGCGACAGAACATCAGCCTTCGCGATGAGCTTGCCGATGATCTCCTTGCCCTCAGGCGTCTGAAGGTCGATCTGAATGCACTCCTTGCCGGCGTATGTCCGCGGGTCGGCCACCGTCTGTTCGGTGGAACGCTGGCCCTCATCCAACCGCCTGTCCGTGGCATCTATCTTGATGACTCGAGCTCCCATGTCCGCCAGCAGGGCAGCGCCGTAGGGACCGGCTTGTATCGTCGCCAGGTCCAGTACGGTCACGCCTGACAGCGGGTGATTGGGCGCGCTTGCGCCAGTGGCCTCTCGCCCGGGCGCGCCTGCGGCAGACAAGCCACCGTTTGAAGCTGCGGTCTGTCCCAGACGTCCCAGAACTTCGTCAGTGTGCTGTCCGACGTCAGGCGCCGGACCGCTCGGCTCCCCCGGCGTTTCCGTCAATTCAGCGATGGGGGCAAGAGTGCGCAGAGGCCCCACCCTGGGGTCGTCTATCGTTACCACCAGAGAGTTGTCAACCACGGCGGGATGGTCCATCGCCTCGACGCTGTCGAGGTAGGGCTCAGCGGCGATGTTGCCGTCCTGGATGTAGATCTCCATCCACTCGTCAGAGGTCTTCTCCACCTGCTTCTTCAGTATCTCGCGGCGCAAGACCTCCCGGTTCTCTGGGCTGACTGCGGGGACCCTCTCGAACCGCTCGTCCTCGAGCAGGCGCTCAAGTCCAATCGCCTTGATGTGTCCCCGGATATGCGGGACTCTCTGGTTGGCGTGCTGGAGCCACGTGCCGTCCTTCGTCCGCACGGGAACGTAACCTATGGAGGAGAGACCGCGTCCGGGGGGCCGACCTGGAAACCGCTCGGGGTCCCTGCGCCGGAGTTGCAGATTCACCAGACCGCCGTCCCCGATGTTGTTGTCGTGAGGAGAGGCCAGGGTCTGGACGATGCTTGTCTGTACCCACTGCCCGCGGCCGCGCTGTTCGCGTACGCGGAGGGCGGCGACGATTCCCCGCGCCGCAGCCTGGCTGGCGTGCCAGCTGCCGGTGTACACCGCAGAATAGACCGGGCCTTCGCGGTTTGGCTGTCCCTGCATGTTGAGCATCCGGCCCGCCTTGGCCGCGACCACGCCCTCGTACCCTTTTACCCGGCGCAACGGGCCCTTCTGCCCGAAGCCCGTGATGGAGCAATAAACCAGTCGCGGGTAGAGTTTCGATAGGTCGTCATACGCCAGGCCCCAGCCGGCCATGTCCCCCGGACGGAAGGACTCCACCAGCGCATCGGCCTCGCCGGCGAGACGGATAGCATCCTCTCGCCCTTCCTCGGTTTCGAGGTCCAGTACGACGCCTTTCTTCCCCCGGTTCCACGAAATCCAGGCGGGATGGAAACGGAACGGGTCTCCGCCCGGAGGCTCGACCTTGATCACATCGGCGCCATAGTCGGCCATTACCAGGGCGCAAAGAGCGCCCGGCATTCCCAGCGAGAAGTCCAGGACGGTTAGGCCGGTGCATGGTCCTGACAAGGTTCACCTCCGCCTTCGGTTGTATGGCCCCCGTTTGGCTGGGCATCCGTCCCATCCTTGCGCCGCGCAGCCGCATTGTCCGGCCCGTTCGCAGGATACGCAAGAATCGGAGTTATTGTATAATGTTGGGTCTATGTGGGGAGTTGTTCATTGAGTTCTTCGCCGAAGCGGGAATTGGCTATTTCCACTTCTTCACGCATAGCCTCCATGATCAGTGCGGTAATCGTTGCGCCGCCGTAATTGCGGTTGCCTCTAAAGAAGTCGCGCACATCCAATTCCTCACCGGATATGTTTCTTGCCCGCCTATACGCTTGTAGGCAGGACACATTGGCTATGCGGTATCTGTCTGGGAACCAACTGCTAACGCTATTTGCAAGTTTATCGGTAAGGTCGGAACTGAAATACTGATCTTCTCCCGCGCTGTAATGCTCTCTTAGCATCCGCGCAATTAGCCAGAGAGTGTGGAAATTCGAGAATCTTATCGCAGGGTTTTTCTGTCTGAGAATGTCTCGTAGCAGAATCCATGGAAGTATCATTTGGCGCGCGTTAACATTCTGCGGGAATGCTCGATCATACCATAGACGGTCCTCTGGTGAGCGGATTCCACTGAACACATATCGAACACGATCTAGCGCGTCTGACGGGTAGCCAATGAAGGCCAGAGACGCCTGCGCTAACGGTTGAACTTCGATGTGGCGTTTACTGCGTCCCGTGCGGAACCGCGCCTTCTCCGTGCCGGAAAGCACAAACCGCCAGTACCCTTGTTTGATCTCGTAATACCAGGGCGGCTGCAATCTAGCGAAGTCGTGTTGGAGATTGAGTTGTTGGCGTTCGAATGAAGTGAAGTCTTTTGCGCGCAACGCTGTCTGGGAATTGGACGCTTCCGCTATATTCTGCGCGAAATCTCGACTTGCGACTACCAGTTTCAAATCGACCAGCGTTTCCGACAGTTCAGTTTGTGACCTCTTGCTCAGTGTGACAGTAGTTTGACAGCCGTTGACGATCTGGAAATTCTTGACGGATATTATTCCATTCTCATCAATGTTAAAGTCATCACAGGTAGCGCACATACCGTTATTCAGAAGATGGAATTGCGCCCTGCCTTGCGAGGTGTCAAGTGTCTTGCTGATGTTCTTGTTAACCTTTGCGTTGGCGAGTGGTCCACGTGGGTTCAAATCAAACAACTTGTACCTGTTTGACTCGAATACTCGGACGATTTCACTAGCTGGAACAGTTGCGTGTATTGACGGCATACCTTCAGATTGATTGACCTTATAAGTCCAGTCTCGATTGACTGCAAGTTCAACATCTATTTGATCTGTTCTGAATCCGGATCTAAAATCATCGAACGACCGAGCAACTTCCGTAAAATCAGCTAGCTGCAATGTGCACTGGCAGGATACCGTCTCACCGGAGATGCGCTTCAGAGGTCGTTCACGACTTCTTCTAGAATCTGCGAATCGCCTTGCTGCAGGAGCAAAGTCGCCTCTGGACGCGAACACCATAGAGATGCTGTATTCTTCGCCAATCCGTGCATCCAATTCCACGCTGAGTTCTCCAACTAGCTGGTTTCTGGACGCTACCACTCGCTGGGGGGACAGGACTTCTTCCGGGGCTTCCCAGAACTTCGCTACCTTGTCTTCCCTTACCGTCGTCTCGCCACCCATGGACTGGAAAAGGAAGACTGTCTCAGATTGTTCATCAACAAACCAGCCGTCAATTGCCAAGTCGCCACTCTGGTCGATGGCAGTCAATTCGATTACCTGTTCATCAGAAAGATTAGGGTCCGGAGCAATGGTCTGAAAGGCGGCGTGCCTAAACGCTTGGCTGATGTCACCTTCATACCAAGTCTCTGAGAGTTCGTTCAGATGTTCCAGAAACTCGTCGAGCGCGCGTTGGTCAGCCCTAGTAGTCATGTTATGCCTCTGCTTGGATGCACGGATGAAGCTCGCTTCATAGGATATAGTGGATTGCCCTTGAAATGTCAATATCCGAAGTGCAACATCACATGGCCTTGGGACCAAGGCAGACCCCGTACCCATCGCATCAATTCATGGGCTTCGTTGGAGGGCAGGTTGCTAGACTCTATGTAGTCCATAGCGTGCCTTGCCAAGACGTCGTACCGAAATTCTGCAATGACGTTCCCTTCTGAGGACAGGCGCCAGCTATCTCCGTCATCGTAAAACGCCAGTTTCATAGCGTAGTCATACGCAGCTCCCGACCGCGGCGATTTAGAGTAATCAATTCGTACCAATCCGACACTCAGCGACATGGTTCACCTCCAGCGAGACTTTGGCGAAAACACGGGTCCGTATTGTAACGGACCGTGTCAAGCCGGAATCGGCTGATGCTCGATTGGAGATACCCCCCACCCCCTACACGATAACCCCATCCTCTCGCAGCTTCGGCAGCTCGTCCGCCGATACCCCGGCCACGACCGTCAGCACCTCGTCCGTGTGCTCGGAGTAAAGTGGCGCCGCCTCCACTTCTACGGGCGACTTTTCCAGCTTCACCGGACAGCCGATCATCGGATAGTCGCCGCGCTCCGCGTCCGGCACCGTAACCAGCATCTCCCGCGCCTTCAGGTGCTCGTCTTGCAGCGTCTCCGGGGGAGTGAGCACCGGCCCGCACCACGCGCCCGCAGGCGCCAGCGTGTGGAACGCCTCATGCTTGGTGCGCTGCATCGTCCACTCCTCGATGATGGAAGTGATCTCGTCGGCGTGCTGGCCCTGCGTATCCTGCGCCGTGAACCGCTCTTCGCCGATCAGATCTTCGCGTCCTATCAGCGCGAATATCAGCTCGATCATCTGGCCGCGCAGGTGGATCATCACGTAGTCGTCCGGGCCGCCGGGCGCGCATCGGAACACCTGCGGAACGCCGCTCCATCCGCCGGTGCCGGACCGTCCGGCCCAGTCGCCCTGTCCAAGCGGACGGATCATGCTGATTCGCATGAGATTCAGCACCCCGTCCTGCATCGAGACCTCGACCTTCTGCCCCTCGCCGGTGCGGTCGCGCTGCCGCAGCGCCGCCAGAATGCCGATAGCCATGTGCAGACCCGTGCCTGAGTCGCCCGCGCCCACGCCGACGGACATCGGAGGACCGTCCGGGTATCCGGTTACGGCCATCAGCCCGGCGGTCGCCTGCGCCGCGATCTCATAAGACTTGTAGTCCGAATACGGCCCCCACGTCCCAAACCCCTTGATGGTGGCGTAGATGATGGACGGCTTGATCTCCTTCAGACGATCGTAGCCCACTCCAAGCCGCTCCATCACGCCCTTCGAGAAGTTTTCGAGAACCACGTCCGACCACTCCACCAGATCGGCGAATATCTCGCGTCCGCGCTCCGTCTTCAGGTTCAGGGTGATGGCGCGCTTGTTGTTGTTGAATATCGTGAAATACACGCTGTCCTGATCGTCGCGGTGCGCCAGCTCCCAGCGCGTGCCGTCGCCGCCGTCGGTGTCTTCGAGCTTGATGACCTCGGCGCCCAGAAAGGCGAGCAGCTGGGCGCACGACGGCCCCGCCTGCACGCGGCTTAGGTCCAGTATCTTGATGCCTTCGAGCGCTTTGTCCATGCGGGGACCTCCGGCGGGTTGCCTCTGAAATTAAATAGATGATTTGGAGATTGTATCATCAATCCCCCAGCGTCGCTCCCACGAAATCCTGGTAACCCGCGATGAAATCCCACACCCGCGCCCGCCGTCGCCCCTCCATCTGCAAGTCGAATAGCTTGAGCGCCCCGTTTCCGGCGGCTACGCCGATGGAGTTCTCCCCCCATCTGATGACGGTTCCCGGAGGCGTCGAGGCTGCGTCTTCGGGCAGATCGTCGTGCTGGTCGGCGGCCCGCGCGCTCAGTATCTTGACCGTCCGTCCGCGCCACGTCGTGAACGCGCCGGGCCACGGAGTCATAGCGCGGATGCGGCGATCCAGCGCATCGGCCGGCTCCGACCAGTCCAGCCGCCCGTCCTCGCGCGTCAGGCGGCGGGTGAAGGTGGCGTCGGCGTCGTTCTGCGGCGTCGGGTCTAGCTCGCCGTCCGCCCACTCGTCCAGCGTGTGTGTCAACAGCGCCGCGCCTATCTCGAATAGATGGTTGGTGAGAGCGTCCGCCGTCTCTGCGCCGCCGATCGGTCTTTCCACCTGCGCCAGAATCGGGCCGCTGTCCATACCCTCGTCGAGCAGCATGACCGTTACACCCGTCGTCGTTTCCCCTTCCAGCATGGCGCTGACGACCGGCGACGGCCCCCGGTACTTCGGCAGCAGCGACGGGTGTATGTTCAGACAGCCGAGCCTCGGAAGCTCCAGTATCTCGGTGGGCAGGAACAAGCCGTAGGCGGCTACGATGATGGCGTCCGGCGCGAGCCGAGCGAGCTGCGCCGTGGAGTCCGCGTTATCTCGCAGCGACGCGGGCTGGAACACCGGGATGCCGCGCTCCTCGGCGAACGTCTTGACCGGCGGCGGCGTTATGCGGCGTCCCCGCCCGGCGCGACGGTCCGGCTGCGTGAATACGCCGGCGACGTTGTGCCCGGCGTCCAGAAGCGCGCCGAGCGCCGGTGCAGCGGATGCGGGCGTGCCCATGAAGACGAGGTTCAGACTCAACATACCACCCCCGATCCTGAAAAGCCGCTAAAGCTCACTCGATCGCCGATCCTTATGCCCAGTTCGTCCACCAGCCCCGCGCCGACCTCCAGAACGTACAAGACCGGAGCGGACGGCCTGTACAGCGGCAGATCGCCCGTCTCAGTCCCCGGCGCGGGCGGCGGTACGTCCATAGTAACGTCAACTACCGCGCAATCCGCGCCTATCCACACGAAATCCAGCGGGATCAGCATATCCTTCATCCAGAAGCTATGCTCGGCGGCATACTCGAATACGAACAGCATCCCGTAGCCCTCCGGAAGGCTTGGACGACCTGACAGCCCCTGCGCGCGCGTTTCGAGCGTATGGACGATCTCCACTCCGAAAGCGCCGCCACCGACCCGGACGGTTGGCGTGGACGATGGGGCGACGACTACGAACGGTTCCGGAGTAGCGGTCGCTTCCGGCGCCGGCGCGGCTTCAGTCGCCGTCCCGCCGGCGCAGGCGACGGCCATGAGCATATTGATCAGCATGGCGATCTGGATTGGCGACAACTTCCAACATCCCATCGGCGCCCCATTCGAGCAAGCGCCCCAACGAACGCTCACGACAGCTGAACCCAGGTCGCGCCGTTCCCCCCGCGCTCTCGCGGCTCCGGTCCAAAGTCGCTCACGGAGCGGTGGTAGCGCAGGTGGTCCCGCACTACGTTTCGGAGGACGCCGGAGCCGCGCCCGTGTATCACGCGGAGCTCCGACAGCCCGTCGCGGACGGCGTGATCGAGGAACTCGTCCAGGTTCACCTGCGCGTCCGCCGCGCGCTGGCCGCGCAGGTCTAGCTCCGAGCTCGAAAGCGGCGGCGCCAAGTCTATGTTCACCGGCGGCGGTTCCGGGAGGTCTGGATCATTTGCGGCTTCCCGTCCGCCTTCTATTCTCGACAGCCGGTGCAGGTCCACGTTCACACGGACGCGCCCGATGCTCACCTCCACCTCGTCGCCCTGCTTCATCTCCATTATCTGACCGCTCAGGTTCATCCCGCGTACGAACACGGTATCGCCTTGCTCCAGCGGACGTTCGATCCGTCGCGCTCTTTGGGGCGACGCGGGCTGCGGCAGCTCGATCCTGTCCAGTTCGCGACGAACGCGCTCGACCCTAGAGCGGCGCGGCGTCGCCCCTGTTGCACCCGTCGATTCGGTCGGCGCGGCCCAGCGCAGCGACGCTTCCGCGCCGTCGAGTCTGCGGTTGATCTCCCGGAATCGCCGCCGGACTTCCTGTCGCGCCGACTCCATCATGTCGTCGCGGTGTCCCGCCAGAAAGTCCAGCTGCCCCTCCAACCGCTGTCTCAGAAGCTCCGATTCGGCCTTCGCCCTGGCGGTATCCGCCACGTTGGCCTGTATCTGCTCGCGCTCGCGCTGAAGCTCGTTGAGCCAGTCCTCGAACAGCAAGTGTTGAGGCTCCATCAGCGCGCGCGCCTCTTCCAGAATTTCGCTCGGCAGTCCCAGCCGCTCGGCGACCGCCATTGCGTAGCTGCGGCCCGGCGCCCCGACCGTCAGGCGATACGTAGGCTCCAGGGTGTCCGGGTCCAGCTGGAAGCTCGCGTTCATCATCCGCTCGGACGTGTCCGCGAACGCGGCGACGTTGCGGTGATGCGTGGTTGCGATGGCGGATACGCGCTTGCGGACAAGATGCGCGATTACCGACTTGGCGAGCGCGGCGCCCTCCTCCGGGTCGGTGCTGCTGCCCAATTCGTCGAGCAGTACCAGCGATCCGGGGCCGGCGCGCCGCAGAATCCGCGCCACGTTCAGGATGTGCGAGCCGAACGTCGAGACCGATTCGGCTATGCTCTGCTGGTCGCCGATGTCGGCGAACACCCCGTCGAACACCGGCAGCGCAGTGCCGTCCTCGGCGGGAATGCGAAGCCCCGACTGGTGCATGAGCGCCGCGAGCCCGACGGTCTTCATGGCGACTGTCTTGCCGCCGGTGTTGGGCCCCGTGATTACGAGAGCGGACCAGCCCGGCCCCACGCTCACGGTCAGCGGCACCACCTCGCGCCCCAGCAGCGGGTGTCGCGCCTCGATGAGCCGGAGTCGCTGCCCGACATCCTCGCCGCTGCCCGATTCCCCATCGTCTAATTCGCCGGTGTTCGACTCGCCATCGTCTAATTTGATCGTCGCCGGAGTAACGGCGTCGAGACGTCGGCTGTACCTGGCGCGGGCGAGAGCCAGGTCGAGCTTTGCCGTCGTGCGGTTCGCCGAGCGTATGTCGCCCGACACCGCCCCTACCAGCGACGACAGATCGCGCAGAACCCGCAGAACTTCGCGCTCCTCTTCCAGCGCAAGCTCGCGCCACTCGTTGCCGAGATCGACCGCGCTGAACGGCTCGACGAACACGGTCGCGCCGGTGTTCGACGCCCCGTGCACGATGCCGGGAACGCGGCTGCGCCTGTCGGCGCGCACCGGCACCACGAGCCGGTCCCCACGAACGGCGATGATCGGGTCTTGCAGCGCGTCGCGTCCCGTGGTGGAGCCGATGAACTGCTGCAATGCGGCGGTAACGCGCTCATACGCCACCCGCGTCTGGTTGCGGAGCGCGCGCAGCGATGGCGTAGCGTCGTCCGCCACGTCGCCGCGCAAGTTGATCTTGGATCGTATCTGCCGCTGAAGCTCGCGCAAGTCCGGTATCAGCGACGCAAGCTCCGCCATCATCGGAGCGACGCGTCGGGCGCGCGAGGCGACGCGACGCGCCCGGCGGTGCACTTCCAGCGAGTCCGCTATAGCCAGCAGCTCAGACCCGCCCAGAACTCCGCCCAGCGCCGCCCTCGTAACCGCCTCGCTTGTATCGGCGTCCGAATCCAAGCTAAGATCGCCAATCTCCTCGAGCAGCGCGCAGGCGTCCGCCGTCTCGTCCTGAAGGCGCGCGACTACGGACGGCTCGAATGAAGGCTCGACCTCGAGCGCGAGCTGCCGGGCTTCGTAGAACGTGGCGTGGTCGGCGAGCCGGCGGCGCACCTCGTCGAAGTCCAGCAGCCGCAGCGACGCGGCCCTGAGCTCCTCAAGTTCGGCGTTGGACGCAGAGGCTGCGGAGGCCGTTGAGACTGTGTGATCGGTCTGATGTGGCTGCAACGGAAATATGCGCTCTCGGATAGTGCAGGAGTAAGATAGTGCGCGGATAATTGTAGCAGGCGCTATCGCATTGGCTAAACCACAATCGCTAACCTAGGGGATTTACTGGGCGTCCCTCGCCCCGTTGCGCTCCGGGCGCCACGCGATGATCGCCTGTCGCCACGGCTTCACGCCCCTAACCGTCAGACCCTCATCGGTCTCTTCCAGCAAGTCGTCCGCCGCCTCCAGCAGCCTTTTGTCGGCGTCGGAGCCTTCCTCCACCGCCAACATCCGCCGAAGTCTCTCCAACGCGGCGCCGCGGTCCACGCCCAGCGTCGGAACTTCAGGATCGAGCATCTTTACATCCGGATATATTCCCATCTCCCACAGAAGGTTCAGCAACTTCTGGATGCCCGGCAGCGCCGTGGGCGTCCAGCCGTACACCCGGTCGTAGAACGGCCTCGTAACCGACCCCGGAGTCTCCACCATCTCCAAGATCGCCACGCGGTCCCTGGCGCTCTCCTCCATCTTCCTCAAAAACGGCGGAGCCTCGAGCGTATGGTGCAAAACCAGAGAAGCGAAGACGAGGTCCGCCTGCGGAATTTCCGAGTCCTCCCACCGCTCATGAACTACCGTCAAGTTGTCGAACCCGAATTCTGATATCCGGGTCCGCAGCAGCTCCAAAGATTCGGCGGACGGATCTACCACCGTTACGCTCTTGGCGCGCGTCGCCAGGGGCAGCGCGAAGCGGCCCGCGCCGCCTCCAACGTCCAGAACCTCCGCGCCCTCGCCCAAGATTTCGTACAGAGTGTTGAGCGCGGCGTCCTCGGCGCGGTACGGGTCCTGCGGTTCGGATGCGAACACAGGCCGTCCGTGGCCGCCCTGGTGTCCTTCCTCGCGGATAGCCTCCATGTCCCGGTCGAATGCCAATACCTGCTCGCGCCAAGCCTCGATCGCTGAGTCCATTACTGTCGTCTCCTTGAGATCAGTTTCCTTCTCGTAGTTGCCTAATCTGTTCGCGCAGTTCTGCGAGTTCGGCCTCAGCCGCCTCGGCGCGCGCTTCTGCCGCCGCGCGCGCCTCCACGTCCTCCCGTGTGGGGAGAGCCAGCCACCTGCCAGTGTCCGGTTCGCGGATGCGAAAGTCCCCGTCCATCCAGTACAGGTCGAGACCCAGAACGTCGCTGTGACCGCGCAGCCCCCCGTTCTGAATCTCCTCCATCTCGATCTCTACGTACTCGCCGTCAACCAGCCGCAGCCCCCGCAGCGGGAAGCCGTAGTACTTGCCGTCGAAGGGGTCCAGCAGCCAGTACTCGGAGATTCCGATTTGGGCGTATATTGGCGGCTTCGCCTCCAGGTCAACCCTGTACGTGCTGCGAGAGGCCATCTCCATCACCAGTTCCGGCGGCTTGCCCAGCAACTCTACGAAGTACGACTGGTCTTCCCCCGTATCCTCGTAGGAGATATCCAGCGCAACGAGAGCGTCGGGCGCCACCCGCTCCCGCCGTCCGTACTCGTCCAAGTAGTAGATGTAGATGTCGCCGAGGGCGAATGCCTTGATGCCCAGCAACTCAAGGACGTATCTCAGCAGCGGCACTATCTTGATGAAGTTGATTGCGTGTTCTTTTCCGTCTGGCATGTATTCCATCTTTGGGGGATAGATTAGGTTCAATTCTTCACTGTCCATCTCGTGCAGGCTCGGCAGCCCGTCCGAGTACATTACCGGGCGCTCGACGCCGACGTCTGGCGTCGTTGTGGGCATGGCGGTCTGAGTTGCCATATCCGCCTCCTGTATGGGGAAGTGGACGCATTGTAGCACAAGGCGCCTGGCGAGCCTGTATCCGCAAGCGCGTCGCCGCGTACCCCTCTTTACTCTTAACTCCCAACTCTTTACCCTTAACTCATCACAGCCCACTAGGAGTCCAGCCATGACCACATCGAATACCGCATCCGCAATGGAACAGGGCAACCTCACGCAACAGACCATAGGCCGCCCCGTGGTGTACGGCACGCAGGGCGTGATCTCCAGCGGCCATTACCTCACCTCGATGGCGGGGATGCGGATGCTGCTGACGGGCGGCAACGCCTTCGACGCAGTCGTGGCCGCCGGCTTCGCCGCCGCCGTAACCGAGCCGATAGCCTCCTACTCGCTCGCCGCAGAGGGCGTGTTCATGCTGTACCACGCCGAGAGCGGCGACCTGCTGTCGCTGAGCGGGCAGGGGACCGCGCCGGACGGGGCGACTGTCGAGTGGTACCGCTCCCAGGGGCAGAGCGAGATTCCGACGGGACCCGGCCCGCTCGCGCACCTCAGCTTCACCGTGCCGGGCGTAGTCGCCGCGTACCTATCCCTGCTGGAACGATACGGCACAAAGACGGTCGGCGAGGTTCTCGAACCGTCTATCCACTACGCCGAGCGCGGCATCCCCAACTACGACTACATGCTGGAACGCATAGACAGCCCGGGCACGATCAGCCAGTTCCAGCAATACGCGCCCGGCGGCCTGGACGTGTTCTATGATGAAGATGGAAGCGTGCCGCAGGCCGGCTCGCTGCTGGTGCAGAAGTCTCTGGGCGGCATCCTGCGAAAGCTAGTGGATGCAGAGAGCGTGGCGGGCGGACACCGCAGGAACGGCGTCCGAGCCGCGCGAGACTGCTTCTACACCGGAGAGGTCGCGCAGATTATCGCCGATTGCAGCCAGCGCGTGGGCGGCGTTCTGGACATGGACTCGCTCGCCGCTTACGAAGCCAAGTATGAGACCCCCATCAAGACGTCGTATCTCGGATACGAGATACACGGCCAAAGCGCATGGACGCAGGGCGCGGTTCTGATGCAGGCGCTGAACATGCTGGAAAACTTTGACTTGCGCGCGATGGGACACAACTCCACGGCGTACATCCACACCGTCAGCCAGGCTATCAACCTAGCGTTCGCCGACCGTGAAGCGTACTACGGCGACCCCGACTTCGTTGACGTGCCGCTCGACGGGCTGCTGTCCAAAGAGTATGCCCGAGAGCGGGCGGACATGATAGACCCCGAGGGCGCTGCGCGAGAACTTCCGCCTCCGGGCGACCCGTGGCGCTATTCCCAAATGTCCGCAACGAACGGCGCGCCCGCCCAGCCGTCTCAAGTGGCGGCGTCCGCTGCCGCCGGCGACGCGGGCGCGGACAGCGGCACAACTCATATATCGTCCATAGACCGCGACGGCAATATGCTGTGCGCCACCCCGTCCGGCGGCGCGTTCGCCAAGTCGGTCTTCTTCCCCGAACTCGGCTGCGCGCTCAGCACCCGCATCGAGATGCTGAACTTCGAAGACGGCCACCCGAACCGGCTGGAGCCGCGCAAGCGTCCCCGCACCACGCTCATCAACTACATCGTAACCCGCGATGGCGTTCCAGTCATGACCGTTGGCTGCCCGGGCGGAGACCACCAGGCGCAGGCGAACTTGCAGCTCGTCCTCAACTCGCTGCTGTGGGGCATGAACCCGCAGGAAGCCGTCGAAGCGCCGCGCTTCGCCAGCCAGGGCGTCCGCAACAGCTTCTATCCGCACACGTACTACCCGGCCCAGTTGGGCGTAGAGCCGGGGATACCGGACTCCACGCTGCGAACTCTCTCTGACATGGGACACGACGTCGTAGGCGTAGCCAGCGCCGGAATGGGCGCCACCGTCTCCACGCGCGACCCGCAGACCGGAGTGCTGGCATCGTCCGGCGACCCGCGCCGCGCGTGCTACGCCATAGCGTGGTAGAGTGGTAGAATAGAGTCAAAACCAAGTAACTAGGTATATGGCTAATGGTTTCGGAACGTACCAGTCGACTCGAAGGCGCATACGAACAGGCAGACCGCCGAATAGAAGCCTCGGAACGCAGAGCGGATGCCCTTCAGCAGTCCATGGAAGCCTTGCGCGCCGATATGAACAGCCGCTTCAACACGCTGTACGTACTGCTGTGCGGCTCTTGGGTAACGATAATAGCGGCCATAATAGGCTTGTACCTTAAGGGATAGAAAATGGCCGAAATCGCCACAGAACCCATGCACATCCGAATCGCCGACGTGGTAGCGCGCCACGACGATCCGCCCTGGGCCGAAAAGCTGCTATCCGATGGGCGAAACGACGCCGTTCTGATCTGCAACGCGCCCGGACAAGTCAGCGAGGCGCACATCCACCCGGATTTCGTCGAGTGGTGGGTTGTGCTGGCGGGCGAAATGATCTGGGAGATCGGCGACTACCCGCCCATTCGCGCGCGCAAGGGCGACGTGATGATGGCTCCCAAGCGGCGCAGGCACCAAATACGCACCGTAGGCTCCGAGAACTCGCTGCGA
Source organism: Dehalococcoidia bacterium (assembly GCA_034420955.1). GTDB lineage: Bacteria > Chloroflexota > Dehalococcoidia > Lucifugimonadales > UBA1123 > VXRN01. Next base: position 19,341 of record DAOUKV010000014.1, read on the forward strand.
CTCGGCATCACCCACCCCGACGGCAACCACGACACGAAGGGTCCGCGCTCCAACATCATCAAGCCCTTCCCGGCGCAGGACGGTCCCCCCAACATGCTGCACACCACGCTCGACCGTATGCTGGAACAGTTCGGCCCCCCGCCGTGGGCTACCTCCATCCTGCTGGACGACCGCAACAGCGCCAACCTCATATGCCACGGCCCCGGCATGACCAACAACGCGCACTGGCACCCCGACTTCAACGAGTGGTGGACCATACTGGGCGGCGAGCTAACGTGGAACGTCGGAGAAGGCAGACCCCTAATCCACGCCAGCGAGGGCGACATAGTGTTCGTGCCCGAGGGTATGCGCCATCACATATCTAGCGTCGGCGATGGCATATCCTTCCGCCTAGCCGTAACCACACCCGAACAGCCCCACATCTACACCGACGACGATGACAGCGCCCCGCCGCCGGTGAGCTAAACGCCGCAACCAAATTTCAACGCAGAAGGTTTTTGGAAATTCTTTATGCCTTTGCGCCTCTGCGCTAAAATCCATCTCCTGTAAAGCGGACTGACTCTACATGACCGACGCGGCCTACATATTCCTGGACGAATCCGGAAACTTGGATTTCAGCGATAAAGGCACGCGGTACTTTGCGCTGACTGCCGTATCCTTGAGACGGCCCTTCACGGTGTATGAAGCGCTGGACTCTTACAAGCATGACTGTATCGAGTACGGTCTAACCACCGAATACTTCCACTGTTCCAATGACAACACCCACGTTCGAGGAAAGGTCTTTGACATAATTGGCTGTCATCTGGATGCCATGCGAATCAGCAGCTTGATCGTGGAAAAGCGACGAGTAGATCCACAGCTGCGAGAGCCTGAGGTCTTCTACTCCGAGATGGTGGCGCGTATTCTCAAACCGACTATATTGTGCGAACTGGGTTCAGATGGAAAGGTCATAGCCATCACCGACTCCATCCCGTTCAAGCACAGGCGGAGAATCGCGGAAGAAAATATACGGACCGCGTTGGAACAAGCGCTGCCCGACTCCGCTAAGTGGCAAATCCTGCATCATGCATCGAGTTCTCACTACGGTTTGCAGGTCGCGGACTACTGCTGTTGGGCAATGCACCAGAAGTGGGAGAAGAATAGACCGAAATGGTTCGACCATATCAGCCCGTCGGTACGCCATGAGGTCAGCATACCCTAGGCAAAGCAAAGGCCCTCTCCCGAGAACCCGGCGCTGGAGAGATCCCCTTGGGATCTCGTCCTCAGGAGAGAACCTACATAATAACTATATAGGTGAAGTTGCGCTGCGTCAATCCCTAGCCCCAGTCCTCAGTAGAGAACATACCCCCGTCTTTGCGTTCCTCCGCCCCTCTGCGTTAAAATCCGGCGCAACCCCCGCGAGGAGCGCCCCATGCCCGCCTATCCCCACATCGAACGCTACCGCGCGGAACTGCTGCGGCTGACGGAGTTCGGCGGGTCCGCCAACGAATCCAGCATCCGCCGCGCCTTCGCGCAGTGCCTTGACGCCTACTGCCGCGACCACCGCGAACGCCTCGCCCTGGTGGACGAGCTCGCGTACAGGGGCGGCGCACGGCCCGACGGTACCGTGAAGGACAGCCTGCGAATGGCGCGCGGCTACTGGGAGGCAAAGGACAGCTATGACGACCTTGACGCCGAGATCCAGCGCAAGTTCGCCGTCGGCTACCCCCGCGACAACATTGTCTTCGAGGACTCGCAAACGGCGGTTCTGATTCAGAACGGCGACGAAGCCCTGCGCGTGGATATGAGCCGCCCGGGCGAGCTACACCGCCTCATCCGCCGGTTCCTCGACTATGAACTTCCCGCCATAGAAGACTTCCGACAAGCCCAACGACAGTTCAAGACCGACCTTCCCAGCGTCCTCGAAGGCTTGCGCGCCGCCATCGAAGACGCCGAAGCCCGAAACTCCGACTACCAGAGCGCCGCCGCCAACTTCCTGGACCTGTGCCGCAGCAGCATCAGCCCCGAAGTCTCCGAAGCAGACGTGCGCGAGATGCTCTTGCAGCACATCCTCACCAAAGACATCTTCCTGCGCGTATTCGCCGAAGACCAGTTCCACCGCGAAAACAACATCGCGCTCCAACTGGATACGCTGGAGAGCGCGTTCTTCACCGGCGACGCCCGGCGGCAGGCGATAGACCGCCTACGCGCCTACTACGGCGCCATCGGACGCGCCGCCGACGAGATAGCCGACTACGCCGAAAAGCAGAAATTCCTCAAAGCCATCTACGAAGATTTCTACAAGACCTACAACCCCGCCGCCGCCGACAGGCTGGGCGTCGTCTATACCCCCAACGAGGTAGTGGACTTCATCATCCGGGGCTCCGACCACCTGCTCCAAAAGCACTTCGGACGCTCGCTCGCCGACCACAACGTGCAGATTCTCGACCCCGCAACCGGTACCGGCACCTTCATCACCAACCTGATAGAGTATCTGCCCGCCGACCGGCTGGAGCACAAGTACCTCAACGAAATCAACGCTAACGAAGTCGCTATACTGCCCTACTACATCGCCAACCTCAACATAGAATATACCTACCGCGAAAAGACCGGACGCTACCTCGAGTTCCCCAACCTAGTGTTCGTGGACACGCTCGACAATATGGACTGGCAGGGCGCGACAGGCGGCGCCGTGCAGCGACAGGGCGCGTTCGAGCTCGGCGGCATATCGTTCGACAACTGGTACCGGATGCAGTCCCAGAACGAAAAGCCCATCAGCGTAATCATAGGCAACCCGCCGTATAACGACAGCGCCACCCTATGGGGCGACGGCGGCGCGAACCGCAAATACCCCGTGCTGGACCGCCGCATCAGAGAGACGTACATAAGAGAAAGCTCAGCGCAAAAGACGCACCAGTACGATATGTACAAGCGATTCATCCGATGGGCGTCGGACAGGCTCGACGACGACGGAATCATCGCATTCATTACGAATCGGGCATACATAGATGCCCGTCAGGACGACGGCTTTCGCAAGGTGGCGGCGCAAGAGTTCAGCGACATATATGTCATGGATCTCGGCTCCGACGTGCGGCGCAATCCCAAAATCTCAGGGACCACGCATAACGTGTTTGGCATACAGACCGGCGTCGCCATCGGCTTCTTGGTTCGCCAGAAAGAGAGGCTGGGTGAGTGCTCCATACACTACGCCCGTCGCGAAGACGCTGAGACCGCCGTTGACAAGCTGACATACTTGGGCAAGACGGAGTTGGGCGACATCGAGTTCGAGCGAATCACGCCCGACAAACGCAACGATTGGCTCAACCAGGCGAACCCTCACTTTGAGCGGCTTATACCCCTCGCCAACAGGCAGACCAAGTTTGCTAAGACCGTCGATGACGAGCAGGCTATGTTCAATCTGTTCGCAAATGGCGCAAAGACCAATCGCGATGAATGGGTGTTCGATTTCAATAGTCAGAATCTTGTGGACAAGGCGTTGTTCTTCTGCGGAGCATATAATGAATTGCTAGATAGGGAGAACGATTCCTACCCTCAGATAATCAAATGGAGTAGCACACTACGCGACATATTTCGGCGTGGTGAAATCATAGAATATAACCACGCGAACCACAGTGAAATTTTGCATCGCCCATTCGTTGCAAAACACTACTATGCTGAAAAATCTATGAGCGACAGGCTGACAAGAAACCACTATGAGATGTTCGGTTTGGACTTGAAGCAGTCAAATAAAGTAATCGCCTTCTCTGGCATTGCCTCTACCAAGTCATTTCAAGTTCTAGTAGCTGATAGATTGATAGGCTTTGACACGCTCGAAAAAACCCAATGCCTCCCCCTCTACCGCTACACCGAAGAGGGCGAGCGCGTCTCGAACATCACCCAGTGGGGGCTGGACCGCATCAACGCCCACTACCGGCGCAGGCTCGGCGGGAGCTTCGAGGAGATAGTCGGCGCCGACGCCATCACGGCCGAAGACATCTTCGCCTACACCTACGCCGTCCTGCACGATCCCGTCTATCGGCTCGACTACCAAGTTGACTTGCTGCGCGAGTTCCCCCGCCTGCCGTTCTACCACGACTTCGACGTATGGCGAGACATGGGCCGCGAGCTGCTGGACCTTCACCTGAACTTCGAGACCGCAGAACCTTACCCCCTGGAGCGCGTGGACGCTCCCGCCCCCAAAGGCGCAGACAGCGCCGACTCCCCCCGCGTCATGCTCCGCGCCAACGCCCAAGACAAAGAGCGCGGCGAAATCCGCATAGACAGCCGCACCACCCTGCGCGGTGTCCCGCCCGCCGCATGGCGCTACACGCTCGGCAGCCGTTCCGCCCTCGAATGGGTCCTCGACCAGTACAAAGAAAAGAAGCCGCGAGACCCCACCATCCGCGAACGCTTCAACACATACTGCTTCGCCGACCACAAGGAGCGCGTCATAGACCTCCTCCGCCGCGTAACCACCACCAGCGTCCAAACCATGAACGTAGTTGACGACATGGCCTACTGGCTCGACGATAAGCTAATCGTCTTCGGCGACAGGGACCAGTACGAGTGGGAAATGCTTGGGTGGCTGTCTCAACTGGACGACCCGGCAGACCCGAAACATCAGATTGCATGGTCGGAGATGCTGTACTCCCTTGAGCGGGACAGTTTGGAAGATACGGGATCGGAGGTGGCATGGTCGTCGGAGACGTAGTAGTAGCGCCTTTCCCACTCACCAATCGTAGAGGATACAAGTACCGTCCAATCGTGCTCTTACGCTATGTGGACATGGACGACTGGATAGCGTGCGAGGTAACGACCCGACGGCAAGCCGCTCGTATGAACCAGATCGGTCTCGCGCCCGCCGATCTTGACACAGGCGTTCTCGACAAACCAAGCGTTGTCCGTTTCGATCGCCTGCAGACTATCAACGAGGTTCGGTTCGGCCCATACATCGGCTGCCTCACTGACCAAAAGCTCGCCGAGATAACTGCCGCCGTCCGCGCCCTCTTCTAAACCTTAGCGTCCATACATTTCAACGCAAAGTCGCCAAACAAAAACCCTCTGTGTTCCTCCGCGCCTCCGCGTCAAATCCCACACTCACCGCCCATCCGCCGAAGTCAGCCCCCTCTCAGCCGCCCGTCTCACCCCGCCCATGTCCGCCCCGTCCAGCGGAATCTCGCCGATGATTTGCGACGCCTCCAGCTCATCCAGTCGGTCGTCGCTCAGCCCCACCAGGTCGCCCAACAGATGCCGGTTGTGCTGCCCCAGGCCGGGCGCCGGATCGTGGCGCTTCTCCGGACGGTTCGCCGAACGCCAGATGGGCCCGCTCATCAAGTGAACGCCCGCGTCCGGGTGGAAGACGGGTTGGAAGTAGCCGCGCTCTTGAAGGTGCGGATCGTCGTAGGCGTCGCCGCCGCAGTCCAGCGTCGGACCGGCGGCAATCCCGCGCGACTGGAGCGCGTTCGCCACCTCGTAGCGATTCAGGCCGCGAGTCCATTCGCAGACCGCGTCGTCGAGCGCGTCCTGATTCCGCAGGCGGGCGGGTAGGGTAGCGAAGCGATCGTCGTCCGCAAGCCCCGGCGTCCCCATCGCATCGCACATATCGCGCCACTGCTCATCGGTCTTTACGGAGATAGCCACCCAGCGGTCCCGGCCGTCGTCAATCCCGTCGTCCCCGGCGCCCCCTGAACAGCGATAGACCCCGTGCGGCGCCATCGCCGGATGCCGGTTGCCCCGCCGGCTGCGCGGACGCCCGACGATGCTCTCTTCCAGAAAGACCTCGCCCAGGTGCGGCATGAACGTCTCCGCTTGCGACAGGTCTATGAACTGCCCCTTGCCCGTCCGCGCCCGGTTTCGCAGCGCGAGGCAGATGGCGAAAACGGCCGTCGAACCCGCCACCGCGTCCGGGTGGTGTACCAGCGAGTTGCGGGAAAGCTCCATGTCCGGGTAGCCGCGCAGCGCCGTGTGGCCCGTGATCGCGTCTATCACCATGCCCATGCTCCGGTACGTCCGGTACGGACCCGTGTTGCCGTATCCGGGCGTGAACAGCGCGATGATGTCCGGCTTCACGCGGCGCAGTTCTTCGTAGCCCAGCCCGAACCTGTCCATCACCCCGAAGGCGTAGTTCGTGAACACCACGTCGGACACGTTTACCAGTTCCTTGAACGTCTCCGCGCCGTCGCGTGTCGTCAGGTCGAGCGTAACGCCCAGCTTGTTGCGGCTCAGCGCGTTGAAGTTCGCGCTGCGGTTCCACGGACGCTCGCCCGGCTCGCCGTCCGGGTAGCCGTGCGCTCCCGGACGCGGCCTGATAGCGCCGCGCGCGATGCGCTGGATAGCCTCGACCTTGATCACCTCGGCGCCCATGTCGCCCAGCAGCGAGCCGCAAAACGGCCCCGCCCATATCTCGGCGAGTTCCAGCGCCCTAACACCGCTTAGCGGACCAGGTTGAGCGGTCATAATGACGATCCTTTCTTGTCCGGCGCGTAACTCCTTCCACCTCGACGGGGGAAGGCTGGGATGGGGGTGTGAGACTCCGGTCAAGCGTGTGGCTTGCCCCCTCTCCCTCAGGGAGAGGGTTGGGGTGAGGGTGAAAATCCCAATCCTAATCTGTTGACGTAACCCCCTCAGCCGCCAGCGCCTCGACCTCCTCTTGGGATACGCCCAGCAGTTCCATCAGCGTCTCCGCGGTATGCTGTCCCGGACGCGGAGCGGCGCTCGGCTTGCTGATGGGCGCGTCGGACAGGCGGAAGGGCAGGCCCGTGTAGTGGCGTTCGCCGTAATCGGGATGCTCCATCTGCACGAAATATTCCCGCGCCCTGAAATGCTCGTTCTCCGTCGCCTCCAGCGCGTGCAGCACCGGGCCGCCGGGAATCCCCGCCTCCTGCGCCGCGTCGAATACCTCCATCCGCGTCTTGCCGTCCAGCCACTTCTGGAATATAGCCTCCAGTTCCACGCGATTGTCCGTCCTGTCCTGCGGGGAGAGGAAGCGCGGGTCCTCGCGCAGCTCCGGCCTGCCAATCATCTGCGCGATGTTCGGCCACATTCGCGGACCGAGCGGCAGGAAGCTAACGTAGCCATCCTTGCACCTGAACGTGCCGACGGCGTATGGCTCCCGCCCGCCGGCCGAAGACGTGCGCGGCTCGATACGCAGATCGTTCTCGCCCGAATACGCGAACGGCGCGCGACGCCCGATCTGGTGCGGATGCCCCGCCATGCACTCCATGATAGAAATGTCTATCCAGTCGCCTACTCCGCTCAGCGCGACGCCCGCCAGCGCGCCCATCGTGGCCGCGGCCGCCGTCGTGCCGGCGAAGTACTGCGCTATCTCGCCGCCGTACTTGAGTGGATACCTGTCCGGCAGCCCCTCGCGGTACATCGCGCCGCTCATGGCGAACACCGTAAGCTCCGTGTAGTCCCAGCCACTGTACGGCCCGTCCTGCCCGAACGGGGTAACGGACGTCATCACCAGGTCGGGACGAATCTCCGCCAGCGAGTGGTAGCCGATGCCCAAACCTTCGGCGGCGCCCGGCCTCATGCTCTCCACGATGACGTCGCACCGCAGCGCGAGCGCGCGCAGGATCTCGCGACCGCGTTCGGACTCCAGATCGAGCGCAACGCTCTTTCGGTTCGTGTTCAGGTGAAGCGCGAGCGCGGCGCGTCCGGCGTCGTCGAGCTCCGGGTACGCCGGCTCGGACGGCGACGGCGATTCGACGACGATCACCTCCGCCCCGTAATCCGCCAGCATCTTGGCGCAGTACGGCCCGGCAATGCCGTCCGTCAGTTCGAGAACGCGCAAGCTGTCGAGGGCGGTCTGTGGCAAGTCGGAACTCCATCGCCGCATGAGGCGGCAAGCCGTATTGTCTAGTCCTAGCGCGTCGGTGTCAATGAGGTATCGGAGCCGCGCAGGATTTTAACGCAGAGACGCAAAGGGGTAGCTTATGGTTTTCTGAGTTGGAATCTCCAAATCGCGCTCAGACCGACTTGAATCGCAACTCGGAGAGGTTTAGCTTGGACGAGCGCTTGGATAGGCGGAGCATCTCCACTCCTACCACTTCGTCCGCTTCGTTATAGTCTAGAACCACGCCGGGCGAAACTTCCTCCGACTCCACTATCGGAGAGTCGTCCAGTCGGAAATAGAGGGCGTCCGCTTTCTTATCCACGTTCAGCTTCATAGCCTGCCTCTCATGCGTCTGTCGAAGAATACGCTCACGACTCGCCACGGGTCAACGCTGGTGTTCCGGTATTCGGCGGAAGAACCGCTCGACCTCAGGGTCGTTGGGATCAGGCGCGCGAAGATCCGGTTCGACAACCGCCGACTCCACCCACTCTATAGGAATCATGCGTTCGTTCATAGCGGTAATTGCGTGTTCAGTATATTCTAATCTAAGCCATTCCGATCTCCCGTTGCTGCGAGGTGTAGCCATCGGCTTCCTTTTCCACGGCAACTCGGAATTTCAGATTCGTCCGCGAGTTTCTCTTAGCGGTCACTGGGTTCGCCAAGCGACGACAGTGTATAATATTATTAAGGTTAGCGGCATCGGCGCTGAAGGCGACGGCCGACGAGACTAAAGGAGTTGTTCGATGGCAAACGATACATCCGAAGCGCCTACCTACACGATGGGGTATAGCGAAGAGTTCCTTCAGCTTCTCCATCGTCGAAGCTTGGAGACCCACGCCGCCCACCTGCTGCCTCACTTGAAAGCGGGTCTCAACGTGCTCGATTTCGGCTGCGGTCCCGGAGCGCTGGCCGTCCGCCTCGCGGAGGCTGTCGAGCCGGGCGAACTGCACGGCGTTGACATAGAGGCTTCCCAGATAGACATAGCGCAAGCCGCCGCCGGAGACGGCGGACACGCCAACGCGAAGTTCCACGTCGCCGACGTTACCGACAGCCTCCCCTTCGATGACGACTTCTTCGACGTCGCTCACTGCCACGCCGTCCTGACGCACGTGCCGGATACGCAGGCCGCCCTGCGCGAGGTTAAGCGCGTGCTGAAGCCAGGCGGCATTCTCGCGTGCAGAGAGTTGGTCGTCTCATCCTGCTTCGTAGAGCCCGACTTCGGCAACTTCGACGCGGCCTGGGCTACGTTCTCCATGCTGCTCGCCGCCAATGGAGGCCACCCGCAGATGGGCAGGCAACTCAAGGGCGCGCTCCTGGAGGCCGGCTTCTCGGATATACAGGCAGGCGGTTCGTTCGAGTCGTTCTCCGAGCCTGACGACGTGGACTTCCTGCACCGCTTCATTAGCGACTGGTTCTTCTTGCCGCAGATCATCGCCGCGGCCACGACATTCGGATTGGCGACTCACGAGCAGTTCGACGGCTGGCGCGCCTCCCTCGACAGCTGGAAGGCCCACCCCAGCCCCTTCGCCGCCTTCGCCTGGGGCGAAACCATAGCGCGCAAGCCCCAGCCGTAGGGCATAGGCGTCGGGGCTTTGGTACTCTTGGGCAGGCCTTGAGCGCGCGGAGCGTTGCGCGCAGGGTTTGGAGTAGCTCCGAATCTTGAGCGCAGTCGACCCCGATCACTCTCGTTCATAGACCGTCTCGGCCTCATCCACCGCCTTGTCCCGAAAGTAGCGGCTTAGGTTTTCTGGAGTTCGCAGGTCCACCTTGCGGTCTCCGAACAGGCCGGATAGCTCGCGCTCCATAGCCGACAATCGTATCAGTCCGGGAGTTCTGCTCGGATCGAATCGTACCAGCACGTCAATATCGCTGTCCGTGCGAAAGTCCGAACGCAGGGCGGAACCGAATATCGCCATCCAGACGATGCCCCGCTTCTCGCAAAACGAAGCTATCCGATCTCTGGGTACGTACACTTCAGGATTCACGCCTATGCCCCCATCTCCTGCTTGTACCATCCGCGTCCGTCTGTTGGGGGAAAGAGTCTGAATCATCCTCGCCCTCATCCCCATCCCGCCGCCATGCCCCGCTCAGCAGCCGCCTCGCCCGCTCGCGCGGGTCCGGCGGCGAAGGGATGAGTACTACCGCCGTCGCCATGGACACCAGCATCGAGATCGTAAAGACCGCGAGGATGAGACGCGACAGCGCGGTCGCCTGCGCGCCCGGAGTGTACAGCCCGACGCCGATGGCTATGCCAAGCGACGTCAATAGCAGCAGAACGCGATACCCTCTGCGCCTCCCTCGTCTGCCTTCTGTCTCCCCCGTCTCGCGCAACGCTCACTCCTCGCTGATTTTGACGCAAAGGGGCGGAAGACGTGGGGACGCAAAGAACCCCTAAACCATCCCGTTGCGCCTTTGCGTTTAAATCCTTTCGAACCGCCTTACATAAAGTCGCTCATCAGCCGGATGTTGTCCGCATCCGAGGCAAGTTCGCCCCTCTCCACCCGCTTCAGCAGCGACGTTATGCGGTCGCAGGCCGGCGTAGCCACGCCCACCTGTCTGCCGCGATCCGCAACGTAGCCGTCCAGGTATTCGATCTCCGTGCGCCGGCCCTTCATCACGTCTTGCAGCATGGACGGACGCCCCGCGCCCAGCTCTCGCGCCGTTTCGGCTAGTTGCGACTTCAGGTCTTCCAGCGCAGTCGCGCTCTCGGTCGCCTCCACGTACTGCATTGCCGGTACGTTGTTGATCGGCTCGACCTCCACGCCCAGCGCCGTGCCTACGCGCACAACCTCCGCGCCTATATTGATGGTAACGTCCACAACGCCGGGCGTCTCGCGCGACGCGCCGGATGTCAGCCCCGTCAGCGCGCAGACCGGGTTCGCCATCGAGTTGACCGCCAGCTTGGCCCAGCGCTGTCCCCACAGGTTCGGCGTTACCTTGGTCGGCCCGACGACGCCCAGCATGTCCGCTATCGCGTGAGCGCGCGCCGACTCGATCCCGCTCGGCTCGCCAATGGTGAATGCCAGCCGGTCCGCGACGCTGGTGCGGATGGGATTGGCCGGTTCGTACATCCCCGCGCCCAGCGTGATTACGCATCCCAGTACCCGGCTCCAGCCCGCTATCGGGCCGATGCGCTCGTCGTTGATGCCGTTCTGCGCCGATACGATTGCGCCGTTTCCCGTCATGTGCCGCAGTATGAAGTGCGTCGCCCACTCGGTGTCGTAGGATTTCATCGCCAGGAACACCAGGTCGAACGGCTCGGATATGTTGCACACCTCGCCCAGGTGGACGGCGTTGGAGGCGACGGTGAAGTCGCCCTCCTGCGTCGAGACGGTCAGCCCCTTCTCACGGATCGCCTCGACGTTGGCGGGCCACTGGTCTATCAGCGTAACGTCGTGTCCCGCGCGGGTCAGATACCCGCCGATGATCCCTCCGATCGCCCCAACTCCAAGCACCGCGATCCTGTTGAACATGGCAATCTCCCAATGGTCTGATCAAAGTAGTTGTCCGGGTACAGTGTACACTAGATTTCAACGCAGAGGCGCATAGCAGAGGCGCATCGGTTTTAATGCAAAGGCGCAGAGAACGCGGAGAAGCGCAGAGGATTTCTTAATGTTTTCCTTTGCGTCTTTGCATCTTCGCGTCTTTGCGTTAGAATCCTCTGCGGCCCCTCCGTTAGAATCTTATGCTCTCATTCGTTACCAAAGTGCCCCCATCCCGCCGAACCTTGGTTTTCGGCTCCACGATGCACGTGTGGAGCGATCTGTTCTTCGCGCTGCTCGTGCCGTTGTTGCCCCTCATCAAGGAAGACATGGGGCTGTCTTTCGCCCAGGTCGGTCTGCTGCGCTCCGTCTTCAGCGGCGCGTCGGCGATCCTTCAGATACCGGCGGGCTTGGTCGCCGAGAGCGCGGGCGAGTTCTGGCTGCTGATAGCCGGGAACGTCTGGGTATCCGTCGGACTCGTGGCGATGGCGATGGCGCCGGTGTTCTGGGCGCTGGTCGCCGCCTCCGGCGTTGGCGGACTCGGCGGCGGCACGCAGCATCCGCTGGCGTCGAGCATGGTATCGCGCGCCTACGACGACCGCGGACGCGCAACCGCGGTGGGAACCGTCAACTTCGCCGGCGACCTCGGCAAGATGATAGCGCCCCTGGTCGCCGGCCTGTTCGCCGTCACTCTGGGATTAGGATGGCGCGCAACATTGTGGATAGTCGGCGTCGCCGGCCTGGCGTTCATGTTCGCCTCAGCGTTCACCCGCCGCGCCGTGGACGTGACCGAGCCCGCGTCCCGCGCCGCCGCCCGAACATCGAAGTCCAACGCCCCAAATCCCGCCGGCTCAGCCGTTCAGAATGGCGAGGAAAGAGCCCGCGTCGGCGCGTTCGCAACGCTCAGCGCCGTCGGCGCCCTCGACGCGGCGACCCGCACCTCAGCCCTCGTCTTCCTGCCGTTCGTCATGGACGCCAACGGCATGAGCGTAGGGCAGGTAAGCGCGATGCTCTTCCTGCTGTTCGGCGGCGGCGCGGCCGGCAAGTTCGTATGCGGCTGGCTCGGCGACCGGATGAGCGCCATCAGCCTGATATGGGCTACCAAGGGACTGACCGCGCTGGGGCTGGTTGTCGCCATCATGCTGCCGACCCCCGCGTTCACGCTGCTCATCGCGCCGCTCGCCATCCTCATAGGCATCGGGCTGAACGGCACCTCTTCCGTACTGTACGCGACCGTGGCGAACTTCGTCCCTCCGACCAAGCGGGCGCGGTACTACGGTTGGTTCTATACCACCAACGAGATAGGAACCGTCGTCGCGCCGCTCGCCTACGGACTGCTCGCCGACGCGCTCAGCCTGAACTTCACGATGCTAGCCATGGGCGCGGCGACGGCGGCCATCCTGCCCGCGAGCCTGACCATGCGGCGCCACCTGCGGGAGAGCGGATTCTAGCTTGCCATTCAGCCATTAAATGACGCATCCTAGTAACCGATCCGTTCGCAGGGTGCAGAGATGACATGAGCTTGGCAGAAGACCTGGCGCCGCACAGCCAGACACGAGATTCGGCGCTTGCCATCGGCGTTTTCGACGGTGTGCATCGCGGCCACCGCAGCTTGGTGGGGCGACTGGTGGAAAGCGCGCGCGCGGCCGGCATGGCGGCTGGCGTAGTAACGTTCAAGAACCACCCCGCCACAGCGCTGCGCCCGGGTATCCGCGTGAGCTACCTGACCGACATGGCTGAGCGGACCAGGCTGCTGCGCGAGCTGGGCGTGGATTTCGTCGCCGCCCTCCGGTTCGATGCCGAACTGGCGCAGCTGCCGGCGCGCGAATTCCTGCAAACCCTGTACGACGACCTGCGGATGCGGCGGCTGGTCGTCGGCCCCGATTTCGCCATGGGGCGCGACCGCGACGGAAACGCCGATACGCTGCCGCTCATCGCCGCGGACATGGGCTTCGAGTTCGAGACTGTAGAGCCGGTTACCGACCCCGCGGGGCCGGTCAAGAGCACCGAGATACGCCGCCGTATCGCCGCCGGCGAGGTGGCGGACGCCGCGCGGCTGCTCGGACGCAACTTCTCGGTGCGCGGCGTCGTCGGACACGGCCAGGAACGCGGACGCGAGATCGGCTTCCCCACAGCCAACCTCGAAGTCGGCGACGAGTTCGTCGTGCCCGGAAACGGCATCTACGCGACTTGGGCGCATCTCGAGTCCGGTTCGCGCATGGCGGCTACCAGCATAGGCGTCCGCCCAACCTTCGACGATGGCGAGGCGCGCACCATAGAAGCGTACCTGCTCGACTTCTCCGAAGACATATACGGTCAGCCGATGCGGCTGGAGTTCGTCGAATGGCTGCGGGGCGAAGAGAAGTACGATACGATAGACGCTCTGCTGGCGCAGATGAACCTGGACGTGCGCCGAACGCGGGAGGTACTGGAATGACCCTTACGGACGAACAAAGGCGCAAGCTCCTGCGGCGGGGCGTCGCTCGCATCATTCCCGAAGATGAGTTCGTGGAACGCCTCGAAGAGGGCAGCCCGTTGCGTCTGAAGATGGGGTTCGACCCGTCCGCGCCGGATATCCACCTGGGCCACGCTGTGGGCCTTCGCAAGCTGAGGCAGCTGCAGGAACTCGGGCATACGGTCGTTATCATCGTGGGAGACTGGACGGCGCAGATAGGCGATCCGTCGGGACGATCCGCCACGCGGCCCATGCTCACCCACGAGCAGGTCGTTCAAAACGCCGAGACCTACCTGGCGCAATTCTTCAAGATAGTGGACCGCGACCGCGCCGAAGTCAGATGGCAGAGCGACTGGTTCGGGCCGTTCAGCCTGGCCGACGTAATACGACTGACCAGCAAGTTTACCGTGGCCCAGTTCCTCCAGCGCGACGACTTCGCCAGCCGCTTCTCTCAGAACCACCCCATAGCCATCACCGAGCTTCTCTACCCCCTGCTTCAAGCATACGATTCGGTAGCCATACGATCCGACGTCGAGTTCGGCGGCACCGACCAGATGTTCAACCTGCTGGTGGGCCGGGACCTGCAAGGCATGGAAGGACAGCGCCCCCAGCAGTGCTTCCTGATGCCCATGCTGCCCGGTACCGACGGCGTGCAGAAGATGAGCAAGAGCCTGGGCAACTACATCGGCGTGGACGAGTCTCCGAACGAGATCTACGGCAAGACCATGTCGCTGCCCGATTCGCTGATTCCGACCTACTTCGAGTATCTGACCGACGCGCCGGAACTCGAGCTAGACGAGATTCGCAGTGTCGTCGAGACGGGTTCGTCGAACCCAATGGATCTGAAGAAGCGCCTGGCTGGGGAACTGGTAACCTGGCTGCACGGCTCCGACGCCGCGCGCGAAGCGCAGGCGTTCTTCGAGCGCACCGTGCAACGAGGACATACGCCCGAGGACATCCCGACGCTGGCGGTGAGCGCGGCGGACGCGGCGTCCATACGGCTGAGCGCGCTGATCGTGGACGCGGGTATGGCGTCGAGCTCGGGAGAGGCGCGACGCTTGATCGACCAGGGCGCGGTGCGGCTCGACGACGCGCAGATAAGAGAAAACGCGCCCGTCTCGTCGCTGTCCGATGGCGTACTGCGCGTGGGCCGCCGCCGGTACGCGCGGCTGAAGTTTGAACGGGATGGCGAGTAAGCGGGCGATTCTTCAGATTGCCCGAAATTGAGCCTGAAAACAGGTTGAGATTTTTCTAAGACAAGGCATATAATTGCCTAGCCTGTCCAAGAATACGCCTCGCACATCCGGGGGATGCGTAGGCGACTTGGGCGCTATCATCAATCGATTATCCAACCCAGCAACGCAAAAGACACGCGGCAATGACGGTGGCGCTGTACGCCCAAAAATATCCGCCGCGCCACCCCCAAATCCAAGCTCGGAGGACTTCTCACCTATGCAAGCCTACTGCCTCAAGTGCCGAGCGCACACCAACATTGATAACGCCGAGCAGGTAACCCTCAAGAATGGCCGTCCGGCCACACGCGGCAAGTGCTCCACCTGCGCCGCCACTGTATTCCGCATTGGAAGAGCCACCTAACCATCCGGTCCGCCTTCCCCCTGTCTAGTCCCGGACCACGCGCCGGATCCTCGTTACGGATCCGGCGTCGTCATTTGACTCATTTCCATCACGCTGATAATGTTGCGCTGGGGACGGCCTCGCGTCCCCCAAAGCCATGAAACACAGGAGGAATCAGCTAATGTGGAACGAGTTCAACACCGGCGCATACGAAGGCATGATCGCCGAAACGGTAACCATCAGCGGCTACAATGGCGATAGGGTAAACGCATACTTCGCCCGCCCGCTCGGCCCAGGTCCATTTCCGTCCGTCGTCCTGCTTCACCACCTGCCCGGCTGGGACGAACTGTATCGAGAGATAACCCGGCGCTTCGCCAACCAGGGCTTCGTCGCCATATCGTCCGACCTCTTCGCCCGCTTCGGGCAGGGGACGCCGGACGACGTCGCCTCGGCCGCGCGCGCGCAGGGCGGGGTCTCCGACGACAGCGTGCTAGCCGACGCCGAGGGCGCGGCGGCGTTCCTCAACTCGCTGCCGTACACCAATGGCAAGGTCGGCGTCATCGGCAGCTGCTCAGGCGGACGGCACGCAGTCATGGTCGCCTGCCGTTCAGACGCCTTCGACGCCGTGGTAGATCTGTGGGGAGGCCGCGTCGTCCAGGCCGAAGACGACCGCCCGCCTCAGCAGCCCGTGGCTCCGATAGACATGACGCCTGACCTGAACATCCCGCTGCTCGGCATCTTCGGCAACGACGACGCCTCGCCATCGCCCGAAGAGGTGGACCAGCACGAAGAGGCGCTCAAAGCCGCCGGCAAAGACTACGATTTCCACCGCTACGACGGCGCCGGACACGGCTTCTGGTACTACCACCGGGCCATCTATCGCCCGGATCAGACGATGGATTCGTGGGAGAAGACGCTGGCGTTCTTCAACGACAAGCTGGGATAGCCGATTCTAACGCAAAGGCGCAGAGACGCAAAGAGTCCCTTGATCATACCATGCGTCTCCGCGCCCTTCGCGCCTCTGCGCTAAACCCCCCTCTCGCCCCCAACGCGCTCACAATGACGGTCAAGCGTTCGGCTTGCTCAACCTCGGCGGCCCCGTCATCACTGTCAGAATCGCGCCGAACGTCATCAGCGCGACGCCGGCCCACCACGCCACTTCATACGTGCCGGTGAAATCGTAGATGTAGCCGGCGACTGGCGCCCCCAGTCCGCCCACGACCAGATTTATGGGGTTGACGACGCCGCGAATGGCGCCCACGTTTTCGCGCCCAAAGTAGTCCGCCCATATGAAGTTGTTGAGGAACATCATGCCGCCGATGCCCAGACCGAATATCGCCATGGACAGCGCCATGATCGGCACGTTGTCCGCGTATATGGTCAGCACGCTGGCCGCCGCCAGAAACGAAAAGCCCAGCCCGCCCAGAAAGCGCGCCGGCACGCGCCCCACCAGCATCCCGAACGCGAAGGTCGCCGCGCCCGCGCATACCGCGTCGAACGCCGTTGCGTAGGATACCAGTCTGGCATCCAATCCCCGGTCCATAAAGTCCGGGATGCGGTGCAGCGCCACGGTGCCGGTCGCAAGCTGCACCACGCAAAAGGCGACCACGAGCCGCCACAGCGTCGGAGACCGCAGCGCGTCTCTCGTCGCCCACGAAACTTCGTCAACCGGCGCGTTGGATGGCGTCTCGCCGTCCGCATCCGTCAGCGGCGTCGCCCCGTCCGGCAGTTGCCCCATGTCTTCCGGCTGCCGCCGCACGAAGACCGCGCTCAGCGGCACGATGACGGCAACGCCCAGCGCCGCGAGTATCACCCATGCATTGCGCCAGCCTACCGCGTCTATAAGTATCTGCGTGAGTGGCACGAACAGCAGCGCGCCTATGGGGATGCCGAGCGACATGAACGACAGCGCCCGCCCTCTATCGCGCACGAACCACTTGAGAACCGGCACCGACGTTACCAGCGCGCCCGGCCCGCTCATGCCCGCGAACCCCATGACGGCGAACAGGACGATCAGGTGCCAAGATACGCTCATATTCGCCAAGCCGATCATAGCCGCGCCGGTGGCGAGCGCCGAGACGGGCAGCATCACGCGCGAACCGAACCTGTCCAGCAGAGGTCCTATGATCGGGCTGGACAGCGCTCCCGCGCCCTGCCGCGCCGTCTGAGCCCAGCCGAACGCCGCCCGCCCGATGCCGAGCTGGTCTCCCATAGGCTTGATGAACAGCCCGAAATTCAGAGACCCCATCGCCATGCTGACCGCGCCCGACGCGGCCAGCACGCCGACGATCACCCAGCCGTAGAACAGGCGGCTCTCCCCCTGCCCGGACTCCGGCGCTTTAGTTGTCGCCAACTTAACTCGCCCCGTTATCCGCGGCCGATATACGGCATCTGCGTAGCCATAACGGTCATGAACTGCACGTTCGCGTCCAGCGGCAGGTTGGCGATATAGACTATCGCGTCCGCAACGTGCTGAACATCCATCGTCGGCTCCACCTGCACGTCGCCGCGCGCCTGCGGAACGCCCCCGCTCATGCGCTCGGTCATGGGAGTAGCGGCGTTGCCCACGTCCACCTGGCTGCACGCGATGTTGTACTTGCGCCCGTCGAGCGACGTCGCCCGCGTCATCCCCGTAACCCCGTGCTTGGTCGCCGTGTACGGAATCGAATTCGGGCGCGGCACGTATGCCGAAAGCGAGCCGTTGTTGATGATGCGCCCGCCCATCGGCTCCTGGTTCTTCATGATGTGGAACGCCTGCTGCGTGCAGAGGAACGTGCCGGTGAAGTTGGCGTTCACCACAGTCATCCACTGGTCGTAGCTCAGGTCTTCGAGCAGAAGCGGCGGCGCGCCCGTGCCCGCGTTGTTGAACAGCACGTCGAGCCGGCCGAAAGCCTCCTTGGTCTTGGCGAACAGCGCCTTCACCGAGTCCGGATCGCCGACGTCCGTCGAGGCGACGATCGTGCGCTCGCCGTCCTCGCCCGCCTCGGCCACCGTCTCCTCCAGCGGCGCCACGCGCCTGCCCGCCAGCGCGACGGAGTACCCGTCCGCCAGCAGCGCCAGCGCCGAAGCCTTGCCGATTCCCGTCCCCGCGCCCGTAACCACCGCAACCCTGCCATTGGATTCTGCCATGATGATAGTCTCCTCAGTAGTGTGTTGCGATTCATTCTACGCTATCGGCGGGCGCGAACCAACAGGGCGGGTCCTGTCCCAGAAGGGATCAGCCCCGCCCCTAGCGCCTGACGCCTGCTTAGCCCTCGGGCGTCTCGCCTCCACCGCTGTAACCTCGAGGGCCTCTCGGTCCCTGTGGCCCTCTCGGCCCTTGCGGTCCCTGCGGTCCTTGTGGGCCTGTGGCTCCCTTGGGTCCCTGTGGGCCTCTCGGTCCGGTAGCGCCGCTGTCTCCCTTGGCTCCCTGCCAGCCTCTCGGCCCTTGCGCTCCCTGTGAGCCTCTCGGTCCGGTAGCGCCGCTGTCTCCCTTGGCTCCCTGCCAGCCTCTCGGCCCTTGCGCTCCCTGCGAGCCTCTCGGTCCGGTAGCGCCCCTGTCTCCATCGGCTCCCTGCGGGCCTCTCGGGCCGGTAGCCCCTCTGTCTCCATCGGCTCCGCGCGGGCCTTGCGAGCCGGTGGCGCCCCTCGCACCCCGGGAACCGGCGTCGCCCTTGTCGCCCTTCGATCCCGTGAGCCCCCTTGGTCCCTGCGGCCCCTGGTCTCCCTTGTCGCCCTTGGGCCCTTGAGCGCCTTCTACGGACGAGGCGATATCCAGAAGGACATCTATGACCCGATTGGCGACCGACGTGTCGGTCATGCTCCTGCCGATGACGGGATTCTGACCGGTCGCTTCCTTCACCCTGGCAGAGCTGTCCCCCGCCGGAGTTACAGGGTCGCCTATGTCTATCGTCACAGAGCACGTCGTCTTCGCTATCCCGCCGGTAACTATGGGAACGTAGTCGCCCGAACTCGCCATCTCGTCCCCGGCCTGCTTGCTGGCCGGGGTATGCACGACGCCTATGGCCTTTCTGACGGCCCCGGCAGAGTCCAGCTTGTACACCTTGGCAAAGCCGGAGCCGTCCTCACGGATCTCCACGATGTTGCCCGCGTACAGCGTCTCTCCGGCGCGGAAGTAGTCGTCTATTATCCAGCGCTGGCCCACAAAGCCCTCGCTGGTCAGTATCGGTATGCCCATTGTTCGTCTCCTTGTTCTCGTTGATCCTGTGTCTTGTTTCAGTCCTAATCGCTCGGCGCCTCGACAGTGATCGCTACCGTATCGCTAGCGCTCGCCCCGTAGGTGTCCGTCACCGTCAGCTTGAACGCTAGCGCCGCCGGCCCCGGCGGTACGGTGAACGTCGCCGTCTTCGTGTTCGCGCCGGAGAGGGAAACGTGGTCTCCGTCTCCAGGAGTCAGCTGCTCCCAGCGATACGTCAAGGCGTCGCCGTCGGGATCGTTGCTCCCGGAACCATCCAGCGTCACGCTCGCGCCGGAGGAGACCGTCGAGAGCGACGCCGTCGCGACGGCAACAGGTGGACGGTTGTTCGCAAGGAATTCTCTGTGGTACAACATAAGTCCCGCGACAGCAAGCATGTCAGCCTCATAGTTGCTTGGTACGACCCCGGCGAAATACGGCGGATTTCCGATGTCGCTCAGCCCCGGGATTAAGTTCCGCAAGATAGCAATGATCCCTGCAACGGTGGACACCCACTGCTTGTACTTGTATGCGCCATCTTCATACAGATACGACACGATCCACCTACCGGCATGTTCGGGACGGCATATCTGACCGAAGTCCTCGGTGTTTACAATACCTGTCCAAGGGATCTGGGTGTCTACAAGTATCTGGGCGGCTTCGTCTGCCCAAGTCTTCGCCATAGAAGCGATGACACGGTCGCTCTCGAGCGTTGCGTATCTGTGGAGCATACACGCCGCGACGAGGAAGGCGCAGTTAGCAAACCCCATATGTGCTTCTGAACTGAAAGACCAGTCAGACGAGACGTACATGTTTCGAGAAACACCCGATCCCGATGTGAATCTGGCGAGTGACAGCAGGCTCCTCGCCATACTTATATCCCCGTGAGCATGAAGGTAGTGCATGGCCACGAGACAGTGGCGAAGGTTCGAATGACGCCAAATGCCTGAGGTGTAAAGGAATCGAGTGTCATCTGCAGCCGTGTGAGATCGATACGGGAAGAACCCGATGCCGCGCCAAGCGGTGGGATATACATCATCGTCATGAAATACACCGACTCCTTCAAGCCATTCGACACGCGTATATCTCGGATCAGTGGCCCCGCCACCGCTGTCGTCATGCCTTGTCGAAAAGAAGCCGTCGTACAGAGCCATTGTCACATTGAAGGCGTCGGTGAACTTCGTAATCTCTTTCGACAGCCGAACATCCTCTGGATTTCCATCCCACAATGCAATTGCTCGAAGTATCTGGGCACTGTTCTTCTGGTACCTGAGTGGATAAATACCGGCAGGGAGACAGTAGTCGACCGTTGGACTTAAGGCGCTGGTCTCCTTGAGGAAAATGTCCGTATAGGATGAAGTTGCGGGCACAACAGCAAAATCATCAAGTGCCAAAACCCCAGACCTAGGAGACGCAAGAGCTTTGATACGCATCTTCGCTTGGGATTTGTTCTCGAAGGCGTCTCCGGATGAACCCCCGAAACGAGCTTCGTATCTGACTTGCCATTGGCTGTCCTCTGTTCCGTGATACTTGAAACTATACTTGTACTCTTCCCAGTATAGTTTGTGGGTACCCTCTGTTACCTGCCCTCTACCAAGGCTTTCGACTGTCGCCTCGCTTCCGCTCCCGAGTCCGCCACTGGGTGCGCCTGGAGTCAAGACTTCATATGGTTGACTGACCTCTAACCCTGACAGAGTGACACCTGCCTTGCTCGTAGTTCCTTTAGCACGAGCCGCACCTCCCGTCTTTGGAATAATCCTACTGATAGGCAGGGCAGGCCCATCCATCATCAAAGCTCCACCATCCGGTCTATCGATCTCTCGCACTAGGGTCCTAATCGCCTTGATGCCTGTGTTTATAGCGCTTTCTACTTGAGTCGTTGTCGGTGTCATATTAAGCCTCCCTGTTAAGCGTATCCTTCCATGCTATTTGTCAATTATGTAGCGATGATTTCTAAGTGAGATGCACAATAGACTTGAACGAGATTTCTTGGGTGATGCGAGCACGCCCGCTCACTGGCGCAGATCGCTAGACGTTCCGTAGGCTGATTGTCTTCTGGATAGCTCTCTAGTGTCATCCAGGTATGACGTTCCATGCTGACGAGAAGGCTCTATCTCGGTGCCTTCATGCCATTCATTGAACGAGGTCAAGGCGATATGCGGTATATCTGAGTCCATGAAGCGTTTAGCCATAGCCCAGCTCTCACGATAGAACTGCCCATCGTCTCGTCCCAGGATAGGACGATCATTGCCCCGCAGACTACGATCGTCGTATCCAGGCATAACAAACGGCACGAACCTCAACCCATTGGCGTTGATCTGTTTTATCCAGGTTTCCCAATGTGCTTCCACATCGGATAGAAATTCGTCGTCCAGCCCATCTGTCGGATACCTTGAAGGGTCATAGAGGCTGTATCCGCTAATGGCTTTGAAATGGACTTTGTAGAAATTCCAATCTGCCGCCTGACTGTCCGGCGTCGTCAAACCATCAGTCGGGTCCTGCCAGTGGATCACGTCCCCTATGAAATAGGGCGCAAACCCTTTGGCCTCCATGTTCGAATTCAGCGTGTCGAAGTAGGACTGATGGTTTATCACGTCCCGCATCAGATAGATGAACATCGCCGGTTGTTGTTCTACCTTGTAGTAATCAGCAGAGCCGAAATATGAATCGGCAATATAATCCATCTCTTCAAGGAACTTATCCCCCCGACTCTTTCCGGGTGAAAACTCAGCCTCAAAATCAATCGCTTTGCCATGTTCGGCCTTGAGAATGTCTGGTGTCTCGAATAGGATCATGAACTGTGCCACGCCGCTCCCAGGAAACTGAGATTTGATCGCAGGTTGCAAATGATCCTTCAACTGATTGTCCGTTACCGACCCCTCGCCATGCCATGAGACAGAAAAGGCCGTAATGCCCGCGCGTTTTCCCCATTCAATGTGTTGTTCTACAACAGGTTGAGCCTTACTCTCATATAGGCCCAGCGATGGGTCATTAGTTCGAGCCTCTTCTCCCCATTTCTCGGAATCGTACCACCCGTAGTAGTGGGCATATATGATTGGTGTCGCCAAATGTTCCACATCTCTTTCGCAGCCTACCGCCAGCGCCGTCAGCGCTACTAACCACATCCTACACATAGACCATCGCATTCGAGGCGGTTCGCTCTTGATGCCGGATTGTTGATCGCCGCATCCAGCTTGGCGATGTTCGCCAGTTCCTGCCGAAGAACTGAGAGTCAGAACGGGATTGGCGAATCGCAGCAACAGCTTGCAGGCCAGATCGATCCCGCTGAGCAGTTGTGTTTTCGTAGGCATATTCCACTCCCTATCCTGCGAAGATTATTTTCATACCTATGGCTTGCGCCACGCTTGGAACTCCCACCAGATGTCATCGGCTCAGCTCGTCGGGTTCGGCATACCGCTCGAAGGGCAGCCCCTTGCGGAACAGGTCGGCATAGTAGGCCGTCTTACGGACGTACAGATCGCCGACAGCGTAGGCGCCTATGCCTGAGTCTGGTTCGATGTAGCAGACTTCCCAGTACGAGTTCCAATACCAGATGAATATGAGCTTGATCTCAGGACGCTTGGGATGTTCGATGATCTTTTGCCAAGCGTCGTCGTATTTGCCTTCGACGCCCAGCGGGTCAACCTCTGGCAGGTTCACCGGCCTATCCGGGTCTCCTCCAACAGGTGGGTTGTACCAGGGGAAGTAGGGGCTGTTCGATGCGTAGGTGGCTACACTGGTGAACCTGGGCCAGACGTTGACAACTCCATCCACTCCCGGAATCGCCGATGGCGGGTCGAGATATACGTAATCGGAGGTGAATTCGTCTTCATCTTCGTGGTAGTTGGAAATCTCAACCAAGCTGAACCTGTTGTCGGCCCAGTCGTGATTTCTCCACCAGCCGCCTTTCACATCGGGAACGCCGAAAAGCGCGGGCTTGCCATCCAGCTTCAAGGCGAAGTCACCATATTCGGATGGAGCGTAGAAGTTGTCCCAGGCATAGTCCGCAACCATCTGCCGCTGGGCGTCCGTCAGGGCGGCCGTGGATATTCCGTCATCGCCAACAAAATACGTGAAGGCTTCGACGAGGAGGGCGAACTTCATGGGAACTCTATTGGCCTTGATGTAGTCCAACATCATCGTTGTGGCCTCTTGGTAGCGTGCGAACAGTCCTCTTGGATCAACCGGCGCGCCATCGAGCTTGGTGTCGCCCCATCCGTACCAGGAGATGATGACGGTATTGATGCCAGCCCTCTGCATCTGCTCCACTTGCCACTCTATGGTCTCCATGTCTCCGGAGGCGTACCACCCGATCTCCGGCCAGGTGGTCGTGAATCCTGTCCAGGGGAAGGGATCGGCAGATCCTGTCGGTCCATAGACGTTCCATCCCGTTGTGCCTCTCCCTCCGGTGGCCTCATGCGGATACGCTTGCTGGAACCCATGACTAGGGTAGAACAGCGTCGCTACCGGCACATCATTAGGCATGTACCGCGGCTCTGTCGCCTCCTGGTTCTCCCTCGGCGTCCCGTCGCAGCCCGCGAGGGCCAAACACATGATTCCAAGAATCGCCAGCTTGACTATCCTGTACATAGAGCGCTCCTTCCCTGACGCCAACGGCGCCGATCGCTACTCCGAAATCCCACAGACGCAAAAAGCCCCTTTTGGAGACTGTCCGGCAGTCAAAAGGGGCTGACTCGCAACCTAACTGGTCGGACTTGCCAACCAGTGGGGCAGACTAGCTGCCTGGCCCGCCGGAGCGGGTTGTACCAAAACTATCTCACAGAACTAATGAGCTTGTCAAGGGCAATTTCTCCACAGCATCCTCACCCCTATTTCCTCTTTCCTCCCCCGTGCGCTATCCTAACCCATAGCCAATACATACGGAGACGCAACCATGTCAGATTCCGAACAGTACCGGGGAGAGCTTGCCATTCCGAGCCAGCCCCAGCGACACGGCGTTACCGCCGTAATAGACAGCGCGAACCAGTCCGTAACCCTGCAATTCGACGAACCGGTCTTCGGCTCCGCCGAGTGGCGCGGCGACAACGTGGTGATGATGGACCGTCCCAGGTACCGCGAGATTCAGTTCTTCACGACGGACATGCCGCGGGAGACGGTCGAGCTGATCTGGAAGATGAACATCTCCAAGCTAGACAACACCATCGCCGGCGTGTGCGTCGTCCGCCCCAACGACTTGCGCGTCCGAGGCGAAACCGGCTTCATCCTGACGCGCGTATAAACGTCCCTTCCCCCTTGGCGGGGGAAGGTTAGGATGGGCGTGAATCCCCCGCCCGCGAACCCGCCAAACCTTGCCCCCCACACTCCCTCGCCGCTACAATTCCTATCCGGGTTGGCCCGCGTCCGGCCCGCGCGGAGGGGTGGCCGAGTGGACGAAGGCACCTGTCTTGAAAACAGGCATACGTTAATCGCGTATCGCGGGTTCGAATCCCGCCCCCTCCGCCACCGGCTCACAACCGGGATCCAATACCGTTTGACTAAAACCAAGCCGTATTACTAAAATAGTCTGGTTACGCAATCCGAAAGGCCCGAAAGGCGCTGACCATTGGCTGACTACGCTATCGTCCACACAGGCGGCAAACAGTACAGGGTATCCACCGGCGACACCATCCGGGTGGAATCCATATCGGGCGACATCGGCGACACGGTGGAACTGACCGACGTTCGCATGGTATCGCGCGAAGGGCAGGTTACGCTCGGCGCGCCGAGCGTGGACGGCGTTCGCGTAGTAACCGAGATCTCCGACTCCGGCAGAGGCAAGAAGATCATCGTCTTCAAGTACAAGTCGAAAGTCCGCTACCGGCGCAAGAAGGGCCACCGCCAGCATTACACCGACCTGACGGTGACGGACATCCTGTTCGACGACGCCGCTGAGGCTGAAGAGAACGGCGATTCCAACGATTACGACGACGCCTAGCGCGAATCCCAACCACGAACCACTTACTACTAAAGCTAGCGCAAAGGGGGCGACCATGGCACACAAGAAAGGCGGCGGCAGCACGCGCAACGGGCGCGACAGCAATGCGAAGCGCCTCGGCGTGAAGCGCTACGACAACGAAATGGTCCGCGCCGGCACGATCATCGTCCGGCAGCGCGGCACGCGGATTCACCCCGGCAACAATGTAGGCTTGGGCAGGGATCACACCCTCTTCTCGCTGGTGGACGGCTCGGTCAAGTTCGAGTTCGCGCGGCAGGGCCGCAAGGTCGCCAGCGTGTACCCGGCAGTGGGGGATTAGGAGGCTAGATGTGAAGACCGGAATACATCCGACCTACTACGCCGAAGCGCAGGTGGTGTGCAGCTGCGGACACAGCTACGTAACCGGCGCGACGAAGCCCGAGCTGCGTGTGGAGATATGCTCCAGCTGCCACCCGTTCTTCACCGGCGAACAGCGCATCGTGGACACCGAAGGCCGCGTCGAGCGGCTCATGCGCCGGTTCAACTTGCAGTAGCCACTCATACACGCGAGCTAAGGATGATCACGGGGTGGGATCGCGTATCTCACCCCCGTTCTGTTTTATGACCACGCGGCAAAGACCAACCTACGGCGGCCAGGCTGTGCTGGAGGGCGTGATGATTCGCGGCCAGACGCACATGGCGGTCGCCGTCCGACGCCCGAACGGCGGCATCGCCACCCACCTGCGCCCGCTCAGCAGCCTGTACACCGGAACCCTGCGTCGCATCCCCCTGATCCGCGGCGTGTTGACGCTGGTGGAGACCCTCAGCCTGGGCATGAGAGCGCTCAGCTACTCGTCCAGCGTCAGCCTCGAAGACCCCGACGCGGACCCCGACTCCGAAGTCGAGTCCGAGGAGCTGAGCAAGGGCGCGGTGGCGAGTATGCTGCTGCTGTCGTTCGGATTCGCCATCCTGCTCTTCTTCCTGCTGCCGCTGTTCGCCAGCCGTCCGCTGGAGGGAATGTTCGGCAACGACATCCTCTCCAACGTCGCCGAAGGGGCGATAAGGCTCACCGTGTTCGTGGCGTACATCTGGCTGATAGGCCGAATGTCCGAAATCCGCCGCGTCTTCATGTACCACGGCGCCGAGCACATGACCGTCCACGCCCAGGAGCGGGGCGACCCGCTGGAGATCGAGGCGATACGCCGCTACTCCCCCGCGCATCCACGCTGCGGCACCGCCTTCCTGCTGACGGTCATGTTCGTCGCCATCCTGGTCTTCGTCTTCGTCCCGCGCGAGCCGCTGTGGTGGATGATAGCGTCTCGCATCGTCTTCATCCCGCTAATCGCAGCCGTATCCTACGAGGTGATACGCTTCACCGGACGCTACGAAGACAATCCGCTGGTTAAGCTCATTGCCGCCCCCAACCTGATGCTGCAAAAGCTAACCACCCGCCCCCCCGACGACGACCAGATACAAGTAGCCGTCGCCGCCATGCAAACCGCCCTAGACGCCGATGCCGACGCCGCTCGCGCTGTCGCCCCAACCCACCGCCAAATCCAGTAACGCTCACGACTGCGTCATACCACAACCGCGCCAGGCTGCTGGACGGGCGTTGAGCGGAACGAAGAGCGCAATCCGGGATGGATATGGTAAGATTGCGCTTGGAGACCGAACATGGCCGACATCTCAGACACGATCACTGTCGAGGAGCTCATCAGGATACTGGACAGGCGCCCCGATCTTCTGGAGGCGCTGCGCCAGCGCATCCTCACTCGCGAACTGCTTGAACTGCCGGAGAAATTCGCCGCCTTCGCCACTGAGACGCGAGAGAGATTCGACCGGATGGACGAGAGATTCGACCGGATGGAAGGCAGGGCTGACCGGACGGACGAGAGATTCGACCGGATGGAAGGCAGGGCTGACCGGACGGACGGCAGGCTCGACCGTGTGGACGGCAGGCTCGACCGGGTAGAGGGCAAGCTTGGCCGTGTGGAAGGCAGACTCGACCGTGTGGAAGGCAGACTCGGAAACCTCGAAGGCTGGCGATACGAAGCCAAACTCGCCAGAATGCTGGCTTTCTTCTGCGTAGCCAACCTAGACATGACCGAGCCGGTCGTCCTCATGTCAGAAGGAATGGACTCCGCGCCCGAGCTCAATTCCCTAGTGCAGACGCTTCGGAACGAGGGGAGACTCAACGCCCAAGACTTCGCCGAGATTGTGGAATGCGACGCGATTGCGCGAGATAATGAGAACCGCTACGCGCTGTTCGAGGCGTCAATGACGGTGGACGAATCGGACGTCGAGCGAGCAATCAGACGCTCCAAGCTACTTGCCGAAATCGTCGACGCGCCGACCACCCCGGTGGTCATCGGCGCCGCGATAAGCGACGACATAAGAGAAAGCGCCGCCGCTCGGGGCGTTCCGTTCATTCACATGAGCAGCCGTGTCTGAGCGACCTTCGCCCGGAACGTCTCAGGCATCGTCTATCCCCGGGGAATTTGCGATAAGCGCCTAACCCCTCCGTCCCCGCAGATCCTCCCATACCTTCTCCGGCCGGACGCCGCTCGCAGCCATCAGCGTCAGCGCGTGGTACAGCAGGTCCGCCATCTCCGACGCCACCGCGTCGCCGTCGCCCTTCACGCCCGCTATCGCCACCTCGCCCGCCTCCTCTATCACCTTCTGCGCTATCCGGTCCGGTCCGCCGCGCAGCAGTTCCGTAGTGTAGCTGCCTTCCGGCATCTCCTCCTTGCGGTCCTGTATCACCGAGTACAGCTCTTCCAGAATGCCCGGCCCCTTTGCGGGAGCGTCGAAGTCCGGCAGATCGTCGAACGGCGTGAAGAAGCACGTCGCGTTTCCGGTGTGGCAGATGGGGCCGTCGGGAATGACCTTGAGCAGCACAACGTCGCCGTCGCAGTCCACGGCGGCGGAGCGGATGCGCATGTAGTTGCCCGATACCTCGCCCTTGTGCCACATATCGGCGCGGCTGCGCGAGTAGAACCACACCTCCCCGCCCTCCAGCGTGCGCTTGAGTGCGCCCGGATTGACATATCCGAGCATGATCACGTCGCCCGTGTCGGCGTGCTGGCAGATGGCGGGCGCCAGGCCGTTTTGGTCCAGTATCACGGTGGGCATGATGGGTTCCTCCGGTCTCGTTGTTGGCGTCACTCTATCGGGCGCATCGGCGCCCCGCGTTCGCTCAGATAGTCCTTGATGTCTCTGACCCTGTACGTGCCGAAGTGGAAGACGCTGGCGGCGAGAACGGCATCCGCTTTGCCGTAGTCCAGCGCGTCCAGGAAGTGGTCCGGCGTTCCCGCGCCGCCGCTGGCTATGACCGGGATGCTCACCGCCTCCGATACGGCGCGCACCATATCCAGGTCGTAACCCGTCTGGTGGCCGTCGGTATCCATGCTGGTCAGCAGAATCTCCCCCGCGCCCAGGTCGGCGGCGCGGACCGCCCACTTGAGGCCGTCTATCCCCGTCGGCGTCCGCCCGCCGCGCGTATAGACCTCCCAGCGGGAGTCCGCGTCCAGCGCGAGCGTCGGGTCTTCGCATACGATCCGCTCGTCTCCGTGCCGTATGCGCGTCGCGTCTATCGCCGCTACTATGCACTGCGAGCCGAACCGCTCCGATGCCTCCGCAAGAAGGTCTGGATTCTGCACGGCAGCCGTGTTCAGCGACACCTTGTCCGCGCCCGCTTCCAACATACGGCGCACGTCCGCGACGCTTCTCATGCCGCCTCCCACCGTGAACGGGATGAACAGCCGCTCGGCGACCTCGCGCACGACGTGCAGCATGATGTCGCGCGAGTCGGAGCTGGCTGTGATGTCCAGCAGCACGAGTTCATCCGCGCCCTCGGCGTCGTAGTACGTGGCTAGCTGGACCGGGTCCCCGGCGTCGCGTATCTCGATGAAGCTGATGCCCTTGACGACACGGCCCGCGTCCACGTCCAAACAGGGAATGATGCGCTTGGTCAGCATGATCGGTATTCTAACGCTTCTCTCAGCTCGATGTCGCCCGTGTACAGCGCCCGCCCGATTACCGCGCCGCCGACGCCGATCTCGTCCAGCCGCCGCAGGTGCTCGACCGAGGCGATGCCGCCGGCCGCTATGACCGCTCCGCCGCCCACGGCCGCCAGGTCGCGCATGAGCGCGTAGTTGGGGCCCGCTAAGGTGCCGTCTCTGCCTATGTCGGTGCACAGGAAGGCGCGGACGCCCGCTCCCGACATCAGCGCCAGTAGATCCGTCGCCCGCGTCTCGCTGCCGGACGTCCATCCCGATACCGCCACCATGCCGTCCCGCGAGTCTATGGCGACGACTACCGCGTCAGCGCCAAGCTCCGCGCAGGCGTCCAGCGCCACCGACGGCTCGCGGACGGCGACGGTGCCGAGCATGACGCGATCCACGCCGGCTGCCAAGACCGCGCGGGCGGTCTCGACGTCCCGCACGCCGCCGCCCATCTGCACCGGCGCGTCCACCGCCTCGCATACGCGCCGCGCCACGTCCAGGTTCTGCGGCGCGCCCGCCTTCGCGCCGTCCAGATCGACGATGTGGATGCGCCGCGCTCCCTGTCGCTCGAACCGCAGCGCGACGGCCACAGGGTCGTCGTCATACACGGTCTTACGCTCGTAGTCGCCCTGGTACAGGCGCACGCATTTGCCGTCTATCAAATCTATGGCTGGGATAATCTCCAACGCTGTTAACCTCAAATTCCTTCCCCCTCGACGGGGGTGAAGTCCCATCCCGCCAAACTTCGGTCAAGCGCTAGGCTTGCCCTAGCTCTCCCTCACCCACCTCACGAAATTCTCGTATATCTTCAATCCCAGCCGCCCGCTCTTTTCCGGGTGGAACTGCACCGCCACAACCGAATCCCACGCCGCCGCGCTGCAAAACTCCACGCCGTAGTCGGTGGTTCCGGCCACTATCGCGCGGTCTTCGGGGTCGGCGTAGTAGCTGTGGACGAAGTAGAAGTGCGAGCCGTCCGGCACGCTCTCGAACACCGGGTGCGGCTTGCGCCAACTTACCTGGTTCCAGCCCATGTGCGGTATCTTGGGGCCGTCCGGAATGCGGCGGCACCTGCCGGGCGCCACGCCCAAACACGGCTCTTCGCCCTCGTCGGATGCGTCGAGCAGCAGCTGAAGGCCGAGACAGACGCCGAGGTATGGACGTCCGGCGGCTATGTAGTCGCGGATCGGTTCGATCAGCCCGCGCTGCCGCATATGGCGCATGGACGAGTCGCACGCGCCCTGACCGGGCACTACGATGGCGTCCGCGCTCGCCATACGCTCCGGAGACGAGGTGATGACGGCGTTGACGCTGAACCGCTCGAGCGCCTTCTGCACGCTGCGAAGGTTGCCCGCGTCGTAATCCACTATGGCGATAGTTGGGGATGTCATCGTCAGTCCTGGTCAGAATGGAACTCCCCTCTCCCTCAGGGAGAGGGCTAGGGTGAGGGTGATTGTTCCACCTATAAAATTGTTACAGGTTCTCCTTGTCAGCGCTTGGCGGCGAATCGGGACGCTGACCGGTTACTATCTCATGCGGTAGGTGGCGATCTTCGTATCGGGCCAGCGCGAACAGCGCGTCCGACAGCCGGTTGAGATAGATGAGCGCGTTCTCGTTCGGCAGTCCGCCTGCCTCTTGAAGCTCGACGACGCGACGCTCGGCGTTCCGCGTCTGCGTCCGCGCCACGTCGAGCGCTGCGGACGCGGCGGTCGCGCCCGGCACGATGAAGTTCGGCGGCATGTCAACCTGCGCCAGCGCCTCGTCTATCAGCGCTTCGAGCGCGGCGACCTCCGCCTCTCCGATGATTGTGAAAGTCTTGAGCAGCGTGTCGTAGTTGGAAGGGTCGGTGGCAAGCTCCGCGCCAATCATGAACATCTCGCGCTGGATCTTGAGCAGCGCGTCCTTCGTCGTCTGCTCGCGGCTGAGCGCCCGCGCCAAGCCAATGGCGGAGCAGGCGTGATCGGTCGAGCCGTAAGCCTCGGTGCGCAGGTTGGCTTTGGATACGCGCCCCCCGAATAGCAGGCCTGTCTCGCCCGCGTCGCCCGATCGAGTGTAGATTCGCAAGTCGCCCTCACCTCCGCAGGCATTATAACAGCGCCCCGCCCCAATTTAAACGCGAAGACGCGGAGGCGCAAAGAATCATTTATCCTCTGCGTCTCCGCGCCCGTTGCGCTTCTGCGTCAGAACCTCAGCGTATGTCCGGCCCGCCGCCTAGTCCGCGCTAACCTCCAGCCTTCGCGCCTTGCTCGCCTCCCGCTTAGGAAGCGTGATGGTCAGCACGCCGTTGGCGTACTTCGGCTCGGCCCTGTCAGCGTCCACGTAGCCCGGCAGCTTCAGCGCCCTGTGGAACTTGCCCCAGCGCCTCTCGCGAAGCAGGAAGTCGCCCTTCTGCTCCTGCGACTCGGCCGCCGTCTCGCCGGCGATGGTCAGGATGCCGTCTTCCAACGTAACCTCGATCTTCTCCGGCTCGACCCCGGGCAGGGAAGCGCGGACTACCAGGTTCTCCTCCTCGACCGCCACGTCCGTCGGGATGCGCCACCGGCTCGCGTCCGCCACGAACGGGCGGCTGAACGCGATCGGGCGCCCGAAAGGACCGAACGCCCTGCCGAAGTCCGCAAAAGGTGTCCATCTCTGCATCGTCATTTTGATTCTCCTTGTGTATGCTTGCGGCGGGCTCTCGTTCGCCCGCCAATCTGCTGATATATGAATAATATCAATTGATACAATATGAGTCAAGTCTAATTATGCAATATGCGTAACTTAGATGCTTTCACCCATATTATATGGTAATATGAGATTGAATACCGAATATGGGGCGAATCTGACCGATGGCAAACTACTACGACATCCTGGGCGTCTCCAAAGACGCGAGCCAAGACGACATTCGCCGCGCCTTCAGGCAGGAGGCGCGTAAGCGCCATCCGGACGTAAACCGGGACGACCCGACCGCCGAGGCGCGGTTCAAAGAGTTGAACGAGGCTTACGGGGTTCTATCCGACCCCGACAGCCGCAAGAAATACGATGCGTATGGCGACCGGTGGGAGATGGCCGACGAGATAGAGGCGCGTAGGGCGGCGGCCCAAGCGGCATCCCGGGCCGGGACGACAAGGCGCGGCGGCTTTGGCGGAGGCGCATACGACGTACATGGCGGCGGCTTTGGCGCGGGCAGATACGCGGACCTGAGCGATCTGATCAGCGACTGGGACGACATCGGCGACATCGGACGGCGCATGGCGGGCGGCGTTACACGCAGAGAGACCGATGTCGAAGTGTCGCTGTCCGATGCCTTCACCGGCGCCACGTTCAACGTAACGCTAGCGGTCGGTTCTACGGGCGAGCGCCGGTTCGAGGTAACCGTGCCGCCCGGCGTGGACAACGGCAGCAAGGTGAGCGTAAAGCCCGATCCGAACACCGAGATACTGCTCCGGGTGTCGGTGAAGCCGGATGCCCGCTTCAGGCGCGACGGCGCGGACCTGTACACCGACGCCGACATACCGTTCGAGCGCGCTATACTGGGCGGCGAGGCGCAGGTAGAGACGATAGACGGTCGGACGATATGGGTGAAGATACCCGAGCTAAGCCAAAGTGGGCAGAACATCCGCCTGCGCGGGCAGGGGATGCCGAGGCTCGGCGATCCCAACGCGCGTGGTGACCTGTACGTGACGGTAACTCCCAAGATGCCGCAGTCGCTAACCGACGAGCAGCGCGACCTCATCCGCCAATACGCAGACACGCGACGAATTTAACGCAAAGACGCGAAGGCGCGAAGGAATGAAATCAAGATTTCTTGCGTCTCTGCGCTAAAATCCCCAAGTCAAAATCACCCCGTCTTCCCCCACCGCCCACACCGTCGTCGGCGTCGAATACGCCACCGCCCGCAGCGTGAACTCGGTCGGGGCAGGCTGAACCTCCCACGTCGCGCCGCCATCGGACGAGCGCATGGCCTGGCCGTATGAACCCACAGCCCAACCGTTCAGCGCGTCGGCGAAGGCGACGTCCCAGAGAAACCGGCCCGTGTCGGCATCGACGCGCGTCCACGTCTGCCCGCCGTCGGTCGTGCGGGCTACGAACCCGTCGGTCAGAAACTTGACCATCTGGACGCCGGACGCCACGCCCTGTCGCTTGCCGCGCCAGCCCGCCATCCAGCCGCGCCGTTCGTCCACAAAGTAGATGCCCGACGTTCCGATCTGGACGGTGTTGACGCCCTCGCGCGGCTGCCAAGACTCGCCCCCGTCTTCAGTGAACAGAATGCCGCCGCCCCTGAACGCGACCCACGCCCGCCCGTCGTCCCCGCTGCCTAGTACGAAGGCGTCCGAGCGGGGCAGCGTGTTGTCGAAGAACGTCCGCTCCCACGTCTCGCCGCCGTCTGATGTCCTGAGCGCGAAGCTGCCGCGCTCGGCGATAATCCAGCCCGTTAGCGCGTCGGCGGCGTGAACCCGGATGAGGTTCTGCCCAAGCGAGACGTCCGCGCCCTGTACCGACCACGTCCGCCCGCCGTCCGTTGTGCGCAGGATGAGGCCGAGATGCCCCACCGCCCAGCCGTTGCGAGCGTCGGAGAAGTGTACGCTGCGGATCGTCAGCTCGAACCCTGAGGCCTGCCGCCGCCACGTCTCGCCGCCGTCCGTCGTGGCGACGATGGCGCCGCCCTGGCCGACGGCCCAGCCGCGCATCGCGTCGAGAAAATGGACGTCCAGCAGGGTGTCGCTCACGCCCGATTCTCGCGCCGTCCACACGTCGTCGCCGGCGCCGCCGCTCGGACCGCCGCTATCCCGCGTGAAGTAGAAGGTCGCACCAACGAGCGCAACGAGAAAGACGACCCCGATGGCTACGGTTACGGCAGTAGAATCTATGCGTCCGGGGAATCTCATGCGAAACCCTCTTCCAAAAGATTCCTCTGCGTAAAGATCAGCTGGTAACCCCCGGCCCATACTCGCGCACGTCGTTGATGTCGCGTATCGCGTCTCCGACGAAGTTGACCGCGAGCACCACGAGCATGATGACCAGACCCGGGAAAGTGGCGAGCCACCAGGCGCTGGTGAAGAAGGGGCGGGCGTCGTTGAGGATGGCGGCCCACGTCGGCGTGAGCGGAGAGACGCCCAGACCGAGGAACGTCAGGCCCGCCTCGGCGAGTATCGCGGCGGCGACGAACACGCTCGCCTGCACTATCACAGGCGGCATAGCGTTCGGGAAGATGTGCGTGAACATCAGACGCCGGTTCGACGCGCCCATCGCGCGTCCGGCGATTACGAAGTCCTCCTCCCTCAGCGCCAGCACCATGCCGCGTATCACGCGCGCGAAGTCGTCCACGTATGCAAGCGCGATGGCGACTATCACGTTCGCCAGTCCAAGCCCGAAGATCGCCACCAGCATTACGGCCAAGATGAAGTTGGGGAACGCCCACAGAATGTCTATCAGGCGCATCACGATCATATCCATCCAGCCGCCGTAGTAGCCGGCCGCGACGCCCAGCACGATGCCGATGACCGCCGCCAGCGCCACCGTGCTGAGGCCCACGACCATCGAGATGCGCGCGCCTACGATGATGCGGCTCAGCATATCGCGCCCCAGGTTATCGGTGCCGAGCGGATGAGAGAAGGTCGGGGCCGCCAGCAGTTCGTAAGCCTGCGCGTCGGGGTCGTATGGCGCGGCGAACCGTCCAAGCAACGCGCTCAGCGCGAACAGAATCACGATCACCAAGCCGAGCATAGCCCGCTTGTCCCGCGCGAATCTACGCGCGAAGTAGCGGATGCCCCGGCGATTCGGTCGGTCTTCCAACTCTGCCTGTATCGTTTCCTGCGCCATAGGGCTAGTCCGTGTACCTTATGCGTGGGTTGATTAAGGCGTAGACCAGATCCACAAAGAAGTTCATGAAGATGAAGATGCAAGCCACCAGCAGGATTACGCCCTGCACTATCGGGTAGTCGCGCCCCAGGATGGCGTCTATGAACAGCCTGCCCAGCCCCTTGATGGCGAAGACGTTCTCGGTTATGACCGCGCCGTTCAGCAGTAACGCCAGCGCTATGCCCATTACCGTTACGACCGGTATCAGGCCATTGCGTAGCGCGTGCCGGAATATGACTACGCGCTCGCGCATACCCTTCGCGTACGCCGTGCGGATGTAGTCCTGCGACAGCACTTCCAGCATCGCGGAACGCGTCTGCCGCGCCAGGATGGCTGCGAAGCCGGTGCCTGTGGCGAGCGCGGGCAGGATGAGACGGCTTAGCCACTCCCAAACCCCGTCCTCTATCGGTTTGTAGCCGAACACGGGCAGCCAGCCGAGCTGCACCCCAACCACGATTATCAGCAGTATGCCAAGCCAGAAACCGGGCATGGCAAGGCCCAGGAAGGCGATGAACGTGGCCATATGATCCCATATCGAGTACCGCCGTATGGCGGAGATTATGCCAGCGGGCAAGCCGATAGCCACCCCCGCGACGAACGATACTACGGACAGCGACAGCGTGCGCGGCAGCGCCTCGATGATCTGGTCCATCACCGGCAGCCGCAGGTAGATGCTGTCGCCCAGGTCCAGCGTTACCAGGCTACGCAGATAGTAGAAGTACTGCACGGGAACGGGCTGGTCCAGTCCCAGCCGCGCCTTGATGGCCTCGATCTGAGAGGGATCGCCCTCCTCGCCGACGAGCGTGGTTACGGGGTCTCCAGGCAGTAGCCGCATGAAGATGAAAGTAACCGTCATGGTCGCCCATATAGCGAACAGTGAGAAGATGAACCTGCGGATTATGTATCGTTGCATTAGCGAATTTCCGTCCGAGATTGTCGTGGGCGCTGGCAACCGCGTGGGCTGCCAGCGCCACTTCCCCAACGCCTGCCGAACTTGCGAACGGCTATGCCGTCCAAATATCGGTCAAGCGGTTGGCTTGCTAATTCTCGTCTATCCAGACGGCGCTCAACTGCCTGAGAGCGTGGATCCAGACATAGCCCTTCACGTTCTCCCGGTAGGCGGTGCGCTGCACGTTATGGTACAGGAACACCCCGTGGAACGTCTTGTCTATCTGTTCGCTGATGCCGAGCACGTGCTCTAGCCTCTCGTCCAGATCGACGGCGGCCTTCTGCTTCAGGTTGAGGCGGTTGACCGTCTCGTCGTTGTAGCCGTAGGTGTTGAACTTCGAGCCGTCGGCGAACCAGTCGTCAATGGCGTCGTCCGGGTCAGGGTCGCCGCCGCTGCCGCCTACGAAGCCCTGGTATTCGCCCGCCGCGCGGCGCGGCTGATACACCGACGCCTCCACGATCTCAGGCACCAGGGTTACGTTGACCTCTTCCTTCAGAAGCGCGCCCAGCACTTCCAGAGGAACGCGGTTGCCCGAAGTGGTCATCACGTTGACCTCGAACCCGTCCGCGTAGCCCGCGTCGGCCATTAGCTGGCGCGCGCTGTCGGGGTCGTAAGTACGGCGGCTATTCATGCTCAGGTCGCGGAAGTAGTACTTCTGGCCCGGCGGAATTGGCCCGTACGACGGGATGGAGCGCCCTTGGAACGAGCGGTCTATGAAGGCGTCGCGGTCGAACGCCTTGCCAAGCGCGTAGATGACGTTGATGTCGTCCCACGGCGCGTCGGTGATCCCTGTCTTCTCCTCGCGGTCGCCCCTCATGTTGAAAGCGAGCATCTGGAAGCCCACGTCCGGAGTCGTGTCCACCACCACCTTGGGCGTATCTTCCAGCTGGTCCCAGAACTGCGGCGCGAAGCCGTAGATGATGTCAACCTCGCCCGTGGCGAGCGCCGCTATCAGCGTGTTGTCCTCGGGGATGTTGTTCATCGTTACCATGTCAACGCACGGCACCGACGGATCGTAGTAGGTATCGCGCGCCGCTTCCAACTCCAGGCTCTCGCCGAAGTTGTGCTCGGTGATCCGGAACGGACCCACGCCCACGGGCTGACGGTTGAATCCGCCCTCGCCCACCGCCGCGATCGTCTCGGAGTCAACGATCGTCATCACGCGGCCGCTGGCGCGCTCCACCACCTTCGTCAGGAACGACGCTCTGGGGAAAGCGGTGCTGATCTTGACGGTGTAGTCGTCCACCTTCTCAGGCCTGTTCACGCCCTCCAGCCCCTTGGTGTGGATGGACTGCGTGTCGGGGTCCAGTTGGTGGTCGTATGTATAGACCACGTCGTCGGCGGTGAACTGCCGACCCGTGTGGAACTTGGCGTTCTCTCGCAGCTCGAACGTGTACTCGAGCAGATCCTCGGATACCGACCAGCTTTCCGCCAGGTCCGGCGCGGGCCTAAGCTCCGGATCCAGCTGCACCAGCCCCGAAAGCACCTCGGCGGTGATCGAGAACTGGATTACCTGGTTGACCGTCGCGGGGTTGAGGTTGGTGAACTCGGTAACGCGGTTGCCGAGCTTCAGGTGTCCGCCCCTGTCATCGCAAGTCGCGGCAAGATCGCTCCAGAAGGTCAGCCCCGAAGACTCTACCATAGGCTCGGCCATCGAGGGCATCACCTGTCTGGGCGTTGCTGGAGCTGGCGCCGCGGTCGCCGCTGGCGCCGCCTGCGCCGCCGGAGCCGGAGCCGCGGCCGCTGGCGCGGGGGCGGCAGGCTGCTGCTGCGGAGCCGGCGCGGCTACGGAACCTGTCGCCGGCGCCGCCGGAGCCGGCGCGGCAGGCTGCTGCGGAGCGACTGGCTCGGACGTCTCCGATGCCGAACACGCCAGCAACAGCGGAATGATTAGGGCGAACGCCAGAATCGCCCAACGCTTCGATATTCGTCGTACAGCCATTTGCTCCTCCTCAAGATATTGATTACTCGCTCAAGCTCTAATAACCTATCTCATAATCTTCAAGATAAGTCAAACCCTAAAGTTCATACGGCGCAAATCTATGCCAAAGACGCGCTGATAGCGCTAAACCTACGTTACAATCAGGGGGTGCAGCCATGCCGACCACTGCTAATATCGGGCCAACGAGCGCAAGAAGCATATGGACACGGGGAGCGTTCGCCCCGGTCATCCCCCTAATCCTAGCCCTAACCATTGCTATGTCCGTCGCGCTCGGATGCTCCGGAGGCGACGCCTCCTCCGAGCCCGCGACGGACGGCGGCGAAACCGCTGGCGGCCCGGTCGTTTGGAATATCCTGCCGCAGTTCCCGCCTCGCGAACAGGTCATCAGCAGAAGGCTTCTCGGTCTGAACGACCTCCAGATGGTAGATGCCAATACCGCGTGGGTGGTCGGCACCGACGGCGCCATCGGCAAGACCACCGACGGCGGCGTGTCTTTCACGCTCCAGAAGTCCGGCACCGCCATCAACCTGACCGCCGTGTCGTTCGCCGACGTTTCCAACGGCTGGGCGGTCGGCACTGCCGGAACGGTGCTCAGAACAACCAACGGCGGCGACGTCTGGGAGATACTCGATCCCATTCAGGGCGTGTTCGCGCTCGAAGGCGTCCACTTCAGCGACGCCTCCAACGGCTGGACGGTGGCGGACTCCGGCGCCATCTACCGCACGACGGACGCGGGCGCGTCCTGGACGAAGCTTGACTCAGGCACGAGCGAAGACCTCATGGACATCGTGTTGCTGCCGGACGAGGGCCGGGCTTGGGCCGTCGGCTGGGACGGCGCGATCGTCCACTCCGACGACGGCGGCGCGACGTGGACGGCGCAGACCAGCGGAGTGGACGCGACGCTCTACAGCGTGTCGTTCCCTTTGAGGAGTTTCGGCGTGGCAGTTGGCTCGGAGGGGCTGATCATACGAACGACCGACGGCGGCGCGACGTGGACGGCCTCCGAATCCGGCGTGACCGAAGACCTGTTCGGCGTCTTCTTCCTCGACCACAGCAACGGATGGGCCGTGGGCGCGCGCAGCAAGGTAATCCACTCCACCGACGGCGGCGCGACATGGTCAGAGCAGGAGACCACCACGTCCGGCGACTCGCTCAAGGGGATCATGTTCACCGGCACGAACAACGGGCTTGCGGCCGGAAGCGGGGGCAGAATATGGAAGTACGGCCCCAAGGCGGAGGAGTAGCCTACTCCAGTTCCACTATCGGAGCGCCCTCCATCACCTGTTCGCCGACCGCCACCAGCACCGACTTTATGATGCCGGACCACTCCGCTCGAAGGTTCTGCTGCATCTTCATCGCCTCGAGCACGCAGATCACGTCGCCGGTAACAACTTGGTCTCCGGGGTTGACGGCGACCGAGAGAATGACGCCGGGCATGGGCGCCGAGAATACCTTGTTCGGATTCGGCGGGCTGCTGACCACAGCTCCCGCGGGCCGACCCGACGCGGGACGCGGGGTGGGAGAACGCGCGGGAGGAGTCGTCGGGGCCGTCTGGGCTTGTGGCGGGGGTGACGACGCCCGCGCCCGCGCTGGACGACCTTCGGGCGCGCTTGGCGGCGCCTCCTCCACGGGGTCCGACACTTCGACCAGCGCCTCGTAGCCGTCCACCACCGTCCGGACGGGGCGTTCCGACAGGTCGCCGACCTCGACCGTGTACCATCTGTCATCCAGCTTTACCCTGACTGTGCGCGACACGCCCTAGCCTCCTTTTGGCCTCCTACCCCCCGCCTACCAATGATATGAACACGCCCGCCACGACGGCCGAGCCGAGCAGCCCGACGACGTTCGGTCCCATCGCGTGGGGCATCAGTATCGCGCTGGGGTTCGACTCGCGGCCCACGTTGTGGGCTATCCGCGCCGCCGTCGGCGCGGCTGAGATGCCGGCCGAGCCGATGAGCGGGTTTATCTTCTCTTTCAAGAATAGGTTCATCAGCTTGGCGAACAGCAGTCCGCCCACCGTGCCGCACGCGATGGCGACCAGGCCCAGCGCGAGTATCGCCACCGTCTCCACCTGGAAGACTCGCTCGAAAGACATCT
Organism: Dehalococcoidia bacterium; assembly: GCA_034420955.1. Lineage (GTDB taxonomy): Bacteria > Chloroflexota > Dehalococcoidia > Lucifugimonadales > UBA1123 > VXRN01. Next base: position 59,587 of record DAOUKV010000014.1, read on the forward strand.
GCGCGCCGATGGCGAGCATCAGGAATAACGTCGCTATGTTCAGTATCTCGTTCGACGCCGCCGACGTGAGGCGCGGCGCTACGCCGCTTTCCCGGAACAGGTTCCCGATCATGAACATCGCTATCAGCGGCGCCGCGCCCGGCGCCAGCAGCCCCAGGGCAATCATCGCAATCGTCGGAAACAGTACCTTCTCCATGCGAGAAACCTCGCGCGGCTGCGACATCTCGATGGTACGCTCGTTGTTCGTTGTCAGCAGCCTCATCAGCGGCGGCTGTATGACTGGCATTACAGCCATGTAGAAGTATGCGATCACCGCGGTAATGCCGAGCAGCTCCGGCGCGAGTTGCGCCGTCAGGAATATCGTCGTAGGCCCGTCCGCGCCGCCGATGATGCCTATGGCGGCGGCCTGCGACAGGTCGAAGAACCCCGTCGCCAGCGCACCCCAGAACGCCACGAATATGCCCACCTGCGCCGCCGCGCCCAGCAGCAGCGTCTTGGGGTTGGAGATCACGGGGCCGAAGTCCGTCAGCGCCCCCATGCCCAGGAATATTACCGGCGGCAGGATGTTCGAGAGAAACGCCCCGTACCGGATGATGACGTCGAATATGCCCGAGTCGCCCAGCCCCGCGTCCGCCCCTGCCGCCCCCGCCGCCACCGACGCGCCGACGAGCGCGGTCAGCGGCAGATTCGCCACGATCACCCCGAGACCGATGGGCAGCAGGCCATACGGCTCCATGTCCCTGGCGACCGCGAGATAGATGAGCGCGAGGCCCAACGCTATCATCAGCGCCTCGCCCGGGCCGATGTCGAATATGCCGGTGGGAGGCAGAGAGCCTATCAGTTCGTCCAATTAGCTTCTGTCCTTCGAGCGAGGATTGGCTTCCAGCAGCGCCGTTACCGCGATTGCGGCCGCCCGCGCGCGATTTCGGGCCTCAGGGTCCGGCGCCGGAGTCGCGGGACGTGGCGGCGGGGTCGTCGCGCGCGCCGCGGGAGCGGGTCGGCCAACCACGCGCGACGCGAACAGGCGGATCAGCAGCACGATTACGAGCAGCGTCACCAGCGCCCCAACCGAGGCGCCGAACCCGATTATCGAAAGTACCAGTGCGCTGGGCTCTGCCATGATTCGCTGATTCTACACCTTATCAGCCTAATTGCGCCATTGGCATTTGACCGCCTACAATCTCACTCAGCATATCTACTCAGTGGGTTCACCTAATGTTCATGCTTGCTCTCCGCGCCGTCGTACTCGACGGGAGCGTCTTCCAAGAAGTGAAAGACCGGCAAGAGGCGATGTTCTCCGCGCTCGGAATCGTCGCAGTCGCCGGCGTCGCGCTCGGACTCGGCGTGTGGAGCGGGCTGAGGGATCCCGGCGCCGTCGGCTTCGTCGCCCAAGAGATGCTCGTCCTCTTCGTCGTCATATCCACCGTCGTATTCGGGTGGTTCCTTTGGACCGCGTTCGTGTGGCTGCTCGGCGCGCGACTATTCCGGGGCGACGCCGGATTCCGCGAGATCATGCGCGCGCTCGGCATATGCTACGCCCCCATGTGGCTGTCGCTGCTGGGGGGTATCTTGCCGTATCTCATCATAGTCGGCGCGGTATGGACGCTGGTATCGGGAGTCAACGCCGCCCGCACCACGCTGGGGCTTGCGTGGTGGCAGGCCGCAATCGCGGCCCTCATAGGCTGGGCATGGGCGTTGGTGGGGATGCCGGTCCTGATGCTGTCGCCCTATGTCATCGAACAGCCGGTGTAAAGCCCAAAGAAATTTGCACAGGTCCCCAAGCTCGGCGATGGTGGGTGGCTCTCACTCCTCAGTCCTCGAAGATCGCTCATGCAATTTTCTTGAAGCCCACCCCAAAAGTTGACCCGCCCGAAACCGCGCGGTTATACTTAGTCCGTAAATCTTGACCATATGACTCAACAAATGCGGGAGTACACGTCTCATGACCACGCAGACCGTCATTTCCAGAGAGACCGGCATCGAGGAATCGCAGTACAAGTGGGGCTTCGACTTCGACTACGAATCCGAAACCGCCCCCAAAGGGCTTTCCGAAGATACGGTGCGCTTCATCTCGCACAAGAAGAACGAGCCGCAGTGGATGCTCGACTGGCGGCTGCGCGCGTTCCGCCACTGGGAGCGGCTCGGAAACGAAGAGCCGACCTGGGCGAACGTTACCTATCCGGAGATTGACTTCCAGGATATCAAATACTACGCCGCGCCCAAGTCTCAGGACGACGGCCCCAAGAGCCTCGACGACGTGGACCCGGAGATACTCGAGGCGTTCGATAAGCTGGGCATCCCGCTCGAAGAGCAGAAGCGGCTGTCCGGCGTCGCCGTGGACGCGGTGCTCGACAGCGTATCCGTCGCCACCACCTACCAGAAGATGCTCGAAGACGCGGGTGTCATCTTCTGCCCAATCTCCGAAGCGGTGCAGAAGCACCCGGAACTTGTGCAGAAGTATCTCGGCTCCGTCGTGCCGTACACCGACAACTTCTACGCTACGCTCAACTCGGCGGTCTTCAGCGACGGATCGTTCTGCTACGTGCCGCCCGGAGTCCGCTGTCCCATCGAGCTGATGACCTACTTCCGCATCAACGAGCTAGACTCCGGTCAGTTCGAGCGCACGCTCATCATCGCCGACAAGGGCAGCTACGTAAGCTATCTCGAAGGCTGCACCGCGCCCATCCGCAAGACGCATCAGCTTCACGCCGCCGTCGTAGAATTGGTCGCGCTCGAAGACGCCGAGATCAAGTACTCCACGCTCCAGAACTGGTACCCGGGCGATAAGGACGGCAACGGCGGCGTTTTCAACTTCGTCACCAAGCGCGGCGCGTGCCGCGAGCGCAACTCCAAGATAAGCTGGACGCAGGTCGAGACCGGCTCCGCCGTTACCTGGAAGTACCCCAGCGTCATCCTCCAGGGCGACGACTCGGTCGGCGAGTTCTACTCCGTAGCGCTGGTCAACAACTACCAGCAGGCAGATACCGGCACCAAGATGATACACATGGGCAAGAACACCAAGAGCACCATCGTCGCCAAGGGCATTAGCGCCGGCAAGGCGCAGAACACCTACCGCGGGATGGTTCGCATCATGCCGTCCGCCTCCGGCGCGCGCAACTTCACGCAGTGCGACAGCCTGCTCATCGGCAACGAGTGCGGCGCCCACACCGTGCCATATATCGAGGTGCGCAACCCCACCGCCCAGATGGGACACGAGGCAACCACCTCCAAGATCAACGACGACCAGCTCTTCTACCTCCAGCAGCGCGGCATAGACCAAGAGGAAGCCAACTACATGATAATCAACGGCTTCTGCCGCGGCATCTTCAAAGAGCTCCCCTTCGAGTTCGCCGCCGAAGCCAGCCAGCTCCTCCGCGTCAGCCTCGAAGGCACGGTGGGGTAGGGGATGGTCGAGCGTACCGAACAAGTCAATCTCATCGGAGACGACATATATTGCCGCTCCGAGGATCGGAAGTACAGCTACCTCTATTCTCAGGATCGTAGGTATCGCTACTCGCTGGAAGCGAGAGTATGCGATAACGCCGAGAAAGACGGAGCTATCTTGTTCATCATGCTGAATCCGGGCACCGAGAAAGGCGGTGAAGAACGAAAGAATCACACCACCAGAAAAAATTGTGAGCGCTTCACCAGAGAACAGGGGTACGGCACACTGTGGACGTGCAACTTGTTCGCGTTCCGCGCCAGTGACTCTGGCGCAATCAAGAACAAGTCTCATATAGGAGAGAACAACAATAGTTACGTTCTGAAGTACGCGCGCCAAGCAGAAATGATCATGTGCGCTTGGGGCAACGCAGGGGGCAACGCGCGATTGAAGCTAGATAGATCGCAGTATGTAAGAGAAATGCTAAGTGACAATGGACTGTCATACAAAACGTACCACTTGGGTTTGAACAAAACCCTCCAGCCTAAGCATCCTATGCGGTTGGCTAAGAATACCCAACCAATCCCATACCGTCCTCCATGGAATAGTTGAATAAGGACAAGCAGTTGGCATGAATACGATATGCTCCCCAGATGGCGCGTATCAGTATTGGAAAGAAGTAACGCTTTCCGACAGCTATGGCGTTTCCCTGTTTATAACGCTGAATCCGGGCGCTGATAACGGCATGGACGCGGAGATTTTGGAAAAGTGCAAGATTTTCACCAATCGACGCGGATACGGCACGTTGTGGACATGCAACCTGTTCGCGCTACGCTCCACCACTTTCGACGAACTCAAGGCAAACCCTGATCCCGTAGGATTTTACAACGACTACCACATTATCGGATACGCTCAAAAAGCCAATCTGATTACGTGCGCTTGGGGCGACGGCGGCGCGTACATGGATAGGGGAAAATACGTTCTAGATATGCTTGAACATTATGACATATCTCACAAACTATACGATCTGGGAATGACAGAAAGGCATCAGCCCAAGCATCCGCTTCACGTTTCGGATAATCAAGACGAATTTCAAGTCGATATCAAGATGGTGGCGCGTCCCGAAGACGAAAGCTGCATAGAAGCGTCCAACCGATTCATGGAACGCGCTCAAACGCTCTTCGATGAAGGCGACTACAACGGAACATTGCGAAGCGCGTCGGACGCGGTCGACTACTATCTTAAAGTAACCGCTCAAAACAGAGGGTGGGCTTATAGAACATACCAAGACCTATACGATATTTCATATGACCTGTCAGAAGAGACAGACGACCCAGAAGATGCAAACCTGAAGTTCGGCTCCTTGCGCGGCGCAGTCTCTTCCATCGAGTTGCATGGCGGCTCAGTTTCGTATCGCTGGGCCGAACACGATCTCAAAACTGCCAAATCCCTCCTCGCCATGTTAGAAAACAGAACCAAGCTGCAACCCGAATCCAGGCCGTCCTTGGCGAATTACAGCGGACATGAGCGGGGATGCCCTTGCAACGAATGTAGGGGGTGGAGAATGGGGTTGCTGAAATCCATCCGAGAAAGACGATCCAGAAGACGCGTCACGGCATAGCCGATTATTCCAATGACCACGACACTCAAATCTGAAAATCGAGCGTCCGTCAAGAGCGGCGACTCGTTCCTGCGCTCGCCCATCCACGCCGCCACATTCTCCCCGGATCGACGCTACCGCTACTGGCTGGAGGCGCGATTGACCGACGATGATGGCGTCTGCCTCTTCGTGATGCTCAACCCCAGCACGGCGGACGAGGTACAGTCCGACCCGACCGTGACGAGAGCAAAGGGGTTCGCCCACGATTGGGGCTACGGAACGCTGTGGGTGTGCAATATATTCGCGCTCCGCTCGACCGACCCCAAAGCGCTCAGACAGACAGGAGACCCCATCGGAGACGAAAACGATCATCACATACTGAAATCGGCGCGCGAAGCCAACCGCGTCGTCTGCGCCTGGGGCAACCACGGCGCTCACCTCGATAGGGGAGCGCAAACGCTCAGGCTACTCCGCGACGCCGGCCTGTCCGACAAGATGCGCCATCTCGGAATGACCAAGCTCGATCAACCGAAACACCCACTCTATCTGAAGGCGGACACCCAACCGATCAACTTCTCGAACTGAACCGGAGGCTGGACGAACACACAACATGCTCGAAGTACACGACCTACACGTTTCCATAGAAGACACTCCAATCCTCAAAGGCATCAGCCTGACGGTGAACGAGGGCGAGGTTCACGCCATCATGGGGCCCAACGGCTCCGGCAAGAGCACCCTCGCCAACGTCATCGCCGGACGGCCCGAGTACACCATTGACTCTGGCGAGATACTGTTCGACGGAGAGAACATCGTCGAGTGGTTCCCCGAAGACCGCGCCCGCGAAGGCGTCTTCCTCGCCATGCAGTACCCGGTGGAGCTTCCCGGTGTCCGCACGTGGCAGTTCCTCAAAGCCGCCGTGGACGCCCTCCGCAAGCATAAGGGCGAATCCGAGCTATCCGTGCGCCAGTTCGACCGCCTGCTCGACTCCAAGCGCGAACTCGTCAACATACACGACGACCTTGTGCGTCGTTCCGTCAACGAAGGCTACTCCGGCGGCGAGAAGAAGCGCAACGAGATACTCCAGCTCGCCTTGCTAGACCCGCGCCTCGCGCTCCTCGACGAGACCGACTCCGGCCTCGACATAGACGCCCTCCGCATCGTTGCCAACGGCGTAAACACGTTCAAGAGCGCGGACAAGGCGATAGTGCTAGTAACCCACTACCAGCGCATCCTCAACTACATCACCCCCGACTACGTGCACGTCCTGGTGGATGGGCGAATCGCCCGCTCAGGCGGCAAAGAACTCGCGCTAGAGCTTGAGGAGAAGGGCTACGACTGGATAATCGAAGAGGCGGCTGTCGCTGGTTAGGACAACGCCTAGTCCCGCTGGAAGAGATACACATTTAGTAGGAAACCCAACCGTGAATCCCCAAGCTCGAACCAAGAAAATAGAATCCTACGGAAACGCCTTCGACGAGCTAACCGCCGCCCTGCAAGACTTCCCACCCCAAATGTGGCAGTTCAGGGACGAGCACGGCTGCTGGAGCATCCACGAACACGTCGTCCACATAACGGACAGCGAAGCGAACAGCTACATCCGCTGCCGAAGGCTGGTGGCGGAGTCCGGCGAGCCCCTCATGGCATACGACGAGAACACGTGGGCGTCGGAATTGGACTACCACGAACAAAGCGTCGAAGACGCGCTCCAGCTATTCAAGTGGCTGCGCCATAAGAGCTACACGCTCATCAAGTCCCTGCCTGAGTCGGCATGGTCGAACACAGCCTACCACCCCGAAAACGGAGACATGACGCTGGACGACTGGCTTGACGTCTATGCCGTACACGTCTCAGAACACGTCGGATACATGCGTGAGAACTACGAGACGTGGCTGAAAGCCCAGTCCATCGCCTCCTGACGATCACAGAACCGAACTGGATGAACAATGACACAATCGCTTGACACATACGACCGCTACGCGCAGCAGTACGCCGCCCAGCCGTCCGCTGGCGTCGGCTGGCTGCGCGACCTGCGGCAGACCGGATTCGACAACTTCTCGCGGCTCGGATTCCCCACCGCGCGGCGCGGCAACGAGGCGTGGAAGTACACCAACGTCGCGCCCATTGCCAGGGCAGAGTTCAGACCCCCAACCCGAAACGGCGCGGTCACGGACACGGACGCCATGCGCGACTCGACTGTGTGGTCCGACGACTGGAACACGCTGGTCTTCGTCAACGGCAGGTACGACGCCGAGCTATCGTCCGTCCACGATGCCGACGGGGTGACGGTAACGAACTTGCCCCGCGCCGTCGAATCCGGAAGCGCGGCAGTCCGACGGCGGCTTGGAACGCTCGCGTCCGTCGAGGACAACGGCTTCGCCGCCCTCAACACCGCCTTTATCGCCGACGGAGCCGTCGTAAACGTGGCCGCCGGCGCGTCCGTCGAACGCCCGATACACCTCTCGTTCATTTCCACCGACGAAGATAGCGTCATCGCCCACCCGCGAGTTCTGGTCGTAGCCGGCGCGGAGTCGGAGGCGACGGTGATCGAGACCTACGTCGGCATCGGCGACAACGCCTACCTCAACAACGCCGTCTCCGAGATCGTCGTCGAAGAGGGCGCGCAGCTCGACCACTACCGGATAATGGACGAGAGCGACTCGGCGTACCACGTCGGCGTCGCCCGCATCCACCAGTTGGACGGCAGCCGCTTCGCCTCACGCGCGTTCTACAAGGGCGTCGGACTCGGCAGGCACGACCTATACACGCTGATCGGCGATGGCTGCGAGACCAAGCTCGATGGCCTCTACATCACCGACGGCGCCCAGCACGTGGACAACTTCATCAACATAGACCACGCCAAGCCCAACTCCACCAGCAACCTGTATTACAAGGGTATCCTGTCTGGCCGCTCGCGCGCCGTGTTCGGCGGCACCGTGTTCGTGCGCGAGGGCGCGATCAAGACCGACGCGCTCCAATCCGACAAGAACCTGCTGCTCTCGCCCAACGCCGAGGTGGATTCCAAACCGGCCCTGTTCATCTGGGCAGACGACGTGAAATGCGGGCACGGCGCGACAGCGGGCAACATAGACGAAGAGACCGTTTACTATATGCGGAGCCGCGGCATAGACTTGGCGACCGCCAGCCGCCTGCTGATCTACGGCTTCGCCTCCGAGATAATAGACACCGTGGAGATACCGCATCTGCGCGACTACTTGGAACGCTCCTTCCTGGACGCCATACCGCCCTATGAGTTCACCTTCTAGCGCAAAACTCCTTCCCCTTGGCGGGGAAGGTTAGGATGGGGGTGAAAGCCCCCTCTCCCCCAGAGCCTGCCCCGTACTTGATACGGGGGAGAGGATTGGGGTGAGGGTGAATCCCTCGCCCTTGCCAATACGGGAAAGGCAACAACTGAAAATGAACGACCTGCAAGACCTGTACGCCGAAGTCGTGATGGACCACAACCGCCGTCCACGCAACTTCAAGAAGATCGAGGACGCCGACCGCGCCGCTGAAGGCTTCAATCCGCTGTGCGGCGACCAGATTTCGCTCTATCTGAACCTCGACGCCGACGGCGGCATATCCGACATCGGCTACGTAGCCGCCGGCTGCGCCATCTCCAAGGCCGCCGCGTCCATGATGAGCGAGGCGGTCAAGGGCAAGAGCGACGCCCACGCCCGCAAGGTGGTCGAGAACTTCCGCCTACTGCTTACCAACAACGCGGGCGACGATTTCGACTACGACAGCCTTGGCGATCTGGAGATCCTGGAAGGCGTATCCAACTACCCGACGCGCATCAAGTGCGCGACGCTGCCGGTTCACACCCTCGCGTCCGCGCTCGACGGCGGAGTCACCGTATCTACCGAGTAGGCCTACCGGCATATAATGCCCCCAAGCGTCATGCCTCGCCTTTCCAACCGGACGGGAATCGGGGTGGAACAGCGATGGGAGGTGGAGAAATGCACATACCCGTAAAAGTGGATTACGGCGTGAGAGCGCTGGTTGACCTCGCCATGCACCGCGCCGCAGCCCCAGTCCGCGCCAGCGAGATAGCCGGACGCACCATGATACCCGAACCGTACCTCGCCCAGGTGCTGCATACGCTCGGACGCGCCGGACTCGTTCGCTCCCAGCGCGGACGTCTGGGCGGACACTCTCTGGCCGTCGAACCGGACGACATCAGACTGAGCATCGTCATGGACTGCCTGGGCCCCAACGACAACCTGGTGCCGTGCCTCGAAGATATGAACGCCTGCATCCACGTCCCCGTCTGCGCCCAGCGAGAGGTCTGGCACGAAGTGGAGCTTGCCGTGGACAGGGTGCTAAGCTCAAGAACCATAGCCGATCTGGTGGCCAGAAGCTACGCGATACAGGCGGAGGCGACCGCCCGGAAGATCGAACTCAGCAGCAGCCGCAACTAGCGCCACAAATCAGATATAGGAGAGACGCAACATGGCATTCGTAAAAGTAGGCAAGCTGGCGGACGTGCCGGAAGGCTCCGCGAAAGTGTATGAGGTCGGCGACCGCGCCATCGCCGTCTGCAACGTGGACGGTACGCTGTACGCCATAGACGACGTCTGCACGCACGACGACGCCCCCCTCAATCAGGGCTATCTGGAAGGGTGCGAGATAGAGTGCCCCCGGCACGGCGCCCGCTTCGACGTTCGCACCGGCGACGTGGTCGAACTTCCCGCCGTCGTGCCGCTCGACACCTTCCCCGTCCGCGTGGAAGACGACGACATCGAACTCGACGTCTAGTTAGCTTACGCGCCGACTGTTCCTCTCCCTAGATGGGTTGACAGGGAAGCATAGGCGCCTACAATTTCCCTTCCCCCTTGACGGGGGAAGGCTAGGATGAGGGTGAAAACTCCCTCTCCCTCAGGGAGAGGGTTGGGGTGAGGGTGAATCCCCTGCTCTTGACAGTTACACACCCCTACCAGCCCTCGACGGAAGAGGGACGGGTGAGGATGATGCCCCAGATGTACGACGTGAACAAGATACGCAAGGACTTCCCTATCCTCAGTCGCGAAGTCTATGGCAAGCCGCTGGTGTACCTCGACAACGCCGCGACCACCCAGAAGCCGCGCCAGGTCATCCAGGCGCTGGTGGACTACTACGAGGGTTACAACGCCAACGTCCACCGCGGCGTTCACGCGCTGAGCCAGGAGGCTACCGACCACTACGAAGAGGCGCGCGCCAAGGTCGCACGCTTCATCGGCGCCCAATCCGCCAGCGAAATCGTCTGGACGCGCAACGCATCCGAATCCCTGAACCTCGTCGCCTACACTTGGGCGCAGCAGAACATCCGCGAGGGCGATGAGATAGTCGTTACCCCCTACGAGCACCACTCCAACCTCGTGCCGTGGCAGAAGGTGGCGCGCGACAACGGCGCGACCCTCCGCATCCTGCCCATGCTCGAAGACGACAACAGCCTCGATATGTCGCGCCTCGACGAGTTCATCACACCGCGTACCAAGTTGCTCGCCGTAGTGCACATGTCCAACGGCATCGGCATCGTAAACCCGGTGGACGAGCTTGCCGCCGCCGCTCGCGCCGTCGGCGCTACCGTGCTGATAGACGCTACGCAGAGCGCGCCGCACATGCCTGTAAACGTGCGGGAACTCGACTGCGATTTTCTTACCCTCAGCGGACACAAGATGCTCGGCCCCACCGGGATCGGCGCGCTGTACGGCAAGCGCGAAATTCTGGAAAGCATGGAGCCGTTCATGCGCGGCGGCGAAATGGTGCTGGAAGTCTGGTACGACCGCGCCACGTGGAACGACGTTCCCATGAAGTTCGAGGCCGGCACGCCCAACATCGCAGACGCTATCGGCTTCGGCGCGGCCATAGACTACCTCGACGCGCTAGGCATGGAAAACGTCCGCGCGCACGAGGTCGCGCTCAGCGCCTACGCCCTCGATGCTTTCAAGTCGCTGGAAGAAGACATAGACATCTTCGGCCCGCGCGACACCGCGCGGCGCGGCGGCATCATCTCGTTCCACTCGGACATCGTGCATCCGCACGACCTCGGCACGTTCCTCGACCGCGACGGCATCGCCGTCCGCACCGGCCACCACTGCACCATGCCGCTGATGCGCGAGCTGGGCGTCATCGCCACCGCGCGGGCGAGCTTCTACCTCTACAACACCGAGCAAGAGATAGACGCCCTCGTAGATTCCGTTGGCCGCGCGCTCAGGTACTTCTCCGACGGCGCGATCTAAACATTGATTGAGATATACCCCTTGCGCCTCCGCGCCTTTGCGTTAAAATCCCCATCCCAAATGACCCCAACCAACCTCGACGAAATCTACCGCGACGACGTGATACTCGATCACCGTCGCCGCCCGCGCAACCCGCTCCGCCTGGACGACGCCGACATCGTAGCCGATGGTGTAAACCCGTTCTGCGGCGACGAGATACACCTGCAAATCAGGCTGAGCGACGACGCCCGCATTACAGAAGTCGGCTTCCAGGGCGAGGGCTGCTCCATCAACCAGGCGACCGGCTCCATGCTCTCCGAAGCCATCAAGGGCTTGACGGTGGATGAAGCGGGCGCCCTCTCCGCCACCTTCCACGACATGATGCAAGGCCCCCCGCCCGCCGCCGCGCTGCTGGAACGGCTAGGCGACCTCGGCGCCCTGGCGAAGGTGCGAGACTTTCCCGTCCGAATCAAGTGCGCCCTCCTAGCGTGGTCAACCCTCGAAGACGCCCTCGCCGGACGAGATGGTGCATAGGATCATATGCAATGCTTGTATAACTTGGTACTACCCATATGACCTATCTCGCAATCCACCTTGACATCATCGGAGGTAAATCTGTACTGTATGTTGCATTCCTAGTATGTCTCGGTTAAACTAAAACTTAAGTTGCTACAAAGCGAAGGTGCACTCGCTAAAGAGTCGCAGGTGGATTCAATCTACATACGATTCCGAGTTGGCCCAGCATAGGGAGAGCGAGATGGAGAGACTTGTAGTGGTGATTGTGGAGCCTACTTACCTGCACAATGAGGCGACTGGTAAGTTCGCGGCTCGCATCGAGCCGCTTGGCCTAACCGCTTATGGGAACAGCAAGGATGCGGCGTCAGCCAGACTCAGAAGGATGTTCGCGTCAGCGGTAGAGACTCGTCGCGCTAGGGGAACCCTTGAAAAGTGGCTTGACAGGTCAGGGCTAGAATGGCACTGGGAGGATAAGTACAACGCTGATATGCCGGTCGAGTATGTTGGGAATGCTCGGCGGCAGCCGGTTACATACGAAGCGGAGACGAATACTTCTCAAAGCATGTCAAGTCCTTGGCTCCCTGAAAACCTGATGCGCGTCGCTGCCTAGAAGGTGATATGGAATATCCAGACGTCCCGAGGGTGCTGATCATGGAATTCTTGGAGATCAAGGGTTTCAGTCGAATGCGAGATGACCTTTCTACGTTCTACGATGATCAGTCTGGCAGTCTTGAGATAGAATTGGACGTAGAAAGCGAAACAGTGAACTTGGGACTCCTCTTGCAAGATTGGACTGCCCAAGGTGCCCGTGAGCTTGCTGAGGAACTGGTAACTTGGCTTGGCGCGAATCCCAATTTCTGATCCGGCGTCCCCCTCCCCCGTAAAGTGCTGGGGATTCACCCCTCCAGCCACACCCGCGCCCAGTGGTGGTACTCATACGCCCCGAAGTTAGGATGAAAGTCGCGGACGGGCGCGCGCCACGTCCAGATGGTCTCCGCCGACGCGGGCATGAACCTGTACGCTTGGTCCAGCGTCCGCCGCTGGATGGCCCTGATTAGCTCGGCGCGGGCCGCCGGATCGAACTCCACCGCCTGGGACTCTATGAGGTCGTCGAGAACGCCGTCCTTGTGGCCCGTCGTGTTCCAGACGCCCAGACTGTGGAGCGTCGTCAGCAGGTAGCCGTTCGGCGCGGTGATGGGCGCCGGCGGGCCGACCATCATCCGATAGTCGCCGCCCAACCACACGCGCTCGCCGAAAACGCGCCTATTGACTACCTCCAACTCCGTCTCGAATCCGATCGCCCGCAGCTCTATCGAGATCGCGTGCGCATGGTGGACGTAGGACTCCCCGAAGTCCCCGACCGTAACCGCCAGGAGAATAGGGAACGGCGCGCCCGACCTCGCCGCCACCTCCACAGCGTCCTCGCGTCTGCCAAAGCGTTGAATCAGCTCATCCTGCGGCAGAAGCCACTCGGCGGACGCCGCCGGGAAGCTATGCCCGATGTATCCGAAGCCGCCCCAGTGTTCCTCGATAGCCTTGACAGGATCCATCGCCAGCATCGCCGCGCGACGCAGCGTTATGTTGTCGAACGGCGGCTCCGTCGTCTTGAACGCCACCTCCACGCCCGCGCCCGGCTGCGGCGCCGCGATGAATTGCGCGGACGGCTCGCGCTCGGCGTACTCGCGCCACGTCTCCGGCCGCATACTCACGATGTCCATAAGTCCGATCTGGAACGCCGCGGCCTGCGTCCGGTCGTCCGCCCCCACGTGGATGCGTAGCTCATCTACTAGCGGCAAGCCAGTCTCATAGTAATCAGGGTTGCGCTCGAAGGAATGAATGTCGCGCCCGCTGTCCGGGTCGAACGTCCACGGCCCCGAGCCTGCCGTCGGGCCGTCTCGCAAGTCGCCCGTCAGCTCCACCGCCTCGCGCGCGACCACCTTCGAGTGGCCGTCGGCGAACGCCAGCAGCGCGTCCGCGTCCGGCCTGTCCAGCGTAATCCGCAGCGTCGAGCGGTCGAGCGCCTGCGCCTCGTCCACGTTGACCAGCAGCGCCGAGTTCGGCAGTTTCGGGTCGCTCTGCCGCTCGTAGCTGAATACCACGTCGTTCGCGTCCACACCCCTGCCGTACACCGGCGCCACGTACTGCCACCGCGCGTCCGGACGCAGATCGAAGCGGTACGACGTCGGCGACTCCATCTCCCATTTCTCGCACAGGTCGCACTCGACAGCCAGGCTGGGCAACTCGACGTCCGCGCCGGAGCGCAGCCGAAGCAGCCGCGAGTACGCGATGCCCGGCCCCCAAGTCGAGAGCGCGGGCGATACGTCGGCGTGTACGTCCAGATGCGCGATGCCGCGCGGCGTCGCCAGGTTCAGAGCGCCGCCGCGCCTTCTAGTATCCGGCGTCCCAATTGGCGCAGGCAGCGTGGGAGGTATCGGAACGGGCGTCGCGGTAGCCGTCGTCGCGGGTGTCGGAGTAGGAGTAGAGGATGGCGCGGGCGTCCGCGTAGGAGGGGTTTCGGTTGGCGTAGGTTCGGGCGCGGGCGACGGCGTGGGGGGAACCTGCGTCGCCGTCGCGGTTCCCGTTGGAAACGGAGCGGGCGTCGGAATCGGCTCGTCGCCTATGCCGCATCCAAACGCCAGCGACAGCGCCGCGCACAGAACGAGCGCAACCGCGCAGCGACGCGGCAGGCGCTGATTCCATACGTTCGCGCCTCTGCGCCCCCGCGCCTCTGCGTTTAATCCAACAGTCATGTCGAGCTCGCCTTCTCGCGCGTCGCGCCCTCGCTCATCAGCGACCGCAGTTTGCCGAGCGAGCCTATGCCCTCGCGCGGCAGAAACACAGCCGCCATGATGGTCGGCGGCAGGAACAGCGCTGCGTGGACTATGACGGCGAATCCGAAAGCCGGCTCGCGCTCGACTCCGAACAACCCCAGCGCGTACACCACCGCGAACTCGAACGTCCCAACCGCCGCCGGCGCCGCCGGTATGGATGTGGCGAAGAATATCGTGCCCATGATGACCAGCGTAGCCGTAACCGGCGATATCGAGAGCCCGATAGCCTCGGCAAGCAGCCAAGACGTTGCGCCGACCAGCAGCCAGTAGGCGACGCTCATCGCGCTCGACACGGCAAGGCGAGTCCGCTCACGCTCCAAGTCGCGGACCGCGTTGCCGAACGAGACCAGGGAGGACGGCAGCTTGCGCGTCCAACCCGCGCCGGAGCCGCTCCAAGCTACCAGCCGCACTAGCGCGACGCATACCGCGACGAGCGCCACCGCGACCCATACGTAGGGCGCGAACTGCCGCATCTCCGGTATCATGAAGAACGCTGCGGCCATGATCGCGGTCGTAACCACAAGGTCCAGAACCCGCTCCATGCCGACGGTGGCAAGGGCGACTGACGGGCGAACCCCGTCCCGCAGCGACAGGATGGCGACCTGCGCCGCCTCCGAAGCGACGCGTATCGGAGTAACGTTGTTCAGCCCGATGCCCACGTTCTGGATCACGAACAGCCGGTTGGTGGATACTTCATCCTCCACGAACAGCATCCGCCAACGGGCGGCGCGCAGGTAACTGGCCCCCATGAAGACGACGACGGCGAACGCAGCCATCGGAAGAGACAAATCCCTGAACGACGCGCCTACTGCAGACCAGTCCAGGCCGCGCGCCGCAAGCCAGCCCAGCCCCGCGCTGAGAGCCAGGCCGAGCGCGACCCGAGCGACGGACCATATGCGACGTTTCAATCTGTCCTCTCTCCTGCCAGATCACATCCGTCTCTGCGCCTTTTCGCCTTTGCGTCGGATCTCGACGCAAATCGTTACATATGCGACTAACCCCTAGTATAATGAAGCCCTGTTACGGCTGACTATGGCAAAGCGAGAAACGGTACCGCCCCATGTACATAGACTCCCACGTCCACCTTGACCCGTTCACCGATGCCGAAGTCGCCGATATACTCGATCGCGCCCGGGGCGTCGGCGTCCGCGCCGTCATCTCCGCCGGCACGACCATCGCCTCCACGCGGCGCTCGCTGCAGCTGTCGGCGCGTTTCGACGGTTTCTTCTCAGGCGTCGGCATTCACCCGATGGACATTCGGCAGCCGTTTACGGATGAGACTTACGCGACTCTGAGAGAGCTCGCGCTGTCATCCCGCAAGGTCCTGGTGATGAGCGAGATCGGGCTGGACTTCATGGAGGGCGCGCCCGATCGCGCCATTCAGTACCCCGCCTTCCGCGAACAGATCCGGCTGGCGCGCGAGCTTGGGTTGCCCGTAGTCTTCCACAGCCGCGAGGCGCACGACGAGTCGTTCCGCCTGCTGCGCGAGGAGCGCGCCTACGACGTGGGCGGTATCATGCACTACTTCCAGGGCGACTATCGGACGGCCCGGAAGGTGATAGACCTCGGATTCTACATATCGCTCGCCAGACCCTTGCTGAGGCTGACGGAACTCCAGCGGACGGCGGTCAAGACGCCGCTGGAACACATAGTGCTGGAAACCGACGCCGCGCCGCAGCCCTTCAAGTCCAAGCGCGAAAACTGGACCGAACCGCGCCACGTCGCCACTGTCGCCCAGACGCTCGCCGAGCTAAAGGGCATAGACGTCGAAGAAGTAGAGGCCGTCACCACCCGCAACATGCGCCGCATCCTCGGCGACAAGTGGGACGTCCTAACCGAGTTCGTGCCCGATGCCTCGTAGTCGCGACCTTCGCGGCAACATGGTGGACAGGGACTTGGGCTAGTACCCAGTGAATCATCCCCCCTGCGTCTTTGCGCCTTTGCGCCTTTGCGTTAAGTGATTGCCCAACCGCTCCAACACGAACGCCCGCGCCCGCGCCTCGTCCACGCCCAGCGCTATGCTCACGTTGCCGTCTCCATACGTCGCTCGCGTCTTGCCTACCGATTCCCCTTCCTCATCCACCACAACCGTCCCGTGCCTGTACTCGAACACGTCCGGCGCGACGGCTGTGGCGACGGTCAGCGGGTCGCACAAGACGTAGCGCGACCGGTCCGGGTGTATCTGGAACCAGCCGCGAATGATCCGGGCCGCCAATTCCTCGCCGTCCGATTCACCGGATTGCCAGTCCGCTTCGCCTCGGTCCAAACTCACGGCGTCGCCGACGTCCAGGCCCACGAGCGTAACCGGAATGCCCGAGCCGAATACGGCGTTTGCTGCGCGCGGATCTGCATGGATGTTGAACTCGGCGGACGGGGTAACGTTGCCCGCAACCTCCACCGCCCCGCCCATGACGAAGATGCGACTCACGCCCTCGCGCATATCGGGATACCGGCTCAGCGCGAGGGCTACGTTGGTGAGCGGACCCAGCGCGATTATCGTCAGGTCGCCGCCAGCGGCGAGGTCGCGCATGAACTCCGGCGCATCCGTTTCTACCGGGCTACTCTCGGTCTCCGGCAGCCGCGTCGTCAACCCGCCCACGCCGTGGTAGTGATAGGCGAAGTTGAAGCGACCCTCCACGGGCTTGTTCGCCCCCTGCGAAACTGGTACGTCCGCGCGTCCCAGGTAGCTCATCAGGCGCAGCGTATTGCGCGTCGTATCCGTAAGACTCGCATTCCCCGCCACCGTAGTAATGCCCGCTATCTCCAACTCCGGCGAGTTAACCGCCATTATCAGCGCGATAGCGTCGTCCGTCCCAGTGTCAACATCTATAACCACTCTCATATCTTTGACCATCCTCCAAATCATTCCTCTGCATCTTTGCGCTTTTGCGTCTTTGCGTTAAATTCAGGCGTGAAAAGACCTTGGCTCGCCTCCCACGCTTCCCGCGAAGTATAGCGCATACGCAACCCCAACTCCCGCTTGGTCTTGTCCGCGCTCACGGTCCACCTGTGCCTGATGAAATCCAGCCCGACCGCCGGCGAGTCGTTCTGGATCCTCAGCGTCCATCCCGCCTGTACCAGCGCGCGCCACGCGAAGGCCGGCAGGCGCGCGGTCCGGCGACCGGCCACAGCCGCCATCTCGCTCCACCTGATCGCGCCGTCGCCCGCCGCGTTGTATATGCCCGCAGGTCTAGATTCCAAGCACCGGACGAGCGTCTCCACCATGTCGTCCTCGTGGATCAGTTGCATCGGCGGGTCGGTATCGCCCAGAATGGGCAGCACGGGTTTTCGGAAGGCGTTGGCGATGAAGTTGTCGGCGTTCGGCCCCATCACCGGGCAGGCGCGGATGATGCTGACCGTCGCCGACGGGCTGCGCGCCGCGAACTCGACCAGCAGACGCTCCGCCGCAAGCTTATGCTCGCTGTACCTGAAGCCGCGCACCGGACGCGGCGGCGCGTCTTCTGTCAGCCAATCCGGGTTGTCCGCGCGCGCGCCATAGACCGAGGCGCTGCTGAGATAGACGATGTGAGATACCTCCGCGTCCTCGCATGCCCGGATGACGTTGGCGGTTCCGCCGACGTTGACGCGGTGGGCGGTCTCTCCACGCCGGTCCGGATCGAGGATGAAGGCGAGATGCGCTACAGCGTCAATCCGCCGGCTGCTCAGCAGGTCCCCCAGCGGCTGGCATATATCACGTTGAACGAACTCGACGTTATCTCCCCAATCGGCGCTTGGCGCTCGGATGTCCGTCGCCAGCGTGTAGGCGGTCGGGGAGCGCTGGCGCAGCCGCTCGATTAGGCGACCGCCGATGTAGCCGGACGCTCCGGTTACGGCCACGCGCAAGTCAGGGTCGAGGGTCGTTATCGCCATCCGCGTCAACCGCGCCAACTGTGTCTATAAAATCGAACCGCAGCGTGCCGAGTCCGGGCACGTCGAACCCCATCCCGATCCGACGCGCGCCCGGCGTGAGTCGGATGCCCGACACCCGGACCGTAATCGTCCTGTTCATCGCGAGAGTCAGCGTCTTCTGCGGCGATACCTCCTCGAACGGCGTAACCTCGCCGTCCAGATCGAACTCGGCATTGGCGATTGGCGTATCCGCGTCATCCACTCTCAGAGGATGCACCTTGTGCGCGTAGCCGGAGCCGAGGCGGTTCATCAACTCGAATTGAAAGCCGTCCGGCGTGTTCTTCAGACTCCCCTTTACGTAGAGACGCCGCAGCAAGAAGGAGGGGACCGTTACCATCAGAGGCTATCTCCCAAGCCCGGATTCCGCATCCGGTAGATTGACTTTGCGGCGTCCACGAACTCGGTCGATATCGAGGTCGCGCCGCCGAGCGAGCGGGCCAGAATGTATATCTTGCAGGCGCGCTCCACTAGCAGGCAGATGTCGAGCGCCTCATCGAGCGAGCGTCCGACCGCTACGGCGCCGTGGTTGGCGATGAACGCCGCCTTGTTCGAGTCAAGCGCGTCGCAGACGTTGTCCGCCAGAATCTCTGTCCCCGGAAAGCCGTAGCGCGACACCCGCACCGTGCCGCCGGCATATACCGCCACCTCGTCTATCACCGGCGGCAGGTTCACGCCGGCGACCGCAAACGCGCTGGAATATACCGAGTGCGTATGGACCACCGCCGCCACGTCCGCCCGCCGCTTGTAGATGCCGGCGTGCAGCAGGCTCTCGGACGACGGCGAGAGCTTGCCGGCGACCGTCTCCACGTCGAAGTCCGTTACTACGATGTCATCCGCCGTCATGCGGTCGTAGCCGACGCCTGACGGCGTAACCGCCATCAACCCCCGTCCCGGATCATCCGTGTCGAGTCGCGCGCTGACGTTGCCCGCCGTGCCGGATACCAAGCCAAGCTCCGCCATGCGCCGGGCGGTATCAGCTACGGCTTGACGTTCTGAAAGCCAAGATGTGGGCATAGTTCGAACTCCGTGACAGGTCGGTGTTTTGCCCTATGGTATCATCCTCTCACGGCATATCGTTACCCCACAGGCTCGAATAACGCCTCACCCCAGCAACGCCCCAAGCCGTTCTTGAGCGTCCGACCACATCTCGTACAACTCCTGATACTCGGCCGTCATCTCCGCATCAGGCTGAGCCTCGACCCCGCCATGCGCCCGCGCGCCCGCCGCGCCCGCCGCCGTAACGTCATGCTCGGCGAACGTCGTTACCGGACGTCCGAGGACGCTGGGCAATATTCGCCGCAGCGTCGCCGAGCGTGTCAGGCCGCCTCCGAGCGCGATTCGCGTCGCCTCGACGCCCGATTCCCGCTCCGCCTGCTCCAGGTTGGCGCGTATGGCGTAGGCGAACGACTCCAGCGCGGCGCGGCATATCTGCGCGCGAGTCGCGCCGCCCAGCGTCATCGGAACCGGAAACACGATGCCGCCCAGCCTCATGCCCAGCGACGACACGTCCATCGCCTGCGGGCCGAGGCTGACCCTTACGCCATTCGCGCCGCGCGGGACGGACGCCGCGAGCCTGTCCATCTCCCCGTAAGCGTCCCCAAGCGAGCGCTCGCCGCCGAACAGCGTCTCAGCGAGCCAGCGCCAGGCGTTGCCCATATCGCCCGCGCCGCTCTCCAATACCCACAAACCCGACGCCAAGCCCGATGCTGGAAACAGCCCCGTCCACGTCTTCATGCTCTCAGACATCGCGGGATGCGTCATCGTCATCTGGACCGTCGCGCTCCATCCGGCTACTATGCCGGCTTGCCCTCCACCCCCGTCGGCGCCGACGCCCATGCCGATAAGGGCGCGCTGCGTGTCCGCCCCCGCGACGGTTACGGGCAGCCCCGCGAGCGCGGGGAGGTCTGCGCCCGTCGCCGAGCCGCGCGGCGTGTCGGCGTCTTGCAGTGGAGTCTCAGGACAGCGCAGGCCAATCTCCGCGAACAGCGGCGACGCCCATCGGCCCGGCCAACTGTCTCGAATGTCCAGAAGGCCGCTCGCCGCCGCCAGGCTCGGCTCACACGCGATCTCCCCGGTCAGTCGCCATGCTATCCAGTCTGCCAGCGGAAGGACGTGGGCGACGCGATCGTAGGCGTCCGGCCGCGTATCGCGCAGCCACGCGATCTTGCCCGACGCCATCATGAATGCCGGACGGTGGCCGGTCGTCCGGTAGATGGCGTCGCCATGCTCGATGTCGAGCGCGGCGCCCTGGAAGATGGCGCGCAAGTCGGTGTTCGGCCCGGCGTACAGCGGATGCCCCGCATCGTCGAGAAATACCAGCGACTGGCGTTGGGACGTAACCGCGATAGCTGACGGCGGGCAGCCGCTCGCTAGAACCTCGCGCGCCGCGTCCGTCAGCGACGCCCAGCAGCCGGGCAGATCGAAGGCGCGGGTGAGGTCTCCGGCGTCGGGTTCGCTCGCATAGGCGTAGGGTCGGGACGCGCCGGCGACGATGCGCCCGTCGGCGCTGACGAGGCGCGCGCGGATGCTTGAGCTTCCGGCGTCGAAGACTAGGGTAGGGGCCGGCGCGCCAGAATATGCGGAGCGCTCACCCATCGCGTCGCCCCCACGCCTCAGGGTTCACCGTATTCGTGGGCCGCTCGCCCCGCGCGAACCTCAGCAGGTCGTCCGCCATCATGCGCGAGTGACGGCGGATGGTCTCGTCCGTCGCGCCGCCGATATGCGGGGTCATGACCACGTTGTCCAGTCCTAGCATCGGGCTGTCCGGCGCTATCGGGTGCGTCCTGAAGACGTCGAGCGCCGCGCCTGCGATGCGCCGTCGCCTCAGCGCGTTGAGCAGCGCCGGCTCGTCGGCTATGTCATAGTCCGAGCAGTTGACCAGGTACGCCGTCGGCTTCATGAGCGCGAAGAACTTATTGTCCAGCATCCCCGTCGTCTCCGGCGTGTTGGGGACGTGGACGCTGATGAAGTCCGATTCCGAAGCGAGTGTCGGCAAGTCCGTCATCGCAACGCCGCCCAAACCATAGGGAGGCTCGCTGTCGCATGGGCTGACGTATGGATCGTAGGCGATCGCGTTCATGCCCAGCGCCGCGCACATGGCGGCGAGCGTTCGGCCTATCGCGCCGGCGCCCACTATGCCGACCGTGCGAGATTCGAGTTCCACGCCGCGCAGGTCGGCGTAGCCGCCGGTCGGGTTCTGCCAGCCTCCGGTCGCCACGTACTCGTTAGCCTGCGGGATGCGACGCGCCAGCGAGAGCATCAGCGCGAGCGCGTGCTCCGCCACGGCGCGAGCGTTGCGACCCGGAGTGTTTACCACCGCCACGCCATGCTCCGTAGCCGCGTCCACGTCCACGTGGTTCGTAGCCGCGCGGCATATGCCTACGAACCGCAGCCCGGAACACGCCTCGAACGTCTCCCTGAACACGAAGTCCGCCTCGATGACCAGCGCGGTTATCCCATCGTCATTTATGCGGTCGGCGAGGTCGTCAGGGTCGGTGAGCGTCCGGGTGTCCAGCCAGCTGTCGTAGCAGACCTCCATCTCGGCGCGAAGCCGTTGGAGCTGTGCCGCGTCGAATGGCGCGAGGATCAGACACCGGTTCATAATCAAGTCCCTTCCTCCTACGAGCGAGGCTGCAAATCCAGAACCTTCTGCAAGTTGGACAGGTACTCCGCGAACGCGCGGCGTCCCGCCGGAGTCGCCTGCACCCACGTTCGCGGCTTGGATTCGTGGAACTCTTTGGCGGTCGCCAAGTAGCCGGCGTTTTCCAGCCTGCGTAGATGGGTGGTCAGATTGCCGCCGGTCAGGTCCAGCGTCTTCTGGATGAAGCCGTATGTCAGCCGGTCGGTTTCGGGCGTTGAGACCAGCATCGTCATTATTCGCAGCCGGGTGGACTGGTGGATGGTCTCGTTCAGAACCGCTGCCTCGCCGGTCACGCGACTCCGCTCCTGCGAATCCAAGCCGCGCTCAGCGCGACCACCGCCAAGATAGCGGCTGCCGTGATGATCGGCGCCGAGTCTCCCGCCAGGTAGCTGGGAATGTAGTGCGCCGCCGCTATCCCGACGCCTACCGCCGCTATAACCGGGCGGTGCATTATGCCGAACAGGACGTATCCCAGCGCCACTATGCCGATGGCGATGTGGGGTATCTTGTGCGCGGATTCCTCAGTCCACATCCCCGCAGCCGCCGGGATGAGAAATACCGCCGCCACTACCGCGAGCCAAAACAGAAACACCCTGATTCCGGCGCTGCGAACGGCGTCGCCGGCGGCGTCCCTGCCGCCCGCGCGGTGTCCGATGATCGCGCTGCCCACCATCCCCACCGTTGCCAGACCGCCCCACAGCGCCCCAATGATCCACGGGCTGCGCGACGCGAGCTCGAATGACTCCAAGGCGTACTGCGAGATTATCCCCAGCGAGGTTATCGCGCCCCAGAGCAGCAGTATCGTAGCCGTTCCGGCCATATACATGGAACTCCGCGCCCTGTCCATCGTCGCGTGGATCGTTTGCCAACTCTCTTGCGGCGTGAGTGCGGCGGCTCCGCCGTCCGATTCCTGCATCGCGCGCCTCCCGTCTTTGTGAACTGCGTTGTCGCAACTGTATTTTGCTACGCAAACCAGTTTACATAACCGAAATTGCCCTGTCATCCCGCTTGACTCCACCTGCGTCGGAAAGTATAGTTATCACCACAAATAACTTTGTAATACAAACTATATGCGATCGAAGGAGCATACCAGCATGAAACCTTCACATGACCTTGCGGTTCAGGTGGCATCGCTGCGAAAGGCGTATGGCGACGTTGCGGCTGTGCAAGACGTGAGCTTCACGGTACAGCGCGGCAGTATCTTCTGCATGATTGGGCCGAACGGCGCCGGCAAGACCACCACCATAGAGTGCCTGGAGGGACTGCGCCGACCCGACGGCGGTTCGATTCTCGTCGCCGGGTTGGACCCCATAGCTGATCGCGCCGAGTTCGTTTACCGGATCGGGGCGCAACTCCAGGAGACGGGAATCCCGCCGCGCATGAAGACCCTGGAAGCGCTGCGCCTGTTCGCCTCGCTATACCCGACGCCCGCCTCCCCGTCCGAACTGATCGGCGAGCTCGGGCTGGACGACAGCGCCTCCAAGACTTACGGCTCTCTTTCCGGGGGGCAGAAACGGCGCGTCAACATCGCGCTCGCCCTCGTTGGCAACCCCCAAATCGCGTTCCTCGACGAACCCACTACGGGCTTGGATCCGGAGTACCGCTTCCGTTTCTGGGAGTATCTCAAGGGGCGGAACGCGCGCGGCATGACGGTCGTGGCGACGACGCACTACATGGAGGAAGCGCGCGAGTACTGCGACGACGTTCTCCTGCTGAACGAGGGCAAGGTCGCGGCGCGCGGGCGCCCGGAGCGTCTCATCGCCGATTCGGGGCTGCGGACGCGCGTCGTACTGCCGAGGGCTGCGCTCGAAACCGTAGAGGTGGACGCCCTGGCGACATTGCCGGGCGTCGCCAGCATCCGCGCATCGGAGTCGAGCTTCTACGTGTACGGGGACGGCGACGTAGTGAGCGCCGTCGCCGACTTCCTGGAACGCAAAGGGGTCTCGTCCGGCGTGATGGAGACGCGGCCCGTGAACCTGGACGACATCTACTTTCTAACGGTCGGACAAATCGGAGACGAAGGCGCGCAAGGGGGACGGAAATGAATGCCAAGGCCATGCGACGGCTGCTCTACACGGAAATGCTGCTGACGGCGCGAGAACCGGCCGCCGCGTTCATGTCGCTGATACTGCCGTTGGCGATATTCCTGGCGCTGGGATTCTCGGTCGGCGACATTGAGATCGAGATAACGACTGATTCGGGAAACGGGGGCCTGTTCCACGTGCGGGATGTCCTGCTCGCGGGCAACATTTCTTGGGTAACCTTCGTCTTCGGCGTCATCGCGCTGCCGCAGGCCCTGGTGGAGTTCCGCCAGCACGGGGTGTTTCGACGTTACCGGGTTACGCCCATGCCGTCCTATGCGCTCATAGCCGCTCCGCTGGCGGTGGGCGCGGCGGTGATAGTGGCGTCGCTGGCTCTTATGCTCGTCGTGGGATGGGTGGTCTTTGATATACGCTTCGCAGGCAACGCCGCGATGGTGGCGCTGGCGATCTTCGTCTCCTACATGGCGTTTGCCTCGTTGGGAATAGCCGTTACGGCCCGCATTCGCAACGTCCGCGCCGCGTTGGGACTGGGGCTGGTCTTATTCGCGCCGATGTTCGTGTTGAGCGGCGCGTTCGGGCCGCGGGAGGACTTCCCTACCGCGCTCCGAGTGGTTGGCGATTGGCTGCCGTTGACGCACTCCTACGACCTGCTCACCTACCTTTGGCTGGGCGCGACGTGGGAGGTGGAGACGACGGCCGGCGTTCCCGTCTGGGTCTCCTTCGCCTATCTGGGAGGGATAGCGGTGGTCAGCGTCGCCGCCAGCGTCCGGCTGTTCCGGTGGGACTAGTAGTACGACAACTTAGTTGTGATGGATATTCAGATTCCGATTTATCCCCTCTCCCTCTGGGAGAGGATATATCACCATTCCCCCTCTCCCTCTGGGAGAGGGTTGGGGTGAGGGTGGATAAGCCGTCGTTTCAATAATGTCGAAGCGCTAGGCTGAGGCTAACGCCGCTGGCGCAAATTCAAGATCCCCGGCGGAACAGCCCCATAGTCGGCATCATCCCGTCTATCCACAGCCGGGCGGCTATGGCGAACTTCTCACGTCCGCTCAGGCCGATGCGGCGCGAGAATACGTCGTAGCCGTTCCGCTCGATCCGCTCCAGGATCCCGCCGTATGCGGTATGCAGACCGCGAAGGCAGGCGCGGGCCTCCGGCTCCACCAGGTCGAACAGCGGACGCGAGCGTTCGTAGTAAGACCGCGCCCTCTCGACCTGGAACGCCATCAGCGCCTTGAAGCTGTCGTTGATCACGCCCCGCGCCAAGTCGTCCTCCCCGTATCCGAACTCTACCATTTCGTCTTGCGGAATGTAGATTCGGTCGCGCTCGGCGTCCTCCTTGATGTCGCGCAGCACGTTCGTCAGTTGAAGCGCGATGCCCATATCCTCCGCGTACCGCTCGGCGCTCGGCTCTTCGTAACCGAATATCGAGATGCAGATTAGCCCGACCGCCGAGGCGACCTTGCGGCAGTAGTCGCGCAGCTCGGCGAAGTTCGCGTACCGGCTGGTCGAGAGGTCCGACTCTACGCCATCCAATACCGCCTCGAAGTACTGCGGCGGAATGTTGTACGCGCGCGCCGTGTCGGATAGCGCGACGAACTCCGGCGTCTGTCTTGAGGATCTACCGTTGGCGCCCCCGCTCGCCTCTACAAACGCGCTTGCCAGCGAGCGTCGCGTCTCGACGAACAGCGCGCGTTTGCGATCCGAGGGCATATCGTCGTCGGCGATGTCGTCCCACAGTCGGCAGACGGCGTATGTGGCATAGATGGCGCGACGCTTCGGGCGCGGCAGCATCCGGATGACGTAGTAGAAATTTCTGGCGCGCGCGCGCGCCACCCGCTGGCAGTAGTCGTAAGCTCGCCATATATCACGATCTGGGTCCGATGCCGCCACGAATCCCACTCCGTTTCGCCGCTACACCCCCATCGTCTGCACCAGAACCTGGCGGCTGACCCGCTCTGGGTCCAGCTCCACGACGAACACCCTCTGGAACTCTCCGAGCGCGAGATCGCCGTCTATAACCGGGATGGTCTCGCTGGTGCCGAGAACCAGATGCTGGCAGTGGGAGTGGCCGTTGGGACATTCGTCCTCGTGCATGTGCACGGTTCGCACGCTGAAGTCGTTGTGCCTGTAATGCGCGCTGCTGGGCGCGAAACGCTCGAGAGTCGAGCACATATCTATATGCAGCAGCGGCTCATTCTCTTGGATAGTGATCGCGGCGGTGGTGTGCTTGGAAAATACCAGCGCGAACCCGTTTCTGATCTCCGAGCGCCGGACGTATGCGGCAACCTCGTCGGTTATGTCAAAGAAAGCGGGAGAGTCGCCAGTCGTTACGTCCAAAGTAAACACACTGGTCTTGAGGGCTGCCTCGCCAAGCTTCATCAGGTAACCTCGCTATGGTCGTTGCGCCAGATGCGGCAGTCGGGCGTCTCACAACACGACACCGTGAACACTACCATATCTTCAATAATCGGCGCAATCTACGGTCGGGCTTATCCTGCCTGTACTCGTACCCTTCCGGGCTCGTGGACCGACGCCCATTGGAATCCCCAAGGCCCCCAGGGGATGGGCGCGAATCTCCGGCCAAGAACCGTCTGTATCTTCCCAGGGCCATCAGCGGCCAATAGTTGCGGTACATGTGATAGTTGATCATAAACCCCGCCGGCAGTTCGCGCCCCTGGGCCGAGCGCGGGTTCGCGAGATGCGAATCCCGCTTCCGCCCAACGCCGTAGCCCGGAAAGCCTGTGCCGGTGAAGTACGGCTCGTCCCAAGAGCCGTCTTCGCCCTGGGAGCCAACGAGGTAGTCTATGCCGCGCCCAATCGCCGTCAAATGGGCCGGTTGCTCGACCTCGCCGGCGGCCAGCAGCGCCAGCAGCGCCCACGACGTCTGCGACGCCGTGCTGGGACCCACCCCCTTGAGGCTCGCGTCCACGTACGATATGCAGCTTTCTCCCCAACCGCCGTCTTCGTTCTGGTGGTCCAGCAGCCAGCGAACGGCGCGCCGCGCCGGTTCTATGGACATGTCAACCCCCAGCGCGGCCAGCGCCGGAAGCGCCGCTGCCGTGCCATATATGTAGTTTACGCCCCAGCGCCCGAACCAGGATCCATCCGGCTCCTGCTCGTCGAAGATGTAGTCCAGAGCGCGCGCGATCTGCGGATGGCTCGCATCGTAGCCAAGCTGCCCCAGCATCTCCAGGATGTGCGCCGTAACATCGGCGCTCGGCGGGTCTATCACTTCGCCGAAGTCCGAGAACGGTATCTTCGCCAACAGCGTCTGCGTGTTGTTCTTGTCGAACGACGCCCAGCCGCCGTTGGCGCTCTGCATCCCAAGCAGCCAGCGAACCGCGTGGCTTATGCATTCGCGTTTCGCGCGCTCGTCCGGAAGCGCGAGCCTGTCCAGCGCCATCACTATCTCCGCAGTGTCGTCGAGGTCGGGGTACTGGTTGTTGTGAAACTCGAACGCCCAGCCGCCCGGCGGCGTGTCCGACGCCTTCATCTGCCAGTCTCCGCCCGTCAGAATCTGCCTGCGCGCCAGCCAATCGCCGGCCCTGACCAGTTCGGGCCGTCCCGGATCGACCCCCGCGTCCAGCAGCCCGATAAGCGCGAGGCAGGTGTCCCAGCCGGGCGATACGCACGCCTGCACGCGCAGTCGGTCGTCCTCCTCCACCCAAAACGTCTTGAATCCCTCGATGCCGCGCCTCATCACCGGATGGTCCAGTTCGTAGCCCAGCTCCTTCAGCGCCATCAGCGAATAGACCCACGGCGGCTGGATGCCGCCCCAGCTGCCGTCGGCCTCCTGATGGGCTATGATCCACTCTTCCGCCTTGCGCACCGCCCGCCCCCTCGCGGGCAACGGCAGCCGCTCTAGCTGCTTTAGGATCGCGTCGCCGGCGTAGAACAGCGTCTCCCATCCGAAGAGCCGATCCGGTCGCTTCAGAGAGTAGTCAACCTCATCGCGGGGCATACCGTATAGCTCGCCGATGCCCTGCGCCGCCGGCGTGTTCCTCGTTGGCTTCAGGTCGAAGATTATCAGCAGAGGCGCGATGGTCGCGCGCGCCCAGCTCGAAAACTCGTATAGATTCACCGGAAACCACGTCGGCAGCAGCATGAACTCCGCCGGGATGATGGGGACCCCGCGCCACTCGTACTGCCCGAACAGCGACAGCCATATCTTCGTAAACACCCGCGCCTCGGTAGGCCCGCCCTTGGACAGGATGAACCGCCGCGCCGCGTCCATACGCGGGTCGTCCGGCGGCATACCCGCCAGCTTCAGCGCGAAGTAGCACTCTATGGAAGTGCTCAGGTCGCCCGGCGCGCCGTAGAATAGCCCCCACGTGCCGTCGTCGCGCTGCGCGTGCAGCAAGTGGTTGCGGAGCTTCTCCTCGACGCCCGATTCCCAGAAGCCGTCCGGGCCCAGAAAGCGCATCAACATCAGGTACTCCGCTTCCATCGTGGGGTTCGACTCTAGCTCGCCCCACCAGAAGCCGTCCGGGTACTGCATGGACAGGAGATATTCGATGGAGAGGTCTATCGCGTCTCCCACATCCTTTGTCCGCCGGTATGAAGCTGTATCTGGAGACGAGGTCATAAAAATCCAACTGTCGCTTACTCTTCATGCCGCAATTCAATTCCATCGCATACCCGCTATGTATGTACGAGTAGAAAATTGCCCAAGTGCTCGAACCCGGCGGGGCCGCAAAACGCTCTAACTCCCATCTCCTAGAAAGCCGCCTATGCCACCTTCCTCGCGCACAAGCCGCGTCAGCAGATCGCTGAGAGACTTGCCAGCCAGCCTCACCTGCCCGGACAGCCTCAAAAGCCCCCTCGCCTCTTGCGGATGCGTCGCCAGGTAGCCCGCAGACCGCAAGACTCGGCGCATCCGCGTATCCTCGAGCGTGTTCTCAACCAGCCGGCTGACGCTCTGCTCCACCGGGTCCAGGATGACCCGGATGGGTACGCACGGCGTTCCGTGTCTGGATGCCTCCACTACTGCCCAGTAGCTCTCCATATCTATTGCCGACACGCCGTACTCCGCGCCCAGACGGCGTTTCGTTGCCGGGCTGGATACGAACGCCGGCGCGGTCAAGCACGACGCGACGGCATATGTCGCATCCGAACCGGCGAGCGCGTTCCGAACTTGCAGAAGCGCGCCCCGCTCGGTTTCGATCTCTCGCGCCCCGCCTTTCTCCCACGCGCAAGGCGACCCCTCGACCGCAACCGTCCGCCTGCCGACCACGACGTCCCCCGTCTTCTGACCCTCCACCGCCCCCGCCGAGAACCCGGCGCAGATGATCGCGTCCGGCGCGCCAGAAGGACAACGGGCGATCGCGCCGCGAACGCTCTCCGTCGCGCCGTCTCGCCCGAAGCCGCCCTCGACGACCGCGACGCCCGGAATTGCCCGCGACGTGTAGAATCGGAGCCGGCCCCAATCCCCGTCGGGCCGTTCCGACTCCCGAAAGCTCCCCGAATTCAGAAACTCGCCGATCTCTTGCCTGAACGCCGCAACCACAGCCAGCATCGCCCACGCCCCGCTCGGCTACCCCGCGCCCACGCCCGAATTTCGCACAGCGCCCGACCGCGCCATCGCAATCGCGTCCTTGGGGTTCTTCATCGCTCCGAAGATGGAGGCCGACTCGAAGCCGCAGTGCATCATACAGTTGGCGCAGCGCGGATCTTTGCCTACGCCGTAGCGTTCCCAGAGGTCCTCAGACATCAGGTCTTCTACTCTGGAGGTGTGGCGATCGCCCAGAAGATAACACGGCTCGCGCCAGCCCATAGGCGTATAGGTCGGGTTGGACCAGGCTGTGCACTGGTACTCGCGGTTGCCGCGTAGGAAGTCGAGATAGAGAGGGTTGTTGTAGAAGCGTATGTTGCGCTTCGGATCCAAAATGTTCTTTAGCGCGGCGCGCGCCTTATCGCGCGAGATGAACAGGTCCTGGTTCGGCACCGTCTCGAAATGGTACCCGGGAGAGATCATCGCGCCCTCGACTCCCATCTCCGTAACCATCTCGAACATCTCTATTACGTCGTCCTCGTCAACGCCGTTGAATACCGTCGTGTTGGTGGTAACCCGGTAGCCCGCGTCCAGCGCGGCGCGGATGGCGCGGGTAGCGATCCTGAACACGCCCTTGCGATAGACCGATCTGTCGTGCGCATCCTCCATGCCGTCCAGGTGGACGACGAAGCAGAACCGCTTGTTGGGCGGGATCCGCTTCATCACGCGCTCCATCAGCAGCGCGTTGGTGCACATATAGACGAACCGCTTGGTCGCCGTGATGCGGTTCACTATCTCGTGAATCTGCGGATGAAGCGTCGGCTCGCCGCCGGCTATGGATACGATCGGCGCGCCCGACTCCTCGACGGCGGACAGGCACTGCTCCACGCTCAGCATACGGTCTAGAACCGGCTCGTACTCGCGGATGCGCCCGCAGCCCACGCACGCCAAGTTGCACTTCTCCAGCGGCTCCAACATCGTAACCAGCGGAAAGCGCTTGCGGCCGCTCAGCCTGTTGCGAACTATGTGCCACCCCACCCTCAGCGCCAGCTCCATAGGCCTGGACATATCATCATCTCCCTTAGTTGACAAATCCCCTCCCCCTTCACCAGAAATGCCCCCTCTCCCTCAGGGAGAGGGTTGGGGTGAGGGTGAACCTCCCTACCTATCCCTCACAAGCAGAAAGTGCGTAAAGTCTTCTATATCCCGCCGCGCCTCGGCCGAAAGCTCCACCGCCACGAGCGCGGCCATCGCCCTGTCCGCCCACTCAGACGCCTCTACGTGGGCGCGTTCCTGCACGCCGATCCGCTCCATCACCCCCATAACCGAGGCGACGTCGGCGTCGTCCAGCGCATCCTTGGCGTATATCTCAGACAGTAGCCTGCCGTCGAGCGCGTCCGCGTTCTCCATGGCATAGACTACGGGGTACGAGTTCTTCTTGCGCCGGATGTCCGAGCCTACCGGCTTGCCGGTAACGCTTTCCTTGCCCCAGATGCCCAGCGTGTCGTCGCGTATCTGAAAGACGTAGCCCAGCGCGCGCCCGCACTCGCGGAACGCCGCCACCGTAGAGGCGTCGTCCGTGCCGACCGCCGCGCCCATGTTCAGCGAACAGCGCAGCAGCGCCCCCGTCTTCCGCGAGATCATCCGGCGGTAGTCGTCCATGCCAATATCGTGGCGCCCCTCGAAAGATATATCGAGGTACTGCCCGTCAATCATATCCAGGTATGCCTCGGTGAGCAGCGATACCGCCGCGATTGCGCGTTCCGACTTGGGGAGATTGTGCAGCGCGGAATCCGCCACCACGCGCAGCACGTTGCCCGCTACAAGCGCCTTCGGGAGTCCCCACACCGCCCAGGCCGTCTTGCGGCCGCGGCGCGTCTCGTCCTTATCCTGTATATCATCGTGGATGAGCGAGAAGTTGTGAATGAGCTCGAGCGCGACGGCGGCCGGAATCGCCTGCGCCACCTCGCCCCCCACCGCCTCGCACCCGAACAGGCACAGCGTAGGCCTAACCGCCTTGCCCGCGCCCGCCCCCGTTGGATTGTGGGGCGCGCCCGTCTCGTCGGCCCAACCCATGTAGTAGCGCAGGATGTCGTACACGAAAGAGCTGTCCCCATCCCGGTCTGGCGCCAGCTCGGCGCGCAGCGCGCTCTGGATAGACTCGCCATAGCGATCTATCATCTGGGGCAGAGGCGCCCGAATCGTCATACTGCCGCCGGATGTACTAACGTTAGTCGCCATCGCGTTCAGCGCCCCAATCTCCTTTGGCCTTCAATAAACTCCGCGCCCCGCCCCAGCCACCACCATCTTGGCGGATAGTCCCGCGCAAGCGCATCATACACCAACCGCCCCAAGCCAACAACGAACCTTCGCCCCGCGTCTCCCAATCCAAGTCATCTGGCCCCATGTCGGACAACCGGGCCCCTGCCCACAAGTCTTCTGGGAATTCCCGGCGCCGCTTGCGGCATCAAAGAACCCTGTGCTATATTTCGCCCAATTGCGGATCTATCGGCGCACCCCCTTGGAGTTCGACTCGAAGCCATGCTTGACGAGTACTTCCGGCAATACGCCCTCATAGCCATCTTCATCGCTGTCGCCACCGCGGTGCCTGTCGGCATGTTGACCGCAAGCTGGGCGCTGTCGTTGTTTAGGATACGTCCCTACGTTCCCACGCCGGTCAAGAAGGCGATATACGAGTGCGGCTTCGAGACGCTGTCCGGCAGGTGGAGCCAGTTCAACTTCAGGTTCTACTCGTTCGCGCTCATCTTCGTCGTGTTCGACGTGGAAGTCATCTTCCTGTTTCCGTGGGCGGCGAGTTACGGGCTGCTCTCCGCACAGTTCGGACTGTTCGTGCTAGTGGAGATGTTGGTGTTTGTAGCGATCCTGGTCGTCGGCTGGCTCTACGCCTGGCGCAAGGGTTCGCTGGAATGGAGCTAGGGCCATTTACTATGACGACGCAAGAACCGACATCAGCATCCGAAGCATCTGGCGGCCTTCTCGCGGGCGACCCAGCAATCCCACCATGGCCGCCCCAGGGTCTTGACCACCGGCTCGCGCTGCACCAGTCCACCTGGGATCTGGACAGGGCCGAGGGCGAATACGTAAACCACCTCAAGGCGACCCACACCGAAGCTCTAGCCGAGCCGATACTCGAAGTGCCGGAGGAGTTCGACCGCAACATCGCCGTAACCTCCGTTGACGCGCTGATCAACTGGGGACGCAAGTCCGCCGTGTGGCCGCTGTCGTTCGGCCTGGCCTGCTGCGCGTTCGAGATGATGGCGAGCGCAATGTCGCGCTTCGATATATCCCGGTTCGGAATGGAAGTCTTCAGGCCTTCGCCACGGCAGGCAGACCTCATCATCATCGCCGGCACCGTAACGTGGAAGATGGCCCCCGCCATAGAGCGCGTGTACGAGCAGATGGCCGAACCCAAGTGGGTCATCTCCATGGGCGTCTGCGCCACCAGCGGCGGCCCCTACTACGGCTCGTACAGCGTAGTGCCGGGCGTCAACCACATCATACCCGTAGATGTCTATGTGCCGGGCTGTCCGCCCAGGCCCGACGCGCTGCTGTACGGCATAATGCAGCTGCACGAAAAGATAAAGCGTTACTCCATACAACAGGGCAGCCGATGACCAGGCAACACCCAGCCGAAGACGCCGCCCAACGCCTCGACGAGGCGCTGCCGATCTATGCTCCGCAAGGTGTTGTCGTCGAGTACAACGAGACCGACGTCTGGATCCGCCCCGAAAGCGCGCTGGACGTGGCGCGCATCCTGAAGGACGACGCCGCGCTCGACTTCTCCTTCCTGAACGCCGTCAGCGCGGTTGACTACGTGGAGTACTTCGAGGTGATCTACCACCTGCTGTCGCTCCGCCGCAACGCGAGCCTCGTCGTAAAGTCGCGGCTCTACGGAAGGGGCGAACTCTCCATGCCCTCCGTGTACGACGTCTGGAAGGGGGCCGACCTGCAAGAGCGCGAGGTTTGGGACCTCATGGGCATCCACTTCGAAGGACACCCCAACATGAAGCGCATACTGCTGTGGGAAGGCTTCGACGGCCACCCCCTAAGAAAAGACTACATAGGCTGAAACCGACCATGGCCATCAGAACCGAGCCAGTTACCATCAACCTGGGCCCTCAGCACCCCAGCACGCACGGCGTGTTCCGGCTGCGCGTTACCTTCGATGGCGAGGTCGTCATAGACGTCGAACCCGTCTTCGGATACCTCCACCGCGGCTCCGAGAAGCTGGCCGAATCCCGCACCTACGTCCAGATCGTTACCCTCACCGACCGCATGGACTACATCGCCAGCATGTCGAACAACCTGGCTTACGTCCGCGCCGTCGAAAAGCTCGCGGGCATCGAAGTCCCCGAACGCGCCAGCTACATCCGCGTCATCAGCGCCGAGCTCCAGCGCATTGCCAGCCACCTCATGGCCACCGGCTTCCTGCTCAACGACCTCGGCGCCTTCGCCACTCCCCTCATGTACTGCTTCCGCTCTCGCGAACGCATCCTCGACCTGTTCGAGATGCTGTGCGGAGCGCGCATCACCCTCAGCTATATGCGCCCGGGCGGCCTCTTCCAAGACGCGCCTGACGACTTCTGGCCCGCGCTCGACCGCCTAATCGAAGACCTGCCCTCGTCCATAGACGAGCTCGAAGACCTGATCACCGGCAACGAGATAGTGCTGACGCGCACGCGCAACGTAGGCGTGCTGAACGCCGAATCCGCCATAGACAACTCCGTCAGCGGCCCCATGCTCCGCGCCGCCGGCGTACAGTGGGATCTGCGCCGGGCAGACCCCTACGAGGTCTATGACCGGCTCGAATTCGACATACCCATCGGCAACGACGGAGACAACTTCGACCGCTACATCGTGCGAATCCAGGAGATGCGCGAAAGCGTCCGCATCATCGAGCAGTGCATCGAGCAGATACCCGACGGCCCCGTGCGAACCCCCGCCCCGTTCTTCCTCAGAGCCACACATAGGGCCCCGCACCGCGACGCCTACGCCGCCGTCGAGGGGCCAAAGGGCGAGCTCGGCTTCTACCTCGTCAGCGACGGCGGCATCGCCCCGTACCGCTGCAAGGTGCGCGCGCCGTCGTTCATCAACCTCAACCCGCTGCGCGAGATGCTCGTGGGCGGCAAGATGGGCGACCTCATCACCACGTTCGGCTCGGTTGACATAGTGCTCGGGGAGGTGGACAGGTAATGCCCGAAGTGTCCATGGAAGGCATCCTCAGCTTCGAGAGCATCTACGGCTTCGTCGATGGCTTCATGCCCGAGAGCCTGGACTGGCTGGCGTTCGCCATCGGCGCGGCGGCGCTGGCGTTCATCGTCATCAACGCGATGGTCATGTCCACCGCCATATACACGTGGTTCGAGCGCCGCACGCTCGGACGGTTCCAGAACCGGCTCGGCCCCAACCGCTGGGGGCCGTTCGGCCTGCTCCAGCCGATAGCCGACCTGGTGAAGCTGATAACCAAAGAAGACACCACGCCCGACGAGGCGGACCGCTGGGTCATGGCGCTCGCGCCGATCGTCCTGCTGGCGCCCACGCTCCTGGTCGTCGCGGTCGTGCCGTTCGGCGAGATGAGCTTCCTGGGGCGTCTGAACATCGGCGTCCTGTTCGTGCTGGGCGTAACGTCGGTCAACACCATCGCCATATTCATGGCGGGCTGGGGGTCGGCGAACAAGTACGCCATGCTGGGCGCGATGCGCGGCGTGGCGATGCTGGTTAGCTACGAGGTGCCAATGGCCCTCGGCGTAGTCGGCGTCCTGATACTGTCCGGCTCCCTCGCGCTGTACGACATAGTCAACGCCCAGACCGTGCCGTACCTCATCGTGCAGCCGCTCGGCTTCCTCATATTCGTCGCCGCGGCGTCGGCTGAGATGAGCCGCACGCCGTTCGACCAGATAGAGGCGGAATCCGAGCTAGGCTCCGGCTACAACACCGAGTACAGCGGCATCAAGTTCGCCCTGCTGTTCCTCGCCGAGTTCATGGCGCCCATCATCAACGCGATGATAATCGTAACGCTCTTCCTGGGCGGAACCAATGGGTTCTCCCCCATACCCGGCCAGATATGGTTTATCATCAAGACGTTCGTCGTCGTATTCGCGCTGCTGTGGGTCCGCGCGACGTGGCCGCGCCTGCGCGTGGACCAGATAATGGGCTTCGCCTGGAAGGGGCTGTTCGCCCTGTCGCTGCTCAATATCTTCGCGCTGGCGATAGAAGTCGCTATACTGCAAGAACCCGACGGCGGCATATCAACCACGTCGCTGTGGATCATGGCGGCCATCAACTGGGCAATAACCATCGCGGCGATAATCGTTACCGCCCGGGTCCTCGGGCAGAAACGGCTCGAACGCCCGGCCCCAACGCCGTCGCCGCTTGCAAACATGTACCCACAATCCCCCACAATCCCAGAAAGGGGGGCTGATTAGATCATGTATGGCCTCTCACTCTTCAAAGGGCTTGGCGTTACGATGAAGAACCTCGTATCGCCCGGCAGGATATTCACCGTTCACCAGTACCCGGACCGCAAGATCGGGCTGATAGGCCTCGCGCGGATGAACGGGCGCAACCCCGTCGCGTTCGCGTTCACGCGCCCCGGACAGTCGCTAAAGGCGCTCGTCGGATTG
The DNA here is from genome assembly GCA_034420955.1 of Dehalococcoidia bacterium. Classification (GTDB taxonomy): domain Bacteria; phylum Chloroflexota; class Dehalococcoidia; order Lucifugimonadales; family UBA1123; genus VXRN01. The sequence goes on from DAOUKV010000014.1 coordinate 95,842, forward strand.
GCGTCCGTGCGCGACAGGCAGTACCAGCACCCGCGCTTCAGAGGCGAGGAGTTCTCCTGGTACGAGAACCGCTGCACCGGATGCGCGTCCTGCGCCAAGTACTGCCCGCTCGGAATCATCAAGATAGTTACCGACCCCGCCAAGACAGACTTGCAGGAGGGCGACAAGTACTTCCTGGAGGTGTTCGACATAGACATCGGGCGCTGTATGTTCTGCGGGCTGTGCGTGGAGGCTTGCCCCTACGACGCGCTGCACATGGGCAGCGGTTTCGAAGAGGGGCAGTACCGCCGCAACGATCTTGTCATAGACAAGGCGAGGCTGGTAGCCTCTCCCAAGCGACCGAGCCACTGGTTCAGGCCGCAGCTCGCATCCCAGCGCGACTACAACCCGCTCGACGGCGACGAGGCCGACTGGCGCGAGGTGCACCGGCACGAGAAGCCGTCGCTGGGCGATCAAAAAACTCGATGGGGCCAAAGGTGATGCCTGGTCAGGGGACGGAAGCGTCCCTGATAGTGGACATAGTCTTCTGGACGCTCGCCGTCAGCGCGATCGTCTCGGCGTTCGCCGTCGTCCACATACGCAACCTGTTCAGAGCCGCGCTGTTCCTGATAGTCTCGCTGCTGGCCGTAGCCGGGATGTTCGTGCTGCTGCGGGCGGAGTTCATTGCCGCCGTGCAGGTGCTCATCTACGTAGGCGCCATCTCCGTGCTGATAATCTTCGCCATCCTCATGACCGGCGAGGTCGAGACCGGCAGTCCGGCCCACTCGCTGCGACTGCCCGTCGGCGTCTTGGCGGCCCTGTTCGGGGCGCTGGCGATATTCGTATCCGTCCAGACCGACTGGAGCGGCATAGACGCGATGATGCAGGCGAACGCGCTGAGCGCGGGTGCGACGACGCAGGTGCGCGAGGTGTTCTCCAACACCATACCTTGGATAGCCCAAATGCTGGTGCAGGATTTCGTTCTGGCGTTCGAAGTGGCGTCCGTAGTCCTGTTGGCCGCGATAATCGGCGCGCTCGCGCTCATACGCGAAAGGTAGAATGAGACCAACAAAACCCCCTCTCCCTCAGGGAGAGGGTTGGGGTGAGGGTGAAAATCCACCCCCCAACAAGCTGAAAGCATCTATAAATTGAGCCTGGAAAACTTCCTTATAGTATCAGCCATCCTGTTTTCGATAGGGCTTTACGGCGCGCTCAGCAAACGCAACGCTATCGCCGTCCTAATGTCCATCGAGCTGATGTTCAACGCCGTCAACGTGGCGGCCGTCGCGTTCTCGCGCTACACCGTGCCGGCGTCTCTCGCCTACACGCCGGGGTCAACCGAACAGCTGGCGCATCTGCTCCTGACAGGTCAGGTGTTCTCGATATTCATAATCACTATCGCCGCAGCAGAGGTCGCGCTCGGACTGGCTATCGTCATAGCTATCTATCGCAACCGCTCGACCGTCTTCGTAACGGACGCGGCCCAAATGAGCAAATAACCCGATAGGGGCAGGTTTGAAACCTGCCTATACTAGGTAACGGTCTTCGCATGTGGGTAGAGTACAAGACTGCGCCAAACCTCATGATGGCGGAAATGTGGAAGGACGTCCTCGAAGGCGACGGCCTCCCCGCAAAGATACTTCCGGTTGGCGACATCATGGACTGGAGCGAGCGCGTGGAGTTTAAGATCTACGTGCCGCTGGGTCGAGAACACGTAGCCGACGAGATTCTGAGGAAGCTGTAATTATGGTGTCCGAAACGCTCGCATGGATGACTCTGTTCGCGCCTGTGGCGTCGTTCGTAGTTATCGGCGTCATCATATGGCCGTGGGCATACGCGCGCAGCCAATCCTCCTCTGGCCACTCATCAGCGGCTGGGGGCCGGGACTTCCCCCGCACCCTATTGGGAAACTCCGCCGCGTACCTGACCATCCTCGCCGTCGGCGTCAGCTTCGTCATATCGCTTATGCTGCTTTCCGGCCTTATCACCGGCGATGGCAGCGGACACGGCAAGATAGAGTACCCCGTTCACGAATGGCTAACCGTCGGCGGATTCACCTTCAACGTCGGCATCCTGATGGACCCGCTCACGTCTATCATGCTCGTAGTCGTCTCCGGCGTGAGCCTGATGATCCAGATATACTCCGTAGGCTACATGAGCGAAGAAGGCAACCGCGCCTACGCCCGCTACTTCGCCTACATGTCGCTGTTCACCGCCTCCATGATCGGGCTGGTGCTTGCGTCCAACATCATCCAGGTATTCGTGTTCTGGGAGTTGGTCGGGCTGTGCTCGTACCTGCTCATCGGATTCTGGTTCACCCGCCCATCGGCAGCTAACGCGGCGAAGAAGGCGTTCATCGTAACCCGCGTCGGCGACTTCGGATTCCTTCTGGGCATCCTCTACCTGTTCTTCAACCAGGACGCCCTCGCCGCCGAAGGCCTGAACGGCCTCGACATCGCAGATCTGTACAGGGGCGTGGAGATGGGCTTGATAGCCGGCGCTACCGCGACTTGGATTGCCGCCGGCATATTCGCCGGCGCCGTCGGCAAGTCCGGCCAGTTCCCGCTGCACACTTGGCTGCCCGACGCCATGGAAGGCCCAACCCCCGTCAGCGCGCTCATCCACGCCGCCACCATGGTAACGGCGGGCGTGTTCCTCGTAGCGCGCTTCTTCCCCGTGTTCGAGGCGTCGGATAGCATGATGACTGTCGTGGCGATAGTTGGCGGCTTCACCGCCATATTCGCCGCCTCCATGGGCCTGGTGATGAACGACATCAAGCGCGTTCTCGCCTACTCCACGGTCAGCCAACTGGGCTACATGATGCTCGCGCTCGGCGTAGGCGCCTACGCCTTCGCCATCTTCCACCTGTTCACCCACGCATTCTTCAAGGCGCTGCTGTTCCTCGGCTCCGGCTCGGTCAACCACGCCTCCGGAACCTTCGACATGCGCTACATGGGCGGGCTGCGAAAGCATATGCCCTGGACTTTCTGGACGTTCCTCATCGGCAGCCTCGCGCTCGCGGGCATATTCCCCACCGCCGGCTTCTGGAGCAAGGACGAGATACTCGCAAGCGCCCTGCACGCCGGAACGGGAGTTGGAACGTTCGTGTTCGCGCTCGGCATAATCGCCGCGCTCATGACGGCGTTCTACATGTTCCGCGCGCTGTGGATGACGTTCGGCGGCGAGTTCCGGGGCGGCGCGGAAGCCGAAGCCAAAGAAGCAGCCGAGGCTGGCGAGGACCCTGAAGACCGCCACCTCGGGCACGTCCACCTGGCGGAGTCGCCAAAGGTCATGGTCGCGCCTATGCTCATTCTGGCGGTTCTGGCCGTCGTCATAGGCTTCGTCGCCAACCCGATTGTAGAGATCGACATCGTGCCGATACACTGGTTCACCCACTTCATGGGCTACGGCCCCGTAGAAGTGCATATCCCTGATTTCGACGTGATACTCGCAGTAGTCTCGACCGTAGTCGCGCTTGCGGGCATAGCCATCGCGTATCTCATGTACTCGCGCCGCTCGATTTCCCCTATCGATCAATGGGGGAGCGTGGGCGCGCGCTTCGGCCCCATCTACCGGCTGCTCAGCGCCAAGTACTACATAGACGAGCTATACGAAGGCCTGATAGTCAAGCGAGCGTTCTACGGCGGCGTCGCGCTGGCGTTGGACTGGGCCGACAAGAACGTCGTAGATTGGGTCGTCAACAAGATCGGCTGGTTCGGCGCCAATATCGGCGTCCCGCTCCGGCAGATACAGACCGGGCAGATACAGCAGTACGCCGCCGCCATATCCATCGGCATCATCGTAATACTGGGCCTGTACCTATGGCTGCTTTAGAAATGCCCCCTCTCCCTCAGGGAGAGGGTTGGGGTGAGGGTGAGAACCCTTCCCCCTCGATTAGAAATGCCCCCTCTCCCTCAGGGAGAGGGTTGGGGTGAGGGTGAAGAACCCTTCCCCCCCCGTTTATCATCTTATCGGCATCCATTGGGGAGAAGGTTAGGATGGGGGTGAACCCCCAGGAATCTGAACAAGGAAAATAGGAATTGTTCACAGGCTGGCTGACATTAGCGGTATTCCTGCCCATAGCGGCCGCCGCGCTGATCGCGGTGTTTGGACGCGGGGCGCGGGGCGTGTGCGTGTTCGCGGCGATCGTTTCGGTCGTCGAATTGGCGATCTCGCTCGCCATCTTCCTCGCCTACGATACCTCAGCCGGTTCCGCGCGCTACCAGATGATAGACCGCGCGTCCGACTGGATACCGATAGAGTCGTTCCAGGTGCAGTACTTCCTGGCCGTGGACGGCCTCAGCGCGCCGCTGGTTCTGCTCACGGGACTGCTCGGCATGGTCGCCGTGTTCGCGTCGTGGAGCGTCCAGCATCGCGTCCGCGAATACTTCGTCTGGCTGCTCGCCCTCCAGGGCGCGGTGATGGGCGTGTTCACCTCGCTCGACTTCATGCTCTTCTTCATCTTCTGGGAACTCGAACTCATCCCCATGTTCTTCCTCATATCCATATGGGGTAGCGGACGCCGCGAGTACTCGGCGATGAAGTTCCTCATCTTCACCATACTCGGCAGCGCGTTCATGCTGGTCGGGATACTGATCATCTACTTCACCGTAGGCTCGTTCGACATGCGCGAACTGCCAGAACTGGCGCGCGGCGCCGCGTTCGCCGTGCCGCCGCTGGTCGTGTTCCTCATGCTGTTCGTCGCCTTCGCCGTCAAGCTCCCAGTTTGGCCTCTGCATACATGGCTCCCCGACGCGCACACCGACGCGCCGACCGCCGCAAGCGTGATGCTCGCGGGCGTTCTCTTGAAGATGGGCGCCTACGGCATGTTCAGGATCGGAGAAATCTTCCCCGACGTGCTTGGCGACATATCATGGGCGCTCGCCGCGTTCGGCGTCGTCAACATCCTGTACGGAGCCGCCGTCGTGCTGCGCCAGACCGACATGAAGCGGCTGATAGCGTTCAGTTCCATCAGCCATATGGGTTTCGTATTGCTCGGGCTGTCGTCCGCCGTCGGCGTCGCCGGACAGGTATCGTCCGTCGGCCTGACCGGCGCGGCCTTGCAGATGTTCACGCACGGCGCGATTACCGGGCTGCTCTTCCTGCTGGTAGGCTACGTGTATGAACGCGCGCACACGCGCCACATACCCGACCTCGGCGGCTTGGCGACGCGAATGCCGCTGCTCGCCGCCGCGCTGCTGGTCGCGGGCCTCGCCTCGCTCGGCCTGCCCTCCACGGCGGGGTTCGTGTCCGAGATACACGTGTTCCTCGGCGCCTTCCCGGTTTGGAGCTGGATGACCGCCATCGGCGCGTTCGGCGTCGTCCTCACGGCGGGCTACATACTCTGGATGATCCAGCGCGTAATGTTCGGGACTCCCAACCCGCGCTTCGACGACCTAAAGGACGCCGCGCCTATCGAGATGGCGCCGATTGCCGTCCTCGTTATCGCCATCATGGTCATCGGCATATTCCCAAGCTTGCTGACCGATGTGTTCACGACCGGCGTGCAGCCAATAGTAGATTCGCTCCAGATGGAGCTTGCCCTTAGTCTGAACTGAGCCACTAAGCCCCCCGAGACTTGGATCTGATCCAGTGACGCTTAACGACATATACCTTCTATCACCCGAAATCGCGCTCGTATGCGTGGCGTTGGCGGTCATCCTGCTCGATCTGGTCGTGTCCAGAAAGCGCGCGCTGCTGTTCGTCGGCGTCGTCGGGCTTGCGCTGCCCGTGATCTTCAGCCTGCTGCTGTGGAACGACGTGGCTGCTGAGCCGTCGGGCAGAATGGCGGGCATCTTCGGAACCCTCGTCGTGGACAAGTTCGGGCTGTACTTCAAGTTCATGCTCGCCGCGGCCGCCGCGCTGGTGCTTCTGATGTCCGGCGCGTATGTCGGCAAGTTCAGGCGATTCCAGGGCGAGTTCTACGGGTTGATACTGATGGCGACGTCCGGCATGATGCTGCTGGCGTCGGCCACCGAGCTAATCACCATATACGTCGCGCTCGAACTCACCGCGCTGCCAACCGCCGCGCTCGCAGCCTTCCTCCGCGATGGCCGCTCGGCCGAGTCCGGCATGAAATTCCTCATCCTCTCCGCCGTAAGCTCCGCGGTGCTGCTCTACGGAATGGTGTTCATCTACGGCTTCACGGGAACCACCTCCCTGTACGTCATAGCCCAGCAGATAGACGTCATGTTGTCCAACGGTATGCTGGACCCCGCCGCTGCGTTTGGCGACAGCCACGCGCTGTTATTCGGCATAACCCTGTTCATCGCCGGGTTCGGATTCAAGATAAGCAGCTTCCCGTTCCAGTTCTGGGCGCCGGACGTCTATGAGGGCGCCCCCACTCCCATCACCGCCTTCCTGTCCGTCGCGTCCAAGGCCGCCGGATTCGCCGTGCTGGTGCGAATCCTCTACATCGCCTTCCCGATGGACGCGCTAAGCCAGAACTGGGCGGCCATATTCGCCGTGCTCAGCGTCGCCTCGATGACATTCGGGAATCTGGTGGCGATACGCCAGAACAACATCAAGCGGATGCTGGCGTACAGCACCGTCGCCCACGCGGGCTACGTGATGGTGGGCCTCGCGGCCTTCGCCTCTGGCAAGGCGCCAATAGACCAAATAACGGGCTCGTCCGGAATGCTGTTCTACCTGGGCGGCTACGTGGCAACGAACCTGCTCGCTTTCGGCGCGGTCGTCGCCATATCCAACCACATAGACACCGACCGCATAGACGGCTACGCCGGCATGGCTCGCCGCTCGCCGCTTCTCGCCGCTACGCTCGGCTTCGCCATGATCTCGCTGACCGGCATCCCGCCGACCATCGGGTTCATGTCCAAGATATACCTGTTCGGCGCCGCTGTCGAAGCCGACTTGGCGTGGCTCGCCGTCGCCGGCATGGTCAACAGCGTAATCTCCGCGTACTACTACCTGCGCGTGGTCAAAGTCATGTTCCTGAACGAAGCGTCGGACGACGCTCCCATCCGCTCAGACTCCGCCACCGGCGTCGTCCTGGCCGTAACCGCCGCGGCGACCCTCGTATTTGGCATCTACCCCGCGCCGCTCATAGAGCTTGCGAGAACCGCCGTAACCGCGCTGGGGTAGGCCGAGTCCCCTCTCCCTCTGGGAGAGGAATTATCGCCATTCCCCCTCTCCCTCTGGGAGAGGGTTGGGGTGAGGGTGGATAAGCCGCCATTTCAATAATGTTGAAGCGCTAGATGAGGGAAGGTTAGAGCCTACCCCCCAGGCCGGTGATGGGCGGGAGATGGGGTGAAATCCGCGCCCGCAAATGTAGGGGCAGGTTTGAAACCTGCCCTTGCCACACCCCCCAAGCCCCAGATAGGCCGCAGATGGGCCGAGAAAGGAAATCGCCATGCTGAGTACGGAAACCCGCGCCCCATCCGCCCTACATCCGCTGGAGCCGCTGTCGAAATCCGAGATGGAGTTGGCGACGGCGATACTCAAGGCGGACGCCCGAGTGAACGGCGCGCACCGCTTCGTAACCGTGGAATTGAACGAGCCTGACAAGCCGACGGTTCTGGGCTACGCTGAAGGCGACCGCCCGGAGAGCCATACAGGTCGCCAGGCGTTCGCCGTCCTTTTGGACAGGGCGACAGGACACTGTATAGAGGCGGTCGTCTCTTTGGATAGCGGGTCGGTCGCGTCTTGGCGGGCGATAGAAGGCGTTCAGCCCTCCATCATGCCGGATGAATTCGTGGAGTGTGAAGCGGCGGTCAAGAGCTGCCCGGAGTTCATCGAAGCGCTGAGAAAGCGCGGCGTGGACGACGCGAGCCTCGCGATGGTGGACCCGTGGTCCGCCGGCGCATACGACACCGATCCCCCCGAAGACGCGGGCAGGCGGCTATCGCGCGCCCTCGTCTGGGTACGCTCAGACCCGACCGACAACGCCTATGCCAGGCCCGTGCAGAACCTGGTCGTGGTCGTGGACCTCAACGCTATGGAGGTGGTGAGAGTCGAGGACTACGGCGTCGTGCCGCTGCCGCCGGAGTCGGGCAACTGGACGCGGAACCACATCCCCGAGACCCGAACCGACCTCAAACCGCTGGAAGTCGTCCAGGATGAAGGCCCCAGCTTCAGCGTGGACGGGCATCTCGTCAAATGGCAGAACTGGCAGTTCAGAATCGGATTCACCCCGCGCGAAGGGGTTGTGCTGCACACGGTCGGCTACGAAGACGGCGGCAGAGTGCGCCCTATCGTCTATCGCGCGTCTCTCAGCGATATGGTAGTGCCTTACGGCGGTCCGGAGGAGACCGGCTTCCGAAAGAACGCCTTCGACATCGGCGAGTTCGGCATCGGGCTGCTTGCCAACTCGCTCACGCTCGGCTGCGACTGCCTGGGCCACATTCGCTACTTCGACGCCCATATGACGGACAGCGCCGGCCGGATTTCGACGATCGAGAACGCCATATGCCTGCACGAAGAGGACAACGGCATCCTCTGGAAGCATACCGACTGGCGGACTGGCGACGTGGAAGTTCGCCGCTCGCGCCGGCTCGTCGTATCGTTCATCTCCACGGTCGGCAACTACGAGTACGCCTTCTACTGGAACTTCTACCAGGACGGCTCCCTGGAGCTAGAGGTGAAGCTGACTGGGATAGCGAACACGACGGCAGTGAACCCGGGCGAAAAGACGGCGCACGGCGTAGAGATTGCGCCGCAGCTCATAGCGCCGTACCACCAGCACATCTTCAACGCGCGCCTGGATATGAGCGTTGACGGGCAGAACAACTCGGTGTACGAAGTGAACTCTACCCGGACGCCGCGCGGCGACGGGAATCCGCACGGCAACGCCTTCACCGCCGAGCGCTCGCTGTTCGAGTCCGAACTGGATGCGGGGCGGCTGTGCAACCTGGCGACGAGCCGGTACTGGCGCATCGCCAACGATTCCGTCCCCAACAGACTGGGCGACGCCGTAGGCTACCGGCTGCTGCCCGGAGAGAACTGCATCCCGTTCGCCGATGACGACGCGGCGATCATACGTCGCGCCGGCTTCCTCACCAAGCACCTGTGGGTTACGCCGCATAGAGAGCGCGAGAGATACGCTGCCGGAGACTACCCGAACCAGAGGCGCGACGGCGACGGCCTGCCGGAGTGGACGGCCGCCGACAGGCGCGTAGCCGATACCGACGTTGTGGTGTGGTACACCTTTGGCCACACGCACATACCCAGGATGGAGGATTGGCCCGTGATGCCGGCGCACAAGATGGGCTTCATGCTGAAACCGGATGGGTTCTTCGACCGCAACCCCGCGCTGGACCTTCCGCCCTCGCCAGAGTCCCATCCTTGCGCCTGCGACGGAGCGTCTGGGGGCGCGTCCTGCACGTGCGGCCACTCCCCGAATCCCATTGGGAACGGGCATCGCGGTTGCCACCGCTGACGAACGCGACGACAGTTACCAGACGACAGGGGAGATAGACTATGACCGCCCCATGCTGCGCCCCGTCCGGCGACGGACGCCCAACCGCGCCATCGTCTTCGCCCATTCCTCGAACGCCACCCGCGTCCCGTCCTCCCGACGGCATGACGCTCATACCCGGCGGAGCCTTCCTGATGGGTACGGACGACTCCGAGGGCTTCCCCGCCGACGGCGAAGGCCCCATCCGCGAGGTGTCCGTATCCCCCTTCTACATGGACGAGGCCGCGGTAACCAACGCCCAGTTCGGCGCGTTCGTCCGCTCCACTCGCTACGTTACGGAGGCCGAGCGCTTCGGCTGGTCGTTCGTATTCCACTCACTCGTAACGCGGAGAGCGGCGCGCGCCGTAACGCAGGCGGTCGCCGAGGCCGGCTGGTGGTGGCGCGTGGACGGCGCGAGCTGGCGCCGTCCGGAAGGCCCCGGTTCCGGGATCGGACGGCGTATGGACTACCCCGTCGTCCACGTATCCTGGAACGACGCGCAGGCGTACTGCCGCTGGGCCGGCAAGCGCCTGCCGACCGAGGCGGAGTGGGAGCGCGCGGCGCGCGGCGGGCTGACAGGCAAGCGCTACGCTTGGGGCGACGACCTCACCCCCGGCGGCAAGCACATGTGCAACATATGGCAGGGAGAGTTCCCCACCCGCAACACCCTGGACGACGGTTACGCGTCCACCGCGCCCGCCCGCTCGTTCGAGCCGAACGGCTACGGCCTGTACAACGTCTCCGGCAACGTGTGGGAGTGGCAGGCCGATTGGTTCAGTCCCAACCACCACCGCCGCTACCGCCAGGGTTTAGGGGCGTCCCGCCTGGCCGTCAACCCGTCCGGCCCGCCGACGGGAACCGCGCGGGTCATACGCGGCGGCTCGTACCTCTGCCACGAGTCATACTGCAACCGCTACCGCGTCGCCGCCCGCAGCTCGAATACGCCCGACAGCAGTACCGGCAATATGGGCTTCCGCTGCGTCGTGGACGTGGTGTAGCGCGCTTAGTGGTACAATAGACTGGCATCAAGCTACGGGAGGCTGATATGGGAACCATGATCGAGCTGCCAGAAAAGGTCGAGTTCTACATTGACGCGCTAGTTGACGAGACGGGACACAGCAAGGAGTACTTTATTGAGGAGATCTTGGAACGCCTCGTTGAGGATATTCAGGATTACTACATGGCGATACAGGTACTAGGCCGAGTCGAGCGAGTCGAGTCGAAGACGTACTCGGATGAGGAGGCGAGGAAGTCGCTTGGACTGGCGGATTAGCTACACGGATGACGCGCAGCGCGACCTTCGCAGCCTAACGTCCTTCTCCCCACTCGTCGTAATAATCGCCCTCACCACCCTCTTCCTCGCTGCCTGCGCCCAATCGCCCGCCCCGGCCCTGCCGACGCCCGAACCCGTAGTAGTCGCGCGCCCGTCGCCCACCCCCACGCCTACCGACACCCCGACGCCCACGCCAACGAGTACCCCTGAGCCGACCGCCACGTCCGTCCCAACGGAAACCCCAACACCGACGGCTACCAACACCCCCACCCCTACACCGACGGAAACGCCCATCCCGACCAATACGCCGACAGCGACGCCCACCCCGACCGCGACTCCGACGCAAACTCCGATTCCGACCAACACGCCGATCCCTACGAGTACCGCCACTCCAACTCCAACAGCTACTAATACCCCCACTCCTACGCTTACGCCCACGCCCACGCCCACGCCTACCGCGACGCCATCCCCAACCGCTACATCTATCCCAACGCCCACGCCCGTTCCAAAGCCCGGCGAGGCCGCTTGGCGCGTCCAAACGGACAGCTGGGTAAACGCCCGCCCCGCTATCTATGACGATAACGTCTATGTCGGCTCTCGGGATCGCCACCTCTACGCCCTCGACGCCGCCGCCGGCGCCCCCGCCTGGCGCTACAACGCCGGCGCCAATATAAACGGCGGCGCGGCGGTCACTGAGAACGCTGTGTTCGTCGCAGACCTCGACGGCTCCGTCCACGCCGTAAGCCGCGCCGACGGGACGCGGCTCTGGAAGACTGACGACCTCGGCAGCGCCTGGAGCGCGCTCTCTACCGACGGAAAGCGCGTGTTCTCGGCGCACGAAGACGGCGTCGTGAACGCTCTCGACGTGTCTGACGGCTCGGTCCTATGGTCGTTCGAGGCTGGCGATCGGATATTTGGCGGCGTGAGTGTCGTCAATAGAACGGCATACTTCGCGTCGTATGACGACTTCATCTACGCCCTGGACGCCGAAACTGGTCAACTCTCGTGGGCGTCAGAGTTGCAGTGGGGTTCCAGTTCGATTCCGGCGGTAGCTAACGGTCTTGTACTCGTCGGATCGTGGGACTCCCGTGTTTACGCGATCGACGCCGGAACCGGCAAGCATCGCTGGAACTTCTGGGCAGGCGGTCCCGTAACCAATTCAATCGCGGCGTTCGGCGACGCCGCCTACTTCGGCTCGGACGATGGCTACGCCTACTCCGTATCGCTCGCCGACGGTTCGTTGAACTGGCGATACGAGGTTGGCGAAGAGGTCCAGTCAACCCCAGCCGTGGCCGGCGGCATCGTCTATGTCGGCTCCAACGCCGACGAACTGCTCGCGCTGGACGCATCCACCGGATCCCTCGTCTGGAAGTACCAAACGGGGGGCGACATCCGATCCCAGCCGGTCGTCCACGGCAACAAGGTTTATTTCGGATCCAGAGACGACGCCATCTACGCGCTTGTGGCCGGCTTCCCCGAAGGCTACGCGCTGCCGACGCCGTTGACGCCCGTACCGGATTCAACGTTCGCGCCGCTTTCCAGGGAAGCCATGAAGGAGAGGCTGAGCCAGGCGCTCCGCACGCAGCAAAAGGTGTACGCGACTGTTGGGATATTCACCGCCGACAGCGCGCGGGAGGAAGAACGCGACAACCGGGAGCTAATCACAGACGTATTCGAGAACGGCTACTACCTGCTGACCGGCAGAACGCCCCGGCAGGACGGATGGCAAACGCGATACCTGAAGATCGAAGACTACAACGCGCTCGCCGACGAGCTCGGCGACCCTGCCCTGAAACGCTTTGCCGGCTGGTGCTGTCTCCGCGTAGAAGGCGGACTAGAACTGATCATGCGGGGCGACCTGATAGTGGACGAGGCGACTTCCACCACCGCGCACGAGGCCGGACACGCCCTCCAGCGGCTGCTGAACCCGGTTCAGAGCAAGACCGCCCGAGAATCTCTGATCGGCGCGTTCCTCGAAGCCGAGGCATACACATTCGAAGTAGCGCTCATTCGCAAGGTGGGCGAATACACAGGCATAGAAACCGCCCGCTGGCCCTCAGGGTACAGCTACGACGCTTACTTGAACAGATTGCGCGAGACATTTCGAGCCTCGGTCACCGACCTCACAGAGGAACATAACCGAGGACGCCTCATCATGTGGCAGGCAGTACTGAACGACCCGGAGTTGGCACATCTGAAGGCGGAGCTATCACGGGACGGCCACGTATCCGCAGATTCGCTGATGGACATGTTCCACAAATTCGTCCGCCTCACACCCAGCGAGGTTGAGCCTTACATCGCATCCATTACGAGCGGGGCGCTGTCGGATGACATCAACCGGATTATCGGGACGGTCAACAAGCGTATCGGCCACTCAGTGGAGTTTGAGAATCTGGTTTTCAATGTGCCTGTTCTCGTAACCGCCCCCTAGCTCCTCTCCGACTCCAGCCAGGCCCGCGCCCCGTCCATGAACAGATTGGTGGCCCGCGCCGACGCCATCACGTCGTCCGCCATCCGCTTGCCGGCCGCGTGCACCGCGTCGCGCACCTGCGCCTCGAACTCCTGCACTCGCTGATGGTTCGGCTGGCCAGGCAGCCCCAGCGACTGCGCGATGTCCTGCGCGCCCGATGCGTACAGGTCTATGCCCTCCACCGCCAGAATTTCGTCTATGTTGTCCAGAACCTGCGCGTCTTCCAACTGCGCTATGACCAGGATGTTGTCGTTCGTGTGGCGCATGTAGTCGGGCAGCGACTCGACGTCGCCGAAGTACGCGCCGCGACCTGAGCCGAAGCTGCGCGCCCCTCTCGGTACGTAGCGGCAGGCGTCGGCGAGCTTTTGCGCGCGCTCGGCGTTGATGATGTGCGGCCCCGTAACGCCCATTATGCCGCGGTCGAGAAAGCGCAGTATCGTCGGATGCTCTATGTCCGGCACCCGCGCCATCGGCGTAAGCCCCGCCATGTCCGCGATGCGGCACAGGTCGTCCAGCATATCCACCGTGAAAGGCCCGTGCTCGCTGTCGAATGTTACGAACTCCAAGCCCACGCGCCCGCCAAGCTCGATCAGCGTCGTGGACGGAAAAGACAAATTCAGGCCGTAGGACATTCGCCCCTCGCCCATCGCGGTTACTACTCTGTTCGTTCTCATCGCGCCCCTCCTGGAGTCTATCCGAGAAAAAGTTCCGTCCCCCCATTTATCATCCATTGGGGGGGACGGGGGTGATTCCCCAAACCCTGCGAATCGGTAATCGCCGCCGATTATATCCGACGAACAGGAAAATTGTCTTGACGCGAAAATCGCAGAGCCCCCAAGCCCGCCGAGCCCGCCGAAGGCGACCGATCCTAACTCTTATCTCCTATCTCCTGAAAATCGCAAAAGCGATTTTCGTCTTGACATACGCCAATGCAAAGTGATAATTTTCACGATAGCTATGGGGCGAGGCGAGAATTGCCCAACTAGGGGTATTGACACCCGACGCGCCCAAGCATGATAATCGTTCGCGGCCTGACCGATGGGCCGCCCAAGACTGGGTACTATAGCCCCGGACGACGACTCTGCCATATGGACCCAACGCCAATAACAATGGACCCGAATCCCATCGGGCCGGCAAGCTGGAGCGACCTCGGCGTCATGCTTCGCAGCCTCTGGCTTGCAGTTCTGTTCATCGTGCTGTTCGCATCGAACATGATACTGGGCCACATCATGCTCCCGTCGTTCGTCACGTCCGGCCACGTACCGGCCGGCCTGAGCAAGCTGAGAATTCCACTCTACGCGCTTGCCATAATCTGTTTCGTCGTCGCCATGTTCTTCATCAGCCAAGCGATCATTCACGCGAGGGTGCTGAGGGACATCTGGCCCGACTACTGGATCTAGAACCGAATCCCTTCTCTCTTTTAGGATGGACGCCCGTTGATCCCAGGCGACTTTTACATCAAGAAGCCGACGCGCAAGGAACTGTTCTTCAGCATAGTGTTCGGCGTCGGCGGACTCGTAACTGCGGTCGTCGTAGTGCTTGCGCTCATCTGGGTCATGTCGGCTTGGTTCGGAACACCCGTCATCTTTAGCTCAGACGAAGGCCCCGAGCAGCCCATCGCCTTCCCGCACACCATCCACGTTCAGGATCTGGGGATGGACTGCACCTTCTGCCACAGAGAGGTCGAAACGTCGGCTCAGGCGACGATCCCTGCGGTCGGTGTGTGCATGACCTGTCACCAGGCGGTGCCAGGCTCTACCGAGACCGCCCAGGCCGAGATCAAGAAAATCAAGGACGCTCACAAGAACAACGAAGCGATCGCTTGGGTTCGCGTCCACCGCGTGCCCGACCACGTCCACTTTGTACACGAAGCGCACATAACCTACTTCTCGACGCGGGACAACATTCCCGCCTCGCAGGTCTGCTCCGTCTGCCACGGCGACGTCGGCGCGATGGAGAAGGTGAAGCGGGTTACCACCGAGCAGGGCGGTTCCCTGAAGATGAGCGACTGCGTGGACTGCCACCGCGACAACGGCGCTCCGACCGATTGCACTACCTGCCACTACTAGAATTGGCGCAAGCCCACAGGATCACGGACCTAACTCGATGGCTCTAACCAGAAGACAGTTCCTAACTCTAACCGGCGGCTCGGCCGGCGCGGCGATTCTATTCGCGGCGTGCGGCGTGCCGGAAGACGAACTGCTGGTCGAAGCTCCGGTGCAGATGCCCGAAGACATGGTTTCCGGGCGCGACAACTGGTACGCGACGCTGTGCCGCGAGTGCGGGACCAGCGAGGGCATCGTCGTCCGCGTGATGGAGGGTAGGGCGCGCAAGATCGAAGGCAACGTTGACTACCCCCTGAACGCGGGCAAGCACAGCGCGCGCTGCGAAGCCGGCCTCCAGGCGCTGTACAACCCGGACAGGATTCGCGGCCCCCTCGTCCGCGCGGGCGAACGAGGAACCGGCCAGTTCGAAGAGATTAGCTGGACTGACGCTATCGGACGGCTGACCTTCCACCTCCAGAATGTGCGGGAAGACCGTGGACAGCGCGGCGTAGTCTTCGCCACCGACCCCATCGGCGGACGGCTCGGCACGGTGGTGGATGCCTTCGCCGGCAGCTACGGCGCAAAGCGCATGACATACGAACCCGTCGAGAGCGCGAACCTCAGGGCCGCGATCAAAAACGTGTTCGATCAGGACGTGATGCCCGATTTCGACATAGAAAACTCGTCTTTCATCCTGTCCTTTGGCGCAGACTTCCTCAACACTTGGGGGTCGCCGACGCGATACGGGCGCGGCTACGGCAAGTTCCGGCAGGGCCGCCTCGAATGGGCGAACGATGAGTTCACCGGCGACCGCAAGCGTGGGACACACTACCACGTGGACTCTCGCTTCTCGATGACCGCCGCCAATGCCGACAAGTGGATCCCCGTCAAGCCCGGCGCCGAAGGACTGCTCGCGCTCAGCATCGCTCAGGAACTCGCTCACCACGCCGACGAAGCGATGGTGGACGCGCTGACCGACGGCAACCCCTCGATGCTCGACGCCTACGCGGCTGAGCTTGTCGCGGACCGCATCGGCGTTTCGGCTGAGAAGATAGCCGACATCGCGCACGCCCTCGAAGAGCATCACGAATCGTCGCTGGTCATAGGCGGCGGCTCGGCGGGCGCCCACACCAACGGGCAGGCGAACCTCCAAGCCATCTATTCACTCAACCTCCTGTTGGGCAGCGTCGAGCATGACGGAGGCATCAAGTTCAACCCCACGTCCCCGCTCGACGGCATGATGTCCGATGACCCGCCCAACGCGATGTCCGACTGGCGCGAAGCGATAGCCGATATGCGCGCCGGCAAGGTGAGTACCCTGCTGCTGCGCGGCGCAGACCCGTTCTACGGCCTGCCCGCGTCGCTGGGCATACACGACGCCTCATACGACGTGCCGTTCATCGCCAGCTTCAGCGACATCATGGATGACTCGACGCTGATGGCAGACCTGGTTCTGCCACAGCACACGGCGTTCGAAGACTGGGGCAGCGATTCGCCCGACTTTGGCCCGGGCTATCAACTGGTCGGATTCCAGCAGCCCGTCGTCAAACCATTCTTCGAGAACAGGGGGCCGGAACTCGGCACGCGCGGCTTCGCCGACGTGCTGCTGACGGTCGCCCAGGGCTTGAATCTCAATCTCGAACTCGGCGGCGACACATTCGAAGAAATCCTCCGGGCCGACGCTCAAAAGCTCTACGAGATGGGACGCGGCTCTGTGAGCGCCACCACCTTCGGCGGCTTCTGGAACGGCGTTCTCCAGCGTGGCGGCTGGTGGGATACGGCATCCGGATACACGGGCGGCATCAGCAGACCCGCCGCGCTGCCCGAGTACGCCGAGCCGCAGATGGCGGGCGACGGCTACCAGTTCTATCTGACGCCGTTCGCCACGGCGGGCATCGGCGCCGGCGACGGCGCTCACCTGCCGTGGATGCAGGCGCTGCCTGACCCGATAACGACCGCCACTTGGCGCACGTGGGCCGAGATCAACTACCGCGTCGCCGAGCGCCTCGGCATACGCGAGGGCGACGTGATAAGAGTAACCTCGCCGCGCGGCTCGATCGAGGCGTTGGCGTTCCCGCATCCGGGCGCGCCCCCGGATACGATCTCCATACCGTTCGGTCAAGGACACAACGGCATGGGGCGATACGCCAAGAATAGGGGCGCGAACGTGTTTTCCATCCTCGCGCCGCTGACCGACGCCGATTCCGGCGCGCTGGCGTGGGCGGCGACAAAGGTGAACATAGAAAAGACGGGCGAGTGGGTCCGCGTTCCGAAGTTCGAGAACACCGTTTCCGACTTCCCCAGGGACGACCAGAGCCACGTTCCCGTAATTCAAATAACGTCGGAAGACAGCTAGGAGACCGCTAAGAAATGGCCGCCGAAAGCTGGGGGATGGTCGTAGATCTCGACAAGTGCACGGGCTGCATGGCCTGCGTGGTCGCTTGTCAGTCCGAAAACAACATTCCTGTCAACGAAGAAGAACACTTCAACCAGCGCCGCGCGATCCAGTGGATTCGCGTCGAGCGCTACTGGGAAGGCGAATTCCCGGACGTCAAGGCGCGGTTCGTGCCCATATTCTGCCAGCACTGCGCCGACGCTCCGTGCGAGCCGGTATGCCCGGTTTACGCCACCTACCACAACTCCGAGGGGCTCAACGTGCAGGTTTACAACCGCTGCATAGGCACGCGGTTCTGCGCCAACGGCTGTCCGTACCACGCCCGGTTCTTCAACTTCTGGGAACCTGCATGGCCCGAAAGCCTCAAGAACCAGCTCAACCCCGACGTTACCGTCCGAAGCCGCGGCATCATGGAGAAGTGCACCTTCTGCATCCAGCGGATTCGACGCACCAAGCGCGACGCGGTTCAGGAGTACGGCGATTCGTCCGCCGAGACCATATTCGCTGACCCGGATCTCGAACGCGCCATATCCCCCGCCTGCGTAAACGCCTGTCCGACCGACACCCTCGTGTACGGCGATCTCTACGATATGCTGAACACGATGCGCGAAAAGCAGTCCGGGCGCGATGAGTTCATACGGCTGCCCAAGCCCAAGAACAAGGCGCAGGCGATAGTCAAACGCGAGATCGAAAACTCCTTCTATGGCGACGACGACAAGAAGGGCAGGGGATATCGCATACTTGAATCGCTCGGCACCAACCCGTCCGTAGTCTATCTCGGCAAGGTGGATAAAGACGGCCCGGGCGGCGCCCACTAGACCATCTAAAGCAATCTCAGGAATCCCCAGGAACCCAAAAACATGGCAAGCATACCCGCAGCGGCTCCCAGCGAGGGCCAAGATACGACCGACGAGCGCGAAGAATCGCGCGCGAGCGGTCACGGCGAAGCGCACGTTGACCCGCGCGTAGCCGTCCCGCCCACGTCGCCGAGCGAAACGTCGTCCTTCCTGGTCGGCAAGTATCTGCGCGTGGGCGACAACTTCTGGCGCGCCTTCGCGGTATTCGGCGTGCTCGCGATACTGGGAATCATCGGTGTCGTGATGCGGCTAGCCGGTGGCATCGGCGACAAGGCCGCTTGGGGCTACTACGTGGCGATGTTCAGCTTCATGCTGACCACTGCCTCCGCCGCGCCCATGGTCGCTATCGCGCCGCGCCTCGCCAACGCGCACTGGCGCCGCCCGCTGTCGCGCGCCGCAGAAATGTGGAGCGCGGTCGGGCTGCTGAGCCTGCTCTGGTTCATCCCGATCCTGTGGGTGCTGCCGCCGCTCAGCGACGGTCGCCGCTCGCTCTGGTTCTTCGATAAGGCCGACCCCAACGCAGTGCCGTCGTATTCTCCGCACATCTGGACCTCCGCGGCTATCCTCGGGCTGGTGATCCTCGGCCTGGCGATGCTGTGGCTGTCCAGCCTGCCGGACTTCGCCTCGGTAGCCAAGCGCGCGCCGGACGACTCGCGCCAGAAGCGCTGGGCAAAGCGCATGGCGCTCGGCTGGCAGGGCACGTCCGGGCAGTGGTTCATGATGAAGCACAGGCTCGGCATCCTCGGCGCGCTGTACTTCATGATGCTTGTGTTCGTCCACTTCCTTATAAGCGTGGATTTCCTGATGACGCTGGTGCCGGGATGGATAGACGCGCTCTACCCGATAACCCACGCCGCCAACGCGCTCCAGGCAGCGGCCGCCACTATGGTGCTGACCGCCTGGGTGCTGCGTACCTTCTGCGGATATGAAAAATATATCGGACTCGACCAGATATGGGGACTCGGCAAGCTCATGTTCGCGCTGTCGCTGCTCTGGTTCTGGTTCTGGTTCTCCAGCTTCAACGTGCTTTGGTACGGCAAGAAACCTTATGAGCAGGCCGTCATAGACCTGTTGTTCACCGGACCGTACCTGTGGATATTCATGGCTACGTTCCTGATGTGCTTCGTCATACCGCTGTGGACGCTGGTGTGGAACCCTGTGCGACGCAGCCTGTGGGGGCCGCCGCTGTTGGCGGTAGTGATCCTGATAGGCACGTTCCTCGACCGCGCGCGTCTGTATGTAGCCGCCTACTCGGTGGAAGGGATAGGCAACCCCAACATCCACAAAGAAGTCTTGGATCTGTACCACATTCCAAAGGCGCACTATCCCGACCTGTGGGACGTGTTCATCATGCTGGGCGCGATAGGCGCGACGGTACTGGTGTACATGGTGGCGACCCGCTTGTTCCCAATCATGAACTTCTGGGAACAGCGAGAGTTGCAACTCTACGATCAGGGCCACGTCGAAAACCATCGCGGCCACGTCAGAATTATGGGCAAGAGCGAATAGCGCTAAGCTAAGGGCATTATGCTACAACACGTACAGCTAGATCAGAAGACGATCAACAAAGAGCTGCTCGACGGCGTTCTAGGCACGCCCAAGTGGTGGTTGCCGACCGTCTTGTTCCTACTCGTCGTAGTGTTCACCGGGCTGGGCGCCTTCGGATACATGATGAACAAGGGCCTGGGCGTTACCGGCCTCAACCGGCCCGTGTTCTGGGGATTCTTCCTCGTCAACTTCGTTTTCTGGATCGGCATTAGCCACGCCGGAATCATGATCTCGGCCATCCTCCGCCTCACGCAGGCTGAGTGGCGACGCCCCGTAACGCGCGCCGCTGAGGTTATGACCGTGTTCTCGCTGATGGCGGCGCTGCACACGCCGCTGTTCCACGTCGGACGCCCCTGGCGCGACTTCTGGGTATTCCCCTACGACTTCTCGCGCGGCGTCTGGCCCAACGTCCGATCACCGTTCGTCTGGGACCCAAGCGCGGTCATGACGTACCTTATCGGAAGCTCCCTGTTCGTGTTCATCGCGCTTATACCCGACTTGGCTGTCATTCGAGACCGGGCGAAGAACGTCTGGGTCAAGAAGATTTACGCCGGCCTGTGTCTCGGCTGGCGCGGCACTCCCCGCCAGTGGAAGCTCCAGGCTGTCGCCGGCATCTTGCTTTCCGCGCTCGTGCTGCCGGTGTTCGTCTCCGTGCACTCCATCGTGTCGTGGGACTTCGCCGTCGTAATCGGCGTCGAAGGCTGGCGCTCGACCATCTTCGCTCCGTACTTCATCATCGGCGCCATTCACTCAGGCGTGTCCGCCGTGGCGATGCTCATGGCGCTCGGCGTCTGGATGTGGAAGCTCGACAACTACATCCGTCCGGACCACTTCGACGCGATAGCGCGACTGCTCATAGTCGTCGCCACCACGTGGTTCTTCTTCTTCTTCCTCGAGTGGGTGTTCGCCCTCTACACATTGGAAGGGCCGGAGATCGTACTGCGCGAGTTGCAGGTGTTCCAGCAGCCGTATTCGTGGCTGTTCATAATATTCATCTTCACGGCGTACTTCATACCCGTGCCCATGTGGATGTTCAAGCGTGTCCGCCGCTCGGCGTTCTGGATGCTCATAACGACCATCCTCGTCAACATCGGCATGTGGCTTGAGCGATTCATCATCATCATCCCCAGCCTCGTTCGCCGGCAGCCGCTGACGTTCGACTGGGGCACCTACCATCCGAGCATCGTCGAAATCCTGATCGTCGCCGAGACGTTCGCCTTCGTCGCGCTCGGTATGCTCCTGTTCAGCAAATTCTTCCCGCTCATCCCGCTCTTCGACATCAAGGAGGGGATGACCAACAGACGCGAATTTAAGATTGGACGTCGCACCATCCCAGCGACAGTCCGCGAATGAGGCGATCCCGATGCAGATGCAGATGCTTGCGAAGAAGAGCGTTCTCGGCCTGTTCCCGGAGGGACAGGAAGATCAGGCGGCTGACGCCCTCGACGCCCTGCGCGCCGAAGGCTACACGCACTCCGAATACGAGATAATCACCGGCACGCCGTACCCCGAAGGGACGTTCGGCGAAGAAGAACCCAAGCACACCTTGTACCGCTGGCCCCTCATGGGCGCCGCCTGCGGATTCATCGTAGGCTTGGTGCTGACCGCCGGCACGCAGCTCGCATACCCGCTCGTAACCGGCGGCAAGCCGGTGCTGTCCATCCCGCCGATGGCTATCATCATGTACGAAGGCACCATGCTCGGCGCGATAATCTTCACAGTCATAGGCATCGTCATAGAGTCGCGGCTGCCGCGGCTGTTCATGGGCGCCTACGACGAGCGCATCACCGAGGGCTACATCGGCGTCGCCGTAACCACCAGCGAGGACCGCGTCGGCAGAGCCGAAGAAGTGCTCAACGAAGTCGGAGCCGAGGAAGTCAAGCGCGGCTGGGAGTCCTGAACCACGTGAACCCGATCGCTCCAAACATCACCCCGGAAACCGAGATGACACCTCACGCCGAAAACCGCATAACGCAGAACCAGCGCGACAGGCGCCGCTCGCGTGCGCGTATCCTAGCGTCATTCGTCGCAGCGCTGCTTCTCATAGCCGCGCTCGGCTGCTACAACAACAACACCGGCGAGACTCACCTCGGAGAATCCATCCGATTCAAGCTGCCCGCTTTCCCTGAGACCGGTCCCCACGCCGTCCAGGTCTTCACCGAGATGCACTACCAGCCCTCCTACCGCTCGCAGGAAGGGCCGCGACTTGACGTCCCTGCCAGCGCCGTGCCGATCACCGGCAAAGAAGTCATCTACACCAGCGTAGAAGAGTACGCCGCCCTCCAAAACCCGGGTGGAGACTCCCAAAACGGGGCCGCGCTATACAACATCAACTGCATATTCTGCCACGGCTCGACAATGGACGGGCAGGGCGTCATCATGCAGCGGGAAAACATCACAATGGTTCCGGCCGACCTGATGGGCGAGATAACCCTCGAACGCACCGACGGCGAGTTGTTCGGCCTCATCAGCTACGGAGGCAACACCGGCTACACCACCCGCGTATCCGCCCTCGCCAACCCCGACGAGGATGGCGAACGCTGCGTAGGCCAGGGCTCCTGTCCCATGCCCGAGTTCCGCCGCCTGCTCACCGAGCAAGAACGCTGGGACCTCGTAACCTACCTGCGAGGAATGCAGGGGCGGTAGGCGCCCCTCGCGCCCGACCGGCGTAGGGCAGCCCTGCTGATGGTTGCCCGCCCCTCAGTTGCTATCCGCTAGCGCGCAACCATACCCTATGCGAAGAATTGTAGCGGCAATCCTTGTGGTTGCCCGTCACCGCTGGTCAGTGGGGTTCTTCCATGTCGTACCACGCGATCTCACCTGATACGACCATGCTCTTGATTCGTTCGTCTATATGCACGCTGGCAATGACGGGAGTCGCGGATAGCCCCGTGAAGCGCGTGAGATACTTGGCATTGCGGGTTGCGCGAACAGTATCCCTTTCATCGGCCGTGTATGAGACTTCTACTGCGATGTAGCTGCTTTCCCCGTCGGCATCTTCGACCCTCATTACGATGTCGGCTAGACGGAAACTCTTCAGGCGCTCCATAGGTACGCCGGCGGCGTTGGCGCCGCGATGCATATGGTAAAGGTCTTCGGACGTCAACTTCTCGATGAATGTATATTCTCCGATTCCGCGGGCGATTTCCCCCGCCTGCTCCTTGGCCTCGAGCTCCAAGTCGCGCCCAAGCAGCGCGCCGAACTTGCCGTCAATCCGGTTCACGCTGCGATCAATTCTGTCTAGCCGGGCGGTGTGTTCTCGCGTCGTCTCTACGAGCTCGGCAACGGTGGCTTCCAGCCTGCTCAGACGCTCCGGCATCTCCAGCAGTTCACGCGTCAGCACACGCGCGCGGACAGCTTCCAGCACCTCCGGACGCTCGTCCATTAGACGCAGGATCTCTTCCACAAGCTGCAAAGTATCGGTAGCCACGACCAACTCCTCAAATGTGTCAGCCATTATGACACATCCGGCGCCGCTCGGCGAACCGAGCCCCTAATACCCCAAATTCGGTCCCAGCCACCGCTCCGCCTCCTCGACCGCGATCCCCTTCCGCGCCGCGTAGTCCGCTACCTGGTCGCGCCCGATACGACCAACGCCGAAGTACCGCGCTCCTGGATGCGCCAGGTAGTAGCCCGACACCGTCGCCGCCGGCCACATTGCGTAGCTCTCCGTAAGCCGCGCCCCCGTAAGCCGCTCCGCGTCCAGCAGGCGCCACAGCGTCCCCTTCTCGGTATGGTCCGGACACGCCGGATAGCCCGGCGCCGGTCGGATACCCTGGTAGCGCTCCCGTATCAGATCCGCGTTGTCCAGCGACTCGTCCGGCGCGTAGCCCCAGAACCGCTGGCGGACCCGCTCGTGCATCCGCTCGGCGAACGCTTCCGCCAACCTATCCGCGAGAGCCTTCACCATGATCGCGCCGTAGTCGTCGTGCGCCGCTTCCAGCGCCGCCGCGTACTCGTCCGCCCCTATGCCCGCCGTGACCGCGAACGCGCCGATGTGGTCCCGAACGCCCGACACGCGCGGCGCGACGTAGTCCGCCAGGCAAAAGTTGCTCCGAGACAGGTTCGCCCGCGCCCCCGACTTGTCAGCCTGCTGGCGCAAGAAGTGGAAGCGGGCAAGTACGTCAACAGTCCCGCTCTCCCTAGGAGGAGAGGATGTATCGCCATTCCCGTTCTCCCTAGGAGGAGAGGATGTATCGCCATTCCCCCTCTCCCTCGAGGGAGAGGGTTGGGGTGAGGGTGACGCCCCGTACACCTCCACGTCGTCGCCGACGGAGTTGGCGGGCCAGAAGCCGATGACCGCCCGCGCCGTCAGCGCGTTCTGCGCGATCATCTTGTCCAGCAGGTACTGCGCGTCGCGGAACAGCGTCCGCGCCTCGCGCCCGTAGGTCGGGTGGTCCAGGATGGCGGGATAGGCGCCGCGCAGCTCCCACGTCAGGAAGAACGGCGTCCAGTCTATGCGCTCCAGAAGATCTCCAAGCGGGTAGTCGTCGAATGCCTTGACGCCTGTGAACGTCGGCGCCGGCGGCGTGGTGGATCGCCAGTCGAACGTCTCCCGCCGCGCCTGCGCCTCCGCTATCGGCAGCAGCTTCGACCGCCGCCCGCGCGCTGCCCGGTCCTCGCGCAGCCTAGCATACCGCGCCCGCGTATCCTCCAGCAGCACTCGCCCGCCGTCGTCTCCCATCAGGTCGCCGAGCGTGGTTACAGCCCGCGAGGCGTCGCGCACGTGGACGACGCCTTTCGCGTACTCCGGCTCGATGCGGACGGCTGTGTGAGCTACCGATGTCGTCGCGCCGCCTATCAGCAGCGGCGCGTCGAAGCCTTGCCGCGTCATCTCCCGCGCCACGCCAACCATCTCGTCCAGCGACGGCGTTATCAGCCCGCTCAGCCCGATTGCGTCCGCGTCATGCTCGCGGGCGGCGTCCAGGATCATCTGCGCCGGAGCCATAACGCCCAGATCTATCACCTCGTAGCTGTTGCACCGCAGCACGACGCCGACGATGTTCTTGCCGATGTCGTGCACGTCGCCCTTGACCGTAGCCATGACGACCCTGCCCTTCGACTGCCGCGCCCCTTCTTCTCCACGCTCGCCCCCACGCTCCGCTTCTATATACGGCTCTAGCCGCGCCACCGCCTTCCGCATCACCCGCGCGCTCTTGACCACCTGCGGGAGAAACATCTGCCCCGAGCCGAACAGGTCCCCGACGACGTTCATGCCGTCCATCAGCGGTCCCTCGATCACGCTCAGCGCGCGCTCAGCGCCCAGCCGCGCCTCCTCCACGTCCTCCTCTATATGCGCGTCTATGCCGTTGACCAGCGCGTGCCGCAGCCGCTCGTGGACGGGCAGCGAACGCCATGCGTCGTCCGCGCGACGTTCCCGCGCCTCGCCGCGAACGGTATCGGCGAGATCGAGAAGCCGCTCCGTAGCGTCCGATCGCCGGTTCAGAACCACGTCCTCCACCGCCTCGCGCAGCGTCGGCTCGATCTCGTCATATACGGCCAGCTGCCCCGCGTTGACGATGCCCATGTCCATTCCTGCCGCTATCGCGTGGTACAGGAAGACGGAATGGATAGCCTCTCTGACCGCGTCGTTGCCCCGGAACGAGAACGAGACGTTGCTGACGCCGCCGCTAACGTGCGAGCGCGGGAAGCGCCGCTTCAACTCCCGCGCCGCCTCGATGAACGCTACGGCGTAGCCGTTGTGCTCCTCGATGCCGGTGCCGACCGCGAAGATGTTGGGGTCGAAGATGATGTCCTGCGGCGCGAACCCGACCCGTTCGGTGAGGATTCGGTTCGACCGCTCGCATATCTCCACCTTGCGCTCGAACGTGTCCGCCTGTCCCGTCTCGTCGAACGCCATGACGATGACCGCCGCGCCGTACCTGAGCGCCACTCTCGCCTGACGAACGAACTCCTCCTCTCCCTCCTTCAGCGAGATCGAGTTGACCACGCCCTTTCCTTGCAGGCAGCGCAGCCCCGTCTCGATCACGCTGAAGCGCGAGCTGTCAACCATGATGGGCAGACGCGCGATGTCTGGCTCCGAAGCGAGCAGCTTCAGGTATCGCTCCATCGCCGCCTCCGAATCGAGCATCCCCTCATCCATGTTCACGTCCAGAATCTGCGCGCCGTCCTCCACCTGCCGCCGCGCCACCTCCACCGCGTCGTCGTACCGCCCGCGCCTGATGAGTCGCCTGAACCGCGCCGAGCCTGTTACGTTGGCGCGCTCGCCGACGTTGACGAAGTTGGCCTCGGCGCGTATCTCCAGCGGCTCCATGCCGCTCAGCAGCGTGTTCTTCGACTGCGCGCGCGGCTTGCGCGGCGCCAGTCCGGCGACGGCGTCCGCGATGGCGCGGGTGTGCTCAGGCGTCGAGCCGCAGCAACTGCCGACGATGTTGGCCAGACCGCTACGCGCATATTCGCCTATGTTCGCCGCCATGAGCGCCGCGGATTCGTCGTACTCGCCGAACTCGTTGGGCAGGCCCGCGTTCGGGTAGCACGACACGAAACGCGACGACACGCCGCTCAGCGCGGCCAGAAATGGACGAATCTGGTCGCTGCCTAACGAACAGTTGATGCCGACGGCCAAGAGTGGTGCGTGCGCTACCGATGCGTAGAACGCCTCCACCGTCTGTCCCGAAAGGTTGCGCCCGCTCATATCCACGGCGGTGAACGAGGCGATCACCGGCAGCCGCCCGCCGCGCCGCTCTAGGGCAGACTCTACCGCGTACAGCGCGGCCTTCGCGTTTAGCGTGTCGAATACCGTCTCCACCAGCAGAATGTCCGCGCCTCCGTCCACAAGGCCCAGCGCGGCGTCTGTGTAGGCCTCCGCAAGCTCCTCGAACGACACGTCGCGGTAACCCGGGTCGTTCACGTCGGGCGAAATGGAGAGAGTCTTGTTCGTGGGCCCAATGCTGCCCGCGACGAAGCGAGGCTTGTCCGCGTCGCGTTTCGAGAACTCGTTCGCCACCTCCCGCGCGATCCGCGCCGCTTCGCGGTTGATCTCGTACGCGTGGTCTTCCAGACCGAACTCAGACAGCCCGAACCGCGTCGCTGTGAACGTATTGGTCGTCAGAATGTCCGCGCCGGCGTCCAGGTACTGCCGCGCCACGTCTCGCACCAGGGCGGGCTGAGTCAGCGCGAGAACGTCCATACAGCCGCGCAGATCGTGGGTGTATCCGGCGAACCGCTCCCCGCGGAAATCCGCCTCCGACAGCTCCAGAGACTGGAGCATCACGCCCCATGAGCCGTCCATCACTAGCGTCCGCTCCGCGAGTATCCTTTCCAACTCCGGCGTCCTGTCCGTAGGCGTCGTCATCTTCGATCCTTGCGTCTGCTGTAAGTCGTCCCTCAATTGTAGTGAAGATAGCGCCACAAGGTGAAACTGAAACACCCCTGTGCGTCTCTGCGCCTTCGCGCCCTCCCGTCAAAACTTCGGTTAAGCGCTTGGCTTGCAAGCAATTTTCCCGAAATAGTCAAAAACCCTTGACAGGTCTTTCGTTCTGTTCTAATATGTTCTTACGAACATAGAATCGAATGAGGAGGACAGCCATGACCGTAGCGCCTCTCGATCTCACCAACTCCCAAATCCCCATGCCCGGCATCCCGATGGCAGGCGTCCCGATGGCAGGCGTCGCCAGGCGTCGCCCGCTCAACGCCAGCAGCCTCACGCCCGGGCAGGTAGTGCAATACCACGGGCGCGTCAGAGGCGGCCCACGATTCGGGCTGATCGGAACGGTGGTGGAGACGCGGTTGCGCCAAGCGGTGGTGGACCTGGGAGCGTTTGGACGCTGGCACATCCCATACTACCTCCTTTCCATGCCGCAGACCACGCAGGTCTTCCAACCCGCTGACGGAGAACGGGATACCGCTCGGGTCGCGTAAGATCCGTTCCTGGAATCCCGTCTCCGCAATACGGCGCCGCAGACGCTAGATCAGGCTCTAAGGAGACGCGAATGTTATTCAAGTGGCTCAAGTCAAAATCGACCCAGGCGAAGCGGCGCGGAGATGTCCCAATCAATGCTGCGCCGGATGCCGCCGCAGATGCCGCGTCCGGCGTCAGTATCCGCGTCGTGGGCGTTGGTGGAGGAGGAGGCAACGCGGTGCGCCGCATGGCGGACGGCAAACCACAGGGAGTGCGATACCTCGCCCTGAACACCGACGTCCAAGCCCTCAGCGCCCTGGAGCGCATTCACACGTTCGCCATAGGTCCGAACGCCACCGGCGGCGCCGGATCGGGCGGACGACCCGAAATTGGACGCAAGGCGATGCGCGAGAGCCAGGGGGAAGTGGCGATTCTTCTCCAAGGCGCGGACATGGTGTTCATCGCCGCAGGCATGGGTGGAGGCACGGGAACAGGCGCGGCCGCGCTTGTCGCCGACATTGCCCGCAAACAGGGGGCGCTCACCGTCGGCGTCGCCACCCTGCCTTTTGGCTTCGAAGGCGCGCTCCGACGCGAGCGGGCGGAACATGGCTTGCGGCAGCTAAAGCAGAAGGTGGACACCCTGATCGTCATCGAGAACGACAGGCTCCTCCCCGCGCTCGATGGTCGCGTCGAACTCGAAGAGGCCTTCAGGCTCGCCGACGAAGTGCTGCGACAGGGCGTGCAAGGCATATCCGACATCGTAACCGTTGGCGGCATGATAAACGTGGATTTCGCGGACGTGAAGGCGGTTATGGAAGGCGGCGGCGCGACATTCATGGCGATAGGACACGGGCAGGGACGCGACGCCGCCGCTCAGGCGGCTCGCTCTGCGTTGGCGAATCCGCTGTTCGACGCGCCCCTCGAAGGCGCGTCCGGCATCCTGTTCAACGTAACCGGCGGCACCGATCTCACGCTAGGCCAAGTGCACGAGGTCGCCGAGATCGTAAACGAAGCCGCCGACACGAACGCCAACGTGATCTTCGGCGTAGTCCAGGATAAGCGAATGCGCGGCAAAGTCAGCGTAACCCTCGTCGGAACCGGCATAGAGCGCCATGATCAGGACGATAGAGTCGAGCGGATCGCCGAGATAGGCGTCACCGCCAACGCTGCGCTAAAAAACGCGCCGCGCGATCCTTCTCCGAACGGCCGCGCCAAACCTGTCTTGGTCGGAACGCGTAGCCTGCTCTAGGCGTGTCCGTAGCCATGCGAGCCGGAGACGGGTAGGGGAACAAAAAGTGGGGCTGCGCCAAGCGGTGATTCCGCCAAAGTCGCAGCCCCACCGGATTGGATGAGGTTGGAGAGGACGGGCGACCATCTGCGATAGGGCCGATGGCCGCCCTGGCTAACTGGTTGTGCGCCGCGCTAGTTGTACGCCGATATCAGCGTCCTGGCGCGACCGGAATCGACTCGATGCGCTCCCGCGCCATTGGTTGTCAGTAGCGCGTTGATGCGCTCGAACATGGCCGCGGCGTTCTCGATCGTCGCTTCGTTGAGCTCAGAGCGTAGCGCGCCGTGGTTCTGCAGGAAGTATGCCGCCGGCTTGTACGTGTCGAACTCGCCGCCGTCGATGTCCTTCGCCTTGAAGTACGCCTTCACGCGTTCCACGATGCGTGGGTTGCGGCTCGAGATAGACCTCAGCGTTATCTGCTCCGACAGCGCGTCCTTGTAAGACTCGTTGACCAGCCGCAGATAGAAGGTGGGATCCATCAGGTCTTCGATGTCGGAGTCGCGGACGTGTGTAACGTTGATCCACTCGACCTTGCTGTGGTGCGAGCCGCCCGACATAGCGTCCATGAGCGACTCTATGCGCTCGCGGTTTGCGGGTGAAACGTTCATTAGCGCCGTGAGGCTTGTGTAGTTGTCTCCAAGCAGCGAGATGAACGCCGGCAGGGAGTCTGAGTTGCCGACCGGGATGATTACCCACCTCGGGTCCAGCTTCGGTTTGCCATCCGACGTGCACATCTCGCCGAGAACCTGCAGGTAGATGAGGTCGGACGCCGAGCTCACCAACAGGCAGTGCGGCGCGAGGAACAGTGTCTGCGCCAGCTGGAACCCCAGAGCCGTCTGAAGCGGGAATATCGTCTCGCGGTCGTTCTGAAGCACGTCAGAGCTGATGACCGTGCCGGTGTCCTTCTTGTCCTCTACCGTGCGCACGCTCGTCAACCTGTCAAGGTCTATCATGAACGGCGAGTGCGTGGTGTAGATTACCTGGTGCCTGGGCGCGAGTCGCTCCTTGATGAAGCGCTGGAAGTCGAACTGCGCCAGCGCGTGCAGGTTCAGGCCCGGCTCGTCCAGAAGCAGCACCAGGTCCCGCTTCTTCAACTCCTCGATCTCCGAGAAATAGACCAGGAAGCTGAAGAACCATACGAACCCCTTGGACTGCTCGTCGAAAGGCACCGATACCCGGTGCCTGTCGTTCCAGACGCGAACGTGCAGGATGGTCCCGGAGTTCAGCGGCGGCGCATCGTTCGGGTTCGCCTGCGACAGATCGAACTGGACGCGCAGATGTGTGTTCTGCTTCCAAAATTCGAATATCTCATCGCTGATCCCGATGGACGCCGACTCAAGCTCGGCTTTCAGGTACTCGAAGTTGGTCTCCTGTTCCAGGTCGTCCATGTCCGCGCCCACCATGGAGAGCAGAGCCATGAACGTGCGGTCCGAATCGTCCAGATCGGCCCGATCCATGCTGCGTTCCTTGATGTCCTCGATGGATATGCGCCCGCGCATGGTGCTGTAGTTGTCGAAGTACACGAACTCCGGCAGGTAGCGCTCCAAGTGTTCGAGGACGATCTGCTGTCGCAGACCGCCGGCGGGATGCACCAGCGGGTTCGCCAGCAGGTCCTTTACCGCCTTCGGCTTCACTTCCAGCGACTCCAGCCGCCTGTACATATCTTCCCACCCGGCGGAGCCGCTGACGTACTGCTGCACTTCCCCGGGCAGATGCGTGTCTGAGATCAGGTATTCGACGAACTTGTCCTCGTCTATTTCCACGTCCCAAGACCGCTGGTTCTTGTAGTTCTTGGTTGCGATGACCTTCCGCGATTTGAGCACGCCGGTTCCGAACTTGGCTTCGATCTCGCCCATCTCTGCGTCGGTCAACTCAAATTCGGCGTGGACCACGGTCGCCGGTTCGGTCTCATGGCGCCTCTTGTAGCGCACGTATCCCTTCCGTGGGTAGTCCATGATGTCGAAGTTGCCGTTGGCGCCTCCAACCGGATTCAGGCGCCTAAGCGCCTGGAGGAACGCAGTCTTGCCGGACTCGTTCTTACCCACCATGGAGGTGACGTTGTCCAGGTCCACCCATCCCGAGTCGTCGATGCTGCGGTAATTGGTGACCCTTGCTCGAGTTATGTTCATGCTGCCTCCTTGTAGCTACCCTCTGGCACGTCTGCGTAAAAGGCTAATCATGAACATAACCTTGCTTCAAGGCGTTTTAGCGCCCTTTGTTTTGGAAATATGCCAGTTCGTGGCGGGGAATCCTCGCCCAGGCGGCCCGTGTAGAGACGCCCGAACGCGGCGGAGCGCCGATCGAACGCCAAGGCGAACTCGCATAGACGCAAGCGCGCGGTTGGACCCCGCGCCCCCGTCCGCCGGATCCAACCGCGCCCCGCCGTTAGCGCCGAATCGCCCTATACCAGGCTGTAACCGGAACCCTGCCGATCTACACCCGTGCCCCGCGCTTCATCTATCCATCCGAACTCCTTGAGTATCTGCTGGCTGTACGTAACACGCCCGGTAACCGCGTCCATAGGCTCCGTAGCCAGCAGCAGGGCGGACTTCGCCATCAGCTCCGGATGTTCGCCGCGCGGATCGTCTATCCCGGTAACCAGGTTGTGGAAAACCGTGCCGGGCGTCGGCACCACCTGGGATGGCGATACGCACGTAACCGAGATGCCGTACTGATAGACTTCCTGCGCCAGCCCTTGGCTGAAGCGTTCCAGAGCGGCCTTCTCCGCGCCGTAGCACGTGCCGCCGGAGTTGGCTGGTGCGTCCGGGTACGGACCTCTGCCGGGCCCTATCGCGGCTCCGGACGAGATGTTGACGATACTGCCGCCGCCGTCCGCCATGTCGCCCACCGCCAACTGGCTCAGAATGAACGGCGCGTGGAAGTTGACCGCCCACGACCGCATCCAGCGGCGGAGCGGATAGTCCTTGACCGGAATGAAGTACGTCAGCGCGGCGTTGTTGACCAGTACGTCCACGCTGCCGTAGGCGGCGTGCGCCTCCTCGAACAGCCGCTCGCAGTCCTCCGGCAGCGATATGTTCACCGCTGCCGCCGTAGCCTCGCCGCCCGCCTCGCGGATGTCCGCTACCGTCTTCTCCAGCGAACCTTCCAGCGGGTGGTCGCCCTCGCGCAGCGTCCGCGCCGCCGCCACCACGCTGCCGCCCTCAGCCGCGAACAGCCGCGCGATCTCCGCGCCGATGCCCCGGCTCGCGCCCGTTATCACGCATACCTTGCCATCCAACTTGCCCATAACAGTACCTCCGTCTGTATTCGATACAAAGTCGGGCGCATTATATTAGGATTCGGCGGAATATGTTAGTCTTGCCAGACGCCGAGACAGGCGCCTGACGAACCGGGCTGTCTTCCTGATTAATTCCTTTCCGTCGCAATGGGAGTATCGCAATGACGACGAATCAGATACCTACCAAATCAGAAGTGGACGCATACCTGAAAGAAGACCGAAAGTGGGGACGCTACGGCGATCAGGGCTCCGCGGGCGCGATCAACCTGATCACTCCGCAGAAGCGGCTGGAAGCTGTCTCGTTAGCGCGGAACGGACGTACCGTGTCGCTCAGCCGGCCCTGGGCGGTCGAGCCGCGCGCCGAGAACCCGCGACCGGCTCAGCAGTTCCTCTTCGTCATGGACAGACCCCACGACGCGGGCGCGGCGATGGACTTCTACGGAGTCTCCTACCACGGCACCGCCACCACGCACATAGACGCGCTCTGCCACGTGTGGGATTCTGAAGGAATGTGGGACGGCAAGAAGCCGGACGAAACGCTCTCCTTCAACGGCGCCAACTACGGAACGGTTGACGCCTGGAGCGATGGCATCCTGACGCGCGGGGTGCTGCTCGACGTGCCCAGGCATCGCGGAACCGACTACGTAACGCTCGATGCCCCCGTTCACGGCTGGGAGCTGGACGAGATCGCCGCGGCTCAGGGCGTCGAGATTCTACCGGGCGACGCCGTCATGGTGTACAGCGGACGCGAGAAGTACGCCGCCGACCACGGCGGCAACTGGGCGGGCGAGACGGCGCGCCCCGGACTGCACGCCTCATGCCTCCGCTTCGTGCGCGACTCCGACATCTCGATACTGGGCTGGGACATGATGGACGCCTCGCCCAACGAGTACGACCTGCCCTGGTCCGTCCACGGCGTCATCTTCGCCTACGGCGTCGCCCTGCTCGACAACGCCCTCCTCGAACCGCTCGCCGACGCCTGCGCCGAAGAGGGCAGGCACGAGTTCATGCTAACCATCAACCCGCTCAACGTGGTCGGAGGCACCGGCTCCCCCGTAAACCCCATAGCCGTCTTCTAAAACTCCCTTCCCCAAACCCCCTCTCCCTCAGGGAGAGGGTTGGGGTGAGGGTGAAAATTCCTTCCCCCCGTTTATCATCCATTGGGGGGGAAGGCTAGGATGGGGGTGAATCTCTCCATTGAAATCAGTCTTCTGCCTTGGCTAACCTTATTCATTCAAGGTGAGCAATGCAGCAGTCCCCCATCATTCGCGCCGAACGTCTCACCAAGCGTTACAACGACTTGGCGGCCGTTGACGGCATAGACTTCCAGATCCGCCAGGGCGAGTGCTTCGGATTCCTCGGCCCCAACGGCGCGGGCAAGACGTCCACGATGAAGATGATCTCGTGCGTCTCTCCCGTAACCTCCGGCGAACTCGAGGTGCTAGACATGGACGTCCGCCGGCGCCCGCGCGACGTCAAGCGCGCTCTCGGCGTCGTATCCCAGGCGGACAGCCTCGACCCTGACCTGACCGTCATCCAAAACCTGCTGTCGTTCGGACGGTACTTCAACCTCAAGCGCGTCGTATCTATGGAACGCGCGCTCGAAGGGCTGGAGCTGTTCCAGCTTCACGAAAAGGCGTTCGACATGCCCGACCAACTCTCCGGTGGCATGAGGCGGCGACTGCTGATAGCCCGCGCGCTTATGAACGAACCGCGCATCTTGGTGCTCGACGAGCCGACGACAGGACTCGATCCCCAGGCGCGGCTGCTCGTGTGGGACAAGCTCAGCCTACTCAAGGCGCGCGGCATCACTATGCTGCTCACCACCCACTATATGGACGAAGCCGCCTACCTGTGCGACCGCCTGGTGGTGATGGACAGGGGCAAGATTCTCAGCGCCGGCTCGCCCGACGAGCTAATCATGTCGCAAGTCGGAGATACTGTCCTGGAGGTGCGGGTGCGCCACGCAGACAAAGCCGCGTTGATGTCGCGCCTGGACGCGCCGGAGTTGAACCTGCGCGTCGAAGACCGCGCCGACTCGGTGCTCATCTACCCTCAAAACGGCGTCGTCTCCATGGACAACCTCGACCTCGACGGCTACCAGATCACCCGGCGTCCCGGCAACCTCGAAGACGTATTCCTGCGGCTGACCGGACGCGGCCTGAGGGAAGAGTGATGCTCGCTGCCATCTACAACCCCGTCTGGGGAGGCGCCAAGCTGTGGCAGCGCAACCGCGACGCCACGATACGAGCGTGGAAAGTCGAAATCGGCGGCCTGTTCATCGAGCCGTTTATCCTGCTGCTGGCGATGGGCTTCGGGCTAGGCTCATACGTGGGCGCGATTGGCGACCTGTCGTACGCCGAGTTCATCGCGCCCGGCATCGTAGCCAGCTACGCCATGTTCCACGCCACGTTCGACGCCACCTACGGCGCCTACCTGCGGATGGAGAGCCACCACATCTACGAGGCGATGTTGTACACGCCCCTGGAGCCGCAGGATATAGTCGTGGGCGAGGTGATGTGGGGCGCGACGCGGTCCATAATCTCCGCCACCGCCGTCATGGTGGCGGCCCTAGCTTTCGGCCTGGTGAACTCGCCCTTCGCCCTGCTGGCGATACCCGCCGCCTACCTCATTGGCATGGTCTTCGCTTCCATGGCGATGACGGTTACCGCCACCGCCACCACCATCGGCGCCATGAACAACTTCTTCACCCTGTTCCTGCTGCCCATGTTCTATCTCAGCGGCACCTTCTTCCCCCTCGACCGCCTGCCCGACGTCGTCCGCCAGGTAGCCTGGATACTGCCCCTGACCCCCGCCACCGCCCTAACGCGCGGCCTTATGACCGGCGAGCTAACCCCCTGGATGCTCGCGTGGACGGCGGAACTGCTCGCCTACGCCATCCTGCCCCTGTTCCTCGCGTCCTTCTTCCTGCGCCGCCGCCTAACGAAGTAGGGTAGCCTTTTACAATCCTACCATTCTGTATGCGGCCGATTTTAGTCGAACCTCCGCCTCCAATTCGGTCGCGATAGCCTCGATCTCATCCGCATATTCTGCTTCCTCATCGTGACTGCGAAGGTATCCTCCCTTTGTAAACGGCGCTTCACTTAGTTTTGTCGCCTTGGCCAAATCCCCTTCCTCGAACTCCGCCAGTTGACGCAGGGCGGCGTTAACCCTAACCTCCGCCGCCTTCCCTCGGTCGGCCTCTTCTTGGTGGGTGAGAAGATACGCCTTCGCTACGGGATCGTAAAACCTCAGAGAGTCATCTTCCCAACATACATACAGCCCGAGCGCATCGCTGAACCCGCGAAGGCCAACTCCCTCGACCGATTCCACCGCGATTTGCTCGTACCGCCCATTGACTAGCCTTTCCCCAACTAGCGGCGCGTCGGAACGCTCGACCCCGTCCGGGTCGAGTTGCCAATATTCCAACGCTCCAAAGCGCTCATAATCCAGACGATTCTTCGCAAAGTTCACGGGACCCAAGGGGTGAGGCGGAAGCTCGAACGCCTCGCCTGGAGGCTTTTTCTCCGGAGGCGCCAGTTCGAGCGCGAATTCGAGCGCCTTGCCCTGACGCGTTATCTCGTATCCCCACTGCGTCCAGAGCAGATCGTAGTCGCATCCAAACGCCACTGACAGATCCGGTATCCTAAAGTCCTCTTTCCCGGATAGGCTAGGCGTTACCGGGGTAGCGCTCATCACCAGCGCGCTCTGCCCCGTTCGGCGGAAATAGTACTGCAGGTAAGCTACAACGCCGTGCTGATGCAGATAACGAGAGGGCCGCATATCGTAGCGAGGCGGAAAGTCCGGGAACTGTGGCGGCCCGCTCGCTTCGTCCACAGTCTCAATCATATTCGCAGTCATCTGAAAACTCCTAACGCTTTGCCAGCGGCGCAATAGCCCGGCGCCCGCATTATAACGCCTCCTGCCAATCGGCATCTCTCGCGCGGCGTGAAATAACCTTGTCCCTACCGTATAATGACCCTCAGAACCCACGACAACGCGAATAAAGGAGCGTCCCCATGGTCTTCAGCGAAGGAGCAGACATCTACCGCGCCCTCGGCGTCAGCCCCGCCATCGTAGCCTCCGGCTCGACCACCGCATACGGCGGCAGCAAGCTGCGCCCCGAAGTTCTCGACTCCATGGAAAAGGCGTCCAGAACCATGGTCAACCTCGACGACCTCAACGTCGCCGCCGGCAAGGTCATAGCCGAAATCACCGGTGCCGAAGCCGGGCTGGTAACCTCCGGCTCCGCCGGCGGACTCGTGCTTCAGGCCGCCGCCGTCATGGCCGGCAGCGACCCCGCGAGCATGGCGAAGCTCCCCAAGTCCGACGGACTCAAGAACGAAATCATCATGCACACCGCGCACCGGTTCCCATATGATCAGTGCTACACTGCCACCGGCGCCACAATCGTAAACATCGGCGACGGGCGACGCTGCCACCCCTGGGAGCTGGAAGCCGCCATCAACGAAAACACCGCCGCCATAGCTTACCTCTTCTCCGGCTTCATCAGCCGCCGCTCCCTGCCGTTGGAGCAGGTAGTCGAGATAGCCCACGCCCGCGACGTGCCAGTCATCGTGGACGCAGCCTCCTACTTGCCGCCCCGCGCCAACCTGCGCCGCTTCATAGACGCCGGCGCCGACATGGTGCAGTTCAGCGGCGGCAAGGCAGTGCGTGGACCGCAAGGCACCGGCATCCTCGCCGGCCGCGCCGACCTCATCGAGGCCGCATACGCCAACGCCAGCCCCCACCAGTTCATCGGACGCGGCATGAAGGTCGCCAAAGAAGAAATCATCGGCTTGGTAGAAGCCCTCCAAATCTTCGCAGAAGAAGACGAAGACGCCGAGAACCGGCAGGTGGCCGCCATGTGCCAGCAGGTCGTGGATGCCTTGATAGAAGCCCCCGGCTTGGAAGTGTCCGTCAAGCACGACGAGTTCGACTACCTGACCCCCGTAGCGGTAATGCGCTTCACCCGAGACTGGCGAGGCCCCTCCCGCGACGAAGTGGACGCCGCCCTCGCGGCCGGCGACCCGCCCGTCTATCTCCACAACATCCACAACCCAGATGAGCTAGGCGTCGACCCCTTCAACCTCGACGAACGCGAACTCGAAACCCTAATAACCCGCCTGAGAGAGACGCTGCTAGCGTAACAGATATACTAAGAAATCCTACTCACCGCACCCGCAAATCCAGCTCCGAAATCTGGTGCCACAGCACAGCGCCAGAATCTACGTCTTCGCGCGCCCAATCGTCGAGCTGAACGCCGGCCACCGCCGGCTGCGCGGCCAAGCCGGTGAACCGCGTCAGATACTCCGCGTTGCGGACAGCGCGGCGTACGTCTTTGTCCTGCACAGTGTACGACACCTCGATCGCCACGTAGCTGGCGTCCTCGGCGTTCGGATGAACAACCCGCGCGATTATGTCCGCGTTCACGAAACTCGTCACCTCGTTCTGCGGCAGGTCAGTGGCGCCGCTGTTTCTAACCATGCCAAGCAGTTCGCGTTCCGTCAACACGGCGTCCAAATCGCCGCTCGTCATATTCCATATCGCCATGTTGAGACTTCTGGTAACCGCGTGATACGCGAAAGCGCCGCGCAAGAACCCAACGTCGTTGCTTTGTCGCCGCACTACGCCTTCGAGCCTCGTGACTACGCCTTCGAGTCTCGTGTTGGACGTTATCAACCGATTTATCGCTTCCCGAAATTCCGATTGCCCTTCTTCCAGCGCGGCAAGCCGCCGGTCCGTGTTCTCGGCGTACCGCGCCTGAGCCTCTTCCAGCGCGGCAAGCCGCCGGTCCGTGTTCTCGGCGTACCGCTCGAACGTCGCCCGGAATTCCGCTTGCCCTTCTTCCAGCGCCGCAAGCCGCCGGTCCGTATTAGCTTGTCCTTCTTCCAGCGCGGCAAGCCGCCGATCCGTGTTCTCGGCGTACTGAGCGAGGCGTGCTGGAAGCTCCAGCAGTTCTCGTGTCAGTATCCGCGCCCGCAGCTCTTCCAGCCACGCGGGATTGGAGTCCAGAACCTCGATCAGTTCGGTTATGGTGTTGAAGGTTGCCATCACGCGCTCCTCGAACCATCATATCATACGCCCTGCGCGCTCCCCCCACCCCATTCCCCTATGTAGTACAATACCCTCCAACCCACTCCCAAAGGAGCGCCACCCCATGAAGTACGACTACATCGTCATCGGCGCAGGCTCCGCCGGCGCCATCCTCGCCACCCGCCTCACCGAAGACCCCTCCAAGTCCGTCCTGCTCCTCGAAGCCGGCCCCGACTACGCCGAGATGGAGCAGCTGCCCGACGAGGTCCGCTACGGGTACGCCACCGCCACCGACATCATGACCAGCGACCACAACTGGCAGTTCACCGGACGCGCCACCGACGAGGCCGAGCCGATGCTGGTGCCTAGAGGCAAAGTTACCGGCGGATCCTCCGCCATCAACGGCCAGATATTCCTGCGCGGCGTTCCCGAGGACTACGACAACTGGAACTCGTGGGGCAACGACGACTGGAGCTACGAAGACTGCCTGCCATACTTCCGCAAGCTCGAAACCGACACCACCTTCTCCGACGACTTCCACGGCACCGACGGCCCCATCATCTGCCACCGCTTCCAGCCCGAAACGTGGCAGCCTGTATCCCACGCTTTCTATCAATCCTGCCTCGAGTACGGCTTCGAGGACTGCCCCGACCACAACAACCCGGACTCCACCGGCGTCGGCCCCTTGCCGCTCAACAACCCCAACGGCATTCGCTGGAGCACCAATCTCGGCTACCTCAGCCTCTCGCGCCACCGGCTGAACCTGACCATCCGCCCCAACTGCGTCGTCCACCGCATCGTGTTCGACGGCAAGCGCGCCACCGGCGTCGTAGTCGAGAGCGGCGGCGAGACGTTCACCGTAGAAGGCGAAGAGATAATCCTGAGCGCCGGCGCCGTCGGCTCGCCGCAGATACTTCTGCTGTCCGGCGTCGGCCCCTCCGCGCATCTGAACCAAGTCGGCATCCCCGTCGTCCACGACCTGCCCGGCGTCGGACAGAACCTGCGCGACCATCCGCTCGTATACGTAACATGGAGGGCTAGAGAAGAGCACGAATTTGACCTCGATGGCCCTCGTATGCAGTTCGGACTCCGCTACACCGCCACCGGCTCAGACCTGCGAAATGACATGATCGTCTATATGAACAGCTTCGCCACCGAGCGCGTAAACCGCGGCGGCAACCGCATGGAGCCTATCGGCATCCGCATGATCATCGGCCTCGACCTCGAAGTCGGCGCCGGCGAGCTCAGGCTCCAGTCCGCCGACCCGCATGAGCAGCCCTCGCTCGACTACAACTACTTCCAGGAAGAGTTCGACCGCGAGCGGATGCGCGAAGCCGTCCGCATCTGCATCGAGCTAGGCAACCACGAGGCATGGCGAGACATCCTCGACGAACGCGTCGAGCCGCCCGACGAAGCCCTCGTCTCAGACGACGCACTCGACGCCTGGATGATGCGCGAAGTAACCACCGGCCACCACATATCCTGCACCGCCAAGATGGGTCCCGCTTCCGACCCCATGGCCGTCGTGGATTCCTCCGGCAACGTGCACGGACTGGAAGGCATCCGCGTAGTCGATGCCTCCATCATGCCTGACTGCGTCCGCGCCAACATCAACGTAACCACCATGATGATTGGCGAAAAGATTGCCGACGCCGTGAAGGAGGGCCGCTAAGCGGTAGGGACAGGAGACGCGCAGTGAACTACGACCACATCATCATTGGCTCCGGCTCCGGCGGCGGAGCGCTCGCCACACGTCTGTCGGAAGACCCCGATCGCTCCATCCTGCTGCTGGAGGCGGGGGTGGACTACCCCGATTTCGACACCATCCCCGACGATCTCAAGTATGGCTGGGGAACCGGAACAGACTTCGTAATAGAAGACCGCCACAACTGGCAGTTCACCGGGCGCGCGTCGCCGCTCAACCCGAACATGGACGTCCCGCGCGGCAAGGTAACCGGCGGCACCAGCGCCATCAACGGCCAGGTGTTCCTGCGCCCCGTCGCCGCCGACTTCGACTATTGGACGTCGCTCGGCAATGACGAGTGGTCGTACCAAGAGACGTTGCCCTACCTCAGACGCATGGAGACCGACACCGACTTCTCCGACGACTATCACGGCTCCGACGGCCCGATAATCGTGCGCCGCCACAGCCTGGACTCGCTGCAGCAGGAGCAGACGGCGTTCTATGACGCCTGCCTCGCGCTCGGCTTCCCCGAGAACCCAGACCACAACCACCCGGACGCCGAGGGAGTAGGCCCGTACCCGCTCAACAACCCGGGCGGCGTGCGCTGGAGCACCGCGATCGGCTATCTCGGCATGGCGCGCCACCGCCTGAATCTGACCATCCGCCCCAACTGCTTCGTCCGTCGCGTGCTGTTCGAGGGACGCCGCGCCGTCGGCATCGAGGTCGAAAGCGGCGGCGAGACGTTCCGAGCGTACGGCGACGAGATAATCCTGAGCGCCGGCCCCATCGCCTCCCCGCAGCTGCTCATGCTGTCCGGCGTAGGCCCCGCCGGCCACCTCGCCGAACATGGCATCCCCGTCGTTCACGATTCCCCCGGCGTCGGACAAGGCCTGCGCGACCACCCGCAGGTGCCGATGCTGTGGCGCGCCCAGCCACACGTCCCCGCGCCACCGCAGGAAGTCGGCCCCCAGAAGGTCGCCCTCCGGTACACCGCGCCCGGCTCCCATCTCAGCAACGACATGATAACCGTCATGCGCTTCCGCAAAGAGGGCCACATGCTGCTGATGACCGTCGGCATCTACCTCGCGGAAGGGCAGGGGACGCTGCGCCTCCAATCCTCAGACCCCCACACACAACCGCTGCTCGACTACAACTACTTGGCGGAAGAGTTCGACCGCCAGCGGTTGCGCGACGGTGTGCGCCTGTGCCTGGACATAGTGGACCGGCCTGAGTTCGAAAACATCCGCGGCCCGCTCGTATCCCCCTCCGAATCCGATCTCGCGTCCGACGACGCGCTTGACGAGTGGATGCTGCGCAACGTCTCCACCATGCACCACATATCCTGCACCGCCAAGATGGGCCCCGACTCAGACCCGATGGCAGTCGTAGATCAGCATGGTCGCGTCAAGGGCGTAGATGCCCTCCGCATAGTGGACGGCTCCATCCTGCCCGATTGCCCCCGCTCCAACACCAACGTCCCGATCATGATGCTCGCCGAACGCATATCAGACTGGATCAAGGCCGGAGAGTAACGAGATGCTTGCCCATTCCGGTGCGCTATCCCCAACCCCCATTCCGGCGGACGCCGGAATCCAGGGCGTCGCGGCTCAACCATCTCCTAGTCCCGGAGCATCCTCCTACCAAACCGGCAGAGGTGAAACCATGCTGAAGACAGCCGCATCCCTCTTCGCCGCGACACTTGCGCTCCTGGCCGCTGCTTGCGCCTCAGACGCCCCTGCGTCTCCCACCCCTCAGCCCATCACGCCCACCGCCCAACCCTCCCCCTCGCCCGTACCCGCCACCCCCACGACAACCGCAACCCCCGAAACCGAACCGACCCAAACGCCCATCCCCACAGCGCCGCCTGTCCCGACAGCCACCGCGACTCCGGCGGGGCCGGCCGGTTATGACTCCAACGCGGCGATGTACGAAATCTTCCCGGCGTTCTCCATCGTGCGCCCGAACCTTGAGGAAATCCTCGATGAGATGGTCGAGCAAAACGACCAGTCGCTCGCGCCGTTCTTGGTGGAGGTCCTGCGCTTTATGCCGTCCAGGAGATCGGCCGAGCTCATCGGGCAGGCCCTCCGGGATCTGACTGGCCAGCCGTTCGCCACCGAAGACTGGGAAAGCTGGATGGACTGGGCGGGACGGAACGGCGACAGTTTCGAGGCTCCCTCACAGTACGTCGCGTGGAAGGCGAAGACGTACTCGGCAATCGACCCGAGAATGGGATTCTTCCTCCGGCCCGCCTCAGAGTTCTCGCGCATAAACCCCGCCGAGATCGTGTGGGGCGGAGTTCTCACCGACGGCATCCCGCCCCTCGAAAAGCCGCGCGCTCTCAGCCCGCAAGAGGCAGAATACATGGAGCCGGGCGACCGGGTATTCGGCGTGAGCATCAACGGCGAGAAGAAGGCTTACCCCCTTCGCGTGGTCAACGCCCACGAGATGGTCAACGACACCGTTGGCGGGGAACCGATCTCGCTGATGTGGTGAACGCTGTGCGGCGCCGGAATCGTGTATTCCGCGAAAATAGATGGAGAGCCTACTACCTTCGGCACGTCCGGGATGCTGTACCGATCCAACAAGCTGATGTACGATCGCCTGACCAACACCCTCTGGAGCTCGCTCGTCGGCAGGCCGGTAATCGGCGAGCTGGCCACGCGAGACGACCTGCAGCTGGAATACTTCCCAGTCGCGCTGACCACCTGGCAGGAGTGGCTGGAAGAACATCCCGATACCGGCATCATATCCACCGAAACAGGGTTCTACTCGCCCAGATTCTACCAGCCCGAATCCGATGCCAACTCGATCTACTACTCCTACCGCGTCGACCCGGACACAATGTTCCCCGTCTGGAACCGCGACGGTCGCCTCGAGCCGAAAGACGAAGTGCTGGGCCTGAGCGACGGCGGCGTCTCGAAAGCCTACCCGGTGAAGACGCTGATGGACGCGCGCGTAGTCAACGACACAGTAGGCGATCTGGATATCGTCATCCTGGCGTCTAGTCTGTCATCCGACGTTCGCGTGTTCGAACGCGGCGACAGGCGCTTCTCGCCCGATCCGGATATCGTCGCGCTCGGCTTACCGTCAACCCTGATCGACGCTGACGGACAAACTTGGGAAGCAACCGACACCGGCCTGGTCGGCCCGGACGGTGAAGAACTCCCCAGATTGCCTTCATACGTATCGTTCTGGTTCGGCTGGTACGCCTTCCACTCCGACACCCTGCTATTCGACGGTACAGAGAGTTAACGCAAAGGCGCACGTCCCTCTCCCTCGACGGGAGAAGGTTAGAGCCTGCCCCCGTGAAGGTGGGGGATGGGGGTGAATCCCCCTCTCCCTCAGGGAAGAGGGTTGGGGTGAGGGTGAACCTCCGCCCCAAGAACCCCGTAGGGGCGGTTCGCGAACCGCCCCTACTACACAAATGCGTGGCCGCCGCCAATTAGTCCGCCGCTACCGCCTTGGCGTCAAGCGCCTGGCTCGCCCAGCGCAGCAGTTCCTCGGTCTCTTCCCAGCCTACGCAGGCGTCGGTAACCGAGACGCCGTACTCAAGCGAATCGCGGTCGCCGTTCAGCTTCTGCGCGCCCTCCTTCAGGTTCGACTCCAGCATACAGCCGATGACGTAGTCTCGTCCGCCGGCGCGCTGGTTGACCACGGTCTTGAA
The DNA here is from genome assembly GCA_034420955.1 of Dehalococcoidia bacterium. Classification (GTDB taxonomy): domain Bacteria; phylum Chloroflexota; class Dehalococcoidia; order Lucifugimonadales; family UBA1123; genus VXRN01. The sequence continues at coordinate 139,592 of DAOUKV010000014.1, forward strand.
GGCGGCGCCTTGCTGCCTGTGATCCTTGTTCGAGTTGCCGTGTGAGCAGTCCACCAGCAGTTCGCGCCGGACATCTGCCTGTTCCAGCAGATCATAAGCTTCGCCAACCGCTTCAGGTCCGAAGTTCGGACCCTGCCGACCGCCGCGCAGCACCAGGTGCCCATACTGGTTGCCCCGCGTCTGAATAACCGACGTCTGGCCCAGGTGGTCTATGCCGAGGAATGCGTGTGGCGACTCCGCCGACACCATCGCGTCAACCGCCGTCTGCGCCGAGCCGTCCGTGCCGTTCTTGAAGCCGACCGGCATAGAAAGCCCGCTCGCCATCTGGCGGTGCGTCTGGCTCTCCGTCGTCCGCGCGCCGATGGTGGACCAGCACACCAGGTCCGCCAGGTACTGCGGCACTATGGGGTCCAGGAACTCCGTTCCGGTATAGACGCCCATCTCCGTAATCGAGCGCATCATGCGGCGGGCGGTTCGCAGCCCCTCGTCTATGTCGAACGAATCGTCGAGGTTCGGATCGTACAGCAGGCCCTTCCAGCCCACCGTCGTTCGCGGCTTCTCGAAGTACACCCGCATCACTATCAGCAGCCGGTCTTCCAGTTGCTTGCTGAGTTCGAGCAGCCGTTCGGCGTACTCCACCGCGGCGGTTTCGTCGTGTATCGAGCACGGACCGACCACCATCATCATCCGGTCGTCCTCGCCGCGCAGCACGGCGCGAACGAGCTCGCGTCCCTCCAGCACCGTTCGCTCGGAGGCGGGCGTAAGCGGCAGTTCGTTGACCAGATCTACGGGGCTAATAAGGTGAGTTGCGCTAACCACGTTCACATCCCTCGCGGGTGACTGTTGCATCGGACGAATTCTCCTTACTCATGTGCCTTCTGTTGTTCCATATCTTGGCAAAACAAAAAGCCCCAGTCGCTGCCGACTGGGGTTTCGTTCCTGTGTCTCTGTCTCGCTAGGACTTTTGACGCAACCACTCAGCCGACGGCGCTGGCGCCGCTAAAATAAGCGTAGGTGGCGAAAGTGAAACTGGCGGACGAGTTCTTCATATAAGTTGAGATATTAGCAAGGTTAATGCGCGAGTGTCAAGAGAATCTTCCACCGCCGCTATATGCTACAATGCCTAATCATCGAAAAGTCTCTTCGCGCCTTTGCGCCTTCGCGTTAATCTGAGGCCCCGAAAACCCATGCCTTACATAGGATTCGTCTATAACGCCCTCGTCGAAGAGGCGCCCGCGCTGATAGAGTCGCTAGTCGCCGATCTGGGGCTTCGATCCCGCGCCTGGGTATCGTCGGCGTTCGAGATAGACGCGCGCGCCGACAAGCTGCCGGATACCGCGATGGTCGTAGTGGCCGGGGGCGACGGCACCATACTTCGCGCCGTCCACGCGATCGCCGCCCACTCAGTGCCTATCGTCGGCGTCAACATGGGCAGAGTGGGCTTCATGAGCGAACTGCGCGTCGAGGAAGCCGCAGAGCGGCTGCCCGCGTACCTCAACGGCAGCGTCCGCGTCGAAGAACGCATGATGCTGCGCGCGACCGTTGCCGATGGGCGCGGCGGCCACATCATGACCGCCGACGCGCTGAACGACGTGGTCGTCGGCAGGGGCGGCGTGGCGCGACTGCTGGACATAGATACGGTGGTGGACGGCGAGTTCCTCACATCGTACCGCGCCGACGCGGTTATAGTCTCCACGCCCACGGGCAGCACCGGCTACGCGCTGTCGGCCGGCGGCCCTATCTTCTTCCCCGAAGCCGAGATGATGATGCTTCAGCCCGTCGCCCCGCACACCGGATTGCGAGACGGCCTGGTGCTGCCGCATGATACCGTCGTGCGTCTGTCTGCTACCGACGGCAAGCACGCCTCGCTGAGTGTGGACGGCATGGCCGACGTCGAGCTAGAGCCGGACTTTCGCGTTACCATCAGGCGCGGACCGCACATGGCGCGGTTCCTAAGAGCTAATCCGCGCACCGCGTTCTACACGCAGTTAACCCGTCGGCTGGGCCTGGTGTACAACCTCACTTCGCCCGCGTAGGCGCCGGTATAGCTCCCTCTCCCTCAGGGAGAGGGTTGGGGTGAGGGTGAGCGCTGCGTCCTTACCAACTACATATCCATGCAAGCCCTCTATGGGGTAATGTTAGAGCCTGCCCTAACCAAGTTGCCATTGGAGAAGATCCAATCATGATGAACCAACCCCAGCCAATTCGTCAGGATACCGTCTTCAGCGGCAGGATCATCGAAGCCCGCGTAGATACGGTGCTGATGCCCGATGGCAGCCAGACGACGCGCGAGGTCGTGTCCCACCCCGGGGCGGTCGCCATCATCCCCGTAGATGCCGAAGACAACGTGCTGATGGTGAGGCAGTACCGCTACGCTGTCGAACAGTCTCTGCTGGAGATCCCGGCGGGCATGTGCGAGGAGGGCGAGTCGCCCGACGATACGGCGCAGCGCGAACTGCAAGAGGAAGTCGGCTACGCCGCGCGCAACCTACGGGCGCTCGGAGGAATATATTCGGCGCCCGGATTCTGCACCGAAATACTCTACATGTACCTCGCGCGCGACCTGATTCCCAGCAAGCTTCCAGCCGACGATGACGAGGACATTCGCGTCGAGCGGATACCCATGTCGCGTGTGGATCGGCTGATACGGCTCGGCGAGATACAGGACGCCAAATCCGTCGCCGGCCTGCTCATGGCGCGCTACCTGTTCACCTAACCAAACCTGTGTCAATCTAACGGGCGTCGTCTAGGATGGTGGCATATCCCCCTCTCCCCCAGGGAGAGGGTTGGGGTGAGGGTGAACCAGCGCGCCCAGTCTCGCAGTAGAATGAAACGGATAAAGGAGACCCCAATGCCAAACTTCCAGGAAATCTTCTCCCAGATAGACGCCATGACGGACGAAATCGTCCAGCTCCACCAGGAACTCGTTCGCATCCCGTCCGTGAACACAGGGGCTATGCCCACCGGCGACGAGACGCCGGTTTGCGAATACGTCCGGGACTGGCTCGCCGAGGACGGCATCGAGTCCGAGATCCTGGGGAGGACGCCGGAACGCGGCAACATCATCGCCCGCATCGAGGGCGACGACCCGGCCGCGCGGCTGATGTTCATGTCGCACACCGACGTCGTTCCCGTCGAAGAGGCCGACAAGTGGACGTTCCCGCCGTTCAGCGCGACCGTTCACGACGGGCGCATCTACGGGCGCGGCGCGTCCGATTGCAAGGGGCTGCTGGCGGCGCAGATGGTGGCGATGCGACTGCTGAAACGCAACGGCGTCCGGCTGCGCCACAGCCTCGTCCTCTGCTCAGGCGCGGACGAGGAACACGGCGGACGCTACGGCTTCGGCTGGCTTGCCGAGAACCACCCGGAGAAGATTACCGCGCCCTTCGCGGTGAATGAGGGCGGCGGAACGCCCATCGAGGCCGCCGGCGGTCTGACATATCTGCTCGGAGTCGGAGAGAAGGGGCGGCTGCAAGTCGAGTTCGAGGTCAAGGGCGTCAGCGCGCACGCCTCGGTGCCCTGGCAGGGAACGAACGCGCTCTACCGCCTGTCGCAGTTGCTCAACCGCATCGAGAACTACGAGCCCGAACGCGACACGACGACCAGCCTGTTCGCGCACCTGTCCAACTTCGCCATCGAGCACGCCCCCTCCGCCGACAACGTGGACGAGATAATCGCAGAGGTCTCCGAAGACAATCCGCGCTTCGCCTCCATGCTCACGGCGCTCTCGCGCATGACCATCACCCCCACCATGATAAACGGCGGCATCAAGTCCAACAGCGTTCCGGAGCAGATACGGCTGACCTGCGACGTCCGCACCCTGCCGCACCAGGACGACGACTACCTGCGCGGCGAGCTGGACCGCATCGCCTCCGGCATCCCCGGAGTGAGCTACGAGATAGACTACATGGCCGTCCCCAATGCATCGGAGTTCGACACCGAGCTGACCGACCATATCCGGGCCGCCACCGCCCTCGCGCTGGAACGCGACGACATCCAGTGGGTGCCGGCCATCAGCACCGGATTCACCGACTCGCGCTTCACCCGCCCGCTCAACGTCATCACCTACGGCTTCTCCGGCTCCCACCCTGACGACGACCCGATGCTGAGCAACGCCCACGGCACCGACGAATCCGTCGGCATCGCCAGCCTTATAAGCGGCTCCAAGATAATGTTCACCCTAGCCTGCACCCTCTGCGGCGCCGACTAATGGTACGATGAGAACATGATCTCCCGACTCGCCATCAAGAACTACCGCAGCCTGCGTAATGTCGAGTTGCGCCCCGGCCCGCTGACTGTCCTCATCGGCCCCAACGGCGCCGGCAAGTCCAACATCATAGACGCGCTGCGCTTCCTGAAGGCGATACACTCAGCCTCCCCTGGATCCTCAGGCAAAGTGACGACGGAGCGGTTGGAGGAACGGGGCGGCTATGAGCAGGTTGTGTGGGGAGGCATGGTTGACGAGAAAATCGAGTTCGAGGCGGAGTTCTCCAACGGAGAAAATGGACTCGATATCCCCGGCTTTAGGGTCGAGATTCAAGATAGCCCCGGCCCTTATCTCCGTTCCGATACTTTCCCGATTGGCGCCGAGAAGTGGGCAGGCGCGGACGGCATCAACAACGAATATCGAAAAGTGGTCAGCCACCTCAAATCATGGCAGTTCTACAACTTCTCGCCCGCCTCCATGCGGAAGCCGACGAAGGTGAAACAGGAAAACGTCCTGAACGAGACCGGCTCCAACCTGTCCACCGTCATCCACAGCCTGTTTTCCGAGGGACACCCCGATCTCGAGGAAGCCGTCGGAATGCTCAAAGTAATGGTTCCGACAGTGGAGCGGCTAACCTCCCCCATCTTTGGAGACGGCCAAACCTACGTCGCCCTCAAAGAGAAGGGGGTAAAACAACCTACTGGCGCTTGGGGGTTGTCGGATGGGACGCTGTTGGCGTTGGCGCTGTCGGTCGCTCTCACCGTAGATCCGCTTCCCAATCTCATTTGCATGGAGACGCCGGAGGCGGAGATTCACCCTTCAATGATGGAAGCTGTGGCAGATTTGCTGACTGCGGCGTCCTACCATGCTCAGATAATCGTTACCACGCAGTCGCCTTACCTGTTGGACCAGTTGCCCTACGAGCAGTTTGTGATCGTCGAAAAGAAAGACGGCGAGACTCGACTCCGACCTCTCACCGCAGAAGAGGGAGACCATGAATTCTTCCGTGAGGTGGGCGTAGGGAACGTATGGGTTTCGGGAAGCATCGGCGGTGTCCCTTGGGACTCGGACTGATAGTAGAGGGACAGAGCGACCGTGACACGATCCCCATTCTGGCTAGACGGCTCGGCTATGACGCCAGGATCAGGCCCCGTGTCGTCAGCCGCGGCGATATGCTCGCCCAAAGAGCGATTTCCAGATACCTAACCAAGTTCTTGCGAGACTTCCGCGACGTTACTCTGGTCATCATCTGCCTGGACGCCGAGAGGGAGAACCCCGCCCAAGTGTTCGCGCGCACTCGCCAAGTAGAACGCAGGCTGAACGAGTCCTTGCCCGTTCCAGTCAGGTATGCCATCGTGGATCATGCCCTCGAAGGATGGCTCGCCTGCGATGAGGACGCGCTACGCTCGATTCTTGGACCTCGAGCCAGAATCAACATACACGGCAACCCGGAAGACCACCCCACGCCCGCGGATATACTCAATCGGATTTTCAGAGACAACAGGCGCAAGTTCAGAAAAACCCAAGACGACCCCAAGATCGCCCAAGCCATCACCCCGCAGAATATCGCCGTCAAAAGCCCAACATTCCAAAGATTCGCCCAACTTCTAGGACATCCTCTCACGACATGACCGCCACCCGCAAAACCATCTACCTAGCCAACCCCTACGGCTTCTCCGAGCAGCAGAAAGAAACGCTTCTGCCGACCATAATCGCCGCCCTGGAGTCTCTCGGCCTCGAAGTATGGGAGCCGTTCGAGCGCAACAACCAGGTCGACTTCTCCGAACCCGGCTGGGCGTACCGCATCGGCCAGGCCGACTACCGCGACGTTAGAGAGTCCGACGCCATCTTCGCCGTCGTCAACGGAACGCCGCCCGACGAGGGCGTGATGGTCGAGTTGGGTATGGCGGTCGCGCTCGGCAAGCCCACATTCCTGTTCCGAGACGACTTCCGCCGCGTAACCGACAGCGAGGAATACCCACTCAACCTCATGCTCTTCACCGGCATCCCGCAGCAGAACTGGCGCGACTACTACTATTCCTCCCTATCCGAGATTGCAGACCCGGACAAGGCGCTGGCGCGGTGGGCGGGGGTATGAGAAATCCTCACCTCTCCGATTCAATCATCTCTCTCACCCTCGGCAGCACGTCCGCCGCCACCCGGCGGCACTCCTCGACATGCGGGAAGCCTGAGAGGATGAATTCGTCTATGCCCAGACGCCAGTACTCCAGCAGTTCGTCGGCTACCTGGTCGGGGTCCCCCACTATCGCCGTGCCGCAGTTCACGCGAACCGTGGATATGCCGTTCCACAGCCGTTCGCCGACGCGGTGATCGGCCACCACCCGCGCCTGGGCCTGCTGACCAACCATCGCCGTGCCGGAAAACGCCGCGCTTCGCTGCTCTCTGACAACGTTCGCCGCCTGAGACAGCAGATCCTCCGCCGCGTCCCACGCCTGCGCCTCCGTGTCGCGGACCACCAGGTGCGTCCGCAGCCCGAATGACCCCACGCGCTCCGCCTCGGCGAATTTTACCCGCGCCCGCTCGAAGAACGGCCCCAGGACGTCGCGCGGCAGAATCCACGCCAGGTACACGTCCGACTGCCTGCCTGCCAGCCCCAGCGCCGCGTCTGACGCGCCGCCCAGATAGAAGCTCGGCCCGTCGCCAACCGGACCGGGCGAGCAGAGGGCGCCGTTCAGCCGCACGTGTTCGCCCTCGAACGTCGTAGGCTGCGGCGACTCCCACAGCGCGCGGCACGCGGCGATGAACTCCTCCGCGCGCGCGTAGCGGTGAGCGTGATCGCTCGTCTCTCCAAGCCGCTCGAAGTCGCCCTGTATCCCGCCGGGCACGATGTTGATGTCTATGCGCCCGCCGCTAATGCCGTCCAGCGTCGCCGCCATCTGCGCGAACAGCCCCGGAGATATGAAGCCCGGACGCAGCGCGATCAGAAAGCGGATGCGGCTCGTAATCGCTGCCAGCGCCGTCGCCATCGTCCATGTCTCGGCGAGTGGTTCACCCTCGTCGAACAGCCCGTTGGCGAACCGAGTCGGGATGAGTAGCGAGTAGTAGCCCTCCTCCTCGGCGGTCTGCACCACCTCGCGCAGGTACTCGAACGTCGGCGGACGCTCCGCCTTCACCGTGCCGATATGCTCACCATCCCCGTCAATCGGTATGAACCAGGAAAATTTGGGTTCGGGACGTTCCATGACTAATCAACCGCCCTCCACAGAAATCATCGCAACGATACTCCGCTGATTCTTGCATTGGCCCGATGCGGCGTCAAGCGCCATCAAGCAGCTACCCGGAATTTATCCTCTTCGCGTCTCAGAGATCCTCTGCGCCTCTGCGAAGTCGGCGTAGCAAACCAAGAAGGAGTGGCCGGTCGTCAAGCCGCCTGTGGCGACGGCGCTGAAGTTGGACTTGACCGTCGCAGGATAGGCGGCGAGGTAGGAATGGGTACATCCGTCGCCGGGGGAGACGACGCCCCATCCTGGCCGCAGCCATACGTGGCCAGCAGCGTCGCGAGCTCCCATAGCGATCTTACCATCATAGTTTTCATGTTCGTTGACTCACCGGTCGCCTGATGGGCACGCCTTCAGGTCTGTGCCAATGCTCGAATTCCACTCTGCTATCGTCTCAAATCTGTACCACGCATCACTTACTACCTCCAGGGAACTGACCAACGAACTCGGGATGCATTCGCTCTGTTCGAGGTGTTCCACATCCAAGTTCAATGTTTCCAGGTTCTTCAGGTTGCCTAGTTCAGGCGGGATTCCGGTAGCTGGCCATGTAGAGAGATTCAGTTCTCTCAACTCTGTCAGATTTCCCATCTGAGGCGGGATGGGGCCGACAACTTGGCCGCCAATGGCCAGAGACTTCAGTCCCGTCAGTCTTCCGAACTCTGGGCGGAAGGCGCCAACGAAATTGCTCGCGTACAGCCGGAGAGCCTCCACTCTGAGTGGGCTGCCGCCCAAGGTGACGCCCTCCCACTCAGATATTGGGGTGTCCGCATCCCAGTTCAGCGAATACAGATTGCCCGCGAAAGTATTCTTGATAGTCAGAAGGGTCTCGCAGTCCTCGACCAGGAGGGGGTTGTCCCGCGGATGGGGTACGATATCATCGGTCTTGCATGGAGCAATGCGGTCGGCCAGAGTCAACCTGCCGTCTTCGACTGGCTGCCATGACGTACGATCGCCGTAATCTGTCCTGGCCAGTACGCGAACGTCCGTCCCGTCCGAAGACATGGTGGAGAGTATGGTCACGTGTCTCTCGTGGGATCTGGGCGCTGGAGGGTCGGTTGAGAACTTAGCGATCCTCGCGCCGTCGGGAGACCATGAGGCATTGCCCCCCATGGATACCATAGACCATAGACCGCTGTGAGGGTCGACGACGTAGATGAATCCATGGCGCGGATCGCTATGCGAGACCAGGACCCGGGTTCCATCCGGAGACCAGTCTAAGTGACCGCCCTGTGTCGGCAGATTCGCCACTACCATGGGCTCTGAGCCGTCAGTACTGATCGAGTAGAGTATCGCGCCTGTGGGTATCCCCTCACGGTATTCATTGACCAAAAGAAGGAGCTGTCCCGGAATTCTAGGATTCCATATATGCGCGGCGGGAACTAATACACTTTGTTCTGAAAGAGTCACGCTTGGATTGACGACCGCGACCGTGTCAAATGGCCCGGCGGGAGTCGATACACGTTGTCCTGGAAGTTCCCTGGCACTGAACAGTCGTGTCAGGCCAGCGCCGTCCAGCGTTGCCACGTAGAGACTATGGTAGAAGGCCCTCCGTACACCGGGATCGCTTCTATTCGGGTGATCAGGCGGCAGATTCACATTTTCTTGTACGATGAATGCCACCATCTTGCCGTCTGGCGACGCCTCAGGGCGGGTTAGTCTGAACCAGCGAGAGTAAATCTCCTCCCCATCAGGAAACGCATCGGGCCATTCCGGGGAGCCAACGTGCACAACAGCGCGCTCGTCAGAGCCGTCTGAAGCCATTGTGTATATTCCGTATTGAACGGCTTCGTCAAAGATCCCGCGATCTCTCACGAATACGATTCCGCTTCCGTCCGGCAGCCACGTTGGCGCGATGTCCGCCGCTTCCTCATGGTGTTCGGGGACGTCGGTGTTGAATGTGAGACGGCTTCGGTCGGAGCCGTCCAACCTGGAAGTCTCGATCTCGAGGTTTCTATACGACGTACGCAAAAACGGACGCCCTCCCTTGTACACGCTCACGTATGCCATACGAGAGGCGGCCGGAGATATGGATAGGGAACTGCCGCAGCCATGCAGCCTCTTCATCCCCGACCCATCAGGTTGGATCAGGTACATATCCCCAGTGTACGAGAATATGATGGCTCCATCCGGTGTCCACCTCGGTACTACTACGGGATGGTAAGGATATGGTCTGATGGGAGTATCGGCCTGAATCGCGTATGTTCCATCATACCACGGACAGTCACGATCCTCTCTGGACAGGACAAACCAGGTGATCAGCGCCAGCAACACAGCCAGTACCGCCATCAGCCCCACCGATCGCGGGCTCGCGCGCGGCCTCACACTGCGGACGAACGTTGTTGCGAGTTTCATGTTGGGTTCACCACGATCTGTATCCGGTCTGTTGATACTGAACCGTTGTCGTCTTCAGCGACCACTTCGATAGTCACCACGGTCCTCTGGTTCACATCCGGCAGGGTTATGGAGACTGAAGCCGAATTCGCGCTTGGCGAGAATGCAATACTGCCCGACGGGTCCGACCATTCATATGTGTAAGGCGGCGTTCCACCGGACAACCTCAAATCCTTCGCGTCTTTGCGTTAAATTCCCAGCGTAGCTCCCTACGGCCCCCACACCCGCCCGAATCTCCTCACCAAATCCCAGTCCAACTCCGCCCCCAGACCCGCGCCGTCTGTCAGCCACAGCTGCCCATCTTCCATCCGCTCAGGCGGGGTGAGCAGCTCCGCGCGCCAGTCAGCCTCATACACGGCGTGTTCCAGCGGTAGCGAGTCGGGTAGGGCGGCGGTGGCGTGTCCGCTTGCGAGAAGAGATACGGGTCCCGACGGGCTGTGCATCGAGAACCCCTTGCCGCGCGCCCGCGCGGAGCGTCCGATAGTTACCGCCTCGACCGCTCCTCCGCAGTGTTTGATGTCCGGCATCACGATGGACACCGCCTCGCCGTCCAGCAAGCTGTCGAAGAACTCCACGCCGTAGCCGGACTCGCCGCCGGCAAGGGGCATCCGCGCCCAGCGCGCTATCGCCGCAAGATCCTCCGGGTCGGAGCGCGGCTGCACCGGCTCCTCGAACCAGCCGACGTTCAGTTTGGCGAGCTCGTCCGCGATTATCGGCGCCGTGTCGCGCTCGAAGCGGCTGTGGCAATCCACAAGTACCGTGGCATCGTCGCCGACCGCCGCGCGCACTGCCCTGACGCGAGCCAACCCCATCGCCGCGTCTTCCAGAATGCGCTCCGGCGACGACGGTGGGCTGACCTCGTCGAACGGCGCGCACTTGAACGTCGTGAACCCCGCGCGGGCGGCGCGCTCGGCGACTCGCCCGAAGTCCGCCGGCGTCCGCTCCGTGGCGAACAGCGAGCGGTTGATGTTCGCGTACAGCCGCACGCTCCGAACGTCGTTAACGGCATTTTGGGGCGCGCCCAAAAACGTCGCCAAGTTCACGCCCTCCCGCATCGCGTCCAGCTGCGCGACGGCCGTTCGGATGCCGCTGACTGCCGTTCCCGTAGTCGGCTCGCGCCGCAGTTCGGCGGGCGTGAGGCCAAGCATGGGTTCGATCTCGGACTCGTCGCCTACGTCTTCGCCTTCCAGCGCGCTCACCAAGCCGCCCACAGCGTCGGCGACCGGACGTGAGCCTATCTCCACAGTCGTAGAGTTGCCCTCGCCATCCGACAGAACGGCGAACACCCAAGTAGTGTTCGCCGTAATCGCCACCGACGCGAACGTTTCCAGCGTTAGCTTCATGCGCCCAGTTCCCCAAGCAGCTTCAAGGTCCGCTCCTCAGTAGCCGCCGGATCGTCGCCTGCCGGAATCGGTGTCGCCAGCAGCTCGTGCGCGCCCCACTCGAAGACGGTCCGGATGCGGTCAGCGACGGCTGCCTCGTCGCCCGCTATCAGGACCTCGTCCAGCATCTCGTCCGTCCAGCCCGATTCGGGCGTGCCGGCAAAACCCGCCTCCGCGAACATATTGGCGTAGAACGGGATGGACGGGAAGTAGCCGAGCCGAGCGCGCACGCCGTTGCGGGCGGCCTCCAGGTCTTCGGTAACGCAGACCGGAGCGTGAGCGATGAGCGGCGGCGTCTCGCGCCCGGCGGACTCCGCGCCGCGCCGCATTGCGGGAACGGCGGTGTCGCGCAGGTAGAAATGTGGACAGACCCAGCTGATCGCGCCGTCCGCGAGCTCGCCGCACGTCTCGAACGCGCCTGGACGCAGCGCCGACGCCATTATCGGAACGTCCAGCGGCGCCGATAGCGAGGCGTTTGCGGAGTACCACCGACCCTCGAACTCGACTGCGCCCGTATGCATCAGCGCCCGCAGGATGTGAATGTACTCGCGCAGGTGTCCGATAGGCGCGCGAAAGTCCGCTCCGAAGGAGCTAATCATCCCCGCTCGGTGGCTCGGCCCCACGCCCAGCCGGAAGCGTCCCGGCGCGAGGCTGTCCAGTACCTGTACCTGCTGGGCCAGCGCTACCGGATGCCGCGACCACGTCTGCACGATGGACGTGCCGAGCCGAATCTCGTCCGTAACCGCCGCTGCGCCCGCCAGAACCGTAACCGCCTCGCCGCCGCCGCCGCTCGACGTCAGCCAGGCGCAGCCCACCCCAAGCTCTTCGAGATGGACGATACGGTCCACCGCCTCCCGCGCGTCCGCCGCCGTAACCGATACTCCGATGATTCGCTGATCTGCCATGCCGCGTCCCCCTTGCGTGATGCGTCCATCCTACCACAACCATCATCCGCCAAGCCCCGCCCGCGATCTAACGCAGTCGAACCAACTGACAACTACGAACGGCTCTGCTAAAATACCTCCATCCTAAACGCTGGAACTTGTCTATGGATCATCTCATCGAACACGAATCCCCGGACCTCACACTCCCCACGATGGTCGTCGCGTTCGCCGGCTGGCCCGACGCCGCCGAGGCCGCGACACGCGCTATCCGCTATCTCGTTCGCAAGCTCCCAGCCCGGAAGTTCGCCGAGATAGACCCGGAGGAGTTCTACGACTTCACCGTTACGCGCCCGCGCACGCTCATCAACCGGCGCGGACAGCGCGTGATCCGCTGGCCCAGAAACAGCTTCTACTACCACCGCGACCCCCTAGACGAGAGTCGCAACCTGCTGCTGTTCGTCGGAACCGAGCCGAACCTGCGCTGGCGCGCCTACTCGAACATCGTAACCCACGTCGCCACCCGCAGCCGCGTCCGGCTGGTCATCTCGCTCGGCGCGCTGCTCGACGCAGTGCCGCACACCCGCGAGCCTCGCGTTACCGGACGCGCAAGCTCGCGCGCCCTCACCGACAAGGTGAAGTGGCTGGGCATCGAGAACTCCGGCTACCAGGGGCCGACCGGCATCCACACCGCCTTCGCCGACGCCTGCAACAAGCTCGACCTCGAACACGCCAACATCTGGGGCCACAGCCCCCACTACGTCGAAAAGTCGGTCAACCCGCGCGTGAGCCTCGCGCTGCTCCAAAAGCTGCGCAGCCTCATGGACTTCGACGTGGACTTGGAGGAGCTCCAGCGCGCCGGAGAGAAGTTCGAGGACGAAGTGACCAAGGCGATCGAAAAGCGCGACGACGTAAGCAGGTACGTAACCCGCCTCGAACGGCGTTACGACGCCACCCACACCCCGGAAGACGACGAGATACCCGAACCCGGAGACATGGTGCGCGAGCTGGAACGCTTCCTCCGAAGCCAGCGTCCACCCGAAGGGGACTAGCTTCATCCCTCTCAGGAAGACCAATACCCCCTCTCCCTCAGGGAGAGGGTTGGGGTGAGGGTGAAACCCCTCTCCCTCAGAGATAGCCCAAGAATCCCTTCCCCCTTGATGGGGGAAGGTTAGGATGGGGGTGAACCCCAGCCACCACCACGGAGTTCCCCCAATAATGCCCACGATCCAACCGACCGATGCCCACACGTCCGTCAACGGCAACAGCTTTCACTACCGCGACTGGGGCGGCGAGGGGCAACCCGTCGTACTGGTTCACGGCCTCGCGTCCAACTGCCGCATCTGGGATCTGGTCGCGCCCATACTCAGCCAGCGCTTCCGCGTCGTCGCCATAGACCAGCGCGGACACGGCGAGTCGTTCAAGCCCGATACAGGGTACGACTTCGCCACCGTATCGGCGGACTTGCGCGGCTTCCTAGACGTCTTGGGAATCTCCAACCCCGTCATCGTCGGCCACTCCTGGGGCGGCGACGTCGCTTTGGAATACGCCGTCAACTATCCCGGAAGCGCGCGCGGCCTGTGCTTCGTGGACGGCGGGACCATAGACATTTCGAGCCAACCCGGCGCCACCCTCGAAGCCGCCAAAGATCGCATGGCGCCGCCCTTGTGGACCGGCGTAACCCTCGACGCCTTCCGCTCCCGCATCCGCTCCCGTCGCATCGGCGGCGACGATACTCCGGCTATCGAGCAGATAGTCTTGGCCAACTTCGACATCAACGACGACGGCACGATAGCGTCCAGGCTAAGCCGCGAAAACCACTTCAGAATCATCGAAGCCCTCTGGGATCACAAGCCCTTCGATCTCTACCCGCAAGTCGGCTGTCCCGTCCTGCTAATGCCCGCCCGCCAGAGTAACCCGTCCCCCGAGTCCAGACGTTGGCGCCGCGAAGAGTCCATAGCCCGCGCCCAGAAGCTCCTCCCCACCGCCAAAACCGTCTGGATGGAAGACAGCATCCACGACGTCCCCTTGCAGCGCCCGGCATTGGTGGCGGATACGATAGGGGGGCATATAGAGGACGGCTTCTTCGGCTAGCGTGGGACCGCCAAAGCTAATACAATCAGAACGTGTGGGAGATTCAACAGACACCAGAATTTAGGCGGTGGTATCGAAGGGTCAGGGATTCTGAGGCGAGACGCCGAATCTTTATCCGACTCCGACGGATGTCAATTGGGAACTTTGGGGACGCGCGTTCTGTAGGTGGGCGCGTATCGGAACTGCGGATCAACTACGGTCCGGGCTATCGCATCTACTTCACGCGACATGGAACCTCTATAGTCTTGCTTCTGATAGGTGGAGACAAAGACAGCCAGAGGAGGGATATCAGGATCGCGCGGGATTTGGCGCGCGAATTGCACTAGGAGACTGAAATGCCTGTAGAAACCATTCCATGGAACCCGTCAGACCACTTTGAGACTTACGAGGACGTAGTCGAGATTATATCCATCGCGCTCGAGGACTACGATCCCGTTCTCATGGAGCGCATAGTAGATGACATCTCTCATTCCAAGGCAATGTCCGAGATATCCGAAAAGTGGGCAATGTCGTCTGACGAGGCAATCGCATACATCCGAGAGCATATAGCCAAGACGCCAGACCCCCACGCCATCCGACAGGCGTGGGCGGACTCGCTCGCCATCGCAGAGGCGGCTCTACTAGCCGGCGGAGATTGAGACATCCGAACCGCGCGGGATATGGCAAGCGGAATGTGAGAGTGAGCTATGGCGCCGATAGAGACTATACCCTGGGATCCGGCAGATCGCCTCAAGACGCGAGAGAGCATAGTCGCATACCTAGAAGCGGTGTACGAAGACGACGATCCGGAACTCATCTTGGACGACGTACTCGGGGATTGCGCGGCGTCCTGAACGGCGGGAACGACCGCTGCCTCATCCTCAACGTCCAAGACAACATTGAAAACTACGAGCGCAAACTAGCCTTCTCCGAACTCGACTGGCTCTGGGACGATGCGCCCTAATCCCCCAAACCTCACCCCCGCGCCTCCGGCTGCTCCACGCTCACCGTTATCACATCCGTCCCCTGATACTGCTGGTGGACCACTGAAGAAGCGTAGCTCCGCAGCAGAACCAGCGACAGGTCGCCCTCCGCGGGCGCTTCCGTATCGTGTTGCTGAAGCTGCCTGATTCTGTCTTCCAGGTTGCCCTCGTCGCCGCCGCCGATGAACTCCAGATGGGCGACCGCTCCCTCGCTGGACGCCAGTACCACCAGCCGCCTTTCCTCTCCTTCGTCGTCTCCATCATCCTCGCCGCCAAAGCCCTCCAGATCGAGCGGCGCTAGCGTCAGCAGCGTCTCCTCCGCCACCGCGCTGAGCCTGTTCGTCATATCCTCGCCCCATCCCCTGCGAGCCGCGAACGTCGCCATGAACTCGTTGAGATCCGGCAGCGCCTCGATGTCGAGCTTGGACCGGAAGCGCATACTCCGACGCTGCGTGAGCTCCAGGAACAGCAGCATCACTATCGCAGCCACCCCGCCGGTGGATATGCCGCTCTTCAGCGCCGTGTCCCACTCCGGCCCGAAGCTTGGCAGCCGCAGCCCGAATTGGAAAGCCGCCCCGATCCAGAACGCCACCCCCGCCGCTACGACCTTCTGAGGGTTGGTCTCAGTCTGAATCACCAGTCGCGCCCCGTCCACGAACAGCGTTCCCGTTACCATCAGCAGGTATCCCGTCATCACCGGCCCGGGTATCGAACCCAGCAGCGCCGACGCCTTTGGGCTGAACGCCGCCGCGATGAACATGAACCCTATGCAGTACCCTACTCTGCGAGAAGCGACGCCGGTAGCTCGCGTGAACGCCACTATGCCCGGATGGATGATGTTCGGAACCGCGCCCAGCGCCCCGGCGATTACGTTGCTCACACCCGTCCCGGACAACGCGCCCTGCACCTGTCGAAAATCTATCGCCCGGTCGTCGCGCGTCGCCACCCGCTGATGCCCTATGGATTCCCCGTTCGCCTGGATGGATATGATTATTCCCAGGAACAGGAACGGCATCAACAGCGTCCAGAACCCTGGCCCGAAGTCCACCCCAAGGCCCGGCCACTCGTTGGGAATCCCCACCCACGCCGCGCGCGCGATCAGGTCCGTTTCGTACATGCCGAACCCGACGGCCGCCACGCACCCCGCGATTATGCCTATCATAGGCGCCCACAGCCTTAGGATGGCGGTTCCCCTAAAGGTCAGCGCCGCCACGGTCGCCAGAGTGGTCAGCGCGATTAGAAGCGACGGCATCGGGTCGGTCTCATAAGAGACATTCAATAGGTGGAACACCACAGACGCCAGCGTGATGGACAGTATCATCATCACCGTTCCGCCCAGCGTCGGCGTTATGAATCGCCTCAGCAGGAAGAGCCACTTGGAGACGACCAGCTGCACCGCAGCCGAAACCAGGACCAGCGTCGTCAGCGTCGCCGGCCCGCCCGGCCCATCCACGTCCACGGCCGCGATGCAGAACGGTATGGCGAACGCCGCCGTGAACATTGGCAGCGTCGCGCCCGCCCCCAGCGCGCCCAGCTTCCGCACCTGGAGCAGCGTCGACAACCCCACAGCTATCAGCGACGCGAAGATCATCCACATCAGGTAGTCATCGCCCCTGCCGGATGCCTTCGCCACGATGACCGGCGTAACCAGAAGAGAAGCCGAAGCCAGCAGACTGAACTGGAAGCCGTAGCCCAGCGTCGTCTTTAGCGGAGCCGCCTCGCCCGCCTCGTAGCGTGGATTCTGAGAAACCGAAGTAGTAATTTCGCGCCTCCTGACGCGGGGGGAAATGAAAGGCGTCCATAGAATACCACACCGCGAACGTTCCCGTACCGCGAAGTTTTCCGCTCATCCTCGCCGCTCGAACGTCGCCGGCGCATCCGACCGCCCTAGTCGCCGCTAGTCGCCGCCTTATCCGCAGTCTCCCCCGCCGCGCCTGCTGTCCTCGCCGCGCGCCTCGCATCCGTCCGCCACACCGCGCCATAGACTAGCAGCCCGACCATCAGCAGAATCAGCGCGGCTGGCGCGGCGTACTCGAAGCGGATCCCGTCCAGGCTGCCGCCAACGCGCTGCGCGGCGGAAGCCGTCGGCAGATCGCTAAGCTCGACGGACACCTGCTCCCCGCGCGCCAGCCCGCCGCCTTCGATAACGCTGTACTGCCGCTCGCCGATCTGAGTTCGCGTCGCGTCGCCCAGCGTCGGCGCGGAGACGGACGCCACCTCCTCCGGAGCGAGTATTCGGACACTCTCCCCGCCGTAGCGGTACGTCCTGTCCAGCGTGAACTCAGCCGACTCGTAGGGGAATCGGTACGAATACATCACCTCATGCTCGCCGGGCGGCACGCTCGCCAGCAGCGCGAAGCCGCGATCGACCTGCACGAAGTCGGCCCCTATCAGCCGTGTGTCCAGGGTCAGATCCGTCGCCTCCGGCGGCAGCCCGAAGCGCAGTAGCTCCATCACCCCCTCGCCCGGCACATAGGTCTTGTCCGAGCGATTGACCAGATGGAGTATCTCAAGAGCCGCCAGCGTCTGGTCCGATGGGTCCGCGTCCGCCAGCAGCAGCGACGCCGCGCCGGTCGAAACGATAGCGTCATCCGAAGTGCCATCATAGACCGTGAGCCGAACGTCGTCCGCCGAGCCGTTCGCCAGATCGATGTCTGTGCCGTATATCGCCCCTTCGTAGCGAATGGAAACCCCGTATGCGCGGTTCGGGTCGTACTCGATGCCCGTGAATGTGAACGCGCCGCCATCGTCCGTCGTCGTCGTCAGATTGTCGAACATCCCCGCGCTATCCACGCGGTGCAGCGTAACCGTAACACCCGAAACCGGCCCGCCGTCAGCCGTCGCGTTCAGCGCCACTCCCGAAACCGTGCGTATCTGCGGAGGCGCCTGCGCCCGCGCGGTGGCGTGGAAGACGAACAGCGACATGGCGACCAGCGCCAACGGCGCCAGAAAGCGCAACACGGTCTTCATCATGGCGACGCCTCCCGCTGCCCCCGGCCGTTTCAGCGCCCTATCCTCCCAGCGTTAGGTCGCGCAGGGTGACTATCCCGATGGGGTTGCGGTCGTGGTCCACGACGACCGCCCGGGAAATATCGAACCGCGCCAGCAGGCGCACAGCGTAGCGCGCCAGCATATCCGGCGGCGCCGTCCAGACCGGCTTGGACATTATTTCATAGACGTTGACCCGGTCCGGCGACCGGTTGAGGGCGATCACCCGGCGGGCTATGTCGGAAACCAAGACCAACCCGATCTCGTCATCCTCGTCACGCCTGTCGACTACCAGTGAATTGACATTGTGTTGGCGCATTAGCGCCATGGCGTCGGATACGGTGGCAAGTCCGTTGATGCTGATAATCTCGGTGACCATCACGTCGCCGACCCGGAGTTCTGGTTTCTCGCTCATATTTCTGGGATCAATTCCTCGTAAATGGCGGGCAGTTGGGTGACCATGCCAACCGCATCTTCTACGTCGATCTGGAAGGCGATGCCGGTCCCGCGCTCTGAGTCGAGATGCGCCGCGTCCCTGATGCGCTCCAGTATTTCCCGCGCGCGCGGCTCGACGACCACGAACATGACTATGTCCCGGATGGATTCCAGTTCCAGTCCCAGGAAGGTCTTTCCCGGCGTTAGGCCTTCGCCCCTTACACTGGTTACGATGGTCGCTCCGGTAGCGCCCGCGTCCCGCGCAGCGCGGACTACGACGTCGGTATTATCTTCGCTGACGAGCGCTACTATCAACTTGAGTCTCATGCTTGGACTCTTCCTCCGTTTCGGGCGGGCGCGCATCGCGCCAACGCTTCCACCAAGACGCCACAATAGCGTATCCCAGCACTGTCATTATAGGAAATACGCTGGCAAAAGCAATAAGTCCGAACCCGTCGATCAGCGGGCTACGGCCCGGTATGCCGGCCGCGAGTCCCAGTCCGAGGGCCGCAACCACCGGAACGGTAACCGTCGAGGTGGTAACCCCGCCGGAGTCATATGCCAGCGGCACGATAGTGCGGACCGAGCGGAAGGTCAGCGCGATCACTATGACGTAGGCGACTATGATGTACCAGGGCAACGGCGTTCCGGTTACGATGCGGAAGCATCCCAAGGCCACGCCGATAGCCACGCCGACGGCCACGGCGATTCTCAACCCCCACGCGCGGACAGCCCCACCGGAAACCGTCTCGGCTTTGAGCGCCACGGCTATCAGCGAGGGTTCCGCCACAGTGGTGGCAAAGCCGATTGCCGCGGCGAACGCATACACGAGCCAGTAGTCTCGCCAGTCCGGGGAGCCTTCGGTCGCGGCGTCTCCGACGGTATCGGGCGAGGTCAACTGGCTGGCCATAGTCTCCCCGATGGGAAACAGCGCCTGTTCCAGGCCGACCAGAAACAGCGCCAGGCCGGCTACGACGCAGATAAAGCCCGAGATCAGCTTCCGCAGGTTGGGGAGCGGGCGGCGCAGGACGGCGACCTGGAAGAGGAGCAATATCCCGGCGATGGGCGCCACGTCCAACACGGTCGATTGCAGGGAAGCCAGGAAGGCGTGGAACAGTAACTCCAAGGTCAGACCACCATCCCGTAGCCCATCACGCAGATCATGGGTGTCAGGCTGGCGAAGGCGATGAGGCCAAAGCCATCGACCATTGGGCTGCGTCCGCGGATAGACGATGCCAAGCCGACGCCCAGCGCGGTAACTAGCGGCACGGTGATCGTGCTGGTGGTTACCCCTCCCGAATCGTAGGCGATGCCTATGATTTCAGGGGGGGCGAACATGGTCATGATGGTAACCAGAACGTAACCCCCGATTATTAGGTAGTGGATGGGCCACCCCTTCAGGATGCGAAACACGCCCAGCGCTATGGCGACGCCCACGGAGAAGGCCACTACCATGCGCAAGCGCAGGGCGTAAGAGTCCTGCGCGGCGTCGCTGCCTTGGATTACCCCGGCTTCGGAGGCGACTGAGGCGGCCTCGCCGGCTACGGCGATCAGCGCCGGCTCGGCGACGGTGGTGCCGAACCCCAAGCAAAAGGCAAAAATCAGCAGGGCGACGACGCTTCCCTTGCGGGCGAATCCCTGGGCCAGGGCCTCTCCAATGGGAAAGAGGCCGCTTTCGAGTCCCTGAATGAACAGAGCCAACCCGACAACCACACAAACCAGTCCCGTCACCACGTTCCAGAGGTTGGGAAACGGTTGCTGGATCACGACTATCTGGAAGAAGGCGATGACCAGTATGATGGGAGCGAGATCCTGCGCCGAGCCGACGAGGCGACGGAGTATAGTAGGTAACAGGTAGGCGGACTCCTTCATTCTGTTCCTATGGATTCTGTTCCTGTGGATCAGCCGAATTATACCACGACCAAGTGGACTGGAACACGTCATCGGCGTACCGTAACCGTCCCATAGAAAGAGAGCCATACCCATGCCCCACTACCTCGACACCTTATCCCGTTTCTCCGCAGACGCCACGTTCGATAGCCTGCCCCCAAGCGCCGTAGCCGCCGCCCGCGACGTTGCGCTGGATACGCTCGGCGCGATAGCCGCCGGTATGCTGGAACCGGAAAATCTGCGCCTCGCTGCGTGGACTGCCGGGAACATGGTGCCCGCCGGATCCACCATCATAGCCACGCCCCACCGCGCCAACGCGATGGGCGCCGCGCTCGTCAACGCCACCGCCGGCGTCGCGCTCGAAATGGACGAGGGCAACCGCTTCGGAGGTGGACATCCCGCCATCCACGTCCTGCCCGGCTTGCTCGCGGTCGCCGAGCGCGACGGCGCGTCCGGCGCTGACTTCCTGACCGCCTTGGTCGTCGGATACGAAGTAACCTCGCGGCTGGGCGGAGCGACCGCCGCGCGTCCCAATGTCCACTCGCACGGGCACTGGGGCGCGCCTGGGACGGCTGCCGCCATAGCCAAGCTGCGCGGCATGGACGCTCCCGACATCCGCGCCGTCATCAACGTCGCCGTCAGCATGAGTCCCGCGAACACCTGGACCAACGCCTTCGCCGGCGCCACCGTCCGCAACCTGTACCCCGGACGCTCGTCCATGCAGGGCGTGATGGCCGTCGCCCTCTACGAATGCGGCTTCACCGCGCTGGACGATGCTCCGTCGGATGTGTACGGAACGATACTCGGAGATTCGTTCGACGGCGAGGCGGCAGTGGCGGGACTCGGCGACGAGTATCGTATCGAGCAAAACTACTTCAAGTTGCACGCCTGTTGCCGTTACAACCACGCGACGCTGGACGGGGTTCTGGAAGCGATGGGCGGCGCCCAACTGTCGCCAGATGCCGTTAACGCCGTTGACTCCGTTGCGGTATCCGTGCCCTGGATGCTGGACGGTATGCTTGGCGACTATCCTCAAAATATGCTGTCGGCAAAGTTCAACCTGCGCTACGCCGTCGCCGCCGCGCTTGCCACCGGCCGAACCGATGTCGCCGTGTTCAGGACGGACTCCATAGCCGACCCGGCCATCCGCGCGCTGTTCGATCGCGTCAGCGTCCAGGTCGGCGACGCTCCGCAACGTCAATCGGTCAGAAACCCAAGCGCCAGCGTCGAGATTCGACTGCGAAACGGCGCCGTCTCCACGTCCCGCGTCCAGACCATCCGCGGCGACTACGGAAAGCGAATACCCCGCTCCGAAATAGTTGACAAGTTCCAGTACCTGGCAACTCCGGCGCTCGGCGCCAAGCGAACCCAACAAGCCCTAACCCGCATCGCCTCGCTGCAAGACTGCCCCAATATGCGCGAGATAACAGAAGCCTTCCGCCCAACCTAATTTTGACGTAGAGGCGCGCGGAAGCAGAAACAAAATAAAATCCCCTTTGCGCCTTTGCCTCTTCGCGCCTTTGCGTTAAAAATGCCCCCTGCGCCTCTGCGTTAAACTCCCCGTCTAATGACTCCGCCACCCCCAATCCGCTACAATCACCCCAAACTCACACACAGGACGCGGCCATGCTCGACTACTACAACGTTATGGATATGATGGGCGACGAAGAGCGTCAGGTACAGTCCTCCGCGCGCGACTTTCTGGACGCCGAAGCGGCGCACGACATCGCCGACTACTGGGAGCGCGGCGAATTCCCCAAGCATCTCGTGCCAAAACTCGGCGAGATGGGCTACTTCGGCGCCAATCTGCCGGTCGAATACGGCGCGGCGGGCGTGAACAACGTGTCCTACGGCCTGATCATGTACGAGCTCGAACGCATAGACTCCGGCCTTCGCAGCTTCGCCAGCGTACAGGGCGCGCTGGTGATGTACCCCATCTACTCCTACGGCTCCGAAGAGCAGCGGCGCGAATACCTGCCCAAACTGGCGTCCGGCGAGATGATCGGCTGCTTCGGCCTTACCGAACACGAGGGCGGTTCAGACCCCGGCGCGATGCGGACCCGCGCAAGCAGGGACGGCGAGAGCTACGTACTCAACGGCCAGAAGATGTGGATAACCAACGGCAGCATCGCCGACGTCGCCCTCGTCTGGGCGGCTGACGACGACGGCGTGATCCGCGGCTTCCTAGTGCCGACCGACACGCCCGGATTCACCGCCAACAAGATAGAGCGCAAGATGAGTATGCGCGCGTCCGTAACCAGCGAGCTTGTGATGGAAGACTGCCGCGTTCCCGCGTCGGCGGCTCTGCCCGATGTGCGCGGCTTGCGCGGCCCCCTGTCGTGCCTCACGCAGGCGCGCTACGGCATAACGTGGGGCGTTCTGGGCGCAACCGAAGCCGTGTACCAAGACGCGCTCGACTTCTCCCAGTCCCGCCAAACCTTCGGCCAACCCATAGCCTCGCGCCAGCTGGTTCAGGACAAGCTCGTCAACATGGTAGCCGACCACACGCGCGGCTTGCTGCTTTCGTGGCGCCTGGCGACGCTGAAGGACAAGGGCAAGCTCAGCTTCTCGCAGGTATCGCTCGCCAAGCGCGAAAACGTCCGCTGCGCCCTCGAAGCCGCGCGCAGCGCGCGCGAGATACTCGGAGGCTCCGGCATAGTCCTCGACCACCCCTCCATCCGCCACATGCTAAACCTCGAGACGGTGGACACCTACGAAGGCACCCACGACATCCACACCCTAATCCTGGGCCGCGACCTGACCGGACACAACGCGCTAGGCTAGGATATGGGCGACACGATAGTGAGAGCCGAAGCCATGGACCGCAACAACTAGCCGGCGCTGGCAGCGATGACTGAGGAATCCCAAGCCCCTTCGTTCTGGCGACTGATCAGAACGAGAAACTTCGGACTTCTATGGGTGTCGGGCGGCCTTTCCGCAATTGGCGATCAGTTCGATCTGATAGCGTTCCCGTGGCTGGTATTGTTGGTTACTGAAGACCCAGTAGCCGTGGGCATAGTCCTTGCAGTAGGTAACATTCCAGCCATCATCTTCATGCTCATCGGCGGATCGCTGGTGGACAGATATTCTCCTAGAGTTATCATGCTGGCCAGTAACAGCATGCGTATCGCGCTGGTTGCAACTCTAGGTGCGCTTGTCCTAACCGGACTTGCAAACCTGTGGATAATCTACGGATTCGCGTTGCTCAAGGGGATCGGGGACTCGTTCCACTACCCCGCGCAAATGGCTATGTTGCCACGTGTTGTCCCAGCTACACTACTGCGGCAGGCGAATGCGGCGGTGCAAACAACGACGCAGCTGAGCGGGTTCATTGGTCCAGCATTGGCCGGTGGGATCATAGCGTTCTTCAGCCGAGGAGCGTCCTCGGTCGGTAACGCAGACAGCACAGGTCTTGGGCTTGCATTCTTGTTGGTGGCCGGAACTCTAGTTGTCTCTTCTGTGACACTATTGATGATGCGCATGGTCAACCTCGACTCCACCTCAGAGGACGAAAGGGAGAGCGCGCCGGGCATACTTTCCTCCATTGGAGCGGGAATTAGGCATGTTTGCGCGGATGGCGCAATGCTCGTGATTTTCCTTCTGATTGTGGGAATGGAGCTTCTCATTCGGGGACCGGTCCGGGTGGGAATTCCCGTTCTGGCGCACTCCCGACTTACGGGAGGGGCGCTCGCGCTGGGAATAGTCATGTCTGCATATGCGGGGGGTGCGGTATTTGGTACGGTTCTCGCAGGTGCTCTACCCGCTCCCAGACGAGCGATGGGGCCAATTCTGGTTGCAATTTTCGCTTTAGCCGGCATCCTGATGATGCCATTCGGATTCCTAAACGCGACGTGGCTGGCTGCGGGAATCATGCTGACAATCGGGGTAATGGGAGGGTACGTAGGGGTGCTGTTGATATCGTGGATTCAGGGCCGCACGCCCCAGTCGATGCTGGGCCGCGTAATGAGCCTGTTGCTGGTTGCTTCCGTCACTGTGTCGCCAATTTCGATGGCGGCCTCAGGCCCGCTAATCGGGTTGAGTCTGGAGTGGGTGTTCATCATATCGGGCGGGATGTTGGCAGTGTTCAGCATTGGCGTTGGTCTGCGGCGTGAGATACGCAGAATGGGTGAATCAGACGCCCAAGATAACTAGCGCCAACAAGGGTGACTCGCTAGACCACGCTGAACCGCGCCTCCCCCAGCCCTTCTATCTCTGCGACCGCCGCGTCCCCCGCATTCAGCAGGTACGGCGGCGCGTAGCTGCCTGTCAGTATCGTATCGCCTGATTTCAGGCTCTTGCCGCGAGCGACGAGACTGTTCGCAAGCCACGCCACCGGCTCCACCGGATGCCCCAGCACGTCCGCGCCCACTCCCTCTCCCACCACCTCGCCGTTGACGAGCATCCTGCCGGACGATGCGACAAGGTCCAGCCCCTGCCAGTCTCGGACCGGATCGCCCAGAACCGCGCCGCCGTTGCTGATATTGACCACAATCGCGCGAAGCGACGGATCAACCCCCTCGACGACAGCGCCCTCGCGTCCGTCCACAAGCTCGAACGATACAGCCAGCCACTCGATAGCGTCCGACACTGACTCGCGCGTGTACGGCGCCCCGGACGCGGGCAGGTCCGCGTCCATGCGTACCGCCACCTCGCACTCGATGCCCAGCCGGTAGTAGTCCGAGCTGTCCAGCGTTGCCCCAGTGTCTCCTGATTCGTGGACGCCGCTCGCAAGAATCAGCCCCGACACGGGTTCGTATATGCCCGCGCGCTCGCGCATCACGTTATTGGTGTACGCGATCTTGTATCCCCACACCGTCGTATCCCCCGCCTCCGCGACGCGGTTCAGGAACGCCTCCTGGATCGCGTACGCGCTCGCCTCGTCCGTAGGCGCGAAGGGCTGCGTCATAATATCCAGCGGCCTGCGCGCCAGGTACTCTGCGGCCATGTACTCGCCGGCTTGCTGAACGGAGTCAGTGTTGGTCATTCTCGAAACCCCTCTCTATGAATCAAAACTCATTCCGAACCTCCGCCGGCTGACCCGACCTCAGCGAGTCCCACGCCGACAGACACGTTGACACCACGCGCGCGCCCTCACGCGCGCCGACCCACGGCGTCGCGCCGTTCAGAACGCAGTCCGCCATGTGCTGAAGCATCACCATCATCTCGCCGCTGTGTCCGCGCTGCGACGGGAACTCGACCGACTGCGTGCGCTCCGGGAGCCACTCATCGGCGTCCAGCCGGACCTTGCCGTCCAGGATGGTGCCCTTGAGTCCATAGACCGTCAGGCTGTTCATAGGAACGTCCGGCGGGTGGATGACGCCCAGGAAGTTGGCGACCCGCCCGATCTTGCCGCTCTCGAACTTCACGTTGATGACGAACGTGTCCTCCTGCGGATAGTCCTCGGAAACGCCGCTCCTCAGCCCGTAGCAGTGCACTTCCGCAACGTCGCCCATGAACCACCGCAGCAGGTCTATCGGATGGCACGCGCCGCCCAGAATCAGGTCTTGCGGCATCTGCACCCTCCATGGCGTCTGCTCGTAAACCGGGCGCAGATCGTGTACGTAGTGCGCCTCTGCCATGAACGGCTCACCGATGACGCCCGCGTCGCACATCCGCTTGGCGTTCATGAAGTCGAACCTGCCCCGCATCGTCTGCGTAACCAGCAGCGTCAGCCCCGACCTGTCCACCCCTTCGACCACTCGCTCAGCCTCCTCGATGCTGTACACCATGGACTTGGTAACCATAACGTGCTTGCCGGAGTCGAGCGCGGCAAGTATCTGATCGGCGTGAAGTGGTCCGGGCGTGTAGATGCCGACGACGTCTATGTCCGGCATCGAAACCAGATCCTCGAAGTTGGTAGTGGCGGCCCCGATCCCTTGCTGCCTCGATACGCTTTCGAGCCGCTCTTCGTTCGTGTCGCAGACGGCGGTTACGCTGATGGGCAAATCGGATTCGTTCGCGCCCAAAACGGTCGCCCCGTGTCCAAGTCCCGCCAATCCGAGCCTAAGCCGTGTCATCCGATCGTCTCCATTTCTCCAAGTCTTCCATCACCCGCTCCCACCGTTCGGGCATATCGCCGCGGTTCATGTTCGGCTCGAATCCCATCGAAAGATACATTGCAATCGCCGGAATCCGCCAGTTGTCGGTCCATAGGATGACGTTCGAGTAGCCCCGCCCGAACAGGTACTTCACCACGGCGGTGCAAACCGCCCGCCCAAGCCCAAGCCTCCGCGCGTCCGGATGGCTGATAACGAAATCCACGCGACCCATCCCCTTTACGTTGTCCGGAACAGCCAGGCTATCCGAGCCATCTTCGACCGACGCGAAAGTCGCCGCTAGAACCCGCCCGTCCTTGACCGCGAGCCGCGAACCTTCGCGCCGCTCCCGTCCGTTCAGATACTCGTCGAACTTGGAGCGTGGCCACGGAGTCCCGAACGCGCCGGTATTGATGAGCGCCAGCCAAGACTCGTCATCCCCCGGTCGGTAGCCGCGAAGCTCGTATCCCTCCGGGACCGACGCCGGCGGTATCCGCGCCTCGCTCTCGGCGGGTATGACCATGCTAAGCTGCATCGGATACCAAAGAACACTCATCATGCCTCCTCATTCCAGACATATGCAAAGTCCCTTCCTTCTTAGTGGGGGAAGCTTGTGATGGGGGTGAAAACCCCCTCTCCCTCAGGGAGAGGGTTGGGGTGAGGGTGCCCCCTAATTGCATACTCCTGTCAACACTCATCCCAAGCGCCTTGCAACCAGAGCCCGCTCCGCACCGGACAGGTCTTTCCAGGTAACTATCTCCCAGCGTCCTCCGGCAGCGCCAGCGGCAATCGAACGCGCCACCCCCATCTGCTCCGGCATCAACTCCACGGCAATCATGCCGCCCGTCGCCAACTTGGAACCCGCCTGCGCCATGAGTTTGCGGAATGGGTCCAGCCCGTCCGCGCCGCCGTCGAGCGCGATGCGCGGTTCGCGCCGGATCTCCACCGCCAAGCCGTCTATGTCCCCGCTTGGAACGTACGGCGGATTGGACACCACGACGTCGAACGGCCCTGTCGCGCCATCCAGCATATCGCCCTGAACGAACTCGACACGCTCCGACAGCCCAAGCAGTGCCGCGTTGCGCCTTGCGACGTCGAGCGCGGCAGCGGACACGTCCGTAGCAACCACGCTCACCCCGCGCCCCGCGTTTGCCGCGATCGCCAATGCCACCGCGCCCGACCCGGTTCCCACGTCAACGACCCGCGCGCATGAGACCCCCGCAATTCGTTCGAGCGCGATCTCGACGAGCAGTTCAGTCTCTTGGCGGGGTATCAGCGTATCCTCGCTTACCTCAAACTCGATCCCGTAGAACTCGCGCCGCCCTACGATGTAGGCCAACGGCTCTCTGCCCAAGCGACGGTCGAGCAGGCATTCGAAGCGGTCGGACTGCTCTTCGCTTAGACGGAGATCGCCCCCGTACAGCATCCCCCAAAACTCGCCCCTGCCGACGCCAAGAGCGCAACGCAGCAGAACCTCCGCCTCGATGCGCGCGTCTGGGATGCCGGCCCGCTTCAGCGCAAGCGCGGCGGAAGCGAGACAATCACGCAACATGCGGCGCATAGGACGAATCAGAGCGAGGGTGGCGGCTCATCGAACGGGACGCCGTTGACATCGGCTTCCATACGCCGGCTGTTCCAGGCTTCCCAAGCGCGGTTCGCTTCATCGAGTCCTTCTTTGCGGCCCTCTGCCTTATGTCTTTCTATTAGCGGCTTTACCCACTTGTTCTCCAGATAACGCTTTGTAACCACTATAAACCCCTCAATCACGTCGACTGCGCTTACAATCAATACTGCCCATATGACGATAGCTGGCGTGGCGGACGCGGCTTTCGTTCCAACTGTAGTCACTGTACGAAGAAGATCTGGATGGTTTCCGTTTACAACCTCATCCCCAGCTATCAGCACCGTCCAGCCAATCGTCATGACAAATATCAGGGCAACGCACCACGGTATCCACTTCCGAGCGACTGTCAGGGGCGATTCCCTGTCGTTGTCGGGCGTGGCGTTGCGCCGAGATCGCGCCTTACTACAACACTTAGATATTTCCGAAAGCTTCTTACACTCACTATTCAATACATCCTGAGATTTACAAACTTTTGCTTTGCTCATAAAACACCTCTTTTGTTTAAAAACCTTATACCAAATATATCTCCTGCTGTCTTGTCATTTCTTCATATAAACATAGCATTCACCTCTCTAGTAAATTTCCTACGATCCTGAAACTATGTGGCAGGTTCGCTTCAACAAATACCCGCAAGCTATACTTCTAGCTAGATGTTTGAGAGCATCTACCGATTGTGAAATGATATCGTCACCTAGCCGCCTAGATCCAAGTAGATATACTTTAAGTATACACTATTTTATGGATTTGTCAAATTGACTGCCTATCCGCTTGGCTCGTATTTTTGGTTGCGATAGCGTTCCATCTTACGTACTTGGTTCGCGCGGCACGGCCAATTTCACTGTGCGGAGTATAGCGGGTATCATTAAATTCGGCAACAACCTTTTCTGGATCTTGATCTCACGATGGCGCAAATTTGTGCTATATCAGCAAATTTGCCTGTATAACAAGATATATCATTGTTTGTGGGAGATATATGGTGGTATCCACCAATATGGATATTCCCAACAAAATGTTCCAGACGCAGATTGGCAACCGTCTAGGTTGACGCCTCGCTGGAGTATTTGTCTGATTGGGAGTAACTATAACTTCTGGAAAATCATGTAATTTAGCGGAATGCCGAAACTAACTCGACTTTTAGATGTCTGTGGATACATTATCGCGACCGTTAGCTTCCGAGTCCGCTCTTCTGTCGCAAGTTGAGACGATGCTGATTATCCGCCCGGTGGTGTGGCTTTATCATACCAATTGTGTCCCCAGCATCTGACGGTGTTGTCCGTCCTCACTCCGCAGGTGTGGTCGTACCCCGCACTGATGGAAAGAAACTGTCCTTCCGGAGGCGTGGACGCTCCAGCGTAATCGCTGCCCCAGCACTCGACCGCGCCGTCTGTCCTTACCCCGCAGGTGTGGGTGATACCTGCGCTAACGGATGCGAACTGACCGTCCGGAGGCGTGGCTTGGCCAACGTAATCGTAGTTGTCCCAGTTGGAATTACCACCCCAGCATTCTACCGCCCCGTTCGCTCTGATCCCGCAGGTGTGCCAGCCTCCCACGCTGATGGATGTGAACTGACTGTCCGGCGGCGTGGCTTGGCCATCGTAATTGTTGTCCCAGTTGGAATTACTGCCCCAGCACTCGACTGATCCGTTCGCCCTGGTCCCGCAGGCGTGTAAATCCCCCACGCCGATGGATGTGAACTGGCCGTCCGGCGGTGTGGACTGACCATAGTCAGTAAAACCCCAGCATTCGGCTGACCCGTCCTTCCTCACTCCGCAGGTGTAGGCGTACCCCGCGCTGACGGAGAGGAACTGCCCTTCAGGAGGCGTGGACTCGCCAGGGTCAGCGCCCCAGCAATTGACCGAGCCGTCTGTCCTTACCCCGCAGGTGTGCCTGAATCCAGCGCTGACGGAGAGGAACTGTCCGTCCGGCGGAGTAGACTGACCAGAGTCATTGTGGCCCCAGCACTCGACCGAGCCGTCTTTCCTCACCCCGCAGGTGTGGTTGTGCCCAGCACTGATGGAAACGAAGGCTACAGACCTATTTGCCTCGGGTGCGGTGGGCGTGGGCTCGCTCTGTCGTGTGGATCCCGACGGCAGGGTTGGTATTCGAGACGACGGTTGCCAGCACTCGACCGAGCCGTCCGCCCTCACCCCGCAGGTGTAGGTCTCACCCGCGCTGATGGAGATGAAATGACCGTCTGGCGGCGTGGATTGACCAACGTCATTGTCGCCCCAGCAATCGACCGAGCCGTTCGACCTCACTCCACAGGTATGGTTGTACCCCGCGACGACGGAGAGAAACTGACCGTCCGGCGGCGTGGACCGACCATAATGATTGTCGCCCCAGCAATCGACCGTTTCGTCCGTCTTCAAACCGCAGGTGTGGGGGTACGGCGCACTGCCAGCGCTGACGGAGAGGAACTGTCCGTCCGGCGGTGTGGATTGACCAATTTCATTGCGGCCCCAGCACTCGACCGTGCCGTCCGCTTTCACCCCACAGGTGTAGTCCCACCCCGCGCTGACGGAGAGGAATTCACCATTCGGCGGCGTGGACTGACCATAATGATTGTATCCCCAGCATTCGACCGCGCCGTTCATTCTCACCCCGCAGGTGTGAAACTCCCCCGCGCTGACGGATGTGAACTGACCGTCCGGTGGGATAGACTGACCGGTTTCATTGTTGCCCCAGCATTCGACTGATCCGTCCGCCCTCACCCCGCAAGTGTGAGATCCGCCAGCGCTGACGGAGAGGAACTGTCCGTCCGGTGGCGTGGACTGACCAACGTCATTGCCACTCAAGTCGTGATTGCTGCCCCAGCATTCGACCGTGCCGTTCGCCTTCAAACCGCAGATGTGGTAACCGCCAGCGCTGATAGAGAGGAATTGTCTGCCCGGTGGTGTGGACTGACCAACGCCACTGCTGCCCCAACATTCGACTGATCCGTCCGCCCTCACCCCGCAAGTGTGAGATCCGCCAGCGCTGACGGAGAGGAACTGTCCGTCCGGCGGTGTGGATTGACCAATTTCATTGCGGCCCCAGCACTCGACCCTGCCGTCCGCTTTCATCCCGCAGGTGTCCCGCCCCGCGCTGACAGATGTGAACTGGCCGTCCGGTGGTGTGGAATAGACTCGGTGGGAATTGTATCCCCAGCATTCGACCGTACCGTCCGCTTTCACCCCGCAGGTGTGCCACAATCCAGCGCTGACAGATGTGAACTGACCGTCCGGTGGCGTGGATTGGCCAGCGTAATTGCGGTCCCTGTCGTGATTGTTGCCCCAGCAATCGACCGTACCGTCCGCTTTCACCCCGCAGGTGTGCCACAATCCAGCGCTGACAGATGTGAACTGACCGTCCGGTAGCGTGGATTGACCAAATTCATTATTGCCCCAGCATTCGATCGCGCCGTTTGCCCTCACCCCACAAGTATGGTCACCGCCTGCGCTGATGGATAGGAACCGTCCGGACGGCGACGTGGACTGACCAAATTCATTGTATCCCCAGCATTCGACTGTACCGTCCGACCTCAACTCGCAGGTGTGGCCACGGCCTGCGCTGACGGAAGCGAAGGTCGCCATCGCGGGGACGAGTGGCGTAGGTGTTGATGTCGGTGTAGAGGTGTTGGTGGGTATAGGCGTGGGCTCAGGGGGTGCGGGCGTCGGTGTAGAGGTGCTGGTGGGTATAGGCGTGGGTTCAGAGGGTGCAGGCGTCGGTATAGAGGTGTTGGTGGGTATAGGCGTGGGCTCAGGGGATGCAGGCGTCGGTGTAATCGCGGGGACGAGTGGCGTAGGTGTTGATGTCGGTATAGAGGTGTTGGTGGGTATAGGCGTGGGTTCAGTGGACGCAGGCGTCGGTGTAGAGGTAATGGTGGGCAGAAGTCGGCTTTCTGGATCGGAGACGACGGTTAGAGTCGGGGCTTCGGTCTCGTCTGCCTTCGACACAGGTGTAGGTTCAGGCTGAAGGCCTTCACCGCACGCAGACGCCCACAGAACCACAACGATGCCAACCATGGCTATCGCGAATGTTCGAGATACCATATGATTCCTTTTGGGTATGACCTACCGTCCTCACTCATCTATCGCGGCAGCAAGCTTCCGCGTCTGTTCCTCTTCCAGAAGAGCCTCGATGATGCCGTCTATCTCGCCGTCGAGCGCCTGCGCCAGACTGTGGATCGTCAGGCCGATGCGGTGGTCTGTAATCCTGCTCTGCGGGAAGTTGTACGTTCGCACCCGCTCCGAGCGGTCGCCGCTGCCTACCTGCGACCGTCGCGCGTCCGAGCGCTCGCGTTGCTGCCGCTCCTCCTCCCGCGCGTAGATGCGCGACCGGAGCACCGACATCGCCTTCTCCTTGTTCTTGAACTGGCTGCGCTCGTCTTGGCAGACCGCGACGATGCCCGTAGGCTTGTGCGTTATGCGGATGGCGGTGGCGACCTTCTGAACGTTCTGCCCGCCGTGCCCGGACGAGTGGAACACGTCAATCTGCAAATCGTCCTGGTTTATCTCTACGTCCACCTCTTCCGCCTCCGGCAGCACCGCCACCGTCGCCGCCGACGTGTGGATGCGACCGCTCGACTCCGTAACCGGAACGCGCTGGACGCGGTGTACCCCGCTCTCGTGCTTCAGCCGAGAGTACGCGCCCTTTCCCTTGACCTCGAACACCACTTCCTTGAGCGCGCCGATGCCCGTCTCGTTGATATCCACCACGTCCGCGCTCCACCGCTGACGCTGCGCGTACCGGGTGTACATCCGGTACAGATCAGCCGCGAACAGCCCCGCCTCGTCGCCGCCCGTGCCGGCGCGTATCTCGACGATAACGTTCTTGTCGTCGTTCGGATCCTTCGGCACAAGCGCAAGCTTCAGGTCGCGCTCCGTTGTCTCGTAGCGCGATTCAAGTTCGGCGATCTCCTCGCGCGCCAGCTCGACCATCCCCTCGTCGCTCTCATCGCGCAGCATCTCGCGCAGGTCGTCCAGCTCAGACGCCAGCGAACGGGCGGCGCGAGACAACTCGACCACCTCGCGTATCTGTGCCTGCTCGCGCGCGAGCCGCTCGATTCGAGTGTAGTCAACGGCGACGTCAGGATCGGCCATGAGTCGATCTATCTCATCGTATCGGTCTTCGATTGTTCTCATTCTGTCTAGCATAATGACTAGATGTTACAGTAGCGCGGCGAATGTAGTAAACTGCCCACAATCACACAACGCGCAGCGGGGAGACGCCAACTATGCCGAACCGAATCAACCGAGCGATAGAGCTTCTGGAACAAGACCAGCCCATCTACTACACCGGAGGACACACCGGCGCCAACCTCACCTACGAAGGCGGCAAGGAGATGGTGAGCACCTACGCCGACTATATCAACGTAGGCATGGAGCATGGCTCTTTCGACATGCCGGGTTTGCAGTCGTTCATGGAAGGGCTGGTGGCTGGCGGCCCCACGAACAGCGGCCACCGCACCCCCGCCGTTGTCGTTGAGGTGCCGGTGGACGGCGCCAGCGGCGACATAGTGCGAGCCAACGCTTGGCAGTTCCGGCAGATACTGGCGCGCGGTGTGCACGGCATCCTGATGTGCCACGCTGAGACGCCCGACGCGGTCAAGGCGTTCGTCGAGTCGTGCCGGTACCCCTTCCAGACCACCGGCGTCGGGCGCGGCGTGGACGTGGGCCGTCGCGGTTCGGCGGGGCAGGGTTCCGCCGCTCCCATCTGGGGCGTGTCCATAGACGAGTATCTCGACAAGGCAGACCCGTGGCCCCTGAATCCGGACGGCGAACTGATGCTGGGCCTCAAGATCGAAAACACCCGCGCCCTCGTCAACGTCGAAGTAACCACCCAAGTCCCCGGCATCGCTTTCGCCGAGTGGGGACCGGGCGACATGAGCATGTCCATGGGTTACAAGAACGCCCCCGGCGAGCCGTGGCCCGACGAGCTGTGGGAAGCTCGGGAGCGCGTCCGAAAGGCGTGCAAGGCCGCCGGGATTGCCTTCCTAGAAGGCGCCACGCCCGAAACCATAGGCCAAAAGATAGACGAGGGCGTCCGCGTAGTATCCTCCGGCGGCCCGCTCGGCGAAGCCACCGCCAAGGCCGGCCGCGCCCACAGCGGCAGAACGATGCCCGTCTAGCCCCACCTCCAAGACCGCGCTCAACCGGACTAATACGGGGTTCTGCCATCACCCAGAACAGGGTAGGGTAGAACCCCACGGCATTTATCTTGGAGGTGGGTACAGTGCTTGCGGACATCGTTGGTAAGCGAAAGGTCGAAGAACGGCTAGCGAAAGTGGAAGCTGAAAGGGATGCGGAGCGAGAGCGGGCGGCGCAAGAAGCGGCTGCCAGAGCTGAGGCGGAAGCCGAGATTGAGAGACTCCGCCGCATCATCGAAAGCAACGGCTCGAACTAAGCGCATAGTCTAAATTCCATCGAACAACTACAGCTCTGCAGAATCGTAGTCTTTGGTGCTACCGTGAACCCCGATGATGAATCATCAGCTTTCCGACTTGATTGTCAACGAAATCATACCGAGTGATTCTAAAAGGGACATTTCGACGTGGACATGGTTGCGTCGGGTAGAGACCGGTCCATACGGGATAGCCTCTAATCCGCTCGTTATCCATGATGTCCCGTCTTGCCAATCTGGAAGAACATTACGAACCAGTCCCAATAGATAGATCGAGTTGAAAAGTATAGTTTCAGGAGAGTCATTGGGTAATGCTACCAACATAGTCGCTGACTTGAGATTATTAGGCGGACCAATCAGTTCTATCAACGCAAGACCTTCCTGAGACTGTCCCATGATCCTAGGTTCACCACTTCCTAGAGTATCAGGTGGATCAAACACGAACCCAATTTCTGGTGATTCGTATATTGACTGAATCTCACGTCGCGTAACGCCAAGTCCAATTATCGGACTTGGTGTGGCTGTCGGTCGAGGCGTCGGCGTCGCCGTATCAGTTGCTCTAGGCGTTAGTATTGCTGTTGCAGGTACATTCTCCGCCGGGGGCGATTCCTCAGTCGGTGTGATTGCCACGCCGAAGATGAACAGGACTGCTCCGCCAATCACAACTGCCACAGGTATCCTGACTGGCTGGCTACGCCTAAATTTCGGAACTATCAGCCAGACGATGCCGACTATGAGCACGCCAAATCCCATCAGCCCCAGCAACGTACCAATAACTGCCATATTCAACTTCCATACTTGACTTATATTCTATGGAGCGCAAGTATAACCGTTGATAGCCTTCACGTCAACGTGGACACCTATCATGCGGCATTTGGTCGTCAGATACGCAGACTGAGGGACGAGCGACACCTTACGCAGGAGGAGGTCGCCCATCGCGCAGGCATTCATCCGACATATCTGTCTGGGATAGAGCGGGGCCTACGCAACCCGTCGTTGCGGAATATCCGCGCGATTGCTGAAGCCTTGGACGTTGGCGTCGCCCAGCTATTCGAGTTCGAGTCGGATTGGGTGAAGGCGTGTCTCCAGACCACTTCCGACAACGAGCGCGACTGAGAAATCTGATCGTCTGCTCGCTTCCCTCAATGCTTTGGCGCATCCTCCTGCCTGCCTGTACAATCACCCCATATCTCAGCGAGGTGAACCGCCGTGGCAGGCGAGGAAGAGGAACGAATTCCCATCTACTCGTATCGGGCGTCGCTCCGATGGGCTTACGTCGCCTGTTTTCTGATTGCGACGCTGATCCTGGGAGGTCTTACAGTCTGGATCGAGTTGGCCGTCAAAACCGACGACACTTGGTATGATACGATATATGGAACCATGGCTGGCCTGTTGCTATCGGGTGGGGTCTCGGTAATCGTAACGGTCTTTATTTTGGAGGTGGGTACAGTGCTTGCGGACATCGTTGGTAAGCGAAAGGTCGAAGCCGAAAGGGACGCGGCGCGGGAGCGGGCAGCGAAAGCAGAAGCTGAAAGGGACGAGGCGCAAGCCACATTGGCGGCTGTGCAAGCTGAGGTCGAGCGACTCCGGCGCATCATCGAAAGCAATGGCTCAAACTAAGAGCGTAGTTCATTGATAGACGAGGATTCGACATGCCAGAAAACTTCCACTATACATCCCGCAACCGCCTCGAGATGAACCACGGCCTACGCCACGCCTACACCGGCGACGTGCCCGCGCCGGTGGTTTACGGCGTGCAGGGCGCGCTGAAGGCGCACTACGGAGTGCCTGAAGACGCCCCGCCCATCGCCTCGACGCTGGACCACATCGTATCCGCCGTCGGCGGTTGAATGTACGGCGCCCTGAGACGCGCCCTTGAGGCGCGTGGAATCGTCATGGACGACAAAGACTACACCGCCACCGTCGAGGGCAAGATCGAGAGCGTGGGGAGAACAATTCGGATTACCGCCATAGACGTTCGCTACCAGTTCCCCGTCCCTGCGGACAAGCGCGAGGCGGCGGAGCGCGCCCTCCGTGTCCACCCACAGGGCTGTCCCGCCCACCAGAGCGTCAAAGACGCCATCGAAATCACTTGGTCCGCCGACATGCGCGAAGTCTGAACGGCCCGCCGCGCTCCGCCATCCCAATGTCCTTACCTACGCAAAGGCAAGCAGGGGTTGCTGGCGGCTCACGCCTCATACATCCCGGTCAAGCGCTCGGCTTGCGGCTTGCTACGGCACGTGCTCTGCGTACTCCTCGCCTATATGCCCTTTGTCCACCAGCGTGTCGTACTCCGCGTCAGACAGTCCTAGCAGCGTCTTGTAAACATACTCGTTGTCCTGCCCCAGGCGCGCCGGCCCCCGCCGTATCCGCACGTCGCTTCCCGACATCTTGAACGGCGCGCGCGGATACATATGCGTCCCCACGTCCCGCTGCCACGCCTCCTCGAACATCCCCCGCTCCCGCAGGTGCGGATCGGCAGCCGCGTCTCGCTGGTTCAGTACCGCCCCCGCAGCCACGCCGTGAGACTGGAGCAGAGACATAGCCTCGATATGCCCCACGTTCCGGGTCCAAGACGAGATGCGCTCATCCAGCGCGTCGTGATTCGCGCGGCGCGAATCGTGAGTGGCGAACTCCGCGTCGTCCGTCCACGCCGGGTTGCCGATGGCTTGGCGGAACAGCGCCCAGTCGCGGTCGTCGAATATGGTTATGGCGATCCAGTCGTCCTCTCCGGCGCCCACTCCTGAACATGGATACACGCCCTGCAAAGCCGTCGGATGCCGGTTGCCCAGCGTCGTTTGGCTGCGCCCGTTCATCGCGTAGTCCATGAATGCTTGGCCCAGGAACGGCACGGAATTCTCGGCCTGCGAAAGCTCTATTTGCTGCCCTTCGCCCGTCTGCCGCCGGTGATTCAGCGCGCAGGCGACCGCGAACGCGCCCCCAACCCCCGCCGCCGCGTCCGCCATATAGACCTGCGTGTTCGACGCCGTGTCCAGATCGGTGTACCCCCTCAGCAGGCTGTGGCCTATCACCCCCTCGATGTGGATGCCCAGCGAGCGGTGATTCTGGTACGGCCCATCGTTGCCGTAGGCGGGCATCCGCAGCATGACGAAGCGTGGATTGATCGCCTTCAGCCGCTCGTAGGATATGCCCAGCTTCGTCATCGTCTCCGTCGGATTGTTCTCCACCAGAACGTCGCTGACCGCGACCAGCCTGTCGAATATCTCCTGCCCCTCCGGGCGCAGCAGATCGACCGTCATGCTGCGCTTGTTGCGCGCGTGCGCGTTAAACAGCGGATAGCGATTCCACGGACGGTCCTTCGGGTCGCGGTCCGGCATACCCCCGATGAAAGGAGGCAGGTTCTCGATTGCGAACTTCGACGGACGGGCCATAGACCCGCGCGTCGGCGGTCCGAATATCTGTATGGATTCGACCCGGATCACCTCCGCCCCCAGGTCCGCCAGCAGGGTAGTGCAGTACGGCCCGGCCCACACCACCGTCATATCCAGAACCCGGACCCCTTCGAGCGGCAACTTCATATCTCTAATCTCCAATTCATACCCATTCTCGCGCTTCACTCGTCGTTCCGGCGAACGCCGGAACCCAGAGCGCCACGCCCACTCTCACGCCTCTCTTCTCTCTTCTCTTTCCTCACCCAGCCCAATCTCCGTCAGAACCTCCCCCGTATGTTCCCCCAGCAGCGGCGCCGGACGGCGTATCGCCCACGGCGTTGCCCCCATGATGAACGGACGCCCCGGATACGTCAGCGTTCCCACCTCGTCCCGCTCCACCTCCGCGAACGCGCCGCGACGGTGGAACACCTCGTCGTTCAGCAGGTCCTCCATCGTGTTCAGCGGGCCGCTCAGCACCCGCGACTGTTGCGCCCGCTCCCAAAGCTCGTACTTCGTGCGCTCCAGGATCCACGGGTAGAACACCGCCTCGAACAGCCCCGCCATATCCTCGTTCGCCTGTGCCTCGGGCGTCAGCCACTCATCGCCAGCCAGTTCGTCCGGCTCGTCCAGCATGTCGCGGACGCGGACGAAGTAGTTGCCGCCGCCGGTTATCTGGAAGAACCCGTCGGCGCACGGATAGACGCCGGATGGGTAACCGCCCGCCCCCGACGCCTCGCCCATCGGCGTCCGCCGGCTTATCTCGCCGTTGTACTGGTACGCCAGCAGCATACTCATCCGACGGTCTATCGAGCCTGCCTGCGTCTCCATCAGAGACACGTCAACATGCTGTCCCGTACCCTCACCTTGCGCCGACATGAACGCGCCCAGCGTCGCGTAGGCCGCCACCGCGCCCGCCTGGTACAGTCCAACCGTGCCGCCCATTTTCAGCGGCTCCTTCTCCGCCACGCCGGTTGAGTACAGCTCGCCCCCCATGCCGTAGAAGATAAGCTCAGAGCCGCGCCAGTCGCGGTACGGCCCCGTCTGCCCGAAATTCGAGATGGACGTCATCACAAGCGCCGGGTTGTCCGCCGACAGCGACTCGAACCCCAGCCCGAACCGCTCCATCGCGCCGGGACGGAAGCTCTCGACCACCACGTCCGCGCGCGCCGCAAGCTTACGCGCCGTCCGCTGCCCGTCCGCGCTCTTGAGATCGAGCGCGATAGACCGCTTGTTGGTGTTGAGATGCAGAAACGTCCCGCTCTTCTCAGGATGCGGCTCATCGTTCGGAAACGGCCCCATAGCCCGCGCGCCGTCGCCCGAGCCTGGCCGCTCCACCTTGATCACGTCCGCGCCGTAGTCGGCGAGCAGCTTCGTGCAGCACGGCCCCGCGATGTAGTGCGTAAAATCCAGAACCTTCATGTTGGAAAGCGCCATCGGCGGCAACGGGTTCACCTCCCGGAAAGAGTCCTACAGCGAGTCGCAGAACATCATAGCGCTTTCGAGCGTCGCAAGCGCGCCTTGTGATACGGGCTACTGCACAGAATCTTGCGTTATCACCTCCGTATTCAGTTATCATGGAATGCGGTTATACACTGCCGCATACATCCAACCAGAAAGGGCAAGAATGTCTCACGCTCGTTGTCCTCTGCTGATATCCGTCGTCATTGCTATCGCGCTTCTCATCGTCGTCAGCTGCGGGGATGACGCCTCCGCCGAGCCGGAACCCGTCGCCAAAATCGCTGCCGCGCCGACCGTTCCCGCCCCGTCCCCGACGACGGAGCCGACCGCCAGTCCGCCCACGGCAACCGCCGCGCCGGTCCCACCGCCCACGCCAGAGCCGACAGCGACTCTCGAACCGTCCCCTACGCCAATGCCGACGGCGACGTCTGAACCATCGCTTACGCCGGCTCCGACGGTGGCGCCGGAACCTACGCCCACGCCCGAACCGCCCCCTACGCCAGAGCCGACGGCGATGCCTGAACCATCGCCTACGCCGGCTCCGACAGCCACGCCGGAACCTACGCCTATGCTCGAACCGTCCCCCACGCCCGAACCGTCCCCCACGGCAGAGCCGTCCCCCACGGCAGAGCCGACAGCAACGCTGGCGGACGTCCCTCCCGTAGCCGGGCAGAGACCGCACAGCTTCACCCACCATGGCATAACGGTCGAAGACCCTTGGAACTGGCTACGAGACCCCGACTATCCGATGGTTGACGACGAAGACGTCCTAGACTATCTGAGAACCGAGAACGCCTACTTCGATGCTAAGATGGAGCCTCATCAACTGCTGATAGATACGATATTCGAGGAGATCAAGGGGAGGCGGCAAAGCGACTTGTCCAGCATCCCATGGAAGAAAGGGGAATGGTACTACCAGTGGCGCTATGAGGAAGGTGGACAGTATCCCATCTGGTCGCGCTGGCCCGCGGAAGACGAGGGCGCGAGAGAAGGGCCTACCTCGAACGAGATCGTCATTCTGAACGAACCCGAGCTCGCAAAAGACCTTGAATTCTTCAGGCTGGGATCGCTATCCGTAAGTAACGACGGCACGCTGCTCGCGTACAGCGTGGATGACGATGGCTCCGAACGCTACCGTATGACGATCAAGAATCTGGACACTGGCGAACTGTTGCCGGACATCATCGAGGAGACGATCAGTGGCGCGGTGTGGGCGAAGGACGACAAGTCGTTCTTCTACAAGGTGCTGGATGAGAACTGGCGGCCCTTCCAGCTGCGAAGACACGTAGTCGGCCAACCTGTCGATCAGGATGCCGTTGTTTATGAGGAGTCGGATCCCGGCTTCTTCATGGGAGTGTCCATGAGCGCATCCGGCGACTACATCATCATCAGCTTGGCCGACCACGTAACGTCTGAGGTGCGGCTGATCCCGTCGGACGACCCCTCGGCGGAACCCGTCCTCGTCGCCGAGCGCAGAGAGAACCACGACTACTCGGTCAACCACCAAGGCGACCGCTTCATCATACGCACCAACGATACGCATAAGAATTCACGCATCGCTACCGCGCCGGAGGACGATCCGACCGAGAGCGCATGGACGACCCTCGTGGCCGCTACCGACGAGAACTACATCCGAAGTTACCGCCTGTTCCGAGACTTCATCGCCATCCAGGAGCGTATAGACGGCCTAGATCAGATACGCCTGATGGACCGCGACGGCGATACAACCTACGTCGAGTTCCCGGAATCGGCGTACACTGCCTTCATCAGTAGCAACAACCAGGAATTCGTGCCCGAAACGCTGCGGCTAGGTTAC
This sequence comes from Dehalococcoidia bacterium, assembly GCA_034420955.1. Taxonomy (GTDB): domain Bacteria; phylum Chloroflexota; class Dehalococcoidia; order Lucifugimonadales; family UBA1123; genus VXRN01. The sequence goes on from DAOUKV010000014.1 coordinate 180,767, forward strand.
GAATCCATGGTTACGCCTTACACGGTCTTCGACTACCACCTGGACGGCGGAGAGCTTGAGGTTCGCCGTGTCCAGCAGATTCCGAGCGGCTACGACGCATCGGCATACGTTACGGATCGCGTACTTGCGCCGGCGCGGGATGGGGTAATGGTTCCCGCATCTATCGTGCGCCGAAAAGATACGCCGACAGACGGCTCCGCGCCTATGTACTTGTACGGTTATGGCGCTTACGGATACGCCATATCGCCATCTTTTTCCATCTCGCGGCTGTCGCTGCTCGATCGCGGCTTCATCTTCGGAATCGCGCATGTCAGGGGTGGAGACGACCTAGGTTACTACTGGTACGAGCAGGGCAAGCTGGACAGTCGTACCAATACGTTTAACGACTTTGTCGACGTCGCGCGACATCTGATCTCTATCGGCTACGCCTCCGAGGGCCGCATAGCCATCTCCGGCGGCAGCGCGGGAGGCCAGCTGATGGGCGCCGTCGCCAACCAGGCGCCGGAGCTGTGGGGCGCGGTCGCAGCGCACGTCCCGTTCGTGGACGTCCTGAACACCATGTTGGACGATTCCCTGCCGCTAACTCCAATCGAGTGGCCCGAGTGGGGCAACCCAATCGAAGACAAGACGGCGTTCGAATACATACGCTCATACTCGCCCTACGACCAGATAACTGCGATGGATTACCCGCCAATACTCGTAACGGCCGGACTCAACGACCCGCGTGTAACGTACTGGGAGCCGGCCAAGTACGTCGCCAAGCTGCGCGCGCTCAAGACCGACGACAACCTGCTGCTGCTCAAAACCAACATGGGCGCCGGACACAGCGGACGCTCAGGTCGAGACGCTCGAATCTACGAGATTGCCGAAGAATACGCCTTCATGCTGGCGGCGCTAGGAATGATAGAGGACAAAACGAACTAATAGAACTGCTGAAGCGACAAACAGCGCCTGCCGCCCCCTCTGTCTGCTACAATCAGAACAGACTGGCGTTTGCGATAACAGGCCACAGCCCCACGAACACGAGAGGATAGCCCCATGCCCACACCCATAGAGAACCGCTTCTTCGAGCTACACCCCAAGTCCGCCGAACTGCACGACTCGGCGCGCTCGCTGTTTCCCAACGGCGTAACCCACGACGCGCGGCGACAGGATCCGTTCCAGCTCTACTACACCCACGCCGAAGGCGCGGCGAAGTTCGACGTGGACGGCAACCGCATTCTCGACTACTTCCCCGGGCACGGCGCGCTCATCCTCGGCCACTCGCGTCCTGAAGTCGTCCAAGCGGTGCAGGATCAGATGGCTATGGGCACCCACTTCTCAGGCTCCACCGAGCGCGAAATCGAGTGGGGAAACTGGGTGCGCGAGCTAATCCCCACCGCCGAGAAGGTGCGTTTCCACAGCTCCGGCACTGAGGCCGACATGATGGCGATTCGCATGGCGCGCGCCTACACCGGCAAGTCCAAGGTCATCAAGTTCGAAGACCACTTCCACGGCTGGAGCGACTATCTCGTGGCCGGTTCCGATGGGATCGGCGGCATACCCCAAGAGACCCTCAGCACCATGATAGTCCTGCCCCCCAACGACATAGAGACGTTCGAGAAGACACTGCAAGAAAACGATGACATCGCCGCAGTAATCCTCGAACCCACCGGAGCGCATATGGGCTTGGAGCCGATTCTGCCAGAGTTCCTCCACCAACTCCGCGAAGTCACCGCGCGCTATGGCGTCATACTGATCTTCGACGAAGTGGTAACGGGCTTCCGCGTATCGCGGGGCGGCGCGCAGGAGTACTTCGGCATCGAGCCGGACCTGACGACGCTCGCCAAGATACTCGGCGGCGGGCTCCCCGGCGGCGCGGTTACCGGCAGAGCGGACATCATCAACATGATCGAGGGCAGGGCGGACGATGCGGATTTCAACAGGGACAGGCGCATAGCGCACAACGGGACGTTCAACGCCAACCCCGTTTGCGCCGCCGCCGGAATCGCCGCGTTGAAGATAGTAGCGAACGAACCCATCAACGACACCGCGAACGCTCGCGCCGCGCAGCTGAAAGACGGTCTGAACGATCTTATGATGCGCATGGAGATTCCTGGCCGCGCCACGGGCATAACCTCGCTGATGTTCCTGCACTTGGGGACAGACTACGAAGGGGACACCGACTACGCCATCCTCACCCCTGAACAACTCGCGCAGTCCATGGAGCCGAACCGCCTGCGGCAGCTCACGCTGTCCCTGCTCAATCACGGCGTGCAGGCCGGCAACCGCTTCATCCTGACCGCGGCGCACACCGAGGACGACATCGCCCACACCCTCAACGCCTACGAAAACGCATTCGGTGAGATACGCGAACTGGGCCTGATCTAACCGCCTGGTCTAATGGGATGAAACGCGAAAGTCCCGCCCTTTTATAGCCAAATGACCCCATACCTCATCGTCGCCCTCGGCGGCGCGCTCGGCGCCATCTCCCGATACGCCCTCGACCGCGCCGTAACCGCCGCCGTAGGCGGTCAGACCGTGCTGGGGATCCTGCTCATCAACGTAACAGGCTCGTTCCTGCTCGGCGTCTTCGTCGCCGCGTCCGCCGCCGTATCCGATGGACAGGGCTGGCCGTCTTCCGCGCGAATGCTCGTCGCGGTCGGATTCCTCGGCTCATACACCACCTTCTCCACCCTGACCGTCGCCTCGGTCCAACTCGCCCAATCCGGAGAGATCGGACGCGCCGCCCTCAACATCGTCGGAAGCGTCTGCCTCGGCCTCCTCGCCGCGCTCGCCGGCATACTGGCCGGACGCGCCATCTGAGAAAACCCATCCCCCCTTGACGGGGATGGGGATGAAGCCCCCTCTCCCTCAGGGAGAGGGTTGGGGTGAGGGTGAAATCTCCACCCCAACCAAGCTGCGTACCCTGTCAACCTATTAGGAATTCTCCGTTGGAAGCGCGCCCTATCCCAACAAATCCTCCGCGCCGCGCCACACCAGCAGAACGCCAACGATCATCAGCACGACGCCCATGCTCAGAATCAGCGTGTCCAGCCGCACGCGTCCGGTCAGCCGGGCGCCTATGTTGCTGCCGATCATCGCCGCCGCCCCCATCGCAATCAGCACAACGTAGTCCACCTCGCCGACCGCGACGTGGCCGACCCAGCCGAGCGCCCCCATGAAGAAGCCGATGAACAGGTTGGTTCCCGCCGCGATGCGCGGATCTACTCGCAGGATGCGGATCATGGCCGGCAGGCGTATGCTGCCGAGTATCAGCCCCACCGCGCCGCCGAGTATCCCGACTCCCAGCCCGATGCCCGCCTCCAGCGACACGCGCTTGGGCGTGAACTCGCCCTCCGCGCCCTCCAGGTCCGCGCCGAACATGTGCGGCCCGCCCGAGCGCCGCTGGTTCCTGACCAGTATCAGGAACTCGACGCCCTGCCAGAACACCAGCGCGCCGGCGCCGATCAGCAGCAGCCACTCCGGCGTGAAGTCGCTGGCGAACCCGCCCGCGAACGCCCCAACGCAGGCGGGGATGCCCATGACCAGCAGGATGCGGTTGTCCACGCGCCCCTCGCGGTAGTGGCGTATCGCGCCGCTGATAGCCGACAGCGCCGATACGAGGATGTTCGTTCCCCCCGCTATCGGAGCGGGCATCCCGATCAGCAGCATCGCCGGCAGCCGCATCGTGCCCAGCGCAAGGCCAACGAACCCGCCCAGAATGCCGACCCCGAACGATACGACTGTCAAGACTGCGATTTGTAATGGCTGAAGGTCTGTCGTCATATCAATGTCCTGTCTAGTTCCTTCCCCCTTGACGGGGGAAGGTTAGGGTGGGGGTGAAGCCCCCTCTCTCTGAGGGAGAGGGTTGGGGTAAGGGCGCCCCTAACTCCTATCTCCTCTTTTCTCCCGGCCCGCTTCTTCTAGCATCTGCCGCATTTCCGCTATCTCCTCCGTCGTGGACGGCAGCCGCCCATAGCAGGCGCGGTCGAACGCCGCCGTCGCCATGTCCACCAGGCGGTCCGGCAACACACGGCGCAACGCGGTACGGTATTCGCCCGGGGTCTGGAAATCCAGGCGAGGTTGTCCGCGAGATTCCGCGATGTTCAGCATCCCGAAGTATATCCTGAACACATCCACTATGTTTCGCTCGTCGTCCGGCAATTGCAGCCGCCTCTGCGTTCTGCGTCTCCTGAACCGGTCGGGAAGCAGACCGAATAGCAGCCGCGCCAAGTCCATCGTCGGGTCGAACTCGCCCTCCAGAGACTCTCGTTCCCCCTCATCTTGGATGCGTAGCCAGCGCGTGTTGCGCCGGAACGACCGCGCCAAGACCAGCAGTATCGCGCCCACCAGCAGCGCCACCGCGATGCCCGCGAGAATCTGGAGCCATATCGAAGGCTCCGAAGGCTCGCTCTGCTCCACGAACTGTTCCAGGAACTCCTGCCCGCCCAGCCCGAACTCCTGCTCTCCTTCCGGCGGATCTCCCGCCACTCTCTGCATCAGCCAGAAGACGCCGGATATGATGAAACTCAGGATATAGACCAGCGGCACGATGATTACGAAGAAGACGATGCGCGCCGCTATGTTCAGCAGAAACATCAGCGGCGCCGCTATGAACGCCAGCGCGCCGCGCTGAAGCAGGCTGAACATGAAGCCCAACAACACGATGCCGCCCACCACCACGCCTATCACCCGCGCCCAGCTGCCCCGCGTTAGGGTAGGCCCCCCCGCCGACGGCAGAATGTGGCCCACCCCCAAGCCTATGAGCCCGGCGGCGAAGAACACGAACATCAGCGAGAATATCTTCAGATCCGCCGGGTGGAATATATCCACGACAGCGGCGACCGACAGCGCGATCAGCCCCAGCCTGAACGTGAACATCAGATGCTCGACCGGAAACTCCGTGGACGCCAGCCTGCCGCCCCTCAGCCAGAACAGCGTGGAGAAGAACCCGCCCAGCAGCGCCTTTCTCGTGAAGTGGTCCGGCTGTGTATCCGAGAATACGCCCGACAGCCAGCCCAGGTCCATCCACTGCCCGGCCGTCTGCAGCTGCGCGCCGAGAACCAGGTAGATCGTCAGAGCGCCCATCGCCATCTGCAAGACGTAGGGCATCCACGTCGGCATGATGACCAGCGACAGCCCCCGCGCCGTCATGAATGAGACCAGCGTAACGCACAACGCGGCCACCCACGATATCGGGCTGCCCCCGGGAATCGCCAGCAGCGAAAGGGTCGCCAGTATCGAGTAGATCCATACGCTCTCGACGACGACCGCCGACAGCAGCGTCAGCCTATCTTGGAGCGTACTCACCGGCCATCTCCAGGTTCTCGAAGAATTGTCTCAGATCGTGCGTCGTCACGCCCTCCGGCATCTCCGGTGGCTCCGTATCGCCAACCCACACCACAACCACCTTGTACCCTTGGCGGCGCAGATTGGCTATCCCGTCCACGAACTCATCCGTGATGATGGCGGCAACCACTACCAGCGTCGAACCCAGCGGGAACTGTCTCAGATTCAATCCGAGCTGGTCCGCCATGGGTCCTATCGGCAGCGGCCTGACTGTCGCCAACGCCTCTAGGATGATCGTAAGCTGTTCCGGCGTGCTTGCGGGTTCCACCTTCATGGGGCGGTCCGTCAGAATCGGCACCCCGTTCGAGAACAGACCTATGCTGTACTGGCGTTCCGCCGCGTAGCTCGCTATGGAGGCCGCCGCCGTTATCACCCTCTCCAGGTTCGTCGGCGAATAGCCTTCCCAAGACCTCTCCGACGTCTCCACCGCCACTATCAGTATGACCGTGAACGTCGAGCTTGGCTCGAAGACCCGCACTTGCAGCTCACCCGTCCGCGCCGTCGCCTTCCAGTCAACTATCTTCAACGGGTCGCCCATCTGGTACTCTCGGATGCCGCGAGGCCTGGACATATCCTGGAATATCTCGATGCCGCCCCGCGTCTCCCCAAGCGGACGCAGCGGCGGAAGCCCCAGTTCCGGCAGCGGTACCACGCGCGGATAGACCAGCAGGTAGTCGCGCTCCGCGTGCGTCGCCTCGCTCCCGTAGAAGCCGAACAGGTCGCCGCTCTCCATCCGCGCCGGCCCGAACCTGAAGAAGCCCCGGGTATCGCACTTGATGGTGTACTCCCACTTCACGCGCTCGTACCACGATAGCGAAGTGTGGTGCTTCAGCACCATGGACTTCGGGTTCGAGCCTACGGACACCTCGCCGTCCACTATCTCGATCTCTTCCGGGAACTCGTCCTCCATGTCCACCTTGGCCAGCGGTATCGGCTTGCGGTTCATTACGGATATGGTCAGCGTGGTCTCCTCGCCCCTGAACACGCGGTTCTGCGCCACCTCGCGCTCGTAATGCACCTGCTCTAGCGATAGACGGTTCCACAGCCAAGATACCAACACTACCAGCAACCCCATCACCCCAAGCCCGATAACGAGCCCCTGGCCGGCGAAGATGCCGACCAGTATCAGGGCCGTGAACATCACGCCCCAGATGTCGTGCCAGAACTTGTTGAACAATCTTGAACGCCTCCGTTCTGACCGCTACCGTCTGCGAATCCAAAGACAATCGCCGGTCAAGCGCTCGGCTTGTTACCTCTCTATCGGCGCCGGCGCTCGGCTAAGCGTCTCCGCCACTATCTGCTCCGCCGTCCTGCCTCGCAGGCGCGAGTTCGACGTCAGTATCACGCGGTGCGCCAGCGTCGTCTCCGCAAGCGCCTTCACATCGTCCGGCGTAACGAAATCGCGCCCGTCGAGCGCGGCGCGCGCCTGCGCCGTCTTGTACAGCGCCAGCGCCGCGCGGGGACTTGCCCCCAGCGTCAGCCCGTCGTTGCGCCGCGTGGACTGCACCAGTTCGACTATGTAGTCGCGGATGATGTCCTCCACCCGAACAGTTGTAACCAGACGCTGCATCTCGCGCAGCTCCTTCGCGCCCGTAACGGCGTCGAGGTCCGGAAGCGTCGTGTCGCGCTCGAAGCGCTGCAGTATGTCCGACTCCTCCTCGGCCGAAGGGTAGCCCAGCTTTATGCGGATCATGAACCTGTCCAGCTGGGCTTCCGGCAGTGGAAAGGTGCCTTCCAGCTCTATCGGATTCTGCGTCGCCAGAACCAGAAACGGCTCGTTCAGGCGGCGCGTCTGCCCGTCCACCGTAACCTGCCGCTCCTGCATCGCCTCCAGCATCGCCGACTGCGTTCGCGGCGTCGCGCGGTTGATCTCGTCCGCCAGTATCACTTGGCTGAAGATTGGTCCCGCCCTAAACTCGAAGTCCCCCGTCTTCTGGTTGTAGAAGTTGACGCCAAGCACGTCGGTGGGCATAAGGTCGGGCGTGAACTGGATGCGGCTGAATGTGCATCCGAGCGACTGCGCCAGCGCCTTCGCCATGGTCGTCTTGCCGATGCCCGGCACATCCTCTACCAGTACGTGTCCGCGGCATATGACGGCGATGATGGCAAGGTCTATCACGTCCGACTTGCCGACCACTACGCGCTGGACGCTTTCGCGCAGATCGTTGGCAAGCTGTTGGATGCGGGTGATGTCAACTGAAGGGGGCGTATCTTGCGGCATAACCTCTCCCTGAGCGCGCCTGACCATTGCCAATGAACGTTTGCTGCATTATAGACAGGGATGGCTGTAAATGCGATACGGCAGTGGAAAGGCCTGCCCCGGCGCCCGAGAACTCCCCACAATTCGGTATAATTGCTCCGCTACTGCCGAGAACCTCGATCCGCCCGGGCGGATCTCAGCGTCGCGCCGCGTCGTTTGGGGATCTACTTTCATGGCTATCCATACGGCTCGTCCATGTCGCTCGAACCTCTCGATGTGTAGGCTCGCCAAACTACCAGAGGCTTGAGGGCATGAAGAAGAACGACCGTGGAGCTTTAGGAACCGCTTTGCAGCCGTGGGTGATCATAATATTGCTGGCGGCGCTGGTCGGCTGTGGAAGGGTAGGGCCGCCGCCGGATGATGCGCTGCTCTGGCAGTACGGCGTAGGCAACCCCGGCGAGTTAGTGATCGTGTCTCCCTCGGCGGTCGATGGCGTAGCCTACGCCGGCTCATATGAGGGATCCGTGTACGCTCTGAACGCCGAGACGGGAGAACTCGTGTGGAGATTCGATGCGGGAGACGGGCTGAACCCGCCTCCCAAAGTGGCCGGGGGAGTGGTGTACGCGCAGAAGGCGCGAGGGGGTTACCTCGCTCTGGATGCGTCCACCGGGGAGTTGCTGTCGAGCGACGAGCCTGTGCGCGAAGAACTGCTCATTAGTGACGGCGCCATCTACTTTTCCACCCAGAGAATCGACGGCGATTTCAGCGTCCGCGTCCGCGCCGTTGACGTAGCGTCGGGAGAGGAGCTGTGGACGGCCGACGTCCTACGCTCCTCGGAGCTTCCCCTCCTGTTCCCGGTAACGGCCTCGGGCGATTTGGTCTTCGTGTCCGACGAGACTCGAGTGCGCGCTCTCGACTCGACGACTGGGGAGCCGGCCTGGAGCTTCGAAGCCGGCGATGGTGATGACGGCCTTGTCCAGGACCCTCCCGCGGCATCGAACGGGGTTGTGTACCTCCGGTCCTACTCGGCGGCATACGCGCTGGAAGAATCCACTGGCGCGCAGCTGTGGAAGTACGATATAGCCTACGACTTCTGGGAGCGTCCACCCTTCATCGCCGACGGGGTGTGGGCCCTGGTGGAGTTCGAAGCCCAGGTGCTGCATGGACTTGACGCGGCCACAGGGCGGCTTCTCTGGTCATTCGAAGAAGACCGGGCGGCGTACGTGTCGGGAGGCGCCGATGGGATGGTGTTCATGACCGGCGTCGAGGCTTTCCATGCGCTGGACGCTGCGACTGGGAAGGAGCTATGGAGCCTCGATGCTGACTGGCATATCGGAGAGGTCGAGGTGGTCGACGGCGTTCTCTACGCCAACTCATTGGATGGCTACCTCCACACTCTGGACGCCCAGACCGGAGAGCCGCTTTGGAGCGTCGAGATCGGCTACCATCAGGGCGGGAGGGGCAAACCCTACGCCATCTCGGAAGGAGTAGTGTACGTGGGCTATCAGCTCGAGGACAGCGGCATCTATGCCTTTGCCGCCCCCGGCGCCAGATAGACCGGGGCATCTTTCCCACCGCGTCAGCGTGAGCGAGACCCTTCAGCCGCGCCCATCCCCGCGATCCTTCCATACACCGCGCCGTGCATCAGCCCGGCGGCCCTCAGACTGCCGTGAACGAAGATGCCCCCAACTATGATGCCCGCCGCGTATAAACCCGGAATCGGCTGGTCGTCCGCGCCTAGGACGCGCGCTTCCGTGTCTATCCTGATCCCGCCGTATGTGTACGTGATGCCGCCCGTAACCGTATGCGCGAAGTATGGCGGACTGTCCAGCCTGATCGCCCAGTTGCTCTTCGCCGGATTCAGCCCGCGGGTGGACAGCCCGTCCAGCGCGCGCGGATGATATTCCCCGTCGTTTGCCGCCGCGTTGAACTCCTCGACCGTGCGACTCAGCGCGCCCGCGTCTATGTCCAGCTTCGCGCCAAGCTCGGATACCGTATCCGCCTCGACTCGCCGGGAGCCGCCGTAGCGTCCCTCCAGGTGGGGAAGCGCCTTGGCGTCGAACACCTGGTAGGCGATCCCTCCCGGCTGGCTCAGGATGGCGTGTCCCATATCCACGAACGTCTGCTCCGCGAACCCGGCGCCTTCGTCCGTGAACCGCAGCCCCTTGCCGTTGACCGTAACGCCGATGGGATACGAGCGGCGCGGCATGATGTCCGTAACGCTCAGGTCTCCCGTGGCCGGCGCGTCCACGTCTATCGGCGTAGCGTGGCAGCCTGTCCACTGTCCGAACGGCTGCGCGCCCACGGCCAGCGCCGCGCGGATGCCGTCGCCCGTGTTGTGCGCCGAACCCCGGACCCTCGCCCGGTCCCAGCCCGCGCCGATGTGCTCACCCCGCATCTCCGCGTTCGCCTCGAAGCCCCCACACGCCAGGATCACGCCCTGCGCCCGCAGCGTATGCGCGCCGTCGCGGTCCGCCGCCTCGATGCCCACGACCGCGCCGTCGCCATTAGTCAGCAGCCGCGTCATCGCCGTCTCGTACAGAATCGTAACGCCTGCCCGACGGCAAGCGATCGTCAGCATTCGCACCAGGCCCGGTCCCGACTCCCAAGCGCTCAGCCCCACGCTGTTGGGAATGGTCGAAGGCGCGCCCTCCACCCGCGACGAGGCGCCGGAAAGCTCCCACCGCACGCCCTTGCCGAACATCCACTCGACCGTAGGACGCGATTCGGAAATCAGAGTCTCTATCAAGGCCGTTTCCGCGTCGCCCTTCGTAACAGCAGCGAAGTGTTCACGAAAATCGTCAGCGGTATATGGCGCCATACTGATCCGGCTCACCTCAGAATCGCCGAGCTCCGGCAGCATCCGACGCACGTCGGCGATCCCGTCATGGACGAACCTGAATCCGCCGCCCGTGTACGGGCAGTTGCCGCCCTGCTCCGACGGCGGAGCCTTCTCCACCACCACCACCTCCGCGCCCGCGTCTCGCGCCGCAAGCGCCGCGCACAGAGCCGCGTTGCCCGCGCCGACCACCACGACATCGTATCCCGCTTCTATACCCGCCATCCGATCCTCCCGAAGCTGCGCTATCCTGAGCTAGAACACCTTTGACAAATTGATAGTAAACCCACCGAGCGTCGGTGAGTCGAAAGACTCGTCCGCGCCGTACACGCCGGCTATCTCGAAAGCGTCCCCGCGCAGCATCAGCCGCCACAGAAAAGCGGACTCTGGATCGACCATCCACAACTCCTTGACGCCGTACTTCGCGTATAGCCCTTGCTTGTAATTCCAGTCCCTGCTCGCAGTAGATGGAGACAGGATTTCCACCACCAAGTCCGGCGCGTCCTGAACGTTGGCGTGAGTGATGATGTCGGACCGTTCCCGACTAATGAACATCAGGTCCGGCTGCACGACCTCCGTATCAGAGAACAAGATGTCGAACGGCGCGAAATACGCCTGGCCAAGGCCAGACGCCTCGACCTCCGCAAGTTGCAAGAACAGTCTCTTGCTGACGCGCTGGTGCGGTTCGTTCGGCGATGCTACCAAGACAAGCTCTCCGTCGTGCAGTTCGTATCTCTCATCGCCGGGTAGCGCGAGATAGTCCGCGTAGGTGAATTTGGTTTTGAGCGTCATTTTCGTCCTCTGGGCCGCTTCATGCTCTTTTCACAGATTGATAGTGTCTCATTCTACCACGCGCGCGCCCAGATCCGTGGGCCGCGTGATGCGAACCGCCCCGTCCAGCCCCGACTTCGCCGCCGCGTCCGCCATCTCGTAGCCAATCGTAAACTCCTTCTCCGTCGCCAGCGCCAGCACCGTCGAACCAGCGCCCGAGAGGAACGCGCCCAGCGCCCCCGCGTTGATTGCGGCTCGGATGATATTGTACATGGGGAAGAAGATAGCGCGACGCGCCGGCTGGTGCAGCCGGTCGTCGGTGGCGATGTCGAGGCGCGACAGATCGCCCGTCGCCATCGCCTGGACCAATAGCGCCGCCCTGCCGATGTTGAACACCGCGTCGGCGCGCGACACCTCCGGCCCCAGCAGGCCGCGCGCCTCCTCCGTCGGCATCGGTTCGTCGGGGATGTACAGTACCGCCGATAGCCCTTCCGGAATCGGAACCGGCGCCGCCACCACGCGCGGCGCCGTTGTCGCGGGCGCGGTTGGCGCGGTTGGATTGTAAGCGTAGGCGTCGTCATGGATGACTACGGCGGGCGCGTCGTGCGTTACCGCAATCTGCATCCCGCCGAAGATGGCGGGCGCGACGTTGTCCGGGTGCCCCTCGATCGCCGCCGCAAGCTGAAGCAGATCGTCGCGCTCGAACGGCTCGCCGCACAGTCGATTGCCGATGGTAAGCCCAGCGACCAGCGCCGCCGAGCTAGAGCCAAGTCCCCGAGTCGTCGGGATGTCGTTATGGCATCTAACCGCCATCTGCGGCATCCGCTTGTCCGATTCCTCGAACACGCGCGCCATGCTCCGCCACACAAGATTGGACTCATCCGCCGGCAGTTCATCCGCGCCCTCGCCCGTAATCTCGAAGCCGCTCCCGCCCACCTCCACCGTTACCGTATTCCAGATGTCCAAAGCTACGCCCAGGCAGTCGAAACCTGGCCCCATGTTCGCCGACGTAGCGGGCGCGGCAACCGTAATCGTTTCGTTGGTCATGGCTGTGATCTGCGCTCTCTTCTCCATACGCCAAGCCCCCTCTCCCCAGGGAGAGGGTTGGCGTATCCCCTTCGCTGCCTTGCCCTAGACTAGAACAGGACGCCAAGTCCAGCCCCCTCTCCCTCAGGGAGAGGGTTGGGGTGAGGGTGAACCCTCGCGCTTACTCCTCGAGACGCGCCAGGTACTGCGCGGTTACGTCGATCCCCACCATGCCGCTGTACGCGCGCGTGAGCCGGTCCGTAACCGGCCCCGGAACCGAACCGTCGGCCACCGGCGAGCCGTTGAACGACGACACCGGGCAGATGCAGAAGCTCGTCGAGGTTACGAACGCCTCGTCCGCCGTATATGCGTCGAACAGGTCTATGTCCGCCTCGTGAACCTCTATGCCCAGCTCCTGCGCCAGCTCGATGGTTACGCGGCGGCTTATTCCCGCCAGAACATACTGCTCCTTCGGCGTAATGACCGCGCCATTCTTGACGATGAACAGATTGCTGCCGGGCCCTTCCGAAAGATTGCCGTTTGTATCCAGCAGGATGGGCCAGTTGTCCGCCCCCTGCGAGGTTACTTCGAGCGTCGCCTGCACCAGGTTGACGTAGTTGTGAACCTTCGCGCGTGGGCTGTTCGACTCCGGCGGCGTGCGGCGCACCGACGGTACCACGACCGGGATGCCGTCGCGGTAATAGCGCGCCCGCGCCTTGAACGGCAGCGGCACACACTCGATCACCACCGACGGCTTGTCCACCCCGTCCACCGTCACGCCCCGCGTTACCCGTTGTGTAACCCAGTAGTCGTCATCCGCGTCCAGCAGCGGCAGATTCGCGTTCAGCACCTCCATCGTCAGCCGAACGAAATCGTCCTTCGTCAAGCCCGAGTCTATCCGCATATACTTCAGCGACTCCATGAACCGCGTCAGATGCTCGTCCAGCCGGAAGATGCGGTGCCCGAACGTCCGCGTCGTGTCGAACACGGCGTCCCCTTGCAGAAAGCCCCTGTCCCGAATCGAGATCACCGCCTCGCTCTCCGGTACCATCTCGCCGTTTACGTATGCGACCCTCTCTGTTGCCATTTTATCCTCCATGCTGCCTTGTGCCACCAACTATTGTTCCCGCTAAAACGCGAATCCTGACGCGTCGCGCCCCAACGCGGCTTCTAATCAACAGCCATTCGCGCCTCACAAACACCGGTCAAGTGCCCGGCTTGCGGTCAAGCGCTTGGCTTGTTAGCGCGACTCCCTGAACCTGTACCCCACGTTCCAGATAGTTTCTATGAAATGGTGCTCCGCGTCCCCGATCTTGCTCCTCAGTCGCCGTATGTGCACGTCCACCGTGCGCGTGCCCCCGAAGTACTCGTAGCCCCAGATCTGGTTCAGCAGCGCATCGCGCGAGAATACCCTGCCCGGATTCTCCGCCAGCAGCTTCAACAGCTCGTACTCTTTGAACCGCAGCCCAACGCGCTCGCCCTTGATGGTAACCTCGTAGCTGGACGTGTCTATCTGCAGCTCGCCCTCGCGGATGATATGGCTATCGTCGTCTGCGTCGCCCGATCCCGCCGTTAGCGCCCGCTGCGCGCGGATGACTAACTCGTCCGGGTCCGGCGGACTCACGATGAAGTCCGCCATCGGCAGACTCGGATCGAGATGCGGCATACGGTGGCGCGGCGTCAGCGCGATAGCGCGGACATCGGCATCGGCGCATGCCTGGAGGCAACGGCCGACTTCGATCGTCGTCATATAGCCCGTATCGACCAGCGCCAGCGCCGGCCCGTCGCCATCGCGCGATACAAGGGCCGACAGGTCCTCGTCCGAAGAAATCAGCGCGCTAGCGATGCCCTGGCGACGCAGCAGCGCCACCAGTTCATGCTCCTGACCATGTTCAGCGCGCCCGCTCTGCGCGCCCAGCCGATCCAGCGCCATACTCCCTCCTCGCGCCGCGCCAACGAGCGCGGCGTCCTACGGTGGACAAGTATAGCAGGTTCCATCCCAAAAGTAGGGTAGGGGACTTCTCCCGGATTGACAGGAGTTCGAACACAGAACAAAGTTCCTTCCCCCGTCAAGAGGGAAGGCCAGAAGCGGAGGTCAGAGCTTGCCCCCGCGAAGGCTGGGGATGGGAGTGAACCCCTCCAGGCGGACGCAGACTTGGAGCGGCAAACTACAACCCCCGCGTGGTTCGGGTGAACCCCTCCATGCGGAGACAGACTCGCCCAAAATCACATTTGACCGCCATCCGCCGATGCCGGTATAATTCAGACCTACTCGCTCAACGCGGCCCCGTGGTGTAGCGGTTTAACATACTGCCCTGTCAAGGCAGAGATCGCCGGTTCGAATCCGGTCGGGGTCGCCAGAGTTGGCTTTCCTACGCTCCTGTGATGTCCATGTGTCGGTAGCCATGCCAGCGTTCCCGTCCCCCTGCTTCATCCATACCCATCGAACATCTCAGGGACGGTTGTGGCAGCCTCCCTGAGATATTTGACCGTATCTCCGCGAACCGCTTTTCACGTCGGGACCGCAATGTGCGTCACTTCGCGTTCGCTTGGGCTAATCGACTCGTTGAACCTGCCGGCACCGCATGGAAGTCCGTCTGCATACTTGTTCCTAGCAGTATCGTAGAAATTGCGAAGTATGAAATCCATGAATTGAGTTGGAGTCAGCGGCGCGGTCACCGGAATTCGGCAATTCACATATTGCCCAAGTGTCAGATGCGACTTAGGATGCTCCAAATCTACATGGACCGACTCACTGGCGTCATAATCAAATCGAATCGGAAAACGCACGATATTCCGAGCAACTATTTCGGCATAAAGCTCATCTTCTAGGTATGCGTCTGAGGAGTTCTGGAATTCCACGAGATGCGGTGATGGGAAAAACGCGAGCCTGTGGCGTGTCAGCGTCTGGTTGTCAAATTCATACATCATCTGTATCAGCGCACCGTCAAGCATCTTGATATTATACGATCGTCTCTCCGACAAAGATTGATATATTTCGTCATAAGGAATGTTCCTCATGGCGATTGCAATATCCTGGCTGTCCGGAAAAGCAATTTCCCTTAGCCCAACTGAGTTGCCAGCACGTAGGAACGCGAAATGCTGATCATCTGATAAGCTAGACTCAATGATATATCTGGTTACGTCGTCAATCTGTTGCTTAATTCGGATGTCCGTTAGCCTAACCATTTAGCAGCTCTTTGAGTCTAGCTACAGAATCGCCATCAAGGTCTTCTAATTGGACTGTACCTGATGAAAGTCCAGCCAATAGTGCCTTGAGGCTATTCTGACTATCCTCCATGGTTTTGCGTTCGGAGGCTGACATATCTCTATGGACAATCCGTAGATGTCCGCGTTGCTCAGCATTTGGATATGTGAACTTCAATTCGAAGTTATTCTCTTTCAATTGATTGTATTCCGATTTCAGGGCTTCCATACGTGATCCGATGCCGAGAACGCGAACCCAAGACTTGCTTCTGGTAATAGCGGTAAAGAGACGATTCCGTATCGTAGCAAGGTTTATAGCCGAGGAATGGCAATCTTGAGCGTTGATGATGTATACAATGCCAGCCTCATTGCCTTTGGCGCGATAGATACCTGTGAAAGTTACCGACTCCGTGCCTGTCTTGAAGAACGTATCCGGATCAGTATCAACTCCAGCAAGATGTGTTTGAATTCCCTTGTCCCATAGCATCCGACGGGTCATTCCGACCCTTGCCCGAGTTGTAATAGGATCAGGATTTATGACTATTATATCGCTAGCGCGTATCTCATCACTTTGAAGATTCTGCTGAATTGCTTCCGACAACCACTCAGCTTGGTCGTGTCCACTGCGAAAAGTACGAAATTGGATCAGGTCATCGATGGACGAATGGTCTTCCAAGAATCGCGGGCTGGTTTCGTCTGTCCGAATTAGCGATACATCTTTGTTATCCGCCAGTTCGCCATCCTTGACGTGATACCCAACGTCTGTCCAAAGTCTGGGGTTCTCAAACATTTGAACTAGATTAGTACGGCTATCTCGCTGCAATTGGCGATATATGCCGAATCCAAGCGCGTGGGCAGTCACTAGCACTGGGCGAGAATTTCTATAGCATCTGTTCAAGATTATATCTCGAGCAGGTTCATCGTCAGCCATGCTGTCTTCCTCAAATATGAGATCAGGAGAAGGGAGAGACTCGCCCGACAAATTTTGTAGTTCATCATACGCATATACGAGTCGCTTATGTTCATCTCCCATCATTGAGTAGCATATACGGAGAAAGGATGGAGACAGGTCTTGAGCCTCGTCTATTAGGATGGCGTCATACAGGGGCTTGGCAGCAATAGTTGGGTCAAAAGTATATTGGCAGACCTTCGTAAATGTGTCATTGGGTCCAAACTTGTCGCGCGCGGCACTGTAATCAAAGTACTCAACGCCATTCTCGCGGCAAAATTCATAATATACGCCATCCCGATCCGCGCCGCCTGGAGCCCCCCAAGCACCCATGACGCGCAAGTTATCCCAATTGGGTTCTTCGCGAGTTTGAGCTATGTAGAAATGATTGATCAGGCGACGAAACTGCCCTTTGAGCGACCTGGTACTGAAAGTGACGGCGATGCGCCAATCAGGATATTGAGCGTGCCAATACGCTGCCTTCAATGCCAGTACGATTGTCTTGCCAGACCCGGCTAGGCCGCGAATGCGCTGTACGCCTTCCACAGTTTGGATAACTGCGGCGCTTTGCGATGGATCAAGCGTTGCAATAGAATCTTCCAGACGCTTCAACTTGGCGCCGCGTGAATCTTGCTTGGAGAGATTTCGCCGAGGCCCACCCTTGCGAATTGTTGAGATGCCCTCAATGGCGGATAGAGCTATATTGCGTATGTTTAGATTTGACCGAGGCCACTTGAATTTCTTCAATTCTTTTACAATTGTATCTTGGTTGACGATTGGGTAACCGTCTCCTATGCGAACTGGAGCGCTTGCCCTTGTACTAAATGATACGGTGTGAATCGGGATCCGCAATTTCCGACGATCCATTAGATCCCTGTGGTTTCTCAAACTCGACTCGAGTAGGTTGGCGGCGTCATCTTGGCGGGATTGGTAATCGCCTAGATCTGACCCTTCAATCAAATCAAACACAACGATTCCCGAATCGTCGGACACAAGCAGAGCATCCAACGAGTACGGCCCATCGGGAGTAGGGACGATTGGATAGCCGATGAATAGCTGACCGGACACATCTTCCCGCTGTCCAAGCAGATTTGCGAGTTCCTGGCTAGACGCGGGTTTTCGAGTAGCGCCCTTAACCACATTGACGCTCATCGGGGGACCTCCGATTCCTGCAGGACGTAGACTTCAGGGTAACAGCGCAGAAGTTCGGCCGCTACCCTTGCCAATCTGGAATCATGTGAAGTTTGTAACGGGGATAGTACCCCTGCCTCTGGATTTGTGTCAAGTATGATATGAATCCCCCTCACCACCCCATCGCGTACCCGATGTTGTTCTTCGCCGACGCCGCCCCCGCTATCATCCCGCTCTCCGCGTGGTAGCGTATGCCCATCACTTTGCCGTTCGCCCAGCCGTCCACCGCCTCGATCTCGTGTCCCCGGCGGCGCAGCTCATCGAGAGTGTCGGCCGGAATGCGCGACTCCGCGACTACGTGACCCGGGAACGCCGCTCGCGGATAGAACGACGACGGGAAGTGCGTAGTATGCACCGTCGGCGCGTCCAGCGCCTCCTGCAGATTCATCCCGAAGTCAACGTGGTTCAGGAAGAACTGCAGCGTCCACTGCTCCTGCGAGTCCCCGCCCGGCGTGCCGAACGCCATGAACGGTCCGCCGTCCCGCGTAACCATCGTCGGCGTCAGCGTCGCGCGCGGACGCTTGCGCGGCGCCAGCGCGTTCGGACGCTCCGAGTTCAGATAGAACATCTGCCCCCGCGTGCCAAGCGGGAAGCCCAGCCCCGGAATCACCGGCGACGAGCCGATCCAGCCGCCGCTCGGAGTCGCCGCCACCATGTTGCCCTCCGCGTCCATTGCGTCCAGGTGTGTCGTGTCGCCGATGTGCGCGTGGCCTATGCCCAAGTCCTGAATCTCGCGCGCCGCCACGCCCAGCGCGCGCCGGTTGTCCTCCGCCACGCTGATAGACGTGTACTCCGGTATGCCGTTGCCCGCGTCCCCCGGACGCAGCTCCAGCGACGCGGTGTCGCCGATCTCGCCGGCCCGCGCCGCGCCGTACTCGCGCGACAGCAGCGTCTCGAACGGAACGTCGTCGTGCGTCGGGTCGCCGTAGTACGCCTCGCGGTCCGCGAACGCCAGCTTGGCCGACTCGATCCAGGCGTGCAGGTAGTCAGCCGTGTTGTGTCCCAGCGCGCCCGCGTCCAGCGCGTCCAGAATCGATAGGTGCTGCAGGAACGTCGGACCCTGCGTCCACGACGGACACTTGAACACGTCCAACCCGTTGTACTCTATCGCCACAGGCTCCTCTACCGTAGCCTCCCATTCCGCCATATCCTCGTAAGACAGCAGCGCCGTATGCGCCTCGCCGCTCGCGTCCAAGACCGGCGTATCCGTGGTGTAACGGACGATCATCTCCGCGATCTCGCCCTTGTAGAAGGCGTCGCGCGCCGCCTCGATGCCGGCTACACGTCCGCGCCCCTTTGCCTCATCCTCCGCCCTGCACATGATCCGAAGCATCTCGGCGAAGTCCGGGTTGCGGTGTATGTCGCCTACGTTCCGGGCGCGCCCACCGTCCAGATAGACCTGCCCCGTAGTCGGATACAGCTCGTTGAACTTCTGCTCCTCGGCGCGCAGGCGGCGGTTCATGGACTCATACACCGGGAAGCCGTTCTCGGCGAACTCGATAGTCGGCTGCAGAATCTCCGAAAAGCTCATCGTGCCGAAGCGCGCCAGCGCCGTCGCCCACGTGCCGACCGGCGCCGGTACGCACGCCGGCAGGTAGCCGTCGCCTGGAATCAGGTCTATGCCGTTCGCACGGCACCACTCGATGGTCAACTCCTTGGGAGACCATCCCATGCCCGATACCGCGTAGGTCTTGCGCTCCTTGGCGACGTAGATGAGCGTCGGAACCTCGCCGCCTATGCCGCAGCTCTGCGGCTCGATCAGCGTCTCGCAGATGCCCATGGCCGCCGCCGCGTCAATCGCGTTGCCGCCGTTCATCAGCATCCTCAGCCCTGCCGTAGATACCAGATAGTGTCCCGAAGTTACGACGCCGCGCCGCGCCATAATAACCGGACGTGTGGTGAAGTTGACCATGAGTTAGCCTCCCGGGTGGAGTGTCCAGTCTGCGTGAAATCGTATCGAGCTTGTTGACAACCTCGTAGCCATTCCACCAGATTCAATATGAAAGCATGGTATTCTAGGTATCCCCGCGCGTCAACTTCCGACATTACCGCAGAAGTAGCTCGATCTGCGGGACGGTTGCGGAACTTTCGACCTCGCGAGGCGACGCTCGGACGTTACAGCTTGGCCCACCCAGAGATGTCGGGCAGGGTAATTTCGTCGTCCACCTTGGACGCAGATACTCGTGTCATCGAACTGGACAGCCACAGGAAGAATTCCCTGAACGCGAGTCCGTTCAACGGGACTGCTCCGCGCGGGCCTATTCGATTCAACTCGTTCATGTCCGCGCCCTCCACGCCCACGCTGAAGAAGGCAAGCTGATTGGACTCCTCCGCTCGATGGACTCTTTCGGATACCTCCAGCATCTGTCGCTCACTATCGGTCGATGCGCCATCGGTTATCATTACAATCCAAGGGCGGTAGTAAGATACGCCAGCCTCTCGGTACTTCCTCTTGCGGTCTTCTATCATGTCGAGCGCGCGATTGACAGCGGATGCTGTGCTTGTCTCTCCCCTGGCATGGAGATCAGGCGTCGTCAGCGAGTCAACCGTCGCGAAGTCTTGCAGAACCCGAACGTCGCTGTCGAAAGTCACTATGGCGGTCTCCACGCGAGTGGACGCTAACGAGTCGCTCTCTAGCGTATTCTTGAACGTTTCGATCCCTTCACTCAACTCTTTCATCGGGATCAATAACTCGTGCGTTCCACTCATGGCGTATGTCTGAACTCCGTCAACGATGTCCATCTTCTCGCCCAGCGCTTCAGCCGGCGCTGCCGGAATCGACATAGACTTGGAAGTGTCCAATAACAGCACGCAGGCGCATCTGGGTTCAGGATTGTCGGCAAATTCCACCAGGTCCCCGAGGTCGTATCCCGGCGTACGATCGTCTCCACGCATAGTCATTGCAACTACCTCCCAGTCCGAGTCAGAGCGCGCTGCCCTGGATTCTACGCGCTATCATACAGCCATACATCTCGTCCCGCGCGCTATGCGCCGTGAACCTGCCCCAGATTCGTAGGCGCTTGACATTGGGATGGCGTTCTCACCCCCCAACTGTCATTCCGGCGAACGCCGGAATCCAGAACTCCGCGCCACCGCCAACGGCGATTCCTGGAACCAGCCCCTACCAAACTGGGACAGGCTCACGCGCATTGAGCAAGCGCACCTATATTTAGTTGATTCATATCAACTACATTGCTATACTAAATATACCAATCCTAATACATGTACCCAACGCACGAGGCTAAGACATGGTACTACGCGCAGACAGCTTCACCGAACAGGCTCAGGAAGTCATCCGCCGGTCGCAGGAGGCCGTGCGACGCTACCGCCACCAGCAGTGGGACGCCGAGCACCTGCTCATGGGACTGCTGGAACTGGAAGAAGGCGCGGCGGTGGACGTTCTCTCAGAGATGGGCGCGCCGACGGACACCATGCGCGCTGCGCTGCGCGCCGTCTTGGATGCCGCGCCCAAGTTGGCAGAGCAGTCCAACCAGATATTCATGACTCCGCGCGCCGAATTTGCCCTCAGCCGCGCCAAGGCCGAAGCTGACAGGCTCGGCGACCGCTACATCAGCGCCGAACACCTGCTGATCGCGCTCACGCGTGAAGACCAGGGGCCGGTCGCGGCCATCCTGCGGCAGCGCGGTATCAACACCGAGGGCGTGTACCAAGCTCTTCAGAAGGTGCGCGGCAGCCAGCGCGTTACCGACCAGCGCGCCGAGAGCAAGTACCGCGCCCTCGACCGCTTCAGCGTGGACCTGACCGCGCTCGCCGCCGAAGGCAAGCTCGATCCTGTCATCGGACGCGAGGCCGAGGTCGCCCGTGTCATGCAGACCCTCGTTCGCCGCACCAAGAACAACCCTGTCCTAATAGGCGGCGCCGGCGTGGGCAAGACCGCGATCGCCGAGGGGCTGGCGCAGCGCATCGTCAGCGGCGACGCGCCGGAGGAACTGCGCGACCGCCGTGTGCTCGCGCTCGACGTGGGCGCCCTGGTAGCCGGCGCCAAGTTCAGGGGCGAGTTCGAAGAGCGGCTGAAGGCCGTGATGGACGAGATACGCGACGCCCGCGGCGAGATCATCCTGTTCATTGACGAACTCCATACCGTTGTCGGCGCCGGCGCTGGCGAAGGCTCGCTAGACGCCTCGAATATGATGAAGCCCGCCCTCGCGCGCGGCGAACTGCAAGCCGTCGGCGCGACGACCGAGGACGAGTACCGCCGCCACATCGAGCGCGACGCCGCTCTCGAACGACGCTTCCAGCCCGTGCTGGTCGAAGAGCCGGAGCCGGAAGTCGCCGTCGAGATGCTCAAGGGCCTGCGTCCCAAGTACGAAGCTCACCACAAGGTCGAGATCGAAGACGCCGCCATCGAGGCCGCCGTCAGGCTGAGCCAGCGCTACATATCCGACAGGCTGCTGCCCGACAAGGCGGTTGACCTGATAGACGAAGCCGCCTCCAAGCTCCGCATCGAGTCGCAGGCTACGCCGTCGGAGGTGGTGCGTCTGGAGTCGCGCATCCAATGCCTCGAAGACGAGGAGCGCGCTGCCGCGCAGCGCGCTGACTACGAGCAGGCGGCGCTCTACCGCTCCGAACGCCTGAAGCTCGAAGAGGAGCGGGATGCGCTCGGTGAAGGCCAGCGCGACGCTGCGCCCATGACTGTAACCGCGGAGCAGGTCGGCAGGCTGATCGCCACCTGGACCGGCATCCCCGTTGACAGGCTGCTCGAGACCGAGGCGGATAAGCTGCTTCGGATGGAGGAGCGGCTGCATGAGCGCGTCGTCGGACAGGACGCCGCCATCGCCGCCGTCTCCGATGCCGTGCGCCGCGCCCGCGCCGGACTCAAAGACCCCAAGCGTCCCATCGGCAGCTTCATCTTCCTCGGCCCGACCGGCGTGGGCAAGACCGAGCTGGCGCGCGCGCTGGCATGGTTCCTGTTCGACGACGAACAGAACTTGGTTCGCGTGGATATGTCCGAATTCATGGAACGACACGCCGTGTCGCGGCTCATAGGCGCGCCGCCCGGATACGTCGGCTACGACGAGGGCGGACAGTTGACCGAGGCCGTCCGCCGCCGTCCATTCCGCGTCATCCTGTTCGACGAGATAGAGAAGGCGCACCCCGACGTGTTCAACGCGCTGCTGCAAATCCTCGAAGACGGACGCCTCACCGACGGACACGGACGTACCGTGGACTTCCGCAACACCCTGGTGATAATGACCAGCAACTTGGGCACGGATGCCGCGAACCGCGAGGCCGTAGGCTTCCTGCGCGGAGCGGGACGCGAGGATGACTCCGCCCGCCGCCGTTCGGCGATAGACGACGCCCTCAAGCGCGTCTTCAGACCTGAGTTCCTCAACCGCATAGACGAAACCATCGTGTTCGACCCCCTCAGCGAATCGCAGATAAGGCAGATCGTGAACATCGTGGTCGCAGAAGTGGCGTCGCGCCTCTCAGAGCATGGCGTAACCCTGGAGCTAACTGACGCGGCCCTCGACAAGCTAGCGGCCGAGGGGTACGACCGCGCCTACGGCGCCCGCCCGCTGAGGCGCGAAGTGCAGCGGACGGTCGAGAATCCGCTGTCCCGGATGATACTCGCGGGCGAATTCGTCGCGGGCGACCACGTCATCGGCGACGTGGTCGGCGCCGGCGCGATGACGTTCGCCAAAGCGAACGGCGAACCGTCGCCCGTCCGCGCGCCCGAAGCCGTCGCCGTGTAGAGCCGCCGAACCACGGGCGCGCCTCGACGCTTGATATGCTAGGGGCGCGCCCATTCCTCTTCCCCCTCGATGGGGGAAGATTGAGATGGGGGTGAAAACGTTTGCGCCTAGCGCATCCGAGGAGGTCTTGCTAGGGGTGCGCCCAATTCTGGTCAAGCGTGTAGCTTGTTCCTCTGCTACAATGCAGAAACCCCGGCGCGTTCGCCGCCAGCCGGTGACGAGATCCGTCGGGACTTTCCCTTGCAGCAGAACGACACATACATTCCGAGAGACGCCGCTAGCGGCGGAATGACTGCCGCCAAGTTTGCCAGCCAGGGACGCTTGGCCATCATAGGACTGGTTCTGGTCGCGTGTCTCATCGGGGCGGCTTGGCTGTTCAGAGACCATGCGCTGGAGGTGGCGGGCTACCCCGGCATCTTCCTGGTGAACTTCGTCGGCGCGGTGTCGCTCATACTGCCGATTCCGGGTCTTGGCCTAATCGCCACCTGCGGACTGAGCGTTCAACTGAACCCGCTCGCGCTGGGCCTGCTGGCGACGTCGGGCGAAACGCTGGGCGAGTGGTCCGGATACATCATCGGATACGGCGGACATACCGTGTTCGACAGGTTCCGCTGGTACAGGCGCGTCCGCCCGACTCTGGCGCGGTGGATGCTGAAGCGCGGAACCCTAATCCTCTTCGTGGTGTCGGTAATTCCCAACCCCGTGTTCGACATCGTGGGCATCGCCGCAGGCTCAGTGCAGTACCCCTTCCGCCGGTTCATGGCAGTCATATTCGTCGGCAAGCTCATCAAGTGGCTGGTGATAGCATACGCCTGCCACTACGGGATTGACGTTGCCGTTCTGCCTTGGGTACAAGCATAGACCCGCCGGCCGCCGCAACCCCCCCCCTCTTATCTCTTATCTCTTCTCTCTTATCTTGCCCCGGTCCTCCATCATCATCCGCGCCACCTGCCTGCCCATGCGGACGCTGTAATTGGTGCCTCTGTCCTCCGGGTATATCTGCGTCGTGTTCGCCAGATATACCCCCTCGAACGGCGTGCGGTGCCCCGGTATGCGTTCCGAGTAGTTCACGCCGATCACCGGCTGCGCGCCATCCACGCGGTGATGGTAGCTCTCCTGGATCCACGACGGGTCGAAGTTCGGGTTTACCTTCCGCAGGTGTGGGATGTAAGCTGTCAGTAGCTCCTCATGCCCCATGCTGTACATGGGATGGTCGGTCGTCAGGTAGTTTGAAATATAGACTATGCGCTTGCCGCCGTAGCGCTCCGGCCCTATCAGATTCGTATGCTCTATCACGCCTACGAACGGGATAGTCCTGTCGGCTACGTTCAGCCAGTAAACGTGCGACAGCGGCCTGTCCAGAACCAGCACGACGAGTACGGCGGACATGTATCGGGCGACGTCCAGGCGCGCCTGGTAGTCGGCTGGAAGCGGCGGCGCGAGGCGCGTGAACACAGGCGAAGGCGTCGTCGCGAGTACCGCGTCGAACCGCTCTTCGCGCGATATGTTTCTGCCGGCGCGAAGCTCCACGCCGCGAACTCTGCCGTCTTCCACCACGATCCGGTTCACCGGCGTGGACGTGTGCACCTCGCCTCCCTGCGCGCGGATCCGGTCCGCCAGCGTGTCGAACACGAGCCCGAAGCTGCCTATCGGATACCCCAGCTTCTCGCGCACCATGCTCTTGCCGCGCGACTTTACCCGGGTGTTGATCTTGCCCCAGACCCAGGCCATGGTCACTTGGGTGTAGTAGTCATCGCCGAACTTGCCGCGCAGCATAGGCCCCCAGAAGTTGTCGTAAACTCGCGCCCCGCCGTGTTCACGCAGCCAGTCGTGCGCCGTAACGCCCTCGAACTTGCGCCAGTCCTTATCGCGCTGGAGTCGCAGCGTCGTCAAGCCCAGCCGAATGCGATCCAATATGCTCAGCGGCTTGTACTTGATCAGGTCAATAGGCGTAACGAAGTCGTAGATTCGACCGTCGTGTAGCGTGCCGACCGTCGAATCTATCCATCGGATGGTATGGCCCAGACCGATCTCCTCCACCAGTTCGATGATGTCGGTGTCCGACGTGAACCAGTGGTGATAGCCGCGTTCGAGCCGCTCTCCGCCCACGTCGAACGTGGATGCGTGACCGCCGATGAATGGCGCGGCTTCGTACACGATGGCCTCGTGCCCGGCTTTCAGCAGATCGTATGCCGCCGGCAGGCCGGTCGCGCCCGCGCCGATGATAGCTACTCGCATAGCGGGCTCCTTACGTCAGAGTATCTCAGTTTCGCAGGTTTCGCCCTCTCGGTTCTAGTCAACCCCGTCCTCTTGGCAACGGCTAAATCTTCAGTTCCCCGACATTTCCCGAGATAAGGGCAAAAACCATACCAAAATCCCTTTGCGTCTCTGCGCCTTTGCGCCTTTGCGTTAAAATCAATCGTCTGGCTTGCGTCCTTCCTCAGACAGCCGCCGGAGCGACACCTGCGCCGTCCACAGGAACACCTGCCCAAGCGCGATCATCGGCAGCAGCACCACTATATGGACTACCAGCGCAAACCCAGCCGCCGTCGCCCTGTCCACCGACGATAGCGGGCTGAGAACCAGCGTCTCCCGCGCTATTATCTCGAACAGACCGATCCCGCCCGGCGCCGCCGGCACCGATGCGCCGATGTTCGTAATGGACGTTACCAGTATCATCGTAATCGCCATCTCCGCCACGCCAGCGTGCGCCTCGGCCACCCCGAACGGGAAGCCCATTATCCAGAACACCGCCGCCTCGGTCAGCCATATCGGGACGGACAGCGCGAAAAGTATGCCCAGCTTGCGAGGTTCGCGCATCGGAGCCAACCCTTCCAGTACGCGTGAGATGAGCGAGTCCGCCAGCGTCGCCATCCTGTTCGGCAGGGGCCGCGCCAGGATCATCGCCAGGCTCCGCGCGCGCTCCGGGTACAGCGCGGCAAGCGCCATAGTCCCGAACGCCCCGACGAACGGCGCGCTGAACCCCAGAACCAGCGCCCATCTGGGAACTCCGTACCGATCGCCCAGCGCCTCTAGCATACCGCCCACCGACACGAACGGCGCGACAGCCGCTATCATGAGCAGCAGCGTCAGCGCGTCGAACACCCGCTCCGCCAGCACCGTCGCCAGCGCCGCGGCCTTGCTTATGCCCTCCCGCTCGCCCACGTAGTAGCTGCGGACCAGCTCCCCCAAGCGCATCGGCAGGATGTTGTTCGCCATGTACCCGATGGTAACTACCGGATACAGCCGCGTCGTCTTCACCGGCTTGAGATGCCTGAGCATCACCGTCCAGCGCATGGTCCGGAAGTAGATGGAAATCAGGTACATCCCGGCCGCCGGCAGAACGAACCAATAGTTGGCGCCGGCGAGCGCATCTACCATCCGTCCGAAATCCGTGGTCAGCAGAAAGAACGCCAGCAGAAAGACGCTGATGCCAATGCCAATGACGATACGGTACTTCATGTACGCTTCCGAAGCCCTACGGCGCCGGCGGACCCTGGTACTTCAGAGGCGTGTCCTCCTTGAAGTAGAGGTACGAGTCCTCGCTGCCCACCTGGTCCATCACGCCCTCTCGGTTCAGCCAGTACGCGGCGGCGTGACGCCACGCCGATCTGTCCAGCATCTTGCTCGCCAGTTTCGACGGCGTCATGTTCCTGTACACGTGCTCCGGGAACCACCAGCGATGCCGTATCCGCTCCGCCTCGCTGAACGTGTCCGAAAGCATCTCGTCGGCGGACTCGCGGTTTTTCGAATGTACCAGCAATACCGATTCGTAAGGCTCGGCGTCGAACGAGTCGGTGTTGTAAACCGGGAAGGTCGCGCCCTCAGCGTCGCGGAAGTACCACGCCCACGGCCACGAGAAACCGGACGTGCTGTCTATGGAGATCGGCGTGTCTATGCCCGCCTCAGACCGGTCCAGTTCGTCCAGCAGCCGCGTTACGTCCGGCGACGTCTGCGTATAGACCAGCATCTCCACCGGCGTATCGCCGTTGCGGTACGACGCGATGACGCCCGCCCGCAGCGACAGCGCCGCGAGAACCACCGCCAGCGCGATCAGCGAAACGCCGAGCGCGCCGTATCGCCCCACCGAGCGCGACACATAGACCAACAGCGCGACGAGCGCCCCCAGCGCCGCCGCGATCCCCAGCTGAATCGCCACGTCGAGTCCTACGTTGCCCGACGACCTGTACACTACTAGGTTCCACAGCAGAACCAGGAACAGCGGCACGCCCGGAATCAGCATATAGCCGTAGCCGCTCATCCGCAGCGACGAGCGCCAGTCTATACGCTGCGCCACGTCCGCCAGGAACTTGCCCGACAGCGCGATGAACGGCAGCGTTATGCCCACCACCAGCCACGGCATCTTCTCGCTGGCTATCGTGTACAGCAGCAGCGTAACCAGCGCCCAATAGACCAGAAACACGTCGAAGCTGTCGCGCCGCCGTCTCCTCAGGTAGTACACCGCGGCAATGGCGCCTATGAGGATCGGCAGAAACTCATATATGGACGTTACCACGAAGTAGTAGTACCACGGCTGGCTGCCGCGCCCCTCCCCCTGCTGCACCACCCAGTATCCCAGCGCCTGCCATATGCCGCTCTTGATCCCGCCGTAGTTGGTGAAGAACGTCGTGTACAGCAGCGCCCACGTAGGATAGAAGATGGCCGCGCACTTCCACCATACCGACCAGTTCCACAAGTATCCGAAATAGACCGAGGCGCCCCCCAGCGCGGCGACTACGATGAACGCGATCAGGTTGCCGCCCGCTACCGGATCGCCTATCTTCGGGCTGCCCTCCGGCGCGGCGAGCGTCAGATTCGTCCAGCCAAGCAGGGTATCCTGAAACAGCGCGCTGAACGCCGACCACTGCGGCAGCGTGAGCGTGATCAGGAAGACCAGGAAGCCCGCCGGTCCTACGAGGTTCGTCAGGTCCAGCTTGAAGTCCGCGCTCGCGCCGACCAGTCTGTTCGCGGCGCGCGCCAACGCGACCGGGGGCGACACGCCCCCCGCTCTAGCTTCCCGGCTATCGGACTGACGCGACCCTCGCGCCGCCGCGCGTCTGTCCCTGCGCCTTTCGCGCCGGCTGGCGCGCAGCCCTCCGTCGTTCCCCCTGTCGCGTCGGTCGCCGCGCCCGCCCGCGCCCTGTCGCGCCGCTCGCCCGAAGTGCGCGTGGGCCAAGACCAAGACGCACCACAGCCCCAGCGTGCCTACCAGCAGATACGCCGACTCCTTAGTGGCGAACGTCAGCGCCAGCAGCGCCGACGATATGTACAGGTAGCGGTTCTTCCCCTCGTCGAAGTACCGCCACATGCAGATTACGAGGCCCAGCGCCCACACCGCCATCAGAATATCGTTGCGGGCGAACCTGCTGAAGTACAGCATCGCCGGCGATACCACCAGCAGCGCCGATACTACGAGCGCGCCGTAACGTCCGAGCCTGTTTCTGAACAGCGCCGGCAGCGCGATCAGCGCCGTTCCCATCACCGCGTACAACAGTCGCGCCGTGAACTCGCTATCGCCCAGCAGCGCGAATATGGCGGCGTTCGCCTCGAACTGCAACGGCCCGTGCATCATCGGATTGTGAACGTACTGCGCGCCGGTGGAAAGCTCCCAGGAGTAGAAGGCGTGCAGGCTCTCGTCGTGGTGCATGGCTCGCGCGCCAAGCTCCCACAGCCGCATACCCAGCCCCACCAGGATCAGCGCCGCATAGACCGCCGCCTCCCACCACCGCATGTCCAGGCGCGCCCAAATTCGCTGGAACCGCCCTTCCGGATTCGCCAAAGCCGAGCTATCTGCCACGCTCTCGTCTGTTTCCGTCGTATCTGTCATAGTGTCATAGTCGAAGATGAACTCTAACTCGTACCATTCTCACCGCTTTCGATGCCCGCGCCGCCCAAGAGATTCTACTCCCGCAGCTTGTAGATAGTTGCGTCGCCCCGCTGGAACGCGACGTCCATGAATTCAGAGAACTTTTCCAGGCCCGGCCCCTCGTGCGCCGCTCGCTCGCGCGGCCCCACGTACACATAATCTACGTCATACTTGTCCAGCAGGATTCGCGCCTCATCCGCGTCGAGCGTCGTGTAGATAGTCGCTACGTCGGCTTGCCTATCGCCAAGAGCCTCGGACGAGCCTCGCCATTGCAGCTCGTGCCCGGGCCAGTTGATGACCGTCGGAACCCCCGTGCTGCGCGAGATGAGCCCCGCGTCGAACCACTCGCCGACCGACTCCAGGATGGCCGACCCCTCCGGTACGTCGCTCCTGACGTATGCGATCGCAGCGTACTCATCCGGCCGGGCGCGTTCGACGTATTCCAGCCCGTCCAGCGTCGGCTCGCGTCCGAAGCCGCCCGTCTCGGTTGCTGCCATGCCCGCCGTCAGGTACAGTCCGAACGCCGCCAGCGTGAGCGCCACTGTCGCCCAGATCGTCGAGAGCGTACGGATTGGCCGTACCAGTCGCGCCTGCCCATGCCGCATTGACAGCCAGTAGTATATGGAATAGCCCGAAACCGCCGCAAGCAGCGCCCACGCTTGGTAGTACAGCTTGAACACCGTGTTCATGCGCTCGTCTTGGCCGCCGAACGAGTCGTCTATGTACAGCAGCTCAGGCCCCAATATCAGCAGCAGCGCCAGCGTCGCCAGCGCCAGCGCGAACGCCTTGCCCGTAGCTCCGCGCAGCTTCGCCTCGTGAATCGCCGACCACGCCGCCATGGCGATGAGCAGCGCGAGCGGCAGGATGTGGATGAGCCGCGCGATCGGGTTGCCCGCCGATGTCTCCAGCCTAACGATGTTCCACACCGCGAACGGCGCGAACGCGATGGCGAGCGAGATCGCCGTCATCAGTCGCCAGTCATCGTCTTCGACAGTCGTCTGCCAGAAGCACGCCACGATGAACGGCGCCACGAACGCCAGCGGTACGCCCCACACTATGAACGAATGCAGATGGCGGGACGTAACTGCGACCGCGCCTATTCCCTCCACCGAGCTGGGCAAGTCGAGGTAGTACGGCAGGTACAGCGCCACCGCGAGCGCGATCACCAATAGCGGAACCTGCAAGGCCGCTCTCGCCATAAGTCCGAGCGTCGCCCCCGCGCCGCCGGTATCGGACGGCGGTAGGTACGCCTTCAGCGCAGCGACGCCCATCAGCAGCGCGGCGTATGTCGGCATATCCCAGAAGTTCGTGAACGCCAGCCCGCCGAGCGAGACCGCCATCGCCGCCAGACCGCCGTACCCCCACGCGTCCAGCCTGCGGATGTCCGTCTCGTCCGACCTGAAATGATTCAGAATGAACCCGGCCGCCAGCAGCCCTATCGGAATCGCCATCATGTGCGGGTGCAGGTCGCCAAGCATAAAGCTGAAGAACGGGTACTCGTGGATAGTGTAGTCGCCCTCTCCCCCGATGACCCTGCTCGATCTGAACCACCACCAGAACTCCTGCGGATGCCATGAAGTCGTCGGCGGGTCCGCCGGTCCGTCCAGCCCCCTTATCCTAACCCAGTCATAGAATCCCTGGGAGCCGATGGCGTTGGCGCGCAGGAACTCCAGAACTCCGTGCAGGTTGCCGATCACGCCCAAGACTATCGCGGCCCCGATGCCGCCTGCGACGGCCATGCCAAGCTCTCGACGGTCGCCCCCGCCGGATTCGAACTTCGGGCGGATGACGCTGACCACCAGGCTAACCATGCCCGCCGCAGCAAGCGCCGGTACCAGCGCCATCGCCAGGTTATACGAGTAGTTGGACGCCACGCCCGACAGGGCGCTCAGAACGCCCATCATCCAGTAGCCGAAGTAGTAGTAGCTGATGGACTCGCCCCTGAACCACGGATCCTCCGGCTGCCCCAGCGTAGCCTCGATGGACGCGTTCAGGAACGCCATGTCCATCGGCTGCTCGGTGTGGTCAATCGCCGGATCGTACGAGCGCAGCAGCGTCCAGGCCAGAAAGAACGCGATGAACACGATCTCGGTCACCGCGATGAGCCGCCACCGTTCCCGCGCGAACGCCGCCATCTCCCGCCGCCGCCTGTACGCCACCGCCGCGCCCGCCGCCGCCATCAGAGCCACCAGCCCGAACAGCGTAACCCGAACGCTGGGGACGAGATGAAGCGCGCTCAAAATCCACGCCGCGTAACCGACCACCAGAATCCCGAACGCCTTGCTCAACCCGTAGCCCCTGTCCGAAAGGCGGGGCAGCAGCATATAGACCAGCGGAACAGCCGCCAGCCCGATGATCTCCACGGTTATCAGCCACAGCAATACGTTGGACATAAGCAGACGCTATTATACCCATGCGGCGCCCCCGTTGGTATGCCTCAGCGATAACGCGGACACTCCAAGAATCTCACTCCTCTTCTCGCCTATGGCGCCTCTGCGTCAAAACCGGCGCCACTTGTGAACCGCGCCCCCAAGCGCTAACCTCAACTCGCTGCCCCACCAGCCCATACCCACCAGCAAGGAATATCCGCACATGCTCAGATTCCTCAGAAGAGGCGGACGCCGAGACCAGGAGAAGACACGCGGCGCCGTCCGCAGAACCGGCCAACGCTGGTTCCGACGCATGACCGGCGTATTCCAGCGCGCCAACATAGACGAGGATATGTGGGACGAGCTGGAGGAGATACTGATCTCGGCGGACGTGGGCGTTTCGACCACTATGAAGCTGCTAGATGCTCTGCGCGATGCCATCCGCGAGGAAGGCATCACGAACCCCGAAGATGCCTTCGACGCCCTCAAGCGCCTGATGATCGAGATGCTGGACGTCGAAGACGCCGAAAGCGTGATGGACGTCGAGGAGTCGCCTCTCGTAATCCTCATGGTGGGTGTGAACGGCGTCGGCAAGACGACCGCGATCGCGCGGCTGACCAAGATGTATCAGGACGAGGGCAAATCAGTGCTGCTCGGCGCCGGCGACACGTTCAGGGCAGCCGCCATCGAACAGCTTCAGACGTGGGGCGATCGGCTGGACGTGGATGTTGTCGCCCACCGGCAGGGCGCCGACTCCGCCGCCGTCGCCTTCGACAGCATACAGGCGGCGCAGTCGCGCGACGCCGACGTCGTCATCATAGACACCGCCGGACGCCTGCACACCCGCGCGCCTCTGATGACCGAGCTTCGCAAGGTCCGCAACGTCATCGCGCGGCAGGGCGTCGCCCGGTCGCAGCGCGTCATCCTGGCGATGGACGCCACCACCGGACAGAACGGACTCATGCAGGCGCGCGCGTTCGTCCAAGACATGCGCTGCGCCGGCGTCTTCCTCGCCAAGCTCGACGGCTCCGCCAAGGGCGGCGTCGTTCTCGCCATCACCGACGAACTGAACCTCCCCGTCCTCTTCGTCGGCACCGGCGAGACAGCCGAAGACATGGCTATATTCGACCCGCGCAGTTTCGTCGACGGCCTATTCGCAGACTAAGAGCCCCTTCACCACAGCGCCCCAAAATTTCGGTCAAGCGCTTGGCTTGCCCCCCTCTCCCTCAGGGAGAGGGCTGGGGTGAGGGCGAACCCCAGTCATCAGAACAGATGGTAAGATAAGAACCAAAGGTGAAAACATGACAACCGCACAGCAAACTTGGACCACTCATACCCGCGAGCTGGCAGGCATCCAGACCGCGTTCGTAGCCGGCGGCGACGGCGACCCGCTCCTGGTGCTGCACGACGAGACTGGGCACCCCGGCTGGCTGCGCTGGCACGAGTCCCTGTCCCAAGACTTTGCGCTCAGCATCCCGATGATGCCCGGCTACGGCGGCACCGCGCGCCTCGAATGGGCGATGACCATGCGCGACATTGCCGGCTGGTATCTCGAAGCCCTCGACGACATGGACATAGGCCGCGTCAAAGTCATCGGATTCTCGTTCGGCGGATGGCTCGCCGCCGAGCTCGCCACCATGGATCCGGGCCGTTTCGAGAAGCTCGTCTTGGTAGGCGCCGCCGGCGTGCGCCCTCCCGTAGGCGAGATTATGGACATGTTCCTCGTAACCGTCCCCGCCTTCCTCGAGGCGAGCGTTCTCGACAAGAGCGCCGTCCCAGAGTTCGCCACCGTATGCCCCGACGAGCCGACCCCAGATCAGGTCTTCGACTGGGAAGACGTCCGCGAAGTCGCCTGTATGGTCGGCTGGCGCCCCTACATGCACAACCCGACTTTGCCCCAGCTTCTCCACCGCCTCAAGCGCGTCCCGACCCTTCTCGTCTGGGGGCGCGACGACGCCGTCATCCCCGTCAGCGCCGGCCAGCGCTACAACGAGTCCATACCCAACTCCCGCCTCGCCGTCCTCGACGACTGCGGCCACCGCCCCGAGCTAGAGCGCCCCGACGAGTTCACGGAAACAGTCCGCGCCTTCCTGAAAGGGTAGGGCAGTAGAATAGACGAGATGGTGGTAGAGTAGATGGATAGCGTCGCCCCATTGTCCCCCTTGTCTATCGAGGTAAATCATGCAATCGCGCTTAGGCGGCAACCTACCCATCCGCCTTCGCAACCTGATTCACGCCAGATCGGTAGAAGACAACCGGCGAGAGTTCAAGGCTGCGTGGAACGAATCCACCCGAGACTCGGTAGTTAGAACTGTCTGCGCCTTTGCCAACGACTTGCTGAACCTAAATGGCGGTTACGTAATCATCGGCATCGAAACCGACGAAAATAGACAGCCGGTACTCCCGCCCCGTGGCCTGGAAGACGCCGACCTTGACGTGATACAGCGCGAAATCCGCGGCAGTGCAACCGTATCAACCCTCCGTACCAGCCACTGCTGTTCCCCGAGATTTACCAAGACGAGCCGATCTTGGTGGTCTGGGCGCCCGACGGCGACACGCGGCCCTACGAAGCGCCGTCGAGAGGCGGCGGACGGGCGTATTACGTGAGATCCGGCTCCGAGACAGTGGAAGCTGCCGGAGCGTTCCGTACTCAGCTATTCGAACAGGCGGCCCGCGTGCCGTTTGACGCTGTTAGGGAAGCGGTGGTGAACGCGGTGTACCATCGCTCTTACCAGAGTTATGAGCCAACGAAGGTCTATATTTACCCGGATCGCATGACCATAACCAGTTATCCGGGCCCTGTGAATGGCATCGAGTTGGGACACTTCGCCAGCGACGGCGCGATTCCCAGCGTGCCGGCGAGAAATCGCAAAGTCGGCGAACTTCTGAAAGAACTTGATCTCGCCGAATCGAGAGGTACCGGACTGCCCAAGATGCGCCAGGACATGGCGTCAAACGGCTCTCCCGAACCGCGTTTCGACTTTGACGCCGGACGGACATACTTCACGGTTACACTCCCGGCGCATCCACGCTTTGTGTAGGTTGGGGCGTACAGCGAACATCATCCAGTCTAGAGGACCGAGTCTTGCAGTACGTTGTCTGTGCTGCCGTTCTACCTTGCGATAGTCGAGATGGCTGTGCTAGCTTGTTTGACGATTTTCTAGTTGTAACAGATTTCGGTGTGAGAAAGGGTTGATATGGTCAACAGGCAGACTAACGATGTAGAATCAAAACCTGAACCTAAGCTGAAACTCATAGACTCCGAAGTTTCAGAGGATGACCCTTGGGGCGACGACGCTCTTGACAGAACGGCAATGTCTGCTCGTCTCACAGATCTAGTCCGCAATCAGAGAGTTCCATTTACCATCAGCATAGACGGCCAGTGGGGAACGGGCAAGACATTCTTCTTGACACGCTGGCAAAAAGACTTGGAGAGGCAAGGATTCAAGGCCATCTATTTCAATGCCTGGGAAGATGATTTCTTTGGGGATACTCTTCTTGCAATTATCGGCCAGCTGGCAGACTACTTTAGTGAAGGCCCATTCAAGACGGCCGCTATCAAAGTATCCAAGGTCGGAATCCAATTCATCGGACAGAATGTGCAGAGCGTTGCGAAAAAATTTATAGGTGCGGACCTGAGCAAACCGACAATTCAGGACCCCAAACAAGACTTATTGGAAGACTATCGCTCCCAAAAGGCTACAAGGGACGAATTGAAGAAGGGCTTGGCCAATTTGTCCAGGCAGATTGCTGATGAGACTGATCATCCGTTGATTTTCATAATCGACGAACTAGACCGCTGTCGGCCAACATTCGCCATTGAGTTATTAGAGCGAGTAAAGCATATTTTCGACGCTCCCAACATAGTTTTCGTGTTCGGTATAAATCGCCACGAGCTGTGTAAATCTCTGCAATCCATCTACGGTGATATTGAAGCCGACATCTACTTGCGACGATTTTTTGACATTGAGTTTCGGTTGCCCGAAGTAGGTGCTGAAAAATTCTGCCGACATCTATTTGAAAAGTATGAGCTATACGATTTCTTCGAGTCAATGCAACAATTCAACTATATAAATAACCGACGTGAATTTGAAAATATCAGTATAGGGTTACCGAGAATTTGGACACACATGGGTTTGTCACTCCGTGATTTAGATTACTGTGTAAGGCTTGTGTCTTTGGCCGCAAAGAATCTGCAGGAAGGGACTAGCTTGTATCCAATGCTCCTTGGAACTCTTATTCCGTTAAAATTTGCTAATCCGGAACTCTACCGAGAGTTCATGGATGGACAATGTACTGGGAGTAAAGTAATAGATTTTATTGATGACTGCATTATTTTGCGAAATGCAGGATACGGATCATTGGATCCTCTGCTGGACGCGATCGAAATTGCCTTGTACCGTTCCGATATACGATACTCCAATGACTCTACGCTACAATCGCTGGCACAGATAGATATCCTGATTGCAAATACAGACGCGGAACTGGATGACCCTGTCGGTCTCTCCAAGAGAACACAGCGCTCGAATGTAGAAAGATTGAGAAAAATCAAGTCGGATATTGAATCACCTGATCCGCTAACGATATCTGGAGAATACTATATTAGAAGAGAGACGGTTGAGACGATCAAAGGAATAATCGACTTCAGCCAAAGCATAATGAGACGGTAGTCTATTAGACTAGTCCCCTACACCGGATACAAACTCTCGGGCATTCTCTGACCTAGCGACACGCCGGTGCATAGGGGGAGTGCGGAACTGCCTCTGGTGATTTCGCAAAATGGATAGGCCGATTCGTGAATCCGATAATGGGAACCCGTCCCTCCTTGGCAGGCGCTGTTCCGAGGAATCAGGGTTGGTGTGTGACTGGCGTTCTGGATTCCCATCTTCGCGGAGATGTTTTTTAGGATGCGCCTGCAAGTTTGGGACAGGTTCCCCCCTACCCCAACCCATGCCGCGCGTTCTCCCGCCCCAGCACCTCCACGTTCACCAGATTATCCGGCATCCGACCCGTCAGCACATACGCCACCTCTCGCGCCGCGCGCTGTTCCAGCTCCAGCGTCGCCTCCTGGCTGAAGAACGCTACGTGCGGCGTAATGATGATGTTGTCCAGCGACAGCAGCGGATGATCGTTCGACG
Organism: Dehalococcoidia bacterium; assembly: GCA_034420955.1. Taxonomy (GTDB): domain Bacteria; phylum Chloroflexota; class Dehalococcoidia; order Lucifugimonadales; family UBA1123; genus VXRN01. The sequence goes on from DAOUKV010000014.1 coordinate 217,368, forward strand.
GGTGATTGTCCACCATCACGTCCAGCCCCGCGCCCGCTATGCCGCCGGCCGTCAGCGCCTCATGTAGCGCGTCCTCATCTATCAACGGCCCCCGCGCGCAGTTGATCAGGAACGCCTCCGGCTTCATCATCCCGAGCTCTCGCGCGCCGATCATCTTCTCCGTCTCCACGTTGAGCGGGGAGTGCAGCGTAACGAAGTCCGACTCGGCCAGCAGCGTATCAAGATCAGTCTTGCGCGCGTAGCGTAGCGCGCACTGCTCCGCCGTCATGTAAGGATCGTGCGCCAGGATGCGGAAGCCGAACGCTCGCGCCTTCTCCGCCACCGCCTGCCCGATGCGCCCGAAGCCGATGACGCCCAGTGTCTTGCCGCGCAGCCGCATCATCCGCATCGTCAGCGCGACGCTGCCCCAGCCGTCCGTCTTGACCGAGTTGTCGAACAGCCCGATCTTGCGATTCCAGCCCAGCAGCAATGCGAGAACGTGATCCGACACCTCGTCCACGCAGTAGTCCGGCACGTACGTAACCGCCATGCCCAGCTCCGTTGCCGTATCTACCGCGATGTTGTCCACCCCCACCCCGAAGCGCCCGACCGCGACGCACTTGGGCGCCGCGCGCAGCACCGCGGGCGTTACCTGCGCGAAGCACGTCATTATCGCGTCCACGTCCCCGGCAAGCGAGATCAGCGTATCCTCATCCCCGTTCGGAGCCACTATCGCCTCCGCGTCCGCCTCCTCTCGCAGCACCGTCTCCTCAGGCTCAGTGGTAGGCCATACATAGTCTGTAATCAGCACCTTGTATTTGGACATTCCGTTCTCCCTCCCGATCAACAATCTGCGGACAGCAACGACGCTTACGGGCAACGCCCCCTAACTCCCACTCCTATCTCATATCTCTTCACAACCCCATCGGCTTGAACATACACCCTTCTACGAATATCTCGAAGAAATCCGGCGTCGTCTCCAACTCTATATGCTCGACCGTCATCGCCAGCCGTTCCATGCGGCGACGGAGCGGCGCGTTCGTCAGCATGATCGTCGCCCCTTCCAGCGCGGCGTTGCCCACCTTGTGGATGCGCTCCAGCGGCGCGTTGGCTATGAAGCCGATATCCAGCGCGTTGCCGACGTCTATGTAGTTGGCGAACCCGCCCGCGAGATACAGGGCCGAGATGCGATCTACCGGCAGACCGTAGTTTCTCAGCGCGATGTACTGCCCGCAGTAGTTGGCCGACTTCGCCTGCGCCAGCGCCGATATGTCGGCGCGCGTCAGCGCCATGTCTCGATCCGGAGCGAAGGTGAACTCCCAAGCGCCGTCTCCAAACGCGCCCAGCTCGTTCATCAGCCCCGCGCGTCGAAGCTCGGCCAGCAGGTCCACGAGGCCCGATCCGCATATGCCCTCCGCCGGCGCGTCGCCGATCGTGCGGATGAGCGGCTCGCCGTCCCGTATCCTCACCGACTCCACCGCGCCGTCGTAGCCCGGCATCCCGTGAGTGATCTGTCCGCCCTCGAATGCCGGCCCCGCCGGACACGACGCCGCGACCAGCCGCTCCCGGTTGCCGATGACGACCTCGGTGTTGGTGCCCACGTCAACCAGCATCACGTCGTCTTCAGCCTCGTCCATGCCCACCGCAAGCATATCCGCCGCCACGTCCGCGCCCACGTGACTGCCGATGAGCGGCCCCCAGTAAACGTGAGCGTCCGGGAACACGCGGATGCCCGCCTCCCGCGCCGTCGAGCGCAGCGCCGTCGCGTCGCGCATCCCGGCGCGCGCCTCGCTCTCGACGACCGACCGGTACGGCTTCTCGCCTATCGGCTGCACGTCCAGGCCGAACAGCATATCGCGCATCGTCGAGTTGCCCACCACGACCACCTCGTATATGCGCCGCCGGTGGAAGCCCAGCTCCCGCGCCATGTAGCCGATCTCGAAGTTGATGGTCGAAAGCATCACCTGTCGAAGCTCGCCGTTGAACTCGCCGCCGTCGTAAGAGATGCGGTGCATGATATCGCTGCCGCCGAACCGCTGCGGATTCTCGAACGAAGCCGTATGCGCGATGTCGCCCGACTCCAGGTCAACCAGGTTCATGACCACCGTCGTCGTGCCCACGTCCACCGCAAGCCCATAGACCGCGCCGCGATAGTCGTCTATGCGCCGTCCCTCGAACGTAACCGAGTCGCCGTCGCGAACGGTCAGCGGCTCTAGCGCGACGCGGCGGCGTATCGAGTGCGTCAAGATGCGCGGCTGCCGGCGCAGAACCGCGAACTCTATGTCCGCGCCAGGCTCCGCCACCGTAGCCTGGCAGGCCAGCCGGTAGTCCGCCCCGCGCAGAAAGCTCTCAGCGGCTGTCGGCGCATTCAGCGCGTCCGCGCCTCGCTTCACTTCGACGATGCACTCATGGCACTCGCCCGTCCGCCCGCAAGACGTCGGAACTCTCACCCGCAGCGCGTCGGCATAGTCGAAGATGGAAGCGCCGACGCTCAGCGGCAGCGTCCCATTGGCATGATGAAGTGGCATAGCGCCCGCTATTGTAGCAGGTTGCCCAACGACATATCCCTTCCACCTTGATGGGGGAAGGCCAGGATGGGGGTGATAGCTCCGCTCTCAGCGCCGTTGTTCCCTGCAACCGGCCCTGCCTTCTAAACTTCGGTCAAGCGCTTGGCTTGTTCACCGTAACCTTGAACCGCTTCGCCGAACAGGTCGCCCTCAGTTCCTCGAACGCCACCACCTCCCCCTCCTCGACCCGCGCCCCTACCTCCGGCAGCTGCCGACGATAGACCTGCCCGATAGGCTTGCCGTCCTCCGAATATATGAACCACTGCGACGTAGGCAAACAGGTCACCCCCGATCCTCCTTGATGAAATCCGCGACTCGTTCGCCAATTAGTATCGAAGTCGCGTTCGTGTTCGCGCGGATGCAGTCCGGCATTATCGAAGCGTCCGCCACGCGCAGCCCTTCGACGCCGCGAACCCGGGCGCGCTGGTTCACGACCGACAGAGCGTCGGATTCGGCCCCCATCTTGCACGTGCCGGATATATGGTGGCTGGTGCGGACGTTTCGCAGCAGCCACTCGTTCAGCGCGTCATCGGATTCCAGGTCCGCCGGCGTCGGGTCCAGCAGTTCCACGACCATCGAAGCGAGCGGCTCGCGCTTAGCGATCTCTATGCAGATGTGTATGCTCTCGCGCAGTCGGTCTAGATCGAACCGCGTGGACAGCAGATTGTAGTCCAGATAGGGCTGGACGCGCGGGTCGGCGTCGCGTATCCACATCTCGCCCGCCGACTCCGCCAGGTATATGGCCGCTATCATGCCCACGCCCACGGGGTCTTTGTCCCAATCAGTGTAGATGCGGCTTCCGGACATACGCGAAATGGGATGGACAAGCATATCGTTTCGCAGATTCGAGCCGGTGGCGGTGTAGCGCAGTACGAACTGGATGCCGTGCGTACCCTCCGGATGCTCGAAGCCCGGCGCGGTGCGCCACATTAGCGGTGCCTGCGGATGGTCACGCAGGTTCTTGCCCACGCCCGGCGCGTCGCACACTATCGGGATGCCGTGCTCTGCTAGATGTCCCGCCGGCCCCACTCCCGACAGCATCAGGATGTGCGGCGAACCGATGGCGCCGGCGGACAGTATCGTCTCACGCCCGAACTCGGTCCGCGTCTGACCGCCCGCTTCCACTTCCACACCCAAAGCCCGCCGCCCGTCGAACACTACTCGATGGGTCAGCGCGTCCGCGAGTATCGTCAGGTTCGGACGCTCGCGCGCTGGGCCGAGATAGGCGATATTGGTTGACCAGCGTATCCGATTCGGATTGTTGAACGGACACGGCCCCACGCCCGTCGAGTCCGGGTCGTTGTGGTCAGGACAGTCGGCGAACCCATAGTCCCGACACGCCTCGTACCAGGCGTTCTGGTCGTCGGTCATCTCCGAATCCGGGTATCGCCGGACTATGATAGGACCGTCGGAGCCGTGGAAGTCGTCCGAATAGTCCGTATCCGTCTCCATCTTGCGGAAGTACGGCAGCAGCTTCTCGAAGCTCCACTCGTCGTTGCCCCACGAAGCCCAGTCGTCATAATCCTCAGGAACGCCGCGCAGGAAGATCTGCGCGTTCACGGCGGACGATCCGCCCGTGGTCTTGCCGCGCGGCACTATCATCGGCGGCCCATAGTCCGTCGCCTTCGCCACGAAGTGCCACCGGTGGGCGGCGGCGAGATTCTCCCGCGCCGTAATGCCGTGGCCGTAGCCGTACTTGACGTCCTCCGGCATATCTTCCAGCGTCGGAAAATCCGGCCCCGCCTCGATCAGCAGAACCGACACATTCGGGTCTTCGGTCAACCGGGCCGCGATAGTCGCGCCGGCAGAGCCCGCGCCCACCACGATGTAGTCATAAGCCATAGAAAACTAACCTCCAGCTAGCAGCCGCGCCACACAAATATCGGTCAAGCACTTGGTTTGTCAATCTCCCCAAAGACCTCGCGCGCATCCGCTTGTAGGGCGGTCGAGACACCAAATTTCCCCTCCGCGTATCTCTGCGCCCTCTGCGCCTCTGCGTTAAATCCCCTCGCCTAGCTCACCACGTCGAACCGTTCCGACTCCGCCGGGCGAGACCACAGCTCGTCCGCGCCCGCCATCGTCCGAACGCGAACCGGACTGGCCCGCCACGAGTCGTAGATATCGTTGCTCTCCCACATGACCAGGCTCGTGATCTTAGTCGGGTCTTCGCGCGACACCAGCGTCACGCGGCTGATGAACCCCGGATGCCGGCTCTGCGCCTCGCCGTTGCCGTCCAGCAGCTTGCGGGCGTCGTCGAACGACTCCGGCTTCGACCAATGATGTGTCAGGACGCCTATCATCTGCATCTCCTGATTTGGATGTCCCCAGATTGTCGCACAGCCGTCGCCACCCGTCCATAAGAAAATCCCATACCGCTCGGATTTGTTCCCAGCATACCCAAACCGCTAAAATTAAAGACGCCGCGTCCCGCGCGCCGATATATCTATGTGTCAATAACCGATCCTAATGCGAAAATTTGACACAAAACATCGTGAATAGGTACAATTTATGTGAAATCTTCTAAAATAGGAGCGTTTATGATGGATAGGCTTGATGTGGAAATCGTCGCGCATCTTCAGAAAGACGGCACTTCGACCAACGCCGGAATCGCTCGAAAGGTGAAAAAGAGTGAAGAAACCGTCCGCCGTCGCCTCAAGAAGCTCATGGAAGACGAGTACGTAAAGGTCGTCGCCGTTCCCAACGCCCGCAAGATGGGCTACGAGTCTCAGGTACTCGTCGGCCTGCAAGTCGAGGCGGACAAGGTGGACGCCGTAGTCGAAGCTCTCAAGCAAGAGCATTCCATATCATGGATTTCCGTAACCACCGGCTCGTTCGACATCTTCGCCTGGGCAACCCTCAAGTCGCTCACGGACCTCAGCGAGTTCCTCAGATTGAAAGTCGGCCAGATACCCGGCGTCCGCAAGATGGAGACCTTTATCAACCTCGATTCCCCGAAACAGGAATACGGCTTGAACATGAATTCCATCATCACCACCGCGCACAGCATGAACGGTTCCGAGATTGCTAATTCATGAAACAAAAAAGAAAATTGCTTATGCAATTTTCGAGGAGATAAGAGTTAGGAGATAGGAGTTAGAGCCACCCATGCCTACCGAGTTTGGGGACTTATGCAACTCTCTCAAACAAAAGGCGCTGATTGACAACGCCTTTTGCCTTGAGTAACATTGGCTCGTGATACCTATTGGGGGGGCTGATCACTCATGCAAGTCCAACAAAGCAAAGGCGCAACCATCTTTCAGGCTATTGGCATGTACGTCAAGACGCTGAAAGAAAAAGACAAAGATGAGGAAACCTATCGAGAGCTGCAACGATTCGTTACGTGGTGCGGACAGGATAGGGTAATGTCCACCATAAACCCGTCGTTTATCGGCGACTATGCAGACAGCGTAGCGGGCGCTGGAGGCGCGGGAATCAGGCCCCAGGCTGCCGAGAGGTTACAGGCGGTCAGAAAGTTCCTCACATTCGCCCACAAAGAAGGCATCACCGAACGTAGGCTCGCCACACACGTCCGAATCCGAAGGTCGCGAACCAGGCTCGGCGCGGGCGGAGTTCAGGAAGACGAGCGGATACAGCTAACCTCCTCCGGCTATGCCGCCCTCGTCTCCGAGCTCGAAACCCTCAAATCTCAGCGACCGATCCTCGCCGCCGAGATCCAGAGAGCCGCCGCCGACAAGGATGTGCGCGAAAATGCCCCCCTTGATGCCGCGCGCGAGGAGCAGGGCAGGGTAGAGGCCCGAATCAGCAGCATCGAAAACACCCTCAGCAACTCCGTCGTAATAGACGAGTCCGACATGGGCCGTTCGCTGACCGTCAAGTTGGGCAGCGCCGTCAAGGTCAAGGACGACTCCGGACGCGAGCATGAGTACACTGTAGTAAGCGCATCCGAGGCCAAGCCGCTCGAAAAGAAGATCTCAGACGTCTCCCCGCTCGGCAAAGAGCTAATAGGGCGCCACGCCGACGAACAGTTCAACGTCGAAACCCCCCGCGGCGGCAAGAAATACCGCATCCTCAGCATCTCCTAACGTAACGCAAAATCCCTTCCCCGCCTGCCCCCCCCCCCCCCGC
>DAOUKV010000015.1:0-33778 GCA_034420955.1 Dehalococcoidia bacterium
TTGGTGGAGACTGACGTTGATGTGCAGGTCGAGGTGGTTGCCGACGCCACTCCCTTCTTGCATGGCGTGGATTGTGGAGGGAGTGTTGGAGTACAGCTTCAAGAGCCATTGGGGGATCGGGCCGTCGTTGACATGCGTACTGGCGAAATCGTGAGACTCCGACCTTGGGGAGCCGGAGACGACGTTGCAGAAATGCCGGACGTAGCCCCACCGAAGATCGGCGACGCCCCTAGCGAAGCGGAATTGGAAGACCTTCAATTCATCGCCGATCAGGAAGGCATATCTCTTCAGACCGCTATCGAACGGTATGGCTGGCGAGACAACTTCTCACTGGCAGCAGCGCAAATCGAAGAAGCGGTTCCCGATGCTTTCATCGGAGCGGAAATCGTTGATGGCAGCAGCGCCTGGATAGCTTTCGATGGCAAAGCTCCCCAAGAGGCGCTCGATATACTCAACACGTTCAGAAGCAGTCACAGTTGGGTCTCAGTCCAGATCCGCACTGGAAACTGAGTGTAGCCCTGGGAGATAGCTGCCGCGCGCTGTGGGAATCGCGACGCGCGCCAGAGCTACTAGCTGAACGCATAGGCAAGGCAATGGACATAGTATTAGCGTTACAAGTGATAATCATAATGGGGCTGCCCTCCTCTGCGTTGCTGGGAATTGGAATATGGGCGTTTCGGCGGGATTCCCGGGCGCCCGTGCAGGCAGTCGCTATCTTGCTCATAGCATTGGGGTTGGCCCTGGGGCTATTCACGCTGGCGACGCTGGCGTTCGGGGGCGCGTTCCGTTTGTTGCCGTAGTGATCTACCGCGCATAACGAGCAGAGATAATGGCGCGCGCCCAAGACGTTCTACTCGCCTGTCGCCGCAGCCGGCGGTTGCGATGAGGGCTGAAGCGACTAACTAACTGAACGCAGAGATCAGGCAATGATGTATTACATAGGGGCCGGAGCGCAGATAATTATCTTATTCGGGCTGCCAGCCTCCGCGTTGCTGGGTGTTGGAATATGGGCGTTCAGGAGAGACTCCCGCGCGCCCGTCCAAGCGGTCGGCATCTTGCTCATGGGATTGGGGGCGGCTGTATGGATCGTCACGCTGCTGACCATGCTGACGATCCTAGTTCTCAACCGCTCCTAGCGCTTCGACATTATTGAAATGACGGCTTATCCACCCTCACCCTAGCCCTCTCCCAAAGGGAGAGGGGATAAATCAGAATCTGAATATCCATCACAACTAAGTTGTCGCACTACTAGTGGCAGGCCCACCCTAACGATTGCATGCCCAAATCTTCTAGTAGCCCGGCGGTGTCTGCATATGCCAGGTTGTGGTTTGCTGGTAAACGTGGCCCGCGCGGCAGAGCAGGTCTTCTGAGTTGGGCTTGCCGACCAACTGCAAGCTCAGGGGCAGGCCGTCGCCGTCGAAGCCGCATGGCATGGAGAGCGTCGGCGCGCCGTTGAAGTTGTACGGCACGGTGTAGCGCTGGAACGACGTTCCGCGTCGCCCGTCCATCTCCCCGTACAGCATCTCAGGCGTTACGGGATACGCGGGCCCGATGGTGGAGGGGCACGCCATCAGATCTATTTCCAAGAACGCCTCCCGCACCAGGCCGTTGCATTCGGCGCGCATATTGTTCGCCTCGGCGTAGTCAGCGCCCGACTTGGCGGCGCCCATGTCCAGCCATCCGCGGAACCAGGGGCCGTAGTCGTCCCGCCGGTCGGGGTAGTTCTCGCGGTGCGCCGCCACCGCCTCGGCCGAGCACAGCACGGGCCACGCGGGCAGATAGCGGTCGACGTCCGGCATCTCTATCTCGACAATCTCAGCGCCAAGCTCTTTCAACTCTTCTACGCCATCGAGGACGGCGCTGGACAGCTCGGGATCCACGCCGTCGGAAATATAGTGGGGGTCTATGCCGATGCGGACTCCTCGCACTCCCCGATCTATCGTGGACATACACGCGGTTGGTCCGTCAGACAGCGACGTCGGGTCGTTGGGGTCGTATCCGGAGATGGCGTCGAGCATCGCCGCGGCGTCGGCGACAGTGCGCGTCATCGGCCCTACGTGGTCCAGAGATTCGGCGAGCGCGAGCACTCCGTACCGACTCACGCGACCCCAGGTTGGCTTGAGCCCGGTGATGCCGCACGCGGCGGCGGGGAAGCGAATGGAACCGCCCGTGTCGCTTCCAAGCGAGCCGTAGCACAGCCCGGCGGCCGTAGCCGCGCCCGATCCGCTAGAGGACGAACCCGCCCACCTGTCGTTGTCCCACGGGTTGAGGGGGATGTCGAACTCGGGATTGTAGCCGCCCATCGCGCCCTCGGTCAGGTTCAGCTTGCCCAGCAGAACCGCGCCGGCGGCGGCGAGACGCGATACGACGGTGGCGTCGAACGTCGGCGTGTGGTCTGCATAGACTTTCGAGCCGCCCATCGTGCGGACGCCCGCCGTATAGCACAGGTCCTTCACCGCGACCGGGACGCCATGCAGCGGACCGCGCCAGCCTCCGCTGACGATCTCGCGCTCCGCTCGCTCAGCGGCGGCCAGCGCGCGCTCGGTCATCACGGTGGCGTAGCTCTTGAGGTGGCCGTCGAGCTCGCTGATGCGATCCAGCATCGCTTGCGTTGCCTCGACGGGCGAAAGCTCGCGCGTCCTGATGCGCGTGGACAGCTCGATGATCGTCATATAGCCCAGCTGTTTCTGCGACATGGCTACACCCCCGGAACTGGTTGCTGTCTATATTTTGCCACCCCGTCTATAGCCTAGCTTCTTCACGCCAACACCGAGCTAACCCGCGGCCATCGGATAGACATGGCGACTGCGCGTCAACTCGCCGGGAAGCAGGGAAGCCGTCCACGTCTCACCCTCGTCGTGGCTCTCGTAGAAGTGGCCGTAGCCGGTTACGCAGTACACGCTTTCCGGCGCGCGGCGGTCTATGGCTATCTGGAACATGCGGCTCGGCGGAGTGTCGCCGATGTCGAGCCGCCGCCAGGTCTCGCCCGTGTCCGAGCTTCGGAACAGCGCTCCGGCCTCTTGCGTACCGGCCGGGGCTCCGCCGCCTCCCGCGCCCGCGGCGAGGTACAGCGTCGCGGGGTCGCTCGGCGAGACGATCAGGCCTCGACAGTACGAACCGCCGGGGAACATCTCTCCAAAGCGTATGTGTTCCCAATGGCCTCCGCGGTCGCGGCTTCGGAACATCGCCACCTGGGCGATGATGAACACCGTGCCCGGCGCCGCCGCGCTGACCTGCACGCCGTGAAGGTCAACCGTGTGGTTCTCGGTATAGAGGCCGTCGGTGATCGAGTCCCAGCTTTCGCCACCGTCGCGGCTCGCCAGCAGACCGCCCACTTCGACGGATGCGTACACGTCCATCGGGTCCGATGGGTCGGCGGCGATGCCGATGACCCGCTTCGCGAGCGGCGGCATGTATGTCGTAACCATCGGATATCGAACGCGGTCGGTATTCATCGGCGCCCAAGACTCGCCCCCATCCTCGGTGCGGTATATCGAGCACGGCTCGTATCCAGCATAGATGACGTTCGGATCGTCCGGGTGGAAGGCGAGCGACCAAACGTCCTGGCCGTCGCGCGGGGATTCAAGAGCGCTCCAGTTATCGCCGCGGTCGTCGCTGCGGTACACGCCGCGCTGCGTGCCTGCATAGACGATCGCCGGATCGTCGGGATGCACGATGAGCGAGCGAACCTGCGGATCTTCCGGCAGGCCGTTGGCGGCGCTGACCCACTCATCTTCGCCGTCCGCGCGACGCAGCAGCCCACCCTCGGCGATGTTGTCGCCTTCGCCAGCGAGTCCGATGTAGATGTGGGTTCGATGCCCGTTCGATGCCATGACTTCCCTCCCCCTCTGATTCACGTAGCCGGTACATGCCAAAGCGCCTAGTCAACCGGGATGGCTACCGACACTCTGGGAACGTCGCTCACCGCGTGTGTGGTGTGTCCTCGTCCGGTCAGATCGTCGGCGAGCATCACCTGGCCCGCGCCGAAGCGTCGCAGCGTGCCGTCTCCAAGCCCGATCTCCACCTCGCCCGACAGGGTAATGATGAACTGACGGCGCGGCGCCACGTGCCAGTCCATGAACGTACCAGGCTCATCGTGTCGAAACATGATGCCTGTCGCGTTCTTCAACTCGCCCCACGGGTACTCGCCCAAGTCCATATCCAACTCTTCGAAGTGGGATTCCCCATCCTCGCCAGTGTAGAGTCTCGTAATCATAAACGCCCTTTCTGTGTGGGATGCTTTCTATTATATTCGGCGGCGTGGAATCCGCAAGCCTTCAGCGTCTCCGCGTCGGTCAACTCAGCCGCGGACGACGTGTTAGGGGCGACAGCGCCGGCTATGGGGTAGGCGGGATGCGTCGGCGGCATGGCGCCGCTATCCAGTCGCGTTCGGCCATTGCGGACCCGGGTCGATTCCGAGGCGTCGCGCCCGCGCGATGACCGACTCCGTCGCCACTCGGTAGGCTTCTTCTTCGTCCACGCGGGTCGAGCGCCCACCGCGCAGGACTATCTCGCCGTTGACCAGCGCGGTGTCAACGCTGCCCGTTCCCATCGTCAACGCCAGCAGGTGCAGCGGGTTGTTGGCGGGGTGCGCTCCGGACGCCCGCGGGGAGCGCGCAACGACGTCCGCGCGTTTACCTGCCTCCAGGCTTCCCACTTCCGACTCCATGCCGGCCGCCGCGGCGGCGTTGATAGTCTGCATCTCCAGCAACGCGCCCGGCGGTATCGGGTCGGCATACGTCTGCGCCGCGTAGTGCGCCGCCTGCATGACGTCGGCGGGCGCGCACGCGGACGCGCCGTCGGTACCCAGCGCGACGCGGATGCCCTGGCGGTAGCGCTCCGCCATGCGGAAGTCCGCGATTCGCCCCAGCCCCAGTGAGAAGAACGCCGCCGGGCACCAAACCACTTGGCAGCCGGACTCCCGAACGGCGACCTCCTCGTCATCGTCAAGTACGTTGGCGTGGATGATGACAGCGCGCTCATCTAGGATACCCAAGTCTCGCAAGTGTACAAGCTGGCTCACGCCGTTGAGCGCGCGGTAGATGTCGCCCTCGCCTGGCACGTAGCCAGCGTGGAGTTGCAACGGCGCGTCGTTGGCGCGGGCGCGCTCATGCGCGGCTCGCAACAGCTCCGGAGACGCGGTTCCCAGTCCATAGACGAACACATAACCGCGAACCAGCGCGTCCGGATCACTGTTTCGGCCAAGCTCGGCGTCGAGTTGGTCAAGCGACCGTTCGAGGCTGATGGGAGCGCGCGCCATCAGGCTTTCGCTGTACAGCGACGGCACCGCCTCGAAGCATTCGCGCCTGTCCCACAGATACAGGGGCGCGAAGAGCGCCCTCATTCCCACGCGCTCGACGGCGCGCGCCGCCGCGTCCGTAGAAAACAGCGAACCCGGCTCAATGAACATCGTGAAGCCGCCGCGCAGCATTTCCAAACACGCCAAGGCCGTCGCCGCAGCTTCGTCCTCGTCTGTAACGTCCGCCTTCCAGTCGGCGAAGTTGACCGGGCCGGTGGCGGGGCCGGCGTCGCGCAGATTGCCGACGCCCCGGCAGGACGTGTGCACAATGTGGTTGTGCGCGTCTATGAAGCCCGGATGAACGATGCCTCCGGCGGCGTCAATGGTCTGCGCCGCGTCATAGCGGCTCCGCAGGTCGGCGTCCGGACCAACCTCCAAGATACGCGAACCGGAAACGGCCACCGCGCCCGGACGGAAGACGTTGCGCTCCGGGTCCATCGTGATGACTTGTCCGTTGCGGATGAGTATGTCGCATTCGCGCCTGTCCATGCGCCAGCCTCCATTGCGATTGTGGGTTGTCGGCGTTCGACCTTGCGCCCAAGATTATATGCTAACCGGGCATCGCCGCCTAGCGGGAGCGTGATATGGAGGCTGTCCCAGTTTGGTAGGCGCTGGTACCAGGAATCGCCGTTGGCGGTGGCGCGGCGCACTGGATTCCGGCGTTCGCCGGAATGACGGTTGGGGGCGGAGACGGAATCCGGGTTCTGAGCGCCTACTAATTCGGGACAGGTTCGAGATATGAGACTGCATTCCCAATTCGTTCCTAACTGGCTATAATTAGGTCAGAAAGGGGGCGCGAAATGCTTAGGGGGTTGTGGGTTCTGCTGAGCATGACGGGGATTCCGCGCCTGATCATGCGGCTCATGTTGGACGGTCGGGTACCGTTTAGACTCAAGCTGCTGCTGCCAGCCGCTATCGTTTACGTGATAGTGCCGTTCGACATAGTGCCGGACTTCTTCTTGCTGCCGGGCCGTATCGATGACTTGATCGTCCTGGTCGGCGCGGGGCTGATGTTCCTGCTGATGGCGCCGCGCGAGGTTCTGACGGAGCACGCCACCGGCCAACCACAGCCAACCACAGAACGGCGAGGTCCGAAGGACGGCAGCAAGGTTGTCGATGGCGAGTACCGGAGGCTCGATGAGTAGCGCTACGGATTCTTTCACCCCGTTTACCCAAAGCCCGACCGGCGGACAGGGAGAGACCCTTTGCAGTTAGCCATCATCGGGCTGCCGTTCAGCGGCAAGACAACGATATTCAACGCCGCCACGCGCGGCGCGGCGCAGGTCGCCGGCTACTCCGGGGCGGCGAGTCCCAACATCGGCATCGCAAAAGTTCCGGACGCGCGGCTGGGCACGCTCACTCGAATCTACGGTCCCCAGAAGACTACGCCAGCCGAGATCACCTACGTCGATCTGCCAGCCGCTCCCGACGGCCTGGGTCGGACGCGGGGCATATCCGGCATGTATCTCAACCAAATTCAGACGGCGGACGCGCTCGTCGTCGTCGCGCGTGGATTCGAGGATCCGTCGGTGCCGGACGGCGGCGACGGAGTGGATGCCTTCCGCGACGTCGAGACCATGCTGTATGAGCTGACCTTCGCAGACCTCGATATAGTTCAGCGTCGTATAGACCGCATCGCGCAGAACAGCAAGGGCGCGCGCGCGGCGGACCGCGACGCGCTAGAACGCGAACGGCGGCTGATGTCATCGCTCATGAACGGGCTCGAAGACGGGGAACGCATCCGCAATCAGCCGCTCACGCCGGACGAGGCTCGCCGCGTCAACGAGTTCCAGTTCCTCACCGCCAAGCCGGTCATCGTAGTCGTCAACGCCGGCGAAGACCGGCTCGACGACGCTGATGAGATACAGGTGCGGCTGGAAGCCGAGGTCATAGGCGACGGTGTTCTGGGAACCGCGCTGGTCGGCGCCCTGGAGATGGAGCTGGCTCAGATGTCCGCAGAGGACGAGGCGGAGTTCCGAGAATCGCTGGGCGTGGGCGAATCCGGTCTCGACCGAATGGTACGCCTATCGTATCGGGCGCTCGACCGGATAACCTTCTTCACCGGCGGCCCCAAGGATGTGCGCGCGTGGACCGCGATACGCGGCGAATCCGCGCCCCGCGCCGCCGGACGCATCCATACAGACATGGAGCGCGGCTTCATCCGCTCAGAGGTGATAGCCTACGAGGACCTCGCCCGCTACGGCTCGGAAGCCGAGGCGCGCAGAAACGGCGCGCTAAGGCAGGAGGGCAAGAACTACACCGTTCAGGACGGCGACGTGATGCACGTCCTGTTCAACGTATAACCATATGTGGAGAAAAACGGGAGTTAGAAGATAGGAGCGAGAGCCTCCCATCCCCGCCGAATTTGCGGACTCATGCAATTTTCTCCATCCAATAGGAGGCAACCATGTCCTACCAGTTCATAGAGTACAGCGCATCGGACGGCATAGCCCGCGTCCGCCTCGACAGGCCGGAGAAGCTAAACGCGCTCAGCCGCGAGCTTCAGGACGAGCTCGTGGACTGCATGGAACGCGCCGACGACGACCCGGAAGTGCGCGTCATCACGCTGCGCGGCAACGGGCGAGCCTTCTGCGCCGGCTACGACATCACTCCGCCCTCGACTCCCGAGGCTCAGGCGGCGGCGCAGGTCGCGCGAGACAACATCCGCGCCGACATCCACCGCATGAAGCGCACGCCGACCACGATGAACGCCATCCTCAACCTCAGCAAGCCAGTCATCGCCGGCGTTCACGGCTACTGCATAGCCGGCGGCACGGACCTGGCGATGCACTGCGACATCATCATAGCCGCGGACGACGCGCAGATCGGCTTCCCGCCCGTTCGCTCCATGGGCACGCCTCCGACGCATATGTGGACGTACATGGTCGGCCCACAGTGGGCGAAGTGGTTCCTGCTGACCGGCGAATCCGTATCCGGCGCGCGCGCCGAAGAGCTCGGCCTGGTGTGGAAGTCCGTCCCCGGAGAGGGTCTGGACGCCGCCGTGGACGATCTGGCTCGAACGATGGCGCGCATCCCCTGGGAACTGCTCGCCGCCAACAAGAGCATCGTCAACAAGGCGATGGATCTGATGGGGCGCGCAACTCTCCAAACCATAGCGGCCGAGACCGACGCGATAGCCCATCAGGCGCCGATCGTCAAAGAATTCTCCCGAATGTCGCAAGAGCAAGGGCTGAAAGCTGCGCTGGACTGGCGCGACGGGCCGTTCAGGGACTATCGGGGAGGGAGCTAGGCGACCGAGGCCGAAATTGATCTGCGCCCCGCCCGCGCTACAGCGTCAGCAGTCGCGACATCTTCTTTTGGCCTCTGCATGGGCCTACTAAGGCGAGGTTTAGCCGGTCGGTCACTAGCCGTTCCGACGCAACGCGGTTGAGGTCTTCGGTAGTTACCGCATCTATCCGCTCCACGACGTCGTCCACGCGCATGATGTGGCGGCGCACCAGCAGTTGGCTACCCATCCACTCCGATACCGCGCGCGTGTCCTCCATCCTCAACATCATGCGGCCCGCGACGAGTCTCTTGGCGCGGCTCATCTCGTCCTCGCTGACGAACTCACGAATGTTCGCCATCTGTTCGAGTATCGCCGGAACCGCGTCGTACGCGCTGGAAGGATCGACGCCCGCCGAGATGATAAACGCGCCCGTATCTCGGAAGCGCGACACGCCGCTGTGGATGTCGTAGGCAAAGCCGCGCTTCTCGCGCAGCTCAGTGAACAGACGGCTGCTCATGCCCTCTCCCAAGATGATACTCAGCAGATCCAGGGCGTAGATGTCCGGGTCGTCCAGCGCGAGGCCCGGCAGGGCAATCGAAAGGTGAAGCTGCTCAGTCCTGCGGTATTCCAGCCTCAACTGGCTTTCGCGCTGCTCATGCACCACCGGCGCCGGCTCTAGCGCCGAGGCTCCTCCGGACCAATCGCGCGTCAGTCCAGCGACCTTCGCGACTACTTCAGCGTGCTCGACATTGCCGGCGACGCTGACGACAATGTTCGATGGCGCGTAGTACGACTCCATATGCTTCAGCAGCATGTCGCGCCCAATGCCGTCCACCGACTTGCGAGTGCCGCCGACGTCGCGTCCCAGCGGGTGGCCCGGCCACAGCATCTCGTCTATCATCGAGTCCACCCGCGCGGAGGGGTAGTCGCTGATCATCGCAAGCTCTTCGTGGATTACATTGCGCTCCTTCTCGATGTCGTCCGGTCGGAACAGCGAGTTGCGAAGCATATCCACCATCAGGGCCATGCTGTCGGCGAAGTAGGGCTGGGCGACCTTGCACCAATAGACGGTCAACTCCTGTTCGGTGCCGGCGTTGATCGCTCCGCCGGAGCTTTCGATCTGGGCGCTGATGTCCAGCGGGTCGGGCCTGCTCTCGGTACCTTTGAACATCATGTGTTCCACGAAGTGCGACAGGCCCGCCTCGTCGTCCGTCTCGAAACGCGAACCGACGCCGACATAGGCGGATATGGACACCGACCGCGTGTGCGGCATCTCGCAAGTTACCATCCGCAGGCCGTTGTCCAGCGTGGTCTCCTCATAGATCTGTGGGGATAACCCTGTCATTACCATGAAGAGATTGTAATTGTACCGGACACTCACGGTCATAGTCGGTTGAAGGTTGCAAAATGGCAAAAACGTTGAATTTTAACGCAAAGAACGCTGAGACGCTGAGGATTCGGTTATATCCTCAGCGTCTTTGGGCCTCTGCGTAAATCTCCTTGATCTACCCCTCAGCCGGCTTTATCTCGACGCCCGCGCGCTCTTCCTGCACGATCGCCACCGCTCCCGCCGACAGCCGTCCGAAGCCACGGTTCTGCCCTTCCACGTAGCGCTGCTGCGCGACGTTCGACATCTCCATGGGCACGCGCAGTTCGCGCCCCAGCTGCGTCGCCAGTCCCACGTCCTTCGCCGCGAGGTCGAGCGCGAATCCCGGATCGAAGTTGCGCTGGAAGATGCCGCTGGGCCAGCCGTGCATCGAGTTCGTATTGCCCGAACTGCCTGATACCGCCTGATACAGCGTCTGCGGGTCCACGCCCCACTTTACGCCCATGCTGAACGCCTCCGACAGCAACACGCCTACGCTCAGGCCTATGAGGTTGTTGACTATCTTGCACACCGCGCCCGATCCCAACGGCCCGCAGTACATCACCTTATCGCCGATGCAGTCCAGAGCCGGCTTGACGCGGTCGTAGGTCGCGCGGTCGCCGCCGACCATCACGCACAGCGTCCCAGCCTCCGCCCCCGTCGTGCCGCCTGACACGGGCGCGTCGAGAACCTGGACGCCGGTGGCCTCGCCGCGCGCCGCGATGCGCTCGATCGTGCTCGGGTCGGTGGTGCTCAGGTCGAACAGCGCTCCGCCGGGCGCAAGGCCGCTCAGCGCTCCGCCCTCGCCGAGCGTCACTTCTTCGACCACTTGCGGCGTCGGCAGCGACGTGAACACCACCTCGGCTCCGTCCGCCGCCTCGCGGGGACTGTTCGCCCACGTCGCGCCCAGCGACAGCAACTCGTCCGCCGCCTCGCGCCTGACGTCGTACACTTTCATATCGTGCCCACCCTCGAGCACGTTCCGCGCCATGTGCCGGCCCATAAAACCAACGCCAACGAATCCTACCTTCATCCCGATCGCCTCCTGTGAATCGCAATGTGAGTCTGTTTCATCTAAGCTATACGTACAATATGCAGCGACGCCGTCCGGCTGTCGTCAACCAGCGCAGGCCAACGAGCCAGGAAGACCCCATGCACAGACTACAACAGATCGTACCACGCGACGCTATCATATACGTTCTCGCGGCGCTTGCGCTCCTCTCGTTAGCGGCCGTGGGCTGCTCGTCCGGCGAGGATGCCGCCGCGCCCGCGCCGGAACCTACCGCCGCCTCGGCTGCGCCGCCGACGGCCACCATCGCGCCCGCTACTCCCGAGCCGACGCCCGAACCCGAACCTACCCCGGCTCCGTCGCCCGAACCGGCGGCAAGCTCCGATCCTCTCGCGCCAGATCTCGAAAAGACGGGAGGATGGGTCAACTCCGATCCGTTTACTCTCGCCCAGATGCAGGACGAGGGCAAGGTAGTGCTGATAGATTTCTGGACGTACACCTGCATCAACTGCATTCGCACACTGCCCTACCTCAAGGCGTGGAACGACAAGTACGCTGAGCGCGGACTGGTCATCCTCGGGGTGCACACGCCGGAGTTCGCGTTCGAGAAGGACTACGACAACGTTGTGGAAGCCGTCGCAAAGTTCGGACTCGAATACCCCATAGTCCAGGATAACG
The DNA here is from genome assembly GCA_034420955.1 of Dehalococcoidia bacterium. Classification (GTDB taxonomy): domain Bacteria; phylum Chloroflexota; class Dehalococcoidia; order Lucifugimonadales; family UBA1123; genus VXRN01. The sequence goes on from DAOUKV010000015.1 coordinate 11,582, forward strand.
ACTTCGGCACCTGGCGCGCGTTCGAGAACCGCTACTGGCCGGCCAAGTACCTGATAGACGTAAACGGACGCATCCGCTACTTCCACTTCGGAGAGGGAGCCTACGACGAGACGGAGCTGAAGATACGCGAGATTCTGACCGAGGCCGGCCATGACGTGAGCGACATCACAACGGACACGGATCCCGGCCCGCCGCTGTCGCAAAAGGCGCAGGAGGCGCAGGACAGCGAGGACATAGAGACGTTCCAGACACGCGAGCTATACGCCGGCTACGAACGCAACTACGGCACGCTCATGTCCGGCGGCGTTCCGCCCTACGTGCTGCACGAGGAGTACTACGACGCGCCCGACGCGGAGGTTATGTACACCGACCCGGGCGAGCGGCGCAACCACTTCATGTACCTTCAAGGGCTGTGGCTCAACACGGCTGAAAGCCTGAACCACGCCCGCGAAACGATGGAGCTGGAAGATTACATAGCCTTCAAGTTCGTAGGCACCAGCGTCAACGCCGTCATGTCACCCTCCGTGGCGTCCACGCCGTACGACGTGGTGGTCTATCTCGACGACGCCCCCGTGCCGGAAGCGCGCGCGGGCAAAGACATAATGTACGACGACGACGGCAACAGCTACGTCCAAGTGGACACATCTCGCATGTACTTCCTGGTAGATCAACCCGAATTTGGCTCCGGAGAGATGCGACTGGCATCCAATTCCCCCGACTTCTCCCTATTCGCCCTAACCTTTGGCTCATACGACGGCGGCGAGCCTGCAAGCGAGTCTTAGAATGAAAACTCGCCACGTTTTCAACGCACTCGGCTTGCTGATCCTGGCACTGACGATCGCCTGCGCCCCTCAGCCCGACGAACCGTCCGCAGCGGAGACCACAACGGAGACGTCGGGCCACACTATCGAGTTGGAGCTAATCCGCGGTCCGGTCTCGGAAGACGGGACGCAGGCGATATTCGCCACCCCGGATCTCGGCGTCGGCGAAAACCGCGTCGCCTTCGCCATCCAGTCGCCCGACGGACTGATAGACGCGCCGTCGGCCACCGTCCAATCGTTCTTCGAGCCGGCGGACCAAGACGCGCCGGGCGAACCGACGCAGACGGCTTTCGCGCTGTTCAGGCCGTTTCCGCTGGTAGAGCGCGGACTGTACGTCGCGCGGCTGACGTTCGACAGACCGGGCGCGTGGGGCATCCAGGCGACCACTCTAGGCGAGGATGGCAGCCCGGTCCGCGCGAGGCTGTTCTTCGACGTGCCAGAACGTCCAGCCGCACCCACAGTCGGCGACGCCGCCCCACTCAGCGACAGTCGCACCCTGGAAGACGTGGAAAGCATCGCGCAGCTAACCACCGGATCGCTGCAAGACGGAGACCTCTACCGCCTCACCATCGCAGACGCGGCGCGAAGCGGGAAGCCCACCGTCATCGTGATGGCAAGCCCCGCGTTCTGCGTCAATGCCGTCTGCGGTCCGCAGGTCGAGGTGCTCAGCGAACTCAAGGGCGAGTTCGCCGGGCGCGCCAACTTCATCCACATAGACCTGTACGACAATCCCCACGAGATACAGGGAGACCTGGACCGGGCCATAATCTCCCCCGTAGTCCGGGAGTGGAACCTTCCGAGCGGCGAGTGGACGTTCGTAATAGACAGCGGCGGTCTGATAACCGATCGCTTCGAGGGCTTCTGCAACCTGGACGAACTGAGAGAGGCGCTGGAGAGTACGCTCTAGATAGCCGCGCCCCTGTAACTCGCTACTTTCACGAAGCCCCCCTCAGCGTCGTCCCAAGCGTACAGATTAGCCTCCACGACTCGCTCTGCGTCTATGCCGACTACCAGTTGCCGGACGGGATACACTGGCCCCTCTCCCCACGGATCGGTCGCCACGCGCCGGTCGGTGTCAGAAAAGTACGCTCTGCCGTTGGGATGCGAGTGGTAGATGACGCGCGGCGGGTTCGCGTCGTCCATGCTGCGGTTGAGTTCGAGCAGGTCCGCGCCGGCGATGACGTATGCCCTCTCGGCCGTTCGGTCGGGAGCGGTCGGGTGGGTCGTAGGATCGTAGGCGTTCACGGCGGGGCGGACGCCGGTCGCGACATCGCCGTCGCGCGGGCCTGTCAGCCAACCGCAGCACTCATTCGGAAACTCCGCGCGCGCCTGAGAGTAGATTTCATCGAGTATGTCATTGGGGATATTCATCCGTATATTGCCTTCCTCTGCTAATCCTCCAACACGAACCCGAACACCGCCGGGCACACGACCAGGAACACTGCATCAAACAGTATCAACAGCGGCAGCCAGGGATTCAGATCCGGCGCCGGCTGCCGCGCCACGGCAGACTCGATTAGCGCTCCTGTCGCTTCCACGGCGGCGATTATAACGGGCGCGACGACGGGAAGGAACAGCACAGGCAGCATCACCTCCCGCGAGCGCGTGTTCGCCGCCATCGCGCTGAACACCGTGCCTACAGCCGCCACGGCAGCAGTCGCCAGAACCGCCACTGGCAGCAGTTCCCAGACCATCGGCAGATTGAACAGCACGATGAATACCGGATATATCACCGCCTCCACCACGAGCATGAACATGAAGTTCGCCAGGAATTTTCCGAAGTAGATGGCGTCGCGTCCCACCGGCGCCAGCATAAGCCCGGCAAGGTTGCCCCTGCCGCTCTCGACGCTGAACGAGCGGTTCAAGCCAAGCACCCCGCCGAACGTGAACGCGATCCACAGGATGCCCGGCGCGACGCTGACCACCATGCCCGGCGTTGGGTCTATGGCGAAGTTGAAAACCACTATGACCAGCAGCCCAAATACCAGAGTCGAAACGAAGATGTCTTTGGTTCGGAGTTCCAGCAGCGCATCCTTCGCCAGAACCGCCAGAACCACGCCGAAGTAGGCTCTCAACTCGTGTCCCCGCGCGACCCGGATTCGGACGCGAACAGCCCTCGAATCTCGTCGCGGTCCGCCGGTCGCGCCTCATCGTACACGATCCGCCCGTCCTCGAGCGCGGCTACCCGATCGGCAAGCGCCACCGCCCGATCGAGGTCATGCGTCGTCATGATTACCGTCCGGCTCGTGTCCCGCCGCGACATGATCGCGTCCAGCAGGCCAACCGCCTCCAGATCCAACCCCGATTCCGGCTCGTCCAGCAGCAGGACCGGCGGGTTGTGCAGCAGCGCGCGGGCGATGCTGAAACGCTTCTTCATCCCGTGCGACATCACGCCCGCCTTCCTGTCCAGATTAGCGCTCATGCCCATATCCGCCGCCACTTCCTCGATCCGCTCATCGGCCCGCTCCACTCCGAACATGCGGCATACGAAGCGCAGGTTCTCCCGCGCGGTCAGGTCATCGTACAGCAGCGGGTCGTGGCCCACCAATCCGATCATCCGGCGCAGCGCGGGGGCGCGCGTACGCAACGGAACGCCACGCACCCACACCTCGCCGGAGTCGGGCCGCGTCAGCGACGCCATCACGCGAATCAGCGTGGTCTTGCCCGATCCGTTAGGCCCCAGCAAGCTCAGAGTCGCGCCAGTGGGCACGTCCAAATCTATGCCGCGCAGCGCCGGCGCGCGCCCGAACGCCTTGGAAAGCCCGCGGATTCGCACCGCGACATCGTCGCCGCTCACCGCTATCTCCTTTATCTAAATTCAAGGCCCGGATTTAACGCAAAGGCGCAAAGAAGCAAAGGCGCAGAGGAGTGAATCGAAATCTCTCGTCCCCCTACCCTTCCGAGTTGAATACAATGGAAATCGCCCCGCCCAACTATGATACAGTGTTAGCGTCAGAACCGCGAAACGAGGAACCGATCGCCATGCCCACCATCGAAGAGATCCAGCGCAAGTACGAGGACCTCAATGACTTCCATCGCCACCCGAAGTCGGAGGAAGAGATAGATCCGGGCTGCCTGCTGGCGTTCGATTACGATTACCCCGACAGCGGAGCCGAAGTAGCCATAGACACCGACGAATTCACCGCCGTATGCCCGTGGACGAACCTGCCCGACTTCGGGACGCTCAAGGTCAACTACGTCCCCGACCGCCTGTGCATCGAGCTGAAGTCGCTCAAGTACTACCTTCTCAGCTACGACGGCGTGGGCATAGTGCAGGAACATGCCGCGAACCGCATCCTCAACGACCTCGTAACTCTCTGCGCGCCCCGCAAAATGACCGTATCGCTGGATTACAAGGTGCGCGGCGGCCTGCACACCGCCGTCAGCGTAAGCTACGAACGCGACGGCGGCTGAGCGCTTGACCGGAGCTGTATGGCGTGGTTGGTTGCGGGGTCGGGCGGGCATTGGAGCGCGGCTAGTCGCAGGGGCTGCGTTGGCGACATATCCGGCACGGATTTGCTATGGCTAGAATACTGGTTACAGGCGCAGCCGGTCAGATCGGCTCAGAACTGGTTCCCGCGCTCCGCGCGCTGCATGGTGGGGACAACGTCGTAGCCGCCGGGCACAGGACTCCACTTCCGGACGAGGTACGCGACGGGGGGCCGTCCATTACGTTGGACGTAACGAGCCGGGACGACTTTGAGGCGGCGATCCGTGACCACGACATCGGCGTCATCTACCACATGGCGTCCATCCTGTCCGCGCTGGCTGAGGCGAACCGGCAGACCGCTCACGCGGTGAACGTCAACGGACTGTACAACGCGCTGGAGGCGGCGGTATCCTGCGGGGTGGCGCAGGTCAACATCCCAAGCTCGATCGCCGCGTTCGGGCCGGATACGCCCCGCGAGCATACACCCAACGATACGCTTCAGCGTCCGAACACCCTGTACGGCATCTCAAAAGTCCTCGGCGAACTGCTGGGCAATTACTACTTCGAGAAATTCGGCTTGGACGCGCGCGGTCTCAGACTACCCGGCATCGTCAGCTGGAAGACCGAGCCGACCGCCGGCACCACCGACTACGCCGTCGCTATCTTCTACGGAGCGCTCAGAGAGCGGCGATACACCTGCTACCTGGAACCGGACACGCGCCTGCCCATGATGTACATGCCCGACTGCATCAAGGCGATCATGGATTTGGCGCGGGCCGATCTGCCGGCTCTCACGCATCACGCGGATTTCAACGTGTCGGCGATGAGCTTCACGCCGTCGGAGCTTGCCAACGCCATCCGCCGCCGCATACCGGACTTCCAAATGCGGTATGATATAGACCCGCTGCGGCAGGGCATCGCCGATTCCTGGCCGGACTCGCTCGACGACTCAGCCGCGCGAGACGAATGGGGCTGGACTCCGCGCTACGATCTGGACATGATGGTGGACGATATGCTCGTCAACTTGTCGGCCAAGCTGGGCGCATGAGCCGGACCCGGATCAATAGGAGGAACGAAATGAGACTTGAAGGCAAAGTAGCCCTGATCAGCGGCGGCGCGCGCGGGATGGGCGCCGCCGAAGCCAAGCTGTTCTCACGCGAAGGCGCGAAGGTCGTGATCGCCGACGTGCTGGAAGACGCCGGACGGCAGACCGAGGCCGAGATCAACGAGACCGGCGGCGACGCGATATTCGTCCGACTCGACGTTACCAGCGCGGACGACTGGGACGCCGCCGTCGCCAGCGCGGTGGAACAGTTCGGCAAGCTCGACATCATAGTCAACAACGCCGGCGTCGCCAGCCGCGTATCCATCGAAGAGACCACCGTCGAAGAGTGGGACCGAGTTATGGACATCAACGCCAAGGGCGTGTTCCTCGGCACGAAAGCGGCAATCGCGCAGATGAAGGCGCAGGGCGGCGGCGGCTCGGTCGTCAACATATCGTCCATCAGCGGCAACATCGGACAGGAGAACGTGGCAGCCGCTTACAACTCGTCCAAGGGCGCGGTCCGCATCTTCTCCAAGTCGGCCGCCGTCCAGTACGCGCCCGACGGCATCCGCGTCAACACTATCCATCCCGGCCCGATACAGACGCCAATGACACAGGCGGGCTGGGAGGGAGCCGACACGTTCGGCGACGCCGAATTTGTGCCGAACGACAGCGCTCCGCTCGGACGCTACGGCAAACCGGAAGAGGTAGCCTACGGCGCGCTCTACCTAGCCTCCGACGAATCGTCCTACGTAACCGGCGCCGAGCTGGTCATAGACGGCGGCTACATGGCCCAGTGACAAGTGAGCTGATGACGACTCGCGCGAGCCTAGACGAGCTGACAGAACGCTACGACGTCATCCTCTTCGACGCCTATGGCGTTCTGTCCGGCTCAGAAAGCGTCGTCCCCGAGGCGCCCGCCGCCATCGAGCGTCTCAACGCCATCGGCAAGCCTTACTACGTACTGACCAACGACGCATCCGCGCTGCCGGAGACGCGAGCCGCCCGCTACGCCCGCATGGGGCTGCCGGTAGCCGCCAAGAGAATCATCACCTCCGGCAGCCTGCTGTGCGCCCACTTCGCCGCCAACGGCCTGGCAGGGGCGCGCTGCGCGGTGCTGGGAACGGCGGACAGCGTGGCGTACGTCGAGATGGCCGGCGGCGTCCACGTTCCCTTTGGAGACGACTTCGAGGCGCTTGTAATCGGCGACCAGGGCGGCTTTCCCTTTCTGGAAGCGTCCAACGCGGTTCTCAGCAGGCTCTTCGCCAAGTTAGACGCGGGAGACACGCCCCACCTCATTCTGCCCAACCCTGACCTGATCTACCCAAAGGTGCCGGGTTTCGGATTCGCCAGCGGAACCGTGGCGGCGATGTTCGAGTCGGCCCTCGCCCTGCGCTATCCCGACAGGCCCGACCTGCGCTTCACCCGGCTCGGCAAGCCCCACCGCGCCATATTCGCCGAGGCCAGAAGACGCAGCGGCAGCGACAACATGGTGATGATCGGAGACACACCAGACACCGACATCCGCGGAGCCAACGACTTCGGCATCGCATCCGCTCTGATAGCCACCGGCATCGGACGTGTGGACACAGCCACACTGCCGATAAGGGACAGGCCGCGCTACCTGATGCGGTCCCTGGCGCCCCGAAAACCCCTTCTCCTTTGATGTGAGAAGGGTAGAACAGTGCAAGATTGCGCCCCATCCTTTGCCAAGCACATACCCCATCAGCCAGTTGGAGAGGGACCGTGTTACTCCAACGCAACTGCCAGCCAATGGGCGACTCACGTTGACATGGTATCTGGTCTCGTTTATCGTTTATGCAAGTCTTAGGAAACAAAAGGGTGCCAAAATCACCCTTTTTAAGCACAAAAGTTCGCATTTAAGCATACCCCGCTTCTCATTAGAACGAGATTAGACAATATATGAACGAAGCTACTGCACGGCTGAAGATAAACCGACTGCTGGAAAAGGCGGACTGGCGCTTCTTTCCGAATGGAAGCAGACCTGCCAACGTTCAGGTTGAGGTTGGCGTTGCGCTCAATAAGTCTGGCTTGGAAGATTTTGGCGACGACTTCGAGAAGGCAAGCAAGGGGTTCGTTGACTTCCTGCTTCTGGACGAGCGCGGCTTCCCGTTCATTGTGCTAGAGGCCAAGTCTGAAGGTAAGCAGCCCCTCGTCGGAAAAGAACAGGCACGCAGATACGCTCGTTCTCAGAACTGCCGTTTTGTCATCCTCTCCAACGGCAACCTCCATTACTTCTGGGACCTGGAACGAGGCAACCCGTATATCATCACGTCCTTCCCGACACCTGATTCCGTGACCGCCTATGGCAAGGCGCAGCCCAATCCTCAGCGTCTGATAGACGAACAGGTGCAAGACGACTACATAGTCCTCACGCAGCGTCCGGGCTACGCTTCAGAAGCGGCTTGGAAGAACGAAAACGAGCGGCAAGGCTTCATACTCGCCAACTATCTCCGCTTCCTGAGGGACTATCAGCTTAGGGCGATCCACGCCTTGCAGCGGGCGGTGAAAGACGGCAATGATCGTTTCCTGTTCGAGATGGCGACCGGCACCGGCAAGACGCTCACCTCAGCTGCTGTCATAAAGCTGTTCCTGCGCTCCGGAAACGCCTCCCGCGTCATGTTCCTAGTTGACCGCCTCGAACTTGAAGAGCAAGCCAGGAAGGTGTTTACTGGCATTCTATCGGCGGACTACTCGACCGTCATCTACAAAGAGAACCGTAATGACTGGCGACGCGCGGAGATCGTGGTCAGCACCGTACAGTCTCTGCTGTTCAACAACAAATATCAGTCCCTGTTCTCACCCACAGACTTCGATCTTGTTATCTCCGACGAAGCGCATCGGTCCATCAGCGGCAACGCCCGCGCGGTCTTCGACTACTTCGTCGGCTACAAGCTCGGACTCACCGCTACCCCAAGGGATTACCTGCGGGGCTTCAGCAAGACTGGCTCCAACATCAGCGACCCGCGCGAAGCGGAGCGGAGGTTGCTCCTCGATACCTACCGCACTTTTGGTTGCGAGAGCGGACAACCTACATTCAGATACTCGCTGTTGGATGGGGTGAAGGATGGATACCTCATTAACCCTATCGTGGTGGACGCCCGGACCACGATCACAACCCAGTTGCTTTCGGATGAAGGATTCGTCGTCACCTTCTCGGACGACACGGGCAACGACCATGAAGAGACGTTCAAGCAACGAGAGTTCGAAAAGCGGTTCTTTGCGGACGCTACCAATCAAGTGTTCTGCAAGACATTCCTCGAGAATGCGCTTCTGGATCCAGTCAGCGGCGAAATCGGCAAGTCTATCGTGTTCGCGGTCAGCCAGAACCACGCCGCAAGGCTGACGCAGGCTTTCAATGAGATGGCTGACGTCATGTTTCCGGGGAAGTACCAGTCTGATTTTGCGGTCCAGGTTACGTCGCAGGTGCGGGACGCGCAGCAGTTCACAATCAACTTCGCCAACAACAACCTTATAGGCACAGGCAACTTCTTGCCGGCATACAGAACCAGTAAGGCCAGGATTTGCGTTACTGTCGGTATGATGACGACCGGATACGACTGCACGGACATTCTGAATCTCGGCTTGTTTCGCCCAATCTTCTCGCCTACCGACTTCATTCAGATCAAGGGCAGAGGAACGCGCAAGCACAACTTCCTAGAGCAGTTGCAGGACTCCAGCATCGCGGAGAGCGTAGCGTATCCCGAAAAGACAAGCTTCAAGCTATTTGACTTCTTTGCCAACTTTGAGTATTTCGAGACGGAATTCAACTACGACCAAGTAATCGAGCTGCCGAATCTCAAGTCCGATGGTAATGACGACGACGATGAAAACGGGACGCCGACCGCCAGGCTCGGCGGGTACGAACATCTGGGCAAAGATATACTCTCCACGATCAGGGAGCGACCTGTAGGTTACGAGGGGATGAAGATAGACCGGATGATGTTCGATCGGTTCGCGGACACTGTTCGGGAAGACGACGTTATCAAGAACGCCGTGGAATATGGAAACTGGGACCTAGTGGTGGATTACGTCAACCGGGAAGTGTTCGACAAGCCGGAGGAGTACTATTCGCTGGACAAGCTCCGCAAAGCCGCGTCAGTGGACCGCAGGCTGACCTTACGGGAGATACTCGAAAAGGTATTTGATCTAATCCCTGCCTTCAAGTCCAAGGACGAGTTGCTGGAAGAGGAATTCAACAAGTTCATCGCCGACCACAAGATAGACGATTCGGATTCCATTCCAGCAATCAAGACGTTCTTCAAAGCATATGTCACCAGCGACCTCACGCGGCACGTGATAGATAACAGGCAGTTTACCGACCTCGCTACCAACGCCATGTTTTCGATAGATGACTACCGGGCAGTGCCGGAGCATTACCGGAAGCTCGTCCCCGAATACATCAAAGATTACGTCTCACTGAATCAGTTCGCCGCATAGGAAAGAAAATGCTGGACGCAGACACCAAACGCCGCATAGACACCGCCCGCGACATACTTGTCGGAAAGGTTCCTGATCCCAAGAGCCAGGTGGAACAGATAAGCATAGCTCTTATCTACAAGTCCATGGACGATCTGGACGCCGAAAGCGAGGAGTTGGGAGGGGAGCGAAAGTTCTTCTCCGGAGAGTTCGCCAAGTACGGATGGGCGAAGTTGATGGCACTAGGACTCGGCGGGTACGAGATGCTGAACCTGTATGCCGAAGCCATAGTAAGGATGCCTGAGAACCCTAACATCCCACCGCTGTTCAGAGACATCTTCAACAACGCCTTCCTGCCCTACCGAGATCCGGAGACGCTCCGCCTGTTCCTAAAGACCATTGACGAGTTCACTTACGAAGAATCCGACCGGCTGGGAGACGCTTTCGAATACCTGCTCTCGGTACTTGGCTCTCAAGGGGACGCTGGGCAATTCCTGACTCCGCGCCACATCATAGATTTCATCGTGGCGATCATAGATCCCAAGAAGGACGAGACGGTTCTCGATCCGGCCTGCGGCACCGCCGGATTTCTCATATCAGCGTACAAGCATATACTCGCCGCCAACGCTGATAGTGACGGACGGAGTACGCTGACACCCGATGACCGGCGTCGGTTGGTCAACAATTTCTCAGGCTACGACATATCCCCGGACATGGTGCGTCTCTCGCTGGTGAACATGTACCTGCACGACTTCCGGGAGCCACGCATCTACGAGTACGACACCCTCACCAGCGAGGAGCGTTGGAACGAGTACGCCGACGTGATTCTCGCCAACCCGCCGTTCATGTCTCCGAAGGGCGGCATCCGTCCGCACAACCGCTTCTCCGTTCAATCCAAGCGCAGTGAGGTCCTGTTCGTAAACTACATGGCGGAGCATCTAACCGCTAATGGTCGCGCAGGTATCATAGTCCCTGAAGGAATCATCTTTCAGAGCCAAAACGCTCACAAGCAACTACGCAAGATGCTGGTAGAAGATTACCTCGTCGCGGTGGTGTCCTTACCAGCCGGAGTGTTCAACCCGTACTCCGGCGTCAAGACCTCCATTCTGATTCTGGATCACGCGTTGTCCAAGAGGGCTGACTCCATCGCGTTCTTCAAGGTGGAAACCGATGGTTTCGGTCTAGGTGCGCAACGACGGCCCATAGACCGGAACGATTTGCCCCAGATTCAAGCAGAACTTGGTGAGTATCTGAATCGCTTGAGAGTTGGCAAGTCGTTTGACGACTTCATGCCTACCATGGGACGAGCTGTTGAAAAAGATAAGATTACTGCTAACAAAGAATATAACTTGAGCGGAGAAAGATATCGAGAAATAATATCCAAAGACGCAAAGTGGCCGATGGCAACCATGAAAGACTTATTTCAACGTACTAATGAGACAGTATCGCCTAAAACTTTGAAGGGTCCATCTACCTACGTAGGACTTGAAAACATAACCCAAGATACCGGGCAGTTATATGGGAATGTTATCGTCACTGAACCTGCACAAGTCAAGAGTCTGAAAACTATCTTTCATACTAACGACATTCTCTATGGTAGATTAAGGCCGAATTTAAACAAAGTTTGGTTCGCGGATCGAGAAGGCTTTTGTTCAACCGACATCCTGGTCATCCGATCTATCGGTGAAGATGTACTGCCAGAATTCTATACTTACGTATTTCGAAGTCCTGAATTCAACTCTCTCGTTCTACAGAGAGTTACAGGAGCGCAATTGCCACGGATAAATTGGGCGAATTTTGGCGATCTGAGAGCACCACTGCCGCCGCTTGAGGTGCAGCGGGAAATCATGACAGAAGTGGAGGGTTATCAAAAGGTTATTGACGGAGCTCAGGCGGTGGTAGAGAGCTACCGTCCTTATATTGTAGTCAATCCTGAGTGGCAACTTGTACCGCTCAAATCAGTTGCATCCGTACAAAGTGGATTTCGATTCCCTCGTGCTTATCAAGGCCACAACAATGAGGATATTCCGTTCCTTAAAGTCAGTGATATGAACTTGGCAGGCAACGAAACAAACGTGATTCAATGGAATAATTCAATCTCTAAAAGTGCTCTGAGAGAACTGAAGGCAAAGTCTTTCCCAGCGGGTACAGTCATTTTCCCAAAGATAGGGGCTGCGATAGCCACAAATAAGAAGCGTATCCTTACTAAAGAATCCACTTATGACAATAATGTGATGGGGATAGTTCCAAACGAAGACAAGCTATTGTCGGGTTTTCTACATAACTGGTTAATTGGGTTTGATCTATCAAATTGGGCTAGTGACGCTCAACCTCCATCAATGCGTAAGACAGTGGTCGAGCAGTATCGGATTCCTCTCCCATCTTTGGAGGTGCAATCGAACATCGTTGCTGAGCTGGAAGCAGAGCGGTCAATAGTGGAAGCCAACCGGGAATTAATAGAGAGGTTTGAGAATAAAATCCAAGCGGCTGTGGCAAGGGTGTGGGAGAGTGCTCGATCCTCGGACACAGGTGACTAAGCTAATGGATGATGCTCTTGACCTTGCCGAATATCTCCCAATTTACTTTAAATCAACCACTGATCAAGAGTATATTGATTTTATTTGGGCAACATTCGAAGACAATTTCGACAGTGGAAAATATCATTTCGCCTTTCTTGCATATCATATGCTCATGATGAGTTTCGTCTATTTCAAGATATGGCAGATCAGGCAAATCCTCCGTGATGATTTTGAGAAAGGTTTGATCGGCTTTCCCAGAGACGTCGAAAGTAGTTTGCTGAGGGACGCTTCGCCATTGACCTTCAGCCGGGTAAACGAGCGTGCAATTCTCCGATTATTTAGACTGATTGGATGTGACAACAGCCATATCGGAAATTATAGAAAACTGGTGGACGACCGAAATGATGCCGCTCATGCCAACGGCAATATCTATTATCAGACCCAAAATGAGATGGAAGCAAAGATCCGCCAAGTGCTTAGGGCGGTCGAAGAAATCCAATCCAACTTCCAACACATAATGAACTCATACTACAAGCAGTTCTTACTTCAAAGCCTTGATCCTGACGAACGTGAATATCCAGACATTGAAGACCAAATTCGTGAAGTCCTGATTCGCAGCAACTACTTGTCCAAAAAAGACATCGAGATTTGTGTCAATTTCGACATATCAGCCTTGCCAAGCGACGATAGGCAGACTGCCAATGACTTAGACAACGCTCTCCGTGACATGTATGGATCTGAGCTATATGTCTAAATTTGATCCATACGACGCCACGTCAGTCGTCCCTATCCTAACCTTCCCCTATCAGCCCATTGAGGGGGAAGGGATTTTGCCTACCGTCGTCATCTTGCCCTCGGCTCGTCTAGCACGGGGTTGTAGCACGCCAGCGTATGGCCAGGCTCCACCTCGCGCAACGCGGGCCTGGGACTGGTCCGGCACTCGACCGTCGCCTTGGAGCAGCGATGCAGGAACGGGCACTGATCGGGCGGGTCCAACATCTGGGGCGGCGCGCCCGTCATCGGACGCAGCCGCTGGTTCACAGCGTCCAGACGGGGCAAGGACTGGAACAGGCCCCAGGTGTAGGGGTGCATGGGACGCCGATACAGCGACGGCGTATCGGCATACTCGACCACGTATCCGCCGTACATCACCGCCACCCGCTCCGCCATCTGCGCGATAACGCCCAGATCGTGGGTAATCAGCATGATCGCCGTGTGGCTTTCTTCGCGCAGAATCCTGAGCCGTTGGAGCATCTCGGCCTGCAGGGTAACGTCAAGGTTCGAGGTAGGCTCATCCGCGATCAGCACACGGGGCTTTAGCGCCACCCCTATCGCCATCATCACGCGCTGCGCCATCCCGCCGCTTAGCTGGAAGGGGTACTGGCGCAGCATTCGTCGCGGGTCGGGTATGCCCATGCTGGAAAGCAGCTCCGTGGACATAGCCTGCGCCTGGCGCTTGCTGATGCCCGTATGCTCCAGCATGATCTCCTCGACCTGGTCGCCGATGGTGATGACGGGGTTGAGCGCGGACGCCGCATCCTGGAAAATCAGCGAAATCTCCCGTCCCCGGATGCTCCGCATCTCTTCGTCGCTCGATTGCAGAATGTCTCGCCCTTCGTACAGCACCTGACCGCCCACAGTCTGCCCGGGAAACGGCACTAGCCGCAGCACGGACAGCGCGGTCATCGTCTTGCCCGACCCGCTTTCGCCGACCACTCCCAGCACGGTATCCGCTTCCAGCGAAAGCGACACGCCGTTCACCGCCTTCACGATACCCTCGTTGGTCGCGAAGTAGGTGTGCAGGTTACGAATTTCAAGTAGCGGCGGCATTGGTGGGAGGTTCCTCAGATTGTCAGCCGGGGTTCCGGCTACGACGCAGCCTCGGACAGCGTGTGGGGATGGGGATGCGCGGGGGTAAGCAAATACGGTCGCGGCGGCGGCAGGACGACTTCCCGCCGCTTGTCCAGTATCGCGGGCTTGAAGCGTCCGGCGCGGATTTCAGCTATCAGGTCGTCGAGACAAGTGATGCGGCGCTCGAACTCCGTGGCATAGGTTCCCAGGTCGTCCAGCTTGTGGGCGTCGCTCGCGCCTGTGCCCGGCAGGTCGAACCGCTTGGCGAGGTCGGCGCTGAAGGCGTTTTCTTCTGGCAAGCCGCGGCTGTTGAACACCTCGACCCCGTTCACCATGTCGAAGACCTGGTTGCGCGACCCCCGTTCCAGCATCTCGCGGTAGTTCTCCTCGCTTGTGTCCGCACCCTTGCGGTAAACCCGCCTGTACGGATGGGCGACGACCATCGCCCCAGCCTCGCGGTCCAGCTTATCCTTAACGAAACTCGCGCGGTGCATCCCGAAGATGTACTTTCGCAGCCCGTAAACCAGCAGGTGCCCTTCTTCAGTGGTAACTTCGCAGCCGGGCAGCACCAGAAAGTTGTGCCGCTTCGACAGATCTTCCACCTCGCGGTGGTCCCAGAAGCCGTCGTGATCGGTGATGCAAACGCCATCTAACCCCAGACGCTTAGCCTCATCTACTAGCTCATCGGCGTCTATGAAGCTGTCAACCGAAGTCGGGTATGTATGCGTGTGGATGTCTATAATCAACCTACGCCTCGTCAATCCTGATCGTCGTTACCGCGTCCCCCGGGGTCCTCGCGCGCATCGGGTCGCGCTCTGAGATCGAGTTCACCACGTCCATGCCGGCGGTTACCGCTCCGAACACCGCGTGTGCGTTGTCCAAGTGGGGCGTGGGGACGAACGTGATGAAGAACTGGCTGCCGTTCGTGTTCGGCCCGGCGTTCGCCATGGACAGGATGCCCGGCCTGTCGTGTCGGAGGCTGGGGTGGAACTCGTCGGCGAAGCGATAGCCGGGGCCACCGCGTCCGGTGCCCGTCGGGTCGCCGCCCTGAGCCATGAAGCCTGGAATGACGCGGTGGAACGTAACGCCATCGTAGAAGCCGTCCTGGGCCAGAAATACGAAGTTGTTGACCGTTTGCGGCGCCTCCGCCGCGAACAGCTGGACCGTGAATTCGGAGCCGTTCGCCATCTCGAACGTCGCCGTGTAATTCTTGGCGGGGTCTATCGTCATCTCCGGCGGCGCGTTGTACTGCTTAGTCGTCAAGGCGTTTCCTTTCTCGTCTTCTGTTCCTGTTTGGTCGCGGCGCCCAGTGTCGGCTTGGCCCGCGATTTCCAGCGTATTCACTATTTGTCTGAACGTCGGCAGGTTCTCGCGGATGCTACTCAGCGCGTCTGTGAACGTTACCACAAAGTAGCCCGACTCCGCCGTCGCTATGTACTGTACTACACTAATCGTCTCGATGCCTCCGTCGGGCAGAGGCGCGGCGGTAGCGTAGTAGAGCTCGGCAACGGTTATGCCAGACTCCAAGTTTATCAGCCGCGCTCTCACATCCTCCACACCCGGCAGCGAGGTCTTGATCTGCTCCACGCTCAGCGCCGCCAGGGCGTTGAGATCCTCCGACAGCGGACTTTCGGCCCATAATACCGTGAAGTTGGCGGGGATCGAGCCGGCTGCGCCTTCGCTTTTCTGATCATACGCGAATAGCCGGAATCCACCAGCGCCGCGCAATCGTTCGATCTGCTGAGCGATCTCGTCCACAAGTTCCGGCGCGGCGGATGCAGCCTCTTCCAGAAGCGCGGCTATGTCGGTCTCGCTCGGCGAGGCAGCCTTCCAAGACGGCGGGGCGGCGATGCTGAAGCTGTCGTCGGCCAAGCCGTAGCGAACCCAGCCATCGCCCTGAACCGTCTCGGTCAGCGTGGGCGCGCCCGGAATCTGAACGAACGTATCGGGCGGCTCAATCGTCAAGGGCGCGTTGAAGTCGAAGAGCGTAACTGTGGCGCTCAGCGTGATCTCGCCCAGCATTCCCCCCAACGGGATGCCGCCGCTACCACCCGTCGCCTCCATCTCCATAGTCGATGTCAGTTCCATATGGCGCGGCAGGCTGTCTTCCACGCCCACCCACACTTCGACGTCGAAACTGACCGGAATCTGTGGCGTATCGGGTTGGTCCCCGGCGTCCACCGCGCTCGTCTGGGTAAAGAAGCGGTAGGATACGCCATAAGATTCGACGCCTCCGCGCCGTTCGACGCCGAGCAGTTGTACGTCTTCCAACTCCGGCTCATCACTCGGCGCGCCCTCGAAGAAGCCGCCGACCTGCAACAGACCGCCCGGATCGTTGACTACGCCGGTGAGCGTATCCGGGCTTATGAGCAGATCGGAGTCCTGGCTGCCGAACCACGCATCCGCCTCCAGGTCTCGGATATAGACCGTGTCGCCGATGCTTATGAAGTGGTACTCGACTGGCTCCGGGGCGAGCAGCGGCGACTCTATCTTCAGGGCGCCCTTCGTCCGATCCGGAGCGACATAGCTGGCATCCACGCCCATATTGAGTTGAATGATGCCGAATAGAATATCGCCTTCTATCGTCATCCGGTAGCTGTCCAGCGCGGCCATCGCGCGTCTGCTGGCTTCGAGAATTTCCAGCGCGTCGGGCTCGGGCGTCGCCGTAGGATCGGGAGTAGGGCTTGGCGGAGGCGCCGCAGTCGCCGTCGGCATGGGCGTCGCCGTAGGAGCGGGAGTAGGACTTGGCGGAGGCGTTGCAGTGGGAACGGGCGCGGCGGTAGGAACTGCAGTCGGCTCGGCCACCGGCGGCGCGGAGGTCGGCGTCGCGGTGGGAGCGGTCGTTGGAGTCGGCGTCGGAGCGGGCTCGCTGTCGGAGCACGCCGCGAGAGCTACGAGCGCCAGCGCGGCCAACGCCAGCGCGGTCGTCCATCTATTCCAAATCAGCAAGCCTATCTCCCCTGTCAGAAAGAGGGGTGGCCGCGCCGCAACGACGCCGCCACCCCTACATTGCCTCTTTCCGTTCACTCCACCCGTCCAACAAATTCAGGTCAAGCGGGTGGCTCGCTCGCTAGAGCACGTGGTACAGCAGAAGGTGTTCGCGCAACACGTCGTTAGCGAAATCGTTCTCGACGTCGCGCCACACGCTGTGGATATGGTTCGCGCCGTTCTGCCGGTTGTCGTACTCTACGACGAAGTTGCCGCCGTGGATGCGATAGTAGTGCTCCTTGGCGGGGTCAACGGCGCCGCCCCATGCCCAGTGAAGCCCTTCGAAGCCCTCAGATTCCAGACGTTCCCACTTCTCCGCCGCCATGTCCGAGCGCACCTCGTCCACATAGGTCTTCACCAGGCTGCGGAGGATGGACTTCTGGGTGTCGTTCATCTTCGAGGCCGGCAGCCCTTCCTCGGCCGGAAGCGACACGCGGGATGAGTTGTACGTCAGGATGTCGTAGGGGGCCTCTCCGTAGATGGTCGCCGTCGAGGTCTGGCCCTTGTCCAAGCTATTCATCATCTCGAATCCCAGGTCCATGCGGTCGTCGAGGATGCGGAGGCCCTTCTTCGGCCCCTTGCGAACCTCCGCCGGGTTCGCCCCATAGAAGAACGGCGTCATCGAGATGAACTTGTCGCCCCACAGGCTGAAGTTGAGCGAGACGTGGTGGCCCTCGACGCGCCATCCCCAGGGCTGAGAGTCGTCAGACGGATCTCCGAACACCGTCCAGTAGTACAGGTCCGGGTCGCGCAAGAAGCTCGTTACGCCCGCTTCCTTCTCCAATGGACCAAGCACGTCCTCATGCTCGATGATCAGCTTGGCCTTCTCGAACGAGCTGTCAGTCAGCCCCGTCTTCATCAGCGAGTAGGCTAGCTGTCGCTGGTCGTCGTCCATGTCGCGCAGCGGAAGGCCGTGCCGGTTCACGGGCGGGTAGTACCAGAAGATGCGCTCGCCGTCCATGTATTCGTAGATAGTCTTGTCGCGCTGGTCTCCGCTTAGGCTGTCGACGAAACTCGCCGCCGCCTTAGCCATGCCAGCCGCCGATGTGCGCTTATGTGCCGTCGCCATCCAGTTCACCTCCACACTTGTTGTGGGCCCGTCGCGGGCAGTATGCGTTTTGAGGATAACATATTGTGGGGCGGGTGTCAGCCGGTGGCGAGGAGGATGCTTTTGCAAAACCCACTCCCGTCCTCATCCTAATCGTTGCGGCACGCCAGGATTCCGCCTCGACAGGGGCGATTGCGCCACTTTTGCCGAAGAGTTATACAAAGTCATGGAAAATTAGAGTAAAGTAACGCTGCAATATCATAGAGACCGTGAACGTAACCGTCATCGAGTCCGGCACCACCGGACAGGAGGCGGCGACCACGGTAACCGTTAGCGGCGTTACTACGGCGGAGTTGACGCCGGGCGGTTCAGGAGACGATTTTACGGTCAGAGTCAGATACCTCGATATCGCTGATGGTTACGAACTGCACACAGCCGCGCTGAACGGCAGCAGCGCGGCGTTCGACCAAGACTGCACTGATTTCAGCGAAACTGATGATATCAGCTGGCCATCAGCCACCGAGAACTACACTGTCTATGGCTGTGTTGCCACCGGAACGTCAATCTGGGCGTGGGTAGAAGAGCTGGATGGCACAGTCGTCGCATCGTCCGACTTTCCAGGCCCCCGCGTAAACGTCAAGAAGCCGACCGTGAGTTTGTCCGAGGAGACTTACTCGGTGGATGAGGGCGATGACGCGACCGTCGAAGTCCAACTCAGCCACAAGAGCAGCGATCTCATCTTCATACCGATTACAGTATCGAACGGCACGGCTGAGAGCGGCGACTACGAGGTGGATGGCCTGTCCAGCAGCGGGACTTTGTTCTTCGCTGGTCTCGCCACGTCGGCTACGTTCACCATCGACACCGACGACGATGCGGACACCGACGACGAGACGGTGAACATCAGATTCGGAACTCTGCCGTCCACCGTGTCGGGGACTGGTTCGCCATCCAGAGCCACACTCACCATTGTTGACCCTGATAGAACCGTGCGCTTCGGCGAATCGTCGTACTCGGTGAACGAGGATTCTAGCGTTACGGTCGAAGTCCTTTTGAACCGGGCGCCGGGCCGGAGGCTGAGCATCCCCGTGAGGGTGTCGCCAGGAACCGACCGAACCATTCGCTTCGGCAGCAATAGCGATTCCGAGACGTTCACCTACACCCCGCCTGACGACGATGACTGCGATGACGAGACAGTGAGTCTCAGCTTCGGCCGTTTGCCGTCGGGAGTGGAGGAGGGTTCGCCCGACGAATCTGAGATCGCCATTACGGATGACGACGCCTGCGTGAGCTTCGATTCCGCGTCGTATTCCGTGAGAGAGGGAAGCAGCGTCGAGGTCGAGGTGAATCGCGTCGGGAACGCGTCAGGGAGTCTGGGCATCCCCATCAGCGTCACTCTCGGATCCGCGGAAAGCGGAGACTACACGGTTTCGGACCTGCCGGGCGGCATACTGTGGTTCGGAGGCGGCGACGATTCCGCAACGTTCACGATCAAAGCCAACCAGGACGACTTCGACTGCGAGGATGAGACCATCGAAGTCGGATTCGGGACACTGCCGACGGGAGCGATTACGGGTTCGCAGTCCAGCGCGACCGTCACGATAGACGACGATGATGCGTGCGCTCCCGCCAAGGTGGTCAACCTCAGCGGCGCGCTCGGCTCGGTCCATGGAGAGATAGCCCTGACGTGGGACGCGGCCAGCGGTGCGACCGGATACGAAGTGCGGCAGAAGAAGCCTCGCCCTCCCCTACCCGATGAGTGGATAGCGCTTCCGGCGGACGGCTTCGAGGTCGAGATCGTTGGAACCGCCGCCACGGTCCGCAACCTGGACCCCGACACGACCTACAAGCACCAGGTACGGGGCGTGAACGTGCATGGCGAGGGCGTGTGGTCCGACTCGGTGGAGACGGCTCCGCGCGACGAGCGGCCAGCCACGCCGACGGGACTCATGGGTGTGATCATGAGAGGCGGCAGGGGCATCATCCTCAGTTGGCAAGCCGTTGCGGATGCGCAGAAGTATGACGTGGAGTCAACCTTTGGCACGCAGACAACAACGGAACCCGCGTCTATGGCATCGATCAATCTCGTTGAAATGACTCCGGAGGCGGTGCACAGCTTCAGGGTTCGCTCCCGGAAGTCGCACGGCAGCGGATACCTGACCTCCGGCTGGTCGAGCCCGGTGAGTTACATTGCTCCGACACCCTCCAACATAGGGCACCAAGAAGACCACACTGTGGAGTACGAGGTGGGTTCGATTACATCCGCGCCCGGCTTGCCTGCCGGAGTTCCTGACCCCGCAACGGTCATCTCAGCGGCGCTTGCATACCCGTAGAGCACCCCAGGATCTACTGGACCAACACTTCGGGACTGCATGGTACTGACGTGATTGACTCTAAAACTGGCAATACGATTGGCGAGTACTTCTACATCGGCGCTACGTTCATCCACGAGTTCGGGCACACATTGGGTCTGCCCGATTTCTACGACCATCCTACGCTTATGAACTTGCCTGCCGTAATGGATAACCCCCACACCAACATGACGATAACCGATGAGGACTTAGCGCAGCTGGGCGCGATCTATGCCGTCCACGACTCGTCCGACCACTGACCGCGATGGGGAGGTCTGAACTATGTTGAGCGCAAGAGACTCCGTAGCGCGAATATCTGCCGTCATCCTATTGATTGCAGTGGCGGCGATGCTGCCGGGCTGCGGCTTCTTCGATGACGGGCAGAAGCCCGAAGTAGCGACGTCGGTGGAGCCGCCGCCGACTACAACATCCGCCTCGGCAGCGCCGCCCGCCTACTACGGTCCCAGTTCACTCGAAGAGCGGATTCTGGCGTCTCCAGTTATCGCCAAGGTACGACTCGATTCGGTTTCCTCGACCACGGAATCCGGACCAACCATTCAGGGCACGAAGTACATTTTGCTATTGGAGTTCAGCTTCAGCGTTCTCGAGTACCTGAAGGGCAGCGGCAGCGACGATATCGTTGCCGTCTGGAACTCAGATCAACTATTCGGCACACGCCAAGAGGCTATGAACGCGTTGCCCGCTATTGCCGCGGCGCGGGACGCCCAGTGGGACGACCGCGAGGCTGTCGTCTTCCTGAAACATTCCCAGACGTATCTTGATAGCACGCAGCAGCCGGGACGTTATTATCTGTCTGGGGTGGTGCTCGGCTCATTTGGCCTTGACGACAACTACAGCCTGGCCAGCCGATACAACAAGTTGTGGCTGCCCGCTGAGACGCTATCCCAGCCGAGCGGCGACCAGCAGCGCTTCCTGATGGACGCGCCGCCGTCCGCGGGGACGGCTACCACGATAACTCTGGGCGAGTTGAAGACGCGGGTCGCGGCGGTCGCCGCCAAGCTCAACGCAGGCGACGGCTCAGAAGAGTACAGCGAATGCGTCTCCCGCACATACTATTACGAGGGTAGAAACAGCTACAATATGGCGACGAAAGGCCGCGGCTTTTACATTAGCGCCCCCTCTGGCCACGAATTTGGCTCTGGTCTAGCCGCCTCCGCAGTGGTGTATGAAGATTCGGACCTCGGGGGCCTTCCGAACATACTGGACGAACTCTGGCTGGATGGCGGAGACTCAGCCCTGTTCAGCGTCCAGTTCGGAGACCCTACTCCCTACGACTTTTCGGGGGACGGGGTGAACGACACCATCCAGTATGCGCGTCGCGTGATTGCGTCGCGCCCGCTCCCGGCAGGAGAATACAGATTCCACTTCAACCATAGAGACGGTCATTTTGTCCGTTGCAACGGCTACACGATCCGATACGAGTGGACGGTCACCGTCAACGCCCCAGCCGGCGTCGTTCACGAAGCGTTCTTCGACCCGGCCGAGTCGGGCGGCAAGGTCGGCTTCTCCAACACGTTCGGCAGGCTCTCGCCCGCAGACTTCACCATAGGGCAGACCGATACGACTATCCAGAGCCTCTACTGGGAATCGGGCAAGGCGAAGTTGACTCTAGAACCGTCCGCGTCCCTGGCCGGACACTCGCTCGACTTCATCGCGCTGGACGGCACGGTCTCCACCACGCTC
>DAOUKV010000016.1:0-111584 GCA_034420955.1 Dehalococcoidia bacterium
CGAAAACTGCTTGTGATCCTCAACTCCATGCTCAAGCATCGGTCCGCTTGGTGCGATCTGAGCGCCAAAGCTGCTGGGTAGCGCCATTGACTTTCAAGACAGTTGCTTCTGATACGCGACGAGTCGTACTATAAAGCCTACCTAGTGCTGGGCGGAGACGGTTGGCGATACAAAGAGTTCTATCTGAGCGGCCAGCTGAACCGGTATCTGACGAACGCGGACATGGTAAGAGTGGTGTCGCTGGAGCGCTTCGTCGGCTTGGCGAACATGGGGCGGCTGTGATGGCGACGCAGAACGCTCAAGACTGCGCTATGCATGCTGGGCAGGGCAACGTCGCGAACAGGGCCGATCTCGATCCCGTTATGCGGAGTCTGCCCAAAAATCAGGCGGAAAGCGGCAGACACAGATGCCCGTACTGCGCCTATCAAGCCGGGTACTGCGCCGGATACCAGGCTGCGCTAGAACGCGCGGGCGAGGTGATTGCCAACTTGGAATCAGCGCCTAACGTTCAGCCAGAAAATCGCCTGCCGTAAGCGTTGCCTCTAGCCGTAAGCCTATACTCTCCGAGCGTTCTCTTGTTTCTCTCGAAGAACCCCTTTCCGCTCCCCTCCACGTTATCGTTGATTCTCCCCCTTATACTGTTCGAGAACGTATTCCACACATAATCCTCTCCCGCCCCCCGCGCCAGCCGTCCAGCCTCCACGTAGATTTCGGAGAGATGGACATATACTCCCTTCTCTTCTTCCTCTGTCAGATTTGCTATCGCAAGAACTGCGTAGTCCAACTGAGTTCTGGGCGCGCGGACTTCATGTCCGCGCCAGAGTTGGAGCGCTTCCAGTTCTGCATACAGATCTGCCAATTCAGAGGGTGGAGTATCTTGAAGAGGGAGCGTTGCCGCTTGGCCGTACAACTCCGCGTACTTCTCGACGAATTGCGGAGTCGGCTCAAGCAGCGCGGTTTCACCGAGTATGGAGTCGAATATGCTGAGGCACTGACGAATCGGCGCGACGCTCTCGGCACCCCGCATCACGACGTTGATCTCGGCGTTGTCGCGCAGACCACCGAGCGTCAGGTTGGACGAACCAACTATCGCGCAATATCTC
Organism: Dehalococcoidia bacterium; assembly: GCA_034420955.1. Taxonomy (GTDB): domain Bacteria; phylum Chloroflexota; class Dehalococcoidia; order Lucifugimonadales; family UBA1123; genus VXRN01. The sequence goes on from DAOUKV010000016.1 coordinate 1,104, forward strand.
TGATAGTCGGCGGTGGAGAGATACATCTTCGGATGGAACCTTGGACGGCGCAAAAGGTTCCAATCCAGGTGCACCAAGTAGGTCATCGTGGCGCTGAAGCGCGTCTTCATATCCGTCAACGCGCTTATAGCGGCTGGGTCGGTTATGCGGAAGTCCGCGCCATGGACCACGCTCACGCGGCCCTCATTTTCGAGAATGCGCCGCATCTCGCCCTCAACGACTGTCAGCCCGCCACTGCTCAGAAACGCCGACACAGCCCGAAACTCGTCAGCGCCGCTCATCTCCTCCAAGAGCAGATCGCCCAGGGGTTGGCTGACGTTGTCTATGACCGCCGTGTCCAGAGATTCCGTCATCACACCCTCCTTCTATACGGTTGTGAGCGTTAGGGAAGGGACCGCGGGGTAGAAGATACCGCTTGGGATGCCCGTCCGAGCCAACAAGTTGCGGGGTGGCAATGAGTCGGCGGATGCCGCGTCGCGCTTCCTATTCGGCTGGTTCGGCGCGCTTCAGGACGTGCAGATACATGAACGCGCCAGTTAGGGTGGTCGCCTCTTCGCAGTGACCGCCGAGCGTTTCGCCGGACGGCCTGGCGGCGGCGAGGTGTATGTGGACGCGGATGCCGCCTTCGGGCAGCGGCTGGATGTAGCCGTCGGCGGTTATCAGCTCGAGGTTTTCGTCCAGTACGCTGCGCTCGAATATCGCGGCTTCCTCGTCATCGAAGCCGCATAGATTGCGCAGCCGCAACTGTCTGAGGCTGCCGATGCAGGACGTGATGGCGGCTTCCTCGATTCCCTCGGCGAGCGCGAACTCTTCGAGGCCGGCAACGAGCGCTTCGTTGGGGCCATACCGCCGGTAGATTACGGATGTTGCGCCGATGTTCCATTGCTGCATCGCGCTCCTCCTGTACGGTTGTTGGGCGTAGCTTCGGACCGTTGCGGGCAGTCGCAGTCTGAATATACAAGCAGGCTTGCGGGCGGTCAATCTGGACTCTGCGCTGAAAACTCGCGTCAGATTACTTAGCTTGATCGCCGAGCATATTGAAAGCGATGAGCGCGCCGGCTTTGCTTACGCCTTCTCCCCAAGCCTCGCCGTGTCCAATCGAGGATAGTTTGGACAGCGCGTGTCCAAATTCGTGGAGCAGCAGGTCCCAATGGGCGACGGAGCCGTAGGGCGGCTCGAAGAATTTCTCGCCAAGCAGTGCCGCGTTGAATCGCAGTTCTGGGGTTGCTGTCGATGACGAGCAGTCTGCGAGCCTTTTGTTGTCAGGTTCATCGAAATAGCGCGCGGTCGCCTCAAGACCGCAATGGACGCCCATTTCAGATACCCACTCGGCGAATCTGGCTTTGTCGGTACCGGGTTCTGCTTCGTAGATGTGAAGGGGTAGCGGCGGCGTGGGGAATACTTCGTCCGAGGGCTTGGCGTCAACGTGTTTTCGGAAGGCTTCAATTTCTCTTTTGGACAGTCCGTTGGGATTGACCACGCCGTAGCCCGTTTCACGCGCTCGCGCATCGGCGTCTCCGTCCAGTGAGGAGAAAACGATTTTGGAACTTCCGTAGCGTCCCCTCACCGTAGCCTTGACGGCTTCACCTGTAATTTGTGGATTCACTATCGCGCGCTTCACCCATGGAGTACCAAATTCTTCCCGCTCCAACTTTCCATGAGTCGAGTTGAGGGTTTCGGCGTAGATGCGGTTGAGATACGCTTCGCTAACTGAATCGCGCTGCTGCGACATCGGAATCTTCTGCATCACGTCAACGTCCCAAGGGCATTCGATAGTTTGTACGGGTATCCCCATTTCGTATAGCCAGCGGTCTTCGTTGACATCGCGCGGTTCCACGAAGTGAATCTCGGTACGCCGTTGGGTTGGGCGTATGGGCTTGCCCGGGGCGTCCTGCGTTATGGTTTGGAGCGTGACGTTGTTGCGTATCTCTGTCACCGGTCTGGGCGGTACTTCACAATCATTGACGAACAGACGGTAGGTAAGGGTAGGTCTAAAGCGCCGCAGCATTTCGACCAGTTCGACGCTCTGTCGCTCGTCCCAGGGCATCAAGATTCTGACAACGGTGCCTTTGGCGCGCGAGTTGCCGACAACTTCTCTTGATCCCTCGCGCGGGAAGGCGACGGTATATCCGACCGTTTCCACCTCCGCTTCAATTGCTACGCTGATGACGTCCTTTTCGCCTATGTTGAAACGACCGCGCTTTGTGGGCTGACCGCGTTTGTCCGTATGCCCCATGAGGGTATAAGCGTCGGCAATGTCGCTGAAGCCCGATCCGTCATCTTCTACGGTCACCAATGTGGTCTTGTCATCAGGATGTGGCTCGATAACGACGCGACATTCAGTGGCAAAGGGGGCTTCGTCCCAAGCGTTTTGAATCAGTTCCTTCACGAGGTCCCAAGGCTGGCGGCTGGCGTTGAGTTCGCGCATCCCCGATTCGGATACCGAGAATCTTCCGTTTGCGTCGGGAATTTTAGACTCGTCGTGGGGCATGATTTTCCTTGGATACAATTGTGGTCCAATCCTCTTTGCATTATAGTTCATATGTGCGATATATTCAAGAATCTTACGAACATTGGATGTTGATATGAATTTGATAGGCGTCTTGGGAATTGAGGCTGTAGTGTCGCGGCACTGGATTCCCGCCTGCGCGGGAATGGGATGTTGGTATCGTGGTATGCTTTGCGCCAATCAGGAGGTGATATATGCATCAGACAGACCACGAGCGGTTCATGAGACTCGCGCTGGAAGACGCTCAGCGAGCGGCGGATGAGGGCAATGTCGGCGTCGGCTCGGTGATCGCCAAGGACGGCGAGTTGGTGGCGCGAGGCCGGAACTTGGTTCCGACCACCAACGACCCGACGGCGCACGCGGAGACGGTCGCGTTGCGCGAGGCGTCAGCGGCGCTTGGGACGGACGATATGTCCGGCTACGCGCTATACACCACCTTCGAGCCGTGTCCCATGTGCTGCGGCGCGCTGATGAACGCCAACATAGCGACGCTGGTGATGGGCGGGCGTCCATCGGCGGAGCAGACTGGGTGGGGCGACTATACGATGGAGGCGCTGCTGGACATGGCGCGCTGGGACGACAGGATGGAGGTTGTTACCGGCGTTCTGGTAGAGGAGTGCCTGGGGATTAGGCAGCCTTAGCGACAGAACCCTTCCATCTGAATTCAATGCTCGGATCTAACGCAAAGTTGTGAACGAAAGTGATCGCGTCTGTGCGACAGCGGGTTATCCCTAGAACCGGCCTCTCAGGCGCGGGTCCAGCACGTCGCGGAGGCCGTCGCCGACGAAGTTGAAGGACAAGACCAGCAGGAAGATGGCGATTCCGGGCGCGAACGACAGCCACGGGGCGCTGTTGAGGTTGCGGAACGCCATGTTGAGCATCCCGCCCCAGGTCGCGGTCGGCGGCGGCACGCCTACTCCGATGAAGCTCAGGCCCGCCTCGCCGAGGATGGCGAAGCCCATGCCCAACGTCGCCTGCACTATCACGGGCTGAATCGAGTTCGGCACCATGTGGAACAGCAGCAGTCGCCACGGCGGAGTTCCTATCATGCGCGCCGCCATGAAGTACTCCCGCTCCTTGACCGACAGCGCCTGGCTCCGCACCAGCCGCGCCTGTGTCGTAAACAGGTTGATGCCGATGGCGAGGCTAACCGTGAATACTCCGCCGCCCACCACGAGCAGCAGCAGTATGGCGAACAGCAAGCCCGGTATGGCTATCATCGAATCCACCATCCGCATTATGGAGTGATCGAGCCAGCCGCCGGCGTAGGCGGCGATTATGCCGAGCGGCACGCCTATCACGATGGCGATACCGACGGAGAGCAGCCCGACGATCAGCGATACGCGCGCGCCGAAGATGAGGCGGGACAGCTGATCGCGCCCAACGTGGTCGAGGCCGAGCGGGTTGGAGAGCGTCGGCGACTCGAGGGCGTTGATCGGGTCTATCTTGTAGGGGTCGTAGGGCGCGATGAGGTTGGCGAATACGCCGACGAACAGGATGACGCCGATGTACGACAGCCCAATCACGGACAGCCGGTGCTGAAGTAGCTGCCGCATGGTATCCATCGGCAGCGCATCTAGCGCCCGGGCGAAAGCGCCGGCGCGCTCTGTCGAACCTGTGGTCGTGTCGAAGTCGCGCATCAGTCGTACCGGATTCTCGGGTCCAGGTAGGCGTAGGTGATGTCGGTGATCAGGTTGGCTACGAGGATGGCGACGGCGGACATCATGACGATTATCTGCACGACGGGGTAGTCGGACCGCTGGAGCGCGAACACGGCGAGGCGTCCGACGCCGGGCCAGCTAAACATGGTCTCGATTATCACCGAGCCGCCGAGTATGTTGCCGAGCCGCAGACCCAGGATGGTTACGACGGGCAGCATGGAGTTCCGCAGCGCGTGCAGCCATATGACGCGCCGCTCGAACAGCCCCTTGGCGCGCGCGGTGCGTATGTAGTCCTCGCCCATCACTTCGAGCAGCGACGAGCGCGTCTGGCGCATGATAGTCGCCGCGCCGTTGAGTCCGAGCGCGAGCGCGGGCAGTATCATGTGCTTGACGCCGTCGATGGGTTTTTCCCACACGAGTTCGGAGCCGAACACCGGCAGGATGCCGAGCGTTACGCCGAAGAACAGGATGAGCATGAGCGCGAACCAGAAATCCGGCATGGCTATGCCGAACATGGCGCCGGACGTGGCCATCATGTCCATTATCGAGTTGCGCTTGAGCGCGGCTACGACGCCGGTTACGATGCCCAGCGCAAGCGAGACGATGAACGCGGCGGCGGCGAGCTGCAACGTGTGCGGCAGCCGCGCGGCGAGCTCGGAGGCGACGGGGCGCTTGTTCTGGAACGACACGCCCCAATCGCCGGTTACCATGCCGACGAGCCAGTTGAGGTACTGGATGGGCAGCGGCTTGTCCAAGCCGAGGTCGCGCATCATCACCTCGCGGATTTCCGGCGTCAGAGCATCGCTGTCCTCGCCCGCCATCGCGTAGATGGGGTCGTTGGGCAGCACGCGCAGCAGCAGGAAGATGATGATGCTGATGATGAACAGCACGGGTATCATCTGGATGATGCGGTTTGCGATGTATCGGCGCATTGGTCACCCGTTGTCGAACCGGATGGAGTAGGGGCAGGTTTCAAACCTGCCCCTACGAACGTGTCCAGGGGAAGGGACTTGGGTTTCTACTGCTCCAGCCACACGTCGTGTATCTTGAGCGAGGCGTCGGAGGGGTACTTCACCCACTTGGAATCGGGATACTGTTCCCACATCACGTCCTGGCTCACGAAGTGGTAGGACGGGTTCGCCGCCGTTCGCACTCCGCCGAGGGCGTTGATCATGTAGAGGCGCTGCGCTTCCTGGTAGAGGTAGTTCTGGTCGTTGGGTTCGAAGGTCTGCGCGGCCTTCTTGACGAGACGGTCTATTTCGAGCTGCGCTTCGCTGGTTCCCCAACCGCCGTTGTTCCAGTAGCCGCCGTATCCGAGGTAGGAGTTGAACGTTCCCGACGGGTGCGGCCTGAGACCGAAGCCGCGAAGCGAGAAGCTGGCTTCCTTGGTAACGAAGGTGCGCTTCGCCTCGTCGCCGGCGCCTATCTCCATCTCCACCTTGAAGCCTACGGCTTCGTAGTACGCCTTGGATATTTCGGCGCGCGCTATGTTGCCCGCGCTGGACGTGGTGGTAATGGTGATGGGGCGCTCCGGCAGGTCGTGGCAGCCGCCCGCTTTCTGCTCCTCGGTGCAGGTGAACGCGGCCATTGTGCTGATGGGCAGTGAGATGCCCATATCCGCAGCGTAGTCTTCGAGCAGCGCGCGGGCGCCGTCCGGATCATACGGGTACGGGAACTCGCTCTCGGGAACCGAGAAGCTTGCCGCGTGGTTGGGCGGCACCAGCGATCCGGTGTATGCGAAGCCCTCGCCGCCGGTCATCGCCTGGTTCCAGGCATGGCGGTCCATGGCCATCTGCGCGGCCTGCCGGACGCGGATGTCGTCGAACGGCGCGCGTGCGGCGTTGAAGTGGTCCATCCTGGGGCCCGCGAAGCCCTTGAACTCCTGAATGCCCGGCACCGAGCGCGAGGACTTGATCGCGTCTATGGCTGAGTGGGCGATGCCGGCGGCGTGCACCGAGCCCGCCTGCAATGACGCCGCTCTAACCGAGTCGTCCGGTATCACGACCCAGCGCCAACCGTCGAGGTAAGGCATACCCTCGCGGTGGTAGTTGGCGAACCTTTCGTAGTCTATGTGGCTGCCGGTTACCCACTCCTTAACCACGAACGGGCCTGTGGAGACGGTTCCGTGCGACTCCAAGCCGTCCTTGCCGCGCGTTTCGAACGCGGTGGGGGATACGGGCATCCCCGCCGTCATACCCAGGTTGGTGATGATGGGCGCGAACACTTCCGAGGTGTTTACGGCAACGGTGAGGTTGTCAATTACGTCAACGCTGCTGATGGACTGGATGGCGGGTCTTGTTACGGCGCCGTTGTTCCTGTCCAGCACAAATTCGAGGCTGAACTTCACCGAATCCGCGTTGACCTCGGTGCCATCGTGGAACAGCAGGCCGGGCTTGAGCTTGAAGGTGATGGTCTGCTTGTCCTCGCTCATGGAGAACGACTCGGCGATGGACTTTTCGGGGATCCACTCGGAGTCCGGCCCGTATGCGGTGAGCGGGTCTCCGACGGTCATGCACCACGCGGCGCAGGCGCCGCCGCTGTAAGTCAGGTGGAACAGGTGCTCGACGTTCGGGCCCAGCCCGTACATGAAGATGCCGCCGGAGCGATCCATGCCCATGCCCATATCGCCTGTTTGGGCGGGCATGGCCTGGGCGACCGCGGACTCGACCGCCATCTGTATGTCTTCCTGGGTAACGCCGGGGCGGTCCGCCAGCGCCTTGGCGATGGCTTCGCTGACCTCAGCTTCGGTCAGGCCGGGCGTCTGCATTGCCAGCGCGTCGGCAATGGTGGCGGCGACCTGCGCCTCGGTAACGCCTGGAGTCTCGGGCTGGGCGGCCAGAGCCTTGGCTATGGCGTCGGCGACCTGCGCCTCGGTAACGCCGGGCTGGGCGGCCATCGCCTGTTGCACCGCGGCCGCGACGTCCGACGCCGACGCGCCCTGCTCCTGCTCAGCCATCGCCTGCGCGATCGCGCTCGCAACGTCTTCCTGGGTTACGCCGGGCTGGGCCTGCATCGCCTGTTGCACCGCGGCCGCGACGTCCGACGCCGACGCGCCCTGCTGCTGCTGCGCCGCCGCCCTGTCAACGGCAGAGTCTATGGCAGCTTGAATTTCTTCGGCTGTCGCTCCGGAAGGCTCGCTGCTCGCGCAGGCAATGCCAAACGCCAACAGAGACGCCGCCGCGATGATGTATGCCAACAATCTCATCTTGTTCATTCCGACGCCTCCTCACTATTTGCCTGTGATTTCAACGCATTATACACAGATGACAGGATTTTGCATCTTTCGGCTTTGCCTATCGCTGACGCGGCGGTTGTAGCGGGTGGTATTCTTTTGTGCAGGCGACCGGGGCTATGACAATTAGCGATTCGGAGACAGGCATATGAACAGGTTGAGAAGTATGAGTACAGCGCAGCGCGACGCGGAGCTGGACCGCTTGGTGCGGGTTACGGAGATCCCTCTGCTGCTGCTGTCGTTCGTCATGATACCGCTGCTGATAGGGCCGCTGCTGTGGGAGATGTCTGAGACGCAGGAGTTTGTGTTCCTGGCCCTGGACGGCATCATATGGGCTGTTTTCGCCATAGATCTGGCGGTGAAGTTTACAGTGGCGCCGCGCAAGTTGGCATTCCTGAAAAGCCACTGGGCTACGGTGCTGGTCGTGCTGCTGCCGTTCGCGCGTCCGCTGCGGCTGCTGCGGCTGATCTTGTTCATAACGCGCGCAGCGCGCGGCATCCACCGACTGTTGAACATGAATTTTCTGCTGGTCTATGCGGTGGGACTGATCATCATATCGGCGACCGTGGCGACCTCGGCCGAGCAGGGGCAAGGCACTATCGAGTCGTTCCCGGACGCGCTGTGGTGGTCCATCGTTACCGCCACGACCGTCGGTTACGGCGACATTTCGCCGGTTACGCCGCTCGGACGCGCCGTCGCCGTGGTGCTGATGCTCGGCGGCATCGGGCTGTTCGGCGCGCTCACCGCCAACCTCGCGTCCGTGCTAGTGCGCTCTGAGGACAACGTTGAGGCGCGCGTCAACGAATTGCTGGAACAGGTGCGCGCGATAAGGGGGCAGTTGGACGAGGCGCAGATCGCCGCCGCCAGGCAGGCCGCCCAGGCCACGCAGCCCGGTCAATCCGGTACGTCCGAGGCGCGCGGCGCGACGGGGCGGGGCTTTTCATTACGAGGCGTCGCTAATATAATTCGGAGGCGGGTGGCCGGCGCGACCAGCCGCGCAAGGGGCAGGCGCGACGCGAGCGTCTCCCAGCGACCCGACGCGCAAGCGGAATCCAGAGGTGAACACATGCCCGATGCACAGACCTTCCGACAGGCGTGGGGGAGGTTCGCCACAGGCGTATCAATCGTTACCACGCACACCCCGGACGGGGAAGTTCACGGCATGACGGCGAACGGCATCAACTCCGTATCGCTCGACCCGCTGCTGGTTCTGGTGTGCGCGGGTCATACGACCACGTCGTACCCGATGATCCAAGAGTCCGGACGATTCGCCATCAGCATCCTGGCGGAAGACCAGCGCGACATAGCCGAGTACTACGCGCGTCCGACAGACCAGAAGACGGGGGATCTCGACTTCACGCTGTCGCAAACCGATCGCGGCTCGACGTTCGTGGACGGCAGCCTGGCGCAGATGGACTGCAAGGTCGTTACCGAACACGTGGCGGGCGATCATACCATCTTCATCGGCGAGGTGGAGGAGATAAACGTCGCCGACGGCAGGCCGCTGCTCTTCTTCCAGGGCAGTTTCAGCCGAATCGAGGAGTAGGTGGGGCGCGCCCCACGCCCCGTATGGGGTATGGCAAGGCGACAGCCATCGTCAGCCTGATTGAGACGAGGCATTGGAGGCGCAGGATGCAGCCGGAGATGATAGCGGACTACGCATGTGAGACGGGCGAGGGGCCGTTATGGCATCCGATGGAGCGCCGCCTGTACTGGGGCGACATCCCGCGCGGGCGGCTGTTCCGCTACAACCCGTACACCCGCACCCACGAGCGATTCTACCAGGGCAGGGTAGTCGGCGGGTTCACCATCCAGGCGGACGGCTCGCAACTGCTGTTCATGGACAGGGGCTCGGTGGCGATACTGCGCGACGGCGCGCTTAGCTTCGTGATAGACGAGATAGCGGCTGAGACGGACAACCGCTTCAACGACGTGATCGCGGACCCGGCCGGGCGCGTGTTCTGCGGCACGATGCCGCACCCGGACGGACGTCCGGGGACCCTGTACCGGCTGGACACCGATGGCTCGTTGACTGTAGTCGTGGAAGGCGTCGAGCTGTCGAACGGCATGGGCTTCACGACGGACCTGCGCCACATGTACTACGCCGACTCGCTGGCGCGCGCCATCTACCGGTTCGACTACGATGCGGCTACGGGCGAGCTATCCAACCAGACCGTGTTCGTAGAAACGCCGGATGACGGCTCGATTCCGGACGGGATGACGGTGGACGCCGAGGATCACGTATGGTCGGCGCGCTGGGACGGCTCGGCGCTCTACCGCTACGCGCCGGACGGCTCGGAGGTCGGGCGCATAGACTTCCCGGCCAAGAAGGTGTCGAGCGTGATATTCGGAGGCCGCGATCTGACGGATATGTACGTTACCACGGCGGGCGGCCACGACAAGGCGAACGAAGGCGCGCTGGCGGGCGCGCTGTTCCGCGTCAATGTTGGCGTTCGGGGCAAGCCGGAGTTCCTGTCGCGGGTGGGGGTCTAAACCAATCCGTATCCATTTCTTTGATTGTAGTGAAACGACCTAATCCGCGCATGATGTGCGGCGATGCATGGAACTGGCTTCGAAGGTGGGTGTATTCTCTCCTGCCATTTCCCTGTTAGATCTGTTGGTCATCGAAGAAACCGCTCAACCTACCTGAGGTTCAACTCCTTGTAGCCGCTTTGGGCTACCTCTTCGCAGCGGCGTCTGAACGATGGCTGACCGCCGGCATACATGAGGGTCATTCGGGTCTGCCTGCCTTCCAGGTTGATGTTGATGCCGGTCTGCCACGAATCTACGTCGTTCCTCAGCAGGTCCTTGCCCTGGTCCAGTACATACTGATGCCAGCTGTCTTGGGCTTCCGGGGTAGCTTCGGCGCGAGTAAGGCCGCGGTCATTCATATGCCGTATGACCCCCATCACCCAGTCCACCTGGTACTCAATGGAGCGCGGGTTGTTTCCTGCCATTGCATGGGGTCCCATAATCATAAAGAAATTGGGGAAGCCATTGGTCTGGATGCCCAGGAAGGTCGCCAGCTCTTCTTCCCACTGCTCCTTTAGTCTGCGTCCGTCGACGCCACGTATATCTATCCTGTTGTAGCTGCCGAATACCGCGTCGAATCCCGTGGCGTAGATTATGAAGTCGAATTCGAACTCTTCCTCAGTCGTCAGAACGCCTTTTGGCGTGATCCTCCGGATGGGAGTCTCACTGATGTCGATCAGTTCGACGTTCTCCTGGTTGTAGGACTCGAAGTAGTTGGTTTCCAAAGGCACCCGCTTGGTCCCAAAGCCGTGATCTTTTGGAATCAGCTTCTCAGCCACAAGCGGATCGTTCACGCGCTCCCGTATCTTGCCGGCTATGAAGTCCGAAAGGGCCTTGTTGGCTTTGGCATCGGTCAAGACATCTTTGAAATTTCCCTGCCAGATTCCGAACCCCGGACTGGCGTATAGCCGCTCCCAGAATTCGTAACGTTCTTCTTCAGTCACCTCGAAAGCGCCCCTGGGGTCAACGCTATGTATGAATGCAGCAAAAGTCTGGGCGCAATGCTCGAACATCTCGTCATAGCCGGCTCTGATGGCTTCCATCTCATCCGGTTCTATCTTCGAGTTGTGTAGAGGGGCGCACCACTCAGGTTTGAGCTGGAAGACGGTGAGATGTCCGACGTTCTTGGCTACTTCCTGGATTGTCTGCACTCCCGTAGCCCCGGTGCCAACGATCCCGACCCTCTTGTCCGAGAAATCAACCGGAGTATGAGGCCAGCGAGAAGTGTGAAAGGACGGTCCCTCGAAAGACTCGATTCCATCGATTCTGGGCAGAGTAGGCTCAGAGAGGATGCCAACGCCTGTGATAAGGAACCTGCTCGTGTAGGCGCTCCCGTCCCGTAGTCCGACTTCCCAACTCCGAGTATCTTCGTCATAGACCGCAGTCTTGACGTCACTGGAAAACTGGATGTCCTTCAGAAGTTCGAACTTATCGGCTACGTATTGCAGGTATCTCAGAGTCTCAGGCTGTGGGGAGAAACGTTCGGTCCAGTCCCACTCATCGAGCAGTTCCTTCGAGAACGAATATCCGTAGGAGTAGCTTTCCGAGTCGAACCGCGCCCCCGGGTACCTGTTCCAGTACCAGGTGCCACCTACTCCTGTCCCTCTCTCAAAGACCCGGACCGTCAGACCCAATTCCCGCAGCCTGTATAGCTGGTACATGCCCGAAATACCGGCTCCAATCACGATTGCATCGTAATCAAGATCAGCGCTTGGAAGGGTCATATCGCTAACTCCGCGTGGCTTAGTGACTGGAACGGATTTTACCAAAGATAGGAGGCCATGTGTTAACCCGTGAGAATGGACAGGGCCTGGCGCCTACCGGTTCGAACGATTGCCATCGCCCGGATACCAACGTACACTATCGGCGTTTAGAATCTCGACACGCACGACGGAGGCGCAACATGAGTGAGCTGGACGACCGCTACGAACGCGGACAGGAAACGCGGAGGATGTTTGGAGGCGGGCAGATCAGCGGCGGGTCGTCGCCGGGAGCCTGGGAGCTTGCGCCGGACCTGGAGAGAATTCTCGGCGAGGCGTTGTTCGGTGACATTTGGAGGCGGCCGGCATTGACGCCGATGCAGCGGGAGATGGTGACCCTGTCGTGCCTCATAGTCATGAACCGCGAGGTGCAGCTCAAGCGGCACCTGGGCAACGCGCTGAACGTGGGACTGACCCCCGAGCAGCTCGTGGAGCTGATCATTCACGACACCTGGTACGGGGCGGCGCCGGCGGGCATCCAGGCGCTGACGATCTGCAAGGAGGTCTTCGAGGAGCGGGGGATAGACTTCACTCCGTCCCGCGTCCACGACACCAACGAAGACCCCGACAGCCTGTTCCAACGGGGCGAAGAGCTCAGGCAACGCTACATGGGCGCCACCTCACCGTCGAGGCCGAATCCGCCGACGCAAGCCGAGCGGGAGCTGGGCCGCATCACCGGAGAGTACTACTGGGGCGCGACCTGGACCCGACCGGGGCTCGATCTCCCCAGCCGCTGCATCTGCACCATGGCGTGCCTTGCGGCGCTGGGCCGCGAGGGACCGCTGCGGAGTCACATTCGGGGCGCGCTGAACATCGGATTCACGCAGGACCAGATCATCGAGGTGTTCGGCCACATGACGCTGTACGCCGGGATACCGTTCGCCCGCGGCGCAATGGACCTCGCCAACGAGATATTCGCCAGCGAGTGACGAGAGTGAACGACATTGACGATAACCCGATCGCCGACTCCCCTGCCCTGAAGGCTCAGCCGCCTGACCGTGAGTGAGCCGTCGTCCGCAATCCCCGGGTCTCCCCGCTCACCCTGCGGTCCGGGCGGCCCGGCTTCACCGCGCTCGCCCTGCGGCCCAGGCCGGCTTCGACTGGCTTCTCAGTTATCGGGCTGCGGAGTATGACATCCTTGTCTGGAGACTTAGGGTCTGGAGACTTAGGAAAGCTCAGGGAGAACCGGATTCTGGGTTGGACGTGGACGCGGACTAGACCGCCAGCCTACCGGTTCGATCACTTCCGGCCCGTCGTTGGCGACCGAGTTGACGAGCGACGACACCTCGTAGGCCTCCATCAGCTCCGACGGATATGGGACGAGTACCGAGGACAGCGCATCGGGATCCTCGACGCCGTCATCCAGCCACAGCCTCTCGGCGTCCCTGGACAGAATGACCGGCATCCGGTGGTGTATCGGCGCGAGCGTCTCGTTTGGCGTCGTCGTGACAATCGCGCATGACGGTATGCGATTGCCGTCCTGATCGCGCCAGACCGACCACAGTCCGGCGAACGCGAACGGCTCCCGCGTCCGCATGACTATCCGCATCGGCGTCCTGGACTTTCCGACCCTTCGCCATTCGTAGAACCCGTCCGCCAGCGCCAGGCATCGGCGGCGGCGAAGGGCGGCCCTGAAAGCCGGCTTCTCGGCCACCGTCTCCGCCCTCGCGTTGATCATGCGCGCCCCGATCGAGGCGGCCTTCGCCCAGCGAGGAATCAGCCCCCAGCGCATGAAGCCCGCCCGTCTGTCCTCGCCGCCCACGACGGTTAGAATACTCTGCGTAGGCGCTATGTTGTATCGAGCGTCGAAGGTGGACCAGTCGCCGTCGAACTCGAACCGCCTGGCAAGCTCGCCGAGATCGGCGAAGAGGCTGAATCTGCCGCACATGGCTTCTCCTTCGATTGGAAGAGAACGTTGGCTCTTGCGCGCAATCGTATCCCCGCAGACCACTTCACGCAACAAGCCGCGCGCCATAAACTGATACAGGTTCGCTTGGCTATCGAGGATTCCAGTTGGCGCTCCCTACTTCACGAGCGGCTCCCCCACCAGACTCCAGTACGGCAGAGTGAAGAAGACTACACCGAGGGCTACGACCGTCATTACCAGGCCGAAGCGGATAACCTCGGACGCCTTGACAGCCGCCCTCTCGAATATGAACACGCCCGAGGTAGAGCCTGCGGGGTAATACACCGGCGTGTCGCCGATTATTACTATCGCCATTCCGCACACCAACGGGTTCAGCCCTACCGCTTCGCCCGCCGCCATCGCCACCGGAATCACCAGCGCGAGGTAGCCCGCGATATTGGGCAGCATCGCGCGGACTACGGCGGCGGCGCAGCAGAGCGCGAGAAGAAATAGCGCCGGGTTATCGCTCAGTCCGCCAATCCACCTAACCAGGCTGCTTGAGAACCATGCGGCGGCTCCGCTGCCGACCAGCGCGTGGGCAAGCGACAGCGTAGAAGCGATGACGATGAAATTGCCCCAGCCTAGGCCCTGCTCCAAATCTCTCCAATTCAGTACCCCGATGCCTGGCATGAGTATCAGACAGAGAGCTATCAGCGCGGGAACCGCCGGATGCAGCCCATGAGCGAAGTCCGAGAACCACATCAACGCCGTGAACAGCGCTATGGCCCCGGCGCGTACTTCGACTGCGGTGATCGGTCCCGCTTCAAGGAACCGGGCGTCGGCATCTACTCGAACCCTGAACCCGGAACGGTAGAGTAGGAACAGCAGCGCCCCCCCGATGATCAGGCTGGCGTAGAAGGGGACACTCATCAGCGCGAACCACCTTCCCCAGGAAAAATCCCCCAACAGCCCGGATGCAACCACCGGGGTGACTCCACCCGCCAGCAGCGCAGTGGACCCCAGCCGATTCAGCGAGCCAAGCGCCATCATCACCGCCTTATGGAAGGAGTGGTCCTGTGAGACGCCCCACCTATCCATCACCTGCTCATAGATGTGCACCAGGATGGCGCCCCGTGTGCTGGCAGACGGAAGAGCGAACGTCAATACGGCGAAAGAGAAGAGCATCTGAACGTACAAAAGAAGCGGACTGCCCCCGGCGCCGCGCATCAGCAGAATAGACACCCGCTCGGCCAGTCCTGAGCGGTGTACCGCCAAACCCAGGGTCAGGATTCCGATGAGAAAGTAGGCCACCGGCTGGGAGAATCCGTAAAGGGCCGCTCCGACATCCGACACGCCACCGACCAGTATCAGCAGCACGATGCCGACGATCCCTGTGACCGCGATGTGCAGCGCCTCCGTGGCCCAGAGGATGACGGCCAGGCACATCACCGCCAGCGCAGCCTGGCCCTGCGGCGTCAGCCCTGACGGGGTGGGCAGCGACATAAGCGCAACGAAGACCAAAGCGGGCGCCAAGACCTTCAGAGCAGTCGTAACCGCCCTTTTCATCCGGCGCGCGTCAGATTCAGGCGGAAGAGGACTGGATGACATTCTGGATAGAAACCTAGCGCTCCAACATTATTGAAATGGAGACCTTGACAGTCTTTTTGAGTGTTCAGTCATAGGGGTGAACCGAGGAGGAAGCATGACATCTACCAAGAAGTACCGTATCAGACTGACAACCGACGAACAACGGGAACTCAAAGCGCTGGTATCGCGCGGTCGGAGCGCCGCGTCCCATTTCTTGACAATGCGAAGCTGCCGTTGCTACGATTTGCACGCCCATATCCGCGCCCGTCCAGCCCATTCTGGCGGGCTATTGGAGGACTGCCGAGTTGTCCCACGTAAAGTGTCTGCGTTGCCGCGGGTGCGAAAGGGAATACCCTATCGAGGCCCTGAACGCTTGCGACTTCTGCTTTGGCCCGCTGGAGGTAGAGTATGACTACCCCAGCATATCCAGGGCAGTGAGCCGCGAGAGTATCTCCGAAGGTCCGCTCACCATGTGGCGCTACCACGATTTCCTGCCCGTAGAGGCGGACCGCGCGCTGGACATGGGGACGGGGCTGACGCCGCTGATCCACGCCAAGAACCTGGGGCGGCGGCTGGGCCTGGAGAACCTGTACATAAAGAACGACAGCGTGAATCCGACGTTTTCGTTCAAGGACCGCGTGGTATCGGTCGCCGCCGCCAAGGCGCTGGAGTTCGAGTTCGACACGCTGGCTTGCGCCTCGACGGGCAACCTGATGGGTTCGGTCGCCGCGCACGGCGCGAAGGCGGGCGTGCCGACGATGGTGTTCTTCCCCGCGAATCTGGAAAAGGGCAAGGTGCTGGGCGCGGGCATCTACGGCGCGACGCTGATAGCCGTGGACGGCACCTACGACCAGGTCAATCGTCTGTGCAGCGAGCTTGCCGACAACCATCGCTGGGCGTTCGTGAACGTCAATATGCGTCCGTACTACGCCGAGGGCAGCAAGACGCTGGGCTACGAGGTGGCCGAGCAGCTGGACTGGCAGGCGCCCGATCACTGCATCGTGCCGGGCGCGTCGGGCGAGCTGTTCACCAAGATCCACAAGGGCCTGACCGAGATGGCGGACGTGGGGCTGATAGACGACGTTGATACCCATATGCACATCGCGCAGGCCGAGGGGTGCGCGCCCATCGTCAACGCCTATGACAGGGGCGACGACCAGGTGCTGCCTGTGCGACCGGACACTATCGCAAAGTCGCTCGCCATCGGCAACCCGGCAGCCGGCCCGTTCGCGCTCAGGACGATCAAGGAGTCGGACGGCTCCGGCGTGATCGCGTTCGAGAACGAGGTGGTGGAAGGCATCAAGCTGCTGGCGGAGACGGAAGGCATCTTCACTGAGACTGCGGGCGGCGTGGTCATCTCAGGACTGAAGCGGTTGATCGAACGCGGGCTGATAGGCTCGGAGGACGTAACCGTCGCCTACATCACCGGCAACGGGCTGAAGACGCTGGAAGTGGTCGAGCCCGTTGTGGATACGGTGCAGATAGCGCCGACCTACGATTCGTTCGAAGAGGCTATGGCGGCGCGGTAACGGCGCAAGCCACGGGGGCGCGGGCAACACACAAGGGTTGCCCCTACGATGCGTCCGAGAAGACTAAGACCAACACGGAAGGAGCGTCCGATGGCTAGAAGGCGCGTAAAGTTCACCTTCCCGACAGATCTGATTACGGAACCGATAATCTACGAGCTTGGGCACCGCTTCAAGGTGGTAACCAACATTCGCCGCGCAGACGTCCGCGAGAAGGTGGGCTGGGTGGTGCTGGAGTTGGAAGGCTCGGAGGATGAGGTCGCCAACGGCCTCGAGTGGGTCGCCAGCGCCGGAGTCCGCGTGGACCCGGTGAGCGGCGACGTGATAGAGGGCTAACGAAAGCGCGGACGCTCGACGCCCGGCGCGGCAGACACGACCGCCACACACAACCGGAGGAATCAACGCATGGCTACAACCGTTAGGATACCTACCCCGCTGCGCCGAGTAACCGGCGGCCAGGACAAGGTCAACGCCGAGGGCGAAACCCTCGCGCAGATCATAGACTCGATGGAGAGCCAGTACCCGGGCATCAAAGAGCGTATCTGCGACCCTGACGGCAGCCTGCGAAACTTCGTAAACGTCTTCGTCAACGGCGAGGACGTGCGCTTTCTGGACGGGGTGGATTCGGGCGTCGGAGACGGCGACGAGGTGAGCATCGTCCCGGCGGTCGCCGGAGGCCGCTAGCGCCGGCGACTCCCCAGATACGACCAAAGGCGCAGAGTCGCAAAGAATGTGGCGCGGATCATAGCGTCTTCGCGCTAATCCACATTGTACCCGCGCCGGAAATCCCTACGGGTTAGAACGAGGTGTAGCCGCCGTCCACGGGCAGGGACACGCCGGTTACGTAGTCCGACGCGGCACTTGCCAGAAAGACCGCCGCGCCACCCATCTCGTCCGGCTCGCCCCAGCGGCCATGAGGGATGCGCGAGCGTATGTACTCGTACCGCTCGGTGAACGTGTCGCGTATGGGCGCGGTCAGGTCGGTGTGAATCCAGCCGGGCAGGATGGCGTTGACTTGTATGTTGTCGCTCGCCCACGCCACCGCCAGGCTCTTGGTCAGCTGCACCACGCCGCCCTTGCTGGCGGAGTACGACGCCACCCAATCGGAACCGAACACGGACGTCATGGAGCCGATGTTGATTATCTTGCCTCCGCCGGCCTCCTTCATGTGAGGGTACGCCTCGCGGGAGCAGAGGAACGTTCCGTCCAGGTTGATCGCCACCACTTGGCGCCACTCGTCCATCGTATAGTCCTGCGGCGGTTTGCGGATGCCGATGCCGGCGTTGTTGACCAGAATGTCCATGCCGCCCATCCGGTCGGCGGCAGCCTGCACCGCGGCTACGACCGACTCCTCATCGGCCACGTCTATATCCAGGCCGAACGACGCGACGCCCATGCCGCCAATCTCGGCGACGGCGGCGTCCGTCTTCTCGCGGTTGCGAGCGGCAATCGCCACGGACGCGCCCGCGCCCGCCAACCCGCGCGCGATGCCGAGTCCGATGCCGCCGTTGCCGCCGGTTACGAGCGCGCGCTTGCCTGTGAGATCGAACATACGAGAACCTCCTTAAGTAGAGAAGAGAAATGAAGAGACAGGCAAGTGAGGAGCTGGCGGCCGGCTACGCCGCCGCCACCTTTCGCGCCGGACCGTTGGGCCTGTGCTCGTCCAGAATCGCCGCCGTCTCCTGCGCGTGCTTGACGCCCGCCTGCCGCTGCTTGGCGAGCAGGTCTAGCGCAAACTCGGACAGCTTCGGCTTCACCCGCAGGTTTTCGGGAATGTATCGCATACACCGCCGCATCATCACCTGCGCGGGACGAGACGTTCGCTCGCTGCACCCGTAGGCGTACACGCACATATACGCGATGCACTTCGTCGTCTCGCGGTAAATCGGGGGAACGCGACTGGACGATGGAGCCATCCGCGTACTCAGGAACTCATCCAGCGCCTTGTCCAACTGCCTCGGCATAGGGCTGCCAACTCTACGCATCCGTCAACCTCGCCTAGAACGGAATTACTTGACATAATCTAGTATTTTTCCGAAAAGGGCGCAAGGCGCGGACAATCATCAGCCAAGCCGATTTCGCATTTGCGCGCCCAAATCGCCTAGAATACACAGGCGCACGGACACGACCGAATCAGACAGGAACGCCGATATATGACCTCAGATGTTCGCGCTCGCTCTTCGCCGGCGGCGCTGTGGACGATTCGCGTAGTAACGCTGGTTGCGTTTTTGGATCTGTACATGCAGATCCCAGTGATCTCTACATACGCGAAGTCGTTGGGCGCGGCCGAGGGGATGATCGGCGTGATAGTGGGGATGTACTCAGCGCTGAACCTGCTAGGCAACGTGGGCGCCGGCTTCGCTCTGGACAAGGTGGACCGCAAATTGCTGGTCGTAGCCGGGATGCTGGCGACAACGGCGGCGCTGTACTGCTATCCGCTGGCGCAGACGTCTGAGCAGTTGCTGGCGCTGCGCGTCTTCCATGGCTTTGCCGCGGGCGCGCTGGCGCCGGGAGCGTTCGCCATGCTCGGAGACCGCTCCGGCGAGGGTGGTCAGGCGCGTTCGATGGGCATGGGCGGGGCGCTCATCGCCATATCAGCCGTACTGGGTCCCGCGCTTGCCGGAGGCATCGGCAACGAGTGGGGCTACGAGTACGTCTTCATTACCAGCGGCTCGTTCATGCTAGCGGCGGCTGTGGCGTTCTGGCTCCTTGTGCCGGGAGACGGCAGCGCCTCCACCAGGGACGGCGCGGCGGACGTCGAGCGAACGGGCGCCGCGTCGCCGGTCCGCAGTCCGATCATGCTCAGGGTCTATGGCGCGACGCTGGCGATGACGTTCGGGTTCGGCGCGCTGGTGGCGTACCTGCCGATAATGCTTGAGGAGATCGGCGCGGATATATGGGTTAGGGGCGCGGCGTTCGCTGTCCTGTCACTCGTCGGTGCAATAGTCATGGCAAGCCCTATCCAGCGCGCCCTGGACGATAGGTCGCGCCCGCTCACCGTCCTCGCCGGACTGGTCGGCATGGGGGCGAGCTTCTTCGTTCTGGCAGAGCTGGGCGGCTCTCTGGAGGGTGTCTTGGCGGCTATGGTGATGTTCGGCTCCGGCTTCGGGCTGCTGTTCCCGGCGCTCAGCGCGACGGTTTCGGAGAGCGCGGACGGACGGCGGCGCGGGGCGGCGTTCGGCATATTCTACGCCACGTACTCGCTTGGGGTGGTAATCGGCTCGGTGGCGACGGGCCAGGTGTCGGAATCGTTCGCGGCGCTTGGGGCGCCGTTCTACGTCGCGGGCGTCGCGCCACTGCTGGCCGCCCCGCTGGCGCTGGGGATACGCGGGCGCAAGCCAAGCGCTTGACCGATAGATGGGGGCCTAGCCCACAGGCAAGCTGACGGCCGGGGCCTCTCCGGGTTCGAGTAGCAGAACCCTGCCGGTGTCGTAGTCCATGAACAGAGTCAGGTAGCGCATCACGTCCCAGCCCAAGATTGACGGCATCTCGATGAACCGTCCCGGCGGGGGTTCTGCTAGCAAGATTTCGCCTTGCCAAATGTATCCGCCGATGAAGATAGCTGCTTGGATGCGTCTCGTCGCAATCTCGCCGCCTATGCCGCCGATCATGGGGCCGAGAGGTAGGGACAATAGGTCAACGCCGAGTTCGACTCGCAAATTGATCGCGTCGGTGGGCGACAGTACGGTGTAATCGGCTCCAGTGTCAATTAGAAACGTAACGTCCCGTACACCTGCATCAGTTGCAGGAATTCGCAAGTCCAGCTCAACTGAAGGACGCGGATGCGCACTGTCAGGATCGAAATATCCCGTTATCATCTGATGGGTTATGTGATCCAGATTATTGGCTTGGTTGCCGCGAAGCCAAAGTATATGCTTCCAATAGATCCGCAGTTTGCTTTCAGGCGCATCATGAGTAGTTCAGGGTCTTCGTCGACGCCGACCACCTCTTTGCGATACACAGCGACCCACTGATCCGGGTACTGCGCCGCCAGTTCTTTGCGATGCGTTTTGAACCACACGACGTCTTCATGGAATCGTTGCAGCCTGGCTTCTCTCGCCGGGTCTGGTTCGACTTTGGTGAACATGGTACCTATCCCCTCGCGCCAATTCAGGGTTGCCTTGGGAATCTCGGAGTCAGAAGTTTATTGTAGCGCGGCATCAGCTCTTTCGCTAGGCGACGCCGTTCGACAGCGCTTGCCCCGACCACGCGCACGCGCTACGATGCCACCTATCACGCAATCAGGATTCACGCCATGCCAACCGCCAAATCCCAACGCAGTTTCTGGACGTGGGGACTCCGCGCCGATGAGCCGTCGGACGCTGAGCGCGCCAGCCACGCCGCCACGCTATCGGAGCGATTCGGCGCGGAAATCGTCGCGCCGCCGATACCTGGCGCCGATGAACTCGACCTGCGCCCGCCCCGGGTGTCCGCGCCGGACTCTATCGCTCCGTTCTGTCGCGTGGATAACTATGAGCGCGCGCTTCACTCGTACAGCGCGGACGACCGCGAACCGGCGGCTATCGAGGGGCGCTTTCCCAACCCGCCGGACGTGGTGGCGCACCCGCGCGACGAGACGGAGCTGGAGCGTGTCCTGGAGTGGTGCGACGCGAACGGATACGTCGTCATCCCGTTCGGGGGCGGGTCGTCGGTCGTCGGGGGCGTAACGCCCCCGGAGGCCGACGCGGTGGTTACGATAGACATGGACGAGTTCGATCGCGTTCTCGAAATAGACGAGACCTCGCGGGCGGCGCGTATCCAGGCGGGCGTATTCGGGCCGCATCTGGAAGACCAGCTAAGGCCGCACGGCTACACGCTGCGCCACTTTCCGCAGAGCTTCACCGGCTCGACGCTGGGCGGCTGGATAGCCACGCGGTCGGGCGGGCACTACGCGACGAACCACACGCACATAGACGAGTTCGTGGAGTCGGCGAGGATGCTGACGCCGCGCGGCTGGTGGGAGAGCCGGCGGCTGCCCGGAGGCGGCGCGGGGCCGGACCCAAACCGTCTCGCCATCGGCAGCGAGGGCATTCTGGGCATCATCACCGAGGCGTGGATGCGGATCCAGGCGCGTCCTCGCTACCGCGCCACGGCGGGCGTCCGATTCCCGTCATGGGAGCGCGCCGCAGACGCCGCGCGGCTGATCGCGCAGTCGAAGCTGTGGCCCGCGAATTTGCGCGCGCTCGACGCCCACCTGTCCCGCGACGCGGCGGGAATGAACGGCGTCCACTCGCTGCTAATCATCGGCTTCGAGTCGGCTGACCTGCCGCAGGACTGGAACATCGGCGCGGCGGTCGGCATTGCGCGCGACTACGGCGGCGAGGTTGAGGACGACGAGATTCTGATAGACGACGGATCGGGCCGTCCGACGGGACGCGGCGGCGCGGTCGGCGCTTGGCGCAACGCCTTCATCGAGGTTGGCGGCGGCCTGACGGCGGGACTGGGACTGGTTACGGGAACCGTGGAGACGGCGGTTACGTGGGACGCTTGGCCCGCGCTGGACGACCACGTGCGCGACATGATGGGACGCGCGCTGCGCGACGTGTGTGGCGGCGGGTCTCTGAACTGCCGGTTTACCCACGTTTACCCAGATGGTCCGGCTCCATACTATACGTACACGGGCGCATACCGGAGCGGCGACTTTCTTGGACAGCAAGCGGCGATCAAGAAGGCGGCGTCGGACGCGATTACGGAGGCGGACGGCACCATCACCCATCATCACGCCGTCGGACGGTTGCACCGCCCGTGGTACGACGCCGAAAGGCCGGAACCGTTCGCGGCGGCGCTGCGGGCGGCGAAGCAAGCGGTGGACCCGAACGGGATCCTGAACCCGGGCGTGCTGGTGGATGTGTAGGAGATCAGCCGGCCCAGTCCAGTCCTTCAGCCAGAACCTCCACCAGGTGCAGGGCGCGTTTGCCGGTGCCTTGCGCTATCTGCTGGCGGCAGGATACGCCCTCGGCGACTACGGTGAACTCGCCGCGCTGGGCGCGGATGGCTGGGAACAAAGTCATCTCGCCTATCTGCATCGAGAGGTCGTAGTGCTCCGTCTCATAACCGAAGCTGCCGGCCATGCCGCAGCAGCCGGAGGGTATCTCCGTCGCCTCCACGCCATCCAGCGAGTTCAGCAGCGACATCGCGGCTCCGGAGCCGACCAGCGCCTTCTGGTGGCAGTGTCCCTGGAACAGGATCCGGCTCGGCAGGCGCGAAGCGTCGAGATTTAGCTGCGCGCCCTCCCCTATCGCATGGTTGACGAACTGCTCCACCAGCATCGTCGCGTCGGCGATTTGGCGCGCCTTCTCAGCGTTGACTCCGTTCATATCGGTGTAGTCGTCGGCGAAGCTGAGAATGCAGCTTGGCTCGATGCCAACCAACTTGGCGCCATCGGCGACGTACCGGAGGATGCGCTCGACGTTGAAGTGGGCGTTCTTCAGCGCGTCGTCCATCATCCCCTTGGACAGCATGGCGCGACCGCAGCACTTCACGTCCGGCGTTACTACCTGGTAGCCCAGCGCCTCGATCACCTTGACGGCGGCGCGTCCAAGCTCCGGGTGGTTGTAGTTGGTGAACGTGTCCGGGAACAGAACGACCTGTCCTCGCTGATTCGCCTTTTCGGGTGAGCCGCCTCGCGCCTTGAACCACTGCTGGAACGACTGGCTGGCGAACGGCGGCAGTTCGCGGCGGCGGTCAATGCCGAGCCGCGCTTCCATCATCCGGCGCCCGCCGGGCATCCGGCTCATCCAGTTCGACATGGGCGCGAAGAACGAGCCGATCTTGCTGATGGTATTGATATTGCCGAAGAACTGGTTGCGCGCGGGCAGTGGGTTCGTCTTGTAGTACTGGTTCAGGAACTCGTACTTCAGCTTGGCCATGTCCACGTTCGAGGGACACTCGGCTGAACAGCCCTTGCACTCTAGGCACAGATCCAGCGTGTCGTAGAGGCGCTTGTCGGACAGCGCGGTCGCGGGCAGCGCGCCGGATATCGCCGCCCGCAGCGCGTTCGCCCGTCCGCGGGTGGAATGCTCCTCCTCGCGCGTCGCCATGAACGACGGGCACATGGTTCCGCCGAGCGTCTTGCGGCACGCGCCCTGGCCGTTGCACATCTCGATTCCATGCGCGAAGCTGCCCTCTTGCCGGAAGGCGAAGCCTGTCGCCGGATTGAGCGGCGCGTAAGACGGGCCTATGCGGAGATTTTCGGTCATCTCCTGCGCGTCCACAATCTTGCCCGGGTTCATTATGCCGTCGGGGTCGAAGGCGCGCTTGACGTCCTGGAAGGCGCCGTAGAGAGTGTCGCCGAACATCTTGCGGTTGAACCAGCTGCGGACCAGCCCGTCGCCGTGTTCGCCGCTCATCGAGCCGCCGTACTCCATCACCAGGTCGCCCACCTCTTCGGCGATAGACACCATGCGATCCACGCCTTCCTGGTTCTTGAGGTCTATGAGGGGGCGAATGTGCAAACATCCGACGCTGGCGTGGCCGTAGTAGCCTGCCTCGGTGCCGTGGCGCGTAACGATGTCGTCGAACTTCTGCACGAAGTCGGGCAGATGCTCCGGCGACACGGCGCAGTCTTCGACGAACGGCAGCGGCTTGGCGTCGCCGGGGACGTTCATCATCAGTCCAAGCCCCGCCTTACGAACGTCCCACACCTTCTCCTGGTCTTCGGGGCGCATCAGCTTCAGAAATTCGTAGCCCAGCCCGCGCCCACGAAGGGTATCGCCGAGGTGGTCCATCTTGGCGCGGACTTCCTCCTCGCTGCCTCCGGATAGCTCTATCGCCAGCAGCGCCTCAGGGTCGCCCTCTATGAAGTCGGTGATGCGGGCGTAGGCGAGATTCGACTTCGCCTGGCGGATGATCATGGAGCCGATCAGCTCCACAGCGGCGGGTTGGAGCTCGAGCGCGACGACAGTGGCTTCCATGGACTCTATCAGGTCGTTGCAGTGCAGCACGCCAAGACCGACAACGGGCGGGCGCGGCACAAGTCGCAGCTTTGCCTCGGTGATGGTTACGAGTGTGCCTTCGGAACCTACGACGAACCGCGCCATGTCGAAGCCCATGCCGCCTACGAATTCGTCGAGGTTGTAACCCGAGACGCGCCGCTGGATCTTGGGGTATCGCGCGATTATCTCGTCGCGGTGCGCCTCGCCTATCTCGAACAGACTGCGATGGATGTCGCCCTCCAGACCGCCGGAGCGCATCCGCGCCTCGAGCGCCGAGCCGTCGAGCGCGCCGAAGCTCGTGGGCTGGCCGTTGGACAGCACTACGTCCAGCTCGCGCACGTTATCCACCGTTTTGCCCCACATGATGGAGTGGGCGCCGCAGGAGTTGTTGCCCAGCGCGCCGCCGACGTTGCCGCGGTTGGAAGTAGAGGGGTCGGGCGCGAACAGCAGGCCGCTCTCGCGTATGCGGTGGTTCAGAACGTCGAGCACTATGCCAGGCTGAGCGCGAACCCAGCGCTCCTCCTCGTTTAGTTCCACGATGTCGTTCATGTACTTCGAGAAGTCCATGACTATCGAGTGTCCGACGGTCTGTCCGCCGAGGCTTGTGCCTCCGCCGCGCGGCAGCACGGATACGCCGTACTTGTTAGCGGTCTCGACGACGGCGATCACGTCCTCGGCGTTGCGCGGCAGGACGACGCCCACCGGCTCGATCTCGTAGATAGAGGCGTCCGTCGAGTACAGAACCCGGCTCATCTTGTCGAACCGCACTTCGCCGGAGACGAGGCGTTCGAGGTCGTGTACCAGTTCGCGGGTATCGGTATCTGACGAGCCGGTGGCGGAAACGGTGGTCATGCGGCGCCCTCGCTGTGCATCGCTGTTTTGGCGGGTTGGGTAATGATACACGAATAGGCGCGGGCGGCGCATATGGGGCAGTGTGGAGGCCCATCGTTGACGCGTAAGCGCTAAGCACGGTCGAAGTCCCGCCTGCTTATGCCCAAATTCCTCCGGATACGATGAACTGTGCCGATAGGCATATCCCGATTGCCGTGTCGTGGAATCGGAGACCTCCGATTGTGGACGGATTAATCCAAACCTCGTGTGAACCGCTCGCCTGTCTGCGGAAGGAGCAACCTAGTCTTCTTAGCTTCCGCGCCAGTTCTCTATACGTCATACGACTATGGAGATCCGTCCATTCTTGCTGGGAGATGACGCTATCCCTTCAGGCAACGGGTCGCCACATTCCTTGTAGTCGAGTATGAACGCCTCTGCTACGGCGATCAGCTCAGCCAAGGTGGAGTTTGGGGTCTCATCCCATGCCATGCATCCGGGCAGTTCCAGAACCTCGGCCCTGTATAGCCACCCTTCATCCTCGCAAGGTTCGTGCAGGATGTAAGTCAACTGGTACATCTCCATCTCATTCCTCCTCGTCCGATTCAATTGTGTGCCGGCCGTCTCCTACTTCACGGCGTCCCAGGCGCG
This sequence comes from Dehalococcoidia bacterium, assembly GCA_034420955.1. GTDB lineage: Bacteria > Chloroflexota > Dehalococcoidia > Lucifugimonadales > UBA1123 > VXRN01. The sequence continues at coordinate 27,170 of DAOUKV010000016.1, forward strand.
CTGCATGATGAAGAAGGCGAGTATGCCGATGGGGATGGCTACGATTATCGCGCCGAACACTACGACGAGAGCGAAGTCGCCCAAGCCCAGAATGGCGTGTAGCTGCTCGTTGATCCAAGCCAGCAGCGTGGGGTCGCCCGGTTCGCCGTGATGGGTGGGCAGGGACAGGAACGGCATAGCGAATCAGCCCGGGGTCAGTCTGCTTCGGCGCCGGATCGGGCTACGGCGGGCTCCTGAGCGGAAGACTGGACGGCGGGAGCCTGATAGCGTATCGAGTAGCGGCGCTCGCGGATGGCGTAGCTGGCTACGGTCGCTCCGAGCAGGGTAAGCCCCGCGATCCCGAACGGGATTACGTAGTTGCCTGTGTGGTCGTACAGGATTCCGGCGACGAATACGCTCACCGAGCCGCCTATCTGGTGGGCGAACGTGGTGAACCCTCCCAGGGTGCCGAGGTTGCGGGTGCCGTAGATGTCAGCCGTCAGCGAAGACGTAAGCGGCGGCGTGGCTATCCAAGACATGCCGGCGAAGTAGGCGAAAGTCCATATGCCGACAGAGGGCGGAAGGACTGTGGTCACGAAGTCTGCCAAGAAGCGCGGCATCATGCCCGCGTCGGCTGCGAACGTGAGCAGGCTCGGAGTCAGCAGCATGACGTAGGCGAAGAAGCGCATGAAGTATATGGTGCCGAGCATGTTCTTGCGGCTGAACCTGTCCGAGTACACGCCGACCACCATTACGCCGATGGCGTTGAGGCCCTGCATCATGCCGAACGCCAGCGCCGCCACCGCCGGACTGATGCCGAGGTCAATGGCGAACGGAACGTAGTGCGTCGAGATTATCAGCGTCGTCACGCCGCACACCCAGTAAGCGCCGGAGAGCTGCCAGATTGGGGCCGAGCGGAAGGAGTCCTTCCAGCTGTCGGACTCGAGCGGCGCGTTCGCGGCGGGAGTGGACTGTGAGTCCTGCTTGTCTCGGGTGATGAGCGCGACGAGTCTCAACAGCGCTACGAGCGGCAGCGCTACGAGTTGGATCAGGAGCCACACGCCCTTCCAGACAAGGCCGAGCGTCCTCGCCATCCCGGGAGACATAGGCGATGAGCCGTCGCCGTCCGGTACTTCGCCAATGTCCCCTGGGCTGTCGCGCATGAAGAGAACGACGAGGGGCAGCGCGAGTATCAGCACCAGCGCGCCCATCACCATCCACGCCACGCGCCAATGCGCCCAAATGATGAGCGAGGCGATGAACGGCGTGAGTATCATCCCGCCAATGGATGTGCCGGCGGTGCAGATGCTAAGCACTATGCCCCGACGCCGGAAGAACCACTTGGCAAGCACGGCGTGGACCGTAACCAGCGACACGCCGCTGGACGCGGTGGACATGACCAAGCCGTAGATGACGACCAGGTAGAGCAGGCTGGACGATAGCGTTATCTCGAAGATCGTCAGCCCGTATGCGCCGATTCTGAGCGGCAGGGCAAACTCGACGCCAAAGTTGCTGATGATGGCGAGCAGCATGGTGGACAAGCCAAGCGCGAGCAGGCTCAGCGATATGACCACGCGGCCGCCGAAGCGGTCGTACAGCCTGCCGAGGAAGGGCTGCGACAGGCCGTTCACGAGTATGCCGATGGATATGGCGGCTGATATGTCGGTGCGCGACCACGTGAGGTCGGTGGTCATCGGCACGACGAAGACGCCGAAGCCGTTTCTGGCGCCCATGGAGACGAACAGGGCAAAGAACCCCGCGGCGAGTATGAACCATCCGTAGAAGATGCGCGGTCGGGTGGATGCGTTAGCCAAGCTGCCGGTTCCTTCCGTCTCCCGTGTGGCCGTCTCAGGCGGGGCCGTCGTCGGCGCGTCGGCGCGGGGATGGGGAGATTCGGGGGTGTTGAGACAGTCTAGCGCCCAATCGCGTATCCTGACAAGGAATTCGTGAATCGCAAGTATGCGGGTTGGGGAATGGCAACATTATTGATGGAAGCGACGCCGCCAGCCCTCACCCTTCCCTATCGGTGCGTATTCTCAGGATGGCGCCTGCGATTGCGAGGGACAGGGGCGTGAAGGAGACGACGGCGAGGGCTAGCGCGAGATCGCCCGTAACTTCCTGCACTACTCCGGTAACCAGCGGCCCCAGGAACGTGCCGAGCGACGCGAGCGTCATCACTAGCGAAGAGCCTATCGCCACCTCGCGCGGGCGTACGCCGGGGATGAAGAAGGGCACGGAGCTAAGTATGGGCCAGAAGCCCCAGCCAACGCCGTTGACGGCGCTTATCGCGAACAGCGCGGCCGGATGGTCGAGATAAGTCATCGCCAAGTACGTTGCCGCCATTAGCGCGCCCAGCAGCAGCAATACGTTGCGTCGCCCCGCTGCGCTCATGGGTATTATGGCAAAGCTGAGCGCGATGCCGGAGACGCCGCCGACCGCTATGCCCAGCCCTAGGATCGCGCCGGCCATGTTCAGCGACAGATCGCGCGTGGTGAGCATCAGAGTCGGGTAGAAGTTGAGAAAAGCCGACCAGCCCATCGTCGCGCCTGTGAATCCGAACCCGGCGATCCACAGGTCGCGGTAGCCGAGAACGCGGCGCAGAACGGCGAGGTGTCCGCCGGTCGCGCGCTCCGGTTCCCGCGCGTCGGCGCGCTCGCGTCCGAGCGCCATCCACAACAAGGTGAGGGCGACGATGGCGATGCAGAAGGTCAGCAGCACCGTCCGCCAGCTGTCGCGCGCGAGGGACAGGATCAGCGGAGTGGCGACCATGCCGCCGCCGACCACGATTCCGAACAGCGCGTTATAGACGCTGTTGACGATGATGAACTCGCGTGGGGCGAACCACTGGTGCATCAGCAGCGCGCGGGCGGGTTCGCGCGCCATTGTGGTTATGCCGAATCCGAGCCGTCCGGCGAGCAGCGTAGCATAGCCGGGCGACCACGCCTGAACCGCCATGAGCGCGGCGCCGGCGGCTAGCGTCGCCGTTACCAGCGCCTTCGGACGGAACTGGGAAGTCCACCAGCTTAGCGGCAGCGCGAGTACGAGGTTTCCGACGAACGCGGACGAACCGACCAAGCCCTGCTGAGCGGGGCTGAGGCTCAGGTCGGCGCTGATGGACGGCAGCAGAATGCCGACGGTTATCGCCATCATGAACGAGGCGACGCTGGCTACCAGCAGCAGACCTAGTATCGTCCACCTGTGGGTTAGCATCTTTCCCATCGAGGCTGTCCCATTAGTAGGCGTTGTTTTGGGGAATCGCGCTTGGATATAGCTTGGCGCCCTGGATTCCCGCTTTCGCGGGAATGACGGTAGAGGACGGAAGCGGTTTCCATTATCTGAGCGCCGCCAATTCCGGTCAAGCGCTTGGCTTGCCCTTATAACGCAGACTGCCAACAATGTACAATTGGAACGGCCCGTCGGCAGGCGGCGGGCGACGCAGAACGCACACAGGAGCATGATATGGATTTGGCGCTTGAGGGCAAGGTAGCCCTGATTACGGGCGGAAGCAAGGGCATCGGCAAGGCTATCGCGCTGGAGCTGGCGCGCGAGGGCGTGGACGTGGCGATAGCGGCGCGCACGCAGGGCGATCTGGACGCGGCGACGGCGGAGATAGCGGCCGAGACGGGGCGCAAGGCTATCGGGATTCAGACCGACACGACCAGTTGGGACGACGTGGAGAACATGGTCGCCACGACGGTATCCGAGCTTGGCGGCGTGGACATCCTGGTCAACAGCGCGGCGATGGTCGGCGGGCAGGTGCGCGGCACGCTCGAAGAGGCCCAGGAAAAAGACCTGATGGAGGATCTGGACACGAAGGTGGTTGGCTACTTCCGGTGCATCAAGGCCGCCGTTCCGCACATGAAGGCGAAGGGCTGGGGCCGCATCATCAGCATCGGCGGCGTGTCGGCGCGGCAGGCTACGATATACGGGCTAAGAAACGCGGCGGTCGTCCACATGACCAAGACGCTCTCAGACCAGCTTGGCGGCGACGGCATCACGCTCAACGTAATCCACCCCGGCCTTACGCTGTCCGAGGTGATCGAGGACCGGCTCAACTCGCAGGCGGAGTCGCAAGGCGTATCCCGCGAAGAGGTGAACAGCAGCGTCTCTGCGGGCGTCGCCATCGGGCGCCCGATAGACCCGCAGGAGCTCGCGTGGCTCGCGGCGTACCTGGCGTCTCCGAAGGCGGAGTGCATCACCGGCGAGGTGATCGCGGCCGGCGGCGGCGCGAAGGGCGCGGTGCACCAGTAGAATTGCGACACTCGCTTGGCTGTGCTATTCTGCCGGTGAAATTCACAAGCGGGCGGGTTGCCACATGATTAGCTTCAACTGCATCATCCAAGAAGGCGTTATCGAAGACGAGCTGAGGCCCTGCCTCGTGGCGGAGTTGGCCCAGGCGAGCGTTTCCATACTAGGCGGGGATCCGAGCGAGGTGGAGGTCAAGTTCGCGGTCATACCGCACGGCTACGGCTTTAGAGGCGGCGAGCTTTCGACGACGTCCATGGTGCGCGGAACGGTTACGCCGGGCTGTCCTGATCAGGAGACGCGCGTGCGGCTGATGCAGGCGATATCCGACGCTTGGATGGGACAGACCGGCTGCTCGGTGGACGAGTTGGTAGTATCCGCGCGCGACAGTCAGTAGCGCCGACGAAGAGATAAGAGATGGGATATAGGAGATAGGGACGCCCGCTCCTGTCCTCCCCAATCGAGAGAGACACGACGAGGAGAGACAATGCCATTCTACAAGTGCATAGTACCGGACAAGGAATCCATCCCGTTCGAGCAGCGGCAGGCGGTAGCCACGGCGTTCACGGACGTTCACTGCGGCTCGACCAACGCGCCGCGCAGCTTCGTCCACGTCGCGTTCTACGACAGCGCGGAGTACGACGACGACTTCGCCGAGCCGTACTACATAGACGGCGGCAACCGCGCGGGCAGGCCGGTGGAGCAGCGCGAGCAGCTGCTGACCGATCTGAAAGCCGCGTTCCTCCGGATCACCGGCGTCCCTGTCGACCAGCTTGGCGGACGCATCACGGAAGGCCCCGCGTCCCACACTATGGAGGGCGGCATGGTACTGCCCGAGCCTGGCCAGGAAGGCCCGGAGTGGTACGAGCACGACAGCCGGGCGGCTGACTAGCAAGCGCGAACAAGTTAGCGAGCACAACCCATCCAATCACTCGCGGAGCTGATCGCAATGGGAGTGAATGGATGGATTGTTTCATTTGCTAGGAGCATATCATGACAACCGAAGTCGTCAATGATCAAGAGGAACAAGATGACCTGCAGGCTGACGAGGAACAGATTGCGGGCATAGACGCGGAAGACGATGGCTCTTGGGGCGATTACCCGATTGACGAGTTTCTCATACGCCACGAAAACAGATCCGTTGATACTATAGTCCGTCGTATCAACAACGGAGGATACCTTATGGATCCCGACTTCCAGCGGGACTTTATCTGGGACGAGGACAAGCAGAGTAAACTTATCGAATCTGTATTGTTGAGAATTCCGCTTCCAGTATTCTATTTGGCAGAAAATGAAGATGGGCGAGTCGTAGTTGTAGATGGCTTGCAGCGCCTGTCTACCTTCCAGCGTTTTCTAAATGATGAACTTGCTTTGCGTCTTCCGGATAGGCTTGAACTCAACGGCAAGAAATTTGATCAGCTACCCCCAAAGCTTCAGAATCGCGTTGAGGACTGCAATCTGACTCTGTACACTATAGACTCTAAAGTCCCTGAACGCGCTCGGTTAGACATTTTCGAAAGGGTTAATGGTGGCATCCCACTCACTAGACAGCAGATGCGTAATTGTCTCTATATGGGACCGGCAACCCGTTTCTTGAAGGAAGAAGCTAACACATCTTTATTCCTTGAGACTACAACGCGGAGTCTCAAAAGTGCGACAATGCGTGATCGTGAATTCGTGAATCGATTTTGCGCCTTCCAAATACTTCCTGTTGACAGTTACAGGGGGGACATGGATAATTTCTTAGCACTCACCCTGAAGAAAATGAACGGGATGACGCAAAGTGAACTGAGTGTTCTTTCCAAGCAGTTTCGAGCCAGCCTCAAAAACAACAAAGATGTGTTCGGACGCTATTCTTTCAGGAAGCATACGAGTCCACACGGACGCAGAAGCGTTCTGAACGCTTCTCTGTGGGATGTGATGTCAACTGGGCTGTCACACTATTCTACTGACTTGGTTCAAGCACGTTCGACACATCTACGACAGAAGTTCTATCAGCTGATTAAGGATTACGAATTTTCAAGGAGTATAACGTATGGAACTAATGGGGTAAACCAAGTCAAGCATCGGTTTGAGACAGCCCGGGCAATGTTCTCGGAGGTATTGGGTGATTACACGGATTGATCTGGACACCTTCAAGTGTTTCGAGATTCTCAGGCTGCCATTAGGGAAACTTACGCTGCTTTCCGGAGCCAACGCTTCGGGCAAGTCATCTGTTCTCCAAGCTCTTGCGCTACTGAACCAGACATTGACAGAGAATGAATGGTCCACATCCCTAATTCTCAACGGGGTACTGGTTCAACTTGGCACAGTTCTGGATGTGGTGGATCAGGTGAATGCGCGGACTAAGTGCGGAATTGGGCTCGTGGAAGATGACATCCAAGAGTTAAAATGGTTCTTCACAGGTGACCGGCGCGATCTTTCGATGAAGATAGAGCGGGTTATTACGCCTTGGATAGATACAGTGGAAGTAACGGAATATGATCCATCGCTACACTACATGATACCCCAACGGATTGACAGTCCAGATCGGGTTGACCAAATGGATTGGCCTCCCAATATGATGTGGTCCCTGCGAACTATGACCTACATTTCAGCGGAAAGGTCAGGCCCCCGTCAGATTTATGAAGTCTTCGATCCTTTGACAAACCCCACAGTCGGACCTACAGGTGAATATGCTGTAAGCGTCCTTCACGCCAAGCGTGACGATGGGCCATTACCATCATTGGTTCTACCTAATGAAACCGTGTCCACATTGAGACAGACGGAAGCTCGGATGCGGACTTTCTTTCCAGGCTGTGAATTGGACATTCAAGAAGTAGAACACGCGAACGTCGTAACACTGGGCGTCCGCACATCCCGTGAAACTTCCTTCTTTCGTCCAATCCATACAGGATTTGGACTCACTCAGATTCTGCCAATCATCGTTGCAGCTATGACTGCCAGTGAGGGTAGCATATTGCTCGTAGAGAACCCTGAGATACACCTTCACCCGGCGGGACAGGCACTTATGGGACAGTTCATGACTGAAGTGGCAGCTGCAGGCGTACAGGTGATCCTGGAAACTCACAGCGACCACGTTCTAAACGGAGTCCGCCGCGCGGTTAAAGCAGGCGAACTGCCGCCTGAAGACGTTGCTATCCATTTCTTCAGGCCGCGCTCCGAGGGTGAGCCTCAAGTCATTAGCCCTACACTCGACCCGACTGGCAACATTGATCACTGGCCGGACGGCTTCTTTGATCAGTTTGACAAAGATATGAACCACTTCGCGGGGTGGGAGTAATCAGGTGGATTTGATAGCAAACGACCTGTCGTTCCAAGGCAAGTTACATAGTTTCGGGGAGTTCAGCCAGTCTCTAAAACGTTTCATGGGCTTGCGCGCCATCGCTGACAGATATGGTTACGAAGTATTCTGCCACCGCAACATTGCAGATACACAAGTTATGCTCAAGATGAATATGCGGCAGGCGGTAAACAGACTGCCGATATCAAATCGCAGAGCATTCATGAACTGGCTAACCAGACGAGGCCCGTTCTGGGAAGACCAGAGAGTTCATGGCCCCGACGACTACCTAGAATGCAATGGCGAAATTGTTACCGACACGGCGATAGGTGAAGCCGCATTCAATTGTCTGCGCGGGCTGGATTACCGTTTAGTGAGCATGGCTCCGTCTTCATGGACATTCTCACCCGTGTCTGTACGGCTGTGCCAGAATGAATTGGAAGAGGATGCTATTGAGGTAGTGAACTACTGGACTTCCGATGAATTGGAATCGGCACTTGAATCTGAACCTGTGGTGATGAATACTTGGGATGATGTGCGGGAACTGGCCGAGAATCGCTTCCGGAATCTAACGTTTACTCCAGAATGTTTCGCTCCCATTCAAGGGCACCCCTTCGTCAAGTCCGCGGCTGGGCGTATTGTTGAACGTCTGGCAACGCTTGACACACTGAAAGACTGCTTTGACGCGCGTGGAATGCGAACCACAGAGGGGCACCGCCTCATCCAAGACAGATTCACCGGAGCCAGTGCTCCATTCTCAGATTCATCGGATACGGAGAAAAGGAAGTATCGCTCGGAACTGACGTTTTCCGCACCGGATACGGGCGACAGTCTATTCTGTACGTGGCACGGCAAGATCCGCGGCAGACCGCCATTGAGAATCCATTTCACTTGGCCCGTTGCCGCTACGTCCAAGCTATACGTAGCGTACGTCGGTCCCAAGATTACGCGTGGTTGAGTTGGTATGCCGAGGTAGCAGCGGGGGCGAAACATAATCGCCCCGCCGCTAGGTATGGCTCGCCTAAAGCTGCCCCTGCACCTCTTCTAGGGTGCTGTCCAGCGCCTTTACTACGAAGTCAACTTCGTCTTTGGTGATGGTTAGGGGCGGCGACAGGGAGATGATGTCGCCGGCGCGTCCGAGCAGGCCGTTCCTTTCCATGATGGCGGTCAGCTTCGTGGCTAGCTGCGCCTCGGCGGGATAGCGCTCCTTGGTGTCGCGGTCCTGGACCAATTCGACGGCGGCGAGCAGGCCCATGCCGCCGCGCACGTCGCCCACCATGGGATGTTCGTAGAGGGTCTGGAGCTGCTCGTAGAGATAGTCGCCCATTTCGGCGGAGTTCTCGACAACGCCTTCGTTCTCCATGATCTCCAGGTTGGCGAGGCCGGCGGCGCAGGACGCGGGGTTGCCGCCGAAGGTGATGAGGTGGCGCAGCATGTTGTCTTCGCCGAGGAAGTTGTCTGCGACCTTCTTGGAGGCGACGGCGGCTCCTATGGGCAGGTAGCCGCTGGTGAGCGCCTTGGCGACGGTGAAGATGTCGGGCTGGATGTCCCACTGCTCGGTGGCGAACATCTTGCCGGTGCGCCCGAATCCTGTTATCACTTCGTCGCAGATCATGATGACGCCGTACTTGTCGCATATCTCGCGGATGCGCGGCCAGTAGCCCGGATCGGGTACATGGATGCCGTTGGCGGCCGATATGGGCTCGCCGATGAATGCGGCGACGGTGTGCGCTCCCTCGTGCTGAATGGTGCGCTCCAGCTCCTCGGCGCACTCCATGTCGGAGTGGGGGCCGCGGTAGGCGTTGGGGTTGGCTATATGTATGTTGCCGGGCTGAAGGGGGCCATAGTCGGCGCCGCCGGCCGTGCCGCTGCCGCCCAGCGCCATGCAGGCGTGCGTGGCGCCGTGATACGAGCCGCGCCTGCTGATGACCTTGTAGCGCGTCGGCTCGCCGTTGTTCTTGTGGTACGCCTTCGCCATCTTCAGCGCGGTCTCTACCGCCTCGGAGCCGCCGCTGGTGAAATAGACGCGGGAGTCCTTATCGGGCGAAAGGGACGCCACCTTGGCCGCCAGCTTCACGGTCGCCGGGCTTACGGTGCCGCCGGGCGAGTAGCTGACCTCTTGCATCTGCGCGAACACGGCGTCGGCGATCTCCTTGCGCCCGTGTCCGATGTTCTTCAGCCACATTCCGGCGAGGGTATCCACCCAGCGGTTGCCCTGCCCGTCATAGACCCATACGCCCTCGGCTTCGGTAACCAGCTTGATGCCGGTCTCCTCGGACATGTCTCCCATGGGTCGGGAGTGAGGCCAGAAGTGCGCCTCTCCGAGTTGCTTTAGCTCTTCAATCTCCTCGCCACTCAGCCTAGCCTCTGCTGCGACCATGCGTTGTCTCCTTGCTTGCGCTTGGGGTTTACAACCATCTCCCGCCGCCAGTTGGGGCGGTTGGAGTAATGGTAGCACAAGTTGGGAGCGTGGGGACTACTCTCGCATGGGCAGGTCCGGCGTGAGGTTCCAGCGCCACTCGATGTCGTTGCGGACGACGCGGAACGGTTCTTCGCCTCGCAGGCGCGACAGCGCGTACTCGACGGTATCGAGCGCGCATACGTTGCAGTAGCCGTAATGATTGGTGAGCCGCAGCCGGATGGACTCGCGGCGGCGTGTCCACTCGGCGCGCCTGCCGGTGGATCGAGGCTCTGAGAGCTCATCGCGCAGTCGCCTGTCGTCGGGCAGCAAGCGGCGTTCGATCGCGGCGCGCATCCTCTGTTCGGTGGCGTAGCCGTAGCGGACGCCACGCAGTCTGAGGTCTTCGAAGAAGTTGTGAACCTCGTACCGGAACGCGTTCTTTTGGCGTTCCGAGATCCCGGCGGCGCTCTCCATCTCGCGCATGTTGCGCTCGCTGCCGCGCGGGACGCGCGCGCCCGGCCCCATCTTGACCGTGGAAGCGACCTCGCGCAGGTAGTCGTCCAGCACGTTGGACGCGGTCTCCTCGAAGCGCTCGTCGAACGCCCTCTTGACGTCTTGGATGGCGCGCTGGCTGTAATCATCGACCGCTTCGCGCACGAACTCGATGTATCGCGCCGAGTCTTCGTCGGACATGCTCACGTTCTCGTTGCGGCCCTGCCAGATGCTGTCGAGGGCGTTGAGCGGGCTTATGCAGGTGATTCCGGGCATGATGGCGCGCGCGCTGAGACGGTTCATCACGGACCTGGGCGAGATGCCGTTCAGCCCCTCCTCGGGCAGGGCGCGCTTCTCGTTTATCACGTCCTGCCGGGAGAAGTTCGGGACTTCCTGGCCGTCGTAGGCGCGCAGCTTGTCTATGAGCGACACGCCCTGCCTGGTCGGCGGATCTAGGCGAGACATCACTGCGAAGGCGCTTATGGCGGGCAGCGTAAGCGGCGGGACGTGCACCCGATCCAGGCCGCTGGACGCGAGCAGCTTGCGGTATATCTTGACTTCGTCGCGGACTCGCAGGTTGTACGGCACGTAGATCCGCATGATGCGGTCGCGCAGGGCTTCGGAGTACGGGTCTTCCATGAACGCCTTGAAGTCGCCCTCGTTCGTGTGGCCTACTACGACTTCATCGGCATAGACGGAGCCGAACCTCTCCATCTTGATCAGTTGCTCCTGCGCCAAGCCCAGCAGCGTGGTGAGCATATGGGGGTCGGCCTTGAAGATTTCGACGAACTCCATAAGGCCGCGGTTGGCGACGTTCAACTCGCCATCGAGCCGGAACGCCTTACCGGCGACTTCGAGCCTGTCGCCTTCGAGCTGCGCGGTATCTACGCTGCCGACGAGCAGCGACGCGTCGGAGGCGGCGGAGGTGGCGACGTAGTAGCCGATGCCGATAGCCTCCTGTTCAGAGAAGACGACGCGCGTTACCGGGACCTCGCCTATCCTGCCGCGGTACTCGGTGCGCACCATGTAGCGGCAGCGGGGGCATAGATCGCCCTCGACGTAGATGCCGTGCTCCGCCTGGAGCTTGGGACGCAGGCTGTGGGGCGCCAGGTGGAGCGGATCCTCCTGCATGGGGCAGCCCTTGATTGCATACACCGCGCCCTCGTCGGTGCGCGTAAACTCTTCGAGCGCCTCCTTGATCAGCGCGACGAGGGTGGATTTGCCGCTGGCGGGCGGGCCGAGCAGCAGCAGTATTCGCTTGCGTATCTCCAGCCTGCGGGACGACGAGGCGAAATATTCGACGATGCTGTCTATGGTGTCGTCCTGTCCGTACACCTTGTCGTCGAACAGCGTGTACCTGGCGCTGCCGCTCTCGTCGGACTGCGCGACGCCGCGCGCGAGTATCGCGTCATACACCAGATGGTGGGATAGGCGCGGTTTAACCAAACCGTCGCTCACCATATCGAGGTAGTCGGCGAAAGTCCCTTCCCAGTCGAACCTTCCAACCTCGCGCTCGGCGAGCCGCAGAAATTCATACGTATCCAGTCTGGCGGTATGGGGTCGATAGGAAGTAGTGATCATGCCAAGCTCCAGTGAATCGGACTATCGCAGTTTTACACCACCGTTCAAGGGCTGGTAGGGATATGTGGATGGGTCGAATGCGGGGTCTTCACCCCCATCCTAACCTTCCCCCGTCAAGGGGGAAGGGGTATGTCGCCGACCGCTCTAGACGAGAACCGGCGTTACCATCATCATCCCGATGGCGACTATGACTATCGAGAACAGCAGCGATACCCAACCGGACACCGACCTCAAGCCGGGGAACGGAATCGCCATGAAGAAGAAGAGGAGGCCGCCCACTACCGTCATCAGCGCGGTGGATATGAACATGGGAACCAGCGTGAGCGCCTCTCTCTGGTTGCCGATCCACAGCTGGAGGTAGAAGATCAGCACGACCATGCTGATGAAGAACAGCAGTATGCCGAAGAAGCCGATGGCGCGTTCTTCCAAGTCCCAGAAGCACTGCGCGCCCACTACGACCATGTACACGCCCCACCCTATAATCAACGCTTTCAGGGCGACCGTTTCGTCCGCCTTGACCGGCGCAGATTTTCCGATCTCGCCGATGAACTGCGGCTCGGACACGAACAGAGACAGTACGAGCGCCCCGGCCAAGCTTGCCATCAGCACGCCAACGGCGCGTCCATCAGCGTACAGGCCAAGCTGGTGCCAAGCATGCGTGAAGATTGCGGTTCCGATCAGAATTAGGGCTATGCCTTCCATGTCAGCCTCCTCTAAGGGGCCGCGCACAGATATGACAGGGGGCTGCGCGCAGATATGGCAGGCTGGGACGTTCGCGCTCCGCGCCGCGAGCGGCGGCATAGAGCCGTCGCCGAGGAACGGGCTCGAATCCGGCTGATAGCGCTACGCGTCAGAGCCGCCGATACAATTGTATCACTGGGCGGACTCGCATTAGACGCTTTTCTAGCCCTGTTTATACGCAGTTTATTGTATTTAGCCTAATCGTCGTACTGCGTGGTCTCGCTGTCAGGGGCGGTCAGGGAGACATGCGTGAAGTCCTTGCCATCCGCCGCGCCGTGCCAGTGCTTCTCGCCGGCCGGGATGAACGCCAAGTCGCCCTCGGCGATCGCCAGCTCTTCGGACTCCGAGGCTACGATGCCCTCGCCCTTGGTGACGAACAGTATCTGGTCGGAGGTGTGGGAGTGGAATTTGTTCTTAGCGCCGTCGTAGAAGTTGACGAGGCTGAAGCTGAAGAACTCGCTCTTGTCGCCGCCGACCAGGGGCTGGCGGGATACGGGGCCGCCGTAGAACAGAGGCGCGTTGGTGGCGTCGTCTTCGGGCACCGAGTTGTGCTTGATTACTTCCATAGAGGTCTATGCTCCTTTGCCGTCCCTCGCCCGCAGGCTGGCGGCTTCTTTGAGATATATCCACGTTAGTTCGTCGGGGCGCTTGTCGGTGTTGAGCAGGATGAGGACACGGATGCAGCGCGTCTGTCCGCTGGGAACGTCCATTTCGGTGTTGCAGTCCATCGGCACTCGCGTCCAGCCGAGATCCACGCGGGCGGCGACGGCCGGGAAATCGGCGTTGAGATCGGGAGTGCAACTAAAGATCGCGGCGGCTATGTCGTCGGCGTTCACTTCGTTCGCCTCGACCAGCGCTTCCAGCATCTCGCGCGTGGCGCTGCGGATCTCCTCCGGTGTATTGGCATCCGCAGTCGTCGCGCCGCGCAACCCTCTAACTACGCTCATCTATTGATCATCCTTTAGGCTCATCGCCGGGCATCCATAAAGGGGGCAGCCCCTGCGGCACCCGCCCCTTTACTGGCCTCGCAGCGCGCGGATGAAGCTCCGCGCCGCCTCGACTTCGCCGCCTTTGGGCGCGCGGTCCACCGCGTCGAACATGGCGCTGGCTACGATTGCGCCCTCGGCGTATGAGGCTATCTCTTCCAGGTGTTCATGACGGGATACGCCGAATCCGACGAGTATCGGCAGATCGGTGTACCGGCGGATGCGTTCGACCAGCGCCGAGACGCCGCCGGACAGCGAATTCCGCGCCCCCGTTACCCCCGTGAGGCTAACACAGTATATGAACCCGCCTGCGGCTTTGCAAGCGTCCTCGATTCGGGCATCGGAACTGGTGGGCGCAAGCAGAGGGATCAGATGCAGTCCTCGCCGCGCCGCCATCTCGCCGAACAGCGCCGCCTCCTCAGTTGGCAGGTCCGGAACAATCAGCCCGTCCGCGCCGCGCGACGCCACGTCGTCCAGGAAGCGCTCAGGTCCGTAGCGCAGAAAGGGATTGTAGTAGCCCATGAGTATCAGCGGGGATGCGACGCCGCTATCGCGCAGCCTTCCCACGAAGTCGAGGCAGACGCGCACGGTTACGCCGTTCTGCAACGCGCGATAGCTGGTCATCTGCACGGTCGGACCGTCGGCGAGCGGGTCGCTGAACGGGACGCCGATTTCCAGCATATCGCCGCCCGACTCGAGTATCGCCCGCGCCATCTCCTCGGACGTCGCCACGTCCGGGAAGCCGACGGTGACGAACGGCGCGAGCGCGGTCTGTCCGGACTCGCGCAGCTTTGCGAATGTAGTATCTATTCGGTTCGCCATCTAGCTCTCCAGCCAGGCTACGTCGCCTTCCAGGTCGGCGGGGTGCGACTTGGACGCGAAGACTTTGTACTTCTCGAACTCTTCCGCCAAGTTGCCGTCGTCGCCGTGTCCGGGGAAGAAATCGTCTATCCCTTCCAGCGTGAACAGCTTGGTGGAGACGCTTTCGAGGAGCTGCGCCAGCGCCTCGGGGCTGCGGGATCTGCCCGGCCCGCCCGGGAACAGCGTGTCGCCGGTGAACAGATGCTTGCCGATGCGGAAGCAGGTCGAGCCGTCGGTATGGCCGGGCGTGTGGATGGCGGTCAGCGTGAGAGTTCCGGCGGTGATGGCGTCGCCTTCGGCGATGCGCAATTCGGGCTCGCGGGGCAGGCCGTCCGCGTCGTCCGCGCCAATGCCGACGGGCGCGCTGATGGCGGACGTTACCTCGTCGAACCCCTCGATATGGTCCCAGTGGTTGTGCGTGATCAGGATGACCTTCACGTCGGTCTGCTGAGCCTGCGCGATCATCGCGCCGGGTTCGGGCGGCGCGTCTATCAGGATGCTCTCGTTCGTCTGCGGACAGACCAGCAGGTACGAGTTGTTGCCGAAGTGCCCACACTCGATCTTGTGAATTATGATACTCTCGTCCTGGTAATGAGCCGCCATAAGTACCTCCTGCGGTGCGCTCGTTTCAGGTTTTCGAGAGTGATTATAACAAGAGTTGGCGGCGAGGCGCTTGAGATGGCACAGCATGAGACACAGGACGCGGCTCCGGGTGGGGAGCGGTTCGGGCTGAAGGTGAAGACGGACAGCGGCGGCAAGCGCGTGGAACTCGAGTGCGAGCACCAGAACGGGCTGCTGTACGTTGTGCCGGCGGAGTCGAGCTGGGTGTGCTCCGAGGAGTTGATGCACGCGCACGCGATGGCGGGCTTCTTCCGCGAACTGGCGGAGCTGGAAGACGAGCGGGTGTATGAGCTGATGCAGCGGTGGGGGCTGTACTACCGCCCCCGGCCGCTGGCGTCCGATGGGGAGGTGGGCGGCGACTAGAAGACGCCCAGCGCCTCTTCGTAGTCCTCCGCCTCGCTGTCCGCGTCGTCGTCCGGCGAGGTTATGATGCGGTGTATGACGGGGCTGAACGCTTCGTCGTCGCCCGGCTCGGTATCGTCGCTAGACCAGTCCTTGATGGCGACCTTCTCGATCGGGGGGAGTTCGTTCTCTTCGTCGGCGACGTCGTAGCCTCCCATGACCTGGCTGGGCGGGACGTAGCCGCCGTATGCCGCGCCGCTGCGCGACGGGAAGGAGACGACGTTCGTCTGAGAGGGGCTCTTGTACGTCTCGCGGATGATGATGTCCAGCCGTCTGTCCTCGACGCCGGTTATGGTTGCCTCGTAGAGGTTGCCGCCGCGCATGAGGCGCGCGATGCGGTTGCCGACGCGCGGCTCCACCTGTCCGATATAGGCGCCGGACTCGTCGGTTGCGGTCAGCGACCTGCCGCTCGCCTTCAGCAGCGCCACGTCTCCCGGCGTTAGTTCCAGAAGGGTTTCCGGGGGGGCGATCTTTCTGAGGGTGGTTACGCCCGCCTTGCCGCTCTCCTCGACGAACGAACGGGAGCCGCGTCCGGCGCGCCTGGTCGCGCGAGGGGCCGCCGCGTCGGCGAGCTTGGTCAGCCGGCTCAGGTTCTTCTTGGCGATGGAGTTGTTGGGCGAGCGCCGCAAGACCGTCTGGAAGGCGGCGCGCGCCTCCCTGTTGCGACCCAGCTCGCTAAGCGCCTTGCCTAGCCGGTTGTACGCTTCGAGGTCGTCGGGGAACTCCTGCACTATCGCCCTGTTGAGGGTCGCGGCCTGCTCCCACCTGTTGTTCATGGCAAAGGCGACGGCGCGCTTGGCCCGTTCTTTGCGAATCTTGTCTCTGTCTTCGTACCCGCGCATACTCATCGCACTGCCTCTCGAATTGTGTGAAAATCTTAGCCGATATTTTCAGACTGGCGCAACAGCATGTGCCTCAAATGTTAGAACGTTCTAAGCCGCAGTAAAGTCAGTTTCCAAATTGCTTCGGCGATTATCCTGAACGACATCTTCGAATCGCCGCGCGTCCTCTCCATAAACGTTATAGGATGTTCGGCTACTTTCAAGCCTCTGGCCTGGCAGTAGTGGGCGATCTCCGCCTGGAATCCGAAGCCGATGCACCGCACCCGGGTCAGGTCGAGCGAGCGGAGCGCTTCCGCCCTGTACGCCTTGAAGCCGGAGGTAACGTCCTTGACATCTACGCCGGTTACGAGGCGAATCAGGAAGTTGCCGGACGCGCTGAGGGCGCGGCGCTTCGCGCTCCAGGCGGGGTCTGAGCCGCCCTGACGGGTGTAGCGCGAGCCTACTACCACGTCGAACCTCCGCAACATCGCCAGCATCTTCGGCGTCTCCTCCGGCGCGTGGGACAGATCGGCGTCCATCTGCACTATACAGTCAACCTCCTCTTCCAGCGCTCTTGCGAATCCGGTTACGTAGGCGGTGCCCAGCCCCAGCTTGCCGCTGCGCGAGATGACATCTATCCTGCCGCCGTACTCGCCGGACAGCCGTCTGGCGACTGCCGCCGTGCCATCGGGCGACGCGTCGTCCACGATGTACAGCCGGACGTCCGCCAAGCCCAACCCGAACAGCCGGCTCGCCAACTCCGGCATGTTGGCCGCCTCGTTGTAGGTCGGCACGATGACGGCGACACGACCAACCCGGCTGCCCATCGGCTCACTATCCGGACTAGAACTCATCTTGATCGCAAATCACCATACTTGCCGAAAGCGTCCCTCAGCCGAATTAGAATCGTATCCTTGAGCATGTCTAAGGTATCCGCCCCCGGGCGGACCTTGCTCACGGGCTGGTGGTACCAATCTATGGGCATCTCCTCGACCCTGAACCCAGCCTTCATCGCCAGGTACAGAATCTCGACGTCGAAGCCCATCCCTCTGGCGACCTGGAGCCTGAAGAGCGCGGTCGCCGCCTCTTCGCTAAAACACTTGAAACCGCACTGAGTATCCTCGAATCCGCCCACCGCCAGCAGCCTCACGGCCCTGTTGAACACCCGGCCCATGACGTGGCGGTATCCCGGCTCGTCGAAGCGGCGAGCCCCGGCGGCCTCGCGGGAACCGATCACGATGTCCGCGCCGGCCTTCATGCGTTCGATGAACGCGCCGATCCAGCAAGCCGGCATGGCCAAGTCGGCATCGCACATGAAGCGATACCTGCCCCGCGCCTCCAGCATCCCGGTCCGCACCGCCCAGCCCTTGCCCGCGTGTTCGATTCGCGCGAGCCGGACGTCGTCCCGTCCGTTAGCCCACTCCTCGACCAGCGCCGCCGTATCGTCCGAGCTGCCGTCGTCCACGACGACGACCTCCCATCTGAACTCCTGGGCCGACAGATACAGATCCAACTCGTCCAGCGTCGGCACGATGCGGTTGGCCTCGTCGAACGCGGGAATGACTATCGACAGGAAGGGTTGACCAGATTCGCCCACTGCATCATACATCCCGCTTGGCCTGTTTGAAGACAATCTAATAGGAGCGCGGCGCGGCGCAAGGCGTTTTGGGGTTTCTATAATAGCGTTTATACGGCGTCCAAGTCGAATGTCGTGTGCAGCGCGCGCGCCGCCTCGCCCACCCTGTCCGCCGACACCAGGCACGTGATGCGTATCTCAGACGTGGTGATCATCTCGATATTGATTCCGGCGTCCGCGAGCGCGCGGAACATGGCGCTGGCGTAGCCGGGAGCGTCCTGCATCCCGGTGCCCACTATGCTCACTTTCGCCAGCCCGAGCGAGGTCGCCAGCCTATGACTGCCGAGGTCTTGGGCGACGCGTCGAACGACGTCTTCGGCGCGCGCCAGGTCGTCTCGCTTGACAGTGAACGTGAGGTCGGTCGCTCCGCCCTCGCTCGCGTTCTGGACGATGACGTCCACGCTGATGCCGACGTCCGCCAGCGGCTCGAACAGACTGGCGGCGATTCCGGGCCTGTCCTTCACGCCCTGCACCGTCAGCTTGGCCACGTTGTCGTCCGTCGCTATGCCGGCGACCCGGTTGCGTATTTCGCCTACGTTGCGTTGGATCATCGCGTCACCATGTATCAGAGTGCCGGCCGCGTCGGAGAAGCTGGACGCGACGAGGATCGGAGTGTCATATACCATGCCCAGCTCTATCGAGCGGGGGTTCATCTTCGCGCCGTAGCTTGCGAGTTCCAGCATCTCCTCGAAGCTGATCTCGTCTAGCTTGCGCGCCTTCGGCACGAGTCGGGGGTCGGCGGTGTAGATGCCGTCCACGTCGGTATAGACCTCGCAGCGTTCGGCGCCCAGCCCGGCGGCGAGCGCTATGGCGGTGAGGTCGGACGCGCCCCTGCCGAGCGTCGTCGTATCCATGTCGGGCGTGATTCCCTGGAAGCCGGCGACTATTACTATCTTGCCGTCGTCCAGCTCGCTGCTGATGCGTTCGGGCGACAGGCCCGCGATCTTGGCGCTGCCGTACTGGTCGTCGGTGCGTATGCCAGCCTGCGCGCCGCTGAGGCTGACCGCCGGGCTACCGAGCGCGTTCAGCGTCATCGCCACCAGCGCGCAGGAGCGCAGCTCTCCGGTCGAGAGCAGCACGTCCATCTCGCGCCGGTCGGGACGTTCGGCCACCTGTCCGGCGAGATCGATGAGCTCGTCGGTAGTGTCGCCCATCGCGCTGACGACGGCGACGACGCGGCTGCCGTTCCCGTTTGCGTCCGGGTCCGCCGAGCGCGCGATGCGCCGCGCCACGTTCTTGATCTTGTCCGTATCGGCCAGCGAGCTGCCGCCGTACTTCTGCACCACCAGGGACATACGCCTAACCTGCCTCCGCCCAAGCGGGGTCTTGCCGCATGGAAACAGTAAAGGTTTAGCGCGGCGAGGGCGCGGTTGTCAAATTTGGGGTGGGGGGCGCCAGATCAGAAGTCATGCGGAGCCAAGATGGGGCCATATTCGGTGGACCAAGCGCGCGCCCACATCCTGCACTCGGACACCAGTTGGCAAGACTCAAAGTGAGTATCAGTGTAAGTTGCCTTGACGAGATACTCGCGAACAGTATTGCCTGGCAGTCCATCGTCTGGATTGTAGAACTCAGAGGGAAACAGGATAGCCGTCTTCATCTTGATTGCGGGAACGCTCACGAAGTTGGCGATCTCCATCAATGCGCCCGGACTTGTGGAGGTGCACAGAATTATTACGAGGTCAACGGTAGGCTGGCTTAGGATCCGGCGCTCCTGATCCAGAAGCGAACCTTGCAACGGGTCGTTTACAACCAAGTCCTCCGGGAAGAACGAGCTGTGACCGTCAGTCGCCAGTGCCTCGCGAATTTGGAGGCGCTTTGCGGCGCCTGAGCTGTTTGGATCGTCAATGCTTGGACCTAGAACGGCGATGCCGAGTCTCGCCCGACCGCGCAACGTTTCCCGCTCTTGCCTGGCGAAGGCTGATACAAGATCGTCAAATGTGTCGCCCGCTTGCCTCATGCGTGCTCTGCGGACTCTGCGTTCACTATGGACTCTATGAAGCGCTGACCGGACTCGGTGATGTAGATGACGTTCGCACCTATCTCGCAGAAGTGGGCGGCAGTCAGCTTCGCAAGCGACAGGCCATGTTTGCCCAAGTCGAAGTCGGGAATATCCACGATGACGTCTTCGTACATCGTGGCCAGCAATCGCAACGCCGCGTCATCGGTGAACACCTCAGCAGCCTTGCGCCTGAAGTGCCTATTGGCGTTCTCGAGTCTCTGCCGGAGATTATCCGGCGAGTCGAACGAGAAGCGATTCAGCGGTGGGCTTTCTGTTCTATTAGTCCCGTGTGCAGACTCCATGCGTGTAACATGGTGTATGTCCCAATCATCATGCACAACCCAGTGGCTTCCCCGTGGGCGGGTATGGAGATTCCGTAAGGACGATTTGTATTGGTTAGATATTGTCGGCATTTTATTTCCCAATTTCTTGAACTATCAGAGCCACCGACATTTGGCGCGTGATGCCAAAAGCTTGTTTCATGCTATCTTGGCTCAAATTACTGCTGGCAGCAAAACTGACAGTATGCTCAATTGACTTCCTTGCCTCAGACACCTCAACTGTAACCGTATGAGTTGGTTGACCATTCTCTCGACGACTCAATGTTACAGACTCAATATGAGTCAGACCATGGCGGGAACTCGGATCAGACAATATCAGAGGCGTGGGCACTGATACTCGAGACTCTGCACCTTCATCCGTATTGTATGAGAATGTGGCTTCATATTGAATAGATATATCTCCGAACATACCAGAACCCATTTCCAGAAGGTCAGATATGGGGTTGAGATCATCGGGCGGGAGTGGGACGTCATCGTCTGCTACCGAATATGTTACGTAGACCCAATATCTAGGTTGAGCATCGTCCTCAATTCGCTGCAACGACCCTCTGGCGGCTACAGTGGTGTCGCCTAAACTAAGCATAGAACCATAAAATCCTGACCGTTGTCCATCTTCAGAATCGTCGCTCTGATGCCGCGCCTGTGCCATCAACGTTTGAATCTGGGCGTCCTCTTCTTCAGTCACTGTGAAGAGACTGTATATGGAAAATTCCCCGCAGTTGGCACCTGCCAAGTCAAGTTCCACTGTTCGTCCCCCTACGCGGCGGGGCCGGCGCTCAGGCACCGGCCCCGCATTATGCATCAATTGTAGCAGATAGCCTACCCCAGTCCGGCCAGCGCGGTGGTCTGGCTGGCTATGCGCGAGTCGCGCTCGTCGGCGAAGCGCTTGATGCCGGCGTAGATGGATTCGGCGTCGAGGCGGGCCTCGGCTATCACGTCGGCTTCGGTGCCGCCGGTGAGCCACTGGTTGTCCCAGTCAGAGGTCAGGGAGTACTCGTCGGTGAGAGGGCCCGCGTTCTGGACGGGCCACATGCGGCGGGTTCCGGTGGTTACGACCATCATGTCGTACTTGCCGCCGGCGGGCAGCACCGAGTCCTGGTATTCCTGCGACTGGCGAGTGAACAGCTCCTCGCTGATGGCGGCGATCACGCGGACGTTGACGCCCTCAGATTCCAGGCGCGGCAGCGCGGACAAGAGGTTGACGGTGGACGACGACCCCTGCACCACCACGTAGCCGTGTTTGGGCTTGTCCGGGTCGAAGTCGCGTATCAGGTAGAAGCCCTTTGCGGCCGCCCTCAAGTCGGTGTCGGCGAAGGTGGAGCGGTCGGCGACGGGGAAGTCGGGACGCGCCACTTCCAGCACGATGACGCCGACCTTGCTCTCGCGCGCGGCGATCTCGGCGGCGGCGAAGTAGCCGGGGGCGACGTCGTTGTAGTCCCAGAAGCTCAGCGTAATCGCCTGGCCGCGCGGGAAGAGCTTCCACACCTGCGGCGCAAAGATGCCGAAGTGCGTGCGGGCGTCGGCGGCAGTCTCCGGGCCGGAGTGTCCGGCGAGGATATGCAGCACGCCCGTCCTGAACGGGCTGTCCTGGTTCTGCTGGCTCCAGACGCGGGAGGGCAGGTACATGAGCGGCGTGAACGCGCCGTAGGTGCCGCTGAGCGCCCACACGCCGACGTGCTGATCGGGGTCGAGCGATACGGACTGCCCGACGAGGCCGATGGCGGTGGAGGCGTTGCCCGCCTCCTGGATGGCCGCCTTCAACCGGCTGCCTGCGGGGTTCGCCACAGGGTCGAAGGTGTCCCAGATGGCGCCGTGCTCGACGTTGATGGACTCGGCCAGGTCCGCCGCGACGACGACGAAGCGGTTGTTGGTAACGTAGTTCATCCATTTGATGATTTCGGATATGGCGCGCCGCGTGCCGCGCACGTTGCCCGGCTCTTCGAACAGCTTTATGCCAAGTTGCTTCTCCTCGCCGGAGCTTGGGTTCGTCACGGTCAGATCCTGCGCCCCTAGGGGCAGGTTGTTGACCTTGAGACGCGAGTCCAAGAAGGGGTCGGCGTCGCGGTCTATTCGCAGCGGCAGCGCGTCGTCCACGCTGTCGCCTATCTCGACCAGGCGGTCGGCTATCCAGTCGCCCAGCCCGTTCTGGTCCAGCACGGACATGGCGACGTCTATATTCGTCTTGAACTGGATGAGCCGTTCGCGGTCGTCCGACACCGCGCCGTCGCGGATGCCCTCGAACTTCACGCCGAAGCGCTTCTCGAACGTCTCCGCGAGCGCGACGAAGTAGTCTCCGTTCATGGCGAGGTTGTAGGGGTGGCTGTGGTAGCTGACCACCTGTTCGCCGAAGCCGGGTATCTGTCCGTCCACCGCGCCGGGCCACCAGCCCTTGACGGTCTTGCCGACGACGATCATGGGACGGTCGTCCTCGTGATCCCACTCTTCCATCGTCTTGAATGCGGCGACTACCTGGTCGTAGTCGTTGCCGTTGTCCAGGGTCAGCACGTTCCAGCCGTAGGCGGCCCACTGGTCTTCGATGCGGTAGGCGTCATAGACAGGGCGGATTACGCTGCCGACGAGTTCGTCGTCTATGCCGGCGTTGTTGTACGAGAGCAGGATGCGGAGGCGCTTGCCTACCTGCTGGGCGACGGCGGCGGTCTTCATTTCCTGCGAGTGGCCGGACGTCATGGCGAATTCGCCCTCGATAGCCATGATCTTGAGGCTGTCGGGCGCGCCTACGATGTCCCAGAAGGCGGCCTTGCCGGCGGATGTGGCGATGCCGATGCCGGACGGTCCGCCGTTGACGTCGTTGGTGAGGTCGGTCGTTTCGGAGTGTCCGGCGAGCGAGCGGATGCCTCGGATCTTCGCCTGCGCCATGAGGGGGTGGTCGGTGAGTCCGGTTTCTTCGAGCAGGGTATCGAGCGCGCCGCGTCCGCGCCTAAAGCCGAGCGCGTCTATGGAAAGCATGGAGGCATTCGGGTCGGCGGCGTAGCGGTCGTCTCCGGTGGCCGCGCGCTTGCGCTCCAGCGCTTCGCCCATGATCATCCACAGCGCGTAGGTAACGGGGGCGTTGTGGCCTCCGGCGAGCATGAATCGGTCGGCGTAGGGGTGCTTGGGCCTGCGGTAGTCGTACCTGAGCCCGCCGAGCTCCGGCCCGACCAGGTGCGACGTGACGGTGTAGGGCGTGTAGGCGAGCGGTCCGCCGAAGTGACCGGTCTGGGCGTAGTTGCCCAGCAGCACCAGCGTCATCGCAGTCAGAAAGCCGACGTCTTCCAGTCGCTCCTTGTCAAAGTCCGGCAACTCCACCTCTCTCGCAGTCACGCCATGCGAGAGCGACAGAGTGTTGACTATTGCCGTAGAGCTTCCGTTTGTTGCAACCATAGAAGTACACTCCACCCGCAGGTTTGGCTGAATCGGGACGGAATCCGTACCGTCCCACGCGGTCTATTTTATGGGCGGCGCAGAGCGCTGCCCGACAGCATGAATGATAAGCGCAACGGGTATTGCGTTGCAAGGTTGCGAGGCGGATGCAGTCGTCCTACGAGCCAGGGCGCGGGGGTGTGGTACAATCCCCGTGTACCTGCGTATGTGCGCAGGGATACGCCTTGCGTTGAATCATAGGAGGCGGGCATGACAACCCAAACCGCCGTCGCCCCAACCAGAGCAAAAGGCGTCCCGGATCTCGCGGACCTGGACATAGACACCCTGCTCGAACTCTACCCCCCACAGATGGACCCTATGCCCGAAGCCGGATATCAGTTTCCATATATCAATGCCCTCGCCGAGGTTCTGCTCAGATGGTTGCCCGAAGCCTTCCCGGGATCGACAATCTTCGGGGGCAACTTCATCTACTACCTGGACGAAGACGGCGAGAGGCGCGCGATCTCGCCGGATATGGCCATAGTCTTCGACGTAGAGGACGTAGAAATAGATCCGTCGGTTATGTGGAGTTCCTACTTCGTAGAGTTGGTGGGCAAGCCGCCCGAGTTCGTGATGGAGATAGGCTCGCACTCGACCGCTCACAGGGATATGACCGTGAAGCGGCGCATCTACGCTTGGATGGGCGTATCCGAGTACTGGATGTTCGACCCGACCGGAGGTCTTCACTACCCCTTCGCGCTGCGCGGTCTGCGCCTGGTCGAGGGAGAGTACCGCCCGATAGAGATGAGCGAGAGTCCGGACGGTTCGGTACGAGGCCATAGCGAGGTCTTGGGACTGGACTTCTTCTGGGACGGCAACGACCTTCACCTGATAGACTCCGCGACGGGCGAGCGTCTGCGCCGGACTCGGGAGATCGTGGCGGACGAGCGCACGGCGCAGCGTCGCCTCGAGGAAACTCGCGCTCGCGCCGAAACTGCCGAGGCTCGCGCTGAGGAAGCTGAAGCGGAGCTTGCTAGACTGCGCCGGTCGATGGAGTCGCCGGACGCCTAGCGCCCACTACTCGGCGCAGACGGGCACGCCGCCCCTGAAGCCGTCAACGCCGCTCAGGAAGACGGGGATGCAGCCCTCTACGCCGGTATCCTGGACGTTTACGTAGGTTAGCTCGGACAGGTTCTCCAGAATCGGGGTGATGGAGCCGGTTAGACGGTTTCCCTCGATGGCTAACCACTCCAGGTTGGCCAGGTTGCCCAGTTCTCGCGGCACGTCGCCCGTTAGCCGGTTGACGCTCAGGTCCATTTCGACCAGGTTAGCGAGCCTGCCGATTTCGGCGGGGATGCCGCCGGTCAGCGCGTTCGCGCTCAGGTTGAGCACCGCGAGACCGGTGAGCGAGCCGAGTTCCGGCGGAATCTCGCCCGTAAGTTCGTTGCCGTACAGGTGCAGCGCGTATAGCGCGGACAACCTGCCCAGTTCGGGGGGAATGACGCCGGACAGTCCCTTGACCGTCAGGTCCAACACGACTACGCGCGGCGGGGAGCCGCTGATGACGACGCCCGTCCACTCGGTGATGGGAATGTCGGCGTTCCAGTTGAGTTCGGCGTCGCCGGCCCCACCGCCGACTAGCTGCGGCGCGGCCGCGAGCAGAGCGGCGCAGTCGTCGGCAAGCCCGCCGACCGCGATCGGGTAGGCCGATGTCGCGCCGCCCGGACACATCACCGGGGCGACCGGCGCGGCGGGCACGGCTCCAAACCCGGTCAGCGGAGGGGCGACCGCGCGCGCCGCGCGCGATTCGCCGGCGCGCGACAGGCTGCCCACCAGTCCGCGATCTTCGGAGAGCAGGGCGAGCGCGATTACCACGGCTATGGTAACCGCCATAACCACCTGGCTGATTAGTAGCTCGCGGGACATCAGTGCGCCAGCGAGCTGGGCGTCCAGCCTCCGTAAACGGGATACTGAGAGCATATGAACTCTATGTAGGCGGGCTGGCCGGCGGCGTTCGCCTCCTGCGCGCGTTGGAGGGCGGGAACCACTTCCGACGGCTCGCTCACTCGCTCGGCGTGAAGGCCAAGCTCGGTTGCGACTTTGGACATATTCACGTCGTCCGGCCCCATCACGAGGTGTGTGTAAGGATCGTGTCCGGCGCCCCAGAAGCCGGGACCGTAGCCCGCGAATCCGCCGTTGTTTATGTGCGCTACGGTGATGCCGATGCGTTCTCGAACCGCAACCTCCAGGTTGCCGAGCATATAGCCCACACCCGCGTCGCCGGATACTGCCACGCACTGCCTGTCCGGGTGTGCGAGCTTGGCGGCGATTGTCGAGGCCAAGCTGAAGCCGAGAGTGGAGACGTTGCCCCAGCCAAGGAATCCGCGCGGGATGAGCGTGTCATAGATCGTGCTGAGCTGGTCTCGCGTGTTGCCGGAGTCGTGGGTTACGAACGAGTTATGCGGGTCGAGCGCTTCCATCAAGCCAGCATAGACGCGGTAGGGGTTGATGGGCGTATCGTCCGACGCCATCGCCTCGCGGTACACCGCCAGGGCGGAGTCGCGCGCCGCCTCGATCTCCGCTTCTACGCCACCATCCCCGTCGGGCGCCCTGCCCTGCCCGTCGGTGCGCGCGTCTATCTCCCGCGCCAGCGCGTCCAGCGTGAAGCGCGCGTCGCCTATCACGGCGTGCGCCGTCGGATATATGCGGTTCACGTGAAGCTCGTCTAGGTTGCACTGGATTATCGTCTTGGAAGCCGCGTCGGGTATCGCGTGGCTGAATCGCCCGGGGGAGAGGCTCGATCCGACGGCGAGAATCGTGTCGCTCTTGGTCAGGTACTCGGTCGTGTGGTCGCCGCGCACGCCGACGAACAGCGGGTGGTCCTCCGGGAAGGCGCCCTTCGCCTTGAGCGTGGTGATGACCGGCGCGTTGAGCAGTTCCGCCAGCGTCTTCAGCTCCGCGGACGCGCCGGCGTAGATGACGCCTTCGCCCGCGTATATCAGGGGGCTGCCCGCGTTCAACAGCAGGTCGGCGGCCGCGGACACGTCGGCCGGATCAGGCGCCGCCTTCCAGCCCTTGACGGGCGCATAGGGGTCGGCGGTCTCGTCAAACGTCCCGGAAGCGTCGGGCACGGACAGCACTACTGGGCCCGGACGTCCGCTGCGCAGCATGGTAAACGCGCGACGCATGAACTCGGGAACGCGCTCCGGCCTGTCTATGTAGCCGTACCACTTGGTTACGGACTTGAGGCTGGCGGTAACGTCGAACTGCGAGTTCTCCGAGCTGCCCGCCGGAACGCCGTCGGTGATGCACAAGATGGGCGAGCCGTCCTCGAACGCCTGCGCCAGGCCAGCGTAGGCTACCTGGATTCCGGCGGCGTTCACGCCGCCCTGCACTGTGCAGACGCCGATGCGCTCGCCTCCGGTAACGCGCGAGAATCCGTCGGCCAGCGCGATGGCGTAGCGGTCGTCGCGCATCATCACCATCGGCACCCCTTCCCGTCCCAGCGCGTTGTTCACCCGGCATACGGGGAAGGTCGAGACCCACTCGATGCCTTCTTGCTTCAATATCCGCGCGATAGCCGTCGCAACGTCAATAGTCATGGTTTGCGTCTCCCCTGAGTCTGGCCTGAGTCTGGATTGGATATCGCTCGGCCTTCGCCGTCGGGCGAGCGTATCCCGCGCAGTATAACCCGCGCGCCGCCAAACCGAAAGCCGCGCGCTAGCGCAGGGTTGTTGACACTGCCGTTTTCCGGTGTGTACAATATCATGTATTGATATGTCATATCAGTAACAACGGACTCAAGGTCGTCCGCATATCTGATATAAAATCTCAGTTGAGCAATCTTACGCGCTGGTCTGATGGTTGTAACGAAACATGCCGCTTCGATAGCGGAGCAAATCTTGGAAGCGTTCCAGGCCCGAGGATACCGTTCTACGTCGCCTCGGCGCGCGATCGCGGTCGCCATCGGAGCGGAACAGCATCACTTCACCGCGGAGGAGCTGTGGAGAAAGTTGCCGCGCTCCATAGGCATTGCCACTGTCTATCGCACGCTGAAGATACTGGTGGACGCGGACGTCCTGTGTCGCGTTCTGCTGGAAGACGGGGGGTTGCGCTATCAGCTGAGCCACCGCGGCCACCACCATCACCTCATCTGCACCGAGTGCGAGGTCTCCCTCGACCTGATCGGCTGCGATATAGAGGACACGCTGGAGTCCGCGTCCCACATCCACGACTTCGAGATTACAGGCCACTGGCTGGAAGTTTACGGTCTCTGCGCCGACTGCGCGCCGGACGAGCAAGAGCTTTCCGGGCGCGGCTCTACTTTCGCGCGGGACGATGCCCACGACGGCCATTGCCATTAGATGATACTAAATCTCTATGATCTCAGAGTTAGCCCGGCGCTTTGATTCGTCGATATTACGATACAAAATCTCAATATCATCAGACATAATGAACGGAGACCCAACACAAAAGGAGAAAGTGAACTGGACATGAACGGAAAGTATCTGAAACTGGTTGGACTGTTGATAATACCGGCGCTGCTGCTGTTTGCCATCGCCTGCGGCGGCGATACAGCGCCGGAGCAGCCCGCTCAGCCCGAGCCGGCCGCGCCCTCGCAGGCTCCGGCGGCTCCGTCAGCAGCGGGGCCGTCAGCTCCGCAGAGTCCGGCGCAGCCCGCCACCCCGGCTCCGGCGCCCACTGCGGCTTCGGCGACGGCTCCGGCGCCCACCGCGCCATCGACGGGTCGGACGGGTCCGGCGCGGATGACTCAGCCGGTCGCTCAGCCGGCGCCGCCAGCAGAAAAGCTGGAAATCGTAACGACCAGCAACATCGTTGCCGACTGGGTAAGGGCCGTAGGCCAGGACCGGGTCGAAGTCTTCCCGCTGCTGCCGGTCAATGCAGACCCGCACACATTCCAGCCGGGCGCGCGGGACATCACCCGCGTCGCCGACGCCGACGCGGTATTCAGCGTCGGGCTGGGACTGGAAGCCGCCTGGCTGGATGAAATCATCGAGAACGTAGCTGCGGACGCCCCCATCCTAGAGCTCGCCGAACTCGTTGACCCTCTAGACTTCGTCGAGCTAATGGACGAGCATGACGACCACATGGACGCTGACGACCACGACGACCACATGGACGCTGACGACCACGACGATCACGAGGAAGTCGAGCTCGCCGGTCGCCTGCTCATCGGAGACGGCGAGACCGGCATGATGTCCGTTATAGACCTGGAACACGGAGACGTGGAGCAGAACGCCTTCGACATGGGTTCCCGCGCTGGGCGCATCTACGCCACCCGTAGCGGGCGCTTCGCCATCGCGGTCGCCAGCGACGCCAATGCCGTTCACGTCTTCGATGGCGGCGTGTACCTCGAAGAACACGGAGACCACTTCGATCTGGTGGAAGTTTCGACGCGGCGAATGGGCCTGGACCTGTCCGGAGACAGGCCGGTTCACTTGTACGTCGGCAGCGAGTGGGCATCGGTCTTCTACGACGGGTCGGGCGAGATAGTCTTTCTCAACGAACATGAACTGGAAGAAGAGGGCGACGAATACGTACCGCCCACGCTCAACACCGGCGCGCATCACGGCGCGGCTGTGGAGATGGAAGGCGACCTGTTCGCGGTAACCCTGCAACACCCCGACTACGCATCCAGCCCGGCGGACTACCGCCTGCCGGAGAGCGTAGCCGTGATGAACCTGGACGGCCAGAATCTATACCAGGAAGACGGCTGCGAGGGTCTGCACGGGGACGCGGGCAACGGACACATGGCGGTCTTCGGCTGCGTCGGCGGCGTTCTGTTCGTAGAATCGCACGACGGCGAATACGAAGGCGGATTCATACCCGCGCCCGAGGGATCGTCCGAAGACTTCCGGCTCACCTCCGTCTGGGGCTACCCTGGCCTGGACCACTTCTTCGCGCTGGGTTCAGCAGTCGGCTTGTACGTCGTCGAACCCGAAGAGGGCGTGATGGAGCAGCTGATACCGGCGTCCGATGACCTCAGGCCCATCAACGTAGCGCTCAGCCACGACGGGGAAGCTCTGCTCGTGGTGATGAGCGATGGCCATCTTCACATGTACGAAGCCCACGACCTGGATCTGCTGGCTTCGGCGCATGACTTCCTGACCGATCCCGTGGAGACGGGCTTCTGGGCGCGTCCCCACGTCGCCACCGCGCCCGGCGCGGTGTTCGTAACCGATTCGGTAGGCGGCAAGGTTCTGCAACTCGACGACCACGACTTGGAAACGGTCGAAAGCTGGGACGTCGCCGGCACCCCCACCAAGGTCGCCTTCGTCGGCATACTGGGCGACGCGGGCGGACATCCGGAAGCGGGTCACGACGCCCACGACGACGACCACGACATGGCCCATGACGACCATGACGACGACCACGACGACCATCACGGCCACGCGCACGGCGAACACGACCCGCACTTCTGGTTCGATCCGGTGCGGGTGAAGCAGGCGGTGAACAGCATCTCTGTGCAGCTATCCTCCATGGATCCGGCCGGGCAGTCCACCTACCGAGCCAACGCTTCCGCCTACATCCAGCAGCTAGACGAGCTACACTCCTGGATCGTAGGGCAGGTGGCGACGGTGCCGGAAGGCAACCGCGTGCTGGTAACTTCCCACGACAGCTTCCAGTACTTCGCCCAGCGCTACGGGTTCGAGGTGGCGGGCGCCGTAATCCCGGGGGTTACGACGGAGGTAGAGCCGTCGGCGCAGGATCTGGCGGAGCTGATCGAAACCATCGAGCACGAGGGCGTTCCCGCCGTGTTCACGGAGACGATAATCAGCGGCAGGCTGGCGCAGCGCGTCGCAGAGGAGACGGGCGCGAAGCTGGTCGCCGGGCTGTACACCGGCTCACTGAGCGAGCCTGACGGCGATGCCGGCACATACCTGGACCTGATGCGCCACGATACGACGATCATAGTCGAGGCGCTGCGCTAGGCTGCCACCGGCCTGCGCGACACATACTGAAGGAGGCTTAGGCCCTCCAATCGGCCCCTTCCTCCACAAGCGAGGAAGGGGCTTTGCGGTTCGCGCGCAGCGCGCAGGTTCATCTTTTGGCTAGAAATGTTGATTGACCCTTGCAAATGCCAAGTGTTAGGATATGTGAAATCAATCACAGGGTACAGGGCATAGACACAGGGACGGATGGACACGCGGGCGCCAGCAGGCGCCATCGGGTATCCGACAGACCCAATAGGGCCTGCGTTGGGTTGCGCATACTCAGCGCGTCGAGCGTTGGTCGAGATGTCAGATCGTTCCGGGGTCGCGCGCGGCCTCGACGCCAGGGGGGGAAACAGTTGACGAAACTCGCAGTTGTGGCGTTGCTGCTAGGCATATTCGCGATGGCTTCCGTCGCCTGCGGCCAAGCGGCTCCGACCGGGCCGTCCGAAACTATCCTCATACGCTCGTCGCCGCCCATCCCCGCGCCGGCGCCCACAAAGGAGCCAGGCGCCGAAGACGTGGGAGAGCGCATCGTTGGCACGCCGATCACCGTCAACATGACCGGCGTGGGCACCGCCGCCGATCCGGGCGTGTTTGACCCGGTCAACTTCACGTTCAGCGTCGGAGAGGCGGTCAACTTCACGCTCTTCGCAGAGGACGCTTTCCACAGCTTCACCGTCAGCGAACTCGAGATCAACGTAGAAGTCAACGCCGGCGAGTCCGGCGGCTTGGACTTCGTATTCGAGGAAGCCGGTACCTACGAGCTAATCTGCGTGCCGCATGAGGCGCTCGGCATGGTCGGCACTATCACCGTACAGTAAAGGCGCTTGACGATGGTGAGCAGCGCCGCAAGAGCGGCTACGCGAACGCTTAGAGGGTTTCGGGCTTACCAGTGGGCCGGGCTTGCGCTGATCGCGGTATTCTTGGTGGGCGTGCTGGTTACGGCATGTTCCGGCAGCAACGATCCCGAGCCTGAGGCCGCGCCCATCCCAACCGTCGCGCCAACGGCGACAGCGGAGCCGACGGCCACTCCCGCGCCGGGGGAGAACGGCGCGACCGTATCTATCGGAGACTCCACTGTCGCGCGTTACAGGGTGGGAGAAGAGCTGGTGCGCCTCCCCTCCCCAATAGTCGCAGTCGGCGAGACGTCCGACGTCAGCGGCGCGATCGTGTTCGACGAGAACGGAGCCGTCGTCCCGGACGCCTCGGCGCTGACGGTGAGCATGACCGGCTTCGTAAGCGACGAGAGCAGGCGAGACGACTGGGTCAGAAGGCAGTTCTCGGGCCAGTTCCCGACCGCCGAGATGACAGTAACCGCCGTCGAGGGTATGCCATGGCCTCTGCCCGAATCCGGCGGCGCGACTTTCACACTCACCGGCGACATGACCATCATGGGAGCGACAAGCGAGGTGACTTGGGACGTAACGGCCCTGTTCGCGCCCGGCGCGGTTACGGGCAAGGCTCAGACGGTCGTAACCTTCGAGCAGTTCGAGATGGACAAGCCCTCCCTCCCCTTCATCATCAGCGTCGAAGATGAAATCGCCCTCGAAATAGATATAGACGCCGCCGTACAGTAAGACGCCGCCGTACGGCTGGCTCTACGCGCGCTTTCGGGGGCGGCGCCCACCTCCCCCGCTTGCGTCTCGCTCTACGCCCCCAAATCCCCGATACGCGCGGCTGATTTGCGTTGACACTGAAAAGGCCCGATCATACACTAGCTAATTACATTAACGGCGCCTTGTGGCGCAGCGCCGCGCGCCGCCAAATTCCGCAACACATGAAGGTGTGAGACGATGAAGCTATCCTGTCTGCAAGAGAATCTGCGCAACGGTCTGTCTATCGTGGAGCGCGCCGTCGCAACCAGGACGACGCTTCCGATAACTCAGAACGTGTACATGGCGGCCGAAGGCTCGCGTCTGCGGCTGTCCGCCACCAATCTCGAAATCGCCATCACCACTTGGGTAGGCGCGCAGGTAGAGGAGGAGGGGGCGGTAACCATCCCCGCGCGGCTGCTGACGCAGTTCGTCAACTCCCTGCCACAGCAGCGCGTCGATGTTACGCTGGAGGACGAGCCGCTGAGACTGGCTATGAAGTGCGCGCGCTACGAGGCGAACATCAACGGACAGGACGCGGACGACTTTCCCCCGATTCCGACGGTGGACGAGGGCGCCGTGGGCAGGATGGACGCTGCCGTGATGCGCGACGCGATCCGCCACGTGGCGTTCGCGGCCGCCACGGAGGACTCGCGGCCCGTGCTTACCGGCGTCAAGGTCGAGATGTCGGGCAACGACTTTACCTTCGCCGCCGCGGACGGATTCCGCCTTGCCGTTTACGAAGGCAAGCTGTCCGACCCCGTCCCGGAAGACATCAGCTTCATCGTGCCTGCCAGAACGCTCCAGGAAGTGAACCGGCTGCTAGGCTCGCAGTCCGACCCCGTGGAGTTCACCGTAACGCCGGCCAAGAGCCAGGCTCTGTTCAGGCTCAGCTCCGTAGAACTGGTATCTCAGCTCGTGCAGGGCACGTTCCCCAACTACCGCCAGCTTGTGCCGGAGCAATACACCACCCGCGTGGTCATTCCGCGCGAGTCGTTCATGCAGGCGACGCGAGCCGCCTCCACGTTCGCGCGCGACGGCTCCGGCATCATCCGGCTCAACATATCGTCGGACGAGCAAGAGGAGGCGGGCAAGATAGCGGTATCGGCGCGCGCCGAGGAGCTTGGCGACTACGAGGGCGAGGTGGACGCGCAGGTAGAGGGCGATGAGTCCAAGATAGCGTTCAACAGCCGCTTCCTGACCGACGTCTTGGACGTTCTGGAAGATGGCGACGTGGCGCTGGAGACCCAGACCGCATCCAGCCCGGGCGTAATCAAGCCCGCCGCCAACCCGAACGGGCACTCCTACACGCACGTGGTCATGCCGATGTTCGTGCAGTGGTAACAAGCCGGGCGCTTGACCGGATCTGTGAGGCGCGTCATGAAGCGGCGAACGACGCGATTGTCTCTCGCTGCCGCGCCGCTAGTTCCGCGATGCCCTTCTCGGCGAGATCGAGCAACTCGTTCAGCGTTGTACGCGAGAACGCGCCGCGCTCGGCTGTGCCTTGGGCCTCCACGTACTCGCCGGCGCCGGTCATCACGACGTTGAAGTCCACCTCGGCGCGGCTGTCCTCGTCGTAGCATAGGTCCAGCATCGGCTCGCCATCCACCACGCCGACACTGGCGGCGGCGATGCCGCTCAAGAACGGCAGCCGCTCGATGTCGCCGCGTTCCAGCATCCCGGCCACGGCCTGGTGAAGCGCGACATACGCTCCCGTAATCGCGGCCGTTCTGGTTCCGCCGTCGGCCTGGATGACGTCGCAGTCCACCGTCAGCGTCCGCTCTCCGAGCGCGGCCATATCCACCGCGGCGCGCAGCGAGCGTCCGATGAGACGCTGGATCTCCTGCGTCCGGCCTCTTGGCGTCGTCTCGCGTCGCGTCCGGGTGTTCGTTGCGCGCGGGAGCATCGCGTACTCAGCAGTAACCCAGCCCAGCCCGGAGCCGCGCCTCCACCGGGGCGTTCGATCCTCGACGCTCACGGCGCACAGAACGCGGGTATCCCCACAGGCGATAAGGGCGGAGCCTTCGGCGTAGCGCTGAACGCCAAGCTCGAACGTGGTGAGGCGAAGGGCGTCGTTGGACCGACCGTCGGCGCGGGGCATGGGGATTATTGGATCCTTTCTGGTCTTGAGGGGCTCGGCGCTATACTACCGTGAACGCGCGCAACCCCTAACCTTGCCTGAGTTTACACCATGCCCTACATACAAAGCGACGGCGCCAGGATTCACTACCACGTGGAGGGCGACGGCGCCCCCATCGTGATGCTCCACGGCTTTAGCGACAGTCTCGCGGACTGGTACGAGGCCGGCTACGTCGCTGCGCTGCGGGACGAATTCAAGCTGATAATGTTCGACTCTCGCGGGCACGGGCTTAGCGACATGCCGCGCTCGCCGGAGGCGTATACGATGCGCCGCCGCGTCTCGGACGTTCTCGCCGTAATGGACGAGCTAGACGTCGCCGACGCTCACCTGTGGGGATACTCGATGGGCGGACGCATCTGCTTCTCTATGGCGGAGCGCGCGCCGGAGCGGATACGGTCGCTGATTCTGGCGGGCATAGACCAGTACGGCACCGATCCTCCCCGTTTCCAGAGGCGCATCCAATACCTGAGCCGCGGTATGGACGCGTACCTCAGCGGCTTCGAGGCTCGCTTCGGGACGATGGAGCCGCCGACGAAACGCGCCCGCTTCTTGCAAAACGACCATCTGGCGCTGATAGCGGGCAGCATGGACCTGCGCGACAATCACGAGGGTTACGACAACTTGCTGCCCAAGATGACGATGCCCGTGTTGCTGTACGACGGCGACCGCGACGCCTTCCACGACGGCGCGCGCAGATGCGCCGAGCTGCTGCCGAACGGACGGTTCGCATCCCTGCCCGGCGAGGACCACGGCGGCACATTCAACCGCAGCGACCTGGCGCTGCCTCTGGTTCGCGGGTTTCTGGGGTACCCGGTTTCTTGACGCGGGCGGATAGTCGGTTACGGGACATGGAGGCTATTGCAGCGTCCCTTGGGCATCCGCGTGTTCGCGGTGGGCCAGTTCGATCATGACACTGACGAATCTTCGCCCTTCCACGAGGGCTGCGGCTATCTCAGATTCGTTCAGGCGGCCCGTATAGAAGTGATTGTGCAGGGAGCCGCGCGCTACTCTGAAACCGGATGAGAGTTCGGAATGTAGGCCGTACTTGTCTTGCAGCCTGTTGACGGTTGCAGTCCGGTTCCTGTGCTGCGCGTGCCGGGGTGTGCGGCGGTGATTTGCGGCGTCGATAGCCTGCACCGAAGCTCCCCAAATCATTTCAGCGGCGGCCATGTCCGCTCCCAAATTCGCAAGAACCTCCTCCATATCCAGAAATTTGACAGCCGCCGCCATGTGTTCTTCGTAGTTCATACCGCCCCACGTTCCGACCTGACGTGGGATTCCATATGGGCGATGAACGCTTCAACCCCTTTTTGATGCATCCTGAACTCTAGGTCAATCCACTTAAATTCGGGATACTCCCAGTCATCGGTTTCGGCCTGCTCGCGGTAGCCGTCTGCTACATTGAAGCCGCCCCAGTGAGTTGGCGGGATAAGGCGATTACCTTCTTCTATGCCATCTAGCCGGAAGATGACCTGCTTGAGATCGTCCAGCGTTTCGCTGGGCCAGCCTTTGGAGTCGGCGACGGCTACGATGCTTAGCCGGGCAGCCTCCCACATCATGCGGGATCCTTCTCGAAATCGTCCGTCTTCGAAGGCAAGGTCGGCGTCAGCCAGCAGGGCTTGGGTCTTTTGAGCGCGGTCTTCTGTCAACATGGGTATTTCCTGTGGTTGGGTACAAAGTGGATTATAACATACGGAGTCTGCGATCCATCGTTCCGAACTTGACGCCCTGAACCCCTTGACGGTTATGATGAACGCAGCGTCCGTCGCCAACATGATGGACGATGCGCTTTTTTACAACCGCGCCGGGGAGGAACGCGCCCATGTCCAAGCCAATATCCGCAGACATCGTGTACCAGCTCGTCAGCGTGGCGTCTCCGTCGCTGTCGCCGGACGGCTCGCGCTTGGCGTTCGTCCGCTCGCGGGTCGATCGGCAGAGCATGGAGACGCGCTCGCAAATCATGCTGCGCGACGTAGCGACGGGGGAAACAGCGCCGTTCACGAACGGGACGCGCGACTCCAGCCCGCGCTTCTCGCCGGACGGACGCTATCTCGCCTTCGTCCGTCCCGACGATGGGGGCAAGTCCCAGCTGTGGACGATGCCGACCGACGGCGGCGAGGCGAGCAAGCTGACGGAGGTTCCGGGCGGCATCACCGACGTCGCGTGGGCGCCCGATTCGCGCTCACTCGCGTTCGTGTCGGACGTCGATCCGGACAGGGCGCCTGACGATCACGACCCGAAGACAGAGCCGCGCGTCGGCGTAGTAACGCGCATCCGCTACCGCGCGGACGGGCTGGGTTGGCGCGGCAACGCCTTCAGGCACGTGTTCGTCGTCGAGCGCGAGTCGGGCGATACGCGGCAGATCACTGACGGCGAGGGCGATGACAGCGCGCCCACATGGTCGCCCGACGGCGAAACTATCGCGTTCATCTCGGACCGGCGGGCGGACCGCGAGATAGCGACACACTCCGACGTGTACGCCGTACCGTCTGATCCATCGGGCGGCGGCGATCCGGAGCTGCGCTCGCGGGGGCTGTCCAGCGTCGCCGCGCTGTGCTGGGCGCCGGACGGCGAGGCGATAGCCGTCGTCGGCTCGGACGATGACGACGCGGGCGCGGGCTGGCAATCGTGGCTGTTCGCGCTGGAGCGCGGACGCGCGCCGCGCAAGCTGACGGACGATTCGATTAGCCCGGCGGGAGGCTACGCGCCACTGGTACCCGCGCCCGAAATGCGCTGGACGCCAGCGTATGGATCGAATAGGGGGACAATCTCGTTCGTCGCCGATGCGCGGGGAGAGTCCGCCGTATATCAGATCAACGCTGCGGGCGGAGACCTGCGGCGCCCCAGAAACGTTTGGGCGGGCGGCCTGATCTCGCAGGTATCGTTCGACGCGGACGCGAACGGGGCAGTTCTGCTGAAGGCGTCGCCCGACTCGCCGGGCGATCTGCACGCGCTGGATATGGAATCCGGGACGCTGACGCAGCTTACGGATGAGAACCGCGAATACTTCACCGAGCATCCGCCGGCGCGGTTCGAGAAGCTCAGCGTGGAGCGCGGCGGGTTCGAGATCGAATCCCGAATCCTGTTGCCACCGGATTTTGACGGGGCGGAACGCTATCCTCTGGTTCTCGATATTCACGGCGGGCCGCACGGCGTGTTCTCCGACAGCTTCAGCCCTCAGCAGCAGGTTCTCGCCACCGCCGGCTACATCGTGCTGGCGGTCAACCCGCGCGGCTCTTCGACCTACGGCGCGGAGTTCATGAAGGCGGTTCTGGGAGACTGGGGCGGCGAGGACTACCGGGACATCATGTTCGCGCTCGAAAGCGTGTGCGAGCGCGCCTACGTGGACGAGACGCGGCTGGGCATTACCGGTTACAGCTACGGCGGCTTCATGAGCTCGTGGATAATCGGCCACGAGCCGCGCTTCGGGGCGGCAGTCATCGGCGCGCCGTGCATCAACCTCTCCAGCATGTACGGCACGTCTGACATCGGCGTCCGCTTCGGCGAGCCGCAGTGGGGCGGGACGCGGTGGGACGCGCTCGACAGGTTCCTGGAGCGCTCGCCGCTCACCTACGCGCCCGACGTCCAAACGCCCGCGCTGCTGATGCACGGCGAATCCGACCACCGCTGCCCGATAGAACAGTCCGAGCAATTCTTCGTGACACTGAAGCGATTGGGCAAGGAGGTAGAGTTCGTCCGCTTCCCCGATAGCTCGCACGGCTTCCTGAGAACGGGGCATCCACGCCTGCGCGAGGAGTACCTGTCGCGGCTGCTGGGATGGATGGATAGGTGGTTATGCTGATCTCGGCTTCACAGTTGCGGCTCTTCTACGGCGATATGGAGATATTCGCCGGAGTCAGCGCGGACGTGGACGACTATTCGCGCATCGGCCTGGTCGGCGTCAACGGCAGCGGCAAGACATCGCTGCTGCGGCTGCTGGTCGGCGAGCTGGAACCGGACAACGGCTCCGTGGCCACTCGCGCGGGGCTTCGCATGGCATACGTGCCGCAGATCGCGGAGCGCGACGCGCCCGGAACGCTGCGCGACGAGGTGGAATCGGCGTTCGCGGACCTGTTCGAGATGGAGCGGCAGCTTGCCGATACCGCGCTCGAAATCCAGCAGGGATCCGGCGCGGCGAGACGCGACGCCGAGAACCGCTACGCCAAGCTCTTGGAACGATACGAATCGGAGGGCGGCTACGACTACCAGAGCCGCGTGGAGCGCGTGGCGCAAGGCGTGGGCCTGCCGACTGAGACGCTCGACACCCCAACCTCGGTCGCCAGCGGCGGGGAGCGCACCCGCGCCGCCCTGGCCCGCGCGCTGCTGACCGATCCCGATCTGCTGATCCTCGACGAGCCGACGAACTATCTAGACTTCGACGGTCTGAACTGGCTGGAGAACTTCCTGTCCGAGTTCAAGGGCGCGGTCCTGGCCGTGTCGCACGACCGATATTTTCTCGACCGCGTATGTTTGGAGATCTGGGAGATGGAGCTGGGAAAGCTGGCCAGATTCCCGGGCAATTACTCGAAGTACCGCGAGTTGAAGCGGGCGCAGATCGTCCGCCAGCAGATAGAGTACGAGCGCCAGCAGGAGTACATCGCCAAGGAGGAGTACTTCATCCAGCGCTACAAGGCCGGGCAGCGTTCGCGCGAGGCGCGCGGCAGGGAGACCCGGCTGGCGCGCCTGGAACGCATCGAAGCTCCGCAGTCCGAGCGCGCGATCAGCATCGGCAGGGCAGACGCCTCGAGGACGGGACAGATCACGGTGAGCTTGCGGAACCTGAGCGTCGGCTTCTCCAACAACGGCCACAAGACGCGACTGCTGAACGTGCCGGACATAGACCTGGAACGCGGCTCGCGCACCGCTATCATCGGCGCCAACGGCATCGGCAAGACGACGCTGCTGCGAACGATTCTCGGAGAGATCCCACCCCTGTCCGGCGTCGTAACGCTCGGCCACAACGTGGAGACGGGGCATCTGAACCAGGGCACGTGGAACCTGCCGGACGACAAGACGGCGCTGGACGCCTTTCTGGAGGTCCGCAACACGCCGATCGGCGACGCGCGGGATTACCTGGCGCGATTTTTGTTTAGGGGCGACGAAGTGTTCAAGCGCGTGTCGTCTCTGTCCGGCGGCGAGCGGACGCGGCTGGCGCTCGCGCGGCTGCTCATCACCTACCCAAACGTACTTGTCTTGGACGAGCCGACGACGCATC
The DNA here is from genome assembly GCA_034420955.1 of Dehalococcoidia bacterium. Lineage (GTDB taxonomy): Bacteria > Chloroflexota > Dehalococcoidia > Lucifugimonadales > UBA1123 > VXRN01. The sequence goes on from DAOUKV010000016.1 coordinate 66,825, forward strand.
TCGACATCGCCAGCCGCGAGGCGCTGGAGGAGACGCTGCAATCCTACGACGGCGCGCTGCTGTTCGTATCGCACGACCGCCACTTCATCAGCCTGATGGCTGAGCGCATCCTGGTGATCGAGAGCGGCTCTGTCCGCCCGTTCGACGGCGGCTACGAAGATTGGGCGCGCGCCAACCGCCCGCCCGATCCGCAGCCCGTATCTCGACGCGCCCGCGCGCGCCACCGCCGACGCGACCGCCAGGCCCGCCAGGCCGAGCGTCAGAACCAGCGCGGCGCCAAGCCCGCTCAGCGCTCTGGTCGCCAACAGGAGCGGCGACAGGGACAGACGGACTACGAAGCGCTGATCCAGAAACTCGAGGCGAGCGTCGCCACCATCGAGAGACGCATCGAGACGGCGTCGGCGAAGCGGGACGTCGAGCGCATCGAGCGCCTGGCGCGGCAGCACGCGCGGGCGCAAAAGGCGCTCGAACAGGCGTGGAGGCGGTGGAGCGGTGAGTAAGACGACATTCCTTCCAGACATTGACAATATCAAGCCGAAAATGCGAAACTCGGCGCAGCAATTTGGTGGAGCGCGATTCATGAATGTGGGGGCTTGTAGAGTGATCCGGGACTGGCGACTGTGGATTCTCGTAGCTACTGTCTGCGTGGCGCTGTTCGCGTCGGCATCGTGCTCGAGCGCCGAGGAACCGGCGCCGGCGCAAGAAGGGGCTGCGGGCGCGACTTCCAGCGGCGGCCAAGCCGCGCCCGCCGAGTCATCCGGCGCGGCGCCGAGCGGATCATCCGGAGAAGCGGTGTTCCCCGACTCTGTGGTCGAGGAGAACGTTCGCGCTGACCTGAAGCTGTCCGACGACGACCCCATACCGCTCGCCCAGGTCGAGCAGATAACGGAGTTCAGCGTAGAGTTGGAGCTGTACGTGGAAGACCTGACGGGCATAGGGCAGATGGTCAATCTGACCTCGTTCGACATGACGCAGAACAAGACGAGCGACCTTTCGCCTCTGTCCTCTCTGACGAAGCTGGAACGGCTGGACGTTTCCCAAAATCAGGTAACCGACCTCTCCCCGCTCGCCGGGCTTACCACCATAACCTGGTTCGCCGCGCAGGACAACGAGATAGCCGACATAACCCCGCTAGCCGGGCTTACCGGACTGACTCACCTGAACCTGCAAGCCAATCAGATAACCGACATCTCCCCCTTGGCGAACATGACCGAGCTCGAAAGCCTCAAGCTTACGAACAACGACGTCAGCGACATATCGGCGCTGTCCGGGCTTTCCAACCTTATGTTCCTCGAACTGGTCAAGAACAACGTCAGCGACCTTTCGCCCCTGCTCGAAGCGGGGCTGAAGGAGGGGGCGCATATCCGACTTTGGGGGCAGCCACTCGACGAAAACTCCGAAAACAACGTCGTCCCTGCGCTCATAGCCGCCGGAGTCAAGGTGGAGAAGTAGAAGGATGCGAACCTACATACTGAGAAGGTTGCTTCTCGCCATCCCCACCATGCTCATCGTGGTGTTTCTGACCATCGCGTCGCTGCGGCTCATTCCGGGGGACGCCGTGGACGTGCTGGTGGGACAGATGGACCTGTCCGGCAAGGAGAACCGCGAGGAGCTCCGGGCGCAGCTGGAGAAGGAGCTTGGGCTGGATGGGCCGATATACGTTCAGTACTTTCGGTGGTGGCGCGACCTTCTGACCAAGGGGGAACTGGGCAATTCCATATTCATCGGCGGGCCGGTGAAAGACCACATCATCCAACGACTGCCGGTAACGCTGGAATTGGGGGTGCTGGCGCTTATCGTCGCCTTGCTCATATCGTTCCCGGTGGGGATATTCTCGGCGATACGCCAAGATACGGTCGGCGACTACGTGGCGCGCAGCATCGCGATACTGCTCATAAGCGTGCCTTCGTTCTGGATTGGCATCATGGTTTTCGTCTTCCCGTCTCTCTGGTGGGGATGGTCGCCACCCATCGTCAACATCAGCTTCATGGAAGACCCTTGGGCAAACCTGAAGATGTACATACTGCCGGCGGTGATCTTGGGCATGGCTATCAACGGCGTGAATATGCGCCTGACGCGGACGATGATGCTGGAAGTGGTGCGCGAGGATTACATACGGACGGCGTACTCGAAGGGGCTAAAGGAGCGTGTGGTGGTGCTCCGCCACGCGGTGAAGAACGCGCTGATTCCGGTGATCACCGTAATCGGGCTGAACGTGCCCATAGTGATCGGCGGGTCGGTCATCATCGAGCAGATTTTCCTGCTGCCCGGAATGGGGCGGCTTGCGGTCGAGGCGGCGCTGATACGGGATTTCCCCGTGATCATCGGCGTAACGTTCGTGTTCAGCCTGTTCGTGCTTATCATCATTCTGATAACCGATCTGAGCTACGCTTGGCTCGATCCCCGCATTCGATACAGGTAGAGGGGAATCGTAAAGATGTCAACCACAGGCGTAGCGACCCTCGCCAGGAAGCGACAAAATCCTGTCGTTGATTTTGTGTCGCGGCTGGTGCGGACGAAGCCGCTCGGCACCGTGTCGGCGGTCATCGTTCTGGTCTTCTTCTGTGTCGGGGTGTTCGCCAACGTCCTGGCTCCGCACGACTTCAACGAGCAATTCCGGGGAGTATATCTGCAGCCTCCGTCGGCGGAACACTGGTTCGGCACAGACAACATTGGGCGAGATATGTTCAGCCGAATCCTCTACGGCGCGCGAATCTCGATGCTGGTTGGCGTCGTCGGAAGCGCAGTCTCGCTGGTGGTATCGTGCCTCATCGGGTTGCCTTCCGGGTACTTCGGCGGCAAGTTCGACCTGGTAACCCAGCGGTTCATAGACGCTTGGCTGGTGTTCCCTGATCTCATTTTGCTGATCTTGCTCGTCGCCGTCGTGGGGCCCAGTCTGTGGACTATCGTGTTCATTCTCGGACTTCAATATGGGCTTGGTGGCTCGCGCTCGGTGCGCGGCGCGGTAATCGGCATTAGACAGAACGCCTACATAGAGAGCGCGCAGGCCGTCGGCGTGCCGACGTGGCGGATACTCATACGCCATATGCTGCCGAACGTCGCGCCGTTCCTGCTGGTGCTGGTTACGACGCGAATGCCAGGCATGATGCTGGCCGAAGCGGGGCTGAGTTTCCTGGGTCTGGGCGTGCCGCCTCCGGCCCCAAGCTGGGGCGGGATGTTGAGCGGAGCGGCGATCAACTACATGTACGCCGCGCCGTACCTGGCGATCTGGCCGGGGATGGCGCTTAGCGTCGTGGTGTACAGCACCAACATGTTCGGAGACGCGCTGAGGGATCTGCTGGATCCGAGGCTGAGAGGACAGGTAGGAAGGTTCTAAATCGAGATTTACCGTCGGCAATCGGTATGATAAAGTTGCGACGCCGCAAATATCCGAGCCCCTTGATTTGGCAATCGGGCGGTCATATGCATAAGCGATTGGAGTAGCTCTATCGTGATTGCGTTAGGAGCAACAGAAGGCAGACAGGAAAGTTGATTCGGAGGTAGAGTAGATATGAAGACGGACAAGAGAATCTGGATGACGCTGAGCGTCTCCCTAGCGCTGGCTGTGTTGCTGGCGTTGGCAGTGGCGTGCAGCAGCACGGAGGATCCCGCGCCCGCTCCGGCGGAACCGGCGATGAGCGCGGCGGACATAGCCAAGATCGTGCAGGAAACGATGTCGGCGCAGCCGCAGCCTGAAGCCATGTCCCCGTCGGACGTGGCGCAGGCGATGCAGGACGCTATGGCCGGACAGGAAGGCGTTTCGCAGCAGGATGTCGCCGACGCGATAGCGAGCGCTCTGGCGGCGCAGCCCAAAGAGGAAGGGCTGACCGAGGCTGACGTGGCGCGGACGATCGCTGAAGCGCTGCAGGCGCAGACGCCCGGACTGACCGAGGCCGACGTCGCCAAGACTGTCGCCGATGCGCTGGCGGCGCAGTCACCCGGCATGACTGAAGCCGACGTTGCCGCGGCGGTCGCCGAGGCGATGGCGATGCAGGCTCCCAGCCTGACCCAGGAAGACCTGGCCAAGGCGGTCGCCGAAGCCATGGCTAGTGAAGTGGCCGTGCCTACGCTTCTGAAGGAAGGCGAGACCCAGCTTGTTGATATCACGACAAAGCCCGCCTATGGCGGACAGCTACGCCTGGCGCTGCACAGCGACCCGGGCGGCGAGTGGGATATGTGCCAGTTCAAGGCGCAGCACATGCAGACCCACGTGGTCGAGAACTTCCTGCTGGGCGACTACAACTTGGGTCCATCAGGAGAGGGTCTGACCACGTTCCAGCCGCGTTTGGGCATTGGGACGGACAAACTGGCTGTGGGAGCGCTGGCAGAATCTTGGGAGATACCGGATCCGCTAACGTACAGCTTCAAACTGCGGACCGGCATCAGGTGGCAGGACAAGCACCCGACGTTCGGCAGGCCGGTAACGGCGGAGGAGATAGCCGCAGAGATCAACCGCATCAAGGAATGCCGCTGGCCGCGCCACGACTTCCTCGATGACGTAACCGCCGACGACACCGATGGCGATGGCGTCGCCGATACCATCACCCACCACACCAACCAGCCAATATCGTTCTGGGGATACGAGTTCGCGTGGGGGCCGTACTTCATGTCCGCGCCGCCGGAGTCTCTAGCGGCAGAGGGGGGCTTGACCGAACCTTGGAACCAGTCTGGCACCGGACCGTGGATGACAGTGGAGGACGGCTACACGCCCGCGAGTACACTGGAGTTCGAGAAGAACCCGGACTGGCACATGACGTACACGGTGGATGGCACTGAATACAATCTGCCGTTCATGGACTCGATGCACTACACGATAATCCCGCAGGAGGCGGTGAGGCTGACGGCGCTTCGCACTGGGAAGTTGGACTATCTGCAGGACGTGCGGACGTCGGACAGGCCGGTGCTGGAACAGACCAACCCTGACCTGGGCAGGGCGCTGGCGCTGGAAGACTCTTTCGGCTACTTCATGCCGATGAACAAGCCACCGTTCGACGACGTCAATGTTCGGCTGGCGATGAACTACGCGCTGGACCGCGGCGTCTATACCGACGCGCTGTTCGGCGGCGACGCCATTACGCTGACCTTCCCGCTGCAGCCGGAGTGGCCGCTCCACTACGAGGCGCTGGAAGAGCAGCCGCAGGCAGTTCAGGACTACCACATGTACGACCCGGAGAAGGCGAAGCAGCTTCTTGACGGAGCGGGCCTTACGCCCAACGCTGACGGCGTTCGCCTCTCGATTCCGTTGCTGATTCGCAACACGAACCAGCTTGAGCTCGAAGCCGCCGAAATCTCCGTCGGCTTCTGGAAGGACATTGGCGTCGATGTAACTCTTGAGCTCGTGGACGGTCCGGTTCATCAGAGCCGCCTGTTCGAGAAGCAGTACGAGTTCTTCGCCAACAACGTTACGGGACGCCCGAACGCGCTGAACGACTTCCGGCGCGGCCACCAGTGGAACCGTTCGAACCTAAACGACGAGGAGTTCCTGGAGCTCTGGGAGAACGTGCTGGTAGCGACGGATCCGGATGACCAGGTGGAGGCTATCAAGATAGCGACGACGAAGTACCTGGAGTTGGCGCCGAGCGCGCACACGCCGGCGGGCTTCGGCGGCGACTACTGGCAGCCTTGGGTGCAGAACCACAATGGCGAGAATGTGCTGGCCTTCGTGGACTACGCCTCGAAGTGGGCTTACGTATGGCTGGACCGCGACGCTCGGTTCGAGAGGACCGGCGTCAGATAGCGCGTCGCGCCAGCGCCCAACCAGGGCCAATGGCCGGACGCTAGACAAGTAGATTAGTAGCGGGGCGTGGCGATTGCGATCGTCGCGCCCCGTTTGCCGTATGGCAAGGGGGAGTTCACCCTCACCCCAACCCTCTCCCTGAGGGAGAGGGGGCTTTACACCCCCATACCATCCTTTCCCCGTCGAAGTGGAAGAGGTTGATAGGATTATGCTGCGGATCAGGACAGGCGGGTTGTCCGCGTCTCTATTCGACACCGCGCCTAAGAAGCGGCGGGCGGCGGGCGCCGTCATCGTGGCGATTCTGCTCATCCTGTTCGTGGCGTTCAATCGGGTGCCGAAACTGGATACGGTGCAGGCCGACCTCGCCGTCGCCGCTTCTCCGGCCGCGGAGTGCTTCCAGGGGTTCTGCATCGAGCAGAGACCGGAGACCACGCTGCTGGAACGGTGGTGGGACTTCTCGCTAACGTACCTGCAACTCGTATCCGTAGGCATGGCGTTCGCATTCCTGGTGGCGGGAGCCACTGAGGCGTTCCTGTTTCCGAAATCGAGCGGATGGGGGCTTTCCGGTTCAGGCTTTCGCGGTTCGCTAAAGGGGCTGATAGTGGGGCCGGCGATGACCTTGTGCTCGGCGTGCATCGTGCCGGTGGCGTCGGCGTTCCGGCGGCGCGGGGCGGGCGTGGAGACGACACTGGCAATCACGCAGGGGTCTTCGACGCTGAACCTGCCCGCCATCATCATGGCGGCGATGGTGTTCGCGCCGTTGATCGGCGCGACGCGCATTGCGCTCAGCATCGCCGGGGCTCTGCTGATAGGGCCGCTGGTGGCGAAGATCGCGCGGGACGTATCGAACGGCGGCTTCGAGTCGGTAATACCGCTCGCGTCGGCTCCGGACGGCGTCGGATGGGGCGAGGCGCTGCGCGACGGCTTCCGAGACTGGGCGCGCATCACGGCAGGCCACGTCTTGAGACTGGCGCCGGTGATGATTCTGGCCGGATTCGCGAGCGGGCTGGCGATACAGTGGCTAAGCCCGCAGACGGTTACCACGTGGCTGGGCGACGACGTCGCGGGCGTGGCTATCGCGGCCACAATCGGCGTCGCGATCAACGTGCCGCTGCTGTTTGAAATCCCGCTGGTGGCGGCGCTGTTGCTGGCGGGTATGGGGACGGCTCCGGCGGCGGCGCTGCTGTTCACGGCGGCGGCGGCGGGGCCAATCACGTTCTGGGGGCTGGCGAAGGTCATGCCCAAACGGGCCGTGGTCGCATACGCGGCCGGCGTGTGGGCGCTGGGCGTCGCAGGCGGGCTGGCGGCGCTGCTTGTCGTCTCGCTGGGCGACGGGCCGGACTTCGGGTTGCGCGCGGACTATGCGACCGCGAGCCACGCTACGGCGGAAACCACGCTCCGCGCGCCGGAGCCGGCATCGGTTTTCGCCACGGTCAGCGAGATGCGGTTTACGGACGTAACCCGCCAGGCGGGAATAGACTACGTTCACTCCCCCATTCCATCGCTTCTCGGCAAGACCGAACCGCAGTACATGGTCGGCGGCGCGGTAGCCGAGGACTTCGACGGCGACGGCTGGATAGACCTGTTCGCGCTGCGCGGCGGCGACGCGCCAAGCGCGCTGTACATGAACCGGGGGGATGGGACGTTCTCTGAGGAGGCGTCCGAACGCGGCGTGGCGCTACCGACGACTCACGGCGTCGCGGCTGCGGCGGCCGACTACGACAACGACGGCGATATAGACATCGTCGTCGCCGCGCAGAAAGCGCCCCACTACCTGCTGGTGAACGACGGCGCGGGCCGGTTCTCTATCAACGACTCGATGCTGACGCAGCCGGAGATGTTCGCCACAAGCCCAAGCTGGGGGGACGTGGACAACGACGGGATGCTAGAACTCGCGCTGGGCGAGTGGAATTCGCTTACCGCGCAGGCATACGACGCCGCGACCAGGAGCAGCGGCGATCTCGTTGCCGAGGCGACCCCCAACCCGATCGTCGGAAAGAGCGCCAAACCGCTGTTCCTCTACCGCAACGACGGCAACGGCAATCTGGAACCCTACGAGTTCCGAGTCTCGCCAAGCGCCGACCTGTGGGTGTTCGCGCCCCGGTTCGCGGACATGAACGGCGACGGACGCGTGGATTTGACGGTCGTATCCGACTACGGCAATACGCGGCTGTACATCAACGTGGGCGGCGGCAAGTTCCGCCTCGAACGCCGCGCGTCCGACGTGTTTACGGACGAGAACGGTATGGGATCCGCCATAGGCGACTATGACAACGACGGCGATCTGGACTGGTTCGTGTCCAGCATCTACGGCGACGGCGACCCGGCCAAGGGTGTGTTCGGAGGCACTGGCAACCGGCTGTACCGCAACGATTCGGCTGCCGGAGGCGCGGACGCGGCGACTGTGGGGTTCACGGACGTGTCCGCCGACGCGGGGACGCGCGACGGGGGCTGGGGCTGGGGCGCGAGCTTCGGCGATCTGGACAACGACGGCGACCTCGACCTGTTCCACGTCAACGGATGGACGCAGGAGAGCGTAGTGGGCGATCCGGCGGAGTTCGTCGGCGAATCGGCGCGTCTGTTCGAGAACCTGGGCGACGGCAGATTCGCCGACGTAGCGGCGCAGACGGGCGCGGACGACAACGGACAGGGACGCGGCGCCATCCTGTTCGATTACGACAACGATGGCGACTTGGACATCTTCCTCACGAATAACAACGCGGGCGGCGATTCGCCCGCCGCGCCCGCGCTGCTCCGGAACGACACCCACAACGATACGCTTGGCGGCAACCGCTGGCTGAAGGTTACGCTGGACGCCGCGCCGCCGCTGCACCGGCACGGCATCGGTTCGCGCGTGTACGTTACGGCGGGCGGAGTAACGCAGATGCGCGAGCTCCACGCTTCGACGGGTTACGTCGCGCAGGGGCCGGGGCGCATCGCCCACTTCGGATTGGGAGACGCGACTATCGTGGACGAGGTCCGCGTCGAGTGGGCGGACGGTGCGGTGGACGTGATGACCGGCGTAGCGGTGGATTCGGAGTTGACGGTGGCGAGGTGACCTTTCACTTGCCGTTGTTGACGATTCTATCCTTTGATATACTATGTGCGACTTGGGGCCGCAGCGCCGCGCGGCTCCTGAAAACTTGTGTAGGACAACCTTGCCGCGCGCTGATAGAGACGAGGTGAGGACAAGGAGGTGACGTTTGAAGTGGATTGACTATGAGGCCCCTTCCTCCGTGCGGGAAGCCGTCGCACTGCTGGCATCGGCAGGCGACAGCGCCCGACCGCTGGCGGGAGGCACCGACCTTCTCGTTCAGATGAGAGGCAGGGCTTACGACCTGGACTCGATAGTGGACGTCAAGAACATACCCGAGCTCAACGAGCTCAGCTACGACCCGGACAACGGGCTGACCATCGGCGCGGCCGTGCCGTGCTACCGAGTCTATGGCAACGCGACCGTCCGCAGCGTGTACCCGGGCATCGTGGACGCCGCGAGCATCATCGGCGGCACGCAGATACAGGGGCGCGCCTCGCTGGGCGGCAACCTGTGCAACGCGGCGCCTTCCGCCGACACTGTGCCGGCTATGATCGCCTACAACGGCGTGGCGAACATCGCCGGGCCGAACGGCAGCCGCGAGGTCGCTCTCGAAGACTTCTGCACCTTCGTCCGCCAGACGGTTCTGGAACCGGGCGAGATTCTGGTCTCGCTGCGCTTCCCGTCTCCGCCGGAGAACTCCGGCGCGAACTACATCCGGTTCATACCGAGAAACGAGATGGACATTGCGGTCGCGGGAGCGGGCGTATCTGTCACGCTGGATAACGGCGACATATTGGCCGCTCGCGTAACGCTCGCGTCCGTGGCGCCGACGCCGCTCTTCGTGGAAGACGCGGGCGCCGCCATAGTAGGCAAGCCCGCGACCGAGGAGACCGTCCGCATCGCGTCCGGAATCGCGCGCGACGCGGCAAAGCCGATTACCGACATGCGCGGCACCATCGAGTACCGCAAGCACCTGTGCGAGGTTCTGACTCGCCGAGCGCTTATGACCGCCATCGAGCGAGCAAAGGAGAACTAGATTGCCCGCCAAGACCTATGTACAGTCCATAATCAACGGTGAGCACACGGACTTCTTGTGCGAGCCCCGCCAGAGCTTGCTGGAAGTGCTGCGCGACGTGGTCGGCCTGACCGGCACCAAAGAAGGGTGCAACGACGGCAACTGCGGCGCGTGCACCGTCGAGTTCGATGGTCGAATCGTAACCTCCTGCCTGGTTCTCGGAGTCGAGGCCGAGGGCAAGGAGGTCAACACCATCGAGGGCGTGGCCGAGGGCAGCGAGCTGCACCCGGTACAGCAGGCGTTCCTAGAAAACGCCGCGCTCCAGTGCGGCATCTGCACGCCCGGCTTCATCGTGGCGTCCAAGGCGCTGCTCGAGCAGAACCCCGACCCGTCGGAGCACGAGATCCGCTTCTGGCTCGCCAACAACCTGTGCCGATGCACCGGCTACGACAAGATAATCCGAGCCGTGCAAGACGCCGCAGAGCAGATGCAGGAGGCTTAGACTCATGACTCAGACTCTGGACTACGAGCCAAACATGGTGCTGGCGACGCAGACATTCAATGTCGTCGGCACGCGCCCCGTGCGACACGACGGGGCGGACAAAGTTACGGGACGCGCGCTGTACGGCGCGGACTTCGATACCGCCGGGCTGCTTCACGGCAAGATTCTGCGAAGCCCGCACGCGCACGCGCGCATCAAGAGCATAGACACCTCGGCCGCCGAGGCGCTGCCCGGCGTACAGGCCATCGTGACCAACGCCGACTTCCAGAGCGACTCGGACGCGGTGGTAGATTTCGGCGAGGGCGCTACCAGCCTCAAGTGGCTGCGCGACAACGTGCTGGCGTCTGACAAGGCGCTGTACAAGGGGCACGCCATAGCCGGCGTCGCGGCGTCCAACCCGCACGTCGCCGAGGAAGCCGTCGAGCTGATAGAGGTGGAGTACGAGATTCTGCCGCCCGTCGTAACCGTCGAGGACGCGATGGCCGCCGACGCGCCGATTCTGCACGACGACCTCAAGACCGAAGAGCTTGGCGAGCAGACCGACACGGTCAGCAACGTTGCCCAGCACTTCCAGCACAAGAAGGGCGACACCGCCGCAGGCTTCGCAGAGGCGGACGTTGTCGTCGAGCGCGAGTACCGCGCCAAGACCGTCCACCAAGGCTACATTGAGCCGCACAACGCGACGGCGCTGTGGAACAATGATGGCAGACTGCACATCTGGTGCAGCACGCAGGGCGCGTTCACCGTGCGCGACGCGATGGCGCAGTTGCTAGAAATGCCCGTGTCGCAGATCCGGGTAACGCCCATGGAGATCGGCGGCGGCTTCGGCGGCAAGATACCGGTCTATCTGGAGCCGGTCGCCGCGCTGCTGTCCCGCAAGACGGGCCAGGCCGTGAAGATACTGATGAGCCGCGCCGACACGTTCGAGGCCAGCGGCCCGACGTGCGGCTCCTGGAGCCGCGTGAAGATAGGCGCGAAGAACGACGGCACGATAACCGCCGCCGAGGTGGAGCTTGCCTTCGAGGCGGGCGCGTACCCCGGCTCGCCTGTCGGCGCGGGCGCCATGTGCGCTCTGGCGGCATACGACATAGAGAACGGCACCGTGGACGGCTACGACGTGGTCGTCAACAAGCCCAAGACCGCGGCATACCGCGCGCCAGGCGCGCCGAACGCGGCGTTCGCCGTGGAGCAGGCGGTGGACGAACTCGCCGAGAAGATCGGCATGGACCCGCTCGACATTCGCATGAAGAACGCCGCCAAGGAAGGCACGCGCCGGGTAGATGGCCCGACGTTCAACCGCGTCGGCCTGGTCGAGACGCTGGAAGCTATGAAGTCGCACCCGCACTACTCCGCGCCGCTGGGCGAAAACCAGGGACGCGGCGTAGCGATCGGCTTCTGGTTCAACATCGGCTTCGACTCCGCCGTGAACTTGGCGGTCAACGCCGACGGCACGGTCGCGCTGACCGAAGGCTCGACCGACATCGGCGGCACCCGCGCCTCGATAGCCATGCAGGCCGCCGAGGTGCTGGGCATTCCGGCCGAGGACATCCGCCCGTCCGTCGTGGATACCGACTCGATAGGCTACACCGCCGTAACGGGCGGCAGCCGCACGACGTTCGCCACCGGCTGGGCGGCATATGAGGCGGCGCAGGACGTGAAAGCGCAGATGATCGAGCGCGCGGCGTCCATCTGGGACGTCGAGGTGGACTCGGTAGAGATGGATGGCGGCGTTATCAGCTCCAAGTCCGACCCCGAGCTGAGCATGACGTTCGCGGAGCTCGCCGGCCAGCTGGGAAGCAGCGGCGGCGGCATCTCCGGCACGGCGTCGGTCAGCCCGACGGGAGTCGGCGGCTCGTTCGCCGGCAACATCGTGGACGTGGAGGTTGACCCCGAGACCGGCAAGACCGACGTAACGCGCTTCACCGCGTTCCAGGACGTGGGCAAGGCTATCCACCCGTCCTACGTCGAGGGACAGATGCAGGGCGGCTCGGTGCAGGGCATCGGCTGGGCGCTTAACGAGGAGTACTACATGAACGCCGACGGCGGCATGGACAACACCTCGCTGCTCGACTACCGTATGCCGACGAGCCTGGACCTGCCGATGATAGACACGGTGATCGTCGAAGTCGCCAATCCGGGCCACCCGTTCGGGGTGCGCGGAGTGGGCGAGGCGAACATCGTGCCGCCGACGCCGGCGGTCGCCAACGCGGTGCGCGGCGCCATCGGCACGCGGCTGTTCGAGACTCCGATGAATTCGGTGGCCATCGTGGCCGCGACGGGAGGCAACGGGGGGTAGCATTCCAACGCCTTGAGACAACAGCCTAAGATGCGGGGCAGGTTCCGAACGCGATGATGCGGTAGGGCCTGCCCCGTAGTGGTATCAGTCAAGCGCGAGGCCGGATTGCGGGGCGTGCCGTCTGACGCCATACTGGAGACGGTTCGCATCTCATAGAAAGGGTTTCAGCTATGACCAAGGTTCTACTCACCGGCGCGGCGGGCCGCATCGGGACGTTCATACGCAATGGGCTTGGGGATAAGTACGAGCTTTCCGGCACGGACCGCAATCCCGTCGAGGTGGACGGCTTCCCGTGCGTTACCGCCGATCTGACGAATTTCGACGCCATTCTGCCGGCGTTCGAGGGGGTGGACACGGTCGTCCACCTGGCGGCTGAGGCCCGGCATACGCCGGACATCTGGTGGGACCTGCTACTGCCGGACAACGTTACCGCCACCGCCAACGTGTTCGAGGCGGCGCGACGGGGCGGAGCGTCTCGCGTGGTCTTCTTTAGCTCGATGCACGTGAACGGGCTGTACGAGCGAGACGAGCCGTGGCGCTCCATCGCCGAGGGCGAGTACGGCAACCTGGACCCGGACGCCGTTCCACTCGTTACTCACGAGATGCCGACGCGACCGGACGGCCCCTACGCGGCGAGCAAGATTTTCGGCGAGTCGCTGGGGCGATACTACTCGGAGGAGTACGGCATCAGCGTCATCTGCATACGGCTAGGCACGATGAGCGTCGCCGATGTGCCGGGCGACGACGCGCGGTCGTTCGTCAGCTGGCTCAGCAGGCGCGACCTGGTGACGATGATCGAGCGGTGCATCGAGATCGATGACGTTGATTACGAGGTTCTGTTCGCGGCGTCCGGCAACAAGTGGAAGATATACGATACGCCGCGCGCCTGGCGGGTTCTTGGGTTCGAGCCGCGGGATAATGCCGAAAATTTCCGATAGCAGGGAGTGGTAGTACGGGATGAACCGTAGTGAGGGCGTCCCCTATGCGCCGTCCACCAATTCTATCCGCGGGACGTACCGGCGAAAGTCCCCAACATTGAAGGTCATCAGCCTGCGCTCCCTGTACGTCAACATGGTAGCGACTATATTGGCGTCGTGGATCTGACTGCCGCCTACCGGAACGTCGCGGCCCAGAGCTATCAGGGTCTCGGTTACCTCTGGGCCGTCCTCGAGTATTTCGAAATTGGCGGTCAATCTGCCCATGTCCACCAACGCATCGTCCATAGCTAGGGCGTCAGCCCAAGGTTGCGGTCTTGTGACAGCGGCAAGGTATTCGCGTATCACCTGCCGACTGATCTCAACGGCTCATCGCTGCCCCGGGCGCGTCTCAGTCTCTCCCGGGCAACCTCGTGATGAGGTGAGCTTGGGAAGCGTGAATACATGAGGACGTTAGTGTCTATGAACACCGGGACTATACCCTATCCTCGTACATATCCTCGCGTCTGAGACTCATTCCCTCCTTCGGCCAGCGCGCCGTTGGATGAACGGGCCATATCTCATCAATGTCAAGCTTGCGCTGGGGACTCTCTCTTTCTGAGAACCAGCGTCTCCGCCTCCATATCGACCTCTGCGGTCTCCCATCCGGCGGCGGTCCAGGCGCGCGCTTGGGTGTGCCCATTGTTCGCGTTCTCATTCGCCCACCAAGGTCGATAAAGGCGGGCGGATGGAGGCAACTCGAATCCCAGCACAGACTCAATCTCGCCGAACGTGGTTCTCCACTCCTTGCGAGAAAGACCGGATAGACCACACAAGCGCCAATACAGCCGCCGGTACTTGCTCCGAGCCGCAAGTTCCCGACATTTCCGATCCTGGTCTATCGCCATGTCTAACTCCATCGTCCTAGTCTTCTACTTGATTGTAGTTTGTCTGCAAGCCCTACGCAATGAGGTGAGCGGGGCAACTCAACGGCGAGCTCTCCGCGCCGTTTGCCCTATCCACCGTTGGCTGATAGACTAGCGGCGAATCCACTGGAAGGAGACGCCGATGTTCATTGGGCACTTCACTGAGAGGCCGTACCAGGATCCGAAATCCGGGTACTTCGGCGCGACGGGCAAATCCATCAAGGACCTGACGCTTAGCAACGAAATCTACGACCCGCAGATAGGCTCGGACCTGTACAACCGTTACCTGGACGAGCGGGTGTACGCAGAGGAGATGGGCTTCGACGGCATCATGCTGAACGAGCACCACAGCACGCCGTTCTGCATGGGCGGGGCGATGAACGTGGAGGCGTCTATCCTCGCCAAGATCACCGAGCGGGCGAAGATAGTGCTGCTGGGCAACATTCTGCCCATCTGGGACGATCCGCTCTGGCTGGTGGAGCAACTCGCGATGATAGACATGATCTCGCGCGGTCGGCTGGTCTCCGGCTGGGTTCGCGGCACCGGACGCGAGAGCGTGGCGCACAACTCGCCGCCGCCGTACAACTGGGAGCGGTTCCAGGAGGCGCACGACTTCATCGTGAAGGCGTGGACCACGCCCGGCCCCTTCCGCTGGGAAGGCAAGCACTACAACTATCGCTACGTGAACCCGTGGGTGAAGCCGTACCAGGACCCCCATCCGCCGATCTGGCTGCCGGGCGTGGTGAGCCGTGATTCGCTGGTGTGGGCGGCGACGAACCGCATTCCCTACATCATGCTGGCGACGAAGCTGGGGCCGACGCAGGAGGCGTTCCAGATCTACCACGACACCGCCGCCGAGCTGGGCTACGAGTCCGGCCCGCAGAACATCGGCTACCTCTGGAAAGTGCACGTGGACGAGACCGAGGAGCTTGCTGACGAGGTTGGGCGCAAGTTCGTGCAGGGTCCGAGCAACCCGTTCCTGGCGGGCAACGAGGGCACGGCGAATCCGGCGCTGCTGAACCTGCCGGGGCTGACGTCTCGCCGCCGGGTGCTTCCGACGCGCGACGCGGCGACGGCGAACCGAGGCGGCGTGCTGAGCACGTCCTACGAGGAGCAGGTGGAGAACTACACCGTCGTATCCGGCACGCCGGACACGGTGATTCCGAAGATCCGCCACGTGCTCGAAACGCTCCGACCGGGCAGCGTCTTCTTCTGGGACGGCGACGGCGCGATGACGCACGAAGACCAGATGCGAAGCCTGCGGCTGATGGGCGAGTACGTCCTGCCCGCCGTCCGCGAGATAGCGGACGAGCTTGAGCTAGACAGCCCGTTCGACGTGAACCCGGCGACGGGCCAGCCGTTCGAGGACAAGGCGGAGTCCGCCGAGGCGCAGGCTGTGGCGGACTGAGCATTCCCGATTCGAAAGGCGCAATTTGTAAGGGGCGGTCCTCGTGACCGCCCCTCGCTCGTATGCTGGTTGGGAAGGCGAGGCAGCCACAAGAAGTTCCTACATCACTACACAGTCGCCTTAGCGCCTCCCCTTCCCGCCTAATCCAGATACGGATAGTTTCACGGCTGCCCAGCGCCTTGACTTCCCCCGCGCGATTAGGCAATATGTTCCAAACAGGTCAATCCGGCAGCGAGGGCAAAATGACTGACGGCGACCGTATTAGGACTGCCGCAAAGCCATTGAATGGTTCGGCATCGAAGCGAAGGCTGAGGCGTGGTTCGCCGAATAGCGCCAGACTGATGACATTCCCCGATTTTTCGCAAAGCGCGACATCCGAGATCTCGGCTGATGATTCGGTGATTCCGGATGGTCTCCCCGTAGATCGAATAATTCAGGCAGACTCCCAGCATTTCCTCAAAGAACTCCCCGCCGACAGCATTGACCTTAGCTTTTGGTCGCCACCCTACTATGTGGGAAAGTCATATGAACAGGATATGACGTTCGAGGAATGGCAAGGGTTGATCTCAGCTGTGGTGCGCGCTCTCAGCAGGATTATCAAGCCTGGCGGGTTCATGGCAGTCAACATTGGAGACATCCTCTGCTTCCCGGACGAGAGTATGCCCCGTTTCCAAGCCGACAACATTCGGCGCAAGAAGGTGAAGATTACGAGAGAGCAGATTCTTGCGGTCCAAGCATTGCACCCGGGCGCGAATCGTTACCAATTGGCGAGCCTGCTGGGATGCAGCGAGCAGACCATCCAAAGGCGACTGGAAGGCAACAACGTCCGTGGCGGGAAGAACGCAACCGCAACCAAAGTTCTTCTCACCGGATGCTTGGTGACCGACTGGGCGGAAGAGGCGGGCCTCTACTTGTACGACCAGCGGATTTGGCACAAGGACCCATGCTGGGCTAACAGCCAGTGGCACTCCAATTCTTACCGCGCAGTTGATGAGTTCGAGCATATCTACATCTTCTGGCGTCCTGGAATCACTGAATACGACCGCGACCGCCTTACCAGTCAAGAATGGGGCGAATGGGGGTCAAGAGGAGTCTGGAATATTCGCTCAGTGCGACGCAATGATCGACATGAAGCCGAATTCCCGGAAGAACTCGCTCGCCGGGTGATAAAGCTGTTTTCTCCCGCAGGCGGCGTGGTGCTTGATCCGTTCGTGGGTACTGGAACAACGACCGCAGTCGCCAAGACGCTGGGTCGGCGGTGGATCGGAATAGACTCGGAACCCGCTTATGTTGCCATAGCTCAAAGGCGCACTGATGAATCTTGATGAATTTGAGCAACTAGAGCAAACCGCGATGGCAATGGTGGTTCAGGCATTGACAGACTACCGACAGCAAGCTGCGACCATCTTCCGCGAAGAAACAGACTTGCCTCAAGACATAGCTGAGGACATAACGCGGGAAGCCCTAGACCTAATGGGGCTATCCGGCTGGAATGAGCGACTCTACGGCAAAGTGGATTTCAAGAAAGCAGTGTACGTATTTTTGCCGGGTGCCCATCCGATAGCTTTGATGGTTGACTCAAAAGCGGAGAAATCCAACGGCGATAGAACGGCGACCATACAAATGTCGCAGACTTCGATGCGCGTTAGGATGCGTAGGAGCGGCGCTGAGATGGATGAGCCTGGACGTTTGGAGCAGCATATCATCAGGGGCAAACGCTCTCTCTACGTAGTGACAGTCGTCGTAAAGTACGTTTACGACGACTCCGATGGAGGTCAGGATCTAAAGCGTCTCATCGTATCCTGTATCCCAAACGGCTTGTTGCAAGAACGCTATAATCCCGACGCTAACGATGGCATATGGCTGGCGGGACGCAACGCGCCCACGCTCGGCGAGGACTTTCGGGTTCGGCTGAGCTACCGGCGCCTGTCAGAGAAAGCGTCTTGGCGTGTGCAAGAGGTCGCTCTGCCTGAAGAACTGCGCGAAACGATATGATACAGTGGGCTTACTCGCCCCACGTGGCGGGTTGTACTGCCCGGAATGATGGATATGTCGGAGGAAAACTGCCGTGAATCTTACCGCTCGCAGAGAGGCATACCGCGCGATTCTTGAGGGGGATGAGTGCCTGCATCCGGCGTCGGTGTACGACCCCATCTCCGCGCGCATCGCGGAAGACTTGGGCTTCGAGGTGATGATGTTCGCCGGCTCTATCGCGTCGGCCACGGTGCTGGGCGCGCCGGACTACATCGTGCTGACGCTAACCGAGTTCGCGCAGCAGATTCACCGCATCTGTCGCGCCGGGTCGCTGCCTCTGATGGTGGACGCGGATCACGGCTACGGCAACGCGCTGAACGTGCGCCGCACCGTCGAGGAGCTAGAGACGGCGGGAGTCGCCGCGCTGACCATCGAGGATACGGACCTGCCTCGCCCGTTCGGTCACGGCGCGCCGCGCCTGATCCCAATGGAGGAGGGCGTGGGCAAGATGAAGGCGGCGTTGGCGGGACGGCAAGATCCGTCGCTGGTGGTCGCCGGGCGATCGTCGGCCATCGCCATCGAGGGGCTGGACGAGGGGATACGCCGCGCGAAGGCGTACCAGGACGTGGGCGTGGACGCGGTGTTCATGACGGGCATCGCAACCACCGAGCAGTTGGAGGCGCTGAACGCGGAGCTGGACATTCCGATTCTGCTGGGCGGCGTCGCGGGCGACCTGACCGACCGGGCGTATCTTGGATCGCAAGGCGTCCGCATCGCGCTTCAGGGGCATCTGCCGTTCATGGCTGCAATCAAGGCGACTTACGATACGCTCAAGGCGCTGCGAGACGGCGTCGCGCCGTCAGACCTAAGTGATATGACGGCATCGGCGGATCTGGTGGCGCAGGTTACGCGGCTCGCGGACTACGACGCGGGAATCGAGGAGTGGTTGGAGTAAGACTATGCCCAAGCCGACTAAGATAGAGAAGGTAGAAACCATACTATGGGACCGCTGGCTGCTGATAAAGATTCACTGCGAGGATGGGACGGTGGGCATCGGCGAGGGCGGCGTTCACGGCTGGCAGCGTCCGACTAAGACGATGATCGAGACGATGGAGCCGTACCTGCTCGGCAAGGACCCTAACCTGATCGAGCACCACTACCAGTATCTGTACCGCAGCTCGCACTTCATGGGGTCGGTGGTGCAGGGCGCGCTGTCGGCGATAGACATCGCGCTGTGGGACATCAAGGGCAAGCGTCTGGAAGTTCCGATCTACGATCTGATGGGCGGCAAGACACGCGACAAGGTGCGCTGCTACATGCACGTCGGCGCGCCGCGCAACAACGACACCGCCGAAGGACTAGCCCAAGACGCGCTCGCGGTGGCGCGCGAGGGGTTCACCGCCGTCCGGTTCTCGCCGTTCCCACACGACTTCCACTTGCACAAGTCTTACAGCGGCTGGGCAGACGAAGCGGTGCGGCGCGTCGGCGCTGTGCGCGAGGCGGTGGGACCGGACGTGGACATCTGTGTCGAGATCCACCGGCAGATGAACCCGGCTGAGAGCATCTGGCTGGGACGACGCCTCGAACAGTTCAACCCGTTCTTCTACGAAGACCCGATGCTGCCGGACAGCCCGGCGATAATGGGCGATGTTGCCGCGCAGTGCAACATCCCAATCGCCACGGGCGAGCGGTTCGCCACGATATTCGAGTACCAGCAGTTGCTGGAGGCGAAGGCGGCGGCGTATGTGCGTCCCGACCTGTGCGTGTGCGGAGGACTTTCCGGCTGCAAGAAGGTGTCGGCGATGGCGGAGGCGTACCACGTCAAGGTCATCCCGCACAATCCGCTGTCGCCCGTCAGCACGGCGGCGTGCGTACAGCTGGACGCCTGCATTCCCAACTTCGCGCTGCAAGAGTACACCGGCGAATCCGAGCCTCCCAAGAGCGACCTGCTGGTCGAACCGCTCGAACTCGTTGAGGGCTATCTCACAGTGCCCGACGGCCCCGGTCTGGGCATAGAACTAAACGAAGCTACGCTGTCGCAGCCCGAAAACCCGAAGGTACTGAACACGCCGATAGGGTTCGATGGTTCGGTGCAGGATAGGTAGAACGGAGAAAACCGAATGACCGCGTCTCCCCACTTCACCCCAGCCCTGTTCGAGTTCCTGGCCGAGCTCGCCGACAATAATAACCGCGAGTGGTTCCAGGACAACAAGGCGAGGTACGAGCGCGACGTCCGGGATGCGCTGGTCAACTTCGTGGTGGACTTCGGCGAAATCCTGGGTGAGATAAGTCCGCACATGGTCGCAGATCCCAGGCTGTCCGGCGGCTCCATATTCCGCATCTACCGCGACGTCCGATTCTCCAAGGACAAAAGCCCGTACAAGACCAACGCCGGCATCCACTTCCGGCACGAGGTGGGACGAAAGGTTCACGGACCTGGACTCTACCTGCACCTTCAACCCGGCAACGTGTTCGTCGGCGCTGGGATATGGCGTCCCAACTCCGCGACCGTCGGCAAGATACGGGGCGCGATAGTGGCGAATCCCGACAGGTGGCGCAACATCGTGAACGACGCCGATTTCGAGTCCGCCTACACGCTCGAAGCCGAATCTCTCAAGCGCGCGCCCAGGGGCATAGACCCCGACCACCCACTAATCGAACACCTCAAATTCAAGTCGTTCGTAGCGGTCGCCAACTTCAGCCAGGAAGAAGCCTGCTCTCCGCGCTTCATCGAAACCTACGCCGACGCCTGCCGAACCGCATCCCCGTTCGCCGGCTTCCTGACGACTGCGATAGGGTTGGATTGGTGAGGGACTAGCCTTCCCACGCATAGCGTCGCGCCGCGTCTTCGTCTAGGTCGCAGCCCCAGCCGGGGGCGGTTGGTATGGTCATCCAGCCGTCGTTTATGTCGGGGACGGCGGTGGTTAACTCGTCGCGCCACGGGGCGGAGTCAACGTCGCTCTCCATGATGCGGACGTTCGATACGGCGGCTGTCAGGTTCAGGCTCTCGAAGCTGGACAGGTGCGAGTTGTAGTTGTGCGGCGCGATGTTCAACTCGTACACTTCGGCCAGGTCTGCCACCTTCTTCGCCTGCGAGAAGCCCTGCCACTGTACGTCCACCTTCACGGTATCCATGGCGCGCTTGCGGAAGTACGGCTGGTACTGGCGCAGTCCAAGAAGCTGCTCGCCGGAGCAGATAGGCGACCGCTGCGCCATCTTTAGCTGAAGCAGCGCGTCCGGGTCTTGGTTGTCTATCTCCAGCCAGAAGAGGTCGAACGGCTCTAGCGCGCGTCCTATGGCGATGGCGCCCTCTGTCTTGAAGTTGTAGTTGATGTCGAGGCAGATGTCTATATCAGGACCTACCGCCTCGCGCATGGCGCCTATCTGCTCGGCGGTGTGCCGGACGAGGTCTGTCGGCGCGTTCTGGTCGTTCGCGCCGGCGAACATGTTGTTGATGACGGACGGGTTCTCGCCGGGGAATACGATGTTGGTCTTGAACGCGGTGTATCCCGCGTCAACGGACTCGCGGGCGCAGTTGGCGACGTCTTCCATCGTGGCGAGCTTGGGAACGCCCCACTCCTCCGCCATACGCGCGCGGTAGGTGGCGAGGTGCGACCAATAGACGCGCTGCTTATCCCGGAAGGGGCCGCCCACGAGCCGGTACACCGGTACGCCGTGGTACTTGCCCTTGATGTCCCACAGCGCGAGCTCGATGCCGGCGATCGCCATTGCCGTCGCGCCGCCGGACGACGAGCGCGTGTTGCGGTACATATCCATCCACAGCTTGTCCACCGGCAGCGGGTCTTTGCCGATGAGCGTATCGCCAATGTCTTCGACGAGCGCGGGCAGGCCGCGCGGGAACGATCCCATGCCGTACTCGGAGTAGCCGGTGATGCCGGCGTCGGTGCGGATGGCGCAGTACAGCCAGGGGTTGGCGCCTATGCCCTTGACCAGGAAGTTTTCGATGGCGGTGATCTTCATAATTACGCTGTCCTCTTGTGGTTAGCGGCGGCGGGGCTTTCACCCCCATCCCCCGCTTCGCGGGTACTTCCCCCGTCAAGGGGGAAGGGGTGTTGGGACTATCCGTTCCAGGCGTACTTTCGGGCGGCGTCTTCAACCAGGTCGCAGCCCCAGCCGGGCGTGGTAGGCACAGTCATATAGCTGTTGATGACTTCCGGGCGTTCGGTAAACAGATCGAAGCGCCAGGGGACGCCCTCCGGGTCGCTCTCCATGATGCGGACGTTGGATACGGAGGCGCACAGGTGGACGGACTGGAAACTGGCAAGCTCGGACGCGGGGTTGTGCGGCGCGATGTTCAGTTCGTAGGTCTCCGCCACGTCTGCCACCTTCTTGGCGACGCCGAAGCCCTGCCACTGCACGTCCACCTTCACGGTGTCCATAGCGCGCAGCTCGAAGTAAGGCAGGTACTCGCGGACGCTGAAGTGCTGCTCGCCGGAGCAAAGCAAAGTGGAGGTAGAAGCCTTCAGCTGCGCGAGCGCCTCCGGGTCTTCGTTGTCGTGCTCGATCCAGAACAGGTTGTAGGGTTCGAGCGCGCGGGCGATTCTGATGGCGCCCTCGGTCTTGAAGTTGTAGTTGATGTCGAGCAGGATGTCCACGGAGTCGCCAACGGCGTCGCGCATAACGGAGATCTGCTTTTCGGCGTTGCGGACGATCTCGGTGTCGGCGCGCTGATCGTGGTCAAGCCCGTCGCGGGACTGGGAGATGGCGCGGGGCGGGTCTCCGGGCCAGAGGATGTTGGTCTTGAAGGCGTCGTAGCCATGCGCGGGCGCTTCGAGCGCGGCGGCGGCCACGGCGGCCCAGTCCTTCAGCGGCCTGTCGGGGGCGAGCGACGGGTCTCCGGCTCGCGCGCTGGCGAGGTGCGACCAGTACACGCGCTGGCTGTCGCGGTACGGCCCGCCGACGAGGCTACTGACCGGAACTCCGAGCGCCTTGCCCTTGATGTCCCAGCAGGCAAGCTCTACGCCGGCGATGCCCATCTGCGCGATGCCGCCGGGTACTTGGCGCAGGTGGCGGTACATGTCGAAGTACAGCTTCTCGACGGCTTCGGGGTCTTTGCCGATGAGCAACGGCTTGAGGTCTTCGATCAGGCCGACCAGCGAGTGGGCTGCGGCGCCAGAGCCGAACTCGCCGTATCCGGTAATTCCCTCGTCGGTGCGAACGGCGGAGAACAGCCACGGGCGCCGTCCGCCGTCAACCACGAAGATTTCGATGTCGGTGATTTTCATTGGGGTTGGTCTCCTGCGTCTCGTTAAATTCTTAATTTCCTACGCCCGCGCCAGCCGCCTTAGCTGGTCAACTATGTCCAGGCCGGCGCGTTCGCTCCACGCGGCGAGGAGCTGGTTGGTTACGGGGCCGGGGGCGCGGTCGCCTATCCGGCGGTTGTCTATGCGGCCTACAGGCAGGATGCAGTACGGGGTGCTGCAGAAGAAGGCTTCGTCGGCGGTGTACAGGTCGTAGGGCTGGAGGTCGTCCTCGACGGCGGGGATTCCGAGCGTGCCGGCTATCTCCATCACGGTCATCCTGGATACGCCCTGAAGGGTGGAGTTGTCGCGCGGCGTCCTGAGCGTTCCGCCGGTTACGACGAAGAAGTTGGCGCCGGTGCCCTCGCTAACTTTGCCGTCCATGTCCAACAGGACGGGGAGCGCGTCGGGATCGACGTCGGTCGCCTCCATCTCGGCGAGGACGAAGTTGAGGCGGCTGTAATGCTTGACCTTCGGGTCGAGGCTTTCGGACGGGTAGGCGCGCGTCTTGGGGATGACGGCATGGGCGCCGCCGTCGTATGCGGGCGCCCAGCGCGGAGCGCCGAGCGGGTCTATCCAGATGGAGACGCTCGGTTCGGAGTCGCCCCGCCTGCCGTCGCCGCCTGTTACGATCTGCGTAATCATGTAGTCGTCGTTCAACTCGCGGCGGAGCGGTTCGTTGCGTTCGACAACTTCCAGCGTCAGCCGCTCCATCTCGTCTATGGACATGTCCGGCTCTATACGCACGTACTTGAGCGACCTGTACAGCCTGTCCAGGTGGTCGCGCAGCTTGAAGACCGCGCCGTCGAACGTGCGCGACGTGTCGAATACCACGTCGCCGAGCCGGAAGCCTCGGTCGGTCATCGGTATGTGCGCCTCGTCGCGGGCAACGTATTCGCCGTTCAGCCAGATTTGGTATTCCATTTGCTACCCCCTATACGTTGGCTCGTTCCCCATACTACCACCTACGGCCTAACCGCGCGCTTGGGGCGCTGAGCGAGCTTGTGGAGCATGGGCTGGGCGAGCTTGACGTACCTGCACGCGAGCATCCGGGTATCGCGCGGGTCTATCAGGTCAACCACGTCGCCCTTGTATGCCGCGCGGAAGGGGGAGCGGAGGCGCAGCAGCCGGTTCTCTATCATCTCGCGGTGCGCGTCGGGGTCTGGCGCGTTCTCGATCTCCCGCCTGTACGCGGCGGCGACACCGCCCTCGATCGGGATGCCGCCCCACTCGCCGGCGGGCCAGCCGAAGCGCAGGTTCAGTCCGTCGGGATGGCCGAGGCTGTGTGGCGCGTCGGCGGCCACGCCGTAAGCCTTTCGTACGTTGAACTCTATCTTTGGCACCTCGGCTTCGGCGCTGGCTATGAGCGCGCGGACTCCGCGCCGCATCGTCGCCTTGCGCTCGGCGTGCGAGCCGAGCATGAAACCGGGCATATCCAGGAAGATGACGACTGGCAGATTGAAAGCGTCGCAGAGGTCAACGAAGTGCGCGTACTTCTCTGCTGCCCAGCCGTCCATCGCGCCGGCCAACGAGCGCGGGTCGCTTCCTATCACGCCCACGCTGTAACCGTCCAGACGCGCGAAGCCGGTGATGACCGCGCCGCCCCAGTGTCTCCGCATCTCGAAGAACTCGCCGTTGTCCACCACCAGCTTTATCAGCTTGCGCGGGTCGTAGCCGCGCTTCCGGTTAGTCGGGACGATGTTCAGCAACTCTTCGGGCCTGCGGTCGGGTGGATCTCCGGTCTCCACTCTGGGGGCGACGTCGGCGGTGGTATTCGGCAGGTAGGATATGAACGTCTTGAGCTGCTCGAAGGCGTCCTCCTCGTTCTCCGCCACGTTATCCACCTGTCCGCTGTCGTGGACGTGCATCCGGTAGCCGCCAAGCTCTTCCTTGTCCAGAGTCTCGCCGATGGCGCGCCGGACGACAGGGGGGCCGGAGGGGAATATCTGCGACTGGTCTTTGATCATCACCGTGAAGTGGGACATGAGGGCGAACGCCGCCGGCGCGCCCGCGACGGAACCCATGATGCCCGCCGCCACAGGCACGCGGCGCAGCAGTTCTACGTTGCGCCACCACAGATCGCCGCCGGGCAGCCCCATATGCCCCGACGCCTCATCGGACTTGGAGCTATGCCCAACGCCTTCGACCAGCTGGATGTACGGGATGCCGTACTGTATGGCTAGCGGCTGGGTAAACTGGCGCGCGCCCTTGCGGACGTTGTGCGGGCTGCCGCCGGAAATGGTGAAGTCGTCGCCGCCGATGGCGACGGGCCGTCCATCTATCTCGGCGAGGCCCATGACGTATGCGCCGGGCGTGAACTCGGTGATGTTGCCGTCCTCGTCGAACTCGGCGGCTCCGACCATTGGGCCGGCTTCGAGGAAGCTGCCCGGGTCAACCATCTTCTCGACACGCTCGCGGACGGTGTAGCGTCCGCCGTCATGCTGGCGCTTGACGCGCTCCGGGCCACCCAACTCCTTGGCGAGGGAGCGGACGTAGTGGATGTCGTCTATCGCCTTTTCCCAGGGGTCTCCGGGTTTCCAACTCTTGCGGGATAGATCTACGGGCATATTTTCCTCCATCTATTGCGTTATCGAGACCTGCGCCACAGGTACGTACCCGTCGCCCCCATGATCAGAACCTGGAGAGGGTTGATGAACGCCCACCATTCCAGGTGAATCAGGAAAACGACTTCGGGTTCATTCCCGGGAAACAGGGTGTACAGCGAGTTCCAATAGAACCATATCGTGAACAGCACGGACGCGAAGAACGCGAGATAGACTTCCAGGAAGTCGCGCGTCAACTCTCCATTTCCGTGGTCCGAGCGGCGAAATTCGATCATGCGGTTCACGTTGGCGATCATCATGATAGCGACCGCGACCATCAAGAACCAGTTCAGGAATCGCCAGACCGGATAGATGCCTGAGCTATTGTCGAACAGCCCCGTTATCACCCAATTTACTCCGGCGGCCGCGGACATGATCACCAGGAAGGCGCCCGCGGCTCGTATCAGTATCTTCATGGTCGAATCTCCGGCCTGCGGCGCGTCGGTTTAGCTCGCCCTTTTGGAATCGCGCCACAGGTAGAAGGCGGTCGCTCCGGCTATCATGGCTGTCATAGGGTCAATCCACGCCCACCATTCGAGGTGTATGAGCGCGACAGCTTCCGGTTCGTTCTCCGGGTAGAGAGCGTAGAACCAGTTCCAGAAGAACCATAGCGCCAGCAGAATCGTCGCGTAGAACGACACGTTTACTTCCAGGTATTCGCGGGTGACGGGTTCGTCCGGGTCGCCGACGCGAAGCCTGCGCTTGCGGGTTACGTTCACCACAAGCGCGATTATTATGGCCAGCGCCATCAGCGCGTCTATCATCAGCCATACGCCCAACTCGCCGGCATGACCCTTCGTGAAGAATGTGAATACGTTCAGGTCGTTGAGATAGGTGAGCAGGGTGGAACTGTCGGTTAGGAACAGCGTAAGCAGGAAGTACACCGCGACGATGACCGACACAGCGCCAGAGTACACGGCCAGGATTTTCTTGAAAACGCTCATCGGCATCTTCTCCTTTCGCAACTTTGGCGGCTCGCGCGCGGGCGCGCTATGGACTCTATTCTACTCCACCAGACGGGATTTTATAACGTCCTCGTCCAGCGTTACGCCCAGCCCGGGGCCTGTCGGAGGCGTGATGAAGCCGTTCTCGAACACGAGCGGCTCCTCGAAGATGACGTGGTGAAGCGGCCCCTGGTTCGCC
Source organism: Dehalococcoidia bacterium (assembly GCA_034420955.1). Taxonomy (GTDB): domain Bacteria; phylum Chloroflexota; class Dehalococcoidia; order Lucifugimonadales; family UBA1123; genus VXRN01. Next base: position 93,641 of record DAOUKV010000016.1, read on the forward strand.
TCCTGGATGAGGAAGTTGGGGGAGCAGGTGTCCACCTGTATCGCGGCGGCGGCGGCGATGGGACCGCAAGCCATGTGCGGCGCGATCATGGCGTAGTGCGCCTCGGCTATGGACGCTATCTTCTTCGCCTCCATGATACCGCCGCACTGCCCCACGTCCAGCTGGATTATCTGCGCGGCGCGCTTTTCCAGCAGGTTGGAGAACTCGTACTTGGTAACCAGCCGCTCGCCGGTGGCTATGGGGATGGAAGTGTGAGCGGCGACGCGCGCCATCTCCTCGACGTTCTCCGGCGGCACAGGCTCCTCGAACCAGAAGGGATGGTACGGTTCCAGGAAGTCGGCGACGCGGATGGCGCTGTACGTGGTCAGCTGGCCGTGCGTGCCGATGCCGACCTCGAACTGGTTGCCGACTGCGTCTCGGATGCTCTCGAATATCTTGGCGGCGTTCTCGATCTCCCACAGCGGGATGTCGCGCGGCAGCGGGAACAGAGGCTGGAAGGGGTCGAGCTTGCAGGCGGTATTGCCTTCCTCCATCAGCTGAGCGGCGATCTCGCCCGCCTTCGACGGGTCTTCGCGGAAGCCGCCCTCAGGCATATAGGCATACGCCCGCAGCTTTTCGTGGTACTTGCCGCCGAGCAGGTTGTAGATCGGCTGGTTGGCGGCTTTGCCGACGATGTCCCACAGCGCTATCTCGATCGCGCTCAGCACCGGCGTCAGCTGAAGGCTGGGATGCCGGAAGTCGTGCCTCGCGCCGAACATTCTGTCCCAGACTAGCTCGATGTTGAACGGGTTCTGGCCGACGACGTACAGGCTCGCCATCTCCTGGATGAGGCTGATCTGCGATTGCAGGTCGCCCAGCCTGTCGGAGTAGGTGTTTCCGGTAATGCGCTCGCCGAGGCCCGTAATGCCCTCGTCCGTCTCGATTTCGAGGAAGAGCAGGTAGCGACCTCCGCGGTACGGCGGCATATTTTCGATTACCTTGGTGGTTACGTTGGTTACTTTCATGGATTGGCTCCCGTTCGTTCGCTGTCGTAAGGATGTGAGGGGGTTAGCAGCCGCCCAACGGGTGTATGTTATCACTATCGGCGTGGGGCGTTTGAGAAATCAGGCGGGGATAGGTGAGTTATGGCATCGTGAGCCGAAAAAGCGAAGCGGCCAGCCTTGCGTTGGGGGACTCCGCATCGCGGTCTATGAAGGTATGATAAAATGGTAGCCGTCGGTAAGCCTTTGGAGGAGAGCGTATGACCAGAGACGAACTCCTAGGGCTGCTTAGGCAACATAAGCCTATACTCGCCCAAAACTTCGGGGTGACTGGACTCGCGCTGTTCGGATCGTTCGCTCGCGGCGATGCCGTGGATGGAAGCGACGTAGATATACTGGTGCGATTCGATGGTCCGGCCACTTCGAGGTCATTCTTCGGCGTGCAGTTCTACATCGAAGACCTGACAGGCCGCCGCGTCGATCTGGTCACGGAGAAGGCGCTGCGACCTCGATTCCGTCCATACGTAGAACGCGAGGCGGTGAATGTCTAGGCGTGACGACGATACACGCGATTGGCGCTTCTACATCGAGGACATGATAGAGTTTGCAGAAAGAGCGTTGTCTTACACGAAAGGCATGAGTCAATCCGAGTTCCTTGCGGACAATCGCACGTATGACGCAACCTTGCGGAACGTCGAGCTTGTTGGCGAGGCGGCGAGGCACATCCCCGCATCAGTGCGAGAGGCGCATCCTCACATCAACTGGCGGGGGATCATAGGTACCCGGGATCATGTGGCGCACGGCTACCTGGGACTGGACGACGACATCATATGGGACGTCATCCAGTCAGACCTCCCGGAACTCATCTCCGAGTTGCGCTCGCTACTCAAATCTGAAAGAGAGCGGTGATCGGCCCCACGCTGACAACCCCTTGCCAATCACTGTAAACTATTCCCCGACGAATATACAGGAGGGGCCGCTTCTATGAAACTTGGATTGTTCCTCATGCCGCTGCACTACCCGGATAGGGCGCACGCGGATACTTACCAGGAAGACCTCGAGCTTGTGGAGTTCGCAGACTCGCTTGGCTACACCGAAACTTGGGTCGGCGAGCATTTTCTGCTGCCGTGGGAGAATATGCCTTCGCCGGAGCTGTTCATAGCGAGGGCGCTTGGCGCTACCAAGCATATGTCGTTCGGGACGGGGGTGTCGCTGGCGCACTTCCACCATCCGGCGCACCTGGCGCATCGCATCTCGCAGCTGGACCACATGGCGCGCGGACGCATCTTTCTCGGCATAGGCGCGGGCGGCTCGGAAGTGGACTCGGCGCTGTTCGACATCGACATCAACAAGGACGCGCACCGCGAGCGCATGGCGGAGTGCGTTGACGTCGTTCTCAAGATATGGGAGGGGAAGCCGTTCGAGCACAAGGGCAAGTTCTTCAACGCGACGCTGGAGCCGGACCAGCCGGAGAATCGCATCGGATTCCACATGAAGCCGTACCAGAAGCCGCATCCGCCCATCGCGGTCGCCGGAAGCAGTCCCTATTCGAGCACCCTGGAGGAGGTCGGCGAGAAAGGCTGGATTCCACTGAGCAGCTCGTTCCTCCACGGGATGCACCTGCCTAGCCACCGGCAGGTGTTCGAGCGCGGCGCCAAGCGCGGCGGCCAGCCAATCCCAACGGATGAGTGGCGCATTGCGCGCGAGGTGTACGTGGCGGACGATGGCGACAAGGCGCGCGAGGACGCGCTGAACGGTCCCATCGGCAACTTCTTCGATGACTACTGGATTCCGCTGTTCGGGCGCAGCGGCCCCGGCATCGATCGGCTCAAGATCGATCCCAAGATGCCGACCGATGAGCTGACGCGGGAGTATATGCTCGAGAACTACTGGATAGTTGGAGACCCGGAAGAGTGCGCGCATCGCATCAAGCGAATCTACGATGACGTGGACGGCTTCGGGACGCTGCTGCTCCAATGCCACGATTGGGTCGAAGAACGCCCCAAGTGGTTCCGATGCCTGGAGCTTATGGCGAACGAGACGCTGCCCCTGATCAACAAAGCTATCGGCAACAAGGCGGTAAGCGCCGCCAACGACTGAAGGGATGCGCGTCATGCGTAGCTCCGGGCGGCGTCTGGGCGCGGCTGTCATGCTGGCGATTCTGGTAGCGGGCGCGATAGCGGGCGCGGCGCTGGGGCTACGAGGTTCGGTCAGCGAGCCGGGCGGCGAACCGCCGACGCGCGCGTCGGCGCCGCAGGACGATCTGGCGGCATACGCGCGGACGCTTCGGGAGTCCGGCGATCCCTACTTCGGCGCAAGGCAGCCTGAATATCTGACGGCACAGATCGAAGACCCAACTTACTCCACCGATACGTGGCGGCTCACCATACTGCGGCAGCTGGGCTTCCACCGGTTGCGGCTGGGAGACGTTGACGAAGCGATTCGACTGCTGACTGAGGCGGCTGCGCTTGCGGAACGCATCGAGACGGACGGGCGCGATCACCAAGCGACTCTTGAAGAACTCGCCGTCGCGCACATGAAGCGCGGCGAGATTCGCAACTGCGTCAGCCCGACCGGGCGGCTGGTGTGCGCGCTGCCGCTCGATCCGAACCTGCGGCACAGCGACGCCGACAGCGTGAAGACAGCGATCGAGATACTGCGCGGGCTACTCGAACTCGACGCGGACGACGCATCCGGAGCTGACGTAAGACGGCGTTGGCTGCTGAACGTGGCGCATATGGCGGCGGGATCGTATCCCGATGGAGTGGACGCGCGCTTTCTGGTACCGTCGGAGACGTTCGCGCCGGAGTATCCGCTGCCCCGCTTCAGCGAGGTCGCCGCAGATGTCGGCATATACTCGGTTGACCTGGCGGGCGGCGCGATCATAGAGGACTTCGATGGGGACGGGCTGCCGGACATCATGACCTCCAGCTGGGACCCATCGCAGAGCCTCAGGCTGTACATCAACAGAAGCGATAGGGCGGGCAACGCGCGATTCGAGGAGCGGACTGAGAGCGCGGGGCTTTCGGCGCAGGTGGGCGGGCTGAACATCGTCCAGACGGACTACAATAACGACGGATGGGCGGACGTACTCGTGATGCGCGGCGGCTGGCTGATGTCGAACGGGCAGATGCGCCGCTCGCTGCTCGTCAACAACGGCGACGGCACGTTCAGCGACGTTACGCGGAGGGCGGGGCTGGCGACGCCCGCGTATCCGAGCCAGAGCGCGGCGTGGGCGGATTTCGACAACGATGGCGATCTGGACCTGTTCTCGTGCAACGAATCCATGCCGGAGTCGCCGGAGCCGGACGCGCCTGTCATCTTTCCCAGCCAACTCTTCGAGAACGACGATGGCGCGTTCACGGACATCGCGCCCGGCGCCGGCGTAGCCAATTTGCGCTACTGCAAGGGAAGCGCTTGGGGCGACTACGACAACGACGGCGACGCCGACCTGTACGTGTCGAACTACGCGGGCGAGAACCGGCTGTACCGCAACGACGGCGGCGCGTTCACGGACGTAGCGCCGGAGCTAGGCGTTGTTGAGCCGGTCGAAAGTTTCGCCACGTGGTTCTGGGACTATGACAACGACGGATGGCTGGACCTGTTCGTGACCGGATACGCGCGGGACATAGATTCGGTAGCGGCGGACTACATGGGGCTGCCGACCAACGGCGCGCGTCCGCGCCTGTACCGCAACGACGGCGCGGGCGGGTTCGAGGACGTTACGTCCGCGAGCGGTCTGGACGACGTTCAGCAGGCGATGGGCGCGAACTTCGGCGATTTCGACAACGACGGGTACCCGGACGTTCTGCTTGGCACCGGCTTCCCGGCGTTCGACGCGCTTGCGCCTAACGTGGCGTACCGCAACGACGGCGATGGCGCGTTCGACAACGTTACCTTCGCCGCCAGCTTGGGGCATATGCAGAAGGGGCACGGCGTCGCCTTCGGCGACCTGGACGGCGACGGAGACCAGGACGTGTTCATGCAGGTCGGCGGGTTCTACCCGAGCGACGGGTTCGTGAACGCGCTGTACGTAAATCCGGGAGGCGCGAACCGCTGGCTAACGATCCGGCTCGTAGGCGTTCGCTCGAACCGCCCGGGCATCGGCGCGCGGATACGGGTGGACGTGGAGACGGCGAACGGCGGCGCGCGATCAATCCGCTCTGTCCACGCCATAACCGGCAGCGGCGGCAGTTTCGGAGCGTCGAGCCTGCAACAGGAGATCGGGTTGGGGGACGCGACGGCGATCCGCTCGGTGGAGGTGTGGTGGCCCGCGTCGGGCGAGCGGCAGAGGGTGGAGGGTATCCCGCTAGACAGCGTGATCAAGATCGTCGAGGGCGAGCCGGGGTATAGGCGCATCCCCTAGACGCATACATCGTAGGCGCCTGTACGCAGGGCCACCCACCACTCTTCGGTCAAGCGCTCGGCTTGCTACGTCCTGTGCGCGAGCTTGGGGTCCAGCACGTCGCGCAGGCCGTCTCCCGCCAGGTTGATGGACGTTACGGTGATCGCCAGCACCAGCCCGGGGAAGAAGATTACCCACATGGCCTTGTGGATGAAGCCGCGCCCTTCGGCCATTATGTTGCCCCAGCTTGGGTTGTCTATGGCGGGGATGCCCGCGCCGAGGAAGCTGAGATACGCCTCGGTCAGCATCGCGCTGGCGGCGACGTAGGTGCCCATGACGATTATCGGAGCCATCAGGTTGGGGATTATGTGCCGCAACAGGATTCGGACGTTTCCGGCGCCGATGGAACGCGCGGCGTCCACGAACGGCTGCTCGCGCAGGCTGAGCACCGACGCCCGCGCCACGCGCGTCATGCGCGGCGTATCCACCACGACGATGGCGATGATGACGTTCTGAAGGCTCGCGCCGAGTATGACCATCAGCGCGATGGCGAGCAGCACTGTGGGTATAGCCATGAGGCCGTCCATGACACGCATCAGGACGGCGTCCACCTTGCGGAAGTAACCGGCGAGCGACCCGAACGCCGCGCCGAAGATCATCGTGAGAATGGCTACGGCGGCGGCGACTATCAGCGAGATGCGCCCGCCGCTCATCGTGCGGCTGAATACGTCGCGTCCAAAGGCGTCGGTGCCGAACCAGTAGCTTGCGGAGGGCGCTTCGAGTCGCGCGTCCATGTTGATCTTTGTCGGTTCGTTCGGCACTACGAACGGCGCGACTACGCTTATGGCGACGAGCGCTACGAGCAGCGCGATGCCCAGCGTCATCGTCGGCTCTCGCGCGGCGGCGTTCAGCGACGAACGCCAGGCGCGCGCCATCGAAGACGGGCGACGCTCGTCCAGCAGGGCCTCCGTTGTCGTCTCTTGCGCCATCAGTACCTTATGCGGGGGTCCAGAAATGCGTACAGTATATCCACGGCGAGGTTGATGAATACGTAGAAGCTGCCTATGAGAATTATCATCGCTTGGATTATAGGGTAGTCGCGCGTCGCTATCGCCTCGACCGCCAGGCGGCCAAGCCCGGGGATGGCGAAGACGCTCTCGGTTACGACCGCGCCGGACAGCAGACCCGCCAGCCCAAGCCCGATGACTGTCAGGATGGGCAGCGAGGCGTTGCGGAGGGCGTGGCGTATGAGGACAGTCTTCTCCGCCATACCTTTCGCGCGGGCGGTGCGAACGTAATCCTCTTTCAGCACCTCCAGCACGCTGGCGCGCGTCATGCGCGCTATGAGCGCGATCACGACCAGGCCGAGACTGAGCGACGGCAGTATCAGGTGTCGGACGTAGTCCCAAAAATCGTCGGTGATCTTGACGTATCCGGCGACGGGCAGTATGGGGTCGTCCATGCCGAACGCCCACAGTCCGAACAGCCATATGAGAATGAAGCCGAGCCAGAATATAGGCACGGAGAATCCCACGGCGGCGAAGACCATCACGGCCCGGTCAACTACGGAGTTCGCCTTCCACGCCGCAAGCACGCCGAGCGGAATGGCGACCAGCACGGCGACTATCTCCGTCGCCACGGTCAGCGACACGGACGGGCCGACTCTGCCGCGTATCAACTCGAACACCGGCTTGCCGGAGCGTATGGACTGGCCGAAGTCTCCCCGCAAGATGCGTCCGGCCCACTTGCCCAGCTGGACGTAGATCGGCTCGTCCAGCCCCAGGCGTTCGCGGATTTCGACGTACTCTTCCTGCGTCGCCTCGTTGCCGGCTATCAGCGCGGCGGGGTCGCCGGGCGTAACCCGCAGCAACAGGAACGTGAACAGCCCCACGACCGCCAGGACGGGGATCGTTACGAGCAGTCTGCGGACGATGTAGGCGAACAAGTCGGTCTCCTGTCGCGTTTTCGGTCTGCCGTCGGAATCGCGTCACCCTGGGATCGCCGTTTGGGCTTACCGGTCTGGGGAGAGAGTTCAACTCCTCCCCCTTGGCGGGGGAGGAGACTTGGGTTGGATAACCCGTGGGCGGGTTAGCGCGGGTCGTCTGAGCGGCGGTCGTTGTCGCCCCACCAGACGTTCAGGAACAGCGGGGAGCCGACGGGGGCGCCTCGGATGTCCACGTCGTTGAGGTCCTTGTCGTAGATGCGAAGCTGGAAGAACTGGCCGAAGGTTATCCGGCGCGGGTCCGCCCAGGCAGCGTCTGCCATCTTGCGGGTTACGGCGAACTGATCGTCGAGGGTCGCGGCAGCCGCGAACTCCTCACGCAACTGCTTCATTAGCGTCCCCGTCTCCGACTCCTCGGGGTAGTCGGTCTCGCCGACGCGGTAGTGCGTGGCCACCAGCGGGTGATACAGGTTGCTGCTGTTCCAGTTGGTGAAGACGTGCCAGCCCGCGGGGTCGCCACGGAAGATGGCTATCTGGCCCGCCCAGTCGGTGGACTTGACGGTGGCGTTGATGCCAACGGCGGACAGCTGCTCCTTCAGCACGGGCGCTATCGGGTGGATGGTCGGGAAGTCGGTCGGGTCGAGGATTATGATCTCCTCGCCCATGTAGCCCGCCTCTTCTAGAAGCTGCTTGGCAAGTTCAGGGTTGTTCTGGTTGTACAGGGCGGCGTTGTCGCTGTGTTCCGCCCACGGGGTGCCGCACATCTGGAGCGAGGGGCAAAGCTGCCACAGTCGCGGGTCGCCGTAGCCCTTCATGATGTCTTCGGCGTTGACCGCGGCCTGAATCGCCTGGCGGACCTTGCGACCGCTCTCGGTGAATCCAAGAACCTCGGACCGGGTGTTGAGGCCGATGTCAGGTTGCGCGCCCGGTATGCCGATGTGCACCGATACCTGGTCGGAGTTTTCGAGCGCCTCTTCGTAGAAGTCCGAAGACACGACGTCGAGGAAGTCCACCGTGCCGGTCAGAACGGCGGCGACGCGCGTCTGCTGGTCGGGAATCTCCTTCATGTGGAGCCGGTCGAAGTATGCGAGCTTGGCGCCAGCGCGGTAGCTCGGCTCCTCGCGGCGCGGCACATATTCTTCGTACCTGTCCAGGATGATCTCGTTGCCCGGGTCCCAGCTTACGAACTTGTAGGGGCCGGAGGCGATGAAGTCCTGGATCAACTCGCCGGTCGGGTACTTCTCGGCGGTTTCTTTGGGCATGATGTTGGGCTGCGTGCCGCCGACGTAGCCGAGAGCGGTCATCAGCAGCGCGGACGACTCGCTGAGCTCTATCTTGAACGTCTTGTCGTCAACTTCATCGAAGCCCACCCAGATGTTGTTGAGGATGGGGCTGAAGGACTTGTCTTGATGGCGGAAACGTTCGATGGACGCGCCAACGTCTTCTGGCAGAACCTGCGTGCCGTCGTGCCACGTCAGGTCGTCGCGCAGGGTGAAGGTGTAAGTACTGCCGTCAACCTCCCAGTCGTCCGCCATGTCGGGGTTGATGAAGCCCTGCGAGTCCCACTGCGCGAGGGATTCCCAGAAGTGCCAGGATACGCCCCTGCCGATGGCGGAGCCGGAGGTCATCGAGTCGAGGTTTCCGACGCTGCCCTGCGGCACCCATACGAGCGTTCCGCCGAACCTGTCTTCAGAGAAGATGTTGGTATCGGCGTCGGACATCTGAAACGGCTGCGAAGTCGTGCGGGTTGACGGGATGATCGGCTCTGCCATAGAAGCGGCGGGCATAGCCGCCGTCGGCGCCGGCATCGGCGCGGCGGGCTGCTGTGGCTGGACAGGCGCGCCGGGCATCTGCATAGACTGTTGCGCGGCGGCGGGCGCGGCGGCGGGCGCGGGCTGCTGCGGAGCCGCAGGCGTCTCGCTGCTGGCGCACGCGACCGCAAATGCCATCAGCGCGGCGATCGCGGCCACCAATGCTAAGGTGAACTTCAGTCGTCTCATTCATTCCTCCAATAGGGGTCTTGCGCTTTCGATTCATTGCGCGTGAAAAGTTAAGAGCAGTTTAACTACGCGCCGTATGACAAGTCAAAAAGAAGCGCGGCGGCATCTACTCCAGGCGACCGCGCAGGCGCGGGTCCAGGTGGTCGCGCAGGGCGTCGCCAAAGAGGTTGAACGCGAGGATAGTCAACGTTATGGCAAAGCCCGGGAACACGACAAGCCACCACGGAGGCTTGAAGGATGCGACGAGTATGCCGCCGAGCATGTTGCCCCAGCTCGGGTCTGGCGGCGGCACGCCGAGCCCGAGGTAGCTAAGCGCCGCCTCGGTGAAAATGGCTCCGCCAAGGCTTGCGCTCGCAACTACCAGCAGCGGCGCGACGCACTGAGGCGCGACGTGCCGGATCATCGTCCGCGCCGGAGACGCGCCGATCATCCGCGCGGCCAGCACGTACTCGGATTCTCGAACCAGCAGAGCCACCGATCTGATGATGCGGGTGGTGCCGGCGATGCCCGTCGCGGCTATCGCTATGATGACGGTGTTTACGCCGGCGCCGAGGGCGACGAGCAGCAGCAGCGCAAGTATCACGCTAGGGAACGAGATCAGAACGTCGAGCATCCGCTGGCTGAACAGGTCGAACCGGCCGCCGAGGTAGCCGCTCAAGACGCCCCACGAGAAGCCGATGATGTTGGATATGAGAACCGCCGTTACGGAAACCATCAAACTCAGACGAGTTCCGGCTATGACGCGGCTAAGCGTATCCCTGCCCAGCCCATCGGTGCCCATTGGAAACTCGATCGACGGCGATTCCAGCAGCGCTCCGTAGTTGGCTTTGAGCGGGTCTTCCGGCGCGAGCGCGGGCGCGAACAGGGCGACGAGCGCCATGAACAGCAGAAACACGGCGGCGACCGACCCCAGAATAGACGAGCGGACGAAGCGCGACATGTTGTCGTAGAACTGCCGCGCGCGGGTCGCGCGTACTGGCTGCAACTCATCTAAAGAGGTGGTAGTCATTTCGCTCACGTCCGGCGTCCGGCTACTGGTATCTGATACGTGGGTCTATCACGCCGTAGGCCAGATCTACGATCAGGTTGATAACGACGAACACTACCGCGTACAGAAGCACCAGGTTTTGGATGATCATCCAGTCGCGCTCCTCGATGCCGCCAACCAGAGCGGTGCCGAGACCGGGAACGGAGAACGCGCGCTCTACGGCCACGGAGCCGCCCAGCAGGAAGGCGAATTGGAGGCCCGACAGGGTTATCACCGGAAGCAGCGCGTTCCTGACGACGTGGCGCCACATCACCACCCGCTCGCCCAAGCCCTTGGCGCGCGCGGTTCGCACGTAGTCTTCCCTGAACACTTCCAGAAGTTGGGTGCGCGCCATGCGCGCGATGAAGGCGCCCATCCCAATGCCCAGCGCGAGCGAGGGACCGGCCATTATTTGCAGGTTCTTGATGGGGTCGTCCCAGATATTATATACGGTGATAGGCGGCTTCCAACTGAAGAATATGACGGTTATGAGGATGAATGTCATACCCAGCCAGAAGCTAGGCACCGCCATGAAGAGAGTGATGAAGAAGCGCGCGACGTAGTCAATCGGCGAGTTCCGCCAAGCTGCCGATAAGATGCCTATCGGCAGCCCGACTATCCACGACACAAGCACCGCCGCAATGCCTATCTGCATGGTTAGCGGGCCGCGCCGCAAGATAGTTGCGCTGATGGGCTGATCCGTCCAGAACGAGCTTCCCATGTCGCCCCGCGCGACGTCCGCTATCCACGTCACGTACTGGATGGCCAGCGGCTTATCCAGCCCAAGGCTAGCGCGCGCCGCCGCCAACTCCTTCTCGCTGAGGACGTAAATGCCTGTGTTCTCGCCGAATATCTGCTCGAGCGGGTCTCCGGGCAGCAAACGCATGGCGACGAATATCAGGATGGTAACGCCGAAGACTGTTGGCACGGCCAACACAAGTCGTCTCAGGATGTAAGTTTGCATTTCATTCTCTCAGGCAGCGCCGGGTATGCGTCGGGGAAACTGCCGGCGCGGGCGCGTTCGTCGCAGCCACGGCCCATAACGGACCGCGCTGCGATGTCGGAAGCGTCCGCGCCGCCAATTGTGGGTGTGTATTGGGCTACCTGTCCAGCCAGACGGTCTCGAAGCGGCCCCACTCGGTCTGTACCCTGTTTTCGAGCTGCAGGCCCTTCACGTAGTCGCGCCACATGGGCATATGCGCCGTGAATCCGAAGTGGAACTGTGGCGGGTTCGCGTCCAGTATCTCCTCGCCCTGGCGGAACAGCTCCGCGCGCTTCGCGCCGTCGAGCTCGCCGTTCAATTCCTTGACGATTGCATCGAACTCAGGATTGGAGTACTTGCCGAAGTTCTGAGACGCGCCCGTGGTCCACACAACCTGCCATAGCGGGGTGTGGTTCTTCACAGGCGAGTGGAAGATGGTGCTGAGCACCAGATCGAAGTCCTTCTTGTACTCCTCGGAAACGAGCGCTCTTTCGACTACGCTTATCTCTACATCCATGCCGAGGTTGGTGCGAAGCTGATCGACGAAGAACGGCGACAGCACCTCAGCGTGTCCCGGCACGGACGCCGAGACCAGCTTGAAGGTGCGAAGTCCCTCGCCTCCGGGGTAACCCGCCTCTGCCAGCAACCGTTGCGCCTCTGCGATGTCGTCGGAGTTTTCGCGCTTGTAGCCCGGTATCTGATACAGTTCCTCGTCCGGCGTCGCGCCCTCCCCCGCCTTGGACATCCAGCGGCTGACGATGTTGACCTCTTCGCGGTACACGTCCACCGCCTGGTGGCGGTTGATAGCGAGATGTACGGCCCGTCTGATTCGCGGATCGTCGAACGGCGCCTTCTCGTTGTTCCACTTCACTTCGAGCGCGCCGAAGTTGTCCAGCAGCGCGTTGAATATGTCGTCGCGCTCGGTTCCCTGGTCCCACGTGTCGCGCGACACGTTCCAGGAGAAGTCCGCCTGCCCGGTCAGCACGGCGGTGCCTCTGTCCGTCCACGCCGGCACATGCTGCATGATGACGGTATCCACGTATGGAAGTTCAGGGTTCCAGTAGTCGGTGTTCGCCTCGAACTCCCACAGCTCGCCGGGTTTGTTCTCGACGAACTTGAACGGCCCTGTGCCGGGGGCGACATCCGTGCGGATATCGTAACTGTTCGCCTCGAGGTAGTCGGACGGGTAGATGACCGCGCTGGTCATGCTGAACAGGTCGAACTGCCACACGCGCGGCTCGTCGAGCGTGAACTTGACGGTATTCTCGTCCACCTTCTCGATCGCGCCTATCGCGTCGAACAGGCTCTGGCTAACGCTCGTCATCCCCTCGTAGTTCTCGGGGAAGATGATGCGGTCGAACGTGACCACAACGTCATCGGCGCTGAAGTCCGAGCCGTCGTGGAACTTAACGTCCTCGCGCAGGTTGAACGTGAATTCCATTCCGTCGCCGGAAATGTCCCAGCTGGTAGCGAGTTCGGGCGTGATTTCGGCGAGGCCGACCGTCGGATCCAAGCTGAAGAGCTTGTTGTAGAACGAGGTCATGATGTGTCCCGCCCCGCCCTGATGTATGTCGAAGTGCTTGGTCGTCGCGCCCCACGCGGTCTTGATCTCGCCGCCCCTCTTGGGGTTGGGGTCGGGCGACATAAGACATCCGATCGTGCACTCCATCGCCGGCTCGGCCTGTGCGACCGGGGCCGCGGGGGCGGGAGCGGCGGGCGCGGGCGCTGCCGGAGCAGCCGCGGCGGGCGCGGGCGCTGCCGGGGCAGGCTCTTCTTCGGACTGGCAGGCAAGCGACAGCAGAAGCAGTCCCAGCGCTCCCGCCAGCAGTATGGCGCTAATACGTCTCATAGTCCTAAAATCTGACATCTGGCAAGCCTCCCAGCTTGAATTCAGTTCCGCTATTCAACTATGCCCGCTCCGTAAAGTCTTGAATTGAAAATCATGAAGTGTGTAGCAGTGTATTATAGGGTTTGGCAACATGCAATCCCCCATGAATAATTCGCAAATCCCCTCGAAATCCAAATCACGCCTCCGCTGGTGGCGAGCGCCGGGAGAACTGGTTCATGACCGGCGGCGGCTCTTGTGGCTCGCGCTGGCGCTCTGCGCGTCGCTGCTGGTTGGTATCGTGGCGCTGACCGGTGTCTGGAACTACTATGGGCTGTCGCTGCCTGTTCCGCAGCCAGCGAGCGACATCAGCGAATATCCGCCCTCGCGTCCGGCGGCCATACCCCGTCCGGATGGCGCCGCGCTATGGGTGTTCGACGCGGGCGAACCGCTGGCCGCGCCTCCGGCGGCGGTGGACGGCGCGGTCTATCTGGTTTATGGACAGACGCCGGAACGCGCGCGCTTGGCGGCCCTCGATGACGCATCCGGCGCGATTCTGTGGGACGTGGAGCTGGGAAGCATAGCCGACTTTCCACCGGTGGCGGCCGCCGATCTGCTATACGTCGGAACGCGCGCGGGCGAACTCATTTGCCTGGACCGAAGAACCGGAGCGCGCCTTTGGACGTTCGACATGGAGTCGTCCATGGTCGGCGCGCCCATCGCGCGCGACGGCACGGTGTACGCCGCATCCAACGCGGTCTATGCCATAGACGCGCTGAACGGCTCCCTGCGCTGGCGCCATGAAGTGGAAGGCGACGTTACGCGCGGGCTGCGGCTGTCCGACGGCGTACTGGCGGCGATCAGTTCGAGCGGAGACGTGAACTTCGTATCAGCGAAGAACGGCAGGCGCCGCCTCACGTTTCCGCTGTGGTTCGGCACCGGCGGCGCGCCACTGTCGGCAGGCGGCGCGCTGGTGGTCGTGGGCGACGGCGGTTTCGCGCTGGCGCTGGACATGAGCGCGCGCGACATCTCAATGGAGAAGGCGCTGCGCTTCTGGTGGACGAAATTATGGCTGTGGGGCATGGCTCCCAGCCCGCCATTGCCGCGCGGATACCTGTGGCAGCGGCGGGACATCGAGGGCAGGACGGCATATCCGGTCGGCGCGGACGAACATTCGGCATACATAGCCGCCAAGAGCGCAGACGGCGCGGGAAGCCTGGTCGCGCTGGACATCGAATCCGGCGATGTCCGCTGGCTGAGGGAACTGCCGTCCGGCGCGCTGTCTCCGGCGGTCGTCACGCCGGATGCCGTGATAGTTGGCAGCGAAGGCGGCGTCTTGTTCTCGATAGACAAGCGGGACGGCGACATTTCCTGGCAGTACAACAATGGCAACGGCCTGGCGGCGACGCTCATCGCAGACGGCGCGCTTATTGTAGCGTCGCCCCAAGGCGTGGTCAGCGCGGCGCGCTAGGCGCGCGGCTCTACGAAGGCCAATATTCGCTTGGGGTTCTCGACCATGATCTGTCGCCGCGCGTCCTCATCCACGCCCAGCGTCTCCAGATAGGGCAGGAAAGTCTCCTGGATGTAGGTATAGCCAGAGCCGCCATAGCGTGTCAGGTGCATCTTCCAGCACACGTCTTGCGAGAGCAGGATGCGGTCGGCGTAGCCGGCGTCTATCAGCTGCGGGATGGACGCCGCGACTATGTGGTCGCGGCCGGTTTCCGTCGTGTTCACCACGCCCAGCGTGTCGAACTGGATGTACACCCCGCGCTCCAGCAGTTCCAGCATGAACGGCGCGTCGTCCGCCATGCTGCACGAGTGTCCCAAGATCACGCGGGAGAGGTCGGCGCCCTCGGACTCTACGAGGTCGAGGACGGCGACCTTCTCGCGCTTGAGCTGCGGGGAGTGGAACGAGATAGCCGCGCCGGTGATCAGGCTCGCCCGCGCTGCGGCGCGAACGCTCCGAGCCTCGTTGCCTGTTATCGGATCGCCATTGACGCCTATCTCGCCGATGATGCCTGAGCGGATGCCGGTTTCGCCGACGCCGCCAACGCCTACAGTCACGTCGCGGACGATCTCGTCCGTGAGGGTCTCGACGCTTCGCCCGTCCATGTCCGCGGGGTGAAACACCTTCTGGTACCACCCGGACCCCATGACGATATGAAGCCCGGACGCTACCGAGGCGCGGCGCAGCGCGGCGGGGTCTCTGCCGAGTCCGCGGCTGGTTACATCTACTATCGCGCCGCCGCCGAGTTCGCGGAAGCGCGAGACCTCGGCTACGGCGTCGTCTTCGTCGGATAGCACGTAGTTGTCCTGGAGCGGCAGCGCGCGCCGCGCCAGATGCAGGTTGGAAAGGTCGAGTTCGGCCTCCCAGACGGCGCGCACGTCCATGTCCATTTCAGGGTCCATATCCGGCGCGCCCATCCCCTCCCCTATCGGCCCACCCTCTATCGGATGGTTCGGGCGAAGGTCCAGATACAGGTGCTCGTGCATGAGGGTAAAGCCGAGCGCGTCCGGCTCCACCGCGCCGAGGACCGTCATAGCCTTGCCGGCTAGATCAGCCAACGCCTAGCTCTCCACGCCGCCGTAGTGCAGCGCCTGGCCCACGATGTCCACATCCACGAGTTCGCTGTGGGCGGCGAGCAGCTGCTGCGTAATCGGGCCGGGAACGGAGTCTCCGACGGGGCGCCTGTCAACCATCCCCACCGGCACGATGCGCGGGCTGGTTCTGGAGAAGAACACCTCGTCGGCGGTGTACAGGTCGTATGGCTGGAGGTCTTCTTCGACCACCTCGATTCCTAGCTGGCCGGCGACGTCGAACACCACGCTGCGCGATATTCCCTGCAGGATGCTGCGGTCGGTCGGAGTCTTGAGCGAGCCGTCCTTGACCAGGAACAGGTTGTAGCCGATGCCCTCCGTCAGGTTGCCGTCCTGGTCGAGCAGAATGGGGGACGCGCCGGGATCGACGTCGTTGGCTTCGAGCTCCGCCAGCACGAAGTTGGCGCGGCTGTGGTGCTTGACCTTCGGGTCCATCGTATCGCTAGAGTAGCTGCGCGTGCGCGCGATGACGCCGTGCGCGCCTTCGACGAAGTAGCGAGCGAAAGTCTCGAACGCGACGGGTTTGATGGCGACGCACACTGTGGGGCTGGCGACGTCGCCAATGCCGTGTCCGACGCCGCGAGTTATGAACGGGTGAATCTGGAAGTCGCCCGCCTCGTCGAGCCGGGACAGGTTCTTGTCCACCGCCTCCTCGCAGATTGCGGTCATCTCGTCGGGGGTCAGGCCCGGGTCTATCCGCATATACTTGAGCGACCTGTACAGCCGGTCTATGTGCCTATCCAGCACGAAGGGCTTGCCGCCGAAGGTGCGCGCGATGTCGAATACCACGTCTGCGACGACGAAGCCGCGATCTTCAGGCGATATGGTTACGTCCCCGTAGGGCATCCATTCGCCGTTGAAATAAGCGATGAAGTTGCTGCTGTCTGCCATAGCGTTGCCTCTCTATTGAGTGTTTGGGACAGTTTACACGAAATGGGGCAGTTGTGAAGGGTTGTGGCCGGTAGCTGACGCCCTCACCGAGATGGAAACGACGACGGCCCCGACGTCCTAGTGGAGTCGGGGCCGTTTCATTTCCGAAAGCGCTTGGTTGCGTATCTCTACGTGCCGCGCAGCCTGGGGTCCAGAACGTCGCGGATCGCGTCGCCGAACAGGTTGAAGCCGTACACGGCGAGCGACAGCGCGAGGCCGGGCCAGATAGCCAGGTACGGATACAGCGGGAACCAGTCTCGCACCGGTCCCGTCAGCATACCGCCCCAGGACGGCTCGGGCTGCGGCACGCCCAGTCCGAGGAAGCTGAGCGACGCCTCCGTGAGGATGGCGATGCCGAGCGCGCCGGTTGCGATTATCAGCCACGGCGCTACGCACTGCGGCGCTATGTGCTGGGCCATGATTCGCACGTTGACCGCGCCGATGGCGCGGGCGGCGTCCACGTACTGCGACTCCTTGACCGCCAGCACTTGCGAACGAACCACGCGGTTGGCGCGCGGTATCTGCACTATGCCGATGGCTAGGATGATGTTCCACAGGCTGGTGCCGAGCGCAGCGGTTACGGCGAGCGCGAGTATCAGCGTGGGGATGGACATGAGCGCGTCCATGAGCCGCTGTATGACGTTGTCCACCTTGCCGCCGTACCAGCCGCTGATGACGCCGACAACGCCTCCGAATCCTGAGCCGAAGGCGACGGAGGCGAAGCCGACGAGCAGCGAAACGCGCGCGCCGTCCATCATCCGCGCCCATAGGTCGCGGCCCAGCTCGTCGGTTCCCAGCCAGTGCCTCGAATTCGGGCCTTGGAGCTTGTCCGGCAAGTTGTGCGTCAGCGGGTCCCACTCGGTCATCCATGGCCCGACGACCGCCATGGCGCACATGACGACGATTATCAGCGCCCCCGCCGCGCCCAGCGGCTTGCGCGCGATGAAGTTCAGAAAGGGCTTCAGCGGGTTCCCCCTGCGGGGCCTCCCTAGCGTTGCTACGTCGCTCTGTTGGATTGCCATTCCATCCCTCTACTGTCTTAAAAAGGTTGCCTACGGCTATCGTCGGCTTACTGGTACCGCACGCGAGGGTCTAGCCAGCCGTAGGAAAGGTCCACGAGCAGGTTGACGACGATCACCGCGGCCGCGAACACCAACACCATGGACTGCACCACCGGGTAGTCGCGCTGGAGCATCCCGTCCACGATGTAGTTGCCGATTCCGGGCAGAACGAAGACGCGCTCCATGACGACCGACCCGCCGAGCGAGAGCGCGGTGGTGATGCCGATGACCGTTATCACCGGGATCATCGCGTT
>DAOUKV010000017.1:0-1696 GCA_034420955.1 Dehalococcoidia bacterium
GTCAACGTACCGTCGGAGCGGGAAGTGCTAGGGTATTTCGACTCCCTGTCCAACTGGGGCAGGTGGGGAGACGACGATCAGATGGGGACGCTGAACTTTCTTGGGCCCGACAAGGTGAAGCGGGCGGTGTCGCTGGTAGAGGAGGGCGCGACGGTCTCGTGCGCTCGAACCGTGATGTTCGAGCCGGCGCCGGACATTCCCGTTCCGCCGATCCACTTCATGACAGAGAGCGGCGAGGGCTGGGCGTCGGGCGAAAAGGTTACTACCCGGACGGCGCAGGGTTCGACTGACTTCTTCGGGATGATCTTCCACGGCTACGCGATCACCCACGTTGACAGCCTGGCGCACTTCTTCTGGGAAGGCAAGATGTACAACGACCAACCCGCGCACCTTGTATCAACGGGGCTTGGCGCGACGGTCGAGTCCATCGAGCTTGCCAAGGAGGGCATCGTAACGCGAGGCGTGCTGGTGGACGCGCCGATGATTCGCGGCGTGGACTGGCTGGAACGCGGCGAAGGAGTAATGCCGGAAGATATATTGGCCGCCGAGGATCGATGTGGTTTCAAGATCGAGGAGGGCGACGTGCTGCTGGTCAGGACGGGGCAGCTTACGCGCAGGGGCGTGGAGGGCCCGGCGGACCCGGACGCGGGCTCCACGGCGTGCCAGGCCGCCTGCCTGCCGCTGTTCCACGAGCGCGGCATCGCCATGCTCGGCAGCGATACCGGCAACGACGTGATGCCCACCGGCTACCCCAGCATGAGCAACCCGATTCATCAGGTGGGCATCGTGGCCATGGGACTGTGGATACTAGACAACGCCAATCTCGAAGAGCTGGCGCAGGCCTGCCGCGAGCGCAACAGGTGGGAGTTCATGCTGTCCATAGGGCCGCTGCGGCTGAACAACACGACCGGCTCTCCGGTGAACCCCATAGCCATATTCTAGCGTGTGATCGCCCGTGAGGGGTCTGCTTGCGAAGGATCCTGGCGGAAGGAGTCGGACAGGGACGTCATGCTCGAATCGCTGCCCAAAGCAGTATCAAGAGACCACATAGAACCGCTGCTGAGCGGCGGGGAGCGGCTCGTATCCAGCTTCGGACCTTACCACGCGACGTCCCGCCGCATTATTCTGCTGTATGAACGGCGGGACGACTCGCGCGTTCATCACGAGCTTCCCTACACCGAGCTTGAGAGCATCACCGAGGTTCAGGCGTTGGACAAGAGGCGGCTAGCTCTCGGCGCCGTAATGGTGGCGGCGGGGCTTGCCACGATGTTCGTGTGGTTCCTCATAATGCCGATAGTGGCGGTGGCTATGGGCATTATCATAATCCTGCAAGGCTCGGTTGGGCGTCCGGCATACTACCAACTGAAGGCGCGAGGCGTGGAGGGCCGCGCGCTGCGCAGGTGGCAGGTGAAGCATTACGGGGCGGGGAGTTTCATAGCGTCCATCAGCGAGATGACTGGGAAGCGGGTGGCGAAGCAGTAGAATCTGCTACAATTGACCTTGTACTTGGAGGTTCGCCGTGGACACTGGAGATATAATCGCGGTCACAATCTCGGTATCGTCTGTTCTGGTAGGGATTTTCTTGGCGACCGCCGTGTTGGTCTGGCAGATGCGTATGCAGAGCGACAGGCTCAGCAATGAGATCAGGGACCAAAACGCCGAACTCAAAGCTCAGGGCGGCAGAATCAGCGACATA